>NZ_JAHNZT010000006.1 GCF_019039035.1 Citreicoccus inhibens | reverse complement strand
TCCGCGGCGGCCGGAGCGGGCGCGGCGGCCGGAGCCGGGGCGGCGGCGGGCTTCGCGGCGGCAGCGCCGGCGCCGGCCTCGATGAGGCCGAGCACGTCACCCACGCGCACCTTGTCGCCCTCCTTGAAGGCGATGCTGGCGATGGTGCCAGCGGCGGGCGCGGGCACGTCGATGGTGACCTTGTCCGTCTCCAGGACGACGAGCGGCTCGTCCGCGGCGACCGCGTCACCCATCTTCTTGTTCCACTTGCCGACGACGGCCTCGGTGATGGACTCGCCGAGGGGGGGCACTTTCAGTTCAACGGCCATTCTTGGTTCCTCGGAGGATGGCTTCCTCGATGATGAGCTGCTGCTCGTACTCGTGAGTCTTGGGGAAGCCCGTGGCGGGGCTGGCTGCCGCCGCGCGCCCGATATAGCCAATCTTCACCGGGGACTGCGTGCGCGGGGCCACCAGGTCAAGCAGGAGGGGAAGGGCGAAGTGCCACGCGCCCGCGTTCTGGGGCTCTTCCTGGACCCAGAAGAGCTCCGTGAGCTTCGGCATCTTCGCGACGAGCCCTGCCAGCTCGTCGACGGGGAAGGGATAGAGCTGCTCCACCCGGACGATGGCGATGCTCTCGTCCTTGCGCTCGTCCCGGGCCTTCACCAGGTCGTAATACACCTTGCCGCTGCAGAGCAGCAGGCGCGTCACCTTCGCCGGGTCGCCCTTGTCCGCGATGACCTCGCGGAAGGTGCCCGTGGCCAGCTCGTCCAGCTTGCTGGTGGCCTCCGGCCGCCGCAGCATGCTCTTGGGCGACATGATGACCAGCGGCTTGCGCAGCGGCCGGACCATCTGGCGGCGCAGGAGGTGGAAGATCTGCGCGGGGGTGGTGGGGTAGCAGACCTGGAGGTTGTCCTCGGCCGCCAGGTCCAGGAACCGCTCCAGGCGGGCGCTGGAGTGCTCCGGGCCCTGACCCTCATAGCTGTGGGGCAGGAGCAGCGTGAGGTTGCTCAGGCGCCGCCACTTGCTCTCGGCCGCGGCGATGAACTGGTCGATGATGATCTGCGCGCCGTTGGCAAAGTCACCGAACTGGGCCTCCCACAGGGTGAGGCCGTCCGGCACGTCCAGGCTGTAGCCGTACTCGAAGCCCAGCACGCCCATCTCGGACAGCGGGCTGTTGTAGACCTGGAAGGTCGCGCGGCCGGTGGGGAACTGCCGCAGGGGCACGTACTCCTCGCCCGTCTGCACGTCGTGCAGCACCGCGTGGCGGTGGCTGAAGGTGCCGCGCTCGCTGTCCTGGCCGGACAGGCGCACCGGGTAGCCCTCGGAGAGCAGCGTCGCGTAGGCGAGCGACTCGCCCTCGCTCCACTGCAGCTCCTCGGACTCCAGCATGCCCAGGCGCTTCTTGATGACGGTGCGCTCCACGTCGCGGTGGACGTGGAAGCCCTCGGGCAGGGTGCACAGCTTCTGGAGCGCGTCGCGCAGCGTGGCCTTGTCCACCGCGGTGGGCACGGCCGCAGCGTTCTTCAGCGAGCCGCCCTTGTAGGCCTTCCACAGGCCCTCGAGGGCGCTGGGCTCCTTGAACTGGCTCTCCTGGCGCGCGCGGGTGAGCGCCGCGTCGAACTCCTGGAGGCAGCGCTGCTTGAGCGCCTCGGACTCCTCCGCGGAGATGCGGCCCTTCTGCGCCAGCTCCTGCGCGTAGAGCGTGCGCACCGTGGGGTGCTTGCGGATGAGGTCGTACATCTGCGGCTGGGTGAACGAGGGGTCATCGCCCTCGTTGTGGCCGTAGCGCCGGTAGCAGATGAGGTCGATGACGACGTCGCTCTTGAACGTCTGGCGGTACTCCGCGGCCAGCCGCGCCACATGGACGCAGGCCTCCGGGTCATCGCCGTTGACGTGGAAGATGGGGATGTCGAGCATCTGCGCGATGGCGGTGGCGTAGATGCTGGAGCGCGAGTCGGACGGGTCGGTGGTGAAGCCGACCTGGTTGTTGATGACGACGTGGAGCGTGCCGCCCGTGGTGTAGCCCTTGAGGCCCGCCAGGTTGAGCGTCTCCGGGACGACGCCCTGCCCGATGAAGGCCGCGTCGCCGTGGATGAGCAGCGGCATCACGCCCACGCGCTCGGTGTCCCCGCCGCGGTCCTGCTTGGCGCGCACGCGGCCCTCGACGACGGGGTTCACGCATTCCAGGTGGCTGGGGTTGAACGCCAGCGACAGGTGCACGCGGTGACCGGTCCGGGTGGTGTGATCCGACGAGAAGCCCATGTGGTACTTCACGTCGCCGCGGCCCAGGTACGCCTTGGGGTCCTTGGGGCCGTCGAACTCGCTGAAGATCTGGTCCGGCTTCTTGCCCAGGATGTTCGTCAGCACGTTGAGGCGGCCGCGGTGGGCCATGCCGATGACGACCTCCTTGAGGCCCATGGCCGAGCCGACCTCATTGATGGCGTCCAGCATGGGGATGAGGGCCTCGCCGCCATCCAGGCTGAAGCGCTTGGCGCCCACGTACTTCGTGTGGAGGAAGTTCTCGAAGCCCTCCGCGTAGGAGAGCTTGGTGAGGATGTGGCGCTGGTCCTCCACCGAGAACGCGGTGCGGTTCTCGCTGTGCTCCATGCGCTGCATGAGCCAGCGGCGACGCTCGCTGTCGAGCATCTGCATGAACTCGACGCCGATGTGCCCGGTGTACGTGCCGCGCAGGCGCGTGAGCAGGGCGCTCAGCTGCACGCGGGGCTCGGCGAACACGCCGTTGCCCTCCACGCTCTGCGTCAGCTCGCGCGCGGAGAAGTGCTTCTCGTCCACCATGCCCATGTCCGCCACATGCTCCAGCGCGGGGCGCGGGCGCTCGAGCGGATCCAACGTGGCGCGCAGGTGGCCGCGCAGGCGGAACGCGGTGATGGCCTGATCCACCTTGGCCTGCAGGCCGAGGGTGTCCTGATCCACGGCGGGGGCGGCGGCGGGCGCGGGGGCCGGCGCCGCGGCCTTCCCCGGTGCGGCGGCCGCCTTGCCATTGGCCTTGGCAGGCGCGGCAGGCGGCGCCTCGATCAGCTTCGTGTTGAAGATGGGGCGACCGGCTCCGGAGTTGCGCTCGAACACTTCGCGCCAACTGGGATCCACGCTCGCGGGGTCCTCGAGGAAGCGCGCATAGAGCCCCTCGATGAAGTCGATGTTGCCACCGGAGAGAAAGGTGTCCTGGAAATTCGCCATGGCGGCCCGTCTTTTACTGGAAGGGCGCCCCGTTGGGGGGTTTTCGCCGCACGTTTGTTGAGCCCCTGGGGGGCGACCGGACGGCCTTTCCGGGGAGAAAGGAGGAATCATGCCCCACGTGAGCGGAACTTCACGTCCGGTCCCCATAAAAGGCGGGTGGGCTTTCATCCCTCCCGGCGGGAAGGAGTGCTAGACAGCCCCCTCCAATCCCTTTCCCCCTCCCGAGGCTCTCGCCGATGCTCCTCCAGGGCAAGAAGCTGCTCATCACCGGGGTGCTCACCCCTCAGTCCATCGCCTACGGCGTCGCGGAACACGCCATCGCGCAGGGCGCGGACGTCCTCCTCACCGGCTTTGGCCGGGCCAAGTCCCTCACCGAGCGGAGCGCGAAGCGCCTCAAGCCCGGCATGGAGGTGCTGGAGCTGGATGTCACCAATCCCGCGCACTTTCCCGCCCTCACCGAGGCCCTGCGCCAGCGGTGGGACCGGGTGGATGGCGTGCTGCACGCCATCGCCTATGCCCCCGAGGACGCCCTGGGCGGAAACTTCCTCAATACGCCCTGGGAGAGCGCGCAGACGGCGTTTCGCATCTCCGCGTTCTCGGTGAAGGAGCTGGCCATGGCGTGCCTGCCGCTGATGCCGCGCGGGGGCTCCATCGTGGCGCTGGACTTCGACAACCGCATGGCGTGGCCCATCTATGACTGGATGGGGGTGTGCAAGGCGGCGATGGAGGCCACGGTGCGCTACCTGGCGCGCGACCTGGGGCCCAAGGGCATCCGGGTGAACACGCTGGCGGCCGGTCCGCTGGCGACGGTGGCCGCCAAGGGCATCCCGGGCTTCAAGTCCCTGTCCCAGGGCTGGGGCCAGCAGGCGCCGCTGGGGTGGAGCGAGAAGGACAGCCACGACGCGGTGGCCCGCACGGTCTGTGCCCTCTTGTCGGACTGGATGCCCTCCACGACGGGCGAGATGGTCCACGTGGATGGCGGATACCACGCGGTGGGTGCGCCACCGGTGGACGCGCAGGCCGAGTCCGAGGCGACCGCCCCGGCCCCCGGCAAGCCGTCCGGGGGTTAGCGGCGCGGAAGCAAGGGGGAGTGCGTCACTCGGCTGTCCGGTCTCGCACCGGGTCTCGCCGGTGCCGCTTTCTCCCATGAGAGGGCTCACGGTAGGATTTGCGAAGAAACGCCGGCGGTCCCGCACTCCGCGGGGCCGGCGTGAGGAGCCGTGGCACAGTGAGCACCAACGTCTTGCTGGTCGACGACAGCCCGACCGTCCGCAACATCCTCAAGATCTACCTGATGAACTTGAAGGTAGGCATTGTCGAGGCCGACGACGCCGCGCGCGCCTTGCAGCTCGTGCGGCTTGTGCCCGTGAGCGTGGTGATCGCGGACATCAACATGCCGGGCATGGACGGCATCACCTTCGTGAAGGAGCTGCGCGCCAGCAGCATGCCGCAGGTGAGGGCGGTGCCCGTCATCCTGCTGACGGCCGAGAAGAGCGTGGACCTCCGGCAGAAGGGCACGGAGGCCGGGGCCAATGCGTTCATCCAGAAGCCGGTGTCTCACAATGAGCTGACGGAGACCGTCCGCCAGTTCCTGCCCCGGACCTGAGCCGTGAGCCTGCCGTCCCTGCTGCTCGTTGACGACAGCGACGCCATCCTGGCGCTGGAGCGGGCCATCCTCTCGGGCCACTACACCATCCACACCGCCAGCAACGGGCGCGAGGCGCTGGACAAGGTGGGCCGGCTGCAACCCGCGGCCATGCTGCTGGACCTGTCCATGCCGGAGATGGATGGCGATGAAGTGCTGCAACGGATGAAGGCGGATCCGGTGCTGGCGGGCATCCCGGTCATCATCATCTCCTCGGAGAAGTCGCGCGCGGAGGCGTGCATGGGGCTGGGCGCCGAGGCGTTCCTGGCCAAGCCCTTCCGCGCCGACGAACTGCTGCAGACGGTGGGGGACGCGCTCGCCAGCGCGCGGCGCCGCATGCGCACGGGCTCGCTGCTGGTGCTGCGGCTGACGGTGGGCGACCTGGAGTTCGCCGTGCCGCTGGACGCGGTGCGCGAGGTGCTCTTGCAGCCGCAGACGCGGCCGATGCCCACGGGGCCCGCGTACCTGCGTGACTACGTGGAGCTGCGCGGCGCGCCGGTGTGCGTGCTGGACGTGGCGCAGCGGCTGGGGACCGCGCACAAGGTTCCGCTCGTGGAGCGCATGCTGGTGGTCATCCAGGTGGATGGCGTGGCGCTGGCGCTCGCGGTGGACACCGTGCGCGATCCCGAGGAGTACGCGGCGGCGGACATCGACCGGCGCGAGACGGTGGGCGGCGCCGACCATGGCCTCTTGCGCGAGGGCCTCATCGGGATGCTGCGCGTGGGTGGCCGCAACCAGCCCATCCTGGACCCCAAGGTGTTCATCGCGCGCGGCCTCCTGCGCGAGCTGCCGACGCTCCTGGCGCCGGTGGAGGTGGAGCGGAGCGCATGAGCGGAGGGCTCGACCCCCGGCTCCTCGCCCGCGCGCGCGAGGTGGTGGCCGCCACGACCGGCTTCCGCGACGACGCCATCGCGGGCGAGGCCTTGGAGCGCGTGGTGCGCGCGGAGATGGCTCGCGGGCGCGCCGTGGGTGAGCTGCTGGGCGAGCTGCTCCGCCCGGACTCGCCGCTCGCCGCGCAGCTCGTCCGCGCGGTGCTGGTGGGCGAGACGTACTTCTTCCGCCAGCCGGAGCACTTCCGGTTCCTCGCGCACGAGGGCATCCCCGCGGCGCTGCGCCGGGGGGGGTTGATGCTGCGCGGCTGGAGCGCGGGGTGCGCCAGCGGCGAGGAGCCCTACTCGCTGGCGGCGTGCCTCCTGGCGTGCGCGCCCGCGGGCGTCGCCGTGGAGGTGCTGGGCACCGACATCCACGAGGCGAGCCTGGAGACCGCGCGCCGCGCGACCTACGGTTCTTGGTCTCGGCGCGAGTCCGCCCCGCAGCTCTTTCCCCTCTACATGGTCGAGGCGGATGGCCGGCACGTCACCATCCACCCGGCGGTCCGCCGCGTCACCCACTTCGCCCCGGCGAACCTCCTGGCCCCGCCGCTGGAGCGCTGGGGGCACTTCGACGTCATCCTCTGCCGCAACGTGCTGACCTACTTCTCGACGGCCGCGCGCGACGTGGCCATCGCGCACCTGGCGAGCGCGCTCGTGCCCGGGGGCCTGTTGATGCTGGGCACCGTGGAGGTGGACCGCGTGCCCGCGGGGCTGGTTCGCGAGGGTCCGCCCGAGCTACAGGCCTTCCGCCGCCCGCTGCCAGGGGAGCTGTCCCCGCCGCCTCCGGTGCGCGCCCCCGTGCCGCGTCCCGTTCCGCCTCGGCGCGTGTCCCCGCCGCCGCCTCCTCCGCCCGCGCTGGTGGCGCCTCCGCCCATGCCCTCGCGCATGCACCTGGATGCGCTGGAGCGAATCGAGGAGGGCGATGAGCCCGGGGCCGCCGCGGTGCTGGAGTCGCTCGTGAAGCAGGCTCCGGACTACCTGCCCGGGCTCTTGGAGCTGGCGCTCCTGCGCGAGCGCGGCGGTGCGCGTGACGCGGCCTTTCCGTTGATGCGGGCGCTCCGGGCGCGCGCCTGTCAGCTTCCGCCCGATGCGCTGGTGGAGGGCCCCGAGGCCCTGCCGGCGCGCTTCTACCAGGCGTCCGCTGACGCCTACCTCAACCTGGGGACGCTCGAATGAAGGTCACTCCGCGGATGGTGGAGGAGGCCCAGGAGGCCGAGGCCAGGGACCTGCTGGCGCGCCGCGCGGCCCGCCTGCGCGAGCGGGGCGAGAGCACCGTCGAGGAGGCGGTCCATTGGATCGCCGAGTTCCCGCTGGGCGAGGAGCGCTACGCGCTGCCGCTGGAGTCGCTCCGCGCCGCGCTGCCCCTTCGCATGGTGACGCCGGTGCCGCTGTCCGCGCCCGCGGTCATCGGGGTGCTGCGGTTCCAGGGGCAGGTGCTCTCCGCGCTGAGCCTCGCGTCGCTCCTGGGCGGCCACGGGTGGCGCCAGGACCCCGCGGTCCTGCTGGTGGTGGAGAAGGGCGACGGTGAGCTGTGCGCCCTCGACTGCGAGGCCATCCCGCGTCCCACCACGCTGCCCCTGGCGGCCGTGGAGGCCGCGCGCGCGCGGACGGAGGGCGCGGTGATGGAGATCTTCACCTCGGACCGTCAGCTCATCCATCTCATCGACCTGAAGCGCCTGTTCGCCGAGCGGGACACCGGGGGGCGCCATGGCCGTTGACGCGATGTTGCAGGGGTTGGTTGTCGGGTTCGCCGCCGAGGCGCAGGAGGTCATCCAGAAGGTCACCATGGACCTGCTGGAGATCGAGCGCGACGGCCTGGAGTCCGAGGCGCTCGCGAAAATCTACGTGCGGCTGGGGCGCCACCTGCACACGCTCAAGGGCAGCGCGGCCTCGCTGGGCCTGCAGGACCTGAGCGACATCGCCCACCGGCTGGAGGATGCGCTCGCGCCGGTGAAGGCCACCACGCAGAAGATGCCGCGCGGGCTGGTGGACACGCTGCTGCATGGGCTGGACCTGTTCATGCTGCGCGCGCAGGCGCACGCGGATGGCCGAGGCGAGCAGCTCCCCGACCCCGCCTCCGCGCTGGCCCAGCTCGTGGCGGATGCGCCAGCCCCGGAGCTGGCCGCCGCGACGAGAAGCCCCAGCGGCGGCGCGGAAGTGACGGCGCCTGCCGCGGCGAGCCCCGGCGCGGCCGAGGCGGCGGCGCTGGCCATGACCGAGGCGCTCAGCGAGACGGCCGAGGCGGGCTGGCGCGTGAGCGCGCGGCAGGTGACGGCGCTGATGCGCGAGGTGGAGCGCCTGCGCGAGGTCCGCCTGCGCGTGGAGGAGCGCAGCCGCGAGCTGGAGCGCGTCGCGACGCTGCTCGCCCGCCAAGGGCTTCTGGCGGAGACGGCCGAGGCGCGCACGCTGCTGTCGGGCACGGGCCGCTCGCTGCGCACGGATGGCGAGGAGACGAGCGACATCGTCGACGCGCTGGAGGAGGGCCTCAAGGCCATCACCACGCGCCCGGTGCGCACCATCCTCGAGCCGCTCCAGCGCATGGTGCGCGACCTGTCGCGGCAGCTGGGCAAGGAGGCGCGGCTGTCGGTGGTGGGCGCGGAGGTGTCGTTGGATCGGCGCCTCTTGGAGAAGCTCCAGGGCGCGCTCGTGCACCTGCTGCGCAACGCGGTGGACCACGGCTTGGAGCTGCCCGGCGAGCGCGAACTCGCGGGCAAGCACCACGAGGGCGCGCTCACCCTGCGCGTGGAGCAGCAGGGCAACCTCCTGTACCTGGAGGCGAGCGACGACGGGCGCGGCATCGACCTGGGCGCGGTGCGCCGGACCGCGGAGAAGCGCGGCGTGGCGAGCGCGGACGAGACCTCGCGGCTCAATGACAACCAGGTGCGCGACCTCATCTTCCGCCCGGGCTTCAGCACGCGCGCGGATGTGACGGACACGTCCGGGCGCGGCGTGGGCCTGGACGCGGTGCGCGCGGCGGTGGAGTCGCTCCAGGGGCGCATCGAGGTGGCGAGCACACCGGGGCAGGGCACGCGCTTCGTGCTGACGTTGCCGGTGGACCTGGGCAGCTCGCCGGTATTGGTGGTGCGCGCGCTGGAGCAGCTGGTGGGGCTGCCGATGCTGGCGGTGGAGGCCACGCAGCTGGCGCGCCTGGAGGCGCTCCGGGTGGGCAAGCGCCGCGCGCACCTGGAGTACCAGGGGCAGCTGTTGCCGGTGGTGAACCTGGGCGCGCGCTTGGGCCTGTGCGCCCCCGCGCCTCCGGCCGAGGGACAGCCGCTGCTCATCGTGCAGAGCGGTGGGCGCCGGGTGGCGCTCGCGGTGGACGCGGTGGTGGGGGACCGGGACCTGGTCATCCGCCCGCTGCCCGCCGAGGTGCGCGAGGTGCCCTCGTGGCAGGGCGCGGCCACCCTCAGCCGAGGCGAGCTCTTGCTCATCCTCCGCCCGGATTGGGTGGTCGGAGACTCCGAGAAGACGACGGTGGGCGCGGCGAGCCGCCGGGCGCTGGTGGTGGATGACTCGCTCACCGCGCGGGCGCTCCACCGGGCCATGCTGGAGGCCGGTGGCTTCACGGTGCACCTGGCCGCGAGTGGTGCTCGCGCCCTGGAGCGGTTGCAGGCGGATACCTACGACGTGGTCATCTGCGACCTGGACATGGAAGAGATGGACGGCACGCAGCTCATCGCTCACTTGAGGGACCGGAAGGAGACGCGCGCGCTGCCCGTCATCCTGGTGTCCGCGCACGACAGCGCGTCCGCGCGCGAGCGAGGACTCCAGGCAGGTGCCGACGGCTTCCTCAGCAAGCGCGAGTGCGCGGCGGGACGGCTCTTGGCCGAGGTGCTCGACGTCATGAGCCGCAAGGGGAGCCGCGTTTGAACGCGAAGCGTCCCATTCGGGTGTTGGTGGTGGACGACTCGCCCACCATGGCGAACACCGTCACCGCGCTCCTGACCGAGGAGCCGCGCATCGAGGTCGTGGGCCGGGCCGCGGACGGCAACCGCGCCGTGCAGCTCGCGCGGCTGCTCCGCCCGGACGTCATCACCATGGACCTGTTGCTGCCGGGGCTGGATGGCCCGGCGGCCATCGCGGCCATCATGTCGCAGTCGCCCGCGCGCATCCTGGTGGTGAGCGCGGTGGCCGAGCAGCGCGGCGTGGACCTGGGCTTCCAGGCGATGAGCGCGGGCGCGCTGGAGCTCATCGGCAAGCCCAACGTCACCAACGTGGACGAGCTGCGCAAGTGGGGCAAGGACCTCGCCCACTCGGTGTGCCTCATGGCGGAGGTGCCCGTCATCTCGCGGCGCCCGCGCCCTGCCTCGGCGCCGCCGCCTCCCGCGGGGGCTCGGGTGGATGCCTTCGGGTTGGTGGCCTCCACGGGCGGACCTCCCGCGCTGGCGGATGTGCTGTCCAAGCTGCCGGCGGACCTGCCCGTGCCGGTGCTCATCGCGCAGCACATCACCGTGGGCTTCACGCAGGGCATGGTGCGGTGGCTGTCCCAGGTGTCCGCGATGGTGGTGGGCATGGCGCGCGATGGCGAGCGGCTGGAGCCCGGCCGCATCTACTTCCCGCTGGACGGTCACGACCTGCTGGTGGACAGCGGCGGCTTCGCGCGGCTCCAGCGGAACAAGGGCGGCCCGTGTCCCTCGGGAGACGTGCTGTTGGCCTCGATGGCGGCTGCGTATGGGCGGCGCTGTGGCGGCGGCGTGCTCACCGGCATGGGCGATGACGGCGCGCGCGGGCTCGTCGCCATCCGCGAGGCGGGCGGCGTCACCTTCGCGCAGGACGAGGCCACCAGCGTGGTGTACGGGATGCCGCGCGCCGCGGTGGAGATGAAGGCCACCGACCGCTCCGTGCCGTTGTCCGCGGTGCCGAACCTCATCCTCCAGAGCTGCATGCGCCCGCCCTACCGGGGGGCGCAGGGCCCGGATGGGGGAGGCTCCACCCCATGACGCTCGCTCGACTGTTTCCGCACCCGGTGTCCCGGCCGCGTGCTCCCGATGACGTCCGTCTCTCGGTGCTCCCGTGAATCTTTCGAATCCGCTCGTCACGCCCTTCCGTCAGTCGCTGGGGCTGGCGCCCAAGCTGGTGCTCGTCACGGCCGCGGTCAGCGCGACGGTGGCGGTGCTGCTGACGTTCATTGCCACGCGCCAACTGGGAGATGACCTGGCGGAGCGCCACGCGAGCGAAGGGCAGACGGTGGCACTGAGTCTCGCCATCGCGGCTGAGCAGGGCGTGTCCGCGGGCATGGGCTCGCTTCAGCCGCTGCTGGAGGCGTTCCGCTCGCGCGAGGACCTGGCCTACATCTTCATCGAGGACCCCACGGGCTACGTGACGGTGCACTCGCTGGGCGGCGACAGCTTCCCGGAGGCGCTGCGGCTCGCCACGGGCGCGAAGGTGCCCGGCGGCGTGGAGAAGGGCGGTACTCGCGTGCTGCCCTCGGTGGAGGTGGACGCGGGGGGGCGCCGCCTGCGCGCGCTGGACGTGGCCGCGCCCGTGGCGCAGGGCCGACTGGGAACCGTCCACGTGGGCATGGCCCGCGAGTACGTGGACGCGCAGGTGGTGTCGCTGCGCCAGCGCATGCTGCTGTTCGCGCTGCTGCTGGTGGCAGCGGGCGTGGTGGCCTCCGCGCTGTTGGGCCGGAGCATCGTGCGGCCCCTGAGCGAGTTGACCTCGGTGGCGGGCCACATCGTCGCGTCCGGTGACCTCACGCGCCCCATCCAGGTTCAGAGTGGAGACGAGGTGGGGCGGCTCGCCACGTCGTTCTCGCAGATGGTGCAGAAGCTGCGCGAGGTGACGCTGAACCTCCAGACGGCGGCCTCGGCGCTCACCCAGTCCACCGAGCACCTCAACACCTCCTCCACCGAGCAGGCGCAGACCATCTCCCGGCAGGCCGCGGCGCTCCAGGAGACGCAGGTGACGGCGCAGGAAATCAAGCAGACGTCCATGCTGGCCGCGCAGAAGGCCGAGGGCGTGCTGAGCGTGGCGGAGCGCGCGGACAACCTGGCGCGGGCGGGTGAGGCGTCCATCGAGCAGACGATGGTGGGCCTCAATGACATCCGCGCGCAGGTGAACGCCATCGCGGAGAAGATTCTCCGCCTGGGCGAGCGCACGCAGCAGATTGGCGGCATCACCCAGACGGTGAAGGACCTGGCGGACCAGTCCAACATGCTCGCGCTCAACGCGGCCATCGAGGCGGTGCGCTCGGGCGAGCACGGCAAGGGCTTTGGCGTGGTGGCGCGAGAGATTCGCGCGCTCGCGGACCAGTCCATCCAGGCCACGACTCAGGTGCGCGAGCTGCTGGATGACATCGCCAACTCGGTGACCGCCGCCGTGCGCGACACCGAGCGCGGCGCCGAGCGAATGGAGGCGAGCCTCACGCAGGTGCGCAACAGCGGGCAGAACCTGCGCGAGCTGTCCTCCATCGTCCAGGACAACGCCGCCGCCGTGCGGCAGATCGCCGCCGCGGTGAATCAGCAGAACGTGGGCATCAACCAAATCACCCTGGCGGTGAACGACTTGTCCAAGATGATGGACGAGACGGTGGCCCGCATCGGCTCCACGGGCGAGGCCGCCACCACGCTGCAAATCATCTCCGAGCAGCTCACCAGCGCGGTGAAGAGCTACCGCGTCGAGGCCGAGTCGAAGCCCGCGGAGTCGAAGCCGGCGTAGCGCTCGGGCCCCGCGGCACGGCTGGAAACACGAAGGCCCCGGGCTCCACGGTGGGAGCACGGGGCCTTGTCGCGTCGGGAGATGCGAAGGACTACGCCGTGGCGAGCGGCTGGAGCTTCAGCGCGTCGTTCTCGACGTCGAAGCGGGCCACGCCGCCGTCCTTCAGCGGCCCGAAGAGGAGCGCCTCGGCGAGCGGCTTCTTCAGCGAGTTGTCCACCAGGCGCGCCATGGGGCGGGCCCCGAAGGCCGGGTCGTAGCCGCGCTCGGCCAGCCACGCGCGGGCCGCTGGCGTCAGCTCCAGCTTCACCTTCTTCTCGTCCAGCACCTTCTGGAGCAGGCCCACTTCCTTGTCCACGACCTTGAGGATGACCTCGGGTGGCAGGCCGGAGAAGAGGATCCACCCGTCCAGCCGGTTGCGGAACTCGGGCGTGAAGGTGTTCTCGATGGCCTTCTTCGCGCGGTGGGCGTCCGCGACGGGCTTCTGGTCACCGAAGCCCAGGGACTTGGTGCTCATCTCCCGCGCGCCCGCGTTGGTGGTGAGGATGAGGACGATGTTGCGGAAGTCGGCCTTGCGGCCGTTGTTGTCCGTCAACGTCGCGTGGTCCATCACCTGGAGCAGGATGTTGAAGAGGTCCGGGTGGGCCTTCTCGATTTCATCCAGCACCACCACGGCGTAGGGGTGCTTGCGCACGGCGTCCGTGAGGAGGCCGCCCTGGTCGAAGCCCACGTAGCCCGGAGGCGCGCCGATGAGCCGGCTCACCGTGTGCTTCTCCGAGTACTCGCTCATGTCGTAGCGCAGGAACTCCACGCCCAACGTCTGCGCGAGCTGCTTGGCCAGCTCCGTCTTGCCCACGCCCGTGGGGCCCGAGAAGAGGAAGCTGCCGATGGGCTTCTCCGGCGCGCGCAGCCCGGAGCGCGACAGCTTGATGGCGCTCACCAGGTCATGGATGGCGGCGTCCTGTCCGAAGATGACGGACTGCAGCTCCCTCTCCAGGTTCTGAAGCTGCACGCCCTCGCTGGCGGACACGCTCTTGGCGGGGATGCGCGCCATCTTGGAGACGATGCTCTCCACGTCCGCGGCGGTGACCTTGCCGGTGCGCACGCCCTCGGGCTTGAGCCGCTCGGCCGAGCCCGCCTCGTCGATGACGTCGATGGCCTTGTCCGGCAGGAAGCGGTCGTTGATGTGCTTGGCCGACAGCTCTGCCGCCGCGCGGATGGCCTCCGCGGCGTACGTGACGTGGTGGTGCTCCTCGTAGCGGCTCTTGAGTCCCTCCAGCACGAGGATGGTGTCCTCGATGGAGGGCTCGTTGACTTCCACCTTCTGGAACCGCCGCGACAGGGCGCGGTCTCTCTCGAAGGAGGACTTGTATTCCTGGTACGTGGTGGAGCCGATGCACCGCAGCCGGCCGCTCGCCAGCGCGGGCTTGAGCAGGTTGGAGGCATCCATGGAGCCGCCGCTCGTGGCGCCCGCCCCGACGATGGTGTGGATCTCGTCGATGAAGAGGATGGCGTCTGGCTGCTCCTGGAGCTGCTTGAGCACGCCCTTGAGGCGCTCCTCGAACTGGCCGCGGAACTTGGTGCCCGCGAGCAGCGCGCCCATGTCCAGCGAGTACACCACGGCGTCCTTCAGCGCCGCGGGCACCTTGCCCTCGACGATGTGCAGCGCGAGCCCCTCGGCGATGGCCGTCTTGCCCACGCCCGCCTCGCCCACGTAGAGCGGGTTGTTCTTGCGGCGGCGGCAGAGCACCTGGATGGTGCGCTCCAGCTCCTTCTCGCGACCGATGAGCGGATCAATCCGGCCCGCCTTCGCCTCGTCGTTGAGCTGGACGGTGTACGACTCGAGCGGGCTCTTGCGCGGCGCCTCGCCCTCGTCTTCTTCCCCGGCGTGGGCCGGACGTCCCTCGGTCTCCTCGGCGGACTCGCCGTCCTTGGAGATGCCGTGGGAGATGAAGTTGAGCAGGTCCAGGCGGCTGACGCCCTCCTGCTGGAGCAGGTAGAGGGCCTGGCTCTCCTCCTCGCGGAACAGCGCCACCAGCACGTCGCCGCCGTCGATGACCTTCTGCTCGGCGGAGTAGGCGTGCACGGCGGCGCGCTGGAGCACGCGCTCCACGCCGATGGTCTGTTGGGGTTCGGCTTCCACGCCCTCGGGCAGCCGCTCGACGGTCTCCTCGAGGAACTCGACGAGCCGGTCCTGCAGCCGCTTCACGTTGGCGCCGCAGCCCTTGAGTATCTCGCGCGTGCGCGCATCCTTGGTGAGCGCCAGCAGCAGGTGCTCGAGGGTCAGGTACTCGTGGCGCATCTTCCGCGCCTCATCCAGGGCGGTGCGGAAGCTGGCCTGCAATTCTTTGGCGATGGACGGTCCTGCCACGGTTCAACCTTCCTCGGGTTCCATGGACAGCCGCAGGGGGAACCCGTTCTCCCGCGCCGCGGCCTCCACTGTCTTGACCTTCGTCTCGGCGACTTCGAATGTATAAACGCCCGCCACTCCGATGCCGTTGTAATGAATGTGCAGCATGATCTGCACGGCATCCGACTCCGACTTGTGGAAGACCTCCTTCAGGACGGCCACCACGAACTCGCGCGTCGTGTAGTTGTCGTTGTGCAGGAGCACCTTGTAGAGCGTGGGCTTCTTGAGCTTCTGCTTCGGAACGGTCTCCGTGACGACGTGCGTGTCGCTCTCGTGCTTCTGCGCCATGGGTGTGCGGACTCCCTTACCGGAATGCGAGCGCGAGCCTGCTCAGGCCCGCTCCTTGAAACCTGTCTCGGCCCACCACTGAGGCAGGCCCCCCTGGACGGCTGCTCGCTCGTGGGCCAGCAGGCCGCGCACCGCCCGGTCCAGGCCGGGGTGGAGGAGCAGGTGCGCACTGTATGTGAGCTGCGGCTCGAAGCCGCGCGTCAGCTTGTGCTCACCGCCGGCCCCGGGCTCGAAGCGCTCCAGTCCCCGGGCGATGGCGTCCTCCACCGGATGGTACAGACAGACGTTGAAGTGCAGGAACGGGTGCTCCTCGAAGCACCCCCAGTAGCGCCCGAAGAGGGCGCGGGGGCCAATGAGGTTGAACGCGCCGGCCACCCGGTTTCCATCCCGCCGCGCCTCCACGAACTCGCAGCGGTGCCGCAAGTCCCGCAGCAGTCGGGCGAAGAAGTCCGGGGTGAGGTAGCGCACGCCCCACGGATAACGGTCCACCGTGGAGACATACAGCCGCCAGACGGTGTCCACGTCCAGGGTGTCCAGCGCGTCGCCGCGCAGGGTGCGCAGCGTGATGCCTTGCGCCGCTGGGGCGCGCACCTCGCGCCGCACCTGGTTGCGCCGCTTGGAGTGGAAGCGAGCGAGGAAGTCGTCGAACGAACGATAGTCCCGGTTGCGCCACTGGTACTGCACGCCAATGCGCAGGGCATAGCCCTGGGCCTCCAGCGTGGGCGCCTCCTCGGGCGTGTGGAAGAGGACATGCACGCCGCTGAAGCGCTCGGCGCGGGCGTACTCCAGCGCCGCGCCGTACAGCTCGGCCTCGCGGCTGGCGCGGTCCTCGCCCGGGGCCACGAGCACGCGGCGACCCGTGGCGGGCGTGAAGGGCACGGCCAGCACCAGCTTGGGGTAGTAGTCGAGCCCCGCGCGCTCGGCGGCGGTGGCCCAGGGGCCGTCGAAGACGAACTCGCCCTGGCTGTCGTCCTTGAGATAGGCGGGCGCGGCGGCGACGAGCCGCGAGCCCCGCCACACGGTGAGGTGGCGCGGGTGCCAGCCGCGCTCGGGCGCCGCGCTGCCGCTCTGCTCCAGCGCCGCGAGGAAGGCCCACTCCAGGAACGGCGCCGCCGCGTCATCCACGAGCGCATCCCACGCCGCCCGAGGGACCTCGGTGATGGCCTTGAGGATGCGCAGGGTGGTGGGCAGCGGGGTCGACATCGGCGGGCAGGGAGATGGGTCTGGGAGGGGCCAGCCTATAACGACGGCCGGGTGCTCCCGCCATGTCCGGCCCGCCCTACTTGCCGCGCGTCAACTCCTTGGCGAGGAAGCGCCCGGCCTCCGCGAGCCCCTCGTCCGCGCGCTGGCGCCCCGCGTCGGTCTCCATGACCCGGCGCGCGGCCTCGCTGGCGGTGCCGGCCTCCAGGTCCGCCACCACGAGGAAGGCGCTCCACGCGGGCGACAGGGTCGCGACGCGTCCGGGGCGCATCGGCCGGTCGCCCAGCGTGGCGGCGACCTTCTCCAGGAGGCCGTCGTCGTTGAGGCGCTTCGCGGTGCCGCGCATGGCGGACCAGGCGGAGTCCAGCAGCGCGGGCAGCAGGCGCCCGGCGAGCGCGGAGGACAGCCGCTGTGCCGCCTCCTCGTCGTCGATGTGGTGCGCGGTGGCGAAGGTGGGGGCGAGCTTCGCCACCACCACGGCGCGGGTGGCGAGGTGGGCGAGACGCGGAGGGTAGGGCATCCCGCCGATGTAGCAGTGGCGCGGCGCGTCCACCAGGGCACGGGTGGACAGGGCGACGCCGGGCGGAAGGAGCAGGAGTCCGTTTGCCTGTCGGCCACTCGGGTTGCTATGGGGCCGCGAGCGTCTTAGAGGAATGGAACCAGGAGACTTTTCATGTCGGTGAACATCCAGCTCGAGTGGACCCCCAATCCCAGCACGCTCAAGTACGTCGTGGACCGGCGCCTGCTGGGCTCTGGCGCGGTGAACATCACCAGCAAGGACGACGCGCAGGCCAAGTCGCCGCTGGCGCGCAAGCTGATGGACATCCGCGGCGTCATGGCGGTGATGGTCGGGACGAACTTCGTCACCGTCACCAAGGGCGACGAGGGGGAGTGGGACGAGTTGAACGACTCGGTGATGGCGACGCTGGACTCCCACCTGGAGGCCAACGAGCCGGTGGTGGACGAGGCGGCGGTCGCGGCGGCGCGGCAGCAGTCGACGGGGGATGGCTCGGTGGTGTCGCGCATCCAGGACATCCTCGACAGTGAGATCCGCCCCGCGGTGGCGCAGGACGGCGGCGACATCACCCTGGACCGCTTCGAGGACGGCGTCGTGTACCTGCACATGAAGGGCTCGTGCGCGGGCTGCCCGTCGTCCACGGCGACGCTGAAGATGGGCATCGAGTCGCGCCTGCGGGAGATCATCCCCGAGGTCAACGAAGTGGTGTCCGTCTGAGACGCAACGTCAAGGCCCCCCAGGTCCGGCGGGAGCTGTTGCCGGACCAGTCCCCCGAGCTCTTGCGTGAGCTGCACCTGCTCACGCGCGAGGGGAACCTCAACGCGGATGCGCTGCGCAAGCTCAAGCAGGTCAACCACCTGATGGGCTTGCTGCGTCCCGCGATGGAGGACGTGCAGGCGCGCCACCCGAGCCCGCTGGTGGTGGACGCGGGCAGCGGCAACGCCTACCTCGGCTTCGTGCTGTACGAGCTGTTCCTCAAGGGCGCAACCGACGGCGCGCTGTTGTCCATCGAGGGGCGGCCCGAGCTGACGGAGCGGGCGAAGGAGCGCGCGGCGCGGCTCGGCTTCAGTCGCATGCGCTTCCAGACGGCGCACCTGGACGCGGCCGAGTATCCGGAGCGCATCCACGTGATGCTGGCGTTGCACGCGTGCGACACGGCGACGGATGACGCGCTGGTGGCGGCCATTCGC
The DNA here is from genome assembly GCF_019039035.1 of Citreicoccus inhibens. Classification (GTDB taxonomy): domain Bacteria; phylum Myxococcota; class Myxococcia; order Myxococcales; family Myxococcaceae; genus Citreicoccus; species Citreicoccus inhibens. The sequence continues at coordinate 364,245 of NZ_JAHNZT010000006.1, read as the reverse complement.
CACGGCGCGGACCACGTGGCCGTGGTGCCGTGCTGCCAGGCCGAGGTGGCCGCGCAGCTCAAGTCACAGCGCCCGCAGGGGCCGGGCACCATGTCCCTGCTGTACCAGCACCCGTGGCACCGTCGCGAGTTCGGCTCGCACATCACCAACGTCATCCGCGCGTTGACGCTGGAGGCGTTCGGCTACCAGGTGACGGTGACGGAGCTGACGGGCTGGGAGCACTCGCTGAAGAACGAGCTCATCCTCGGGCGGCGCGTGCACCGGGACAATCGCCGGGCCCGCGTGCAACTGGAGGCGCTCCTGGCCGAGGTGGGCGTGCAGCCCAAGCTGACGCGTCTCTTGGGCGTGACGCCCAAGGCCCGCGCGGGCGTCGAGGACGCTGTGTCCGAGCCCGAGCCCGAGGACGCACCTACCCGTACGTCTCCCGTTTGATTCGCTTGTCCGGGATGCCGAGCGCATGGAGGTGGCCCAGCACCGCCTCGATGAAGCGCGGCGTCGCGGGCGTGCGCGTCTCCAGCGCCTTGCGGCGGTCCCACGGGGTGATGGCGGGGCCGCACGCGTAGACGAGGCACGTCTCGAAGTCCGGCAGCAGCTCCTCGAGCAGCGCCTGTCCCACGCGCCCCTTGCGCACCGTGGGGCCAAAGTGTGACGCGTCCGTTTCACGCGTGAGCGTGTGCACCACGCGCAGGCGCTCCGGGTGGGCGCGCTCCAGCGCGGCCAGCTCGTCGCGATAGAGGATGTCGCCCCACGTCTTGTTGGAGAACAGGAACGTGTGCCGCAGCGGCAGCTCGCGATGCAGTGCGTCCTTCAGGATGGAGAAGTTGGGGACGGCGCCCGAGCCCGCCACCAGATGGACGAGATGATCCGTCCGCTGCGTCACGTCCTCCGGCAGGACGTAGGGTCCCAGGAACCCCGTCACCTTCATGCGCGTGCCCACGAGGTGGCCGTGCACCAGGTAGGGCGACAAGAGGGGCGGGTACTGGGTGAGGCCCGGGATGAACTCCTCGTCCTTCACCGTGATGGCCAGTCGCGGCTCATGCGGCGCCGACGCGAGCGAGTACGAGCGGATGGGCTCTCGCCGGCCCTTGTGCTCCTGGAGGTAGGCGCACAGCCGGGCGAGGGCCGGGAACTGGTGCGGGTCGATGTTGAGGAATTGTCCGGCCTTGTAATCCCGGGGCGCACCTTCGAGGTCGAGGAAGAGCGTCACGGTGTCGTGCGTGTCACGGCGCACCTCGGTGACGGTGGCCTCGTATTCCACGGGCTTCTTCGCGCGGGCGGGGGCGGCTTCGACACTCATGGTCCCCCCATAACCCAACCGGGGGTGCCATGCCGACGCCGTTGCGTTCGAGCTTGTGGCCGGTGGACAGGCGGGGCTCCGGTGCGGGCTGACAGTGGCGTGACAGCCGCATGAGACATTCTTCGGGTTCGCCCCCAGGATGGCTCGAAGCGTTGGCTGCATGACGGCATGGCCTGCGAGCGGCGAAGGGTTCCGCGTCACTCACTGACCTGGACCCTGGGGCGGGACTACATCTGGAGAGGAAGGAGTTTCCAGGCGCGTGCTACGAGCTCTCTTTTTCCTGCTGTCCCTGCTGCCGGAGGGCCTTCGCCGCCGCATCGTGCGCGGGCTCATGCACTGCGTCTGGTCCACGATGGCGCGCGAGGAGGTGCTCGGCCGGGAGAACCTGCCGGACGAGCCTTGTCTCTTCATCTGCAACCACCTGTCCAACGCGGACGGCTTCACGTTGTTTCGCGCGTTGCGTCCGCGTCACATCGTCTTCCTCGCGGGCGTGAAGTTGCAGGGCACGGTGATGACGCGGCTCGCCACCGAGTCGATGGACACCATCTGCATCAAGCCCAACTCGCCGGACATCGAGGCGCTGCGGCGCTCGGTGGACACGCTGAAGAAGGGCGAGTCCGTCCTCATCTTCCCGGAGGGAGGTCGCAGCCGCACTGGCGCGCTCTCCGAGGCGAAGAAGGGCGTGGCGCTCATCGCCAGGCGCGCGGGGGTGCCCGTGGTGCCGGTGGCGCTGGAGGGCACCGAGCGGCTGATGCCCATCAACGACACGGACATGGGCGGCGAGCACGTGCACCGAGCGCACGTCACCGTGCACGTGGGGCAGCCCTTCCGCGTGGAGGACCTGGAGCCGGAGACGCTCGGGGCCGCGGACCCCCGGCAGGCGCTGGTGGACGCGATGATGCGCCGCGTGGCGGAGCTGCTGCCGCCCGCCTACCGGGGCGTCTACGCCTCCGTGCCCGAGCCCGCTGAGGCTCCACGGGTCCGGGAAGCTCCCCTGGCCCCGCTGCAGGGGTGAGCGGCCCGCACGGCCAGCGCGAGGCGTGCTTCCCAGAGGCAACCCGGGCGGCGTGAGGTTAGCGTAGCGGGAATGACCGCCGTGCCCGCCGCCCGTTCGTCTCGAACCCTGTCCCCCGTCCCCGCGGTGTTGCTCGCGGTCATCAGCGTTCAGGGAGGCGCGGCGGTCGCCAAGGAGTTGTTCCCGGCGCTGGGCGCGGCGGGCACCTCGGGCCTGCGCATCTCGCTGGCCGCGCTGGTGCTCCTGGCCGTCTTCCGCCCTTCGATTCGAACGCTCACGCGCGCGCAGTGGCTGGCGGTGATTCCGTATGGCGTGCTGCTGGGCGGGATGAACCTCTCGTTCTATCTGGCGCTGCAACGCATCCCGTTGGGGCTGTGCGTCACGGTGGAGTTCCTGGGGCCGCTGGCCGTGGCGGTGTTCGGCTCGCGGCGCGCGTCGGACTTCCTGTGGGTGTTGCTCGCGGCGGTGGGCATCGGGCTGCTCGTGCCGTGGACGCGGGGCGAGGGCGCGTTGGACCTCGTGGGCGTGCTGCTCGCGCTCGTCGCCGCCGCGTGCTGGGCGGCGTACATCGTGACGGGCGGGCGCGTGTCCCGACTGTTCTCCGGCGGGCAGGGCGTGGCCATCGGGATGACGTTCGCGGCGCTGACGGTGCTGCCGGTGGCCTTGGCGGGAGGCGTCGTGTCTCGCCTGACGCCGGGCCTGTTCGCGGCGGGCCTGGCGGTGGCGGTGTTGTCGAGCGCGCTGCCGTACTCGCTGGAGATGACGGCGCTGCGGGTGCTGCCCAGCCGCACCTTCGGCATCTTGATGAGCTTGGAGCCGGCGGTCGCGGCCATCGCGGGCCTGCTCTTCCTGCGGGAGCGGCTGTCCGTCGTGCAGTGGCTCGCGGTGCTGTGCGTGAGCGCGGCGTCCGCGGGCTCCGCCCTCACCGCTCCTCGGGCTCCTCCCCCGGTCGAGGCCTGACGTGGATACGCCCATGAGAGGCCGAGACACGCGCGGCGCCGAGCGCGTCTATGTGTCAGCGCTGCCGGGGTTGGAGCCCGCGCTGGAGAGCGAGGCGCGGGAGCTGGGCCTCGCTCCGCGCGCGGTGGAGGGCGGCGTGGAGCTGGAGGGCGCGCCGGGGCTGCATCAAGAGGCCAACCTGCGCCTGCGCACCGCGAGCCGCGTGCTGCTTCGCCTGGGGACCTTCCGCGCGTCCCACGAAGAGGCGCTGGAGAACGGGCTGGCCGCGCTGCCGTTGTCTCGCGTGTGGGCGGGAGGCGCGCCGCCTCGGATGTCCGTGACGCTGCATCGGACGGGCGTGCCTGGCGCGGAGACGGTGATGTCCGCCGCCGCGCGCGCGTGGGGCCTGCGCACGGTGGAGCGCGCGGGGCCGCTGGATGAAGAGACGAGCCCAGGCCTCACGATGCTCGTGCGCGTGGAGGGCGAGTCGTTCACGGTGAGCGTGGACACCAGTGGCGAGCCGCTGTACCGCCGCGGCTATCGCCAGGAGGTGAGCCGCGCGCCCATGCGCGAGACGCTGGCGGCCGGCATCCTGCGACTGGCGGGCTACACGGGCGCGGAGCCGTTGGTGGACCCGATGTGCGGCTCCGGCACGTTCCTGGTGGAGGGCGCGTGGATGTCCATGCGCCGCGCGCCAGGGCTCGGGCGGACGTTCGCGTTCGAGTCCTTCCCGAGCTTCGACGCGCGCGCCTGGGCGGAGCGACGCGCGAAGGCCGAGGCCGAGGCGCTGGATGCGCCGCGCGCGCCCCTGCTGGGCTTTGACCTCAACGCGGGAGCGCTGGGCACGGCGAGGCGCAACGCGCGGCGCGCGGGCGTGACGTTGACGCTGGAGCGGCACGACCTGAAGACGTTGGCCACGCCCGCGACGGCGCCGGGCTTCGTGGTGGCGAACCCGCCCTACGGCAAGCGCGTGGGCGAGGCCGAGGACCTGCCGGGCCTCTATCGCGCGCTGGGGGCCACGCTGCGGCGGTCGTTCCGGGGGTGGCGCGTGGCGCTCATCGTTCCGGAGGACGCGAAGCTGGTGGGGCAACTCGGGCTGGACGGCGCGAAGAGCCTGCCGGTGCGCAACGGCGGGCTGCGCTGCCGGTTGTTGCTCGCCTCGCCCTGAGTCAGGCGCGCGGCTCCAAGGGGAGCACCAGCTCGAAGCGGGCGCCGCCCTCGGGCCTGGTGCCCGCGCGCACCTGCCCCCCGTGCGCGAGCACCACGCGCCGGACGATGGCGAGGCCCAGGCCTCGGCCATTGGCGCGGGTGAGGAAGAAGGGCTCGAAGACGCGCTGCGGATCCACGCCGGGAATGCCCGCGCCGGTGTCCTCCACGCTCAGCGAGACCCCCTCGGGCACGCGCGTCACGCGCACGCGCACCGCGCCGGGCTCTGGCGCGGCTTGCAGGGCGTTGCGCAGCAGGTGGGTGACGGCGAGCTGGAGCAGCGTCTCGTCCGCCTGGAGCAGCGGCAGGTCCTCGTCCTCGCGCACGTCGACGGGAGGACTCGCGGCGCCCGGGCGTTCACGAAGCAATCCGAGCGCGCGGCGCACCAGCTCGCCCAGGTGCAAGGGGCGGGGGCGGGGCTCCAGCGGGCGCACCACGTCCAGGAGGTCTCGGACGATGTCCTCCAGGCGGATGGCTTCCTCCTCCAGCATCTCCACGGCGGAGATGCCGGCCGTGCCCAGCCGTGCCTCGCGCTTGAGCACCGCCACCGCGTTGAGGATGGCGCCCAAGGGGTTGCGCACCTCATGCGCCACCACGCCCGCGGCCTCGCCCAGCACCGTGAGCCGCTCGCGTGCGACCAGCTCTTCCTGGAGCCGTGACAGCTCGGCGAGCCGCGCCTCCGTGTCGCGGTGGTGGCGCACGTTCTCCAGCGCCCCCCCCACGAGCTGCGCGAAGAGCTCCAGCGTGCCCGCGCCCGCGGGCGTGAGCATCAGGCCCTGCGCGGAGAAGATGCCGTAGGGCTTGCCGCCCACGAAGATGGGGGCGTCCAGTCCGCGCGTGCCCGGGGGATAGGTCCGTACGATCAGCGAGGCCACTTCGGGCGCATGGAGTCGGCGCACGACCTCGAACAGGTCCGGATGGAACAGGGCCCGGCGCTGCGCGAGCACCGCCTCCAGGTGCGGCATGCTGGCGCGCGGGAAGCGCACCTCGGACATCGCCTTGCCGTACAGCCGCTCGGCGGCGGCCACCGTGTCCGCGTCCTGGCGCATGGGGCCGTGCCGGAGCGACTCCCCATCCAGCAGCATGAAGGACACGTGGAAGCCCTGCCGGTGCACCGCCTCGGCGGCCAGCTCGAGCACCGCGTGCTCGTCCCGGCAGCGCAGCATCTCCGAGGCCGCCATCGCGAGCGCCTCGCTCAGCCGCAGCACCGCGTCCTCGCCCTCCGCGTCGAGCCACAGCAGCACGTGCTCGGCCGGCGTGATTCCCGGCAGGCGGCGCAGGCCCCGGACGTGCTCGGGCTCTCGTGCCGCGCGCACCCGGAGCCACAGGGGGGGCTCTGGGGACAGCGGCGCACGGGCGGGGTCCACCGGACCCTGTCCCGGGGCGAGCAGTCGGGTCAGCAGCTCCGTGGGGGTGCTCGGCGGGCGCGCCCCAGGGCCGAGCAGCTGGGCGAGCGCGGGGTTGACGTACACGACCCCCGCCTCGCGCACGACGGCGGCGGGCAGGGGCAGGCCTTCGAGCAGCCGGTACTCGGCGGGCGGGACGGACACGGGCGCCATCCTGGGAGGCGCCATCGCCCGGCGCAAGGTGTCCGGACACGCGATGCAATCACGAGAAGCCGACGCCGTAGGAAGGGGCGCAGGGATTGACCAAGGGGACGACGATGAAGTTCTCGAATGTGATGGACCGCGAGGATGTCGAGCTGAAGGCCGTCGTGGCGGTGATGGCGACCTTCGTGATGGCCGCGGGCGTGTTCCTGGGGCAGTTCCTGTAGCCGTCAGGGCTTCTTCACACGCCGCTTCAAGTACTGCTGGATGAACTCCCGCTCCTCGGGGCGGAGGCTGCTCAATCGCAACCCGTAGCCGCGCGGGTTCTTGCCATCATCCAGCGAGTTCTCCCAGATGACCGAGCTGCGCATCGTCATCACGCGCGCTGGATCATCGAACCGCAGGGTCAGCTCCACCTGAGTGCCCAGCCGCAGCGGCTTGTCTGTGGCGATGAAGAGTCCGCCAGAGGACAGGTTGATGATGCGGTGGTCGGTGAAGATGCCCGCGTTCTGGAGTGACACCTTCACGTCCGCGTGGATGCGGTCGTCGGTGCGGCGCTCCAGACCCACGAACTCCGCGCTCGCATACGTCGGGGCCGCGGGCGCAGGAGCCGCGCGACGCACTGGCGCGGGAGGGGGCGGTGCGGGTGGCGCGGGCGGCGGAGGAGTGGGCGCTCGGGCCACCGGGGTCATCACCGGAGGCGGCCGAGGCGGTGGCGCCGCTGGCGGCGGTGGGCGGGCGACGTTCGCCGCGGCAGGTGGTGCGACGGGCGCGGGAGCCGGGGGCGGCGGCACGGTCGTGCTGACGTCCAGCCGCGGAGGCGGTGCCCGGGGCGCCGGGGTCGTGTTCAGCGTGTAGAGGGCTTCGGCGTCGCGCATCCGCCGTGACAGGAAGTCGAAGATCTCCGCCGACACCTTCTTCAGCTCCGGGTGCGTATCCGGCGACAGGTGCTCGGGAGAGAAGCGCTTCGCCATGCGGAAGAAGGCCAGGCGCACCTCGTCGAGGCTCGCGGTGGGCTTCATGCCGAACACGTCGAGCGGTCCGAGGTTCAGCAGCCCGCGCAGTTGGGTGCGCAGGCGCTCGGCCTGCTGGACCTCCATGGAGGGCGTGGGCTGCGCGGCGGTGAAGAGGTCGCGCACCTCGGCCAGCTCTTGGATGGGCAGCCAGGTCGTCCCGTCGCGGGACGCGCGCACCGCGGCCTTGAGCCGACCGGAGGCGATGAGATCTCGAAAGGCCTGGAGGGTCAGGGGGCCCAGCACGCGGCCGAGCGAATCCCCCACCCAGTAATTCACAACGGAGGACGACACGGGCACCTCTGGGTCAGTGGGCGAGCGCCTGGCGGACGGCGGAAGCAATCTCCAGGGGATGGAAGGGCTTGCCCACGAAACCCACGGCGCCCGCGGAGATGGCCTGCTCCACCACCGGCTCCGCGTCCATGCTGCTGATGACGAGCACGCGCGTTCCCGGCGACACGTGCTTGATGGCTCCCAGCACTTCGAGCCCGCTCTTCTTCGGCATGAAGAGGTCCAGGAACATCACCGCGGGCTGCTCGCGCTCGGCCACGGCCAGACCTTCTTCGCCATCCGCTGCCTCGAGCACGCGCAGGTCGATGCCCGTATCGGTGATGACGTCCTTGAGGATGCGACGAACGAAGCTGTCGTCATCCACCAGCAGCAGGGTGGGAGTGTCAGACATAAGGACGCGCATGATACGCGCGCGCCCGGTGTTTGGGCCAAAGCGCTGAGCCCTCGGGCCGCAGAACTCGCACGCAGCCGGGCCCACTTGCGCGCGGAGTGAAGCTGAGCGCGGCGTCACAACCGTGCGCTTGAAAACGTTCAGCCCACCAGCACCTCTATCCCCAGGGCCACCTCCGCGGGACGAGGGGGCGCGTGGTTGTGCTCGCGCGGCACAAGCGTTGTGCCCGAGGTCTCGTGGCTCGCGGGCCGCGCCTGGCGCATATCGCGCTACCACCGAAGTGCTGAGTCGCTCGGTGGGGCCCAGCTCGTGGCGCGTGTCCGCGCAGGGGGCCTTCAAGCTTCCTGAGGCGGACAGCCCATGGCTGTCGTCCTTGTCATCGGCCGGGCTCCCCAGTGGGCTCGGTGCCGTGGGGCGCGGCGTGAGTGCCGGGCTCCGCGTTCACGTCGTGCCCGGGGCCGAGCGTCCCGGGCACCTTCCTTCGAGTGAGTGCCCTGTCATGAAGATTGACCTGTCGAAGAAGACCGCCATCGTCTCCGGCTCCACGGTTGGAATTGGCTTCGCCATCGCGAAGCGGCTCGCCGAGTGCGGCTCGGTCGTGGTGGTGAATGGTCGCAAGCAAGACTCCGTGGACAAGGCCGTGGCCGCGCTGAAGAAGGCCGTGCCAGGCGCCACCGTGCGCGGCGTGGCCGCTGACCTGAGCACCGCGGCGGGCACCGCGGTGCTGCGCAAGGCCGAGCCCACGGCCGACATCCTCATCAACAACATGGGCATCTTCGGGCCGCATGACTTCTTCGAGATCCCAGACGAGGAGTGGTCGCGCTTCTTCGACGTGAACGTGCTGTCGGGCGTCCGCCTGTCGCGTGAGTACCTCCCGAGCATGGTGTCCAAGGGCTGGGGACGCGTCGTGTTCATCTCGTCCGAGTCGGCGCTGAACATCCCGGTGGAGATGATCCACTACGGCGTCACCAAGACGGCGAACCTCGCGGTCTCGCGCGGTTTGGCCAAGCGGGTCGCGGGCACGGGCGTGACGGTGAACGCGGTGCTGCCGGGCCCCACGCTGTCCGAGGGCGTGGAGGCGATGCTGAAGGACTCCGCCGCGAAGGCGGGCCAGTCCATCGAGGAGGCGGGCACGGCCTTCGTGCGTGAGCACCGCTCCTCTTCGCTGCTCCAGCGCATGGCCACGCCGGAGGAGGTGGCCAACCTCGTGGTCTACGTCTGCTCGCCGCTGGCCTCCGCGACCACGGGCGCCGCGCTGCGCGTCGATGGCGGCGTGGTCGACACCCTCGCCTGAGCGAGTCCTCTCCTGCTGTCGCGACACTTTGCAAGGACACCCATGAATTCCCATCACAAGGTCGCGCTCGTCGTTGGCGCGCAAGGCGTCATCGGTCGAAACCTCGTTCAATATCTCTCCACATTGCCGGACTGGGACGTCGTGGGCCTGTCTCGCCGAGGTGGCGACGCGCAGGGGCGAATTCGCCACGTCGCGGTGGATCTGCTCAGCGCCGAAGACTGCCGCCAGCAGCTCGCGGGCCTCACGCACGTCACGCACATCTTCTACGCGGCCTATCAAGACCGGCCCACGTGGGCGGAGCTGGTTCCGCCCAACCTGGCCATGCTGGTCAACGTCGTGAACGCCCTCGAGCCGATTGCCCCCGGTCTGCGGCACATCAGCTTGATGCAGGGCTACAAGGTCTATGGCGCGCACCTCGGGCCGTTCAAGACGCCCGCTCGCGAGACGGACGCGCCGCACATGCCGCCTGAGTTCAACGTGGACCAACAGGCGTTCCTGGAGTCGCGGCAGCACGGCAAGGCGTGGACGTGGTCTGCGATTCGTCCCTCGGTGGTGGGGGGCTTCGCGCTGGGCAATCCGATGAACCTCGCCATGGTCATCGCGGTCTACGCGTCCATGTCGAAGGAATTGGGGATTCCGTTGCGTTTCCCGGGCAAGCCGGGCGCGTATGACAAGCTGCTGGAGATGACAGACGCGGGGTTGCTCGCCAAGGCCACGGTGTGGGCGGCCACCCGCGAGCAGTGCGCCAATCAGGCGTTCAACATCAACAACGGAGACCTCTTCCGCTGGAGTGAGATGTGGCCTCGGCTCGCGCGCTACTTCGAGCTGGAGGTCGCGCCGCCCCTGCCCATGTCGCTGGACGTCGTGATGGCGGACAAGGAGCCCGTGTGGGCCGCGATGCAGCGCAAACACGGGCTCGAGCCCACGCCCTACCGCGACGTGTCGTCCTGGCGCTTCGGTGACTTTGTCTTCTCCTGGGACTACGACATGTTCGCGGACGGCTCGAAGGCGCGCCGCTTCGGGTTCCACGAGTACGTGGAGACCGAGGCGATGTTCCTCGGACTGTTCGACGACTTGCGCCGCCGGCGCATCATCCCGTGAGCCGCGGCGCCGGAGGGCTCAGCAGCCGGGATGGGACGCCGTCGGTGAGCGGGGGCAGGGGCGTTCGGCGCGGAGGGATTCGTCGCGGCGCTCCCAGACTCCGGCTCCGGGGACCTGCTCCAGCGGGCGCTCCGTGAAGTGCTCCGCGAGCCAGTGCTGGCTCGCGGGATTGAGCTGACGTTGCCCCCGCGCGCCCAGGATGGCGATGTCACACCGTGACAGCAGCGCGCGCATGCCGAGCTGGGAGCCCTCGGCCTGGAAGGCCTCCTGGATGGTGGCGTAGCGCGTCCCCGCGGCGATGGCCTCGCCGAGCATCAGCGCATATGGATCCACGGCTCGGGGCGCGTCCTGAACGTGGGGCGGAAGTCGGTTGGCCACGAGTCCCCACGAGGGCTCAAAGGCACACACCGTGGTGTCTTCGGTGGCCTGTGCGTAGACGTGCCGGGCGAGCTGAAGCTCCATCGTGGGACCCGATGGGAGGCCTCGCGCCAGCTCCCGCGCGGGTTGGAGCGCCGCGAGCACCACCGCCGCCGCGACCGCAGGGCCTCCCATTCGGCCCAGGCGCTGTCCCCAGCCCACCAGCGTCGCGCCACCCAGGCCCGCGAGCAGCGCCAAGGTTGGCGTGAGGAACGCGTTGTAGGTGGTGTAGTAGCTGTGCGCGAACAGGTAGCTGATGACCGTGAGCACGTAGGCCGTGGCCACGAACCGCTCCACGGGACGCTCCTCGCCTCGGCGCAAGACAGCCCGCGTCAGTGCCACGACCAGGCCGAGCAGCACCAGCGCGACGACGAGCGCACGCCGCTCGGGCAGCATGTCTTGCAGTCGCGTCCAGCGGTCGAGGAAGCCGTCCTCGGGGCGGCGGAGTTGGAACTGGACCGCCTGCTGCCAGAACGCGCCGGGTGCGCGCGCTGCCAACGGGCCCACCACGGTCACGGCGGTGAGGGCGCCCGCGAGGACGAGGTTCATCGCACGGCGCCAGCCCATCGCCGCAGGCCGGGACAGCAGCGCGGCGACTCCCCAGATGCCTCCCAGCGCCTTCACGCAGACGGCGAGGCCCGCGAGGACTCCCGCGCGCCATGCCCGCGGTGCTCCATCGCCGCGCCGCATGAGCCAGACGGTGGCGAAGCCCAGGCAGCAGAGGTTCAGGAGCGGGTCGATGAACGGGCCTCGCTCCAAAGTGATGGCTTCCGGCTGGACCGCGTAGGTGGTCGCCGTCACGACGGCGGCCACAGGGCCCCAGGTCTTGAGTGACAGGCGACCTGCGAGGAACGTGTTGAGCGCCCCGACCCCCGTGGCCATCCACCGCGCGAGCGCGAACGCGGACGCGGGGCCCACAAGCGATGTCCACGCTGACGCGAGGGACCAGAGCAGCAGTGCGCCGGGCGGATGCACGAAGGTGAAGTCGCGGTAGGGGAGCTTGCCCTGCCAGAGAAGGGCGGAGGCGCTGAAGTAGACGCCTTCGTCGTAGCTCGTGAAGTAGCCCAGCGCGCCGTGCCGATGCAGGAAGGGCAGGGCACGCAGGACCCATGCGCCCAGGGCGATGACGCCGAGCGCGAGCTGCCATTTCCTGCCGCTGTTGTCCCGAGGTGTCGGAGCGAGTGTTGTCAACCCGACAGATGTTACTTCGGAACCCGGCCGATTCCTCCAATCGTCTCTGCGTGCCTCTCCCGATGTCTCCCGGGCCAGCCAGGGCATCCCCTGGAGGTTGGGGTCGATCCCTGTGACCCCGCGCCGATGTGCGAGAACGCGCGGCCTTCTCCTCCGCGCCGGGGCCACGGTCCGCCGAGCGAAGGCACGCTGTGGCGCCGCGTCATGTCCTTCCGCACGCGTGTCACCCGCGACGTGTGCGCCTGACGTCGCTTGCCCCCTGCTGATGCCAGCGCATGTCTTTCGGGCGGAATGGCTGGCGAAACAGGCGGTGCTGTCCGCGGAGCAGGACGGTCCGAGCCTCGAGCCCTGGTGCGGTCGAGTCTCGGACCGGCCCGCGAGAACGACGACGTCAGTAGCTGTAGAAACAGACGCAGACGTTGACGTCGCACCGGCCGTAGGAGAACCCGTCCTCGATGCACTGATTCACGCAGTTCACTTCGCAGTAGGAGAGCGGCTCGGCCGGTCGATTGAGGGCCTGGGTGCCACCAAATGAAACGACCGCGCCCAACGTCATCGCGAACAGCAGCTGCCCGAGCTTCTTCATGGCGTGACTCATCTTTCCCTGAGGGGTGGAACCGACGGCATGGACAGACGGCACTGCGGACTCAGACGCTAGGCCGCGAAACATGTGTCTTGCCATGGGGCGTGAATCACTCAGCGCCCGGGTGTCCCCGCGGACTCCAAACCTGGCGCGCTACAGCGGCGCGCGCGTCAGCCAGGTATTGGGCGAGGTCCGAGGCGCGTAGAGCAGCTTGTAGGCGTGCGTGCTGCCCAGCACGTGCTTGACGTACTCGCGCGTCTCCTCGAACGAGATGTGCTCCACCCACTCGTCGAGCTCGGCGCGCGGCAGGTCTCGCCTCCATCGGTCCACCGCCGCGGGCCCCGCGTTGTAGGCCGCGACTGCGTAGGCGGGATTGCCATCGAAGCGCACGAGGAGCTGACCCAGGTAGGCCGCACCCAGGCGGATGTTCTGCGCCGGCTGGAGCAGCGCGGCCTCGTCCACCGATGGAATGCCCAGCGCACGCGCGACCGCCTGGGCCGTGTCTGGCATCAGCTGCGCCAGCCCGAGCGCCCCCGTGGATGAGCGCGCCCGGAAGTTGAACCGGCTCTCTTCTCGGATGAGCCCCTGGAGCAGATCCGGATCGACGCGCGAGCGACGGGCGTAGCGCTCGATGAGCGGGCGGAATGCGAGCGGCCAGGTCGCCTCCCAGACGGGACGGGAGGTGGGGGTCAGTGGTCCCTCGACCTCCTGGCGCAAAGACACACGCGCCACTTGTCGCGCGGCCCAGCCTCGGCCCGTGCGCCGGAGCGTTTGATACAGCAGCCGCGCGGACTCTTCGGACAGGGCGCGCGTATCGACCGCGAGCAACTCGTCCACCGCGCCGGGCTGCCCCAGGCGGAGCAGCTCGACCCCCGCCAGGAAGCGCGGGTCGTGTTGGAGCGGACCCGGCGGCAGCGGCCACAGCTCCCCCGTGAGTCTGCCGGCGTCAGGCGTTGCCACGGGCGGGGACAAGGGGCGCGACATCTGCTCGGGCGATGACAGCGCGAGCCGCGCGCGCGCCAACATCCCGTACCACGTGGCGGGCCGCTCGGCGGCGATGTGCTCATACCGAGTCAGCGCCGCGTTCGTGGCGTCCCCTGACTCCAACATTCGCGCCTGCCAATACCGAGCCCGCCATAATGACTCGTCGGTGCGCGCCGCCACCGGGAGCTTCTCCACGGAGGCGAGTGAGGCAATCGCGGCCGGTGTGTCGCCCTGGCGCACGTGCAGCCAGAAGGCGCGGAACAGGGCCTCGGCGGCGAAGTTGCCCGTGGGATAGCGGCGTGCCACGTCTTCGTACCGCGTCAGCGCGTCATCCTCCTGGCCCGTGCGCTGGAGCAACCACCCCTCGAAGAAGAGGGCGTCATCCGCGTAGCCATGCGCCGGGTAGTCATGCGCGAGCGTGGCATAGGTGGCGATGGCCGCCTCGGGCTCCACCACCGACTGCGAATACGCCAGGAGGTAGAGCGCCTGCGGACGTTGCTCTGGCGCCAGGCAGTGCTCGACCACGGGCGTCAGCACTTGAATGGCGCGGCGATGCTGGCGCTCCTTGCGCAGGGCTCGGCCTTGCAACAGGCGCACGCGACACGCCAACTCGTCCGGAAGCGGCGCCAGCGGACCCGCGTGGGCCAGCAGGTCCATCGCGTCTTGATTGTGATGCAGCTCCACGAGCGCCTCGGCGCGGCGCACCCGCCACTTGAGTGGCAAGGGCAGGCCGCGCAGCCGTTGCCTCGCGCGGTCGCCCTCGCGTGAGAGGGGACTGGTGGCCCAGACCTCCAGCAGCGCGCGGTGCTCCACGTTGTAGAGGCCCTGCGCGCGCGCGAGGTCACACAAGGTCAGCAAGGCCTTGAGCCGGAGCGGATCCGGCCCGAGCGCCTCTCGGCTGTCGATGAACTCCTGCAAGGCTTGCAGGGCGCCCGGGATGTCGCGCTGCCGCTGGAGCAGCTTCGCGAGGCGAAAGCGCGCCTCGGGGTAGAGCGGCGAGCGGGCCTCGACGGAGCGGTAACGCGCGATGGCCTCCGTGGGCTTGCGCAGCCGTTCGAACGCCTGGGCGGCGCGCATCCAACAGTGGTCTCGGAGCGGGACGTAGTCCTCGGCCAAGGCGGTGAACTCTCGCGCGGCGGTGGCGGCGTCGCCTGACTGGAGTGCGCTCTGCGCCATGAAGAAGCGAACGGGCTGCGTGGGCTCGCTCTGCTCCAGCAGCTTTCGCGCGCGCTCGTAGTGGCCTCGCTCGAACTCCGCGCGCGCGCGACCGAGGCCCCCCTCCGCGAGGTAGGGTGCCAGGTGCTCCGGGCCGAAGGTCGCGGCCTCCTGCGGCTCACCCGTCAGTGGCGTGACGGGGCTTTCGAGCAGCGCCTCCAGGTGTTCGTCGGAGAGCACTTCGTCGGGCTCGTCGGGAGGCGCCGCCTGGGCCCAGGTGGTTGCTGGGCCCAGCAGGTTCGCGCAGGCGAGGAGCACCGCGGTTGTGCTTCGAAATCCATCCATGGCAGCCCTCGTCCTCCGACATGGGTTGGATGGATTGTCACGACCGGCGTGGATGGGACTGGGCCTCGCGCGAGGCTGTCCTGAGCGCGTCGGCCAGCGGATATCGTGGGCGGTCGCGCGGGTGGCCCTGCTCGAAACACGACGCCGATGTGTCTGTTGGCGCGTAAGCGGTCCTGGGCGCCAGTGGCGCAGCCGACCACCTGCTCGGCCGCGCATCCGTGTCCGATATGCGTCCCCACACGGTGCGTTCAATGGTTCGCAACGCGCGATCGTTCGCGCGACGCACGACTCGCTCACGCCCGGGCTCGAACGCTTCGGGCTGAAGCGCGTGACGGAGTCGTGTTCGGTCGGTACCCCGGAGAGGAATCAGGACATGCACGGACGCTGGATGATGGCCGCGCTGGTCGCGGCGGGTGTGCTCGTGGGCTGTAGCGGTGCAGGGACAGGAAGCGCTGAGCCGCCGCTGCTCTCGCAGGCTCAGGGGGCCCGCGCGGCCACGCGTGCCGCGCGCCGCTTTCCAGAGCGACTGCACATCCCCGTGCCGGACTTCTTCCCAGAGGGCATCGCGCACGCGAGCGACGGCACCTTCTTCGTGGGCAGCTACGCGGATGGTCGCGTGATGCGGCAGCGCCCCAGTGTGCCGTGGATGGAGCCCTTCCTTCCTCCGACTGGACGCGCGGTCGCGGGCATGAAGGTTCACGACGCCACCCACACCTTGTGGTTGTGCGACCTGGACCTCACGCAGCAGACGCCGGATCAACTCCGCGCCTTCGATTCGCGCACGGGCGCGGCGCGCGGTGCCTGGGCCTTTCCGGCGGGAGGCTTGTGCAATGACCTCACGTTGGACTCGCAGGGCACGGTCTACGTGACGGACTCGTTCCTGGGCGTGGTGCGGCGGCTCAAGCCGAATGGGAAGACGTTGGAGCCGTGGGCCTCGGACCCCGCTCGGTTCATGGCGCCCCCGGGTGTGCCAGGGCTCAATGGCATCGCGTGGAGTGAGGGCGCGGTCTACGTGGTGAAGTACGACAGCGGGGACCTGTTCCGAGTGGACGTGCGCCCGGATGGCAGCGCGGGGGCCATCACCGCCATCACGCCCGACGCGCCCATCGGATATCCGGATGGCATCGTGTTTCAGGCTCCGGGCGTGCTGCTCGTGGTCGACAACGACAACGGTCGCTTCCTGAAGTTGAACCTGTCGGGCGACTCGGCGGCGGTGACGGTGCTGGCCACGGGGTTCGACAATCCCACCACGGTGGCGCTGCATGACGGGGACGCCTTCGTCGTCCAATCCCAGTTCGACCACTTCTTCGGCGTGGACGCGACGCCGCCGGACATGCCCTTCGCGGTGAAGCGCGTCTGGCTGCGATAGGCCCGAGCGGCGGTGGTGTGTCGTCCGGTGGGCGAAGGGGCGGGGGCCATGCTTTCCGGACGACACACGCCTTCCAGCGGGCATGACCCGCGAGGTCGGAGCGGTTCCAGTGCCGCGCCGAACCGTCAGGAGGGAACCCGCCATGAGACGACCGCTGCTGCTCGTCTTGATTCCCCTGGTCGCCGCCACCGCGCGAGCCGACGAGGGCATGTGGACGTTCAACAACTTCCCCACCGAGGCCGTGCAGAAGAAGTACGGCTTCCAGGCCACTCCCGAGTGGCTGGAGCAGGTGCGCCTGGCTTCGGCGCGCCTGGCGGGTGGGTGCTCGGGAAGTTTCGTGTCTCCGCAGGGGCTGGTGATGACCAACCACCACTGCGCCCGCGAATGCATCGAGCAGCTCTCCACCGCGAAGCGCGACTACACGCGGGATGGCTTTGTCGCGCGCACGCTGGCCGACGAGCGGCGCTGTCCCACCATGGAGGTGAATCGGCTGCTGGAGATTCGCGACGTCACGCAGGGCGTGCAGCAGGCCACGCGCGGCCTGGAGGGAGAGAAGTTCGAGCAGGCGCAGCGCGCTGTCTTCGCGAAGCTGGAGGGTGAGTGCGCCCAAAGCGCGGCGCTCCGCTGCGAGGTGGTGACGCTGTATCAGGGCGGTCGCTACGACTTGTACAAGTACCAGCGCATGCAGGACGTGCGGCTCGTCTTCGCGCCCGAGGAGGCCATTGCCTTCTTCGGCGGAGACCCGGACAACTTCGAGTTCCCTCGCTATGACTTCGATACGTCCTTCGTACGCGTCTACGAGGATGGGAAGCCCGCGCGCACCGAGCCGTATTTCCGCTGGAGTCCTCACGGGGTGAAGGAGGGGCAGCTCACGTTCGTGTCGGGCAATCCCGGCAGCACATCGCGGTTGGATACGCTCGCGGAGCTGGCCTATCAGCGAGACTTCGCGCTGCCGGAGCGGCTCTTCTGGTTGGCGGAGCTGCGCGGCCAGCTCACCCAGTTTGCTCGGCGCGGGCCGGAGTTCGCGCGGACCTCCGAGGGGCTCTTGTTCGGCGTGGAGAACTCCTACAAGGCGCTGCGCGGCCGTCGCGCGGCCCTGGTGGACGAGCGCTTCTGGGCGCAGCTCGCCGAGCGCGAGCGCGAGCTTCGCGACAAGGTCAACGCGAACCCGCAGTGGAAACAGCAGTACGGCGGTGCGTGGGACGCCATCGCCGAGGCGCAGGAGAAGCTCAAGCCCCTGCGCAAGCCGCTGCGGATGCTGGAGCAGGGCGCGGGTTCCGGCTCGGACCTCTTCGCTCACGCGCGCGCGTTGGTGCGGGCGACGGAGGAGCAGAAGAAGCCGAACGAACAGCGGCTCCGCGAGTACACCGAGTCCAAGCGGCCCGCGCTGGAGCAAGAGTTGATGAGCACCGCGCCCGTTCATCCCCAGGTGGAGGAGCTCACGCTCGCGTTCTATTTGTCGAAGCTGCGGGAGGAACTCTCCCCGGACTCGCCGGTGGTGCGGAAGGTGCTGGGCAATGAGTCTCCAGAGGAGATGGCGGCGCGTCTGGTGAAGGGCACGCGGCTGGGCAGCCCCGCGGTGCGCAAGCAGCTCTACGAAGGGGGCGCGGCGGCCGTTGCCGCGTCGAAGGACCCGATGATTGTGCTGGCCCGGGAGTTGGATGGTCCCGCGCGTGAGGTGCGACGGACGTATGAGAACGAGGTGGAGTCCGTTCTCAAGCGCAACAGCGAACTCATCGGGCAGGCGCGTTTCGCCGTGTATGGCACGCGCATCTATCCCGATGCGACCTTCACCCCACGCCTCTCCTATGGCTCCGTGCAGGGCTATACGGAGGATGGCAAGCAGGTGGCTCCGTTCACCGACGTCGCGGGTCTGTACGCGCGCGCCACGGGGCAGCCACCCTTCAAGTTGCCACAGAGCTGGGTGAAGGCCCGTCCCGCGCTCGATCCGAAGACGCCGATGAACTACGTGACGACCAACGACATCATCGGCGGAAACTCCGGCTCGCCTGTCATCAATCAGGACCTTCAGATTGTCGGGCTCGTGTTCGACGGGAACATCCAGTCGCTGGGCGGAGACTACGGCTTCGATGCGGCGGTGAATCGCACGGTCGCCGTGGACAGTGAGATTCTCGCCGAGGGACTTGCCAAGGTGTACGGCGCGCAGCGTCTGGTGAAGGAGCTGGGATTGGCTCCTGACAAGTGAGTCGTCTTTGCCCCGGTTCACGTGACAGGATGAAATTGATTCGCAGTCCAATCGTGGATACCCATGCAGTTTCTCATTGGGGGTTCACGATGGCGTCTCGTGGTTCAGTCTTTCGATTCATCCTGCCGTGGTTGTCCTTGGTGTCCGTCGTGGGGTGCGGTGGCTCCGTCCCGGAGCCCGCGACGCCGATGGCTCACCAATCGAAGGCCCTGGAGACGAAGGAGGTTCGCAGGTTCGTCCCGGGGCGCATCATCGTGAAGTTCATCGCGGATGCGAACTCGGGCAAGCGCGTGTCGTCCGTGGCGTTGAGTGGCTTCGTGGCGCAGTCGCTGCGGCCGTTGAGCACGGGCGCGGAGCTGTGGTCGCTGGCCTCGGATGGCTCCTTGCCCGAGGCGACGAGCATCGCGGAGGAAGAGGCCCGCACGCTGTCGGCCATCGAGTCGCTGCGCAAGCGCGCGGATGTCGAGTACGCCCACGAGGACCTGTACCTGGACTATTCCTCCACGCCGAATGATCCGCTGTATCCGCTTCAGTGGAGCTACCCGGCCATCGATTTGCCGCAGGCTTGGGACTACGTGACGGGCAACGTGACGGTGGCGCTGCTCGACACGGGGCGGCTGAACCATCCGGACCTGGTGGGGCGCTGGACGACTGGACGGGACTTTGGCGTCACGCCCGCGGACTCCGACCCGACGGATGACGGCACGTGGCATCACGGCATGCACGTGGCAGGGATTGTCGGCGCCAACACGAACAACAGCGTGGGTGGGGCCGGCATCTGCCAGGGCTGTCCGCTCATGCCGGTGAAGGTCTCCATCGATGACCACCCGGTGATGAGCAACGTGGACGAGGCCATCATCTGGGCCTCCCAGAATGGCGCGCGGGTCATCAACATGAGCTTCGGCACGGGGACGCAGAACGCGCCCTGTTCCGCGTACCCGGACATGCAGGCCGCGGTGAACTTCGCGGTGGCGCACAACACGGTGCTGGTGGCCGCCGCGGGCAATGACAACTTCGACACCAGCAAGGTGACGCCGGCTTCGTGCACGGGCGTCATCGCGGTGGCGGCGAGCACTCGGGCGAACGTGCGCGCGTCGTGGAGCAACCGGGGCGCGCGGGTGGACATTACCGCGCCGGGTGGCGGCCCGGGCTTCTATGGCAATGGCATCAATTGCCTGAACGATGGAACGGAGTACTCGGGGACGGACGGCGTCGTGTCGAGCTGGGCCATCGTGAAGAATGGCACCACGTTGTTGCCATCCGACTACTGTTATCGCTACCTCAGTGGCACGTCGATGGCCGCGCCTCACGTCGCGGGCGTGGCGGCGCTGCTGCTGTCCCAGAACCCGGCGTGGACTCCGGCGCAGGTGACGGCGCGGCTGAAGGCGACGGCCACCCCGATTCCTGGCTGCACGACGGACTGTGGCACGGGCCTGCTCAACGCGCTGCGCGCCGTGGCGCCGCCGCTGGCCATCCCCAGCTTCGCGTGCAGTTCCTCGCAGGGCACGTTCTCGTGCTCGGGGACCGTGGCGGGCGGCATGGGCAATTATGTGTATGGCTTCGCGGGGGTGGCCAACGCGACGGTGACGGCCACCTCGGGGAGCACGGCGACGGGCACGTGCACGCCGAATTCCGCAGCCACAGTGCGGATGACCGTGACGGACCGGGACGGAGTCATGGCGAACCGGGACGCGTCCTTCACGTGCGGGGCGTTGGTCCGGGATGCTCAGTTCGGCGCGATGATGACGCCCGTCACGGTGTACGCGGGGCGGGCGTTCACGGCGTCGGTGACGATGCGGAACACGGGCACGCAGACGTGGACGGCGGCGGACAACTTCAAGCTGGGGGCGCAGTCCCCGCAGGACAACTCCACGTGGGTCCCGAGTACGCGGGTGTTGCTGGCGCCGTCGGATGCCATCGCGACGGGGCAGCAGAAGATCTTCACCATCAACGCCATCGCGCCCATGACGCCGGGGACCTATCCGTTCCAGTGGCGCATGGTGCAGGAGTTCGTCACCTGGTTCGGGGAGTACACGCCGGTTCGGACCATCAACGTGATTCCGGACCCCTGCTATTGCCCGCCGGGTGGCGAGTGCCCGGCGGTGGTCTGCCCTGAACCGATGTAACGCGTGTCATGCCGCCAGGACTCCCCGTGGGTCCTGGCGGTGCTCCCGTGCACAGGTGTCTGGCTTTTGTGGACTCAAGGTGATGGGACCGCGCGTGAAGGAGAGAGGATGGAACCATGAGGATTTGCTTGGCACCCCGCCTGTGAACCTGCGGACATGTTTCGAATCCTCGTGACTCTCGCCTCGTTGCTCTTGATGACGGCATGCAGGACGACCGCGCATGTGATTTCTGCGCCCGTCGTTTCAACGCCCCAGGCTTCGGCTCCGATTCCTGCCGCCCAGGTTTTGGAGGAGCGCCTGGATGTTGCTCGATTGGGTACCATGCCGCAGCGATGCAGCGCGACCTCGCCGCGCTTCGAGAGGAACTGCTGGGTTGGGTTCGCTGCTGGCGCTCGAGCCGAACTCTCCGGTGAAGTGGGCCTGTCGCTGCTGTCCATGGGGAAGGAGGCCGAGCATCCGAAGAAAGAAACGATGCAGGACAACATCGGGCAGGCGTATCAGAACAAGGGAGACCATCCGAACGCGCTGAGGCACTTCCAGGCGGCGTCCCAACTCATGCCCGATGATTGGCGGGCCCTCGCGAAGCTGGTGCAAGAGCACGCAGCGCTGGACCAGCCTGTGGCGCGCGATGCGGCGAGGGCTCGGCTGATGAAGCGTCATGCCGACGGGAAGGTGGAGAGCGCCTTCTTCGTTCGCGAGCAATTCCAGGTCGGCGAGGCGAAGGTGATGGTCGCGGAGAACTTCAAGTTCGAGGACGCCAGGGCCGTTCGTTACACCTTCTACGTGACGAAATTCGGGGCTGACGGCGCTGCACCGGACTCAAGGATGAGCCTCGGCTCGTATGAGTTCACCCAGCCCGCGAAGGCCGCCAATCCTTCGGCGAGTGCCGAGCGGATTTTCCACTTCGACTTTTACGAGGGGAACTCCCGGCACTTGACGTACGCGTTCTTTGACGGGGAGCCTTCGTCTGAAGTCGCGCGCAAGTTGGCGGTCGCGGTGCTTCGCGACGAGGTGAAGCCCATCTCAGGAACGACGGTTCAGCGCGAGTAACCCTCACGGCTCAGTGTCTGCCCGCCCGCGATTCCTTGCGTGGGCGGGCATCTTCAACGGCGCGGTGCTACTGCGCGCCCGTGAGCTTGAGGTGCTTGAAGTAGTCGGACTCCGCGATGGCTCCGGCGAAGTCGAAGGAGACGTCGCGGTGGTGCGTGTCCCAGCCTCGCACCAACTCCAGCTCCCACAGGCTGACGAGCTGCGTGCGCGAGCCGAGCGCTTCCTGCGGCGGCTCGGGCAGCGTTCCTCCCGCCGCGCGGATGTTCGCGAGCGCGCCTCGGTCAATCTCTGGCAGCGCGGAGGGCTTGAGCATCCGCAGCTCCAGCAAGTGTCCAGAACGGTCCTGCGTCAGCCGCATGAGCATCCGCCGCTTGCTCCGCACGTCCGCGCCCGCCTGCGACTCCAGCGCCACCTGCGTGGAGAAGTTCGACGTCAGGTCCTCGCCGCCCAACGTGCGCGGCATGAAGCCCGGCGTCACGCCCGCCAGCGGCGAGCCCGACTTCCCATACGCCTCCGCGCGCTGCTGCCACGAGTTCAGGAAGTCCTTCGTGCCGTAGCCTCGGCTGCGCAGCGTCTCACTGCCCAGCTTGGCCACCACCGGTTCGGGCTTCCATGCGTCGAACAGCGCCTGCCCCAACTTCTGGAAGTACGGGTGCACCGCGCCTCGCGTCGCTCGACTGAGCGCGAGCGCGTCCTGCGCCGTCTCGCGCACCAGTTGCTCGGGCGACACGCGCCGGGGCGCCTGGATTCCCGGGGCGTCTTCCGTCTCCTCTTCCGGCGGCAGGTCGTTCCCCGCGGTCTGGGCCAGCGCCGACGCGGAGGGGATCAGCGAAACTGGCCCACGCTGTCCGTCGGTCCTCGCGCGCGGCACGTCCGAGCCCGGCGCCGCCGTGGGCATGTCTGTCGCGAGCACGGGCCGATCCGACCCGGCTCGCGGGGTGTCCGTCCCCTCGGTGGGTTGCTCCGCCTTCGCCGGCGCAGGAGCGGGCGCGGTCGCCACCGGCTCGGGTGCCTTGGGCGTGACGGGCCGCCGCACGATGGCGGGCGCTCTCGGCGGCGCGGGGGGAGGCGTGGCTGGCGTGACGGGCGCCGGCCGCTTGCGCTCGATGATGCTCACCTGGAGGGGCGTCCGCTGCGGAAGCACGGGCGCGGGAGCCTTGGCTCGCGACAGCCAGAGCGCCGCGAGCCCGTGGACTCCCAAGCTGACGAGCAATGCCCACGTGAGGAACGAGCCGTGGCGCCGAGATTGGGGCTTGCGCATGAGGACGAGGGACTCCGCTCAGTTCCCGGTGCGGAACCGGTCCGTCGCCTCGACGAGCGCGGACGTGTTGCCCGGCTCGTTCGCCGAGTGGCCCGCGTCCGGGACGATGACGAGCTCTGCCTCGGGCCACGCGCGGTGCAGCGCCCACGCACTCTCGGGCGGGCACACGACGTCGTATCGGCCCTGCACGATGACGGCGGGGATGTGCCGGATGCGGTGCACGTCGTCGAGCAACTGCGTGTCGCTGCGCAGGAAGCCCTTGTTGACGAAGTAGTGGCACTCGATGCGCGCGAACGCGAGCGAGAAGTCGTCCCCCGCGTTGCGCGCGACCAGCTCCGCGTTGGGGTACAGGCAGCTGGTGCGGCCTTCCCACACGCTCCACGCCCGCGCGGCCTCCTGCCGCACCCGCATGTCCGTGCTCATCAGCCGCCGGTGATAGGCGGAGAGCAGGTCGCCGCGCTCCTCGGGCGGAATGGGGTGCAGGAAGTGCTCCCACGCGTCCGGGTACATCGCGTCCGCGCCGCGCTGGTAGAACCAGTCAATCTCCTGCTTGCGCAAGAGGAAGATGCCGCGCAGCACCAGCTCCGTGACGCGCTCCGGATGCTTCTGCGCATACGCGAGCGACAGCGTGCTGCCCCACGAGCCGCCGAAGAGCTGCCAGCGCTGGATGCCCAGGTGCTCGCGCAGGCGCTCCATGTCCGCCACCAGGTCCCAGGTGGTGTTGTGCTCCAGGCTCGCGAACGGCGTGCTCCGGCCGCACCCGCGCTGGTCGAACAGGATGATGCGGTAGACGCGAGGGTCGAAGAACCGGCGCTGCTTGGGGTCCGTGCCGCCGCCAGGGCCGCCGTGGACGAAGATGGCGGGCTTGCCCTGCGGGTTGCCGCACTCCTCGAAGTACAGCTCGTGCCCGTCGGTGACGGGCAGGCGACCAGTGCGGTAGGGCTCGATGGGCGGATACAGGGTGCGCGGCGGGGTCGGGGAGGACACGTCATTCCTTCCGTGGCAGCAGGGTCGACGCCACCCTAGCAGAGCGTCCCCAACCCGGCCGGTGACGGAAAATTTCCGAGGCGGCCCCGCTCAACACGGCCAGTGCCCCGCCGGCCGAGCGACCTGTCCACCACTCCACGCTGTCCCCCTGTCCGCCTCCAGGGGCTCCGCCGATGTGACGGTGAATTGACCCGAGTGCAACGAGGCCTTTGCGCGAGCCAGGGACACTGCTTGCGCACTCCCAACCCAGGAGCGTTCCCATGAACATCGCCTCGCTCATCAATTCCCCCAAGCCGCCAGCGCCGCCCCGTGCACCGCGGCGGCTCCAGATGGCGCGCCTCCAGGCCACCGTGCTCGCGCAGGGCGCGGTGACGGGCCTGCGCGATCAGGTGATGGCGTTCCGCTTCATGCGCGGCGTGCTCACCGGCGCGGGCCTCGCTGCCGTGAAGTAGCCGCGGAAGTAGCCGCGCCTCGCGTCAGGCCTTGGGCGGCGTCGCGGACGCGTCGGGCTCTCGGGGCGGAGGCGGCACGCCGCGCCCCGCCTGGGCCACCATGCGGACCTCCGAGCCCTCGCCCATCGCGATGCCGTCGCCCTTCGCCTCCGTCTGCGTGACGGCGATGACGTCGCCGCGCTGGAGGTGGAAGAAGCGCTCGTTCTGCTCCGTGCGGTGCTTGTCCTGCATCGCCAGCCCCACGCGCCCCTCCGGACCGCAGCCGATGTAGCGCTGGCGCCCCTTGCCCTCGAGCGACTCGGAGACGATGCGGAAGAGGCGCCCCGGGGGCGGCTCCGGCCAGCTCTCGCCCTTGGGCGCCAGCACCAGATAGCTCATCTTCAGCGCCTCCTTGTGGAGCCCGGCCGCCTTGGCCAGCTCCTCCACGACGCGAGGCATGGGCCACGCGCGCTCGGCGTGGCACCAGTCGGTCTCCTTCACCAACGCGGGACAGGCGCCCCGGTACATGCACGGCGCGCGCACCGCGTAGCCGCGCTCCACCAGCAGGTCGCGCACCTTGAGCAGGTTGCGGCTCGTCTCGCGCAGCGCGGGCTCCAACACCAGCACGCTGCCGCCGCGCTTCACCTTGCCGAGCACCGACTCCAGGAGCGCCGCGCGCGGCTTGAGGGCCTCGTCGGTGGCGCCGTACAGCTCGTTCACCACGTGGCCCAGGGTGATGAGGTCGTACTGCCCCTCGGGCAGCTCAGTGCCCTTCTTCATCGGGTCCCACTCGCGCGTGGCGAGGGCCTCGCCGGCCTCGGTGGCCAGCGCGCGCGCCAGCGTCAGGGCCGCCTTGCTGCGGTCCGCCGCGGTGACCTCTCCGCCGCCCGCGTCCATCGCCGCGAAGGCCACCGGGCCGGGGCCGCTGCCCAGGTCCAGCACGTGGCGGGGCCGCGAAGGCAGCTCGCCCAACACCTGCCGGGCCTGCGCGTAGGACACCGGCCAGTAGAAGAGCAGGTAGGCGCCCAGGAGGCGCGGGTCATCCATGTAGCGCGCGCCCGCGAGCTGGCGCTCCCGCGTCAGCCCCAGCGACAGCTGCTTCACGCCCGCGGCGACCTCCTTGACTTCCTGCGGCGTGAGGCGCCCCTCGGGGCCCTCGGTCCGGCCGCGCGAGGCCCGCCACACGGCGATGAGCCGGGGCATCCATCGCTCCAGGTCCTTGCTGTACGCGTTGCTCATCTACCGTGCCTTCTGAAAGAGAGGGTCGCTCCCGAGGGCCGACCGCGTTAAACACCGCCGCACATGATCTCCGTTCGCGGCCTGCGCAAGCACTACAAGGTCCACAAGCGCCCGCCCGGCCTGAAAGCGGCCCTTCGTTCGCTCGTCCACCGCAGCTACTCCACGGTCAAGGCCGTGGATGGCATTTCCTTCGACATCCGTCCCGGAGAGCGCGTGGGCTTCCTCGGGCCCAATGGCGCGGGCAAGACGACGACCCTCAAGGTCCTCGCGGGCCTGCTCCACCCCTCCGAAGGCGAGGTGCGCGTGGATGGCCACGTGCCGCGCCTGCGCGAGGATGCGTTCCTCAAGAAGATCATGCTCGTCATGGGGCAGAAGCAGCAGCTGCTCTGGGACCTCCCTCCCGCGGAGACGTTCGAGCTCAACCGCGCCATCTACGACGTGCCCCGCGCTCAGTACAAGCAGACGTTGGATGAGCTGGTGGGGTTGTTGGAGCTGGAGGACCTCATCGGCAAGCCCACGCGGCAGCTGTCCCTGGGCGAGCGGATGAAGTGCGAGCTGGCGGCGGCCCTCATCCACCGGCCCCGGGTGCTCTTCCTGGACGAGCCCACCATCGGGCTGGACGTGGCCATGCAGGCCACCATGCGCACCTTCATCAAGAGCTACAACGAGCGCTACGGCGCGACGCTCATCCTCACCAGCCACTACATGGACGACGTGGCGGCGCTCTGCCCGCGCGTCATCGTCATCGACAAGGGGCTGCTGTCCTACGACGGCAGCCTGGAGGCGCTGGTGCAGCGCGTGCGCCCGGAGAAGCGCGTGGTGCTGCGGCTGGCCGAGCCGGTGGATGACGCGCGCCTGGCCCCCCTGGGCAAGGTGGTCTCGCACGAGCCGGGCATGGCGGTGCTCCAGGTGCATCAGGAGGCGGTCAACGCCACCATCAGCCGCGCGCTGGCGAGCCTGACGGTGACGGACCTCACGGTGGAGAACGCGCCGCTGGAGGAGGTCATGGGCGAGCTGTTCGCCGAAGGCAAGGCCCGCCGCGCCGCCGCCGAGGGCACGCCATGAGTCTGCGCAACACCGTGCGCGCCTTCCCCACGCTCTTGAAGGTGGGGTTCTCCGAGTCGGTGGCGTACCGGGCGGAGCTGCTCGTCTGGGTGCTGTCCACGACGATGCCGCTCATCATGATGGCGCTGTGGACGGCGGTGGCTCGCACGGCGCCGGTGGGGCGCTTCGGGCAGGCGGACTTCGTGGGCTACTTCCTCGCCACGTTCGCGGTGCGCCAGCTCATCAGCTCGTGGGCCGCGTGGCTCATCAACTGGGAGGTGAAGCAGGGCACCCTGTCCATGCGCCTGCTGCGTCCCATCTCGCCGTTGTGGGCCTACGCGGCGGAGAACATCGCGGCGTTCCCCATGCGCCTCGTGGTGGCGGTGCCGGTGACGGTGCTGGGCGTGGTGCTGGTGGGATGGCAGGTGGTGCCGCGCTCGGTCGTGGGATGGGGATTGTTCGCCGTGTCCATCCTGGGCGGGTGGCTCATCACCTTCCTGGCCAACGCCATCATCGGGTCCTTGAGCCTCTTCATGGACAGCAGCCAGAAGCTGATGGAGGTGTACCTGGTGCTGTTCTTCGTGTGCTCCGGGTACATGTACCCCGTGGAGCTGTTCCCGCCGGGGCTGCGCACGCTCATCGACTGGCTCCCGTTCCGCTATCAGATTGGCCTGCCCACGGAGTTGATGACGAACGCGCACGGGACGGCGGAGGCCCTGCGGCTGCTCGCCTTCCAGTGGGGCTGGGTGGCCGTGCTGGCGGTGGGGACGATGGGCGTGTGGCGGTATGGGCTGCGGCGCTTCGCGGCGTTCGGAGGGTAGGGCGGCATGCTGCGGCGATACCTGAAACTGCTGGGCGTGCAGCTGAAGGCCTCGGGCCTGCAAGCGCTCCAGTACCGCGCGGACTTCCTCACGGACGGGGCCACGTCGCTGGCGTGGACGTTCACGGCGCTGGCGCCGCTGCTCGTCGTGTACGGCGAGCGGCCGAGCATCGCGGGCTGGACCTTTGGCGAGGCGCTCCTGGTGGTGGGCTGGTTCACCTTGCTCCAGGGCGTGCTGGAGGGCGCCATCAATCCCAGCCTCACGGGCGTGGTGGAGCACATCCGCAAGGGCACGCTGGACTTCGTGTTGCTCAAGCCCGCGGATGCGCAGTTCCTGGTGTCCACCCAACGCTTCCTGCCCTGGCGCGCCATCAACGTGCTCACGGGCGTGGGGCTGTTCATCTATGCCTTCTGGAAGCTGGGGCGCTGGCCGTCCGGGCTGGGGTTGCTCGCGTCCGGAGTGCTGCTGTGCACCAGCACGCTCTTGCTCTACTCGCTGTGGATCCTCACGGTGAGCGCCGCGTTCGTCGTGGTGCGCGTGGACAACCTCACGTACTTCTTCACCTCCATCTTCGACGCCGCGCGTTGGCCCGCGTCGGTGTTCCGCGGCGGGCTGGCGCTGTTCTTCACCTTCGTCATCCCGCTGGCGCTGATGACCACGTATCCGGCGGAGGCCATGTTGGGCCGGCTGCCGTGGCAGTCCTTGGTGGGCGCGGTGCTGGGCTCCATGGTGTTCGCCTGGGTGGCGCGCCGCGTGTGGTTGCGCTCCATCGGGCACTACACCTCCGCGAGCAGTTAGCGCGCGCGGAAGTGTCGTGCGCGCGTCATGCACGACCCTGCCCGGGTGACGCGTGACGCGCGCGGCGTGGCGTTCTTCCAGAGTGGTGTCCACCTTCGTGCTGGGCTATGGGGCCGCCGTCGCGGGCCTGGCCGCGCTTTGCTGATTCGAAGGACTCCCCCTCATGAAGAACCTGGTCTGGCTCGGCTGGATGGCCGGGCTCGCGCTCGTCGTGTCTGGCTGCGCACCTGATGATGCACTCCGGGACTCCGAGCCCGGCCACGCGCGGGCTCGGCTGGACGACGCCTCCACCTGGACCTCCACCACGCCCATGGGCACCGCGCGCGTGGACCACACCGCGACGCTCCTTCGCTCGGGCTATCTGTTGGTGGCGGGCGGCGCCACTCCCAACGCCGAACTGTATGACCCGCGCCTCGGCCGTTGGTACGCGCTCCCGGCCATGAGCGCCTACCGGCAGCGGCACACCGCCACGCTGCTCTTGTCCGGCAAGGTGCTGGTGGCGGGTGGCAATCCCTCCACGCAAGCGGTGGGCACCGCGGAGGTCTACGACCCGGACCTCTATGCCTGGACGTCCACGGCCTCGTTCGATGTTCCACGCAGCCAGCACACCGCGACGTTGCTGGGCAATGGCAAGGTCCTCCTGGTGGGCGGCGACAATGGCTCGGGGAAGGCGCTGGCCACGGCGCTGCTCTTTGATTCGAGCAGCAACGCGTGGGCGGCCACGGGCAGCCTCGCCGCGGCGCGGTTGGGTCACGGCGCCACGTTGCTGCCCTCGGGGCAGGTGCTGGTGACGGGCGGGCGCTCCGCGGCCAGCGGCGAGGTGCTCACCAGCGCGGAGCTGTATGACCCGGCGACGGGGACGTGGCGGAGCGTGGCGCCCATGAACATGCCGCGCGTGGGGCACAGCGCCACGCTGCTCCTGTCCGGCAAGGTGCTGGTGGCGGGCGGCTTCGCGGGCAGCCTCGCCACGTCGAGCTCCGAGGTGTTTGACCCTGCGACGGGCCGCTGGACGCGCGTGGGCGAGCTGCCCCTCGCGTGCGCGCTGCACACCGCCACGTTGCTGGCGTCGGGGCAGGTGCTGGTGGCGGGCGGCTCCAGCGGCGGCTCGGTGTACCTGGATGGCGCGGCCCTGTTCGACCCGGCCACGGGGATCTGGAGCGCCACGCATTCCATGACGGCGCGGCGCGGTGGGCACACCGCCACGCTGCTGCCCTCGGGGGAGGTGGTCGCCACCGGCGGCGTGCCCGAGGCGGGCTCCCGCCACACGTCCACGGAGCGCTACCACCCGCCCGTGCTGCCGTGGCAGCCCACCACCGGCATGGCCTTGTCGCGCGCGCAACACACGGCGGTGACGCTCCCGACCGGGCAGGTGCTCGTCGCCGGAGGCACGGGCACGAGCGGCGAGGCGCTGCTGGCCTCGGAGCTGTACGACGAGCAGCGCGGGGCGTGGACCGCCACGGGCCCGCTGGGCGCGCGGCGCTACCTGCACTCGGCCACGGTGCTCGGCTCCGGCGGCGTGCTGGTGGTGGGTGGACAGGCCGATGCGAGCACGTACCTGTCGAGCGCGGAGCTGTATGACCCGCAGCGCGGCGCGTGGACGCCGGTGCCCAACATGTCGGTGCGTCGCGCGCGGCACACGGCCACGGTGCTGCGCTCCGGGCAGGTGCTGGTGACGGGCGGTTGGACGGGCGCGTCCACGTCCACGAACCTGTCCGTCACGGAGCTCTTTGACCCGGCGCTCGGGCAGTGGTCGACGGTGGGCGCGATGACCAAGGCGCGCGCCTTCCACACCGCGACGCTGCTCGACTCGGGGCTCGTGTTGGTGACGGGCGGCACCACGCCCGAGGGCGACGTGGCCACCGCCAGCGCCGAGCTGTACGACCCGGCCACCGGCACGTGGCGCGCGACGGGCGCCATGGCGATGCCGCGCTACGGACACGTGGCGATGCCGCTGTCGTCGGGCCGGGTGCTGGTGGTGGGCGGCTGGGGGCAGGGCGGCGCGCTGCGCTCGGCGGAGCTTTATGACCCGCTCACCGGGCTGTGGACGCCCGTGGCCGCCATGGGGTTCCCACGCTACGCGCCGCGCGCCGCGGTGCTGGCCACGGGCCGGGTGCTGGTGGTGACGGGCGACGGGGGCAGCGACCTGGGCATGCTCGACTCCGCCGAGGCCTTCGACCCGAACACGGGACTCTGGTCGCCCGCGGGCACGCTGTCCGCGCGCAGCACGCAGAACGACGTGACGTTGCTGCGCTCCGGTCGCGTGCTCGTTCCCGGGGGCTACGGCTCCAGCGGCGCGCTCTCGAACTCGGAGCTGTACGTCCCGGCGGGGTGACGCGCGGCGGTCCTTGCGTGCCTGTGCTCAGTGGGCGGCGGGCGAGGGCACCTCGGGGCCTCGCCCGTAGTACGCGAGGCACTCCGTCTCCCTGCCCCGCACGACGCGCAGGCCCTCCATGGGGCCGCTTCGCGCGGTGACGACGGTGCACTGTCCGCCCTCGCCGTCGCGGTCGTAGTAGAGGACCACCCAGTCGTGGGTGGTGCCCTGCTGGTGCGCCAGCGCGGTGTTGGAGAAGAGGGCCCGCATGGCCCAGCCCTCCACCGTGCGGCTGAACACCGGGAGCCACGCCTCGCCCGAGGGATTGAAGCGCCGGGGCGCGATGCGCCGCAGCGTCCCCGCCTCGGCGCGCTGGCGGTACTCCTGGTCCACGTGCAGCAGCAGGGCGACGTCCGGCGCGGGGCTCTCCACGGGCCCGAGGTCTCCGGCTCGGCGCGAGCGGCTCAGCCTCGCCACGAGCAGCTCGCGGACCTGCTCGGCGCGCCGGGGCCCGAAGCCCTCCACGCGCTCCAGCCGTCCATCGTGCGCGGCCAGCTCCAGCTCCTCCAGCGTGGACACACCGAGGGTGTCGTGGATGCGGTGGGCCAGCTCCGGCCCCAGCCCGGGCACGCTGGCGAGCAGGGCCTCGGGGGACACCTCCGCCTCCAGCCGCTGGAGCAGGGCCAGGTGCCCGGTGTGGACCCACTCGGCGATGGCCGCCGCGATGCTCTTGCCCACGCCGGGCAGCTGTCTCAGCCCCGCCTCTCCGTCGGTCGCGAGCAGGTCCGCCACCGAGGTGGGCCACTGCGCGACGGAGCGCGCGGCGTTTCGGTACGCCGTCACGCGGAAGGTCATGGCGTCCTGGGTCTCCAGCAGGTCCGCCACGCGCTCCAGCGTGTCCGCGATGTCGACATTGCTCTTCCATCCCACGGCCATGGCGCCCTTGAAGATGGGGCGTCCCACCCCGCCCCGCTACCCACCGCGTGGGACGGGGAAGAGCGCCTTTCCTCGGAGGGGGCGGGGGCTTGGGCCCAGGGGTGGAGACAGGCCGGGCGGGTGCGCGCTGCTTGCAAGCTGCAAGGAACGACGGCCCGTGATAGTTGCCCCCGGATGACGGCCAATGAGCTCGAGCGGGAGGTCGCCCGGCGGCGCACCTTCGCGATCATCTCCCACCCCGACGCGGGCAAGACGACCCTCACCGAGAAGCTGCTGCTCTACGGCGGCGCCATCCACCTGGCCGGCAGCGTGAAGGCCAAGCGGGCGCGGCGGCACGCCACCAGCGACTGGATGGAGCTGGAGAAGGAGCGCGGCATCTCCGTCACCTCCTCGGTGCTCCAGTTCGTCTACCGCGACCACGCGGTCAACCTGCTGGACACGCCGGGCCACCAGGACTTCTCCGAGGACACGTACCGCACGCTGAGCGCGGCGGACTCCGCGGT
Source organism: Citreicoccus inhibens (assembly GCF_019039035.1). GTDB lineage: Bacteria > Myxococcota > Myxococcia > Myxococcales > Myxococcaceae > Citreicoccus > Citreicoccus inhibens. The sequence goes on along the minus strand of NZ_JAHNZT010000006.1, from coordinate 332,394 downwards.
GATGCTCATCGACGCCGCCAAGGGCGTGGAGCCGCAGACCAAGAAGCTCTTCAAGGTCTGCCGCATGCGCGGCATCCCCATCTTCACCTTCGTCAACAAGCTGGACCGCTTCGGCCGCGAGCCGCTGGAGTTGATGAATGAGCTGGAGCAGGTGCTGGGCATCCGCTCGTACCCGATGAACTGGCCCATTGGCATGGGCCCCGAGTTCCGCGGCGTCTACGAGCGTCAGAGCCGCGTGGTGCACGTGTTCTCCTCCGAGGGCTCGCATGGTGAGTCCGAGGTGGCCGAGCGCTCGGTGTCCATCGACTCGGATGAAATCCACACGGTGCTCACCGAGGCCGAGCTGGCGAAGCTGCACGAGGAAATCGAGCTGCTCGACATTGGCGGCGACGAGTTCACCCGCGCCAAGTGCGACGCGGGCCAGCTGTCGCCCATGTTCTTCGGCAGCGCCATGACGAACTTCGGCGTGCGGCCCTTCCTGGACGCGTTCCTGGACCTGGCCCCGGCGCCCGCGGGGCGCACCTCGCGCGGCGACATGCGCGAGCCGTCCAATCCAAAGTTCGCCGGCTTCGTCTTCAAGATTCAGGCGAACATGGACCCGGCGCACCGCGATCGCATCGCGTTCATGCGCGTGGTGAGCGGGCGCTACGTGAAGGGCATGAACGCCTACCACTCGCGCCTGGGCAAGGAAGTGCGGCTCGCCAAGCCCAGCCAGTTCCTCGCCGCCGAGCGCACCGCCATCGAGGATGCGTGGCCGGGCGACGTCATCGGTCTGTTCGACCCGGGCCAGTACCGCATCGGCGACACGTTGTCCGAGGGCAACGAGGTGGAGTTCGATGGCGTGCCGCGCTTCAGCCCCGAGTACTTCGCCGTCGTCCGCTCGAAGGATCCGCTGCGCCGCAAGCAGATGGAGAAGGGCCTGGAGCAGCTCTCCGAAGAGGGCACGGTGCAGATCTTCCAGCAGCTCGGGATGGGCATGAAGGACCCCATCGCGGGCGTGGTCGGCGCGCTCCAGTTCGAGGTGCTGCAGTACCGCCTGGAGCATGAGTACGGCGCGCGCATCGCGTTGGACCGGCTGCCGTTCAGCCACGCGCGCTGGGTGGTGGGCGCCAGCTTCGAGGCCAAGTCCTTCGACTGGGAGGGCAACCGCCAGACGGTGCAGGACCGCGACGGATTGCCGCTGGTCCTCTTCCGTGATGACTGGGCGCTCCAGCACGCCGAGGAGAAGCACCCGGAGCTGAAGTTCCTCTCCGAGGCGCCCATGGTGCGTGGGGGCGTCGCGGTCATCGGCTCCTGAGCCTGCCGGGCCGGCGCGGTGGGGCCTACTTGTAGGGCGCCACCGTGCCCCCGCGGAACGCGGAGTCTCGCAGCACCAGGCCCTCCTTGAAGAGGCGCGCGGCCTTGGGGCCCACGAGGAAGCCCTTGGGCTCGCCCTTGCGGAAGGTCTTCTTCACGTACTCCTCCACCTCCAGGTACAGGCGGCGGAAGCGGTCCGGCGCCGCGTCCCGGCGGCCCGTCTGAGCTGTCACCTCCAGCTCGGCCCACATCTGCCCGTTGAGCAGCTCGCCCTCCTCGTTGAAGCGCGAGCGCTCCAGGAAGATGACGGGCGAGCGCACCTCGTCGATGCGCCACGCGCCCTTGTCCGGGCCGCGCTTCACCTTGTCCACCAGGGCGGGGCCGATGTCGCTGGCCACCAGGTAGACGTCCTCGGGGGGCACGTGGGGCAGGTTCTCCTGGGTGGCGCGGAAGGGCGTCCAGTCCTGGGGCACGCGCCGGGGGTACACCTCCAGGACGTGGCGCTCCAGGAAGCGGAAGAAGGCGACCTCGTCGTCGGGTGCCATGAAGAAGCGGAGGATGTTGGCCATCGCGCGGCCCTCTTACCTTGGATGCGCGCTAGAAACACGCCCATGGACACCTGGCTGCTTCACCGCATGCGCGAACTGCGCGACCTTCAAGGCGTCATTGGCCTGGCCACCTGGGACCAGGAGACGTACCTGCCCGCCAAGGCGGGGCCGGCCCGCGCCTCCCAGCTCTCCACCCTCCGGGGCCTGTACCACGAGCGACTGGTGGACCCGCGCCTGGGGGACGCGCTGGCCCAGGCAGCCACCCAGACGGACTTGTCCGAGGACGCACGCGCCATGGTGCGCGTGCTCACCCGCGAGCGGGACCGGCAGGTGCGCGTCCCCGGCGCGCTCGTGAAGGCCCTGGCCGAAGCGCAGGGCAGGTCCCTGCACGCCTGGCGGGAGGCCCGCACCCAGAAGCGCTTCTCCCTCTTCCAGCCCCACCTGGCGTGCGTGCTGGAGCTCCGCCGCGAGCAGGCGGACGCCTACGGCCACGACGGCGAGCGCTATGACGCCCTCCTGGAGGGCTACGAGCCCGGCATGCGCGTGGCGCGCCTGACGCCGGTGCTCACGGCGCTGCGCGAGCAGCTCATCCCCATGGTGGCCACGCTCGCGTCGGCGCAGCGCGCCCTCCCGGCCCTGTTCGATGGCCGCCGCTATCCGCAGGACGCGCAGTGGGCCTTCACGATGCGCCTCTTGAAGGACGTGGGCTTCGACCTGGAGGCGGGGCGCCAGGACCTGAGCATCCACCCGTTCACCGGCGGCACGCACGCGCTCGACGTTCGCCTCACCACGCACGTGGATGAGTCCAACCCGCTGCCCGCCCTCTTCAGCACCATCCACGAGGCGGGCCACGGCCTCTACGAGCAGGGCTTCTCCCCCGAGCACCACGCCACGCCTCTGGCCGCCGCGCCGTCCATGGGCCTGCACGAGTCCCAATCCCGGCTGTGGGAGAACCTGGTGGGCCGCAGCCGCCCCTTCTGGGAGCACTACTACCCGCACCTGCGCGCGGCGTTCCCGGAGGCGCTGGCGGACGTGGACGTGGACACCTTCCACGGCGTCATCAACCACGTCGCGCCGTCGTTCATCCGCATCGACGCGGACGAGGTGACGTACAACCTCCACATCGCCCTGCGCTACGAGCTGGAGCTGCTCCTCATCCGCGACGCGCTCCCGCTCGACGAACTCCCGGCCGCGTGGAACGAGCGCATGCGCCATTATCTGGGCATCACCCCGCCGGACGATACGCGCGGCGTGCTCCAGGACATCCACTGGGCCTGGGGCGAGTTCGGCTACTTCCCCACGTACACGTTGGGCAACCTCTACGCCGCGTCCCTCCACCGCGCCGCGCGGCGCGCCCTCCCGGACCTGGAGGGGCACGTGTCCCGTGGCGAACTCTTGCCCCTGCGCGACTGGCTGCGCACCCACGTGCACGCGCACGGCTTCCGCACGCCCGCGGAGGAGCGCGTGCGCGACATCACCGGCCAGGGACTCACGGACGCCGACTTCCTCGCCTACCTGCGGGACAAGTACGGCGCGCTCTCGGGCGTGGCGCTGTAGGTCGCGTCAGGGAGGAAACACCAGCGGCTGGCACGCGCGCGCCAGGTGGAGCGCGTCCCGTGCCAGCGCGCACGCGGCGGGGTCATCCGGACGGAGCCACGTCGCGCGCGCCACCTGGTTGCCCAGCTCGAAGCACAGGCTCGCCGTGTGCCGCACCAGCCGGCTCTCCTTGCGCAGCGCGCGCACGTTGAGCTCGCACAGCTCCGCACACTGCCTCAAGAGCCGCACCGTCGTGTCATCCGGGCGCAGCCCTCGGCGCAGCAGGCACGCCATGCCCTGCTCGCACGCCCGCTGACATTGGGTGCTTGCGTCGATGCACCGGGTGACTTCCGCACGCGTGCCGCACGGTCTGGCGCCGAGCATGGCCATGCACCTCCCACCAGTGGACACAACGGTAGGGACGCGCGCGCGCGCGGCAACCCGAAGTGAGGCGCGTGTTAAACGGTGGCCATGGCACAGCTCACGCTTGTCCCCCGAGACATCGAGGCCTACGCGGAAGCCCATACCGAGCACGTCTCGCCGTTGTTGGAGGAGCTGCGCGAGCTGACCTACGCGGAGGTCGCGTCGCCGCACATGCAGGTGGGACGTATGGAAGGCACCTTCCTGCGCCTCCTGGTGGCCCTGCTCCAGGCGCGGCGGGTGCTGGAGATTGGCACCTTCACGGGCTACTCGGCGCTGTGCATGGCCGAGGCGCTCCCGGAGGACGGGGAGATCATCACCTGCGACCTCAACCCGAGCGTGGCCGAGGTGGCGCGGCGCTTCTTCGCGAGGAGCCCGCATGGACACAAGGTCCACCTGCGGCTGGGGCCCGCGCTGGAGACGCTCCGCACGCTGAAGGGCCCGTTCGACCTGGCCTTCATCGACGCGGACAAGGGCAACTACGCCGCGTACTACGACGCGGTGCTGCCGCTGGTGCGCCCTGGCGGGCTGGTGGTGGCGGACAACGTGCTGTGGAGCGGCCGGGTCCTCCAGCCGGAGTCCGCGCAGGACCACGCCATCGTCGCGTTCAACCAGAAGGTGGCCGAGGATCCGCGCGTGGAGAAGGTGATGCTCACCGTGCGCGACGGCCTGTTGCTGGCGCGCAAGCGCTGACGCGTCAGCCGCCCAACACGGGCAGGGGCGCCAGCAGCGCGAGCAGCTCCTGGCCGTAGAGGCGCACCCGCTTCTCGCCCAGGTAGGGCAGGGCGGACAGCTCCTCCAGCGAGGCGGGCGGGCGCGCGGCCAGCGCCTCCAACAGCGGATTGGTGAGCACCGCGCTGGGCGTCACCTTGCGCGCGAGCGCCTTCTCCACGCGGAACGCCTTGAGCGCCTCCTCGCGCTTGCGGCGATTGGGGTCGCGCGGGCCGCGGGGCTCGGCGTCGGCCTCCAGCTCTCCCCGGCGCGACTTCTCCAGCTGCTCGCGGATGAGGGTGAGCACCTCGTCGCCGTGGGCGCGCACGAAGGCGCCGCGGACGCCGGCGGCGCGCGCCAGCTCGCGCGGATTGCCAGGGGGCTTCACCGCGAGGTCCGTCACGGCCATGTTGGACAGCATGCGCCCCATGGGCACGTTGTCCTGCTCGGCCCACTCCAGGCGCTTGCGGTGCAGGGCCTGGGCAATGGCGTTCGCCAGCGTGAGCTGGGCCGCGGACAGGCCGGAGCGGGGCAGCTTGGGCTTGAAGTCCGCGCCCACGTCGGGCCGGGCCACCGCCTCGTCGCACATGCGGGTGCAGTCGAGCAGCACCTCTTCGAGGATGTCCGCCTCGCGGCACGCCTCGCGCACCTGCCGGCCCAGCTCGCAGAGGTAGCGCACGTCGTTGGCGATGTAGTCGCGCATGCCGGGCGGCAGCGGGCGCAGGGAGAAGTCCGACTGCTGGTGCTCCTTGGGCAGCTCCACGCCCAGCCGCTCGCGCGCCAGGTCCGCCAGGCCCACCTTGGGCCAGCCCAGCAGCGTCGCGGCGCGGTGGGTGTCGAAGAGGCCGCGCACGCGCACGCCCACCTCGGCGAGGAACTGGAGGTCCCCCTGCGCGGCGTGGAAGTACTTGGTGCGCGCCGGGTCGGCCATCAGCGCGGCGAGCAGGCTCGCGTCCACGCCCGGCTGGAGCGTGTCCAGGAGGAAGACCTCCGAGTCGGTGGCGAGCTGGAGGAAGCACAGCCGGGCGCGGAAGGCGTGCATCGAGTCCGCCTCCAGGTCCACGGCGACTTCGGGCGCGGCCTCCAGCGTCCGGACGGCGGCCTGGGCCCCCGGTGCATCCACTACGTCCAAGGCACCCTGCGGGAAGGTTGGCATCGCGTTCGGCAGGCTAGCGGACCGGCGCTCCTGATTGACGTGTTTTTTCCCGGGCCGTGGCTAGGATGGCCGCGCCGATGAACGACGTCCAGCGTCTGGAAAAGAGTCTGCTTGGCCACATGGGCCGAGCCATCGCGGACTACCGCCTCATCGAGGCGGGGGACCGCATCATGGTGGGTGTATCCGGAGGCAAGGACTCCTACACGATGCTTCACCTGCTGCGACAGCTGCAGCAGCGCGCGCCAGTGAAGTTCGACTTGCTCGCCGTCAACCTGGACCAGGGTCACCCTGGCTTCCCGGCGGACAAGCTGGAGGGCTGGTTCCAGAAGGAGGGCTACGCCTACAAGATGCTGAAGGAGGACACCTACAGCATCGTCTTGGAGAAGACGCCGCCGGGCAAGACGCAGTGCTCGGTCTGCTCGCGGATGCGCCGGGGCATCCTCTACACGGCCGCGGTGGAGCTGGGGTGCACGAAGATTGCCCTGGGGCACCACCGGGACGACCTCATCCACACGATGCTGCTCAACATGTTCTTCGCGGGCAGCCTCAAGGCCATGCCGCCGCTCTTGCGCAGCGACGACGGGCGCAACGTGGTCATCCGCCCGCTGTGCCTGGCGCCGGAGAAGGACATCGCGAAGTTCGCGGAGCTGATGCAGTTCCCCATCATCCCCTGTGACTTGTGTGGTTCGCAGGAGAACCTCCAGCGCAAGCGGATGCAGAAGCTGGTGGAGGACCTGGGGCGCGAGATTCCCAACGTGCGCCAGAGCCTGCTCAACGCGATGTCCAACGTGCGCCCGACACACCTGCTCGACCGGACGCTCAATCCGGATCCGTTGAATACCCCCACCCCAACCGACGACACGCAAGGGAGCGCCAGTCCATGGCTCGAGAGCAGGCAATGAGTGCGCGCAGGGAGCGCAACGCCGCGCTGGTGGAGGTGATGCTGCTGGCGGCGATGGCCGACGGCCGGGTGTCGCAGCGCGAGCTCCAGACGCTGCTGGCTCGGGTGCTGGAGCGCCCCGAGTTCGAGGGCACCCGCCCCGAGGAGTTGAACCAACTCGTGGAGTCCAGCGCGCAGCGGCTGGCCCAGGCCAAGAACCTGGAGACGGTGCTGGCGTCGCTGCGCAAGCGTCTGCCGGACCACCGCAACCGGATGCTGGCCTTCGGGTTGGCGGCGGCCGTGGCGCTGGCGGATCAACGCGCCACCCGCGATGAGCTGGGCCTCCTGAAGACCTTCCAGGCCGCGCTCGGCATCTCCGAGGACGAGGTCGCGCAGATCATCGACGTCATCGAGCAGGGCGGCAGCCTGGCCGAGGCGCTGGGGGAGCCGCTGGAGCGCCTCTACGCCGAGGTGATGGTGCTGGTGCTGGCCGCGGACGGCCAGCTGAAGGAGGCCGAGGCGCGCTCGATGGTGGAGAGCTTCGCGGCGGATCCGCTCTTCCAGAACGTCAGCCCGGAGCGCGCGCAGGGCTTCGTCAGCGAGGCCGTGGTGGCGCTCTCGGCGGAGGGCCTGCCGCAGCGGCTGCACGTGTTGTCGCAGGGGCTCTCCACCCACGTGCAGCGGGTGAAGGCCTTCCGGCTGGCCACGAAGATTGCCCATGCATCGGGGCGCACGAGCGCGGCGGAGCAGAAAATCCTCGATTTGCTCCAGGCGACCTTCGGGCTCGCCGATGACGAAGTGGCGCGCCTGGGCTGGGAGGGGTAAGCAGGGTCTACATGACCGTGCACGTCCCCCCCACGTCGCGTCACTCCTTTCGTTTCGGGCTGCCGCCCTCGCTGGGCAGTGAGATGGCGAGGGAGCGCGCTGAGCGGCTCTCCGCCTTTCTCCAGCGGGCGCTCGGCAAGTTGGTGGAAGTCTCGATGGCGCCCAGCTACGAGACGCTCGCCAAGGACCTGTTGTCCGGGCGGGCGGACGCGGCGTGGGCGCCTCCGTTCGTGTGCGCGCGCATGGAGGCCATGGGCGTGCGGGTGCTGGTGCGCGGGGTTCGCCGAGGCATGTCCAGCTATCGCTCCGCGCTGGTGTGCCGGGCGGGCGCGGGCCTCTCGGTGGAGCGCCTCAAGGGGACGAACGCGGCCTGGGTGGACCGGGACGCGGTGGGCGGCTACCTCCTGCCCACGGCCTACTTGAAGACGCAGGGCCTCGAGCCCTCGCGGGCCTTCGCGGCGCAGCACTTCACGGGCTCGTACCGGGGCGCGCTGGAGGCGGTGCTGGAGGGCAAGGCGGATGTGACGAGCATCTTCTGTCCCCCCGCCTCCACGGGGCTCACCTTCGCCACGGGCGTGGAGGACGTGCTGGGGCCGGGCGCGGGTGCCCGCTTCGAGCTCATCGCCTACACCGACGAGGCTCCGAATGACGGAGTGCCGGTGGCCATGGGGCTGGCGCCGCAGCTGGTGACGACGCTCGAGTCCGCGCTGCTGGGGCTTCAGGCCGCGCCGGACGGACAGGCGCTCCTGCGGGACATCTTCAACGCGGAGCGCTTCGAGGTCGCGCCGCGCATGGGCTACCGCGCGCTGTACCGCGTGGCGCTCGCGAGCCTCTGAGCCCGCGGCCTACTTGTCGGGGTCCGAAGGGCCGAGCTTCGCGGGACGCCTGACGGGGGTGGTTCCGTCGTCCGGGCTCTTCGCGGGCTTGGGCAGGGCCCGCGCCTTGGGCGCTGACTTGGTGCCGGGCGCGGCGGCGGGCTTCGCGGGCGGCGGCGCGGCGGCGGCGGCGTGGGCCTTGGCCGCGAGCCGCGGCTCGTAGTGGATGACGGTGGGCTCGGTGGCGAACCGGTCCTCTTCCAGCTCCGTCGCGTACAGCTCGCGCATGAAGGCGGCGAGGTGCGGCGTGGTGGCGGGCAGCTTCTCCTGGAGCAGGAACTCCTCCAGGGCGAGCTGGAGCGCGCCGGCGGTGGCGTAGCGCTCGTCGCGCTTGCGCGCCAGGGCCTTGAAGACGATGGCGTCCAGGCTCTTGGGGATGTCGGGCAGCAGCTCGGACGGGGGTTGGATCTTCGCGCTCACCACGGCCTTGAGCGTGGACATCTCGTCCGCCCGCTTGAACAGGCGCATGCCGGTGAGCAGCTCGTAGAACACGGTGCCCAGGCCGAACACGTCGGAGCGGCAGTCCAGCGGCTCGCCGCGCGCCTGCTCGGGGGACATGTACGCGTGCTTGCCCTTGATGGTGCCCACCACCGTCTGGGACAGCTTGCCGGAGGCCTTGGCCACGCCGAAGTCGATGAGCTTCACGCCGCCGTTGAAGCCCACCAGCACGTTCTGCGGCGACACATCGCGGTGGATGAGGGCGAGCTTGCGGCCCGAGGGGCTGCGCGCGTTGTGGGCCGCGTCGAGCCCGGCGGCGGCCTCGGCGATGACGCGGCACTTGAGCCCCAGCGGCATGCCGCCCTGGCGATGCGAGGCCCGAGTCATGAGCGTGCCGAGCGCCTCGCCCTGCACGTACTCCATGGCGATGTAGTACTGCCCGTCCACGTCGCCCAGCTCATAGATTTGGGCGATGTTGGGATGGTTGAGGAGCGCGGCGATGCGCGCCTCGTCCAGGAACATGTCGAGGAACTCATCGTCCTCGGACAGGTGCGGCAACAGCCGCTTCACCACGAGGAGCTTCTGGAAGCCGACCGGGCCCTTCTGGCGGGCCAGATAGACGGCTCCCATGCCACCGGTGGCCAGCTTGCGCAGCAACTCGTAGCGCCCGAACGTTTCCACTCCGGCCCGCAGATTAGCCGCGCCGGGCCGGAGGGCGGAAGCCTTCGATGGGCCTTTTGTGCCGCGCTCACGGCGCCTTGCAGGTGCTCCGGTAGGAGATCTCCACCGACTGCCCGGCCTTGGGCGTGTCCCCGGGGTGGAAGTGGATGGCGTTGCGCTTCGCGTCGTAAGTCCACATCTCGGCGGGGACGTCCTGCCCCTGCACGCGCACCGCTATCTCCGCGATGCCCGTGGGCGTGGCGCTGAGCGGGAAGTCCGTGTCGGGGTCGCCGGCGCGGGTGATGAGCGGATCCAACAGCGCGCGGTAGTCCTCGTCGCAGATGGAGGCCAGCTCGCCGCCGGTGCCCTGGGCCACGGACATGAAACGGTGGGCCACGCCGCCCGCGGTGGTGCAGCGCCCGTCGAGCGGCACCCACCCGTGGAGCTGGCTGCGGTGCATGCTGCCCGTGCCCTTGAGGGACTGGAGGAACTGCACGTAGCTGTCCGGCGCGAAGCCCGAGTGGTCATCCTCGTCCGCCAGCACCACCACCGCGAGCCGGGCCGCGGTGCGGAAGAAGCCCCAGTTGCCGTCATCGGGCTGGGGGGTGCGCGGATCATCCACCTGCTCGGCCAGGGGCGCGGACAGGGCCTGGCGCATCGTCTCCAGGCCCTGCACCAGGTTGTGACACAGGCCCACGTCCAGGTTGGCCTGGATGATGGCCGCGGCGTTGGGGTTGGTGCTGGAGGCGATGCGCGGGCGGCTGTTGTCCACGGGAATCAAGCGGCCCGCCTCGCCACCGTTGGCGCCGCCACCGCACGCGGGACCGCGGGGCACGAGCCCCGTGCTGGTGACGCCCACGCGCACGTCCACGTTCTGCTGGCGCGCGCGCTCCAGCCAGCCGGGGATGGCGTCACGCAGGCGCTGTTGGTACGGCTCCATGGTGGTGGTGTTGGAGACGACGAAGAGCACGTCGAGCTGGCTGGTGGCGCCCTGGGTGTAGTGGTCCACCTGAAGCCCCTCGTGGTTGGTCTCCGCCTGGAGGGGGATGAGGAAGGGCGTGGGCTCGCTGTCGGTGTGGAGATAGAGCGGGCTGAAGTGCTGGCCGAGGATGCGGCGCTCATAGCCCACCTCCAACTCGAAGCCCTCGCCGGGCTTGAGCACGCGCGGGGTGGTGAAGGGCTTGAGCAGCGAGAACTGGGTGCTGGTGCCGTTGCCAATCTCCGCGCTGGCCACCGTGACGGGGTCGCCACATTGGTTGGACACGAGCGTGGTGCGCGGCGTGGCGGCGCAGTCGAAGCGGATGGCGCCGAAGTCCACGAACGCCGGCGTGGCGACGAGGCAGCTCTTCATGGACTGGCCGCGCAAGGGCAGCGTCACGGTGGGGTAGTTGGGATTGTTCACCGTCATCCGCAGCTCTCCGTCATACGTGCCGGCCGTGAGCGGCTTGAAGGCCACCATGGCGCTGAAGGCCGTGTCGTAGAGGACGACCCCGCCGGTGAGCGGTCCGCCCGGCATGAAGAAGGCGCCGCCCGCGTCCTTGGAGATGTGGATGTCTTTGACGGCGCACTCCGCGCCGCCAGGATTGTGGAAGTAGAAGCCGAGCACCGCGCCCATGCCCGGCGCCACGTTGCCGAAGTCCAGGCTGGGCTGGGGCAACAGCTCGTAGACACACGGGCCGCTGGCGCGCGCGCGCCCCGTGAGCGTGATGGCCCGCTCGGGGTTGAACAGGTCATCCGACTGGACATACAGCGTCGCGGACCACGAACCCTCCGCGCGCGGCTCGAAGTAGACCTTCAGCTCCAGGGCGTCATCGCCGGGATTGATGGGCAGCGCGTCGGCTTGGAGCGCGGGCCAGACGCCTGCCTTCCAGGGATAGCCCTGCGCGCCCCGCATGGGCACGTCCACGCTGAACTGCGGCGCGTCCCCCTCGGCGCGCACGCCGAGCAGCTTCAGCGCGCCGTTGCTGCCCGCGTTGGTGATGCGGAGGACCTTCTCCAGCTTGCCGCCCACCGGCAGCTCACCGAAGTCCATCACCACCGGCGCCACCGCCAGCGTGGGCCGCCCGCCGCGCGCGTCGAGCACGACCTTGGACTCGCGCGGCTTGTCGGACTCGTAATGCACTGTCAGGTCCCCGACGTTGGGGCCCGAGTAGCGCGCCGCGAACTCCATGCGCATCTGCACCGCCTCATCCGGCTGCACGGTGACGCCATCGGGTTTGGACAGCGCCACGAAGGCCCGGTCGCTGGTGGCCAGACTGGAGATGGTGACGGGGCGCCACGTCACGTTGCGCGCCTGGGTGAAGGACTCGGTGCGCTCATGCACCGGGATTTGATCGAACGGCACCGGGGCCGGGTCGAACACGAACGCGCTGGGCACCGAGTTGCCCGTCAGGCCCACCTTCGACGGGGTGCACGTCTCGCAGGACGTCACCTCCAGGCGCGCGCCCATCGTTCCCAGCGCGTGCGGCGCATAGGTGGTGTTCACCTTCACGGTGGCGTGCGGCGGGATGGTGACGGTGTCCGGACTGTATGGGTCGGGCACGTCGCCGCGCACCACCAGGGTGAGCGGCAGGTCCACTGGGTTGGTGATGGTGACGTCGAGCGTGCGGTCGCTCTCCACCTCCAACGTCTGGAAGTCCAGGTCGGCCGGCTCCACGCCGATGTTCGTGGGCGTGCCCTGCCCATGCACCGCCACCTGCTGCGTGGTGCCCACGTTGGCGTCGGTGGACACGTGCAGCACCTCCTCCAGCGGTCCTTCGGAGAGGGGATGGAAGCGCACTTTGACGACGTGGGACTCGCCGGGCATCACCCGGCCGCTGCCGTTGACCAGCTCCACCTGATAGGACGCGTTGCCCGCCAGCCCCAGCGCTTCGATGGCGAAGAAGGGCACGTAGCCGACATTGCGGATGCGCACCTGCTTCTCTCGCCACTCGCCTACTGGGACGTCACCGAAGTCGATGGCGTCCGTGTCGAGCACGGCGGTCGCCTGGACCGAGCGGATCCGCGCGTTGTCGTGACACGCCACCGCTCCCAGCGCCAGGGCCGCCACCAACAGGGCCCGCCCCCTCACGCCCATCGTCATCGTCCGCTCCCCACCCTTGTCCCAACACACACACGGATGCACAGGTCGCGTCAGCTCATCCCACCCCAATCAATTCGCGTACCAACGCGCTCGCGGCGCCGCGGCGTCCGGAAATCAGGAGCTTGAAGACGCGCCCGTGCCGTTCCGCCTCCAGATGGAAGCGGGATGTCCCCTCGGGGAAAGTTTTTCCCGGGGGCTTGTTCCCCGGCGTCAGGCGATGAAGGCGGCCAGCGCGCGGGCCGTGGCCTCGGGCTGCTCCATGTGGACGTGATGGCCGCCCGGCAGCACGAGCGACGGAGGCACCAGCGTCCTCAGCGCCGCCATGCGCGAGTCGAGCCACGCGGAGTCCGGCAGGAGCCCCTCGCTGCCACGGATGAGTTGCACGGGGCAGGTGACGGCGGCCTCGATGGCCAGCCATTGCGCCTCGTCGAAGCCGTGGCCGAAGCGGCGGCGCTGGCGAGGATCGAACGTGAAGGTCAGCCCGCCTTCAGGGTGCGGCTGGGTGCCGTGGCGAGCGAGCAGGAGGGCGGCGGATTCGGGCAGGGACGGCGTGTTCTCCCGCAGGCGCGCGGCGGCGGCCTCCACCGTGGGGTAGCGCTTGCGATTCGGCGGCCGGCGCGCGTCATCCAGGAAGCCACGCAGGCGCCCCACCGCGCCCTCGGCGGGGCCTCCTCGGGGTCCGAGGCTCTCGATGAGGGAGACGGACTTCACGCGGGTGGGGCGCGCCGCGGCATGGGCCAGCGCGACGATGCCACCCAGCGAGTGGCCCACCAGGTGAGCGGACTCCAGGCCCAACCCGTCCAGCGCGGCCTCCACGTCCAGCAGGTGATCGCCGAACTGATAGGAGGCGCCGGGCGGGGCGTGTCCGCTGCGCCCCATGCCTCGGAAGTCCAGCAGGGCCACGTGCCAGTGGGCGGGCAGGGAGTCCAGCAGCGGGTCGAAGCTGTGCGAGTGGTCCAGCCAGCCGTGAAGGAAGAGCACGGCGGGCGAGCCCACCGCGTGGCGCTGGCGAAGGTGCAAGGAGAGGCCCTCGGCGGCGAGGGTCCGGGACTCGAAGGGTGCGGGCACGCGAGGCTCCTCGCCGTGCCTTAGCGCGTCGCTGACGGGCTGCCTAGCGCCGCTCGGCGGGCGGACGAGGCGGGCCCCCGGAGTCCGGCTTGCCCAGCACCAGCGCGAGCTGCCGCGCCTGATTCTCCGTCGCGCACCGATACTCCTGCGTCTTCCCGTTGGGCCGCTCCAGGCGGATGACCCAGACGTCGTTCTCCTTCGTCACCATCGGGGCTTGCGACATGGTTCCCCTCCCAGGTCGCGGTGAAAGCACGCGCCATGCCGGTGCCCGGGCTTTCGATAAATGCCTGATATTCGGGGCCTAGGACTGGCAGTGACATCCCGGGTGACAAAAATTGTTCAGGATTTCGACAATTTTCGACCCCCCTCCCGCAGTCCTTGCGTAGGGCTGGGGGGCGATGGCGCCGTTGGGCACTGGACAGGGCTCAGACGGCGTCAGGCCATTCCCAGGCAGAGCGGTAGCCTCCGTCGGTCTGCGTGCCCTCGATGAAGCGCGCGTAGAACGGATGGCCACTGAGGGTCGCCGAGTCGCCCACCACGAACAGGTGACGCCGGGCGCGGGTGAGGGCGACGTTCATGCGGCGCAAGTCATTGAGGAAGCCAATCTGCCCCTCGCCGTTGGAGCGCACGAGGCTGACGAGGATGGCGTCCTTCTCGCGGCCCTGGAAGGCGTCCACGGTATCCACTTCCACTTCGGGGCTGAGCGGCTCCACGGCCTCGCGCAGCCGGCGGGCCTGCGCGCCGTAGGGCGTGATGACCGCCAGCTCCCGAGGAGCGAGTCCCGCGGCGAGCAGCGCCTTCACGCGCGCGAGCACGAGGTCGGATTCGCCGGGGCTGAAGAGGCTGTTCGTGGTGGGCTCGACCTCTTCGTCGAAGCCCTTGCCCGCGGTGTCGAGGAAGAGGACGGGCGGCAGGTCCAGGCCCTCGCTCGAGGGGAGCACGTCCGCGAGGGTGCGGTCGGCCACGGAGGGGTGGGCGCGCAGCTCGCCGTCGTACATCTCGTGCGAGGGGAACGCCATGATGCGCGCGTTCATGCGGTACTGCTCGCGCAGCATGCGCTTGACGCCGTCGCCGTGGTCCTTGAGCAGTCGCTCGAAGAGGCTGACGCCCAGGCCCGCCCTGGCGGCCTCCTGCGAGAGCAGCGTGGGCGGCAGCTGCTGCGGATCCCCGGCGAGGACCACCTTGGGCGCGCGCAGGAAGCCGAGCAGGGCGAGCGGCTCGGTGGCCTGAGTCGCCTCGTCGAGCAGCGCGCGGTCGAACTCCTCGCCCGCGAGGATCCCCGAGCCGAGGCTGGCCAGCGTCACACAGACGACCTGCGCGCGAGCGAGCACGGAGCGCAGGGCCTGCTTCTCCAGCTTGCGCGCCTCGTCCATCAGGTCCTTGGCCTCGGCGGTGGAGGCGCGGGCGTTGGAGAAGCGCTCGCGGCTGCGGCCCTGGTCGCGCTGGCGGCGCGCGTAGCCGAAGAGGCCGAAGGCCTCGTCGAACAGCTCGCGGCTGATGACGCGATCCGGGTGCTCCTCCACCACGATGTCGAGCGTGTGCTCCTGGAAGCGCGGCGCGACGCGGGCGGGGTGGCCCACGCGCAGGGCGCGCAGGCCCTGGCCCAGACACAGGTCGAGCAGGTGGTCCACGGCGGCGTTGCTCGCGGCCGTGCACAACAGCCGCTCGCCGCGCGCGACCGCGTGCGCCGCCACCTCCGCGAGCACGGTGGACTTGCCGGTGCCCGGCGGGCCGTGGACGAGGAAGAAGTCCTCGGCGGCGAGCGCGCGGGTGACGGCGTCCTGCTGCTCGGGGTTGAGCGGACGGGTGGGCGTGAAGTCGCGGGCCGTGTCGAAGCGGGGCGGCTCGTTGCCCAGGAGCACCTCGCGGCGGCGGCGCTCGGTGCCCTTGTCCATGCCCTTCACGCGCTGGAGGCCGGCGCGGGTGCGCTCGAACGTCACGTCGTTGGGGACGATGTCCAGGCGCAGCAGTCCCTCGTGCAGATACGGCGGCGGCGCGCGGTCGAAGGCGAGCTGGAGCCGGGTGGACGTGGCGCGGGACACGAGCGCGCGCGCGGGCTCCTTCACCTCGGCGCGGCGCGGGAAGACGGCGACGAAGTCTCCGTTGGACAGGCGGGACGGCAGGGGCCGCCGGTCGGCGCGGGCGAGGGTGATGAGGATGCGACCGCCCAGGCCCACGTCCTCCTCGATGGCCTCGAGGTCGAGGAGGGACAGGCCCTGCTCCTCGCGCTCGCGCAGGGTGAGCCCCTGGGCGAGCGCCGAGAGGCGGGCTTTCTCGGCGTCGCGCTCCTGAGCCATGAGCGCGCCGAGGTGGTCGAAGAAGGAGACGTCACGGGCCATGGTCGAGTCATGCCACTGGGCGGCGGCCTCGGCCAGCGTCGCGTGGAGGGCGGTGTCATCCATGGGGCGCCAGGCATGCGCCCCGTGCCTCGGTTTGCACCTCCGCGCTGGAAAATCACATCCAGCGCGCGCGCGCCGCGGCGGGGGCGCTGTCGCGCGACGTGAAAGGCAGACAGGGGACGGAAGATCCACGCGGCGCTTCGTTTGGGAAATCGACCGATGCCGATTCCGGCGCGGTCTGCTCCATCCATCCCGAGGAATGCATGAAACGCCTTTCATTGGTGAAGGGGGCCTTCGTGGCCGCCTGTCTCGCCACGGGCTCATCCCTGGCCGAGACCCCCAAGTTGTCGGATGTCACTCCGGTGTTGAGCGAGTCTCGTGGAAGCACTTCCGCCATGAGTGGGTGGATTGAAGTGGCCAATCCCAACTCGGTGTCGGTCAACGCCGTGACCCGCCGGGTCAGCAGCCCGCTGGGGTACGTCATCGAGGTGAGTGAACGGCCGGTCCTCGTGAAGCCGGGCGAGTCGGTGAAGGTTCCCTTCAGCATGGCCGTCCGCACCGATGGCCTCTACCACGTGACGGTGCCGGTGGACCTGGTCACCGCGGACGGAGTGACGGTGGCGAGCGTGGAGGGCTCGCTGGACCTCATGGTGCGAGACGGCACCTACGTCGTCGACACGTACGAGAACCTCTTCGTGCGTCCCTTGGCGCGCGAGCAGGACGAGGATGGCAAGCCGGTGTGGGTGTTCCCGACCGATGGGTCGACGCCCTTTCCGGATGGCGCCGACATCACGGAGTTCCATTGGACGCCGGAGCAACTGGCGGTCAACACGGACGAGATGATCAAGGACAGCCCGGGCGAGACGGGGGAGGAGGACACCCCCACGCTGCCGCTCCCGCCGCCACGGGACACCTCGGTGCGTCATGGGGAGGAGGACGACGCGAAGTTCACGCAGCGCTCCGTGGATGAGCGCATCGCACGGGCCACCGAGCTGCTCCCGCGCCTGTCCAAGGCTCGCACGTTGGGCGGAGGCCTCGCGACGGGCATGACCGCGGTGGGCTCGTTCTTCTTCACGGGGCTGGATGGGCAGAAGCACTCGGGGTGGGGTTGGCGGGTGTATGCGCAGATGGTCATCGGCTCCATCAAGGTGCCCATCGCGAAGACCAACGTGCAGCCGAACGGCGCATGGAGTTTGAGCCTGCCGGCGGTCCCGACCTCCTTCCCCATCGTCATCACCTACGAGCCGCGCAACGTCTACTTCACGCTCCGGAACCTGGCGGGCGCCTACTACCAATTCTCCTCGGGGGCGCAGCACACGCCAGTGAGCGACAAGGTGCTCAACGAGTTCACGCAGGTGGCGAAGCTGGCCAATGGCGACCTGGTGGGGCTGGGAGACCTGTATCGGATGGGCATGCGCTTCTGGGAGGCGCTCAAGGGCAAGGGGGAGGGCATCGACCCGGTGAAGTCCACGAGCCTGTCGGTGTACTTCCCGAACACCACGTATGACTGCGGCCGGCCCGACAAGCAGCCGTGGAGCTGCGCGGCGGGGAATGAAATCTGGCTCCTCCCGAGGGCGGCGAGCAGTGTCTCAACGTTCTCGCACGAGCTGGCGCATCAGCTCGCGAACAAGTACTGGGGGGGCTACCTGCCGGACGGGAGTGGCAAGCCGCATGGTTGGCCCGATTGCGTCAACACGGGCGTGGCGCTCTCGGAGGGCTTCGCTGACTTCATGCCGGTGTGGGCGGGGCTCAATCGCAATCAGACTCCGGCGGCGCACGGGTTCGTGGACATCGAACACCCGGAGACCTTTGGGGCCTGCACCACGAGGAACGCGAACGAGGCCTGGGTGGCGGCGACCTTCTGGGACCTCTACGACAGCGTCGCGGACGGACAGGACTCCATCTTCTACCTGCACACCGGCGCCACGCCGAAGCTGTTCCTGAAGAACGGCACGCACGACGTGATGTCTGAGTTCCTGCCGTACGCCATGACGCTCGCGAGTCCGCAGCACGTCGTCAAGGTGATGAACATCTTCAGCCAGAACCACCAGTAGACGCCTCCGCGGCTCTCCTTGGAACCCACCTCCAAGGAGAGCCGCTGTCTGTCTTCAGGGGAGCCGGGCCCGCGGCAGCTGCTCTCGCGAATTCTGGACGGGCAGCTCGCGGAACCCCACGTCGCTGGGGCCGAGCGTGTTCGCGACCTCGCCGAAGCGCTCGCTCACGAGGGGCAGGACGTCCAGGTCGACCCCGAAGACATCCGCATCGGGCGTCGAGTCAAGGCGTGGCGGGGCGGGGCGGTGAGACGCGCGCCCCGCGACGCGTAGCGGTCAACGAGCGAGGGCGCCCTCTTGCTCCGCTGAATCCCGGTAAGCTCGCGCCATGCGCATCCGGAGAGCCGACGCTGTCGATACCGCGGGCATTGCGGCCATCATCATCCCCACCATTCGCCAAGGCACGACGTACGCGCTGGATGCGGACATGAGCGAAGCGGATGCGCTGGCCTATTGGATGGGCCCGGACAAGGAGACGTTCGTCGCGGAGGAGGACGGGGTCATCCTTGGCACCTACTTCATCCGCCCGAACCAGGCAGGTGGCGGCCGGCACGTCTGCAACTGTGGCTACATGACGAGCGCGGCCGCGACGGGCCGAGGCATCGCGCGCAGCATGTGCGCGCACTCGCTGGAATATGCGCGCGCGCGGGGGTATCGCGCGATGCAGTTCAACTTTGTCATCAGCACGAATGAGCGCGCCGTGCGGCTCTGGCAGTCGCTCGGATTTCAAATCGTCGGGCGCCTGCCCCTCGCGTTCCAGCATCCCACCGCGGGCGACGTCGATGCGTTCGTGATGCACCAGCATCTCTGACGCGCGCATCGCTGCGTCAAATCCTCATTCCTCCAGCGGGAGAACCTTCCACAAGTGGAGCAGGTTGTAGCGGGGCGGCACCATTCCGGGCGGCCAGCCTTCCGCGGTGACTTCGGCGTACTGGTAGCTGCGGCCCCCCAGTTTCAGCCGCGTGCCCGAGCCGGGCAGCCCCACGCCCACCGCCGCGTGCGCCAGCGGATCCGAGTAGAGCAGCACCGCGTCGATTCCCACCTGCCGCAGCAACATCACCGCGAGCACTGCCTTGGAATCACAGTCGCCTCGGTTCTGCGCGGGCACCAGCGCGGGCGGCACGATGCCAAAGGGCTCGTTGTCCGGCACCTCGTAGCGAATGCGCTGCACGAACCCGAGGATGAGCTGCGCGGCCTGCGCGGCATCGAGCTGACGCGTCCGGATGGAGGCGGCGAAGCGCTCGCCCAGCGCGCGCACCGGCCCCGGCGAGGTCCGCATCAGCTCCAGGTAGATGCAGTGCATGTCCGTGCCGCAGCCTGGAGGCGCCACGTACGTGAATCGCCCAGGGCCCAGCGCCCGGTAGCGCAGCCGCCGAGCGTAGGCGTGATGGGTCGCTTCGATCTGCGCTTCCAGCCGCTCGCCCAGGCCGTAGGCCACCTGCTGACGTTGCGGCGTGAGTTCCTCCACGTTCCAGACATAGGTGACGGCGCGCCCGGGCGGAGTGTCCACGGGTACCAACACCTGGCCCAAGTCCTCGGACGGGTCCTCTGGCGAGAGACCAGGCAAGGTCCTGTGCGAGCCCGGAGGGGACAGCCGGCCTACCATGCGCAGCCCGCAGAAACTCAAGGCCGTCGCGATGCTCAGCCCCACGAGCAGCAACTTGACCAGCGTCTTCACGGGAGGCGTGCGGGAGGCCATGCGTGCTCGGCCTCAGCTGGGGGCGCGCAGCTCCCCGTCCGGAAGCTGCGGAAAGGGAATGAGCCCATCGAGCGTGGCCTGGAGCCCGGGCGCCGTGAGCAGCGCGAGCACGAGCAGGATGGCGCAGAGGATGAGGGCGGCGGCGACGTTGCCCTGGCGCACCTCGCTGAGTTCGTCGATGCCCGGCGTCATCCGGTCGAACAGCAGGACTCCGACCGCGAGCACCGCGACCCCCACGCCCAACGACAACCCCACATGGGCCAGCGCGAGCCCCAGCAGCTTCGCCACCTCCAGCGGCTGGAACGAGGGGCTGCGCACGGTGAGGTCCACCGCGTCCAGCGTCGCTTGCACCGCGTGCTGCACCAGCAGCCCCAGGGACACCAGACTGGTGCCGTGCACCAGCCCCGAGGCCACGTTGCGCTGCCGCAGCTCCTCCACGGGATGTGTGCCGAGAATCCGGCTCAAGCCCCGTAGGCCCAGCCAGATGCCGAGCGCGGCGACCAGCCCGCCGAAGACCACCTTGATGAGTCCGACCGCGAAGAGGACGAGGTTCATGGCAAGCCGCGAGCGACTCTATCGGAAGTCGCTCGCGGGACCTTGCTCAACTCACGCGCCCGACTGTAGTCCGACCGGGCGTGTGACCTCGGAGCGCACTAGCAGGACAGGAGCCCGCAGTACTCGTAGGTGACGCTCTGCGCGGCACAGGTGCAGCCGTTGCGCTGGATGTACTTGATGCCCTTGCCGCCTTGAGGACAGGGCTCGCAGTAGTACGCCTCGGGCTCACCACAGTCATCCACACAGCTGGCAGAGACCTGCCCGCCCGAGGACTCATCGGGCGCAGCAGGCGTCTGCTCTTCCACGGGGGATCCGCCGCAGGCAACCATCGCCAGGGCACACGGCAGCCACAACAACGACTTGAGCGTCATGTGAAGCCTCCATGAACCGCGAGACCGCTCGGGGCCAGGAGTCCCCGAGCGAAGCCCTCTGAAGTCTGGGCCGCGCGAAGCCTAATCAAAGAGAGACTTTGAAATCTTCAGGCGCGGGCATCTCCATGCGAGCAGGGCTGGAGCGACCCCATGGCGCATCCCGCCAAGAGCCGTCCGTGTCTCGTAGTCACTGCGCGTCACCGTCTGGGGCGCTTGTGGTTGCTGGCTCATCCCAGACATCCGCGACGGGTGAATGCGGCCCCAGGGGCCGACCGCAGTGGGCCTTCAGAACCCGGACCCATGTGTGGGCCCTGCTCTTTCTCTCGCACTCACTCCTCGATGGGCCACCCTCGCTCCCAGCCATCCCGGCGCTGCCCCACCATCCCGGAGGGCTGCGGACTCCTCCGCTGGGTCGTGTCGGAGTTCCCATTGCTGCGCACCCGCCCGGCGAGTGACTCCATTCCTTTTGGGTTTCGTGGGGCTCGCGACGCCACAGGTGGATTGTCCAGCCCGCGCCATGGCATCGCGAGCTCCCGAGTCGGAAGACCGGCTCAGGTCCCCAGCCCGTCCAGCGCCTTCTTCATCGCGGCCATTCCCGCGTCGATCATTGGCCCGACGACCGCGCTGGCCTCGTGGGGCAGAAAATCAGCCGTCCAGACAACTCGACTCCCATTGCCCTCCGCGAAGACCTGAACCGCTCCGTTGTAGTGGGTCATCAGTCCACCTTCCGCGCCCCACACGAGGCGCCGTCCCTCCTCGTCGATCGCAACGATGGGCTCCCGGATCACCATCCCGTTGCCGAACGTGACCACGCGGGCTCCCGGCTCGAGGCGCGTATCGACGACGAACCCGGGAACCAATCGGGTGTGAAGGGCGCCGAGGTCACGGACTGCATCCCACACCAGCTCGGGCGCGGCGCTCGTGGTGATGTCTTTGCAGATCGAACTCATGTTGTTTGCTCCTGTTGTGGTGTCTCACGAGATTCAAGGTCTGGGCCCGCCGCCCGCCGCGCATCACCTGATGCACACGGTCTCGGCGCTGTCCCCAACTGGAACGAGAACGAACGCGGAAGCGTCGGTGTCCGAGGAGGTTGCACGAATGCCGTGCAAGCCTTTGTCCTTGTCTCCTGGGCTGCGACCACTTCTAGGAGGTGTTCGTCAGCTCAGCTTGGAGAATCTTGCGGTCTCCACGCGATGCCCTCTGGAACGCCCGGGCGAGACACCTGCCGCGGGGCGGAACGTGCGCACGCAGCCAGAGAGTGAGCTTGCCCCGGCTCGTGGACAGAGTGGTGCTGCCGCCAGCCCCTCGACCATCGACGGACGCGGGCACCCAGAACCCGGACGGAGGTGTGGGTCCCTGCGAGCCGCTGGGGCATTTCGGCGCACCCTCGACTGTCTTCACGCTTCCGGGGCCCAGTGCCGCGGGCGAGCTCTACCTCCCGGACGTGCAAGCGAAGTTCCCCGCGGTGGATTGGAAGACGCTGGACCGGCTCTACATCCCGGCGGGCCAGTACACGCTCATCAACCTGGGCAACCTGCCTGACCGCGCCGGGACTCGGCCGCTGGTCATCACCAACAAGGGGGCAGGTCGTCATTCGTCCGAAGGCGGCCAGCACGCAGGGCTACCTCTGGGCCATGCGCGGGGGCTCGAACTGGGTGCTCACCGGTCGCTACGACGCGGAGTCGGGAACGGGCGACGCGGCCTTCCCAGGGCACGGCTGTGTCGCCAATGCCACGTCACGTTCGCGCGACGGCTTCCTGAGCGATGACGCCCTCCTGAGCGATGGGCACATGGGCCTGGGCATCGGGGGCGCGCATGCCTTCGAGGTCGAGTTCGTTGAAATCACGCGCGCGGGCTTCGCGGGGCTGCGTATCAACCAGACAGTCAGCAACGGCACGGTGCCGCCCCGCGATGGCATCCGTCTGCACGACCTCTACATCCACGACACCGCGAGCGAGGGCATCTACTTCGGCTCGACGCAGGGCGCGCCGACGCCGCTGGCGTCGGGGCTCCAAATCTATAACTGCCGACTCGTGCACACCGGGACCGAGGCGCTCCAATCGCAGAACTTTGGGACGGCGCGGAGATCCACCACAACGCCTTCGCCTTCGGCGCGCTGGACTGACGCGCTGCCTTTGGTGAAGACCAGGACAATGGTGCCCAGGCACAGTTCCGAGGCGGCACCTTTTGCTTCTACCAAAACGTCTTCCTCGGAGGCGCGGACACGCTGAACCTGGGGCTCTACCTCGGAGGCACCGCCAGCTCGGCCTCGCGCTTTCTCTGGGAGCGCAATGCCTTTCGTGGTCTCGCCTTCGGCTACGCCAGCGTCTACCCGAGCGCGACGGAGCCCGGTGTCGTCTTCCGCCTGGGCTCGGGCATCGCCGCGCCGACAACGTTGAAGGACAACACCTGGGAGGGCGGGCGCAAGCTCGTGGCGGGGCTCACGGGAGGCAGCGGCACCGTGGGGGCCGTGACCGCGACAGGCAACGTCAATGGACCGGTGACGGTTCTGCGTTTCGTGGCGACAGGACTGCCCGAGGGCTCCTCCACGCGGCAACTGGAGATGTGGACGGACCGCGCCACGCTCGCCGTAGGCAAGCCGGAGGTGACATATGCCGCGGGGGCGCTGGTGATGCACGATGGTGAGCTGTACCGAGCCCGCTCGGCGAGCACCAACCAGGTCCCGAGCGCGAACGCGACGGTGTGGGAGCACCTCCCCTTGCCGGTGGATGCTCTGCGCACGTTGCCCGGGACGGAGTGGGCTCAGCGCGGAGTGGGGCTCCTGGGCGTCTCGCCGTAGCTGCCCTGGGCGGCTCCTCGCGTGAACCGCCTTCGCGCGGGGGCCGATATGCCGCATCCGGTTCGGCGTCACCGCCGAGCATCCCGTGGCGTGTGGCTTGGGCTACGCCGTGATGAACGCGGTGGTGTTGCCGCTGTCGGCGGCGATGCCCGCGGTGAACTTCGTGCCGCGGCTCATCAATGGATTGTTCGCCCACGCGTTCCTCGTGGGGGGGCCCAGCGCGTGGTCCGCGCGGGGCGCGTGCGTCCCCTTCAAGGGGTCGGTGAGCGAAGCCGCCACACCGTGAAACTGTGCACGGTCCTGCCGCGATAGTCGCCCCGCAGCTCCACGGGGCCTTCAATGTCGCGGAAGCGCGCCGTCAGCTCCTCGGGCGGAGGCACGCCGTCCTCGGAGCACCACAGCGCCTCCTGGTTCGAGGCCACGGGCGGGAGCGTCCACACGTCATACTGGCTGCCGCGTCGCGCGGGGCCCTCGGTGTCCGTGACGACGCCCGCGTAGCGCGCCACCTGTGACGCGAGCTGATACGTCGGCGCATACACCCGCACGACCGCGCCCGGACGGATGTCTGGGAAGAGCCGCTCCGGATGGGCCAGCTCACTCAGCACGCTCCAGCCATGCGTGCGAGACAGCGGCACGTCTCGCTCGAACTCCAGCACGGGGAAGAGCAGGTGCGAACTCACCGCGACCACGAGGGCCGCGCCCGTGACACCCGCCGCGCGCTGCCAGCCGGGGCGCATGCCCGCCACGCCCACGCAGGCGGAGAGATAGGCCACCGCGGGCCAGTTGGCCTCACCCCGCGTACCCGTCGCCGCGTAGCCGAAGAAGGCGAGCGGCACGAGCGTCGCCATGCGGGGCAGGAATTGCTCACGCGGCCCGCGCACCACGTAGACGAGCGCGAGCGGGAAGAGCACCGGCCCGCCCATCGCGAGCTGCCCGGCGAGGAACTCTCCGAAGGTGTCCCAGCCGCCATTGCCGCCGAGCCCGTGGTGAAGCTGGAAGGCGAAGCCCACCCATTCGTGGTTCGCGTTCCACAGCACCACGGGCAGGAAGCACACCAGCGCCAGCACCGCCGTCAGCCACGCGCCCGCGGGCAGCCTGCGCACGCGCACCGCGGTGGCCAGGAACGCCAGCCCCAGCAGGACGGCGGGATACTTGGACAAGAGCGCCAGTCCACACGCCAGGCCCGCCAGCACCCAGCGCTCACGCCACAGCGCCCACAGGCCCAGCACCCAGAACAACAACAGCGGCGAGTCCGGCGTGGCCCACACCCCGGAGAGCACGCCCACGGGCACCACGGACCAGAGCGCGGCGGCGCGCCACGCGGGCTCGGGGGCGCCGTACACGTCTCGCGCGAAGCCCCACACCGCGGCCACCGTCGCCACGCCGCACAGCAAGGCCGCGGGCCGGATGCCCAACGCGGCGATGAGCCACGCCACCAGCGGGGGATGATCGAAGTAGCCCCACGCGAGGTGCTGCGCCCATTGCCAGTAATAGGCCTCGTCGAAGTAGACGTCCGTGCCCAGCGCCAGCCCCAGCCTCGCGCCCAGCCCCACCGCGAGCAAGGCGAGGCAGGCCTTCATTCCGATGCCGCTCGGGCGGACGTCGTGGGAGAGGGTGGGACGCACGTCCCCCGACAAAGCGCACCAGGAGGCCGTTGGCCAGCGGCGAGTGAGGGCCTTTCGACTTGCCCGCACGCTCCGCGCCTCTCAATGTGCCCCCAGTCCCTTTCTGACTGGAGCCTCCCTTGGCCGCCCACTCGCCCCCTGGCCCCACCAACCGCCTCGCGCGGGAGCCGTCGCCCTACCTGCGCCAGCACGCCACCAACCCGGTGGATTGGTACCCCTGGGGCGACGAGGCGCTGGCCCGAGCGCGCGCGGAGAACAAGCCCATCCTGCTCTCCGTGGGCTACTCGGCGTGCCACTGGTGCCACGTCATGGCCCATGAGTCATTCGAGTCTCCGGTCATCGCTCGGTTGATGAACGACGGCTTCATCAACATCAAGGTCGACCGGGAGGAGCGCCCGGACCTGGATCAAATCTACCAAGGCGTCGTGCAGCTCATGGGGCAGGGCGGAGGCTGGCCGCTCACCGTCTTCCTCACGCCGGACCTGCGGCCCTTCTACGGCGGCACCTACTTCCCGCCGAGCGACCGCTACGGTCGGCCGGGCTTCCCGCGCTTGCTCCAGGCGCTGCGCGACGCGTGGGAGAACAAGCCCGAGGACATCGAGAATCAGGCGCGCCAGTTCCAAGCAGGGCTGGGCGAGCTGGCCACGTATGGATTGGACGCCGCGCCGGGCACGTTCACCGTGGCGGACGTGGTGTCGCTGGGGCAGCGCATGGCCCAGGACGTGGACCCGGTGAACGGAGGCTTTGGCGGCGCGCCGAAGTTCCCCAACCCCATGAACGTGGCGCTGCTGCTGCGGGCGTGGCGTCGCGGAGGGGGAGACGCGCTGAAGGCCGCGGTGATGCGCACGCTGGAGCGGATGGCGTTGGGGGGCATCTATGATCAGCTCGGCGGGGGCTTCCATCGGTACTCGGTGGATGACCGGTGGTTGGTGCCGCACTTCGAGAAGATGCTCTACGACAACGCGCAGCTGCTGCACCTGTATGCGGAAGCGCAGCAGGTGGAGCCCCGGCCGCTGTGGCGCAAGGTGGTGGAAGAGACCGTCGAGTACGTGCGGCGCGAAATGACAGACGCGGGCGGCGGCTTCTACGCCACGCAGGACGCGGACAGCGAAGGCGAGGAGGGCCGATTCTTCGTCTGGACGCCGGAGCAGGTGAACGCCCTGCTCCCGCCCGAGCAGGCCGCGCTCGTGTCTCGGCACCTGGGCGTCACGCCTCGCGGCAACTTCGAGCACGGCACCACGGTGCTGGAGGTCGTGGTGTCCGTCGCGGAGCTTGCTCGCGAGCGGGGCGTATCCGAGGACGCGGTGGCGCGGGAGCTCGCACAGGCGCGTCGGACGTTGTTCCAAGCGCGCGAGCAGCGCGTGAAGCCGGGGCGCGACGACAAGCTCCTCTCGGGCTGGAACGGGCTGATGATCCGCGGGCTCGCCCTGGCGGCGCGAGTCTTCGGGCGGCCGGAGTGGGCTCGGTGGGCCGCGTGCGCGGCGGACTTCGTGCTGCGACAGATGTGGGACGGCACGCGGTTGCTGCGCTCGTTCCAGGACGGACAAGGGCGCATCGACGGGTTCCTGGAGGACTATGGCGACCTTGCGTCGGGCCTCACCGCGCTCTACCAGGTGACGTTCGACGTGAAGTACCTGGAGGCGGCGGACGCGCTGGTTCGTCGCGCCGAGGCCCTCTTCTGGGACGCCTCCAAGCAGGCGTACCTCGCCGCGCCGCGCGGCCAGAAGGACCTCGTGGTCGCGGCCTTCTCGCTCTTCGACAATGCCTTCCCCTCGGGCGCGTCCACGTTGACGGAGGCGCAGGTGGCGCTGGCGGCGCTCACCGGGGACAAGGCGCACCTGGAGCGGGCGGGGGAGTACGTGGGCCGGATGCGCGAGGCGCTCGTGCGCAATCCCATGGGCTACGGACACCTGGGGCTCGCGGCGGACGCGCTCTTGGACGGCGCGGCGGGAGTCACCTTCGCCGGGACGCGCGAGGCCGTGGCGCCGCTGTTGGACGCGGCCAACGCCGTCTACGCGCCCACGTTCGCCTTCGGATGGAAGGAGGCGGGCGCCCCGGTGCCCGCGCTCCTTCGCGAGATTTTCGACGGGCGCGAGCCCGTGGGGAACACGGGCTCGGCCTACCTCTGCCGGGGCTTCGCCTGCGAGCCCCCGCGGACGACACCGCAAGCGCTCACGGAGCGCCTGCGGTCCTGAAGCCAGACTCCGTCAGGGCTACCTGGGGACGAGCCAGGCATCGAAGTCGGCGTTGTACGCGCCGCCCGCGACCTGGTTGTCCTTGCGGTAGAGGTCGAAGTTCGCCGGCAGCGTCGGGTAGTCCGCGTGCTTGAAGTTGCGGACCTCCCAGACGGAGAACTTGTTCTGGTGGTTGGCGAACAGGAACGGCTTCACGCCCTTGGGCACCTGCGGGTTGTCGAAGTGCAGCCAGTTGCGGATGCACGTGCCGTCGTTCGGGTCGTTCTCGTTGCCGCCGGAGCACGCGTCCTGGACCTGGGTGATGGCCGGGTTGCGCACGCCCGTGAACTTCGCGTTCTTGATGACCACGGGCAGCGTGGGCACCAGGAAGTAGGGCAGCGTGCGGAAGCCATCCAACGTGGCGTTCTCCAGGCGCGAGCGGCTCGCGTCGCTCTGGATGGCGATGACGGCGAAGTCCGCCTCGCCGTTGTCCTGGGCGATGAGGTTGATGTACTCGTAGCCGTTGGTGTACGCGCCGTGGTGGATGCCGTTGTCGGCGTTGGACCACGTCTGGATGTTGTCGTACGGCGGCTGCGTCTTCTCGGAGTTCTGCCAGTTGCTGATGCCGTGGCCCGCGTTGTTGTGCGCCACGCTGTCCTTGAAGACCAGCGCGGACGGGCGGCCCGTGCCCATCTCTCCGAAGAAGAGCGCGGCCTCGTTGCCGAACGTGCCACCGTTGTAGGCATTGCCCGACACGGAGCAGTCATCGCAGCCCGTGTTCTCGCCGCCGCCCGGGAGGATGGCGGAGACGCTGCCAATCGCCGCGCAGCCCGAGACGCGCTGCGGAATGGCGACCTTGGCGCCCAGCACGTGGCGGAAGACGGTGTCCGCCGGAGCGTAGTCGCGCTGGCACCGCGTGCCGCAGGCGTGCGAGTCGAACTGCATGGTGAAGCCGTCGCCCGTGGTGTCGTAGCCCGCGTCGTCCACGACCTCCACGCCGTGGCTCGCCTCGATGGCCAGGAACTGGTTCTTGCCACCCCAGATGGACGTGTGGCGCACGAACGAGCCGCGCGAGTCATTGAGCTGCTGGTGGAAGTAGATGGGCGCGCGGCGCTGGGGCTCGCCACCGGTGCAGGCCTTGTAGGGCCCCAGGGCCCGCAGCTCCACGCTGTCGAGCTGGAGGCGGCCCTTCTCGCCGACAATCATGTGCGCGTGGGCACTGGTGTCGAACGAGCGGATGACGACGTTGCGAGACAAGTTGATGGCCTCGCCGCGCCGCACGCAGCTCGGGCAACCCGCATGGTCGAACTTGGGCGCGGCCTTGAGCGTCACGCGGCCCGTGGCCTCGTCCACGGAGGAGATGGCGCCCTCGTCGAACTGGAGGAAGTGGTTCGCCACGCTGGACTTGGCCGTGGGCGTGAGGACGACCTTGTCGTTCGCCTCCCAGCCCGTGGCCTCCATCACGGTGAGGGTGGTGTCACCCGGGCCCGCGCCGTCCGTGAGCTTGGACCACGCGCGCTTGAGGCGGCCGGCCGCCGTCAGCTTGCCCGAGCCCATCACCCAGACGCCGTAGTCCGAGTCCACCACGGTGAGCGGCAACATCTGCGGCAGGCCCTGGACGTTGCCGTCCGGGCCCTGGTTGGGCGTGCCCACGAACTTCGCGTCATCCATGCCCTGGAAGACAATCTCCGCGGAGGGGACACAGACGCGGTTGTCGGGCGAGCCGTAGTCCAGCGTGCCGCGGACCACGAGGTTTCCGTGGAGGGTCAGCTTGGAACTCTTGCTGCGCGAGGCGCGGAGCGTGGCGCCCGCGGGAATCTCCACGGTGCGGACCTCGGCGTCACAGTCCATCACCACTTCGCCGCTGACCACGAGCGCCGAGCTCGCCGTGGGAGCCTGGCCACCCCAGGTCGCGGGATCGCAGAAGGAGCGCGCGGCCTGCGACGGCTCCTGGCCGCACTGGCCCACCGGAGGAGGACTCCCGGCGTCGGGCGTGCCGCTGCCCGCGTCCGGCGTGCCACCAGTGCCACCGCCCGCGTCGGGGGTGCCACTGCCGGAGTCCGGCGTACCACCGGTGCCACCGCCCGCGTCGGGCTTGGTGCCCGAGTCGGAGACGTTGCCACCGGCGTCGGTCAGCGTGCTCGCATCCGGACCGGATTGATGCACTTCTTCGTTGTTGGGAGAGGACGGCTTGTTGTCATCACCACAACCCACGCCTGTCATCAGGCAGACGGCGAGGGTTGCAGCGAGTGCTGGGGAGAACAACCTCTGTCTATGCACGACGTACTCCTTGCGCCCGGGGGGGGAGAAGGACTGCGAACGACTCTCGACGACGGTGCTGCGTGCAGCACTCGGGGTCAGGGACACCCGAGCAGATCGCCGTGGACCTCGGAGGGAGCGAGCGCGCGCAGGGCAGCGCGCTGATCCACGGACAATGCTTCACATCCAAAACCCCATGCCTCCGCGAGGCGGGCATGGTGACTGTTGTCCAGCGTGCCCCCGGTCGCGAGGAACTCCGTCTCGCGCTTCAGGAAGCGCCGCATGAGGGTGACTCGCGCGGAAGGGGCCACCCCGCGCATGGGGACGAGCAGCAGCCGCACGGGCCCATCCGAGGTGCCCCAGCGCTGCATCAGGTCTCCGCGTGACTCCTCCCAGCTTCCGAACAGGTGGAGGAAGGTGAGCTGGGATGGCTCCAGTCCAGCGGCCTCGGCAGCGGTGAGCACGTCCTTGAAGTTGAGGGGACGCCGGCCCGTGGAGAAGCCCCGGCCGGGATAGGTCGCCACCTGGGTCCACCACCACGCCAGGGTTTGTCGCTCGGCGCCGGGGAGCGCCTGCGCCTGGGCGGCCTCGAAGAACGCGAAGCCGACCTCATAGGGATAGGCGGGGCTCAGGTCCGGCATGCCGTGGTCCGCGCGGTCGAACCCCGTGCGGCGCGACCAATCCCAGAGCTTCACCGCGGCGAAGCGCAGCACCTCCACCTTGCCCTGATAGTCCCCATCGCGCAGCAGCACGTCCTTGCCTACCAGGAGCGCCGCGGACATGAAGGCCTGCGCGGACTCCAGGGTGGGGTTGCGAGCCAGCTCCGCCTCGGTGCGCGCCAGGATTCCGTCCAGGCGGGTGAACCAATCGTCCTTCAATTCGCGTGGCAGCCACCGGTGCCAGGTGGGGAGCGCGACGCTGGTGGGGAGTTGGTAGGTGTTCACGCTCGCGGCCCAATCCCAGGAGAGGGATTCCGCAGGCGCGTCGCCGCCCCAGGCCGCGTGGGCGAAGTCGCTGTCCTGTGCCAGCACCGCGTCCGCTCCGGCCCCGGCGGCGCCGTGGTTTCCGGGCCCTGGCTGGAAGGGTGGGGCGAAGGGGCGTCCCTGCGGCAACAGCGGCAGGGCGCGGATGTAGCTGGCCAGGTCCTCCGCTTCGCACTGGCTGAACCGGTGGAAGCGTGCGCGCTGCACGAGGCTGTGGGAGGAGAACGCGTAGTACTGCAGGTCCGCGCCCGAGTCCGCGTGGCACCGCGCGCAGGCGGGGCCACCGTCACGGCTCAGCTCCTGGAAGGCGCGGCGGCCACGCTCGATGGCCTCAGGGGACGAGTCCGTGGGACGCCAACCCGAGGGGGCCTCCGCGGGAAGCGTGAGCGCGAGGCGCTTGCCGTCGCGCGCCGTCCCGGCGATGAGGGCCGCGTCGAGCACGCGGAACCCGGAGATGCCCGCCACATCCTCGACCTGCCGCGCGTAGCGGAACACGAGCCGGTTGTCGCCCGCGCGCAGCGCCTGGGGCTCCAGCGGGATGACGCCCGCCGCGACGTCACCGTCGTAGGGGCGCACCAGGCCATAGGCCGCGGTCGCGAGGTCCATGAACGGCGCATCGTTCAGAGACACCTCCGCGCTCCCCAGCGCCAGGATGTTGTGGACCCGGAGCCAGAGGCCGGCCACGCCCGCGCTCTTCGCGGCCTGGACGTCCGCGGCCTCCATCTGGATGTGGGCCTCCACGCGCGTGCCGGGCGCGCCGATGATCTCCAGCGGCAACGTGGTGGCTTGTATGTCCAACGCCACGGGTGTGGCGGCGGCGGACTCACACGACCTGACGGGTGGGGACTCGGGCTGTGGACCACTCTGGGGCGGGTCGGAGGCACAGCCCATGTTGAGGACGAGGGGGAGAAGGATCGCGAGCACCTTCCACGGGCTCTTGGGAGGAGAGCCCGTGCTGCTCGCTTCGCCGGGGCGCGTCATGGTGCGCGCTCATTAATGCCGGACGCACTCCCGCGCATGCAGAAAAATGCGAAAAAACGGAGTTGTGACACGAAACGGGGGACCGCTTGGGGGCGCACGAGGGATTGAACCCCTGCGGGTGAGGAAGATTTCAGGCGAATGGCGTTCAGCGATGGGGAGGGAAACGCGCCATGCGCTTGCTGGCTATCGCCGCACTGTCAGTCGTCCTGGGATTGGGATGCATCACGGAGCCACTCAATGGCACCGCATTCTCCGGGGCTGTGAAGGGAAAAACCGTGACCATGAAAGGTTTCTACGCGAAGCCTTCCATTCTCATTGACCTTCAGGTGTTGAAGCAGCCCTCGCTGGACTCGAGCCAGGACCTCAATTGGGTGACCATCGGCTCGACGACCAGCGGCACCACGGCGCTGCACTGGAACTCGGATGATCCGCTGTACGCGTGGTCCGGCACGATTACGCCGGTGCCCGCGTCGCCCACCACGGCCGAGGCGCTGCGCTGGCCCGCGGGGAAGATTGCCCGGCTGCGGGCGGTGGCGCATGACCCGACGGGTGACAGGATCCTCACCGTCTTCGACGAGGCAACGTACTCGAACTGCTTCGATGACCACTCCACGGAGGCGTGGTCGGCCATCGGGACGAAGTGCGCGACGCAGCTCGGGCCCCTGGCCATCGTCTCCACCTTGAACAACCCGGTGGGCGGCAACTTCGACTACCTGGGGACGGTCATTCACAACCATCCGGACCTGACGGCCCAGCAGACCCAGAACTACTACACGGCGATTGGCGCGCCGGCCACGCTGCCCGCCTTCATCAGCAAGTATCACTTCGCGTCGGGCGAGCAGGTCGCCTCGTACTACAACGAAGCGGACCTCGGCTTCGGGCGTCAGATGCACTGCCGCAAGGACGGCGCGGTGGTTGCTTGTTATGTGAAGAATTTCGGGAACACGTCGCAGACGGCCAACTTCCCGGCGAACGCCACGTCCGCGCTGGCGCTCGCCACGGCGTCCACCAATAGCAATCACACCCAGTTCGCCACGGTGGCCATGGTGTACAACCCCGCGGCGGGCGCGGACGCGGTGAGCTTCATGGTGTACGACGCGGCGGACAATCTCGCGACGAACGCGCAGCTCGATTCGACGGGACAGCACAAGTCCGTGCCGTCGAACTGCCTGACGTGCCACGGCATCAACTCCACCGTGACGGTGAACTCGGGGGGCGTGGCCAACGCGGGCATTCCCACCGTGGCGGGCGCGCGCTTCCTCCCGTTCGACCTGTACTCGTTCCTCTATTCAACCGACGCGGGCTTCACCCAGGCCGCGCAGGAGGACACCTTCGGACAGCTCAACGCCCTGGTCGCGCTGACGCCCATGACCAGCGCCACGAGCCAGTTCCTCAAGGGAATGTATGGCGGCGTGCTGCCCACGCTGGGCACGACCATCGCGCCCACCAACCGCTTCATCCCGCCGGACTGGGACACCAACAACTCGGACCGGACGATGTACGAGGGCGTGGTGAAGCCTTACTGCCGGGGCTGCCACATGACGGCCTCGACCTCCTCGGTCGACCTGGACAGCCCGAGCGACGTCTCACTGGACATCGCCTGCAATGCCAGCCACCTGATGCCGCACGCGGAGCACACGCTGCGCCGCTTCTGGAACGGCGGCGCGCGTGTCTATCTCTCCGCGCGCTATGGCTTGCAGGGCTCGGGTGACTGCTCGCCCTGAGTCACCGGCCCGTGTGCCGCCGTGTGCACGGATGAGTCAGTCTCTGTCTTGTCTGCTCGCCCGTCTGGGCGGCGGCCACGGACCCGGTCGCGTCATTCCCCGGGTTCACGGCATCCCGCCGCACAGACCCTCCTCAAGCCGTGACGTGGAAGCTCACGCGCGGCGAGGCGAGCGATTGGCGCGCAGCCACTGATCCACCGCCGAGGCGTCCACGGTGGTGCGCTCACCGTCGCGGGTGAGCACGCTGTCGACCAGATGCTGTCGGAGCCCGGCGCCATCCGTGCCGGGCCCCACGCGCGTGGCGGGAAGGAGCGGCGTGTCGACGGTGTGGCCTCCATTGACGAGGAGGCCCGCGCGGAGCGGGCCCTCGGACACGAGCCGTCCCTGTCCCCAGGCCAGCAGCGTGTCCTCCACCGTGAGCGTGCCGCCGACGGCGACGTCGCCCTGCGTGCTCATCCGTGCCGTGGTGAGCGAGCCTCCCACCGCGAGCAACGCGCCGGGCGCGCGGTCCACCGTGGCGTGGGCGACGCGAAGCTCGCCGGTGCACACCAGCCAGGCGCCCACGTCGAGATCCAACGAGCCGAGGACGTGAAGGTTTCCCACCACGAGCAGCGGACTCGGCACGCCGCCCTCTCGCCGGTTGGACACCACGAAGTTGCCCGGCACCGTGGCGGTGCGCTGGGGCGGGCCCAATGCATGCAATGCCAGACGCACCAGGGCATGGGCGCACAGAAGGTCATCCCGCGCGCCATGAAGGCGCTCCAACAGCGCCTCGAGCGTGGCGGGAGGCTCGCCCGCGAGCAGGTGGCTCGACAGCGCCTCGGCGCTCCAGCGCGAGCCCTTCATCAGCCCGCCCGAGGCGAGCCGCTCCACCACCGCCCTCACCGCGGGCGCGTAGGACTCCGGCGCGAAGGCGTGTGCGTCAGACAGGGCAGGGGACATGAAGGCAATCCAGACACGCGAGTCCACCCCATCATGACCCGAGACAGACGCGGGGCGCGAGGGCCTTGCCGCTGGCCCACGCGCCCCAGGTGCTTCACGTCAGCTCGTGCGGACTAGAACAGCCGGATGGCGCTCGGCTGCACACCCGCGCGCACGCTGCGCAGAATCTGCGCGCTGGCGTACGGGAGGTCGAACGGCTGGCACAGGCCCAGGCCGCCGATGTACCGCGTCTGCACGCCGTCCGTGGCGCCGCGCGGGTGGACCAGGATGCCCGAGAAGAGCACCGTCGTGCCCAGGTCGCCCGTGTCCAGCGGCTGCTCGACCTTGAAGCCGATGGTCAGCGTCAGGCCGTCCGCGGAGACGTCCGCGGAGACAGACTCCGAGGCGCCGTTGCCGACGACGTCCGTCACCAGGCGGCCGGTCTGCGTGTCCTTGTCCGTGTCCGGCTCGCTCAGCAGCGCCACCTGGCAGTCCGCCGTGCGGGCGGCAATCTCGATGGGGCGGTTGAACGTGATGACGAGCTTGCCATTGGCGCCCAGCAGCGCGTCCGCGTAGTCCGCGTTGGAGGACACGGCGTAGAGCGTCTGGTCCGGCGTGCCGTTGCCCGTGCCCAGGTTCAGCGCCTGATCCGCCGCGGAGACGCCCGCGACGATGGTCGCGTCACCCGACAGCACGCGGCCGTCGAACGCCTGATTCAGCACCGCCTCGCAGTGGTACGTCGCGCCGTTGACCAGCTGCGCGCCCGGAAACGTGGCCACGCCGTTGGCGTCCGTGGTGGCGCTCAGCGTCGTGCTGCCCGTGGACATCGGGGAGATGAACCGGGCGCCCGCCGTCTCCAGCGCGTTGGAGGCAATCTGCAGGTACTGGCAGTTGACCTTCGCGTCCGGGACGCCCCGGCCGGCGTAGTTCACCTGGAAGCGGTAGTCGACCGCGTAGCCCGTGGGGAACACGCGGATGTTGCCCACGTACTGCGCCTTGTCGTGGTCGTAGTCGTTGGACCACTCGGGGTAGTCCACGATGCCGTGGAAGCGCTCGTAGCCCGCGCCCTGCGCGAACACCGGGACGGCCTCGCCCAGCGGAACGCCCTCAATCTGGAAGCAGCCGTCCGCCTCGATGGCGTTGTTCTTGTTCAGGTCGCCCTTGCCGCAGGGCTTGGCCGCGACGAACTCGCCGTCCACCACCGCGTAGACCTGGGACTTGCTGTCCTCGTCCTTCCCGATGTTGTTCTTCGAGTCCTCCGCCTTGAACCAGTTCAGGCGCTGACCCGTCTGACCATCCACCAGGAAGCCGACGATGCGACCCTCGTTGCCGTTCGTGCAACCGGCGGCCGCCACCATCGAGAACACCACACATGCCTTCTTGAAACTCTTCATGAACCCAACAACCCCCTCTTGTGTAGAGGGGGCGGGTCCATAGTTCAGGATTCAACGGATTGCCAAGAGGAAAACGCGAAAATCACTTCACCGCGGTGACCTGGAGCGCGCCAATCAATGGCGTGATTTCAGCGTTCCCTTCCTGGCCGACGGCGAAGTGTGTGGCTTCGGCCACCGACTGGTTGAAGGTGGGGTCGAGCTGGGTCCACTCGCCCACGTAGGCCTCCACCCATTCATGCCAATACAGCGCGGGCACGCCGTCCGTGTTCACCATGTAGATGACGCCATCCACGCGGCGGGCCGGGATGCCGGCGGCGCGCATCAGCGCCACGGCCAGCAGCGAGTGCTCGGTGCAGTCGCCCTTCTTCTGTCGCAGCACGTCCGTGGCGCGGTCCGCGCTGGCGCCGTAGTCCTTGCGCAGCGTCTTGTAGACCCACGTGTTGATGAGCCTCGCGGCCGTGTACGCGTCCTTCTCCGTGCCCACCAGCTCCTGCGCCTGCGCGCGGATGGCCGGCGCCTCGCTCTCCACCGCGAGCGTGGACTTGAGGTTGGCGCCGCCCTCGGGGTCCGCCAGCGGGCGCGGCTTGCGCGTCTGGTTCGCCGGCTGCGTGGCCAACAGCGTCACCTCCACCTGGCCATCCGGCAGCCGCTTGTACTTCTGGCGGTAGGTGTCCACCTGGAACTTCTCCGGCAGGCCCTTCATCACCAGCGTCGCCTTGCCGGGGACCGTGGAGGCCTCGGGCGGCAGCTCGCGCGGCAGCACGATGCGCGTGAGGCCAAACACCTCCACCAGGTCCAACCGCTTGGCGACGGCCTCGGGCTCGGCGCGCGCCTGCATGGTCTGGCCAAAGTCCACGCGCACCATCTTCCCGTCGGGGCTGATGAGCGCCACCACCGGGACCTTCTCCTTGTCCGAGAGGGTGCTGACCTGGGACAGCTTCACCTTCACGCCGCCCAGCACCTGCTCCGTGGCGGGCTCCAGCGTGGTGACGGTGCGGTAGCTCTCCAGGTCGGTGCCGTCGAGCGCGAAGCCCTCCACCCTGGCCGCGCGGCGCAGCGCCACGCGCGCCTGGTCCGCGTCCTCCACCGTCTCCTTGGGCGCGGGCAGGGGCTTGAGCACTTCATCCGCGAGGCCCGGGCGCTTGCGCACCACGCGCATCCCGTCCGCCGTCACGGTGCCTTGCAGCACCTGGTCCCCACCGTCCCCGCGCTGCGTGGTGGTGAAGGACACGAGGCGCCCGCCCGGCTTCGCCTCGTACACGCGCTCCTCGCGGTGCACGCGCTCGGAGACACGGGTGCCCACCTGCGCCTTGAAGACCAGCTCGTTGACGCTCTTCACCTTGCCGCCCGGCTGCGCCGAGACGTCGGTGAAGAGCCAGCCCACCTTCTTGTCCATCAGGTACAGGCCGAAGAACTCGCCTCCCGTGGGGCGCGGGGCCTTCAGCACATCCGAGACGGCCTCGGCCTGGGGCGCGGCGGCCTTGGCCACGGGCTGCTTGGGGGCCGCCCGAGCGGCGAGCGGCGTGCCGAGGGCGAGCGCCCCCAGGCACAGGAGGGTGAGCGGAGTCGAGCGGTTCACGAGGGCATCCCCCCTCCCGAGCGTGGGCCGGAAGGTGATGGTGGGTGGCGCGCGGACTACAGGCGCTTGGACAGGATGATGAGGTCGTCGCCCACCTTGTAGAAGTCGCGGAAGCGCGCCTCCTCGCCGTACTTCATCGCGGCGTAGAAGCCGCGGGTGGGGCCGTAGGCCTCGGTGGCGCTCGTCTCCACGCGGATGACGCGCGCGCGGTGGCGGCGCAGGTCGCCCTCCATGCCGGACACCAGCGCGGCGCCCACGCCCTGTCCACGGACCTCCGGAGCGGAGGCGATCCAGTACAGGTCGAAGGTGCCCTCGGTCATCGGCGTGGGGCCGTAGCAGATGTAGCCGATGAGCTGTCCGTCGCGCTCGGCGACGAGGATGGAGTAGTCGCGGTTGCTGGGCGTGAGCGCCAGGTCAACCAGCTCGATGGCGCACTCCACCTCCAGCGGCGAGAAGGTTTCGATTCGCCGGATCAGCGCGGCGAGCGGCTCCCGGTCCTTTCCTGCGATGGGTCGGATGTCCATGGGCCCTTTCGAGAGCGATCTCCACGAGGCGCGAGGCCAGGGCGGGATAGTCCATGCCCGCGGACGCCGCCGCCTTGGCGAAGCCCGCGCTCGGATGGAGGTCGCAGTTGGGGTTGATGTCGATGACGTAGGGGATGCCCTCGGGCGACACCCGAAGGTCCACGCGTCCATAGTCCTGACACTCGAGCGCTGCAAATGCTTCCAGCGCCACCTGCACGCATCGGGCTTCCTGCACTGCGTCGAGCTGGCAGGGGCCGGTGGGGGAGTCTCGGAACTCGGGCGAGTCCGCCTCCCACTTGGCGCGGTAGGAGACGATGTTGGGCCGGTCCTGGAACGTGTCCCCGAAGTGGATTTCGGTGAGGGGCAGGGACTGGCGGGGGTGGTTGCCCAGCAGGGGCACGTACACCTCGCGCCCGGGGATGAACTGCTCGACGAGCGCGGGCTGGTGGAAGGTGCGCAGCACGGCCTCGCACGCGCGCGCGAGCGCCGCGCGGTCCTGCACCACCGAGTCGAAGTCCATGCCCACGCTGGCGTCCTCGCGGGACGGCTTGACGATGAGCGGCCAGGGCAGGTCCACCGCCAGCACGTCCTCCAGGCGCCGCACGACGCAGGAGGCGGGCGTGGACACGCCGTGGGCGCGCAACAGCTCCTTGGCCTGGGGCTTGTGCAGCGCCAGGCCCAGCGACAGGGCGGACGACCCGGTGTAGGGCAGGCCGAGCGCGTCCAGCAGGCAGGGGACGGCCATCTCGCCCCGGCTGTCCGCAGCCAATGACTCGCAGAGGTTGACCACCAGGTCCGGCTGGAGGCGGCGCAGGGTGTCCACGAAGTCCAGGCGGTCGCCTTCGATGGCGAGCGGCTCGGCTGTGACATCCGCGCGGGTCAAGGCCTCGGACAGCGACTCAGCGACCCGGACCACGTCCTCTCGGGCTTCCCGTCCTGGGTCATCCTCCAGGAGTTCGTGGTCGCGATTGTGCAACAGGGCGATGTGCATTCGTTGGGACCGGAGGGTTAGCACGTCCCCCGGGACGTTCACAGCCCGCACGCACCCGGCCGGTCGGCGTCCGGCAGAGCTACCTCCGGGCGAGGTGTGCGGTACGGTCGGTCACCTCCTGGGGAGGTATCCCGGGGTATGGAAGAGAACCATGCGGATCCGCGACCCCATCCACGGCACCATCACCGTGAGCGACTCGGAGAAGGCCGTCATCGACAGCCGCTTCTACCAGCGGCTGCGCTACGTGCGGCAGCTCGGCTTCGGAGACCTGGCGTTCCCCGGGGCCACCCATACGCGCCACGCGCACTGCCTGGGCGCCATGTCGGTGGCGTCCAAGGTGTTCACCTCCGTGTCGGCACGCTCCTCGCTCCCCGAGGATGTGAAGGAGCGCTTCTGCACGGCCGTGAGGCTGGCGGTGCTCTGCCATGACCTGGGGCACATGCCGCTGTCGCACGCGTCCGAGCGCATCGCGCCCCGGCGCGCGCTCCTGCGCCTGCCGTCCTGGCTGGACCCCGTGGCGGAGGGCGAGCAGGCCACGCACGAGGACTTCACGGCCAAGCTCATCCTCGACAGCTCGCTGACGCCCATCCTGGAGCGGGAGTTCGGCCCGCAGGGCATCACGCCCATGGCCGTGGTGGCGCTCATCACCGGCGCCCGTCCGCCGCAGGACCCGGGCTTCACGCACCAAGGGGTGGACTGGACCCCGCTCCTGCGGGCCATCGTGTCCGGTGAGCTGGACGCGGACCGGATGGACTACCTCTTGCGCGACTCGTTCTACACGGGCGTGAACTATGGCCGGTACGACCTGGATTGGATCGTCTCCAACCTGAACCCGGCGGTGAAGGACGGGCGCGCGGTGCTGGCGCTGTCGCGCGCGGCGGCGTTCGCGTTCGAGGACTTCCTGCTCAGCCGCTACCACATGTTCGTGTCCGTGTACCTGCACCACACGTCGGTCAACTTCGACTACATGCTGCGGCGCTACTACGAGGAGTCGCCGGGCGAGTTCGAGATTCCAGCCGACCCGGACGGCTTCCTGCTCTGCGACGACGCGGCGCTCTGGTACACGCTGCGCCGCTCTCGCAATCCCTGGGCGGAGCGCATCAGCACGCGCCAGGGCTTCAAGCTGCTGGCGCAGTTCACCGAGCGGGACACGGGCTATGACCTGGACGTGCTGAGGAGCGCGCTGTTGAGCTCGGGCTTCGAGCACTACACCGTGCAGTCGCAGGGGACGCTCAGCAAGTACGTGGGCTCGGCGGGCGGAAACCCGGGCCTGTTCATCCTGGATATGTCCACGGGAAGACTGACGGAGGTGGCGCGCTACACGCCGCTCTACCAGCGCTACAGTGGCGCCGTGCGCCTCACCCGGCTGTATGTCCGGCCGGACCAGGCCGGAGCGGCGCGCGAGATGATGGGCCGGCTCCTCGGCCAGCCCCCGCAACCCTGACGGTGCAACCATGAGCGAGCGCCTTCCTGGCATGGGAATCCCCCTGTCGCCCACCGCGGCCGAGCCCCGGCTGTCCGCGGTGGCCATCCTCTATCGGCGCGCGGGCGATGGCGCCCAGGTGTTCTGGGTGAAGCGCGGCGAGGCGCTGCGCTTCGCCGGAGGCTTCTACGCGCTGCCCGGCGGCAAGCTGGACGCGGCGGACGCGCGGGTGCCCGTGCGCGGCGCCGCCGGCGAAGAGGCCGCGCTGCGCTCGGCCGCGGCGCGCGAGCTCTTCGAGGAGACCGGCGTGCTGATGGCCGAGGGCGCCCAGGCGCTCCCGGAGCCGCGGCGCGCCGAGCTGCGCCGGGCCCTGCTCGCCGAGGAGCTGAAGTGGGCGGACCTGCTCCAGCGCGAGGGGCTGGCGCTGCGCGCGGAGGACTTCCGCGCCGCGGGCCGGTGGATCACCCCGCCGTCGGTGCCCGTGCGCTTCGATGCGCACTTCTACCTGGTGGAGGCGCCGCCGGACTCCCACGCGGAGGTGCTGCCCGGAGAGCTGTCCGAGGGCGCGTGGATTGACCCCGAGGCGGCGCTGGCGCGCTGGCGGGACGGCTCGGCGCTCCTGCATCCGCCCACCGTGCACGCGCTCCAGGTGCTGGCGGACTTCAAGGACGACGCGGACGCGCGCGCGCGGCTGGCCACGCCGGCGTACTGCCCGGGCTTCATCTCCCAGCGCATCGAGTTCCAGCGCGGCGTGCGCGTGGTGGCGCTGGAGACGGCCACGCTGCCGCCGGCCATGCACACGAACGCGTATGTGCTGGGGCACGGCGAGCTGCTGGTGGTGGACCCAGGCTCCTCGGACGTGAAGCAGTACGCGAAGCTGTTGTCGCTCGTGGCGGGGCTCAAGGCGGAAGGGATGAAGCCCGTGGCGGTGGTGCTCACCCACCACCACGGTGACCACACGGGCGGCGCGCGCGCGGTGAAGGAGCGACTGGGCGTGCCCGTCTGGGCGCACGCGCGCACCGCGGACCGGTTGGACTTCCCGGTGGAGCGGCTGCTGCAAGACGGCGAGGTGCTGGAGTTGGCCGGAGCCGTGGCGCAGCGCTGGCGCGTGTTGCACACGCCGGGGCACGCGCAGGGCCACGTGTGCCTGGTGGACGAACTCAGCCGGGCCGCAGTGGTGGGGGACATGGTGGCCGGCGTGGGCACCATCGTCATCGACCCGCCGGAGGGCAACATGGGCGACTACCTGACGCAGCTCGCGCGCTTGCGAGACTGGCCCGTGACGACGCTGTACCCGGCACATGGTGGGCCCATTCCAGATGGCCCCGCCAGGCTCCAGGAGTACCTGAAGCATCGGGCCGCGCGTGAGGCGGTCATCCTGGAGTCGCTGCCCCCCGAGGGCGCCACCCTGGCGCGTGTGGTGGCGACGGCCTACGCGGACACGCACCCGCTGATGCACCCGGTGGCCGAGCGCAGCGCGCTGGCGACGCTGGAGAAGCTGGCGGCGGAGGGGCGCGTGCGCGAGGAGTCCCTCACCTGGTTCCGCACCGGGGCCTAGAAGCTCCCGGCGAGGCCCACCGCCCCGCCGTCCGGGCCCATCGTCACGGTGGGCACGACGTGCGGGGCGCGCGCGGAGGACCACTCGAAGCTGGCGATGGCCGCGGCCAAGGGCAGGGACAGCAGCATCGTCACCCGGCCCACGTCGGCGTCCTGCTTGCCCACGCCCGCCATGTACAGCGCCGTGGACGTCGCGCCGCCGAGCAGCGCCCCCGCGAAGGTGGGCACCGCGCTCCCGCGGCCATCCATCCAGTGCCCCGCGGCGTAGACGCCCGTCGCCGTGCCGAGCGAGAGCCCCAACAGGGACAGCCCCACCATGGGCGTCTTGTCCGTGGTGCACACGTCGCCGGTGCACCGCCGAAAGCTGGGCTCGAGCACCAGGGACGTCAGCACGCCCACGAGCAAGCCCGCGCCACCGCCCAGGCCGCCGCCCAGCACCTCCGAGAACACCCGCCGCCCCGTTGAGGCGGGCGGTGTCGCCCGGACTCCTTCGAGCCCCGCGCTCGGCGCCGCGCCGTCCTCACGGTGCGCCGCCGTTGAGGTCGCTGGCGGCTCCTCGATGGCAGAGACGAGCGGTGGCGGCGTCAGGATGGGCGCGTCCGTCGCGGCTCGGGCTGGCAGCGCGAGCCCCCAGGCCAGCAGCACCACCGCTGGAAGGTTGCGAACTGGAAACATGGCCACGGCTCCTCGGCGCACCGCCGAGCCTCGGCCGCCGGGGAGGGCGGAAAGCAAGACTCGGACCCGCACCGGGAGGCGGCCCTAGAAGCTGCCCATGAGCCCCAGCCGGGCCGAGCCCTGGGCGTAGCCGGCCACGGGCACGAGCCGCACGGACTGTCGAGACGCGACATCCGTGTCGTGGCGGACGGGGGCCTGGGGGGCCTGGGACAGCTCGTAGCCCACCGTCGCGCCGATGACTGGCAGCGCCAGCAGCGCGGCGGCCATGACGGTGGAGGGGGTGCCCCCTCCTTCGCCGTTGTTCAGCGTCACCTGCCCCAGGAGGGCGCCTCCCCAGCCCACCAGACTGCCCACCGCGGTGGGCCACAGGCGGCCCTGCCCCCCCATGAGCTGTCCGCCCAGGTAGGTCCCCAGGGGAACGCCGATGCAACCTCCCGCGATGCCCGCCATCACCGCGAGGATGGAGCACTCATCCGAGTTGCACCCCACCGTGGGCGCGGCGGCCAGGTAGCCCGCGAGTCCCAGTCCCAGCACGCCCACCACGCCTCCGGCCGCGCCGCCCACCATGTCCACGGCGATGCGCGGCACGGGGTCCCGGGGCGCGTCCGTCACGAGGTGGGGAGGCAGGGCCGCGGCGGCCACCGCATGGTTCTGTCCGGAGGCGCCGCTGGCGAAGTCGGAGCGCTCGGTCCGGGGCGCCTCGGGGGCATCCCACCGGGTCGGCGCGCTCTCTTCGGGGACATTGACCAGGGGCGGAGGTGGGAGCCCGCGCGGCGGGGTGCCCAGGGGCTCCTCCCGGGAGCCCGGGGCGAACTCGGTGCTGCTGGTGGTGCCTTCGGTGGCGGCCCTGGAGGTCTGCTGGGCGAGCCCGAGGGCGGGCACGAGCAGCAGGAACAGCAGTGCGGAGCGGCGAGGGGGCGTCACCATGCGGGACGCTACTGCAAGGGCGGTGCCCGCGTCGCGCCACTCTCCGGCGCAGACTCCACCCGCTCACCGCGTGGGCGCCGGCGCGACCACACCCAGAGCACGGGCGCGAGGGCCAGCAGCAACTGCGGCAGCAGCGACATCATGTCCGGGTACAGGCCCAGCATGTCCACGGTGATGAAGCGGATGGGGGCCAGCGGCACCACGCCCACCTCCTGCATGGCGTGCAGCCCCTTGCCGAGCAGGATGACGGCCGTCGCCATGAGCACCACGGTGGAGACGCTGAACAGCGTCTTCATGGGCAGCCGGTAGCCCATGCGGCTCACGGCGAAGACGAGCAGCAGGATGACCACCACGCCCAACAGCGAGCCCCACGCCACGCCCGTGGCGGAGTCCACCGCGAGGCCCTGGAGGAAGATGGCCGTCTCGAAGCTCTCACGCAGCACGGACGTGAAGGCGATGATGAACAGGCCCGTGGTGCTGCCGCGGCCCAGCGCGCCCTGCATGCGCTGGCGCAGCTCGCCCATGAAGCTGCTCACGTTGGCGCGCGCGTTGAGCCACAGCGCCGCGTACATCAGCATGCCCACCGCGACGAGCGCCGTGAGGCCCTCCAGCCACTCGCGCTGCGCGCCGGCGAGCAGGTGCCGGCCGAGCACGTAGGCCAGCGCGCCCACGAACAGCGCGGACACCCAGCCGATGTGCACCACGCGCACCTGCTCCATGGCGCCCATCTTCTTCAGCGCGGCCAGCAGCGCGGTGACGATGATGGTGGCCTCGAAGCCCTCGCGCAGCAGGATGAGCAGCGTCAGCCACACCACGGACAACATGCTCGCGGTGTCACCGCTGCTGTTGCGCGCCTGGTCCAACAGCGACAGCAGCTCGCGGCCGTCCTCCTGGAGCTTGGGGCTGCCCTTCTCGGCGGAGATGCGCGCCTGGAGGAAGGCCGCCTCCAGGCGCGAGATGAGCTGCGGATCCCTCGCGCGCAGCTTGGGCTCCACGGGCTCCAGGCCGTTGAGGTACGCGTCCAGCAGCGCCGTCTTCGCGGCCGCCGAGTCACCCGCCGCGCCCAGGCGCAGTGCCTCGCCCACGCCGTGGCGCGCCGTCAGGAGCGAGCGCTCCTCGTCCGCGTCCGGCATGTGGCGGCGCAGGCACGCGACGTTCTTCTCGCCGTACTGCCTGGCGAGCTGCGTGTCGGTGGAGTTGGCCAGGCGCTCCAGCGAGATGCTCGGCGGGGCGCCCTCGCAGGGCGGCTGGCGCAGCGTGAAGAGGAAGAAGGCCATGGACCAGCGCTCATCCTCGGAGAGCGTGGGGTAGGCCGGCATGGCCGTGCCGGGCACCCCGAAGCTGGTGGTGTTGAAGGCCTTGTACGGGGTGATGCCGTCCATGCGCTCCGCGTCGTGGAAGCTGGCGGCGCGCGGCTCCATCGTCTCCGCGATGGCCACCTGCGCGCGGCCGTCCGCCCCGTGACACGCGGCGCAGTTGGCTTGATAGAGCGCGGCGCCCTGCTTCAGGTCCGGCGGATGACGCGGGCTGCGCGCCAGTCCACCCGCCATCACCAGGTCCTCCACCAGCGCGGCGCAGTCGCGGCTGACGCCCTCTGCGTCCTGACCGTGCGACACGCGCTCCTGGATGGCCTGCACGCGCGCCACGAAGGCGCTCCCCGTCGGGCCCAGGTCGCGCGCCGTCTCCACCGCCTCGTTCGCGAAGCTCGTCTGCTCCGCCAGCTCGAACGCGGAGCGGGACTCGACCGCCGCCGGATAGTCCGCCTGGAGATACTGGAGGATGCCCACCAGCCGATGCCAGGAGCGCCCCTCGTCGGGTGCGGGTTCCGCCGCCAGGGACGAGGTCGACGCGAGCAACAGGCACAGAACCAGGGATGCGGAGCGAGTCACCCGGCCTATGTACCAATCGAATTGCGCTATTTCAATTTTGATAT
This sequence comes from Citreicoccus inhibens, assembly GCF_019039035.1. Lineage (GTDB taxonomy): Bacteria > Myxococcota > Myxococcia > Myxococcales > Myxococcaceae > Citreicoccus > Citreicoccus inhibens. The sequence goes on along the minus strand of NZ_JAHNZT010000006.1, from coordinate 287,414 downwards.
TCAAAATCAAAATTGGGCTGTCCTATCCTGGCGGATGGCGCCCGGCGCTCAGTTGGATTTCGGTCCGCGCTGGTAGGTAAGGAAGGCGTAGGGCAGCTCGCCCTCGGGGTGGCGCTCCTCCTCGACGAGTCGCCAACCGGACAGGTCCAGCTCGGGGAAGTACGTGTCGCCGGGGACGTCCCGCTCGAGGCGCGTGAGGTAGAGCGTGTCCCAGCGCGGGAACGTCTGTGCGTAGAGGTCGGCGCCGCCCGCGATGAAGACCTCGGCGTCGTCCTGGGCGCGCGTGAGGGCGTCTTCCACCGAGTGCACCACCGTCACTCCGGGAGGCGCGTAGTCTCGCTGGCGCGTGACGACGACGGTCGTCCGGCCGGGCAGCGGGCGACCGATGGACTCGTATGTCTTGCGGCCCAGGATGAGCGTGTGGCCCAAGGTGAGGCGCTTGAAGCGCGCGAGGTCCGGGGGCAGCCGCCAGGGCAGCGCGTTGTTCGCGCCAATAACCCGGTTGGCCGCCATGGCGACGATGGCGGAGAGCCTCGTCATACGGCCACGGGCGCCTTGATGGCGGGGTGGGGCTCGTAGCCCTCGATGGTGATGTCCTCGTAGCGGAACGCGAAGAGGTCCTTCACCTCGGGGTCGAGGCGCAGGCGCGGCAGGGGCCGAGGCTCCCGCGCGAGCTGCTCCTTCGCCTGCTCCACATGGTTCAGATACAGGTGCGCGTCGCCGAGCGTGTGGATGAACTCGTGTGCTTGGAGTCCGGTGGCCTGGGCCACCATGTGCGTCAGCAGCGCGTACGAGGCGATGTTGAACGGCAGGCCGAGGAACAGGTCCGCGCTGCGCTGATAGAGCTGGCAGGACAGGCGGCCTTCGGCCACGTAGAACTGGAACATCACGTGGCAGGGCGGCAGCTTCATGGCCGGCACGTCCGCCACGTTCCACGCGCTGACCAGGTGACGGCGCGAGTCCGGGTTCTTGCGCAGCCCATCCACCAAGAGGCGCATCTGGTCGATGTGGCCGCCGTCCGGCGCGCTCCACGAGCGCCACTGGTGGCCATAGACGGGACCGAGGTCTCCGTCGGCGTTGGCCCACTCGTCCCAGATGGTGACGCCCTGGGCCTGGAGCGAGCGCACGTTGGCGTCGCCGCGCAGCATCCACAAGAGCTCGTGGATGATGGACTTCAGGTGCAGCTTCTTCGTCGTCACCAGGGGAAAGCCCTGGGTGAGGTCGAAGCGGAGCTGGTGGCCGAAGAGGCTGAGCGTGCCGGTGCCGGTGCGGTCGCTCTTCTTCGTCCCGTGACTCAGAACGTGGTCGAGAAGGGAGAGGTACTGTTGCATGGCGGGACCGTGGAACCGATGGACGGGTTCAGGCAGCCCCCATACAAGGGACGCGCATGAAGATCTACACGAAGAGCGGCGACGCGGGAGAGACGGGGCTGTTCGGCGGTGGACGCGTGGCCAAGGACGACGCGCGCGTGGATGCGTATGGCGAGGTGGACGAACTCAACGCCACGCTCGGTATGGCGCGCGGCTTCTCGCTGCCCGCGGACCTGGACGCGCTGTTGCAGCGCGTTCAGGATCAGCTCTTCACCGTGGGCTCGGTGCTGGCCACGCCCACGGGGACCAAGGCGTCGTCCTACATCCCCGAGTTGAAGGCGTCGTGGGCCGAGGACATGGAGCACGCCATCGACCGGTTCGAGGAGGAGCTGCCGAAGATGACGCACTTCATCCTCCCCGGTGGAACGCAGGCCGCCGCCGCGCTGCACCTGGGGCGCACCGTGTGTCGCCGCTGCGAGCGGCGCTCCGTTTCGCTCGTTCGCGCGGGCGAGGTCCCCGCGTCGGTGGTCGTCTATCTGAACCGGCTGTCGGATCTGCTCTTCGTGATGGCGCGGCTGGCGAACCACCGGGCGGGCGTGCCGGACGTGAAGTGGATTCCGGAGACCTCCGGCGCGAAGTAGGGCTCGCGGCGCGGGGCCTTCGGAGGTACGAGGGCGGCGCCTTGAACGTCCTGCCCACCGCGCCCCTGCGTGAACTCGCCCATCAGGTGGGCTTCGACCTGGTGGGCTTCGCGCGCGCCGAACCCATCCCCCCCGAGTCGCTCCTCTCGTGGGTGGCGGCGGGCTACGCGGCGGACATGGACTGGATGGGCGAGCGGGCCGCCGAGCGGCTGGACGTATCCATTCTCCTGCCGGGCGCGCGCACGGTCATCTCGTTCGCCAACAACTACTGGCGCGATGACGCGGCCTCGGTGGACTCGCCCATTGCCCGCTATGCGCGGGGCCGCGACTACCACTCCACGCTGCGCGACCGGATGAAGGCGTTTCGCAAGACGCTCTCCCTTCGCTACCCGGAGCTGGGCACGTACGGTGGCGTGGACAGCGGCCCGATGATGGAGAAGGTGTGGGCGGCGCGCGCGGGCCTGGGCTACGTGGGCAAGAACGGGTGCTTCATCACCGAGTCCCACGGCTCGTGGGTGCTGCTGGCCACGCTCATCCTCGACGCGGAGGTGGACGACTACGGGGCTGGGCCCGCCGCGGACCGCTGCGGCGCGTGCCGTCGCTGCCTCATGTCATGTCCCACGGGCGCGCTGGTGGGCAATGGCCGCGTGGATGCGCGCGCCTGCCTGTCCTACCAGACCATCGAGAACCGCGAGCGACAGGTCCCCGAGGCCTTCCGCGTGAAGTTCGACAACCTCGTGTTCGGCTGCGACATCTGCCAGGAGGTGTGTCCGCTGAACCGCCGGCCGGTGTTCGCGGACCACGCGCGCTTCGAGCCGCGCGCGGTGGCGGCGCTGGGCGCGGTGGAGCTGGCGGCCCTGACGCCCGAGCAGTACCAGGAGCTCATCCCGGGCACCGCGCTGGCGCGTGCACGCTACGACGGGCTTCGCCGCAACGCCGCGTATGCCTTGGGCGTGGCGAAGCAGGCGAGTGCCAGAGGGGTGCTCGAAAAGCTCAGCGGCGATGCGAGCGAATTGGTACGTACCGCGGCGCTATGGGCGCTCAGCCAGCTCGAACCGTGACTTCTTCGCCCAGCGCCTCGTCGCTGGGTTGGGTGTACGCGGCGCTCCTCGTTCAGGTCCTCATCAGCTCGGGGACGTACCTCGCGGGCAAGCGCGCCATGGCGGAGCTTCCGCCGCTCACCGTGGTGCTGTGGCGCTTCCTGCTGAGTGGCTCGGTGTTCGTGCTGTTGCTGTGCTTCACGCCGGGGCCCGTGTTGCCGCCCCGCTCCGAGTGGAAGCGCATCTTCGTGTTGGGGCTCCTGGCGGGGCCCGTGAACCAGGTGCTGTTCTTCACCGGGCTCGCGCGCTCGTCCGCTGCGCACGCGGCGCTGCTGTACGCGTTGACGCCCCTGGGCGTGTACCTGGCCAGCCTGCTCCTGGGACGTGAGCGCGCCTCGACGCGAGCCTCGCTGGGCATCGCCACGGCGTTCACCGGCGTGGTGGTGCTGCTCCTGGGCCGTGGGCTGGAGAGCGCGCGCGGAGCGCTGGTGGGGGACCTGCTCATCCTGGCGGCGGTGGCGGCGTGGGTCGTCTACACGACGGAGGGCAAGCCTTTCGCGTCGCAGTTCGGACCCATCCGAGCCACGGCCTGGAGCATGACGATGGCGGCCGTGCTGATGTTGCCGCTGACGCCATGGGTGCTGCGGTGGGCCGAGGTGAAGGCCGCGAGCGGCGCGGCGCTGGGGTCCATCGTGTACCTGGGCCTGCTCACGTCGGTGGTGGCGTACCTCATCTGGTACTACGCGCTGTCGAAGGTGCCCGCGTCGCGCGTGGCCATCTTCTCGAACCTCCAGCCCGCGGCCACGGCCATCGCGGCGTGGCTCTTGCTCAATGAGGCGCTGCACTGGGAGCTGGCGGTGGGCGGTGGGCTCGTGCTCGCGGGCGTGCGCCTGACGCAGACCGTGCCCGCGCGAGCCGCCGCCGCGAAGGCTTAGGGCCTGCGCGAGACTCCCGTCGAGGACCGGGACGGGGAGGCGGTGGCGCGGCGTGGGAGCACGGGGCTCCCGCGAGGGCGGAGCTGCCGGCCTCGAGGCGAGGCGGGGCCGTGTGCTGCCAGGACGCGCAAGGCGCTGCTGGCCTCACGCCGAGGCGGGGGCCTGCCAGGACGCGCAAGGCGCTGATGGCCTCACGCCGAGGCGGGGCGGCCAGGATGCGGCACGGCGTCAGCAGCCCCGAGGCTCGCGTGGGCTTGGCGGACAGTCCGCGTGGCGTGCGAGGCCGTCAGGCCGTGCGTCGGGACTCAGGCGCCCGTGACGTGGCGGCTTCGGGCGCGACGTCAGTCGCCCGGATCCCAATCGGAGATGTCGTGCTTGGGCTCGGGCGGAGGCACCGGGCGCGTTGGCGCGGGCTCCGGCTTCTTGGCCACGGGGCGCGGCGGAGGCGGCGGCTCCTCGTCGCTCGCGGTGTCGTGCTCGACCGGGGCTGGCGCGGCGGTGCGCGCGACGGAGGGCGCGGGGGGAGGGGAGGGCGGCGGGCGGGTCTCCGCTCGCGCCGGACGCGGGGCCTCCTCTTCCGGCTCCGGGGCTGTCGCAGGAGACGGCGAGGGCGCGGGCTTGGGGGCGGGCTCCGAGTCCGCGGCGCGATAGACGCCCTGACGCGCGGGCGCGGCGGGAGGCGGATTCTCGGGCGCGGGCGGCTGCTCGGGGGCCTCGAACTTCTGTCCGGGCGCGGCGGTGCGGTAGCCCTGGCGCTCGACCTTGGGCGGAGGCGGCGGGTCGTCGAAGGTCTCCTCCTGGGCGCGCCGCGAGCGGGGCGCTGCGGGTTCCGAGTCGCCGAACGGGTCGTCCTCGCGCGCCTTGTCCTTCTCCTTCAGGGTGGAGCCCTTGTGGACCGCCTGCCGCTTCAGCGTCGCGTCCGAGTCGCGTGCGCCCTCGGGGAGGCCCAGGTCGCGCATCTCCTTCAAGGACGAGTGGCGCGCGCCGCACAGGTCCATGGATTCCTGGCACTGCTGGAGACAGTGGGTCAGCTTTCCGATGGTCCGCGAGTGCCCGCCGTACTCGATGGTGCAGTCCTCCTTGCAGCTTCCGTAGTCCTCCTGACAGCCAGTGGGGACGGCGCCCGCCGCGTGGGCAGCGGCGCAGACGGTGAACGTGAGCACGAGGACGGACGGAAGGGCGCGCATGGCAAATGTGAAAGTTACCAGCCTTCTTCGCTGTCGGCTCCAGGAGCCCGCGATATCGTCGCGGCTCACGTCCGTTCGGGCGAGAGGAGGCACATGGCGGCGGTCAAGGTGGGCATCATCGGGGGCTACGGCCTCGCCCAGGCGCTCGGCGTCGCGGGTCGGGGCGAGTCCCATGTCCTGGAGACGCCGTTCGGTCCCCATGCCGCGCCCATCCTCACCACCGAGTTGGACGGCGTGCCCATCGCCTACGTGTCCCGACATGGCACCGGGCACGTCTACAACGCCACGCGCTCGCCCTACCGCGCCAACCTCTTCGCGCTGAAGTTGCTGGGCGTCACCCACGTGCTGGCCGCGGGCTCGGTGGGCAGCCTGCGCGAGCAGGTGGAGCCGCAGCATCTGGTGCTGCCGGATCAGGTGTTGGACCGGACGTATCGCCGCCCCTGCACGTTCTATGACGACGTGGCGGTGCACGTGGAGATGGGCTCACCGTTCTGCGGCACGCTGCGGCGGTTGCTCGCGCAGGCCGCGCCCGCCGCGGAGACGCTGGTGCACCCGTCGGGCACGTACATCTGCATCGAGGGCCCCACGCTCAGCACGCGCGCGGAGAGCCACCTGTACCGGACGTGGGGCGCGGACGTGGTGGGCATGACGGCCATGCCCGAGGCCCGGTTGGCGCGCGAGGCGGAGCTGCACTACGCGCTCGTCGCGCTGCCCACGGAATACGACGCGTGGTACCCGCGCTCCGAGGACGCGGAGCCCGAGGCGTGGAGCACGCAAGGCTCGGAGCGCCTCCAGGCCGTCACCGCGCGAGGCGCCGCGCTCATCCGCCGCGCGCTGCCCCGCGTCGCCGAGTCGCGCGCGTCCTGCCGCTGCGACTCGGCGCTCGCCCAGGCCATCTCCACCGACCGGGGCCGCATCCCGGATGAGGTGCGCACCCGGCTGCGTCCGCTCCTGGGGCGCTACCTGCCCGCGGGCGTCGTCTAGCCGCGACGGCGCCCGAGCCGGCGCGGACTACTTGCCGCCCAGCTTCTTCTTGATGGCGGGCAGCTGGCCCGGGCTGTTGTTGGAGCCGGTCAGCCGGTTCTGCGCGATGTACTTGTTCAGGTCCGCGATGCGCTGCTCATTCGTCGGGTGGGTGCTCAGCCACTTCATCACCGCGGGCGTCTTGCCCTGCTCGGCCTGGAGCTTCTGGAAGAAGGTGATGAGCCCGTGCGGGTCATAACCCGCGCCGGACGCGTAGCGCGCGCCGTAGGTGTCCGCCTCGGACTCCTCGCTGCGGCCGTGCGCGAGCATCGTGCCGCCGGTGACGAGCTGCGAGGCGATCTGCGCGGCGGCGCCCGGGTTGTTGCCCAGCGCCATCTGGCTGATGGCCTGCAATCCGTACTGGCCCACCATGGCGCGAGCCGAGTGGCGCGCCACCACGTGGCCCGCCTCGTGCGCCATCACGCCGGCCAGCTCCGCCTCGGTGTCCGCCGCGAGCAGCAGGCCCGTGTACACGTAGAGGTAGCCGCCCGGCGTGGCGAAGGCGTTGACCGTCTTCGGGTCATTGATGACGTTGACCCGCCACTTGACGTCCGGGCGCTCCTTGCTGGCCTGCGCGAGGATGGGCGCGGAGATCTGCCGCACGTACTCGACCACCGCCGGGTCCTGCACGTATTGGATCTTCTCCTTCTGCTCCAGCTCCTGCTTCACCTGCAGGCCGATCTGCTCCTCCTGCTGCGGCGTCACGACGACGCTGGCGATGGCCTTCTCCGCGCCGATGCGCTGCTTGGTGCAACCCGAGGTCAGGCTCGAGACGAGGGTGAGGCCCACAATCACGTGGATGATGCGCTGCATGGCCGAGTGGCTCCTTTGCGTGGACTGGCGAACGGCGACGACGTGCGTTCGCCTCGTAGTCAGCGCCCGGCGCCTGGGCAAGTGCCCCGTGGCTCACGCCCCGCGCGGCTCGGCCAGCCGGGAGGCGCAGGCTGCGTAGTCGATGTTCTGGAAGTAGGCGTCCACGTAGCGGGCGCGCTCGGTGGCCTTGTAGTCCGGCACGAAGGCATGCTCCCACGCATCCATCACGAGGATGGGGCGGAAGCCCGCGATGTTGTTCGTCTCGTGCAGGGTGACCCAGTGGTTGGACAGCCACCGGGTGCGTGGGTCCTGGAACGTCACGGCCCAGCCGATGCCCGGCATGGTGGCCACGGCGCGAAAGTCCGTCAGCCAGTTCTCGAACGAGCCGAAGCTCTCGGTGAGCGCTCGGGTCAGCACGTCCGGCACGGGCGTCGTCGCGCCCCCCGGCTTGAGGTTGCCGAAGTAGTACTCGTGCAGGACCATGCCGTTGTACTCGAAGCCCAGGCGGCGGGTCAGCTCGGCATAGGTGGGGTTGGAGCCCGCGGCCTCGCCTCGGGCCTGGAGCCCCGACAAGAGCTCCGTGAGCTTGTTGGTCCGGTTGACGTAGCCCTCGTACAGCTTGAAGTGCACCTCCAAGACCGCGTCGCTGATGCCGTGGAGCCCCTTGAGGTGAGGGTAGTGCTGGGGGGCGTACTTCTTCTGCGGAAGCGGAACGGGCATGCGGCCTCCCGGCGCGAGGGACGGACGAGCACTGGACGTTCCTTCATACAGGAGGCCCGTCCCCCCGGCGCTCGGCCGCGCGTCGCGGTGTGCTCGGCCGAACACGCGGCGACAGTCGCTGCGCCGGGCGTGTGCGCGGTGGTATGTGCCCGCCACGATGCCCGAGCTGCCCGAAGTGGAGATCGCGCGAAGGAACCTGGTGCGTTGGTTCGACGGGCGCCGCGTCGTGCGCGCCGAGGCGGACGACTCCCGCGTCTTCCGCGGCGCCGAGCGCTCCCGCTTCGCGCGCCTGACCGGGCGGGTGGAGTCCCTGGAGCGCAAGGGCAAGTACCTGCTGTTCACGTTCGAGCAGGGACGCGGGCTCATGGCCCACCTGGGCATGACGGGGCGCTTCGTGCGCCGGCCCGAGGGCCATGCCGAGCGGCACAGCCGCGCGCGCTTCCATCTGGATGACGCCACCGTGTTGCACTTCGCGGATCCACGCCTGTTGGGGCGCATGGAGCCCGTGCCCGCGAAGGAGCTGTGGTCATTGGAGCCCGTCATGGCGCTGGGCCGAGACCCCTTGTCAGAAGGGCTCACGGCCGCGCAGCTCCGGGACGCGGTGGGAAGCACGCGCATGGACCTCAAGGTGGCGCTGATGGACCAGTCCCGCGTGGCCGGCCTGGGAAACATCCACGCCGCCGAGGCGCTCTTCCGCGCGGGCCTGCACCCCGCGCGCAAGGCCGAGTCGCTCACGCCCGAGGACTGGCGTCGCCTGGCCCGCGCCGTCCACGCCAGCATCGACTTCGGGCTGAAGGAGCAGGAAGGGGAGGAGCCCGCCTATCTGGAGGATGGCGCCGTCAACCTCTTCCAGATCTACGGGCGCGCGGGACAGCCCTGCGCGAAGTGCGGAACGACGGTGCGCGCCTTCACTCAGGGCGGTCGCACCACCCATTTTTGTCCCCATTGTCAGCCCTTGGATTGAAATGACCCGGGGGGTGAAGGCGTTGACGGCGCGAAACCTCGGGCCGGTAAGCGTTGACACCCCCATGGCCCATGGCTTGAATCGCCCGCCCTTTACAGTCGGCCGCGCCGAGCGGCCCCCGGAGCCTGTTGCCCATGTCTCACGCCCTGCTGGCGGCGCTGCTCGTCGCCTCGTCCACGGCCACCGCGCAGACGCCGGTGCCCGAAGGCGGCACGTCCACGCCCGCGCCCACTTCGGCGCCCGCGCCCTCTTCGCCCGCGGCGGCGGCCACCCCGGCTGAGGACACGCCCAGCCGCGAGGAGTTGGAGCAGAAGCTGGACGCGGCCAAGAAGGAGCTGCGCGAGGAGATCCGCGCCCAGGCCGCGACCCAGTCCGTGTCCTCCGGCTGGCAGGAGGAGTGGACCGAGGAGAAGCGCAAGCTCGAGATGCTCAACCTGGACGGCTACCTGCGCGTGCGGCCCGTCCTCTTCTACAAGTTCAACCTGGGCAAGCCGGTGCGCGCCCCCGGCCAGCCCAACGGTCTGGAAATCTTCCCCCGCTCGCCGCGCAGCGCGAACGAGAAGACGCAGGCGGGCGCGGACATGCGCGTGCGCATGGAGCCCACCGTCAACGTCTCCGAGGACGTGCGCGTGAAGCTCCAGGTGGACGCCCTGGACAACCTGGTGCTGGGCTCCACGCCGGACTCGTTCATGTCCGCGGACGGCCGCAACACCTTCTCGCTGTTCTCCGACAGCCAGAGCCCGCCGAGCGCCGGCATCAACGCGCTGAAGGACTCCATCGTCGTGCGCCGCGCCTACGGCGAGGTGTCCACGCCGGTGGGCATCCTGCGCTTCGGTCGCATGGGCAGCCACTGGGGCCTGGGCATGCTGCGCAACGACGGCAACTGCCTGGACTGCGACTTCGGCGACACGGTGGACCGCATCCAGTTCGTCACCGAGCCGTTCGCGGGTTGGTACATCACGCCGATGCTGGACTTCAACTCGGAGGGCCCCACGTCCGAGCTGAAGAACAGCATGGGCGAGCCGGTGGACCTCACCCAGTCGGATGACAGCCACAGCCTGGTGCTGGCCATCGCCCGCCGCGACACGGATCAGCAGGCGCGCGCGAAGCTGGAGAACAACCAGGGCGTGCTCAACTACGGCCTGTACTTCACCTACCGCACGCAGGCGTGGGCGGCCACGGGCTACGAGACCACGGGCAACCCCAACAGCACGGACTTCGTCCAGCGCGACGCGCACGTCTACACGCCGGACCTCTGGCTGAAGTACGAGGAGCAGAACTTCCGCCTGGAGTTCGAGTTCGCCGCGGTGCTGGGCAAGATTGGCAACAGCGCCCAGAGCGCCGCCAATGCGACCATTTCGCAGAACAACCAGCCGCTGCGCATCGCGCAGTTCGGTGGCGTGGCGCAGGGCGAGGTGCACCTGACCAAGAGCCGTCAGCTCCACCTGGGGCTGGAGCTGGGCTTCGCCTCGGGCGACAAGGCCTACGGCATGGGCAACTACCCGGGCCGCGCTGGCACGGGCGCCAATGGTACCACGGCCGCGGGTGACATCGAGGGGCCGCAGTACGGCTGCACCACCCCGGACCACTGCGACAACGCCATCCGCAACTTCCGGTTCAACCGCGACTACCGCGTGGACATGATCCTCTGGCGCGAGCTGATCGGCGGGGTGACGGATGCCTTCTACGTGAAGCCCAGCCTGCGCTACTCGGTGGCTGAGGGCTTCGACGTGTTCGGGAGCGTCATCTACTCGCAGGCGTTCTACGCGGAGTCCACGCCGTCGGCGGTCAACCACGCGCTGGGCCTGGAGGTGGACGTGGGCGCGCGCTACGAGACCGAGGACGGCTTCGTGGCGGGCATCTCCTACGGCATCCTCTTCCCCATGGGCGGCCTCAAGGACGCCATGTTCATCCAGCAGGGTCTGAGCCAGGACCTGCGCACGCCGCAGAGCATCCGCGGCATGCTGGCCATCAAGTACTGAGTGATGCGCTCCGTGCTCTGGCGGTCGTGCGTGGCGGGGAGCCTGCTGGTGGGGCTCTCCGCGTGCGGCATCAAGGGCAACCCGCGCCCGCCGCGTCCACCTCCCGTCACGGAGACGGCGCCGCCCACGGACCCCGCGCGCGGCGCGGTCGCCCCAGTGGGCCCCACCGTCCCGGCTCAGTCGGACGGCGGGATTCCCCCGTGAGCGACTTCGACTATCAGAAGGGCGTCCTGCACGCGGAGGCCGTGCCCCTGCCGGCCATCGCGGACGCGGTGGGCACGCCCACGTATGTCTATTCGGGCGCGGCGCTCACCCGCCGCTTCCAGCAGGTGACCGAGGCCTTCGCAGGGCAGCCGCACCTCGTGTGCTACTCGGTGAAGGCCAACTCGAACGTGGCCATCCTCCGGCTGTTCTCCCAGCTGGGCAGCGGCTTCGACATCGTGTCGGGCGGCGAGCTGGCGCGGGTGCGGCACGCCGGAGGAGACCCGCGCAAGACGGTGTTCGCCGGCGTGGGCAAGACGCCGGACGAGATGGCGCAGGCGCTGGACGCGGGCCTGCTGCTGTTCAACGTGGAGAGCGCCGAGGAGCTGGAGGCGCTGGACGCGGTGGGTCGGAGCGCGGGCCGCCCCGCGCCGTTCGCGCTGCGCGTGAACCCGGACGTGGATGCGCGCACGCACCGCTACATCTCCACGGGGTTGAAGACCTCCAAGTTCGGCGTGCCGTTCGAGGAGGCGCTCGCGCTCTACACCCGCGCGAAGAAGATGAAGGGCGTGCGCGCGCTGGGGCTGGACTGCCACATCGGCTCGCAGCTCACCGCCACCGCGCCGCTGCGAGCGGCGCTGTCCAAGGTGGCCCAGCTGTACCTCGCGCTCCAGGCCCGCGGCCACGCGCTGGAGTACCTGGACGTGGGCGGCGGCCTGGGCATCACCTACGCGGACGAGACGCCGCCGTCGCCCGCGGAGTACGCACGCACGGTGCTGGACGCGACGCGCGCCACCGGCGCCACGCTCATCCTGGAGCCGGGCCGCTCGTTGGTGGGCAACGCGGGCGTGCTGCTCACCCGCGTGCTGTACCGGAAGCAGACGCCGGAGCGCACCTTCGTCGTGGTGGACGCGGGCATGAACGACCTGCTCCGCCCCGCGCTGTACGAGGCGCACCACGCGCTCCAGCCGCTCGTGCGCCGCCGAGGCAAGGCGGTGGAGGTGGACGTGGTGGGGCCAGTGTGCGAGTCCACCGACGTGCTGGCCCGCGCCCGTCCGCTGCTCCTTCCCCGGGCAGGCGAGCTGTTCGCCTTCATGAGTGCCGGGGCTTACGGGATGAGCATGGCCTCGAACTACAACTCGCGTCCGCGTCCCGCGGAGGTGCTCGTGGACAAGGCCGCCTGGCGTGTCATCCGGGAGCGGGAGCGCGTCGAGGATCTCTGGCGCGGCGAGCGGGCCTGAACGTATAAGCGCCGGCATGAAGACCTTCGAAGGCTCCATGACGGCGCTGGCCACCCCGTTCAAGGATGGGGCGCTGGACGAGGCGGCTTATCGCGCACTCGTTCGCTACCAGATTGAAGGTGGCACGGCGGGCCTCATCCCCATGGGCACCACCGGCGAAGCGGCGACGATGAGCGCGGACGAGCGCGCCCGCGCCGTGGCGGTGGTGGTGGAGGAGGCGAAGGGGCGCGCCACGGTGATTGCCGGGGCGGGCAGCAACAGCACCGCGGAGACCATCGAGTCCGTGGGCCGCGCGCGCGACGTGGGCGCGGACGCCTCGCTCATCGTCACGCCCTACTACAACAAGCCCACGCAGGCGGGCCTGGTGGAGCACTACCGCGCGGTGGCCAGGGCGCACCCGGGCTTCCCCATCGTGGCGTACAACGTCCCGGGCCGCACGGGCGTGGACCTCCTGCCAGAGACGATGCGGCGGCTGTGCGACCTCCCCGAGGTCGTCGCCATCAAGGAGGCCACGGGCAACCCGTGGCGCGCGCTGGAGCTGCGCGAGAAGTGCGGCGAGCGGCTCATCGTCCTGTCCGGTGACGACTTCACCGTGCTGCCCACGATGGCGTGCGGCGGCAAGGGCGTCATCTCGGTGTCCTCCAACGTGGCGCCCCGCATGATGGCGGACCTCGTCGCCGCGGCGCGCGGTGGCGACATGACCCGCGCGCTCGACCTCCAGGTGCGGCTCAACGAGCTGCACCGGCGCCTGTTCGCCGAGTCCAACCCCATCCCCGTGAAGTGGGCGCTGCACCTGATGGGCCTCTTTGGCCCCGAGGTGCGCCTGCCGCTGGTGCCGCTGTCCGAGTCGCAGGTGCCGCTGATGAAGGCCGCGCTCACGCAGCTGGGGTTGCTGAAGTAGGCCGTCCCGAGGGCGCGCATGACTCGCATCGTCATCACCGGCATCACCGGCCGCATGGGCGGCACGCTCCTGCGGCTTGGGCGCGCCGCGGCGGACCTGCAAGTGGTGGGGGCCACGGTGCGGCCGGGGCGCGCGGCGGAGGCTCGGGCCTCCACGGGCCTTGCGTGCGTGGAGGAGGACCTGGGGCGCGCGCTGGACGCGGCGCCCGCGGACGTGGTGGTGGACTTCACCAGCGCGGAGCTGAGCGTGGCCCATGCGCGCGCGTGCGCCGAGCGCGGCGTGGCGATGGTGGTGGGCTCCACGGGCTTCACTCCGGAGACGACCGAGGCGCTGCGCGCGAGCGCGGCGAAGGTCCCCCTCGTCGCGGCGCCCAACACGTCGGTGGGCGTGAACCTCGTCTTCCGCGTGGCCGCCGAGCTGGCGCGCGTGCTGGGCCCGAGCTTCGACGTGGAGGTGTTGGAGGCCCACCACCGCATGAAGAAGGACGCGCCCAGCGGCACGGCGCTGCGGTTGGCGGAGGTGCTGGCCGAGGCGCTCGGGCGTTCGAGCGACGACTTCACCTTCGCGCGGCAGGGCCAGGTGGGCGCGCGCCCGCCGGGTGAGATTGGCGTGCAGACCCTGCGCGGCGGCGACGTGGTGGGCGAGCATACGGTGTATTTCTTCGGCGAGGGCGAGCGCATCGAGCTCACCCACCGGGCCACGAATCGAGACCAATTCGGGCTGGGCGCGCTGCGCGCCGCGCGGTGGGTGGCGAAGCGCGCGCCCGGGCTCTACGACATGGCCGACGTGCTCGGCCTCCAGGGGACGAAATGACCGCGCGTTACTGCCGCTTCCTTCACGAGGGCCGCGCGCACCACGGCCGGGTCGAGGGCAACGAGGTGGTGGTCCTCACCGCGGCGCCCTGGGCGGGAGGCAAGGAGACGGGCATCCGCCGCTTGCTGGGGGGGCTGACCCTGCTGGTGCCCTCGGATGCGTCCAAGGTGGTCTGCATCGGGCAGAACTACCGCAAGCACGCGGAGGAGATGGGCAAGCCCATCCCCTCCGAGCCGCTCATCTTCACCAAGCCGTCTACGGCCTTGAACGGCCATGGCTCGCCCATCCGCATTCCCCGCGCGAGCCAGGAAGTGCACTACGAAGCCGAACTGGCGCTGCTCATTGGCGAGCGGCTGAAGAACGCGGACGAGGCCACCGCCGCGCGCGCCATCTGGGGCCTGACCTGTTTCAACGACGTGACGGCGCGCGACATCCAGAAGCGCGAGACTCAACACACGCGCGCCAAGGGCTACGACACCTTCGCCTGCGCGGGCCCGTGGGCCGTGACGGGGCTGGCGTCCGGGGACCTGCGCATCCAGGCCCGCGTCAACGGGCAGGTGCGGCAGGACAGCCGGACCTCGGACATGGTGTTCAACGCCGCCCGCCTGGTGTCCTTCATCTCGCACGTGATGACGCTGCTGCCCGGCGACCTGGTGAGCACGGGGACGCCCTCGGGCGTGGGGAAGCTGGAGGCCGGGGACACGGTGGAGGTGGAGGTGGAGGGAATCGGGACCCTGGTGAATCCGGTTGAGATGGAGCCGTGAGCGCTACCGTCTACGTCGGCCTGGGGTCCAACGAGGGGGACCGCGAGGCCCAACTCGTCGCCGCCCTCTACGCCATGTCTCGCATTGATGCCGTGGCCGTGCTGGCGTGCTCGTCGTTGTTCGACAGCGCGCCCGTGGGGCCCGAGCAGCCTCGCTTCCTCAACGCGGTGGTGGCCCTGGAGTGCGGGGTGGCACCGCAGCGCCTGCTGTGCATCCTCCAGCAGATTGAGGAAGACCTGGGACGCCGTCGGGGAGGGCCCCGCTGGTCTCCCCGGCCCATCGACCTGGACATCCTCTTGTGGGACGAGCAGGTGGTCGCGGACCCGAATCTCCAGGTGCCGCACCTGGAGCTGCACAAGCGCCGCTTCGCGCTGGAGCCGCTCGCGCAGCTCGCCCCCGAGGTGAAGCATCCCGTGTTGGGGATGTCCGTGAAGGAACTCCTGGGGAAGCTCGCCCCGCAGGATGTCCACAAGCGCGAGGCCCGCTGGTGGCCCGACGCGAGCACTGCCCGCCTCCCGGTGAACGACTCATGAGCCTCCCCCTCGCCCTGGCCGCCGCGGCGCTGCTCGCCGCCGAGCCCTCGCCCCTTCCTCCTGGCCACCCGGTCATCCCCCCGGGGACGCAGGCCTCGCCCACGGCCGCGATGCCCGCCGGGCACCCCGCGCCGGGCACGGCGTCCGCGACCCCCGCGGGCGCGCTGCCTCCCGGACATCCCACGCTGGGCGCCTCGGGCATGGCGCCGGCCGCGCCCACCGGGCCGCTGCCCGTGGGTCATCCGGCGGTGGCCGAGCCGGGCCGGGCGCCCCCGTCCGCGGACGAACTGCTCAAGCAGCTCGACTCGACCCAGGGCCTGCGCGAGCGCGAGAAGACGTTTGAAATCGCCTCGTCGCTGGGGCGGCTCTACTACCTGAACGGCCGGCACACGGACGCCATCACCTACCTGCAGCAGGCCGAGGGCCGCGCGCAGCCGGTGCGCGACGTGTTCCTCGCCGCGCGCAAGAAGCTGGGCAAGGCGCCCGTGCCCACCGCGGAGGCGGCGAACTGCGGCTTCACGCCCGGCATGGCGCTGGAGGCCATGGCCACGGTGGCTCAGGAGCGCGTGACGAAGGGCGACACGGCGGGCGCGGCGGCGTGTGCGCGCGCGGCGCTGACCCCGGTGCTGGACGTGGAGGTGATGCGCGGCAACTCGCTCTACCTCACCGGCAACGCGGCGGGCGCGCTCGCGGTCTACACCCGCGTGTTGGAGCTGGAGCCCGGTCAGGAAGAGGCGCTCTTCGCGCGCTCATCCGTCCTGTTCGAGACCCAAGGGGAGGACCTGTCCGCGCTGAAGAAGGCGGCCGAGGGCTTCGACACGCTGGTGAACACGCGCCCCAACTCGCCGCGCGCGCCCATGGCCAAGCAGCTCAGCCAGACGGCCAGGGACACCGTGAAGGCCGGTGGGCGTCAGAAGTATCTGGAGACGCGCGCCGCGGACCGCCGCATCCGGCTGTCCCAGGCAGTGGCCGCCATGCCGGCCCGGGGCAATCCCGCCGAGGCCGATGGCCCGCGCGCCCTCACCCCGGAGATGGTGGAGGCGGTGCAGAACACCGAGCACACGCCGGAGATGGACCAGGGGTTGGCGAAGCTGGTGGAGGAGGGCGAGGAGCACCTTGCCCACGGCCGCTACCAGGAGGCCCTGGCCAACTACACGCGCGTGGTGCCCTTCCAGCCGCAGAACGGGCGCGCCAAGGCGGGCATGGCCTGGGCGCTCGTGGGCCTGGGGCGTCCCATGGCCACGCGCATCTGGGGCGTGGCGGTGCAGGCGGACGCCGCCGCGGTGGAGGCGCTGGGCGACACGCTCAAGTCCAAGGGCGACGCCAAGGGCGCCAAGGCCCTCTGGGAGAAGCTGGCCCAGGACGCGCCCGAGTACTCGGGCAAGGCGGGCCTCCAGGCCAAGCTGGCCCAGTAGGCCCCGCGCGGGACTTCAGACGAACCCTCCTCAGACGAACTTGGAGGCCAGGAGGTCCTGCACGTCGAGCAGGCCCACCGCGCGGCCCTCTACGTCCACCACCGGGAGCTGATCCACGCGCAGCTCCCGCATCTGCGCCGTCGCGGCGAGCACCAGCGTGTCCGGCGTCACGCACCGAGGGCGCTTGCCCATGACGGCGCGCACCGGCACGTCGAAGTCGGTGTGGCCGCGCTCCACCAGCCGGCGCAGGTCTCCATCCGTGAAGATGCCCACCAGCAGCCCGGCCGCGTCCACCACGCAGGCGGCGCCCGGCCGGCCCGGCGTGTTGGTCATCACCACCACGGTCTCGGACAGGCGCGCGGTGTCGCGCACCACGGGGTTGGAGGGCCCCGAGCGCATCAGCTCGAACACGCGCAGCACCGAGCGCCCCAGCTTGCCGCCCGGGTGCAGGAGCGCGTAGTCGTCCGTGCCGAACGGCCGCGAGCGCAACAGCGTCATGGCCAGCGCGTCGCCCACCGCGTGCAGCGCGGCGGTGGAGGCGGTGGGCACGAGCCCCATGGGGCACGCCTCCTCAATCCGCCCGATGTCCAACACCACGTCCGAGCCCCGCGCGAGCGCGCTCTCCGCGTCGCCGGTGAGCGCCACCACGGGCACGCCCATGCGCTTGAAGGACGGCAGCAGGCGCACCAGCTCTTCCGTCGCGCCGCTGTTGGACATCGCGAGGATGACGTCGCCCCGGCCCACGCGGCCCAGGTCGCCGTGCACGGCCTCGGCGGGGTGCAGGAAGACGGAGCGCACGCCCGTGGACGCGAGCGTCGAGGACAGCTTCTGTCCGATGAGCCCCGCCTTGCCCATGCCCGTCACGACGACCTGGCCCGTGCACTCGCGCACCAGCTTCAGCGCGCGCAGGAAGGACGGGCCCAGGCGTTCGGTGACGCCGAGGATGGCGTGGGCTTCCGCCTCCAGCACGCCGCGCGCGTAGGCGAGCGTGGCGGCGGCGTCCTCGTCCTCGTCCATGACGGGCGGCGAGGTGGGGGCGGAGCGGCCGGGGAGGGCCCGCAAGCGGGGCTTCTTGGCAGGGGAGCGAGGGGAGCGGGCCATGGCGACGGGCGCTACCTTTATCCCCGGGCCCGGGGCCCTGGCCACCCTTGACGCATGGGGGGGCATCGGTTACGGGCCTGCACGGCCGGCTGCCTGCGACTGGCCGCACCCACCCTCTACCTGCAGGTTCAATCCCAAAGGGGACGAGATGAAGTTCTTCATCGACAGCGCCGACGTCGGGGAGATCCGCAAGGCCCACGAGATGGGCTGCGTGGATGGCGTCACCACCAACCCGTCGCTCCTGGCCAAGGTGGGCCGGAGCCTGGACGAGACCATCCGCGAAATCTGCACCATCGTGGACGGCCCCATCAGCGCCGAGTGTGTCTCGCTCGAGGCGCCCGAGCTCATCAAGGAAGGCCGCGGCCTGGCGAAGATTCACGACAACGTCGTCGTGAAGATTCCCATGGGCGTCGAGGGCATGAAGGCCGTCAAGGCGCTCACCGCCGAGGGCATCCGCACCAACGTCACCCTCTGCTTCTCCGCCAACCAGGCCCTCTTGTGCGCCAAGGCCGGCGCCACCTACGTGTCGCCTTTCGTGGGACGCCTGGATGACATCTCCCAGGACGGCATGGAGCTCATCGCCCACATCCTGGAAATCTTCCAGAACTACGACTTCGACACCCAGGTGCTGGTCGCCAGCGTGCGCAACCCGGTGCACGTGCTCCAGTCCGCTCGCATGGGGGCGCACGTGGCCACGCTTCCCTACAGCGTCATCACCCAGCTGGCCAACCACCCGCTGACCGATGCGGGCATCAAGAAGTTCCTGGCGGACTGGGAGAAGGTCCCCAAGACGAAGGGCTAGTACGTAGGACTGGCGGTCCGGCGGCTCCAAGGGTAATTGTTGACTACTGAATCAACCCGAGGAGCCGCATGGACTTCCAGCTCACCGAATCGCAGCGCGCATTGCAGGACGCGGCGCGCAAGTACGCCCGCGAAGTGGTCCGCCCCAAGGCCGCGCACTACGACGAGACGTCGGAGTTCCCCAAGGACCTGCTGTCCGCGGCGTTCGAGCTGGGGCTCATCAACATGGCCATCCCGTCCGAGTACGGCGGCCTGGGCCTGTCGCACCTCGAGCAGGTGATGGTGTGCGAGGAGCTGGCGTGGGGCTGCGCGGGCGTGGCCACGTCGCTCATCGCCAATGACCTGGCCAACCTGCCCATCATCCTGCACGGCACGGATGACCAGAAGAAGCGCCTGCTGACGCCCTTCACGCAGAAGGTGAAGTTCTCCTCCTTCTGCCTCACCGAGCCGGGCGCGGGCTCGGACGTCGCCGCCATGAGCACCACCGCCCGTCGTGAGGGCGACCACTACGTGCTCAACGGCTCCAAGTGCTTCATCACCAACGGCGGCTACGCCGACCAGTTCACCGTCTTCGCCACGGTGGACAAGGCGAAGAAGCACAAGGGCATCACCTGCTTCGTGGTGGAGGGCCGTCCGCAGGGCCTGACCACCGGCAAGCACGAGAACAAGATGGGCCAGCGCGCCAGCAACACCACCACCGTCACGTTCGACGAGGTGCGGGTGCCGGTCGCCAACCGCATCGGCGAGGAGGGCCAGGGCTTCCTCGTGGCCATGGCCACGCTGGACAACAGCCGCCCGCTCACCGCGAGCATCTCCGTGGGCATCGCCCGCGCCGCGCTCGAGCACTCGCTGGACTACTCCGCCCAGCGGCAGACCTTCGGCAAGCCCATCCGCGAGCACCAGGGCGTGCAGTTCATGCTGGCGGACATGGCCATGAACACCCACGGCGCGCGCTTGCTCACCTACGAGAGCGCCTGGGTGTTGGACCAGGGCCAGCGCAACACGCTCCAGTCCAGCTACGCGAAGTGCTTCGCGGCGGACATGGCCATGAAGGTCACCACGGACGCGGTGCAGGTCTACGGTGGCTACGGGTACATGAAGGAGTACCCGGTGGAGAAGCTGATGCGCGACGCGAAGCTCATCCAGGTCTACGAGGGGACCAGCCAGGTCCAGCGGCTGGTCATCGCGAAGGAACTGTTCAAGTAGCACAGCAAAACTGTGGCCGGCGGCCGTTTCCCGTTGCCGCCGCGTCACGCGAATGCCTATTAATCCTGCCCGGTCGCGCGGTGCGTCAAGTCACCGCGCAGGGTGTTGTTGGCCCGCCGCACTTTCCAGTCGCTCCTCGCAAGGAGAAGCAACGCCGTGAAGATTCTCGTCACCGCCAAGCGCGTGGAAGATCCCGAGTCGAAGATCAAGGTCAAGCCGGACGGGTCGGGCATCGTCCAGGAGGGGTTGAAGTACAAGATCAACCCCTTCGACGAAATCGGGGTCGAGGAAGGACTCCGGCTCGCGGCGAAGCACGGCGGCGAGGTCGTGGTGGTCTCCATCGGGACCAAGGACGTGCAGGAGCAGCTGCGGCACGCGCTGGCCATGGGCGCCACCCGGGCGGTGTGGGTGAACCACGCGGGCGCGTTGGATCAGCTCGGCATCGCGGCGCTGCTCCAGAAGGTGGTGGAGAAGGAGAAGCCGGACCTCGTCGTGCTGGGCAAGCAGTCCATCGACGATGACCAGAACCAGGTGGGCCAGTACCTGGCCGAGTTCCTGGGCTGGGGCCAGGCCACGTTCGCCTCCAAGGTCGAGTCGCTGGAGAGCGAGGCGGAGAAGAACAAGGTGCCTGCGGTGGCGCTGACCGCGGACGGCAAGGCCGTGCGCGTGGTGCGCGAGGTCGACAACGGGTTGGCCACGCTGGAGGTGCAGCTGCCGGCCGTCGTCACCACGGACCTGCGCCTGAACCAGCCGCGCTACGCGAGCCTCCCGGGCATCATGAAGGCCAAGAGCAAGCCCATCGAGGAGCTGACGCCGGAGAAGCTGGGCGTGGACGTCACGCCGCGCATCCAGGTGCTGAAGATGTCCGCCCCTCCCGCGCGCAAGGCGGGCATCAAGGTGCCGGACGTGGCCACGCTGGTGGAGAAGCTTCACAACGAGGCGAAGGTCGTCTGAGTCGCGCGAGCGCTCCCTTCGTCACGCACCCTTTCGAGAGACTGGAGTCAGACAGATGCCAATCGTTCTCATCGTCGCCGAGCAGCAGCCGGACGGGAACCTGCGCAAGGCCTCCCTCAACGCCATCTCCGCGGGCAAGGCCCTGGCCGACAAGGCCGGCGCGGAGCTGCACCTGGTGCTGCTCGCCAAGGACCCCGCGAAGCTGGCCGAGGAGCTCAAGGGCACCGGCGCCAAGGCGGTCCACACCGCCGCCGCCCCCGAGTTCGAGCACTACCTCGCCGAGACCTACGCGCCCGCCATCGCGGCGCTCGCGCAGGAGCTGAAGGCGGACTACGTGGGCATGGCCTCCACGGCGCAGGGCAAGGACCTGATGCCGCGCGTGGCCGCTCGCCTCAAGGCCGCCATGGCCACCGACGTCATGGCCATCAACGGCTCGGGCGCGGACGTCACGTTCACGCGCCCCATGTGGGCCGGCAACGTCTTCGCCGAGGTGAAGCTCACCACGCCGGTGAAGGTGTTCACCGTGCGCGCCACGGAGTTCCCTGCCGCCGCGACGGGCCAGGGCGCCGCCGAGGTGAAGACCTTCGCCGCGAAGGTCGAGGCCTCCAAGACGAAGTTCGTCGACTTCAAGGAAGTGAAGAGCGCCCGCCCCGAGCTGACCGAGGCGCGCGTGGTGGTGTCCGGTGGTCGCGGCACCAAGGGTGACTTCAAGGAGATCGAGGCGCTGGCCGATGAACTCGGCGCCGCCGTCGGTGCCTCGCGCGCGGTGTGCGACGCCGGCTGGGTTCCCAACGACTTGCAGGTCGGCCAGACGGGCAAGGTCGTCGCTCCGCAGCTGTACATCGCGGCGGGCATCAGCGGCGCCATCCAGCATCTGGCGGGCATGAAGAGCTCGAAGACCATCGTGGCCATCAACAAGGACCCGGAGGCCCCCATCTTCCAGGTGGCGGACTACGGGCTGGTGGAGGACCTCTTCAAGGTGCTCCCCGCGCTGCGCCAGGCCATCCACGGCCTCAAGTAGTCGCGCGCGCCGCTTGGGGTGACGCCGCATGACGGGGGCGGTCGCGGAGAGGCACTTCCGCGCCGCCCCTGTGTCGTTCTGGGGCTACAGCTCGATGTCGCGCCCGCGGCCCGGGAGTGGCGCCGGCTCCGTGTCGGGAGTGGCGTCCTGGTCCGGGCGCAGGTCGAGGATGCGGCCGTCCTCCAGCTCCACGTAGAGCTGGAGGAAGACCCACTGGCCAGCCTGTTCGTCGGCCTTCACGTGCAGCGTCCCGTTGGCGCGCGCGCCGTCGAGCGGCAGCGTGAAGGCCGTGCGCGTGTGTCCATTGAGGGTGCTCGTGGAGGCGTGGCGAGGAAAGCTCGGGTGGATGGGCGCCCCCAGCTCTTGCTGAACGAGGGGGTTGTCTCGCGCGATGGCCACCGCCTCCGCGTAGGCCCCCGCGCTGTCCTTGAGCGGGCCCAGGCCCAGGCCGAAGAAGATGGCGCCCAGGCATCCGCACGCGCCGAGCGCGCCGAGGAGGATGACGGCCATCACCCACTTCCAGTGTCGTCCCCACCACCCCTGCCGCGGGGCAGGCGCGTGTCCACCATCCGGCATCGCCTCCATGGCGCCACTCCCCCCCGCGCTCCGCTCCGGGCCGGAGGGAACGCGGGGCCGCCATCAACCACGGTCTCGCCAGGACAGCCATGGTCCCCGAGCCCATCCGGCCGCTTCCCCACACTTGGTGGCGTCCTGGCTCCCCGGGTAGCATGCCCGCCGTGCTCCATCAGGGCCGGGGGAGCACGGGACACCGCGCTCCCACTCCCGGAGACAAGATGGTGTCCTCCCCCATGCCCCGAGCCGTATCCCCATGGACGACTGGCTGAGCGCGGTGCCCCGACTGCACCCCGACGCCGTCTCCGTGCGCTCGCGGGGCGTGCTCTCGGTCCTGGGGCCGGGGGAGACGTTCCTCCACACCTTCGAGGATGACGCGGGGGCCTCCGAGGTCGCTGAGCGCATCCTGGAGCTGGCGGATGGCGAGCGCTCGGTGGAGGACATCTCGCGGCAGCTGTGCGAGGAGTTCGACGTGGATCCAGCGCTATGTCGTCAGGACACGGCGCGCTTCGTGGCGCTCCTGGTGGAGCGGCAGGTGTTGGTGCTCGCGGCGAGGGGAACCGGGTCCCCACTTCGACGCAAGGAGTGACGGGCATGCATCGAGCGACTTGGACTGGCTTGCTGGCGGCGATGGCCGCGGTGTGGATCTCCGGGTGTTCCTGCGGCGGCGAGCCGCCCGTCGAGTCACAGCTCGCGGTGGCCTTCGAGTCCCCCACGGACGGGCAGCGGCTGGCGCTCGACGAGGATGCGGACCCCGGCACGGATGGCTTCCAGCAGGACGTGGTGGCGGTGGGCCGCGACACGGCGGGCCGCGAGGTGACGCTCGCGAGCGCGAAGCTGGAGGTGCGCGCCGGCAGTGAGCAGACCTGGACCGCGGGACCGGCCGCGCGCATCGAAGGCGCCAAGGTGCGCTTCGCGTCGGTCACGCTGCCGCTGCGCACCAGCGTGCTGCGCGTGACGGTGGAGGAGTCGGGCTCGCGGCGAACGGCCACGCAGACGGTCTCCGTGGCGGTGGGCACCGAGGTGCCCAGCGTGGACCTCACCTCGCCCGCCGAGGGGCAGGTGCTGCGCGAGGTGGATGACGCCGACCCCGCCACGCCGGGCTATCAGGTTCGCTTCGGGCTGAAGGGCACCGCGCTGCGCGGCGCCAGCGGCCTCCTCTCGTGCGCGGGCGTGTGCGGACTTGCGCCCGTGCCCTTCACGCTGGGCCAGGACGGCAGCGCCACCGTGGTGGCCACGCTCACCGAGCCCGTGCGGGAGGCGCAGCTCGCGCGCTGCACCGCGGTGCTCAAGCGGGCCACGGGCGACGTGACGTCCGCGCCGCGCGGCTTCACGCTGGACACCGAGGCGCCCCGGCTGGTGGTGGCCTCGCCGGTGGCTCCGGTGGCCAGCCCCACCTTCGACGTGGTGGCGGTGGTGCGCTCGGTGGAGGATGGCAGCACGGCGGTGTTGTCGCGCGAGGGCGCGGACGCGGTGCAGACGCAGGTGCGCGCCGGCGCCGTGACGTTCACCGCCGTCACCGTGCCGGGGGATGGCACCTTCGACTTCCGGCTGCGGTTGACGGACTCGGGCGGCAACGTCACCGAGCAGCCCCTTCAGGTGGTGGTCGCGAGCGCGGTGCCGGTGCTCACGTTGGACGTGCCCGCGGTGGTGACGAGCGATGCCAACGGCGACGCCGCGGACGGTGTGCAGGCGCCGGCGAGCGTGAAGGTGAACGGGCTGCCGGTGGGCACGGACGTGGAGCTGTGGACCACGGTGACGAGCCGGCTGGGGCAGCCGCTGCGCGTGGCGACGGTGGCGAGCGGCGCGGACCGGGTGGCGGCGTTCCAGTTGGACCTGGCCGAGGGCGCCAACACCGTGAAGGCGTGTGTGCGCAATTCAGCGGGCCTGCAGACCTGCTCGCAGCCCACGACGGTGTCCGTGCAGATGGGGCGCTCCACCTGCCGCATCGTGGAGCCGGCCGCGCGCGAGTTCGTCACGGGCAACTCGGTGGCGGTCCGCGTGGATGCGCCCAACGGCGCGGTGACGCTGGCGCAGGTGGCGCCGGACGGCACGGCCACCAGCGTGTCCGCCACGGCCTCGGGTGGCGCCGCGACGCTCACCGCGCCGCTGACCCAGGATGGGGCCTGGAGTTTGGTGGCCTCGTGCGCGGGCGGCGGGCGCAGCCAGCGCATCGTCTCGCGGCGCGACACGGCGAAGCCCGCGCTGACGGCCACCGTGCGTGACGCGGTGGACGGCCGCATCGGGGCGGACTTCGTCGACACGTCCGTGCTGCCCGGCATGCAGGTGGTGCTGGACGTGACGACGGACGCGGATGCGCAGGTGTTCGTGGATGGCTGTGGCCTGACGGGCACCGCGTCCGCGGTCGCCAACGGCGCGGGAGTGGCCACGCTGCGCGGCATCTCCATCCCGGCGACGGGGACGTGCACCCTGACGGTGCGCGCGGTGGACCCCGCGGGCAACTCAGCCACGCAGACGGTGGCGGTGGCGTCCGCCTTCGCGCAGTCCTCGCTGTCGTTCTCGGCGCCGGATCCGAATCGGACGCTGGGCCCCGCGGACGGCACGGCGGTGACGGGTGGGCTGTCGGTGCCCATGACGCTCGCGTTCGGCGAGGGCGTCTCGGGCGTGCTGAAGCTGTACCGCGACACCACGGAGGTGGGCTCGATGGACGTGGCCTCCGCGGAGGTGAAGAAGACGTTCACGGCCGTGACGCTGCGCGAGGGCGTCAACGTGTTGCGCGCGGTGCTCACCAACACCGCGGGCGCCGGGGCCTGCGCCAGCGCGCTCTACACGCTGGACACCACGCCCGAGGCCATCGCGCTCACCGCGCCGGGGGCCTCCACGCAGTACTCGCTGAACGAGGACCAGGATCCCGCCACGCCGGGCATCCAGCGCCCATTGTCCTTCACGCTCAACGGCGCGTCGTCGTCGGCCGTGGTGGACGTGTGCACGGACATCGCGCTCACCGTGGACCGCACGCCGTGCCGTGATGGCAGCGGCTGGTTCACCCTGGCGTCGTCGCTGCCGCCGGACACCACACGCTTCTCGTACCCGGATGGTCAGTACTCGCTGAAGGTGGTGCTGGATGACGCGGGCCGCACGGCCGAGTCCGCGCCGGTGACGCTGCGCGTGGACGGCTCGCGTCCGGAGGTGACGGCGCTCGAGTTCGTCGGGGACGCCAACGGCGACCGCATCCTGAACCTGGCTGAGTCTCCCAGCGGCGCGCCGGTGGTGCGCGTGTCCACCACGGGGCTGGAGCATGGGCGGCCCGTGCAGGTGCGTGACGCGCGGTCGCTCGCGCTCCTGGGACAGGCGGCCTCCACGGGCTCGCGGACGGACGTCACCCTCACGGCGCTGGCCTCGCTCTCCGAGGCGGATGCGTCGCTCGTGGTGGTGCTCACGGACACGGTGGGCAACGTGAACCGCACGGTGCCGGCCAACCCGCCCAACCCGTTGGATCCGCTCAACGCGGCGGCGCTGACGGACTTCCGCGTGGACCGCGTGCCGCCCACGGTCAACGTCAGCGCGCCCGCGGTGGGCGCCACGCTGGGGCCCGCGCAGGACGCGGATCCAACGGCCTCGGGCTACCAGCTCCGCGTCAGCATGTTGACCAGCGCGGACGTGGGCGCGGACGGCGTCCTCTTCACGCTGGAGCCAGGACTCACGCCGGTGTCGCTCACGCCCTCGGGCCGCGCGGTGACGCATGACTTCACCGTGCCGGCGTCGGGCACGCAGACGTACACGCTGACTGTCACGGCTCGCGACACCGCGGGCAACCCCAGCGCGGCGGTGACGCGCACCGTGACGGTGGACCTGGAGGCGCCGGTGCTCTCGCTGGAGAGCCCCACTCCGGGCCAGCAGTCCGACTCGGCGCTCGTCCCCGTGCGCGTGGCAGTGCAGGGCGGAGACGGGCTGACCGCGCGCGTCTACTCGACGCCCGAGGGGAGCGGCACGCGCGTCCAGGTGGGCGCGCTGACGGTGTCCCAGGGCGTGGCCCTGGGGACGCTCAACTTCCCGGATGGACGGCAGGACGTGACGGTGGAGGTGGATGACCCCGCGGGCAACCGCGGCGCCGCCAGCGCCGCCGGGGTGGATGTCCACCTGGTGGGCTGTGACGTGGCGCTCACCTCACCAGCGGACGCCGTGCGCGACTTCATCCAAGCGGACGACGAGGCTCCGGGCACGCCCGGGCTCCAGTTCACCGTGCGCGGCCACACCACGCGCTGCGCGGGCCGCACCGTGTCGCTGCTCAAGGGCACGCCGGCGGTCGCGGTGGGCACCACGCTCGCGAACGCCAGCTCCGGCGACTTCGCCTTCCCCGTGACGCTGGCGGACGGCGAGCAAGGGCGCCTGAGCGTGGAGATGGTGGATGCCAACAACAACCACACCTCCGACTTCGTCGACTACACGGTGGACATCACGCCGCCGACCATCTCGACGGTGTCTCCGCCCGCGACCCAGCTCACCTTCGTGGCCGCGTCCAACGCGCACCTCTTCCCCACGCCCGAGGCGGGCTACGTGAAGGACGTCTCGCCGGGCGGCGACGCCGAGGCGGACTTCGACGTGACGGTGGCCGGGGCCGTGGGCGGCGCGTTCCAGTTCTTCTACCGGGGCCAGCCGGTCTCCACCTCGGCGAGCGTGGCGCAGGACGGGCAGCCGCAGACGGTGCGCCTGGTGCTGCCGCATGACACCAGTGGCTCGCTGGAGCTTCGTGTGAGGGACCGCGCCGGCAACACGGCGGTGCGCACGGTGACCGCGGTGGTGGACGTGGTGCCCCCGGCGCAGGTCTCGGTGACGCGCACGCTCGTCAGCGGCGCGGAGCGCAAGGCCCAGGTGGACGTGGCGTGGACGGCCAGCGGCGACGACGGCGTGTCCGGCATGCCCGCCGGCTATGACTTGCGGTGGACGACCGAGACGCAGCTGCCGGGCGGCATCCCGAACGAGACGACGTGGTACAGCAACAAGGTCCGGCAGGAGACCGGCGGCCTGCTGCCCGCGAGCGACACCTCGCGGCGGCTCACGCTGCCGCCGCTGGCCACGTACTTCATCGAGGTCCGCGCGCGCGACGAGGTGGGCAACCTCTCCGAGCCGCGCACCATCCCCGCGCTGGTCAACTCGCACGCGACGACGTTGACCAACCCCACCGCGACGCTGGGCATCTTCGGCTCGGCGCTCGCCAGCGGCGACCTCAACGGCGATGGCCGGGATGACCTGGTGGCGGGCAACTTCCGAAACGCCTCGTCGGGCACCGCGGACATGGGCGGCGTGTACATCTACTACGACGCGACCAACGCGAGCGCCGCGCCGCAGGTGCTGCTGCCGCCCACCTCCGAGGCGCAGCAGTACTTCGGCACCGAGGTGGCCGTGGGCAACGTGGGCGACGCGACCAACGAGCGGCGGCCGGACGTGCTGGTCGGCTCGCCCCGCTGGTCCGCGTTCCGAGGCCGCGCGTTCCTGTACTTCGGCCGGGCCAATCAGCCGGTGGACCCCACGCCGGTGGAGTTCCGAGGCCACGCGGGCGTCGGCGCCACCAACCTGGGCTGGGCCGTGCGCATCCTCCCGGACCTCAACGGCGACGGCCTGGGTGAGGTGCTGCTCAGCGCGGACGGCGAGAACGGCGGGCGCGGGCGCATGTTCCTCTTCTTCGGGCGCTCGCGCGCGGACTGGCTGGCCGTCGCGACCGGACACGAAGCGGACAACGTGCCCTTCATCCCCATGGACTCGGCGGACCGCATCATCGAGGGCACCGAGGCCCCCATCACGCCCGCGACGTCCACGCTGTTCGGCCGGCGGCGCGGACAGGCGAGCGTGGGCGACCTGGACGGCGACGGACACCCTGAGCTGTCCCTGTCCGTGCCCAACGACAAGTTCAACCTCGTCTACATCTTCCGGGGCAGCCTGCTGCTGTCTCGCTCCGGACCGAACGTGGCGGACCGCACGCTGCTCGCCACCGAGGCGCTCCAGACGCTGACGCTGGGCGCTCCCGGCGGCGGTGGCCCCAACGGCTTCGGCGTGGACGTGGTGGGCGCCAGCAACTTTGGAGGCACGGCGGCGGTGGACCTCGTGGTGTCCCAGCCGAGCGTGAACCGGGTGAACTTCTATCTGGACGGCACCACGGCCGGGTTCAGCGCGCAGCCGGCCTACAGCCTCCAGGTGGCGGATGACGCCAGCGTGTCCGGGGCGCGCTTCTTCGGCTACGTGCTGGCGAGCGCGGACCTCAACGGCGACTCGCTGCCGGACCTGGTGGTGAGCGAGGCCGCCACGGCGGGCTCGTCGGTGTGGGTGCTGTACCACGGCGCCTCGGGGCCCATGCCCTTCGACGCCGTGGCGGGAGACGGCTTCGCGCAGGCGCGCTTCAAGGGCATCAAGTCGCTCGGCTCGGGGCTGGCGCTGGGCGACTTCAACGGCGACGGCGCCGTGGACGTGGCGGCGGGTGACCCGTTCGACACGCCGGGCAAGATCACGGTCTGGTATTAAGGGGGCACCCATGAGGTCGGAACCGAAGGCGCCGTCCCAGAAGAAGCCCTACCGCCCACCCCAGGTGCGGTCCGAGAAGCTGCTCGTCTCGGACCTGTTCACGGTGAGCCGCCCGCTCGACTGCGACCCCGTTTACGATCCGCGCCCCGCCTGCAACTGAGGACCTGGCATGGCGCGGCTGCGCATCGGCGAGTGCGTCTGTGACGTCGATGACGCGCTCCTCGACGCGGCGCGGCCGCGATGTCAGGCGGGCCCCTTTCTCGTGGGGTCCGAGTCCCGCCCCACCCTGTGGCTCCGGCGCGACGACGCGTTGAGCCCGGGCGGGCACCTCTTCCAACGCGAGCGCCCCGACCTCGGTGGCTTCGCGCTGGAGCGGGACACGCTGCGCACCTCCGCGCCGCTCTCCACCTTCCCGGCCGAGTTCGCCCTGCGCGCCCTGTTCCAGCTCGCGGTGCTGCGTCAGGGCGGCTTCTGCGCCCACGGCGCGGGCGTGGTCTTCGGGGACGCGGCGCTCGTGGCGCTGGGGCCGAGCGGCGCGGGCAAGTCCACCCTGTCTCGGCTGTGCCTCCAAGCAGGCGCGGCGTTGCTGTCGGATGAGCTGGTGGCGCTGTTGCCCGGGGGCCGTGTGCTGGGCAGTCCCTTCTCGTCCGAGCCGGACCTGGCCGCCTCGCGCGCCGAGGCCCGCGCGCACGCCCTGCTCTTGCTGGAGAAGGCCCCCACCGAGCGGCTGACGCCCGTGGCCTCGTCGGAGCTGCTCGCGGCGCTGTTGGGCCAGCGGTTCCGCGCGGTGGCGGACCTGGAGCCGGGGCCTCGGGTGCTGACCGCCGTGGGCGCGGTGGTGGCCGAGGTGCCGGGCTTCCGGCTCGCCTTCCGCAAGGACGTGGCGGTGGCGGGCCTCCTCGCGGAGTGGGTGGCGCATGGCACGACAGCCTCCGGCCGCTGACGCCCTCCTGGACCTGCTGGACACGCTGCCCCATGGCCACCGCCTCTGGGTGCGCGGCGCGGGGCGGAGCCTGTACCCGCTCCTGCGCAGCGGCGACGCGGTCCGGGTGCAGCGCTGCGGCATGGAGTCCCTGGCGCCCGGGGACGTGGCCCTGGTGCGGCGCGGGCGGCAGCTCACCGCGCACGTGGTGTGCTCCACCGAACCTTGGACGACGGCGTCGTTGCTGGGGAACCTGGACCCGCCAGGGGGGGAGCCGCTCGGGCGCGTGGTGGCGGTGCGGCGGGGGAGGGTGGTGTTGCCGTTGCCCCGGCCCTCCCGGCCCGCGTTGTGGCTGGCACACCGGGGCCTTTCCGCCATCTGGGCGCGGCCCCGAGCCCGGGTAGTCTACCGGCACGTGCGCGACTTCTTCTTCTCCGGCTGGTCGCTTCCGCTGCGGCGCCTCTTCGTGGGGACGCTGTCGGTGCGCCTGTTGCGGGAGGAGGACCTGGACGCGCTGCTCGTCTTCGCGGGCGAAGGGCTGGTGGTGTCCGCCAGCTTCCTGCGTCGCCAGCTTCGCGAGCGATGGGGGCTGAGGCCCGAGGAGCGCGCGGGAGCGGCGGTCGGCGCCTTCGACGACTCGGGGCGCCTGCACGGCTTCGCCTGGGTGGACGACTACCGGCAGGAGGGGCTGGCCCTGGAGGGCCTGTGGGTGCGCTCGCTGGTGGTGGCGCCCCGCGCGCGGCGGATGGGGGTGGCCTCCGGGCTGGTGCGCTGCCTGCTGGACGAGGCGCGGCGGCAGGGCGCGGACCGCGTCCGGGCGGACATCGACGAGGACAACACGGCCTCGCTGCGGACTTTTCGCGGGCTGGGCTTTCGTCCGGCCCCGCCCTCGCTTACCCAGCGCACGAACCAGGAATGGGACGCGGCGGGAGGGAGCAAGCGCCTGGTCGTCCTCGAGCGGGTGTTCGAGGACTGACGCACCAGGGGTTGCGCTGCCCCGCCCGGCTGAGACAAAAGCACGCGTCCCGTTTCCGCATCCCGAGCCGAGGCCCTCGTGAGCACGCCCGCTTCCGCGACCCCACCGCTGTCTTCCGTGACGCCCCCGCCGTCTGGCGCCCCTGCCCCCGAGCAGGAGCGCGGCGCGTGGCTCACCACCGACCGCGTCTTCATGGGGATGCTGGTGGTGTTCTTCCCCCTCGCGGTCGCCTCGCACTTCCTCTTCCCGGGCACCTGGACGTTCATCCTGTGCGCGGTGGCGCTCGTCCCGCTGGCGCGGCTGATGGGGGAGGCCACCGAGGTCATCGCCCACAAACTGGGCAGCGGCCTGGGCGGCCTGATGAACGCATCGTTCGGCAACGCCGCCGAGCTCATCATCGCGCTGGCGGCGCTGCGCTCGGGCCACGCGGACGTGGTGAAGGCGTCCATCACCGGCGCCATCCTGGGCAACATCCTGCTGGTGCTGGGCGCGGCCATCCTCGCGGGGGGGCTGAAGTTCCCCAAGCAGACGTTCAATACGACGGCGGCCCTGTCCGGCTCGGCCATCATGTTCCTGGCGCTCACCGCCATGGCCATCCCGGACCTGTTCCACGCGGTGCGCGGGCCCGCGGCCGACCCGGTCATCTTCCCGATGTCGGTGGCCATCTCCGTCATCCTGCTCATCGTCTACGCGCTGTCGCTGCTGTTCGCGCTGCGCACGCACGCGCACCTGTACGCGGGCGAGGACCACGGCACGCCCGAGGAGCTGCCGACCTGGGGCACCCGGAAGGCCTCCGCGGTCCTGCTCGGCGCCACGCTCGGCGTCGTCGTGGTGGCCGAGTTCCTGGTGCACGCCATCGAGCCGGCCATCGCCACGTTCGGGTTCACGCACACGTTCGTGGGCGTCATCATCATCGCCATCGTGGGCAACGCGGCCGAGCACTCCACCGCCATCATCATGTCGTTGAAGAACAAGATGGACCTGGCGTTCAACATCGCGTTCGAGTCCTCGAAGCAGATCGCCCTCTTCGTGGCGCCGGTGCTGGTGCTGCTCTCCATTCCGCTGGGCCAGCCGCTGACGCTGGAGTTCAGCCACATGGAGGTGTTGGGCATGGCCATCGGCGTGGGCGCCGGGACGCTCATCGCGCTGGATGGCGAGTCCAACTGGCTCGAAGGCGTGATGCTGCTCGGCGTCTACGCCATCCTCGGCGTCACCTTCTATTTCATCCCCTAGCAGCAGGCGGTCGGTTCTGGATTCCTCGTCGAACATCGTGCAAAGCGCCTCGGGCGCGGGGCGCCTCCAGGCGGATGGCGCGTTGGCGCTCATCACCGCGCTGTGGGGCGTCACCTTCGTGGTGGTGAAGGACGCGCTGGGCTTCAGCGACCCCTTCTCGTTCCTCGCGCTGCGCTTCGCGGTGGGCGCGCTGCTGTTGAGCGCGCTGTCGGGCCGCGAGGTGCTGCGGCCTCGCAACCTGCGCCACGGCGCGCAGCTCGCCACGCTGTTGTTCGCGGGCTTCGCGCTCCAGACGGTGGGGCTGACCGAGACGACGCCGTCTCGCTCGGCCTTCATCACGGGGATGTGCGTGCTGTTCGTTCCGCTGTTGTCGCTGGTGCTGTTCCGCCGCGTGCCGCGCGTGGGCTCGCTGGTGGGCGCGGCGCTGGCGGCGGTGGGCATGTACGCGCTGACGCGGCCGGACGCGGGCTCGGGCGTGTCGGGCTTCTCTCGGGGCGACCTGCTGACGCTCGGGTGCGCGGTGGCATACGCGGGCCACATCACCCTCACCGAGCGCTACGCGCCCAAGGAAGGCGTGATGGGGCTGGTGGCGGTGCAGCTCTGGGGCGTGTCGCTGATGTCGGCGGCGTGCCTGCCGTTCGTGCATCGCTCGGTGACGTGGACGCCGTCCTTCGTGGGCGCGGTGCTGGTGTGCGGCGTGCTCGCCAGCGCGCTGGCCATCAGCGTGCAGACGTGGGCACAGGCGCGCACCACGGCGGTGCGCGCGTCGCTCATCTACGCGATGGAGCCCGTGTTCGCTGCCTGCTATTCGGTGGCGCTCGGCTACGAGGTGCTGGGCGCGCGCGAGGTGCTGGGCGGTGGCCTCATCCTCACGGGCGTGTTGGCCTCGGACGTGGGCACCGCGGCGTGGGATTGGTGGCGCGCGCGGCGGCAGGGCACGGTCGCCTGAGCCGCGGGCGGCCAAGCGCGCACACGTCAGCGGCGCACGTCGCCCGGACGCGCTATATCCCGAGCCCTTCCGATGAGTGTGGAGCTGAGGCGAAACGGGTTGCACCTGACGGGGACGCCGCTGTCCCTGGACGCGAAGCGCAAGTCGCCGCTGTCCTTCGTCAGCCATGGGCACGCGGACCACATCGCGCGCCACGAGCGGACCATCGCCACCGCGGCCACGCTGCGCTTCATGGCGCACCGGCTGGGCCCCCTCAGCGCGCCCCTGGCCGTGCCGTACCGCCGGCCCTTCGAGCTGGGGCCGCTCGTCCTGGAGCTGCTGCCCGCGGGGCACATCCTCGGCAGCGCGCAGCTGCGCGTCATCCGGAGTGACGGCCGCCGCATCGTCTACACGGGCGACCTGAACGTGGTGCCCTCGCTCACCGCCGAGGCGACGGAGGTGGCCGAGTGCGACACGCTCGTCATCGAGTCCACCTTCGGCCACCCCCGCTACCGCTTCCCGCCGCGCGCGGAGGTGCTGGGGCAGGTGGAGTCGTGGGTGCGCGCGCACTTGGAGCGGGGCGCGGTGCCCGTGCTGCTGGGCTACCCGCTGGGCAAGAGCCAGGAGGCGATGAAGTACCTGGCCAGCCGAGGCTTCCGCCTGGTGGCGCACGACTCCATCTACGAGATGGCCGAGCTGTACGCGGAGCTGGGCATGCCCGTGGGCAACGTGCGTCGCTACGAGGGCGCGGTGGAGCAGGGCGAGGTCCTCTTCTTCCCGCCGCACAAGGTTCGCGGTGGTGGGCTCGCTCCGTTGTGGCCTCGGGCCACGGCGGTGCTGACGGGGTGGGCCATGGACCCCGGCGCGGCGCGGCGCTACAGCGCGGACGTGGCGTTCCCCGTCTCGGACCACGCGGACTTCCCCTCGCTGGTGGCGTATGCGAAGGCCACGGGCGCGAGCGAGGTCGTCACCTGTCACGGCTTCGCGGACGAGCTGGCGCAGGCGCTGCGCGACGCGGGCCTGGACGCGCGCGCGCTGGGCAAGCCCCAGCAGCTCGCGTTGCTCTGACTCGGCGGCGCGTGGCGGAGTAGAAGAGGGGACGTCCATGCGCGCTCCCCACCTCACTGGCCGCCTCGTCCGAGTGCTCCTGTGCACCGAGCAGAAGACGTTCGTCACGCGAGAGCTGCCCGAGGTGCGGCTCTCCTTCGAGGGCATCGAGGGAGACCGGCACGCGGGGCTCACGCGACCGGCGGATGTCCGCACGCCCTGGTTCCCCCGCGGCACGCCCATCCGCAACACGCGGCAGCTGTCGCTCGTGGCCGATGACGAGTTGGCGGAGGTGGCGACGCGGCTCGGCGTTCCGCAGGTGAGGGCCGAGTGGCTGGGCGCGAACCTGGAGCTGTCCGGGGTCCCCCGCCTGACGCACCTGCCGCCCGGCACCCGGCTCTTCTTTCCCGACGAGGCCACGGTGGTGGTGGAGGGCGAGAACATGCCCTGCACGGGCCCGGGAGAAGTCATCGCCGAGCACCACCCGGACCGCGCAGGACTGGCGAGCCGCTTCGTGAAGGCCGCCTTTCAACGCCGAGGTTTGGTCGCGTGGGTGGAGCGTCCGGGCCCCGTGCGCGCGGGCGATGAGGTGCGCGTGATGTTGCCCGCGCCGGTGACGTACTCGCTGCCGGGCTGAACTCCCACGGGCCGGGCTCGCCGGAGTGCCCGCCGAGGGCAGGGCGGGGCGCCCGAGGTTCCGCCCTCCGTGGGGAAGTCCCGAGGCGGGGCCTTGCCCCATGCTCGCCGTGCGGCCTGGCGCGGGAGTGGGGGAAGGAGGACGGGCAGCACCTTGGGAGAAGTGCTGTTGCGGAGGTCCACCTGATGCCTAGGAGGCACCGCTTGCCGATGAAGACCTCTCTCGTGGGACTCGCTTGTGTGCTGGGACTGATGGCGGCCATTCCGGCCCGCGCGGCGGATGACGGCAAGGACGTCCTTGGCCGAGTCGTCCCCGTGGGGAAGGGGCGCCCCGCGCTCGTTCTGTACGCGAATCGAGGCACCCGCGAGGTGCTGCGCGACCACGCCTTCCAGTTCGCCTACAGCCTGCGCCAGGAGCACCCCGTGGTGGTGGTGCACGTGGACCTGCGAGACATCCCCGGGCTCTTCAAAGGCACCGCGCGCAAGGAGATCCGCAAGAGCTACGCCGAGTCCCTCGACGAGATGCGCCAGCTGTTCCGCGAGCACGGCGAGTCCCCGCCCGCGGACCTGGACGCGTCCTTCTTCATGGTGGCGGACTCGGATGGCTCGCCGCACCAGGGGCTGGGGATGGAGAAGGGCTTCCACCAGGCGCAGGCCCAGGTGGTGAGCGCCACCGGCCAGGAGCTGGCGCGCGGCCCCTTCCCGAGCGCCGCCGCGAAGATGGGGCAGGCCATGGCCGCCGCGGGAGCGCCCTCGGTGGCGAGCGCCGCCACGCACCGCTGAAACGCGGAAGGCCCGGCCGCTGTGACGCGCGCCGGGCCTTCTCGTGCTTCCCTTCAGCGCCGAGCGCGGGGCGCCCGGCGTCGCCTCACTCCTCGGGCGACTGGACGATGAGCTTCTCCTTGCCGCACACGTCGCAGCGCAGGTGGACGAACAGGTCGCCCTCGCTCTCCTCGGGCACCTCGCCCTCGGGCACGCCCAGCTCGGCCTTGGCGAGCGCCGCGACCTTCTCCGGAATCTCCGAGGCCTTGAGCGACTGCACGTAGGTCATCTCGCGCTCGTGGCACTCGCGCGTCTCGGGCCCGGTGAGCCACGCGGGCTCCATGCCCTCGGGCAGCCGGCTGACCAGCTCCAGGTTGGTGACGGACTCGGCCAGGTACGCCAGCCGCCGCAGCCGCGACTCGTCCGGCAGCGCGGCGAAGACCTGGAAGCCCTCGAACAGCGCGGTGCGGTCCTCCCCGGTGGCCAGCTGCGCCAGCTCCATGGCCGCGTCGCTGGACTCGAGCGCCTCGTCCCAGTTGTTCTCCGGGCTGAAGCCCGCCTCCAGGAGCGAGGTGTACAGCTGCGTGGCCGCCAGCCGGCGCCGCGCCTCTTGCAGGTGCTCCACCACCTCGTGCGGCAGCCGCAGCTCCAGGAGCGCGCCCGTCGTCCGCGGGTCGATGTCGCCCGTCAGGTCATCCACCTCCACCGAGGCGCGCAGCATGTCCTTGAGCGTCTTCGCGGTGGCGAAGCGGAACAGCGGCAGCACGCCCACTTCGCGCAGGTACATGGCCGCCACGTGGGCGTCCTTGGTGCCCATGCGCAGGGCCTTCTGCGCGCGGTCCACCGCGCCGGGGTCCGCCGACGGCTTCTTGTTCTCCAGCCGCGTCTTCACGGCCTCGCGGTAGAGCGTCTCCAGCGCGTTGCCGGGCGGCAGCCGCTGCGGCAGGAGCGGCCGGAGTCCCGGCACGTCCAACACCCACAGGGGCGGCATGGGCATCCGCTTGAGGGCTCGGAAGAAGAGCGAGCCGGGCGGGTCCTGCGGACGGAAGGGCGGCAGGTCGTCACCCAGGGGCTCGTTGCCCAGGATGGACGGCGCGCCACCCTGCGTGCCGAGCACCTTGTCGCGTTGCTCGCGGGTGAAGGCGGTGATGCCCTGGGCGGGCGGTGGGGGCGGCGGCGGCGCTTCCTCGCCATCCAGGCCCACGACGCGGTCCATGTCCACGTCGTCCATCTCGATGTCTTCCAGGCCCTTGGCGCCCGTGAAGTCACAGCGAAGCAGCTTCAACTTCTCGAAGGTACAGCCCTCGAGGTTGGCGCCGCGGAAGTCGCAGTCCTGCAAGCGACCTCCATGGAAGTAGGCGTTGGAGAGGTCCGAGTCGCGGAAGTTCACCTTCGACAGGTCGCACCGCTCCCATTCCGAACCAATCAGGCCAAGGCCCGACAAGTCCGTGTTGGCGGAGAAGAGCTGCGTGAACGTGGCGCCGGTATGATCGGTCGGAACCTGGCCGGCCTTGCGCAGCCGGTTCCATTCCGCCGAGCCATTCTGGAGCAGCTTCTCGATACTGGGGGCTTTCGGCATGGACCGGGAATTATTCGTGTGGTCTGGTCCGGGCGCCAGCACAAATGATCGAGTACCGAATCGAAGCCGACACCGCCGGGATGCGCCTGGACAAGCACCTGCGCAAGCGGATGCCCAACGTTCCCGTCAGCCACCTCTTCAAGATGATCCGCACCAAGAAGGTGCGGGTGAATGGGAAGCGGGCCCAGCCGGAGCAACAGCTCGCCGAAGGCGACGTCCTCACCATCCGAGGCAGCGAGGAGCAGCTGCTCCACGCGGAGCGTCCGAAATCGGACCGTCCGCCCCCCCCGCCGCCGCCCCTGGAGCCCGACCGACTCGTCGTTCTCACGGAGGACGACTGGTTCATGGCCGTGGACAAGCCCAGCGGCATGGCGGTCCACACCGGCAGCGGCATCACCGGCGGTACGCTGGTGGACTACGTGCGCGCCTACCTGGGCCCCAAGGCGGTCCGCAACGACTTCGCCGCGTCGCCGGCGCACCGGCTGGACCGGGAGACCTCGGGCGTCATCCTGGTGGCCAAGCGCCGCCCGGCGATGGTGCACTTCACCGAGATCTTCACCCACGGCCACCCCAAGAAGCGCTACCTGACGTTGGTGAAGGGGAAGATGGCCCGCGACTCGGGCGTCATCGACCTGCCCCTGTCCGAGCACCAACAGACCGCCGAGTCCAAGGCGCGTCGGGGGGTGAACATGCAGGAGGCCCTCACCCGCTGGACGCTCATCCGGCAGTCGAGCGAGGCGGCCCTCCTTTCCTGCACCATCGAGACAGGGCGCACCCATCAGATAAGAAGGCACCTGACGGCCATTGGCCACCCGGTGGCCGGGGACAAGAAGTACGGTGACTTCGCCTTCAACCGCGACGTGCGGGCGCGCTGGGGGCTCAAACGTTTGTTCCTGCACGCTGAGCGCATTGAGTTTCCGCACCCCGAACATGGGGGGAAGGTCGCCGTCGAGGCGCCCATGCCCCCGGAGCTGTTGGACGTGCTGAAGCGGGCCGCGCTCCAGCCTTGAGCCTCAGGACTCGATAGAACGCGTATGTCCGACCCGAAGAACGACCGCAGCCGCTCGAAACTGGTCCTCGACGGCGTGCC
Organism: Citreicoccus inhibens; assembly: GCF_019039035.1. Lineage (GTDB taxonomy): Bacteria > Myxococcota > Myxococcia > Myxococcales > Myxococcaceae > Citreicoccus > Citreicoccus inhibens. Next base: position 249,625 of record NZ_JAHNZT010000006.1, on the reverse strand, counting down.
CCCCAAGCGCTTCTTTCTGGTGCGCTTGCTGAAGCTGGCGTGCGTGCTGGCGCTGTCGGGCGCCACCGCCGCCGCGCTCGCCGTGGTGACCGCCTACTACATCTTCTCCGACGGGCTGCCCGCCATCCCGAAGGTGGACGAGTACGCGCCCCCCATCGTCACCGAGGTCTACACCGACGACGCGGTGCTGGCCGGCGAGTTCTACAACGAGCGCCGCAAGGTGGTGCCCTACGAGCGCATCCCCAAGCGGCTCGTGCAGGCCTTCATCGCCAGCGAGGACTCCAGCTTCTTCGACCACCAGGGCGTGGACGTGCTGGGCACCGCGCGCGCCGTCTCCAAGACGGTGATGTCCAAGCTCCACCTGCGGGCCGGCGGCGTCCAGGGTGGCTCCACCCTCACGCAGCAGACCGCCAAGGCGGTGCTCATCTCCGCCGAGGGCTACAAGGAGGCCACGGCCAAGACGCCCAAGCGCAAGATTCGCGAGGCCATCCTCGCCTTCCGGCTGGAGCAGGCGCTGACCAAGGAGGAGATCCTCTATCTCTACCTGAACAACGTCTTCCTCGGCCACCACAGCTACGGCGTGCAGAGCGCGGCGGAGAACTACTACCGCAAGGATGTTCGCGACCTGACATTGGGCGAGATGACGCTCATCGCGGGTCTGCCGCAGGCGCCCAGCCGCTACTCGCCCTTCCTGCGTCCGGAGGCCGCGCGCCGGCGCCGCTCGTACGTGCTGGGCCGCATGCTGGTGGAGGGGATGATCTCCAAGGCGGAGCATGACGCCGCCAACGCCGAGCCGGTGAAGGTGTATCCGGTGGAGGACGTCTTCCACGAGTTCGCGCCGTACTTCACCGAGCAGGTCCGCAAGGACGTGGTGGACCGCTACGGCAACCCGGTGCTCCTGAAGGAGGGCCTCAAGGTCTTCACCACCATGGACAGCGAGCGCCAGCGCGCCGCGCAGGACGCGGTGATGGACGGCCTGCTCTCCGTGGACAAGCGCCAGGGCTACCGCGGGCCGGTGCAGCAACTGGCCGGCGAGACCGAGCGCCGCGCCTTCATCGAGAAGGCCAGGAAGGCCATGGGCAAGGAGGAGCTGGTCGACGGCCGGCTCTACGTGGGCGTCGTCACCGCGTTGGACGACGACGGCAAGGGCGCCGACGTGCAGGTGGGCCCGTACCAGGGACGCCTGCCGCTCCTGGGCATGCGCTGGGCGCGCAAGGTGAACCCGGAGGGCTACTACCCCGCGATGATGATCACCTCGGTGAAGAAGGCCCTGAGCGTGGGCGACGTCATCGTGGTGCGGCACGTGACGAAGAAGGACCTCACGGACGACAAGGAGCAGTGGGACAAGAAGCTCGCGGAGGACATCCCCGAGGAGGGCGCGAAGCTCTTCCGGCTGGAGCAGACCCCCGAGGCCCAGAGCGCGCTCGTCTCCATCGACCCGCATCGCCAGTACCTGAGCGCGATGGTGGGCGGTTACGACTTCGACGACAACGAGTTCAACCGCGCCTTCCAGGCGTGCCGTCAGCCGGGCAGCTCCTTCAAGCCGTTCGTGTACTCGGCGGCGCTGGAGACCCTGAACTGGACCGAGGCCACCGTCATCGTGGACTCGCCCATCGTGGAGCACGACCCGGACAACAAGGTGTCGTGGAAGCCGGAGAACTACAGCGAGGCGTTCGTGGGCGACGTGCTCTTGCGCACCGCGCTGGTGAACTCCATGAACATCCCCGCGGTGAAGACGTTCGCGGCGGTGGGCGTGAAGCCCATGGCCGAGTGGGCCAAGAAGCTCGGCATGACCACGCCCATGAACATGGACTTCTCCGCGGCGCTCGGCTCCTCGTGCGTGTACCCGTGGGACCTGGCCAACGTGTACTCCACGTTCAACCGCTACGGCCGCAAGAAGCCCACGTACTTCATCCGCAAGGTGGAGGACCGCTACGGCCGCACGCTGGAGGACCACACCGCGTTCGATGACCCGTGGGCGCCGCTCCAGGACCGCGTCGCCGCGGGCTACGCGCGCCTCTTCGAGCCCGGCGAGCAGGTGATGAGCCCCGAGACGGGCTTCATCCTCACGCACCTGTTGCGCGGCGTGGTGCTCCAGGGCACCGGCGGTCCCGCGCAGCGGTTGGGCAAGCCCGCGGCCGGCAAGACGGGCACGACCAACGACTCGTTCGACGCGTGGTTCTCCGGCTTCACGCGCGACCTGGTGACGGTGGCGTGGGTGGGCTACGACCTGAACCCGCACCCGCTGGGCCGCTACGAGACGGGCGGTCGCGCGGCGCTGCCCATCTGGCTGGCGTACATGAAGCGCGCGCTGGAGGGCCGTCCGCAGTCCGAGTTCTACCCGTGGCAGTCCATGGACCTGGTGCGCCTCAACATCGACAAGAAGACGGGCAAGGTGGCGCCGCTGGGCTCGAAGAACTCCGAGATCATGTTCTTCAAGAAGGGCACCGAGCCGAAGGAAGAGGTGCCCGACAAAAACCAGGTCGGTGTCGACCAGTTCATGATGGGCGCCCAGTAGCGGGCGCCCTTGCTCGGAGTCGCGCCCGGTAGCGGGCGCCCTGCTCGGAGTCGCGCCCGGTAGCGGGCGCCCTGCTCGGAGTCGCGCTCAGGCCCCGGCGTCGTGGAAGCGGCGCGAGGGCTCGACGTGCTCCTCCAACGCCTTGCGCAGCGAGGCCGCCGCGGGCCCGGCCTCCAACACGGAGCGCGCGGCGGTGGGGATGACCTGCCGCTCGCGCCCGGAGAAGAGGCGGGGCAGGTCTCCGAATCCCGCGCCCTGCGAGCCGATGCCGGGCGTGAGCAGCAGCGCGCCGCCCAGCCGCTCGACGACGGCGCGGTCGCTCTCCGGGAGCGTGGCGCCCATCACCGCGCCCACGGGCAGCGCGTCCGGGCCCGCCTGCGTGTTGAAGGCTCGGATGCCGTCCGCCAGCGCCTGGGCCACGGTGCGGCCCTCGGCGTCCATGGCGGACTGGAGGCCCACGCCCTCGGGGTTGGACGAGCGCACGACGACGAAGGCGCAGGCGCCGTGGGCTCGCGCGCGCTCCACCGTCTTGGCGAGCGCGCCCAGGCCCAGGTACGCGGTGAAGGTGGCCGCGTCCACGTCATAGGGACTGCCCGCGCCGAAGAGGGCCTCCGCGTACGCGTCCATGGTGGAGCCGATGTCGCCGCGCTTGACGTCCAACAGCGTGAGCGCGCCCTCCTGCTTGAAGCGCACGAGCAGCCGCTGGAGCACCTGGAGCCCGCCGGGGCCGTGGCGCTCGAAGAAGGCGCTCTGCGGCTTCACCACGGCCACGCGCGGGCCCACCGCGTCCGCCAGCCGCTCGCAGAAGTCGCCGAGCCCCTGCACGGTGTCCGGCAGCCCCCAGCGCGCGAGCAAGTCGCGAGACGGGTCGATGCCCAGACAGAAGGGGGAGCGCTGCGCGGCGAGGAGCGCGAAGCGCTGGGCGAAGGACGGACGGGACGACATGGGGGACCTCACTTGAGCCGGCGCGCGGCGGCGTCGAACAGGGGATTGGGCAGCACCTTCACCAGCCGCATGGGCGCGGCGAGCTGCCAGGGGAAGCGGACCTCGGACTGGGCGCGGAAGATGGCGCGGCCCATGCGCTCCACGGCGTCCTCGGTCTCCATGAGGAAGGGCATGGGGAAGCGGTTCTTCGCCGTCATCTCGCTCTTCACGAAGCCGGGATAGACGCACGTGACGTGGACGCCCGTGCCGGACAGGTCCACCCGCAGGCTCTCCAAAAAGGTGGAGAGGAACGCCTTGGAGGCGGAGTAGGCGGCGTGGCCCGCCAGGCCGCGCTGGCCCGCGAGGCTGGAGATGCCCACCAGGTGCCCGCGTCCGCGCTCCACCATGCGCGGCAGCACCGCGCACAGCGTGGCGCAGGCGCCGGTGACGTTGGTGTCGATGATGGCGCTCACGCGCTCCCACTCCATGCGCTTTGCGTGGGTGGGGCCGCCGACGCCGGCGTTGGCCACGATGAGGTCCAGGCCGCCGCACTCGTCGTCGAGTTGCTGGAGGCGCGCCCGGGTCCGGGCCTCGTCGGTGACATCCATCTCCACCGGCTCCACGGTAGCGCCGGCCGCGCGGGCCTCGGCCGCCAGCGCGTCCAACTGCGACAGGCGCCGTCCGGTGGCGAACACGCGCAGCCCCTGCTTCGCCAGCCACAGCGCCAGGCCGCGACCCAGGCCGCTCGAGGCCCCCGTCACCAGTGCCGTCCGGTAGCTCGTCTCCGACATGCGTCCTCCGCGCCCGCGCTTCGGGGCGGGACGCTTCTGCCATGGTTGGCCAGGGCTCGGGCACACAAATGCGTGGCGGCGTGACCCCCTGGGGCGGGGTGCGGTTCAGGGGCCGTCATCACCGCGCGCCACCAGGGCGATGGCGTGCGTTCTGACCCGGTCGCACCGTGGGGCATCCTCTTCAGGGAGCACCGCACATGGGGTCGTGGAACTGCGTGCTGGCCGTGGATGACGACCCCGACATCCTGCTCGCCTTCAAGGACGTGCTGGAGCTGGAGGGCTACGGCGTGGCGCTCGCGCGCAGCGGCGATGAGGCGCTGGCGTTGATGTCGCGCGGCCTGCGCCCGGCCGTCATCCTCCTGGACCTGCTGATGCCGCGGATGAACGGCTGGGAGTTCCGCGCGCGCCAGCTCTCGGACGCCGAGCTGGCGGACATCCCCGTGGTGGTCGTCACCGGGCAGGGCGTGAGCGCGCGCGAGGCGGCCTCGTTCGGCGTGGACGGCTACTTGAAGAAGCCGTTGGAGCTGGAGCAGCTCTTGGACGAGGTCGCGCGCCACGCGGTGCGAGGCCCGGCGCGACGCGTGGCCGAGCCGCCGCGCGGATGACGCTCAGCCTCGCGTGAGCACCGGCCAGTAGCGCTGGAGCGCGAGGCGACTGGCGGCCACGGCGTCGCGCGCATCCCGGTGCACGGGCTCGGTGGGAAACGAGTCCCGCCGGCCCGCGAGGACCTCGACGCAGGCGTGCACGGACTGGGACAGGCCGGGCAGCGAGTAGCCCCCTTCCAGCAGCAGCACCAGCTTGCCGCCGCTGACCTCCTCGGCGAGCGCGCGCACCGCGGAGCACATGGCGGAGAAGCCGCGCTCGGTGACGTCCATGCCACCTATGGGGTCGTGTCGGTGGGGGTCGAAGCCGGCGGACACGAGGATGAGCTGGGGGCGGTACGCCTGGGCCACGGGCAGCAGCAGCTCCTCGAAAATCATTCCGTAGTCCGCGTCGCTGTTTCCGCCGGGCAGGCCGCAGTTGACGGTGTAGCCCTCGCCCGCCCCCGTTCCCACCTCGGGCGCGGCGCCGGTACCCGGGTAGTAGGGGAACTGGTGGATTGACTGGTAGAGCACGTCGCGCCGGTTCCAGAAGGCGGCCTGCGTGCCGTTGCCGTGGTGGACGTCCCAGTCGAGCACCAGCACGCGCTCGGCGCCCAAGCGCCGGCCCGCCTCGGCCGCGATGGCGGCGTTGTTGAAGAGGCAGAAGCCCATGGCGCGCTCGGGCTCGGCGTGGTGGCCGGGAGGCCGCACGAGGGCGAAGGCGTTCTGCGCCTCGCCCGCCATCACCGCCTCCACGGCCTGCACCGCGGCGCCCGCCGCCAGCCGCGCCGCGTCCACGCTGTCGGGGGACACCTGGGTGTCGGCGTCGATGCGCGCGCTCTGCCCGCTGAGCGCCTCCAGGGACGCGCGCATCTCGGCGGAGTGCACGGAGGCCAGCTCCGCCTCGGTGGCCGAGCGGGGCGCGAGAAGCCGCGTGCCCTCCACCGGCGTGCGCGCCAGCACCCCGAGGATGCTCCTCAGCCGAGCGGGCGACTCCGGGTGTCCCGCGCCCGGGTCATGCTGGAGGAAGAGGGGGTCGGTGAGCAGCAGCGTGCGCGTCATCCACACGACCTTACGCATCCGGGTAGGGGGAAGTCAGGCCCGCAGGCTTGTTCGTCGCTTCCCCGGTTCTTGCTCCGCGGGTGTCTCCCTCCCTACAGTGCGACGGCCTTGGCACGTCGCTTCAAGAAACCCGGTCTCCGGGGCATCCTGCTCGGCTCCTTCGCGCTGGCCCTGGCTGTCATCCTGGGCGCGCTCTACTTCGTCGTTCCCGCACAGGTGGAGGACCACCTGGTGCAGCGGCTGCTCGCGCACGGACACGACAAGGCCCAGGAGCTCCAGGTGCTGCTCGCTGGGCAGTCAAGCACGCAGGCTCCGCTCGGGCTGGAGCGCCTGTTCCGCCCGGACGATGACTTCAAGGTCGTGGCGGTGCTGTCCGTGACAGGCGACGTGCTCGCCACCGCGCCGGCCACGCCGCCGACCTGGTTCGTCGAGGAGCTGCGCGCGCGTCATGCGCGCTCACCCCTGCCTCCGCTCGACGGGCTGACGTTCGCCAACGGGGACGTGGCGGTGGTGGAGCAGGTGGCGCTGGCGGGTGGGGCCACGGGGCAGGTGATGGTGGTGGTGGACTTCACGCGGCTCAACCCGGTGCTCCAGTCGCTGCGCCACACGGTGCTCGCGGCGTTCGGCGTGGGGCTGGTGCTGTTCCTCTTGGTGGCGTTCCTCATCTCGCACGCGTTCATCATCCTGCCCCTGGACGCGATGATGTCCATGGCGCGCAAGCTGGCGGAGGCGGACCTCACCGGCCGCGTGGAGGTGCGCCACTCCACGGACGAGTTGGGCGAGCTGGCCGAGGCGCTCAACCGCATGGGGCAGAGCTGGCGCGACACGCTGGGGCGCGTGCGCGGCGTCTCCGACGTGGTGGCCGGCGTCATCGAGCAGATCCACCGCACGGGCACCACGGTGTCCTCGGGCGCGGGCACGGTGCAGTCGCGCGTGGAGGAGACGTCCTCCTCCATGGTGCAGATGATGGCCTCGCTCCGGGGCATCGCGGAGAACGTCGAGGTGCTCTACCAGAGCGCCGAGGAGAGCAGCTCCTCCATCATGGAGATGGCCGCCACCAACGACGAGGTCGCGGAGAACGTCCAGGCCATGGCGGCCAGCGTGGAGGAGACGACCAGCGCCATCGAGGAGATGACGTTCTCCATCAAGGAAGTGGCGCTCAACATCACCGCGCTGTCCACGTCCACGGAGGACACGTCCTCGGCCATCAGCCAGATGGACGCGGCCATTGGCCAGGTGGAGGCCAACGCCAACGAGACGGCGCGCCTGTCCGAGCAGGTCTTCGAGGACGCGCAGACGGGCGTGGAGGCGCTGCGCAAGACGCTGTCGGGCATCGACCGCATCAAGGAGAACAGCCGCAGCGCGGCGGGCGTCATCGACAGCCTGGGGCGCCACATCTCCGAGATTGGCAACATCCTCAACGTCATCGACGACGTGGCCGAGCAGACCAACCTCCTGGCGCTCAACGCCGCCATCATCGCCGCGCAGGCCGGTGAGCACGGCAAGGGCTTCGCGGTGGTGGCCGAGGAGATCAAGGACCTGGCCGAGCGCACCGGCGCCTCCACGAAGGAGATCGCCGAGCTGGTGCGCAGCATCCAGGAGGAGAGCCGCAACGCCGTGGTGGTCATGAACCAGGGCGTGAAGAACGTGGAGGACGGCGTGCAGTTGGGGCGCGAGGCCGAGGGCGCGCTCCGGAAGATCAACGACAGCACGCAGAAGTCCACGCAGATGGTGAAGGCCATCGCCCGCGCCACGGTGGAGCAGGCGCGCGGCAGCAAGCAGGTGACGGCCGCCATCCACCGCATCTCCGAGACGGTGCAGCAGATCTCCAAGGCCTCCAACGAGCAGGCCAAGGGCGGCGAGCAGATCATGAAGAGCGCCGAGCGGATGAAGGCGCTCACCCAGCACGTGCAGCGCTCCAGCCAGGAGCAGGCGCACGGCAGCAAGCAGATCACCCGCTCCATCGAGAGCATCAACGAGATGGTGACGCACCTGAACCGCGCCCAGAAGGAGCAGACCAAGGGCAGCGAGCAGGTGCTCAAGGCGGTGGAGACCATCAAGGGGGTCTCCGAGCACCAGACGCGCTCGGTGCGTCAGTTGGAAGAAGCCATCGACAATCTCCAGCGTCAGGCGGAGATCCTCCGCGCCGAGGTCCGGCGCTTCCGCGTCTGAACCCAGCCTTCATGACCGCTCCCGCGTCTCGGTCGTTCTCCCTCACCCCGGCGGAACGCGGAGTGGTCGTGCTTTGGGCTGCCGTTCAAGGGCTCCTCTCCGACGGTGGGCTCCCTGGCTTCTTACTGGTCTGCGGTCGGACCTTGCGGGACCTCCGCTCGGGGCTGGCGGTCCTCGCGAAGTCCAGCGTGTTCATCGCACTGGGCATGTGGGTGCTCGGCGTGCTGCTCTGGGAGCGATTCGGGCGCCGCACGGTGCTGGCGGTGGGCACGGCAGGGGGCATGGTGGCCCTCGGCGTCGCTCCGCGGGGCGTCGACTCGAGCGGGTGCCGCGTGGCCCAGGTCCTCTCCTCAGCTTGTTCGGGCGTGCAGGTGCCGTCCTCCATGGCCGTCATGGTGGAGGAGGGGCGTCCGGCGCGACGCGGCCTCGTGATGGGGATGTCCTGGGCCCTGCTCTCGCGCGGCACGGGCGCGACGCTGTCGGGCTCGATGGCGGCACTGGACAGTGGCGCTGAGTTACGAGAGGGCTCGCTCTCTCCATCCGGGTCGTGCCGTGGCTGTCGCAGGGTGGGGCGCGCACGTCCGCGGAGGACTCCTCCGGCCTGCTGGCGTCCGGTGCCTCCCCACCGGGTTCGTTCTCATCGCGGCGCGCTCTCCGTTCGCGCCGCGCCTTCTTGAAAGCCTTCATGTCCGCTCCCCAAGCCGCGCCGTCCACCCTCACCTCCTTCGAGCGCAAGGTGGTGTTGCTCATCGGCGCCGTTCAGTTCATCAACATCCTCGACTTCGTGATGGTGATGCCGCTGGGCCCCTACTTCTCCGGCGGCCTGGGCATCGCGTCGTCACACATTGGAACGATTGGCGGCAGCTACACCGCCGCCGCGAGCGTGGCGGGGCTGGTGGCCGGAACGTTCCTGGACCGCTTCGACCGTCGCCAGGCGCTGGCGGTCTGCATGCTGGGGCTGGTCGCCTCCACGGCGGCGGGGGGCCTGTCCACGGGGCTCGTGACGCTGTTGTTGGCTCGCGTGTGCGCGGGCGTGTTCGGCGGACCCGCCACGGCGCTCTCCATGTCCATCATCGCGGACCTCATCCCCGCCGAGAAGCGGGGGCGCGCGCTGGGACTGGTGATGATGGCGTTCTCCATCACCTCGGTGCTGGGCGTGCCCATCGCCCTGCGGTTGGCCGAGCTGGGCGGCTGGCGCATCCCGTTCCTCGGGGTGTCGGCGCTGGGGCTCCTGGTCGTCGCGGGCGCCATCTTCCTGCTGCCGCCAGTGCGCGGACACCTGTCCTCGGAGCGGCAGTCCGCGCGGCCGGTGGGCATCCTGCAACTGCTGGGGCGCACGGATGTGCAGCTGTCCTATCTGATGACGGCGCTGGTGATGATGAGCGCGTTCATGCTCATCCCCAACATCGCGCCCTATCTGCTCCAGAACCTGGACTACCCGCGCGAGAACCTGGGCAACATCTACCTGGCGGGCGGCGTGATGAGCTTCATCGCGCTGCGGACGGCGGGCCGGCTCGTGGACAGGTACGGCTCGTTCCGCGTGGGCACGGTGGGCGTGGCGCTGGGCATCACCTCCATCTACGTGGGGTTCATCGACTTCCCTCGCTGGCTGCCCATCCCCGTGCTGTTCATGGCCTTCATGCTCGCCAACGGCGTGCGGAATGTGTCCTACAGCACGCTTGTGACCAAGGTGCCCGAGCCGGCGGTGCGCGCCCGCTTCATGTCGCTCCAGTCGGCGGTCCAGCACATGGCCTCGGCGCTGGGGGCCGTCCTGTCCTCGCAGCTGTTGTCGGACGAGCCCGATGGCCACTTGGGGGGCGTGGCGACCGTCGCCACGGTCTCCATCGCCCTGGCCCTGGGGGTTCCGCCCATGCTGTGGGTCGTGGAGAACCGGTTGCGTGCCCGCACCCAGGCGGCCCCGGCCGGCGTCCCGGTGCCGGTCCCCCGCTGAGGCCCCACCCCGTGCCGGGCGGGCAGCCGCACCGCGCGTCCAGGCCGTGGGGCAGGGGGCGCGGTGGTCCGGTTGTCCGCCGCGCGAGGGGACATGCGAATGCCCGTGGGTCGGTGTTGGTTGCACCGGCCGTCCCGGGGCGCGATAACCCCGCCAGTCTTCCGGAGCCGTCAGACCATGTTCAACATCGGCGCAGGCGAAATGGTGCTCATCCTGGTGGCCGCGCTGCTCGTGCTCGGGCCGCAGCGGCTGCCCGAGCTGGCGCGCGCCATCGGCAAGTTCATGCGCGAGTTCCGCCGGCACACGGACGATGTCCGCAATGTCGTGGAGCGTGAGTTCTACGCCATGGACCAGGAGGTCAACCGCGAGCCGCCGCCGCCCATGGGGCGCCCGGGTTCGCGCTTCACGCCTCCGGACGCGGCGCCGCCGGCGGTGCCGGTTCCCGTTCCTCCCCAGGTCGCGGAGGCCGTGACACCCGCGGAGCCCGCGCAGTTGCCGGAGACGACCGCGGCCAGCATTGCGACCGAGTCCCTGGTGGCCCCCTCCGAGCCCGAGCCCGAGCCCGCGCTCGCCTCGTCGTCCCCCGCGCCCACGCCCATCCCTGGCACCGTGGCGCGCAACGCCCCGAAACGGAGCTGAGCCCTGATTCGCCCGAGCGCTGACTCTTCCGAACTGCGCATGAGCCTGGTGGAGCACCTCACGGAGCTCCGCTCGCGCCTCTTCAAGTGCACCATCGCGGTGTTCGTGTTGGGGACCGTGTCGCTCGTGTTCGCCAAGCCCATCTTCGGCATGCTGATGCGGCCGGTGCTGGACGCGCTTCCCCCCGAGGGACGCTCGCTCATCTACACGTCGGGTATCGAAGAGATCAACGTGCTGATGAAGGTGGGTGTCTACTGCGGCATCTTCCTCACCACGCCCGTCATCCTCTGGCAGATCTGGGGCTTCGTCTCACCGGGGCTGTATCCGGAGGAGCGCCGCTATGCGTCCCCCTTCGTGGTGCTGGGCTCGGTCGCGTTCCTCACCGGCGCGATGTTCTGCTACTTCGTGGTGTTGCCCTCGATGTTCAAGTTCCTCCTCAACGAGGAGGACACGATGGCGCTGGAGGAGCGGCTGGACACCGCGAAGCTGACCGCGGACGACGCGCTGCGCTTCCTGCGCGTAGGAGACGCCGAGCGCGCCGGGCAACTCGCGAAGCAGGCCAGCACGGCGCTCACCGCCGCGGGCGACGGACAGCTCGACGCGCCGCAGGTGGTGCCCTCGGCGAGCGTGGAGATGGCGGCGCGCCTGGAGGGACTGGGCAAGCTGGTGGACGCGGTGGCGAGCGGGTTGGGCTCGCAAGCGCGCGGCGTGCTGAAGCAGGCGGTGGAGAAGCGGGTGGAGGCGGTGGAGGCCTTCGGCAAGAAGGACTTCGTGGCCGCCGCGACCGCGATGGACGCGTCGGCCAGCCTGTTGGCGGGCGTGGCGCCCACGCACAGCGAGGAGCTGGCGGGGGTGTGGAAGCTGGAGAAGGAGCTGGCCGAGGGCCACGCGCGCAATCAGGCGGAGCGCTGGACGCGGCCCATGCTCACCATGGATGAGCAGCTCTCGCTGGTGCTGCTGCTCATCCTCGCGTTCGGCATCATCTTCGAGATGCCGCTGGTGATGGCGGTGCTGGGCATTGTCGGCGTGGTGCAGTCGCGCTGGCTGTTCCGCTACCAGCGCCACGCCTTCGTGGTGTGTCTCATCGCGGCGGCGGTGATCACGCCCACGGGCGACGTGGTGAACCTGTCGCTCATGGCTGGCCCCATGCTCATGTGCTACGAGCTGGGCGTCCTGGCGGTGTGGCTCATCGAGAAGCGCCGCTCCAAGGCCGCGGCCACCACGGACATCGCGCCGGTGCCGTAGGATTGGGGCCATGGCCTCCTGGGGGCGAAGGCTGCTGGTGAATCTGCGCTACCTGCGCGCGCTGATGCGCAGGTTCCGCACGACGTTGCTGTTGGCCCTGGCGCTGTATGGCGTGGGGCCGCTGCTCTTCCACTGGCGCTACGTGGGGCCGAGCGGCGAGGGCGTCTCGTTTGGCGAGGCGCTGCACCACGTCTACTTCCTGCTCTTCGGTCAGCCGTCGTTGCCGTACGTCAATGACTGGCTGGTGGAGACGCTCAACTTCGTCATCCCGCCGGTGGGCATCGCGCTGGTGGCGGATGGCGTGGTGCGCTTCGCGTACCTGTTCTTCGCCCGCCACAAGAACGACAAGGAGTGGGTCGCCGTGGTCTCCGAGACGATGAAGGGACACGTCGTGGTGTGCGGCGCCGGTCGCGTGGGCTACCGCGTGGTGACGCAGCTGCGAGAGATGGGCCGCGACGTGGTGGTGGTGGAGAAGCGCGAGGACGCGGCCTTCGTCTCGGCGCTGCGCGACGAGAACGTGCCGCTGTTGATTGACGACACGCGCAGCCCGCTGTGTCTGCCGCGCACGCATGTGAAGCACGCGTCCGCCATCGTCTGCGCCACGGATGATGACCTGGCCAATCTCAACATCGCGCTGGACGCGCGGCGGCTGAATCCAGACATCCGCGTGGTCATCCGGCTCTTCGACGACGACCTGGGCGCCAAGGTGCGGGACACCTTCCATGTCGAGGCGCTCTCCAGCTCCTCGCTCGCGGCGCCGGCCATGGCGCTGGCGGCGTTGGACCCGCGCATCATCCACTCGTTCCGCATCGCGCAGCACCTCATGGTGGTGTCGCTCTTCGAGGTGCGCGAGGGCCTGACGGGCATGACGGTGGCCCAGGTGAGAGACCGCTTCGGCGCCCTGGCGCTCTCGCTGCACCGAGGGCCACAGGAGCTGCTCAACCCGGCGGGTGACGAGTGCCTCCGCGCGGGAGACCTGGTGACATTGCAGGCGCCCTATCCGGAGTACCAGCGGCTGCGCGCCTTCACCCACGAATCGCCGCCTCCCGCCTGGGCGGACCGCGACAACTTCCTCATGCCGGGCCACCGCGACGTCGGGTAGTCGCGCATTGGAGCGCGGCGACACCGCGCGCGGAATGAGACACGCGCCCCCTGCTGCGCGGAGCGCTCGTGCATGTCTCGCTTCGCGTCCGTGCTGCGCCGCCGAGGCCTCCGCGGGGTGACGAGCGCTTAGGTGCGCGCGCTCATCCCGGCCATTCATGCGAAGCGCACGAGGGCGTTCCTGTCGCGCCATCCGCCGGACGAGCCGACGGAGGTGTCGCTGCCGGACAGCCTCGGTGACGCGACGACGGAGCTGCGCGCGCTGCGCCCGAGGTTCGCTCATCCTGGCCGAGGCCCTGCGCGGGCGGAGTCGTCAGCGCCCGCGCAGGGACTGGGCAATCTTCAGGATGTCCGCGAGCACCCCCGCTGCCGTGACGGCACCGCCAGCGCCCGCGCCCTGCACGAGCAACGGGAAGTCCGCGTAGCGCTCGGTGGAGAAGGCCACGAACGCCTCCGAGCCTCGCAGGCGCGTCGCGGGATGCTCGGGGCCCACGGGCATCGGGCCCACGCGGAGCACCGCGCCGTCTTCCGCGCGCGGGTCGATGCGGGCCAGGTAGCGCAGCGTCTTTCCCTCGGCCCTCAGCCCCTGGAGGCGCTGGGTGAAGGTGGCATCGAGCCCTTCGAGCGACGCGAGGAAGCGCTCCACGTCACGCTCTTCCAGCATCGCCTGCGGGACGAAGGGCTCCACCACCACGTCCTCCAGGGACAGGGGCAAGCCCATCTCTCTTGCGAGGATGAGCGCTTTGCGCGCGGCGTCCGTTCCGGCGAGGTCCTCGCGAGGGTGCGGCTCCGTGAAGCCTCGCTCCCGAGCAATGCGCACGGCGCGGGACAGCGGCACGCCGCGCATCAACTCATCGCAGAGATAGCCGAGCGTTCCCGAGAAGGAGCCCTCCACGCGGTGCACGCAGTCGCCTGTGCGCACCAGGTCCTTGAGCGTCTGGATGACGGGCAGGCCCGCGCCCACCGTCGTCTCGTAGTGGTGGGCCCGGTGGTGATGACGGGCCGTTCCGCGCAGTCGCTCCCACGTCTCCAGCGAGCCCGTCAGCGGCTTCTTGTTCGCGGCGACCACGTGGATGCCGCGCTGGAAGGCCTCCAGGTAGAGGGACTCCATGTCCTCGGCGGCGGTGCAGTCCACCAGGACGGGGACGGGCAGCCGGCGCAGCGGCTCCAGCAGGGCGCGCACCACGGGAGGCGAGGCGCCGATGGGCACGCTCTCGATGCGCTCACGCCACTGCTTGGGCGGAATCCCTCCCGGAGAGAACAGGACGCGGCGGCTGTCCGCGAGCCCGACCAGGTGGAGTTGCACGCCATGCTCACGCGCCAACGTCTCCTGCTGCGCGCGGATCTGCTCCAAGAGGTGACTGCCCACCGTGCCGTGTCCGAGCACGAGCAGGCTGACCTCCTCATGGGCGATGTGGAAGGCCGCGTGCACCGTGCGCACCGCGAGCGAGGTGTCGGGCCCATCCACCACGAAGGACAACGAGCGAGCCGTGGCCGCCTGTGCCACCGCGCGCACGTTGATGCCGAGCGCCCCAATGGGATGGAACAGGCGCCCCGCCACGTTCACGCCCTGGCCCATGGCCTCGGCCACGAGCGCGACTTGCGTCACGGGCGCGCGCAGGCGAGGCGGTTCCAGCTCGCCGCGTTCCAGCTCCGCGGCCAGCGTGCGACGAAGCACTTCCTCCGCTCGAGGGACCTGGGTCCGCGGCAGCACGATGGCCACCGCATGCCCGGGAGGCGACTGCGCGGCCATCCACGCGGTGAGTCCTTCGGCCTCCAGCGCCTGGAGCGCGCGCGGGCCCACGTATCGCGCGGACTCCACCGCACCACTCTCCAGGGAGAGCAGCGCGAGGTCCTCCAGGGACACCACGCACGTGGGCAGGCTGCCATCGCGCGAGCCATGCGAGTCGATGAGGGTCCCCGGCTCCTCGGGGTGCGCGAGGTGCTGCACGCGAGAGGGCACGTCCGCGTCGCGCAGCATGGCGAGCGCGCGAGGATGCAGCGTGGTCATGCCCAGGTGCGCCAGCTCCAACGCCTCCGTGTAGCTCAGGTGCGGCACGGGTCGCGCATCCGCGACGTAGGCGGGATCCGCGGTCATCACGCCCGGGACATCCGTCCAGAGCGTGAGCGGTGTGCCGAGGAGCGCGGCGAGCACGGCGGCGGTCTCGTCCGCGCCGCCTGGGACGCGGAGGGGCGTGCGTGCATCGTGGCTTCGCCCGAAGCCGCCCGCGTGCAGGCCGGTGCGGCCCTCCCATTGAACGCGGAGTTCCGCCACGCGGGCGCGTGTGTGCTCTCGACTGATGCGCGCCGGGCCAGGCTCTGCCGCCATCACCACCCAGTCGGCTGCGTCTACGTCCAACGTGGGCAGGCCACGTCGTGCCAGCAGGCGCGCGAGCAGTGCGACCGTGAACCGTTCGCCCGCGCCGTACACGACTTGCTCGAGGGTCGCGCTGGGCCCATGGGTCGAGCGGGTCCCGTCCAGTGCGCGGCGCGCGGGTTCCAGCCACGAACCGAGATACCGAGCGCCGTCCTCCTCAGCAGTCGCGGCGGGGCTCAGCGCTCCGAGTCTGCGCTCCGTTTCTTCGAGGAGCAGCAAGCCGCGCGCGAGCACGGCATCCAGTTCCTGCCGCGCGCGCTCTCTCGACCCTTGAAGGGACGCGGCGAGGGCCGCCTCCAACCGCGCGGTCAGCCACGCGGGCGAGGAGAGCACGGCCACGCGCGTGGCCGGAACAGGCTCGCGAGCAAGCTGCGAGGCGATGGACGCGAGCCCCTCGGCGGAGTCGAGCAGGAGGGGGGCATAGCGCGTGACGTAGACAGGAGTGGTCATGAAGTCTTCGGAGCCACCGAGCAGGACAGAGCGGGTGCGTGCGCAAGGGCTGAACCGTGTCGGTCCTCAAAGTCCGGCGGAGTGGGCACCTGGCCCGCGACATAGACGAACGCGGCCAGCCTGTCCTCCAGGCAATTGCGCGAGTCAGTGTGGGTGCGCGTGCAACGCGTGAGGTGGGGCAGCGCACCGCGCCCCGCGATGTGGGCACGCCGCACGACCTGGATGACGGCAGGCATTCCGTCCTCGGGGTCACCGAGGCCCCGGATGCGAACGTGCCGCGCCGCGCAGGCCGGTCCACTGCGCCCGACCGGGGATGCGCACCGCGCGCCGGGGATGACCGCGGTGTTCATGAGCGTCGCGCCACGGCTCCGGAGAGCGCGGGGATGCGCATGTCTCGGCCGGCGACACCCGGTGGAAGCGCGAGCGCACGGGTCAGCAAGGCCGACAGGGAGCCCCATTCGAGGAGGAAGCCGTCATGCCCATGGGGACTC
The DNA here is from genome assembly GCF_019039035.1 of Citreicoccus inhibens. GTDB lineage: Bacteria > Myxococcota > Myxococcia > Myxococcales > Myxococcaceae > Citreicoccus > Citreicoccus inhibens. The sequence goes on along the minus strand of NZ_JAHNZT010000006.1, from coordinate 233,323 downwards.
GACAGCACGGCGTGCTCGGCGTGACGGCCCGCCGCGCGCAGACGGCGCGCGAGCGCCACCATGTGCTCGGGGAAGAAGAGCTGGTCCCGGTCGATTCCGATGCTCAACGTGCTCGCGAGGATGCGGCCAATGCCGGGACCGCCGCGCGCCTCGGGCACGCGTGACAGGTCGTGATGGTCCATCGCGCCGAGCAGCGCGAGGTAGGAGCGCCCGTCGAACCGCGCCTCCAACTTCGCGCCCTGGTGCTCCAGATAGCTCTGCACGGGATACAGCGCGCGCGATGACCACGCCTGGGGCCGAGGCTGTCTCGCGTCGAGTCCCGACTCGGCGCGATAGGTGAGCGTGGCGAGCTGCCGCGCGACTTCGAGTCCCCGCCTGGGGGACTCGGGATACTCCGGGTCCAGGAGGAGCACCTGCCGCGCCACGTGATTCCAGCCCACCACCCAGGCCGAAGCGCACTCCGCCGTGGCGATGGGGGCCATGCGCGCGAAGCGCTCGGGATCCAACGCGGCGAGGCACAGGACGATCATCCCTCCCAGCGAGCCCCCCGTGACGAGCGCCACCTGGTCCACGCCGAGCGCATCCAGCGCGAACAGGATGGAGCGCGCCTGATCCCACGGCGTCAGCGTGGCGGGCAGGAGTCGCTCGTCGACTTGCAGGTCTCCCTTCTCCAGGGAAGTCGCGGGCCCGAAGCGCGCGTCGTCCACGCGTCGAGGGAACCCTTCATCCGCCGGACCCGAAGTGCCGTAGCACGAGCCCAGGTTGTTGAAGCACAGCAGCCGCATGCGTGTGGGGTCGAGCGCACGCCCCGGTCCGATGACGGGCTCCCACCAGCCACCCTCGCCACCCGCGCGCATGTCGCCCGTGAGCGCGTGCACCACGAGCACGGTGGGCACGGGCGCGGGTGCGCGGGGCGGGGCGGGGCGACGCAGCGGCTCGAGGACGGGCCGCTGCTCGGCGGCGGTGCGGCGCACGACGCGGAACGTGGCCGCGCGCGCCGCGTCCTCGGAGAGCACCTGGGCGCGGGAATGGAGCCAGGGGAGATCCTCCTCGGGCCCCCACCACCAGCCCCGGACGAGGTGCGGCGCGACTCGCGCGCCGGCCTCCAGGGGCAGATCGGGCAGGGTCAAATCGAACAAGCGCGGCGGGGGCGCGCGGAAGGGGGGGCTCACGGCAAGGCTCCAGTCGGGATGAGGCGTCAGGTGGTGGCGAGGGCCTGGTCGAGGTCCGCGTACAGGTCGTCCAGGTGCTCCAGGCCGACCGACAAGCGCACCAGGTCATCGGACACGCCCGTGCTCAGCCGCTCCTCGGGCGTGAGCTGCTCGTGCGTGGTGGAGGCCGGGTGGATGATGAGCGAGCGCGTGTCGCCGATGTTCGCCAGCAGGCTCCACAGCTTCACGCCGTCGATGACCTTGCGCCCCGCCGCCAGCCCCCCCTTCAGCCCGACCGTGACGAGCCCACCGAACCCGTTGCGCAGGTAGCGCCGCGCGAGCGGATAGGACGGATCCTCCTCCAGCCCGGGGTAGCGCACCCACGCCACCTTGGGGTGCTGCTTCAGCCACCGCGCCACCGCGAGCGCGTTCTGCGAGTGCCGCTCCAGTCGCAGCCGCAGCGTCTCCAATCCGAGGATGAACGCGTGCGCGTTGAAGGGGCTGAGCGCGGGGCCCAGGTCCCGCAGTCCCTCCAGGCGCGCCTTGAGGATGTACGCGGCGGGGCCGAACGCCTCGGTCAGCTTGAGGCCGTGGTAGCCCGGGTTGGGCTCGGTCAGCTCGGGGAACTTGCCGTTCGCCCAGGGGAAGGTGCCGCCGTCGACGATGACGCCACCAATCGAGGTGCCGTGTCCGCCGATGTATTTGGTCGCGCTGTGCACCACGATGTTCGCGCCGTGGCGCAGCGGATTGAAGAGCGCGGGCGACAGCGCCGTGTTGTCCACGATGAGCGGGACGCCCGCCTCGCGCGCGACGGCCGCGATGGCCTCGAAGTCCGGCACGTCCAGCCGCGGGTTGCCGAGCGCCTCCAGGTAGATGGCCTTCGTCTTCGGGCCAACGGCTTCGCGGAAGGCCTCGGGGCGGCCCGCATCCACGAAGCGCGTGTGGATGCCGAGCCGAGGCAGCGTCACCTTGAAGAGGTTGTACGTGCCGCCATAGAGGCTGGCGCCGGACACCAGCTCGTCTCCGGCGCGCAGGATGTTGAGGATGGCCAGCGTCTGCGCGGCCTGCCCCGAGGCGACCGCGAGCGCGCCCACGCCCCCTTCGAGCGCGGCGATGCGCTTCTCGAAGACGTCCGTGGTGGGGTTCATGATGCGCGTGTAGATGTTGCCGAACTCCTTCAGGCCGAAGAGCGCGGCGGCGTGGTTCGCGTCGCGGAAGCGGTAGCTCGTCGTCTGGTAGATGGGCACCGCGCGAGCGCCGGTGGTGGGGTCGGGCTCGTAGCCGGCGTGGAGGGCGAGGGTGTCGAAGTGCTGGGGACGCGGGGCGTTGGGCGTGCTCATGGCAAAAGGACTCCTGCGCGGGCGCTCGAAGCGCTCGCGGGGGGAACGGCGTGGAAGTGGGGTGGAACGTCAGTGGAACTGCGGACGGCGGGGCGGTGAACGGACGGCGCTGCGACGCTGCGACGCTGCTCGGTAGAGGCGAGAGCGGAGGCCGGAAACGACGAAGCCCACCGACCCTCGCGGGTGGGTGGGCTCCGGTGACTCGCCAGGGGCCGGCTGTGTCTCAGCCGACCGCGGCGGGCTTGGGCCCACCCGGAACAGGCATCAGACACATGTACATGTTGGCGAAGGAAGCGGACATGAGGCCCGCAGAAGTAGCGGCACCTCCGCGCGCTGTCAAGCCAGGGGCCTGTGACGCTCGCGTGTCACGCGTTGCCGGTTGGACGCTTGCCACATCGCAACTTCCGCCGATCGCATCGAAAGACCCGCCCTGTCGGGGCCGGAATGCCGCCGTTAGTTTTCTCGGAGGCAACCCTTCGGAGCGAATCGAATGCAGCGATACGACGTGGTCATCGTGGGAGCAGGGCCCGCGGGCTTGAGTGCCGCGCTGGTGCTCGGACGGTCGCGCAAGCGCGTGCTGTTGTGTGACGCGGGCCCTCCACGCAACGCGAAGGCGGCGCACATGCAGGGCTTCGTCACGCGAGACGGCACCCCGCCGCCGGAGTTCCGCCGCATCGGGCGCGAGCAACTCCAGCCCTATCCCAACGTGGAGGTGCGGGACACGCGCGTGTCCTCGGTGGACGTGCTGCGTCCGGGATTTCACGTGCGCCTCGAGGACGACGCACACGTTGATGCGCGGCGCGTGCTCCTCGCGGTGGGCGTCATTGACGAGGTGCCAGAGCTGCCCGGCTTCCGCGACCTGTGGGGCACCTCCATCGTCCAGTGTCCCTACTGTCACGGCTGGGAGGTGCGGGACCGCCCCTTGGGTGTGCTCGCCTCCGAGCCCGCGCACCTGGACCTGGCGCTGTTCCTCACGGGCTGGTCGCGTGACCTCATCGTCTTTGCCGGGACTCCGCTCGCGCTCACCGCCGAGCAGCGCGAGCGCCTCGTGCGCGCGGGCTTGAAGGTCGAGGAGCGCCCGATGCGCGCGCTGCACGGGACGAACGGGCGCCTGGAGTCCGTGGAGCTGGCGGACGGAGCGCGGGTGGCGCGCGAGGTCCTCTTCGCTCGGCCGACTCAGCGCCTGCCGGAGTTCGTGCGGCGGTTGGGGCTCGAACTCAACGAGCAGGGCTTCGTGAAGGTGACCGAGCCGTTCAAGGAGACGTCGGTGCCGGGCCTGCACGCGGCGGGAGACGTGACGACGATGCTGCAGAGCGCGATCGTCGCCGCCAGCGCGGGGGCGAGCGCGGCCTACGCGATGAACCACGGGCTCAATCAGGAGAACGTGGAGCGCGTCATCGCGGGCGAGCCCTGGCCCACCTGAGTCGGGGCCCTCAGGGGCGATGCCGGCGGCGCCAGGCCGCGGGCGTCATCCCCTCCGCGCGGCGGAACACGCGGATGAAGTGCGTGGGGTCCGCATAGCCCACCCGCTCGGAGATGATGTCCACGCGCTCGTCGGTGTGCAGCAGCCGACGGCGCGCGTCCGCCACGCGGCCCGAGATGATCCACTCGACGGCACTGCGGCCAGTGGAGCGCTTGAGCGTGGTGGTGACATGCGCGGGCGTGCGGCCCACCGCCGCCGCCACGTCGCGCAGGGAGATGGGCTCCAAGCAGTGCCGCTCGATGTAGCCGAGCGCCTGCGCGACGAGCGGAGGCCGCGCCTCACCGTGGCTCCAGTCTCGGGCTCGGGTGACCTCCGCCAGGATGAGCGTGAGCAGGCTCGTCGAGACGCGCTCCCCCAAGGGCCGGTCCTTGGCGCTCACCTCGTCATGCAACTCGGAGAAGAGCCGGACCAGATGCTCCTGCCGCGCGGAGGGGATGCGCACCACGGCCGAGGCCCCGCCGCGCACGCGCTCGAAGGGGTCGAGCAGCGCGCCCGCGTCCGAGAGAGTGAGCGCCACGGGATAGAGGCCCACGCACCAGACGCCCGCTTGCTCGGAGCTGAGCAGGTGATGCCGCTCGCCCGCGGGCACGAGGAGCACGTCGCCCGGCGTGAGGGACAGGCGGGTGCGCTGCTCCATGACCGCTCGGCCGCGCGTGTACAGCAGCAGCGTGGCGTGGTCGTGCGTCGTCGCGGTGCTTCGACCGTGCACGTGCGGCTTCACATCCTGCCGCGTCACGAAGAAGCCGCTGGCGGGGGCGGGACTGAGAGAGGTGGGCACCGAAGGAATCTAGCGCCCACGTTCGCGCTCGGCAGGCCCTTCGCGCGGTCCGTGCTCGCCGGGCGTATGGCTAGTTGCCGCCCGTCGCCGTGTTCCAGACCTCCACGGCGCGACCGATGTGGTCGAACGCGCAGTGGTCCGCGTCCGCGATGACCTTCTCGTCCAGGGGGAAGTGCAGGTCGCGATAGGCCTTGATGCTGGCCTGGATGTCGGCGAGGTACGTGTCCTTGCTGCCATACGTGTAATAGAGCGTCGTTGGGCCGAGCAGCGCCGCGTTCGTGCTGTCCCAGTCGAGCGAGCCCGACCACGGCGCCTCACCGCCACAGCCCAGCGCGTACACGCCTCGGTACGTGTTGCCGTACTTCGGCAGGAAGCTCGCGGTGAGGAAGACCGAGCCGCCGGAGGAGCCGCCGAACAGGATGGGCTCATCGAGCAGGTCCCACCCCTTGCGCAGCGCCTCGATGACCTTCACCAGCGTCGCGGCGTTCTCGCCATCCAGGTCGCGGTCCGCGCTGGTCGCGTTGTCCGTGCACGTCGTCAGCGAGGGCTTCGTCCACCAGGCGCAGCTGTTGGGCGCGCGCGCCGACACGTAGAGCGTGCGGTGGCTGGACGTCCACGGCGCCTGGAGTCGCGGGGCGGTGTTGCCGTCATGCGCGCGCGCGCCGTCGCCGTGCAGGTAGATGGCCAGTCGCAGCGGCTCCGTGGACGTCGAGGCCGCCGGCTCCACGATCTTCAGCTGCGAGCCCGCCACCTGCACCACGCAGTACGTGTACGTCGTCCCGCTGTTGGCCACCGTGCCCGTCGCCTCGCACGCCAGCTTGCCCGAGCCGTGCGAGCTGCTCGGCCCCGTGCCCGCGTCGGTGCCCGCGTCCGCGACAGGGTCCGTGCCGGCATCGGTGCCCGCGTCCACGATGGGGTTCGTGCCGCTGTCCGGGGTCGTCCCGGCATCGAAGCCCGCGTCGGCGGTGGAGGTGGAGGGAGGCGCAGTGGGCTCGTCGGAGCACGCGGCAACGCTCAGCACGAGCAGGGCGGACCAGAGGACTCGGGACATGGGGGCTCTCGGATGATGGGGACCGACCGAACAGGTCCCGCCAGGGGTGGGGGCCGCGATTCTCGCCAGCTCGCCTCGACCATGGGCGCCTTCTCGTGACGCGTCCGCGCACGACGGCTGCCGCTGGCCAGCAGGCTTCATCCCCGGTATACGGATTTTAGTCCGGAAAGGAAGTTCTTCCATGAATGGACGCGTGAACCTGATGGCCCCGGAAGTCCGGGCCAATCCCTATCCTGTCTACGCGATGCTGCGGCGCGATGCGCCCGTCGTGCAGGTGGACCCGGGCGGGCTGTGGGCGCTGTCTCGGTACGAGGACGTGTCGGCGGCGTTCAAGAACCCACAGGTGTTCTCCTCGGCGGGCGTGCGCACGACGACGGCGCCGGCGTGGCTGGGGCACAACCCGTTCTCCGAGTCGATGATCGTCATGGATCCGCCGAGCCATGGCCGGCTGCGCGCGCTGGTGAGTCGCGCGTGGACGCCCACCGCGGTCCAACGCATGGAGGCGCGCATCCGCACCTTCGCGCAAGGGTTGGCGGAGCGCCTGCGCGCCGAGCAGGTGACGGACTTCGTGGAGACGTTCGCCATGCCGCTGCCCGCGAGCGTCATCGGTGAGCTGTTCGGTTTGGACCCCGCGCTGACGGACCGCTACAAGCGCTGGTCGGTGGAGCTGTCCAGCGTGTCCGCCACGACGGAGAAGGATGTCCATCGGCACGCGTCCATCCGCGACACCGTGCGCGAGATGGAGCAGTACCTCTCCGAGGTGGTGGCCGACCGGCGCGTGCATCCTCGCGATGACATGGTGACGGACCTCGTCAACACCCGCGTGGAGGGCGAGGCGCTCAGCGACGCGGAGTTGATGAGCTTCCTGTTCCTGCTCGTGGTGGCGGGGCTGGAGACGACGGTGCAGCTCGTGAGCCACTGCGTGCGCATGCTCATCGAGTATCCGCACCTGGCGGCGCGGCTGCGCGAGGACCGCACGCAGATCGCTCGCTTCGTGGAGGAGGTGCTGCGCTTCGAGCCCTCCGTGCACGGCATCGTGCGCGTCACGACCCAGGACACCCCGCTGCACGGGGTGACGATTCCGGCGGGCGCGCGCGTGCTGCTGCTCATCGGCTCGGCCTGCCACGACGAGTCGCGCTTCTCCAACCCCGACACCTTCGACATGGACCGCGAGGGCGTGAACAACCTCCCCTTCGGCCACGGCATCCACTTCTGCCTGGGCGCGCCGCTGGCTCGGTTGGAGGCGCGCGTGGGGCTGGAGGTCCTGCTGTCGCGCTTCCGCGGCTTCAGCGCGGCCGGTCCGCTGAAGTGGAACGGGTCGCTCACCGTGCGCGGGCCGCTGTCCTTCCCGCTCATCTCGCACGCGGGATAGTCGCGCGCGGCCTGTCGGCTCAGGTCGGGGCCTCCACCGGGCCTCGACCTCGGGCGGCCGCGAGCGACATGGCGCCCAAGCCGAACAGCACCGTGGCCAGCGCCACGAGCCCACCCAACAGCGGCACCCAGCGCACCGCCATCAGCAACATCAGCCCCACCAACAAGCTCAGCGCGAGCGAGGCGCCCGCGCGTCCGAAGCGCTCCATCAGCCACTGGCCCACGAGCATCCCGACCACGGGGAACGCCAGGACGAGGCCCAGCGCATACACGGCCAGCACGAACAACCCCAGCCACCAGCCGCCCACCAGCGCGCCCACGAAGAACACGCCCCCCGCGAGCACGGGCAGGCCGAAGAAGAGCACCGCGCCCCAGCCCAGGCTCTTCCACGGCTGTTGTCGCAGCACGGCGGGCGCGCGGCGAGCGAAGCGCGGTGACAGCAGCGCGACGACCATGCCCAGCGCGAAGAGCCCCACCACGGAGCGCACCCACGCGTACGCGAGCATGAGGGGGCCCGCGCGTCGGTGCTCCACGGGAAGGCGCTCGATTCGCCCCGCGACGGAAGCGCCCGGGTCGATGAGAGCGCCCTCTCCGCCGCGGTAGCTCAGGTTGCCGTGCACGTGGGCGCCGCTCGCGAGCCGCAGCGTGTCCACCTGCGCGCGCACGTCGCCTCCCACCGGCGCGGAGACGATGAGCGTCTGCGCCGCGGCGTGGAGCCGGCCCTTCACCGGGGACGCCACCTCGGCGCGATTGCCCGCGAAGAAGAGGTCGCCTCCCACGCTCGCGGAGCGGCCCATCCGCAGGTCATTCGCGGCGAGCATCGCGTCCTTGCCCACCGGGCCACTCAGGTCGAGCACGTTGCTGGCCGCCCGCACGCTGCCCGAGACGCGCCCGGACAGGTGCGTCTCGCTCGCGGCGGTCTGCACGTCACCGGCCACGGTGCCGGTGACGTCCACCTTCTGCCCGGCCGCCACCACGTCGCCACGCACCGTGCCCTCGACGTGGACCTCTCGCGCGAAGACATAGAGGTCATCGTTGATGACCTCCTGCGGCCCCACCGTCACCACCTGCCCGGTGCGCACCGTGGCCGCTCGCGCGGACAACGGCACGACGACTCCCCAGCACAACACCACGAGGAGCAACGCACGCCCCTGTCCTCCGGGGCTCGGCCTGGACCTATTGGACATGACGACCCTCCTCCCACGGCTTGGGGCTGCGCGCGGGCGGAGGCAAGCGGGGAGGGGAGGGCGGGGCGAGCGGAGGTCCGCGCGCCCCTCGGGCAAGGCGTCAGGCCTCGATGTCGAAGGCGAGCGACGCGCGCTCCCCTGGCGCCACGTACAGCAGGCCGTCACCGGTGGCGAGCGCACCCCCGGCCGCGGTCCAGGGCTCCACGCAGACGAAGTCCTTCCCCTTCAACGTCCACACGACGAGCAGGCGGAACTCGGGGCTCCACGAGAGCGTCACCGGGCGCAGGCCGGGCCCTCGGTCCAGGCGGGTGCCGGGGCGCGAGTGGTCGCGCAGGTGGAGGTCCACCTCGTCGAGCGTGAGGTCGAATCCCGTGAAGGGCACCTCGCGCTTGTGGTGGTTGTCCCACGCGTGGGTGGCGTCGGTGTCCACGCGCGCCTCGGGCTTCGCCGCGTCGGGGACGCGGAAGTACGGGTGGAAGCCCAGGTGCAGCGGCAGGGGCCGCGTGTCCCGGTTCTCCACGTCGAAGTCCAGCGTGAGGCGGTGGCCCACCAGCGAGAAGGTGAGCTGCGCGTCGAAGGCCCAGGGGAACTGCTTCAGCGTCTCCTCGGAGGACGACAGGCCCACCACCAGCAGCGAGTCCTCGGCTTGCCGCACGGTCCACGGCAGGCGCCGCGCGAAGCCGTGCTGCGGCAGGGTGTACGCCTTGCGCTCCGCCGGGTACGTGTCCCCCGGCAGCGGTCCAGCGATGGGAAACAGCACGGGGATACCGCCCCGCACGTTCTTGGAAGGGTCGGCCACGGAGGCGGTGTCGAGGAAGAGGACCTCGTCGCCGCCCACCACCATGCGCGTGACGAGCGCGCCGCGGGAGGGGATGACCTCCACGCGGCACTCGCCATCACTCAGCGCATAGGTGTCCAGACCCGCGATGCCCGGGAACGGAGCACTCATGGGCGCGGCTTACTTCCCGTCGCGCGGATCCGCGTCCATGAACGGGTAGGCGACCTTCGTCGGCGGGACGAAGTTCTCCTTGATGGTGCGCGGGCTGCTCCAGCGGAACAGGTTGATCATCGAGCCCGACTTGTCGTTCGTGCCCGACGCGCGCGAGCCACCGAAGGGCTGCTGCCCCACCACGGCGCCCGTGGGCTTGTCGTTGATGTAGAAGTTGCCGGCCGCGTGACGCAGCTCGCGCTGCATGGTCTCGATGGCCTTGCGGTCGCGCGCGAACACCGCGCCGGTGAGCGCGTAGGCGGCGGACTGGTCGCACTCGCGCAGCGTCTCCTCGAAGCGGTTGTCCGGGTAGACGTGCAGGCCCACCAGCGGCGCGAAAATCTCCTCCTGCATGATGCGGTGGCGCGGGTTGGTCAGCTGCACCAACGTGGGGCGCACGAACCAGCCCTCGCTGCGGTCCGTCTCGCCGCCGGCGACGATGGTCGCCTCGCTGCCGCCCGACTTCGCCAGCTCGATGTACGAGGAGACCTTCTTGAAGGACTTCTCGTCGATGACGGCGCCCATGAAGTTGCGGAAGTCCGCCACGTCGCCCATGCGCAGCTCGTGGATGAGCTCCTGCAGGCGCGGCTTCAGCCTGCCCCACAGCGACTCGGGCACGTAGACGCGGCTGGCCGCCGAGCACTTCTGGCCCTGGTACTCGAAGCCGCCGCGGACGATGGCGACGGCGAGCGCCTCCAGGTCATCCGCCGCGGACGCGTGCGCGAAGATGAAGTCCTTGCCGCCCGTCTCGCCCACCAGCCGCGGGTACTGCTTGTAGCGGCCGATGTTCTCGCCCACGGTGCGCCACATGCTGTTGAAGGTCGGCGTGGAGCCCGTGAAGTGGATGCCGCCCAGGTGCGGGCTGGCCATCACCGGGTTGCCCACGGTGGGGCCGTCGCCGGGCAGCATGTTGATGACGCCGTCGGGCAGGCCCGCCTCGCGCAAGAGCTCCAGGCCGTACCACGCGCTGAGCGCCGCGGTGGAGGACGGCTTCCACAGCACCACGTTGCCCATGATGGCGGGCGTCACGGCCAGGTTGACGGCGATGGACGAGAAGTTGAACGGCGCGACGGCGAACACGAAGCCGTCCAGCGGCCGGTAGTCCAGCATGTTCCACGTCTGCGGCGAGTTCTCCGGCTGCGTGGCGAGGATCTGCTCGGCGAAGTGGACGTTGTAGCGCAGGAAGTCGATGAGCTCGCAGGACGCGTCGATCTCCGCCTGGTGCGCCGTCTTCGACTGGCCCAGCATGGTGGACGCGTTGAGCAGCGGGCGGTAGCGCGTGGCGAGCAGCTCCGCGGCGCGCAGGAAGATGGCGGCGCGCGCGTGGAAGGGCATCCGCGCCCACTCTTCCTTCACGGAGAGGGCATTCTGGATGGCCTGCTCCACGTGGCTGGCATCCGCCTCGTGCAGCGTGGCCAGCACGTGCTGGTGCTTGTGCGGCATCCGCACGGTGTCCGTCTTGCCGGTGCGGATGTGCTTGCCGCCGATGACGACGGGAATCTCGATCTTCTCGCCGCTCATGCGCTTGAGCGTGGCCTGGAGCTCGGCGCGCTCCGGCGTGCCGGGGGCATGCGAGAGGACGGGCTCGTTCTTGGGAGCGGGGACGCGGGGAATGGCGTTGAGCACGCGAAGGACCTCGGGACGAAAAGAAATGAGCGGGGGGACATATAGCCCGCCGAACGCCCCGGGTCAGCGTGGAAGCCGGGACGGGCGTTGGGGCTCCGACATCGGCGCCAACGCGCGCACTCGGCGGTTTCTTCCGGTCAGTTCGCCGCTCGCTCGGAGGGCCTCACGCGCGCCGTGGGTGCGGCTCAGCGCTCGCCCGCCGCCCGCTCCGCCGCGGCGCCCCGCGCGCGCTGCAGCACGGCGTGCAACTGCGCGATGAGCACCGCGGGCTTCACGGGCTTCACCAGGTACGCATCCGGTCCGGGCTGCTGCGCCGCCTCGCCTGGACGCGGTGCGTAGCCGCTGACGAAGACGACGGGGATGTGCTGGAGGGCCGGCTCGGCGCGGAAGCGGCGGCACAGCTCGTAGCCATCCAGGCCGTCCATGTTCACGTCCGACAGGAGCAGGTCCGGCGGCTGCGCCAGCGCCAGGGCGAGCCCCGCCTCGCCGTCGGCGGACACCGTGCAGTCGAACTCCCCGGACAGCAAGAGCCGCAGCGTCTCGCGCATGGTCCAGGAGTTCTCGACGATGAGGACCTTGGGCTTCACGGGGCTTCGACTCCGAGGGGACCAGTGTCTGGCGCAAGGGCACGACCCTCGCGCCAGAGGAACGGGCACGCAGCATCCCCCCACTGTCCGGTACCGAGCAAGAGGTCCGTGCCACCCCATGGAGGGCCGTTGTGCCCCTAGCGCTCGGGCGGCGTCTTCTTCTCTGTCGTCCACTGCTCGCCGCGCTCCACGCTCGCCTCCCACGGCGTCTCCTCGAGGGGGCTCGGGTCCACGTCCGCGCGCGCGGACAGCTCCCGGCTCGTCTCGGCGGCGTCACGGTCCAGGGCGTCCTCGACCTGGCCGCGATCACGTGGCTGGAAGTCTTCGTGCTGCGTGCTGGCCATGGTGACTCGCCTCCTCCCGGACGCGCCCGCGCCCGCGCATCCCTCAAGCTGCGGCGTCGCGCGTGCCGCGGACACCCGCGCCCCCAGCACTCGCTCGGCCCTGGCGAAGGCGGACAGCCGCGCGCTCTCACCCACCCGGTGCGTGGATGGAGGCGATGTCGGACCCACCTTTCCTCGAAAGTGTCCAACTTGGTGTGTTCTCAGCTCTCCCACCCTGCGTCGTTCCCATGAAAACGTGATATTCCTCTGACTTCTGAATTAGCCCGGCTTGACCCATCGTGTGAGCGACGAAGAGAAAACGACGGTCCTCGACGAGCGCACGCGCGCGTCCTCCAGCACCTGGGGGGATCGTCCGCGTACGCCCATCACCCTTCCGTGGGCGGGGCTGGGGGAGCGCCGCTCGCTGGAGCCGGGGATGGTGGTGACGGGCCGCTATCGGGTGGCGTCGCTGTTGGGCGAGGGCGGCATGGGCCGCATCTGGCTGGCGGACGACACGCACGAGATGCGCCGCGTGGCGCTCAAGGAGATGCAGGTCCCGGCGGGGCTGACGCAGTCGAAGGTGGAGGACCTGGTGCTGATGTTCCGGCACGAGTTCTTCGCCATGAAGAAGCTGCAGCACCCGTCCACGCTGCGCGTCTTCGACTGCGGGCTGACCGAGGCCGGCAACCGCTTCATCACCATGGAGGTGGTGGGCGGGCAGGACTTGAGCACGCTCGTGCGCGATGTGCCGATGGAGGCGAGCGCGCTGTTCCGGGTGCTCATCCAGATGGCGCAGGTGCTGGCGTTCATCCACTCGCGCCTCTACGTGCACTGCGACATCAAGGCGAGCAACGTGCGCATCACCGAGTCCGGCGCGGTGAAGTTGATGGACTTCGGCGTGATGCACCAGCTGGGCACGCCGAGCCCGGGCCGCCTCAAGGGGACGCTGGAGTACCTGGCGCCGGAGTGGCAGCGCGGCGCGAGCATCGATGGTCGGGCGGACCTCTACTCGCTGGGCGTGATGGCCTACTACCTGGCCACGCGCCGGCTGCCCTTCAAGCGCACCAACCCCGCGGTGCTGCTGGCGGACCACCTGACGCGCCCGCCGCCCCGTCCGTCGACCCTCTGCCCGGTGGAGCCGCACCTGGAGGAGATCATCCTCCTGCTCATGGCGAAGGATCCGCGCGAGCGCTTCCAGGACGCCGGTGAGCTGCTGGAGGCGCTGTGCCACGCCAGCGGCGAGCCGCTGCCAGAGGAGCCGCTGTCCGCGCGCGCCAGCTACCTGCACGTGCCCGAGGTGGTGGGGCGCGAGGCGGAGCTGGAGGGCCTGATGAACGGCCTGGCGGAGGCGGACTGGGGCCAGTCGCGCGCGGTGCTCATCGGCGCGCCCGCGGGCGTGGGCAAGACGCGGCTGCTGCAGGAGTTCGAGCTGCAGGCGAAGCTCGCGGAGCTGCCCTTCGGCCGAGGACAGTGCCGCGCGGAGGGGCTCGCGCCGCTGACGCCCGTGACGCAGGCGCTGCGATGCCTGCTGCCGCACACGCCCGCGGAGATGCTGGAGCGGCTGTCGCCCCGGTTGTCGCGGCTGTTGCCGTGGCTGTCGTCGGACGCGCCGGAGGGCGCGCTGCGCGAGGAGGGCGAGGAGAAGCTGGCGTTCTTCGAGGCGCTCGCCGAGTGGGTGCGCGCGCTGGGGCAGCGGCTGCCCTTCGTGCTGTGCTTCGAGGACCTGCAGTGGGCGGACAGCGCGTCGCTGGAGGTGCTCAACGTGCTCATCCGCGCGCTGCACGGCACGCGCGGCATGCTGGTGGGCAGCTTCCGCTCGGGCGAGCTGAGCCGGCTGAGCCTCGCGTTCCAGACGGTGGACGAGAAGCTCACCGCGCGCCTGGACCTGGAGCCCTTGTCCGCGGCGCACGTGGGCACGCTGGTGGAGCTGGCGCTGCCGGGCCTGTCCATGCCGGAGGGCTTCGTGACGCGGCTGCACGCCACCACGGGCGGCAACGCGTTCTTCGCCACCGAGTGCCTGCGCATGCTGGTGGAGGCCGGGGCGCTCACGCGCGTGGGCGGACGCTGGAGCGCGGCGGAGGACCTGGGCACGCGCGAGCTGCCCGCGAGCATCCAGGACGCGGTGCTGGCGCGACTGGCGAGCGCGCCGCCCGAGCAGGTGGCGCTCCTGCGGCGGCTGGCGCCCGCGGGCCGCCTGTTGGACCTGCCGCTCGTGCGCGCCCTGGCGGAGCTGCCCGAGGCGGAGCTGTTCGCCGTGCTCGACGGCATCGTGGAGCGGCAGTTCCTCCAGGAGATGGAGGGCCGCTACGTCTTCACGCACGACACCGTGCATCAGGCCGTCTACGACACCACGCCCGAGGCCGAGCGGCGCGTCCACCACGGCCGGGTGGCCCGCGCGCTCCAGGCGCTGCACGCGCAGCGCAAGGGGCTGGCCCGCGCGGTGGGCTGGCACTTCGCGCGCTCGGAGGAGCCCCAGCGCGCCATCGCGCCGCTGCTGGAGGCGGGCCGCGCCGCCATCGAGGCGCAAGCGCTGCTGGACGCCACGCTGCTCTTGACGGAGGCGGCGGGGCTCCTGGAGGTGGCGCCGGACTTCCCGGAGCGCGCGGATCAGCTCCTGCGCACGTGGGTGTCGCTGGTGGAGGTGGGCTACTCGAGCGACCCGCCCACGTCGCTGCTGTACGCGGAGCGCTTGTCCGCGCACTGGGCCGCGTCACCGGCGCTGGAGCTGGGGCGGCGCGAGGCGCTCGCGCGCTTGGAGTCGGCGCGAGAGGGCTCGGCGACCGAGCGCGCGGAGCGGTTGTGCCCGCTCTTCCGCGAGGTGGCGGTGGACGCGCGCATGGCGCCGGTGGATGTCTTCTGGAAGCACTCGGAGCTGCGCATCCTGGAGAGCATGGCGCTGGCCGTGCTGGGGCGCACCGAGGACTTCGAGCGTCTTCAGGCGCGCGTGCGGGCCGAGCACCCGGAGGACTCGCCGTATCGCGCGGGTGTGCTCATCGCGCGCGCGTCGCTCAGCGCATACAGCGGCCAGTGGGCGGGCGTGCTGGAGGCGCAGCGCGAGCAGGTGGAGCGGCTGCGCGGCTTCCGCGACCTGGTGGGCCGTCCCCCGCGCCGGCTCGCGTGGGCGCTGGGGATGGGCGGCTACTTGATGAACGTCAACCGCGCCCTGCGCGGTGAGCCGCTGGACGAGGAGGTCGTCCACGAGGGGCTGGCGCTGGCGGAGACCTACGGCTTCCTGGACGTGCGGGCCTTCCACCTGTTCTCGCGCGTGGCGCGCGCGGCCTTCACCGGAGACGGCGCCGCGTTCGTGCCCGCCTTCACCGAGAAGGCCGAGCTGGTGCGCCGGCTGGGAAACCCGCGGTTGATGGAGCGCAACCTCGCGGTCTTCACGCCGCCGTACTACCTGGAGCGCGGCGAGCACGAGCTGGTGGCCGCGGTGGTGGCGCGCGCGGAGTCGCTCGCGCGGGTGATGCCGGAGGACCAGCGGCTGCAGTACCACGTGCGCGTGTACCAGGCGTGCCGGGACGTGCTGTTCGAGGACGCGGCGGCGGCGCGCGAGTCGCTGCCTCGGGCGCTGGAGGCCGCGCGCGCGGGCCACCTGCGCATGGAGACGCTGGTGCGCGTGTACGAGTCGCGCTTCGAGCGGGAGCAGGGCAACCTCCCGGCGGCGCGCACCGCGGCGGAGGCCGCCCTGGCCCGGGCCTTGGACCCCGTGCTGGCCAACCCCTGGGATGAAATCCTGGCGCGGCGGGCCCTGGCGCCCCTGGTGCCCGCGGAGGAGGGCGCGCAGCACCTGCGGCGCGCGCTGCTCCTGGCCGAGGCCACCGGCAACGTCCTCCAGGTGGGCCACGTCTACCTGGCCCACGCGGAGCGCCAGCTCGCGCCCGAGGACTCGGTGCGGGAGCTGGAGATCGCCGAGCGCGCCTTCCTCGCGGCGAAGGCGGTGAACCTCCACGCGCTGGCCGAGTCGCTGCGAGGCGCCATGCAGCGCCAGTGTCTGGTGAAGCGCACGGCCTGAGCCATGGGCCGCGGCTTCCCCGCGCCTCGGGCGGGAGGGGTAGAGTGCCCGCCATGGCGAACGCCCCGCTGCGCTTTTATTTCGACTACATCTCACCCTACGCGTACCTCGCCTGGGCCCGGATGCCCGCGCTGGCCGCGCGGCACGGGCGCGCGTTGGAGCCGGTGCCCGTCCTCTTCGCGGGGATGCTCAACGCGCTGGGCAACATTGGCCCCGCGGAGATTCCGCCCAAGCGCGTGTGGGTCTTCAAGCAGACGTTCCGGCTGGCCCATGACTTGGGCGTGCCCTTCGCGCCTCCGCCCGCGCATCCGTTCAACCCGCTGCTCGCGCTGCGCGTGACGGCGGCGGTGGACGAGCCCGCGGCGCGCGAGCGGCTCATCTCCGCGCTCTACGCGGCCACCTGGGGCGGCGGCACGGGCATCGAGACGCCGGAGCAGGTGAGCGCCGTCATCGCGTCCGCGGGACTGGATGCCCCGGCGCTCCTGGCCGCGGCGCGCACGGACGCGGTCAAGGAGCGCGTGCGCCGCGAGACCGAGGCGGCGTTGGCGGTGGGCGCGTTCGGCGTGCCCTCGGTCCTCGCGGACGGCGAGCTGTTCTGGGGACAGGACTCGCTGGGCCACCTGGAGCAGTTCCTGCGGGGCGAGGACCCGCTCACCGCCGCGGACCTGGCGCGTTGGCAGCACCTGCCCGCGTCGGCGTCCCGGCGCTGACGGTCGCCCGCGCATGCACGTCTTCACCCAGCTTGGCATCGTGCTCGGCGGCCTCGTGCTCGCCGGCGTGCTCTTGTCCCTCAACTTCTGGCGGGCGCTGCTCTACCTCTTCCCCCGCAGCGTGCGGGTGGAGGCCGAGGCCCCCGCGGACCAGATGGCGCTGCCCGAGGCGCTGCGCCCGCTCGCCCGGCAGTTGGAGGCGCTCGGCTTCGTGGCGCTCGGCAGCCACGAGGAGAAGCCGCTCCTCCAGCGGGCCAGCCGCTCCTACGACTGGGCCCACCCCACCGAGCAGGTCTTCGCCACGCTCCACGAGGGGCGCCAGGGCGCGCCCCGGCTGTACCTGCTCACGCCCCTGGCCCCCGAGGGCTTCGTCATCACGGCGGACTACCGCCGGCCCGCGCTGGACCTCCCGGGCCGCTACCGTTCGGGTTCACTGGACGACGCTTCCCCCGAGCGCCTGCTGAGGGCCCACGCGCGGCGCCTGGAGGGGCTGTCCCCCACGGGAGACTTCACCTGGGAGGGCCGCGTGCAGGCGGGGCGTTCCTGGTATCAGGGGCTGGGGCGCCATGAAATCCGCCGGCAGAACCTGCAAGGGCTGTTGTGGACCGCCATCGCGCTTGCCATCGTCGCGAGCGCCTTCCTGGGGCGGCGGGCTTCCTGACCCGCCCCTCCCGGGACACCCACGGCGCGCGTGCACCGCGCGCCCCACGAGAGTAGGTAGACGAGCACCATGAAGAGCGTGTCCAAGTCCGAGGAGATCTTCTTCCTGTCCGGCAAGCGCACCCCGTTTGGCACCTACGGGGGCAGCCTCAAGGACCTCAGCGCCACCGACCTCGCGGTGGAGTCCGCGAAGGCGGCCCTCGCCCAGGCGAAGGTGGCCCCCGAGCTCATCGAGCACGTCGTGTACGGCAACGTGGTCCAGACGAGCGCGGACGCCATCTACCTGCCTCGGCACGTGGGCCTGCGCTCGGGCGTGCCGGTGCCGGTGGGCGCGCTGGGCGTCAATCGGCTGTGCGGCTCGGGGTTCCAGGCCTTCGTGACGGCCGCGGAGATGATGCTCACCGAGCAGGCCGCGTGCGTGCTCGCGGGCGGCACCGAGTCCATGAGTCAGGCGCCCCACGTCATCCGCGGGGCCCGCTGGGGCCTGCCGCTGGGCAAGGGGGGCCTGGAGGACATGCTGTGGACGGCCCTGACGGACAGCTACACCGGGCAGGCCATGGCGCTCACCGCCGAGCAGCTCGCGGTGGACTACGCGCTCACGCAGGAGCAGGTGGACGAGTACGCGGTCCTCACGCAGAAGCGCTTCGCGGCCGCGCAGGAGGCCGGGCGCCTCAATGACGAGATTTCCGCCGTCACGCTCAAGGGCAAGAAGGGCGACACGGTCGTCTCCCGCGACGAGCACAACCGTCCGGAGACCACGGTGGACACGCTGCGCAAGCTGCCCAAGGTGTTCAAGAAGGACGGCGTGGTGCACGCGGGCGCCGCCAGCGGCATCTGCGACGGCGCGGGCAGCATGGTGATGGCCACGCGCGGCTTCGTGGAGAAGCACGGCCTGAAGCCCATGGCCCGGCTGGTGAACTGGGGCATCTCCGGATGTGACCCGAAGGTGATGGGCATCGGACCTGCGCCGGCCATCCGCAACCTGCTGGCGCGCGCGCAGTGCAAGCTGTCGGACGTGGACCTCTTCGAGGTCAACGAGGCCTTCGCGCCGCAGTACCTCGCGGTGGAGAAGGAGCTGGGGCTGCCACGCGAGGCGACCAACGTCAACGGTGGCGCCATCGCGGTGGGGCACCCGCTGGGCGCCTCGGGCGCGCGCATCACCATGTCGCTGGCGTACGAGCTGAAGCGTCGCGGCGCTCGCTATGGTATCGGATCCGCCTGCATTGGCGGTGGGCAGGGAATCGCCGTGCTGATTGAGGCGCTCTGAGCGCGCGGGCGGGGTAGGCGGGACACGACTTCGGGACGGGACGTGAGATGAGCAACGAGGTGGATGCGAAGACGGCCCGCGAGCGGGCCAAGGCCATCGCCGAGCAGCGCCGCGCGGAGCGTCGCAACCGCAAGCGCAAGTGCGTGGTGTGTGGGGTGGAGGAAAGTGACAAGACGCCCCTCACGGCCCACCCGGAAGGCATCGGGCCCGCCTGCAAGGACGAGGTGGCCTGCCTGTCCCGCCGCGCCGCCGCGCGGTGAGCCCCCCGCCGCCTCCCGGGGCGGACTCGCGCGTGGGCGCGGGTGTGCGCA
Organism: Citreicoccus inhibens; assembly: GCF_019039035.1. Taxonomy (GTDB): domain Bacteria; phylum Myxococcota; class Myxococcia; order Myxococcales; family Myxococcaceae; genus Citreicoccus; species Citreicoccus inhibens. The sequence continues at coordinate 214,475 of NZ_JAHNZT010000006.1, read as the reverse complement.
AGGCACGCCCGCGCCGGTTTGTCGGGCCCGTTTCTTGATGGTGGCGGGGCTTCGGTGTAAACGTCGAGAATCTCTGGTTACTCGAGGGTCGGAATGGCCGTTGCCAGCTTCACGGGAGTCAAGGTGTTCTCCACCACCCTCGCGCGTGACCGCGAGAACATGGGTGAGAACATCACCAAGTGGCTCAAGGAGAATTCCCAGGTCGACATTGTGGACAAGGTCGTCACCCAATCCTCCGACAAGGAATTCCACTGCCTGACCATCACGCTCTTCTACCGCCACAAGGTTTGAGCGGACGGACCTGTCCCGGCGGACAGGGATTCTCGAGGGCGCTTTTGCTCCGTTCATCCGGAGTGAGGCGCCCTTCGTCGTTGTGTCGTTTGGGGTTGCGAAGCGGGCGACCTTCCACCAACTTTGGGCGGCTATGCGACCGATGAGGAGCTTTGGCGGGGGCGGTGGTGGGTTTGGCCTGCCCAGCCTGGAGACGCTGTCCGCGAAGCTGGCGGTGGCGCTGGTGGGCATCTCCGCGCTGTACATCGCCACGGAGCACGGCCAGGGCACCTTGCTGGTGCTGCACCCGGCGGACGTCCTGGGGCGGTTCTACCTCTGGCAGCTCGTCACCTATGCCTTCGTCACGCCGGACGTGCTGGGCATCCTGTTCGGCGCGCTCATCATCTGGTCCATCGGGGGCTTCCTGGAGTCCACGTGGGGCGGCCGGCGGCTGCTGATGGCCTCGGTGGGAATCACCACGCTGGCGGGGCTCCTCACCTGTCTCTTGGCGCTCGTGACGCCGCTGGCGGGCGAGTACGCGGGTGGGCGCATCTTCACCACGGTGCTCTGGGTGGCGTACGGGCTCGTCATTGGCCGAGGCCAGACGAACTTCTGGGGCATCCCGTTGTCCGGCAACGTGTTCGCGGCGATTGGCGCGGCGTTCACGGTGCTGCAGCTGCTGCGCGCGCCGTGGCAGTACTTCGCGCCGGACATCTTGAGCCTGCTGCTCGTGTTCGCCTACGTGCGGGGCGGCAGTCCGCGCCGGCTGTGGCTGCACCTGCAGCACTGGCGCCTGCAGCGGCAGCTGCGCGACCGCTCCAAGCACCTGCGCGTGGTGGAGCGGGACCGCAAGGATCGCGACCAGTTCCTCAACTGACGCGGCCGGGACGGCTGCCTCGTCCGCACAGCCCCGCGCGGCCGGGGGCGCTCAGTGCGCGGCCTCGGCGTGGCCGTACTGCTTGAGCTTCCGGTAGAGCGTGGCCACGCCGATGTCGAGCTGCTCGGCGGTGCGCGCGCGGTTGCCGTCATTCCTCGCCAGCACCGCGAGGATGTATTCCTTCTCCATGTCCTCCAGCCGCCGCGGGTCGCCGCTGGGAATCAGGCTGGGCGGCGCGACGCGGACCTCCTCGGGCAGGTCATCGCGCTCCACGCGCGGGCCCTCGCACAGGGCCACGGCGCGCTCGATGGCGTTGCCCAGCTCGCGCACGTTGCCCGGCCAAGGGTAGCGCAGGAGTTGATCCGCCGCGTCGGGCGAGAGTCCGGACACCTTGCGCCCCAGGCGCTCGGCGGCCTCGGCGAGCAGCAGCCGCGCCAGGGGCAGCACGTCCTCGCGGCGCTCGCGCAGGGGCGGGATGCGCAGCTCGATGACGCGCAGCCGGTAGTAGAGGTCCTGGCGGAAGCGTCCGGCGCGCACCTCCTCGGCGAGGTCCCGGTTGGTGGCGGCCACCACGCGCACGTCCACCTTGCGGTGGGTGTTCTCGCCCACGCGGCGAACCTCCTTCTCCTGGAGCGCGCGCAGGAGCCGGGCCTGCATCGTCGCGGGCACCTCTCCCACTTCATCGAGGAAGAGGGTGCCGCCGTGCGCCGCCTCGAAGAGGCCGGCCCGGTCGTTGGTGGCGCCGGTGAAGGAGCCCTTGGCGTGGCCGAACAGCTCGCTCTCCAGCAGGCTCTCGGTGACGGCGGCGCAGTTCACCGCGACGAAGGCCTTGTGCGCGCGGCTGGATTCATCGTGGATGAGCCGCGCGACGCGCTCCTTGCCCACGCCGCTCTCGCCGGTGACGAGCACCGTGGAGTCCACCTTCGCCGCGCGCCGCGCCAGCCCGAGCACGCGCTGCATCGACTCGGCGCGGGCCACCATCCCCGAGGGGTCCTCGCTCACGCCGGACACGCGGGCCAGGGACTGGCGCTTCGCGCGCAGCTTGCGCTCCGCCTGCTTGAGCGCGTCCGTCACCTGGCCCAGCACGCCCTCCATGCACTGCGTCTCGTAGAGGCGCAGCACCTCCTTGCACTCGGTGCTCCACTCCTCGGCGGGCCGCCCCACGATGCGGCAGTCCGCGTCGCCCTTGCCCACGCAGCGGACCTCGGTGCAGTAGATGGGCTTGCCGTTGCAGAAGCTCAGGTACCCCGAGGCGAAGCCCGTGAGGCTCCAGCACACGGGTTGATCCGCCAGCCCCAGGTGCAACAGGTGCTGCTCGGCTTCATAGGACTCGCGCCACTGCGCTTCCGCGAAGGGCTCGGGGCCGTCCTCGGGCTTGCGCTCCAAGCGCTCCACCAGCACCTGTCCTTGGAGGGTGTGCAGCCTGCCGCCCGCCCGGCGCCACTGCGACTCATCCGGCCAGGGGACGGCGGTCCGCATGGCCTCGGCCGTGCGCCAGCCGTGCGCGTAGCCCATGCGCGTGAAGATGCCGCGCGCCGCGGTCATCCCCAGCAACCCCACCAGCTCCTTGCGCTGGAGCCCGAGCGCCACCGGATCCATCAGCAGCGCCCGCTGACCCGCGAAGTGGATGAGCCCACCCCCTGGATCGAATGACAGCAGCTCCTTCAGGTTCAGCTCCAGCCTGCCTGCCACGTCGTCTCGCCCCCGGTCAGAGTGATGTGTCTGTCTATCGTTCTGAGAGGCTGGGTGCACGCGAGAACGCGGTCCCTCACGCGATTTCAACAGGTTGGAGCGTGAGGCGGGCGTGGTCTGTGGGTTGCAATCCTGGGGCTCGCGATGAGCGACGTGAGCAACCCCAGTGGACTTCTTCAGTCAGGCGGGCCGGCGGCCCCCTGGCGCCATGCTCCAGCGCTCTTCGTGTCGCATGGCTCGCCCATGGTGGCGCTGGACGCGGATGCGTATCCACGCGCGCTCCGGACATTCGGGGCGAGCGCGAGCCAGGCCCAGGCGCTCGTGGTGGTCTCCGCGCATTGGGAGACCGAGGGCGAGGTGGCTGTCACGTCGAGCGAGGCCCCGCCGCTCATCTACGACTTCTACGGGTTTCCCGCGCCGCTGTATCAGCTTCGCTATCCCGCGCGAGGCGCGCCGGGGCTGGCGGTGGACATCGTGGCGCTGCTGCGCGATGCGGGCATCCCTGCGCGCACCGAGCCGACGCGGGGGCTGGACCACGGGGTCTGGGTGCCATTGCGGCACGCCTTCCCGGACGCGAGCGCGCCGGTGGTTCAGGTGTCGTTGCCCGCGGACGCCGAGCCCTCGGAGGTGGCGCGGCTGGGCGAGGCGCTGCGGCCCCTTCGCGCCAGGGGCGTGGTGTTGGTGGGCAGCGGAGGGCTGGTGCATAACCTGCGGCGGGTCAACTTCCGCGCCAAGGAGGCTCCGGTGGAGCCGTGGGCGGGCGAGTTCGATGGCTGGGTGGCGAGCCGGCTGGCCGCGCGAGACTTTGGTGGACTTCAAGGGTGGAGGGGTGCACCGAATGCGGCGCTGGCGCATCCTTCCGCCGAGCATTTCTTGCCGCTTTTCTTCACCCTCGGCGCTTCTCTCCCCGAGGATGGAATCACCTCGGTCTTCGAGGGTTTCCATCACGCGACTTTGTCGATGCGCAGCTTCGCGCTGCGCGAATGAACCCGCTGTAGGCATTCCCCAAGGAGCACACCCCATGAAGCTGTTCATGAAGTCCGCCGTTGCCATGCTCGCGCTGTCCCTGCCGTCCGCCGCCCTGGCCTCGAACTGGGAGATTGACTCGTCGCACTCCAGCGCCGACTTCTCCGTGCGCCACATGATGGTGTCGAACGTGAAGGGCAGCTTCGGCAAGGTGACGGGCGCCATCAACCTGGACGACAAGGACGTGACCAAGTCCACCGTCGAGGCGACCATCGACGTCTCCACCGTCAACACCAACGAGCCGAAGCGCGACGAGCACCTGAAGAGCCCGGACTTCTTTGACGTGACCAAGTTCCCGACGATGACCTTCAAGTCGAAGAAGGTCGCGAAGGCGGGCGCGGGCAAGCTGAAGGTGACGGGCGACCTGACGCTCCACGGCGTGACGAAGGAAGTCGTCCTGGACGTGGATGGCCCGGCGAAGGAGTCGAAGGATCCGTGGGGCAACACCCGCTCGGGCGTGTCCGCGACCACGAAGATCAACCGCAAGGACTACGGCCTGGCGTGGAACAAGGCGCTGGAGACCGGCGGCGTGGCGGTCAGCGAGGAGGTCTCGGTCAGCCTGGAGATCGAGCTGACCAAGAAGGCCGACGCGCCCGCGACGGCGAAGGACACGAAGTAAGCCTCGCGAGTCTTCGGACCGCAGAGACACAAAGAGGGGCCTCGGTGACGAGGCCCCTCTTCTTTTTGGCCCGCGAGGCGGGCGCGCCGCCCGGCTGTCAGCCCTCGGCGACGGCCTGCACGCTGGAGCGGTAGATGAAGATGCGCGCGGTGTTGGTGCGTGTGTCGGCGGGGATGACGAAGAACCCCGGGATGGTGCTCTTGAAGTCGCGGGAGAAGCCCGCCACCTGGCGACCGTCATTGAAGGTGACGCGAATCTTCTGACCGTCCAACTGCGGCTGGCGCGCGCCCGCGGCGAGCATGAAGAAGATGGCCTTCACCCGCTTGCCCTGGATGCGCTCGGGGGCGAAGCCGCTCTGCTGCTCCAGGGAGATGACGTCATCCAAGAGGTCCAGGTCGCGGATGGTGCCGCGCTTCACCTGGCCTTCCACGGTGTGGATGATGACGCGGTGCTCGCCCTCCACGAACGAGCCGCGCTCCTCGAGCGTGAGGGAGGCGGCGGGAGGCGCGAACAGCGGCGGCTCGATGGCGCCGACGATGGGGAGCTCGGGCGGCTCTTCCTCGACGGCCTCGGGGGCCTCCTCGACGAGTTCGATCTCCGCCAGCTCCTGCTCCGCCTCCACTTCCTCTTCGACGAGCGGCGGGGCGGGAGGCTCCTCCTGCCAGGGCATCTCAGTGGTGGGCGCGGCGAACCGAGCCGTCTGCGGGGCGCCCCGCCACATGGGCTGCGCGGGTGGGGCGTTCCAGGTCGACTCGACGACGTCGACAGGGGTTGCCTCCAGGACGGGTTCGATCTCCACGGCGGGCTCGTGCCACTCGGGGGCCTGGACCGGCTCCGGCTCTGCCTCCGTGAGGGAGATCTCCTCGGACACAGGAGAGTTCCAGTCCTCGGTGGCCGCGACGGGCTCGGGCTCCGGCGTCACCCACTCCGGCTGAAGCTCGACCGTGCCGGAGGGCTCCGCGGGGGCGGACTCGGTCGTTTCCCACGCGGGAGCGGACTCCTGCGCGCTCCACTCCGAAGCAGCGGGCGCGGCGGGCGGGGCCCCCCAGGGCTCCGAGCCGGGTGCCTCGTGCGAGGCCCATTCGGTGGACGGTGATGCGCCGTGCGCGGCGGGGTTCTCCCACGTGGCCTCCGGCTCAGGCGCGGTGGGCTCGGCGGACGAGGCCCACTCGGGCTGGAGGTCGATGGGCTGCGCTTCGTCACGCGGCTGCGCCCATTCGGCCTGGGCCTCGGGAGCGGGCTGCTCCTCTGGGGTGGCAGCCCACTCGGGTTGAAGCTCGATGGGCGCGGTCTCGGCGGCGGGCGTCTCCCACTCGGGCTGCGCCTCGATGGCGGCCTCTTCGATGGGCTGATCCCAGGCAGGGGTGGCCGCGCTGGAGGCCTCGGCCGTGGTGGGGGCCTCCCACTCGGGCTGCGCGTCGATGAAGGCGACCTCTTCGGCGGGCTGCTCCCAGGTGGCGGACTGCACTGGCTGGACCTGCGTCGCGGCGCCCGTCGCGTTGGCGTGCGCCCAGTCGTTCTGCGCTGGAGCTGGGGCGCTGGCGGACTGTTCCCACTCGGGCTGCGCCTCGATGAGCTCAGGCTCCGCGGGCTGTTCCCACGCGGGCTGCGCTTCGAGCGGTGCACCCGCTGTGGCGGGTTGCTCCTCGAGCGTTACGACCTCGGCGGTGGGCGTTTCCCATTCCGGCTGAGCCGCGTCGGTCGTCTGAGCCCACTCGGGCTGCGCCGCGACGGACGTGGCCGAGGAGGGCTGCCCCCACTCGGTCTCGACTTCGATGGCGGTCGCGTCAGCGCTGGGCGTTTCGACGGGCGCGGCCACGGCTCCGGGCTGCTCCCACTCCGGCTGTGCCTCCAGTGTGGCGACTTCCACGTCGGACTGCGCCCACTCCGGCTGCGCATCGGACGTGGTTCCGGGCTGCGCCCACTCAGCCTGTGCCGTGAGGGGAGCTGCATCGGTGCCGGACTGGATTGCGGCAGCAGAGGCCTCCGTGGGCTGCTCCCACTCGGGCCGCGCTTCGAGGACGGCTCCATCCTCAGCAGGCTGCTCCCACGCCGGTTGAGCCGCAGCAGAGGCCGCGTCGGTGGGCTGTTCCCACGCCGCTTGCTCCGAGTTGGTGGGCTGTTCCCACTCGGGCTGTGCTTCGAGGACAGCCACGTCTTCAGCGGGTTGTTCCCACTCGGTTGGCACCGCGGTCGCCGCGGCCTCGGCGGGCTGCTCCCACGCCGGCTGGGTCGTATCGGATGCGGTTGCGTCGGGCTGCTCCCACTCGGGCTGCGCTTCGAGGACGGATACGTCCTCAGCAGGCTGCTCCCACGGGGCTTGCGCGGTCGGCGCGATGTCGGCGGGCTGCTCCCACTCTGGCTGTGCTGTCGTGGATGCAACTGCCTCGGACTGCTCCCACTCGGGCTGTGCTTCGAGGACGGCTACGTCCCCAGCGGGCTGTTCGGTGGTCGCTGCGGCGTCGGCGGGCTGCTCCCACTCAGGCTGTGCATCGAGGACAGCGGCATCCGCGTTGGGCTGTTCCCAGGTGGGCTGAGCCGTGGTGGCTGAGGCGTCGGCGGGCTGCTCCCATTCGGGCTGAGCCGTGGTCGCAGTTGCGTCGGCGGGCTGCTCCCACTCGGGCTGCGCATCGAGGACAGGGGCATCCTCGCTGGGCTGCTCCCAGGCAGGCTGAGCCGTGGTCGCTGCGGCGTCGGCGGGCTGCTCCCACTCAGGCTGCGCATCGAGGACAGCAGCATCCGCGTTGGGTTGCTCCCATTCGGGCTGAGCCGTGGTCGCTGCGGCATCGGCGGGCTGTTCCCAGGTGGGCTGAGCCGCAGTCGCTGCAGCGTTGGCGGGCTGCTCCCACTCGGGCTGCGCATCGAGGACAGCAGCATCCGCGTTGGGTTGCTCCCAGGCGGGCTGAGCCGTGGTCGCAGTTGCATCGGCGGGCTGCTCCCACTCGGGCTGCGCATCGAGGACAGGGGCATCCTCGCTGGGCTGCTCCCAGGCGGGCTGAACCGTGGTTGCAGTTGCGTCGGCGGGCTGCGCCCAGTCAGGCTGCCCTTCGAGAACAGCCACGTCCGCAGCGGGCTGCTCCCAGGTGGCTTGCGCGGTCGGTGCGGCTGCCTCGTTGGATTGTTCCCACTCCGGCTGGGCTTCGAGGGCAACGTCCTCCGCCTCGGTCGTCGCCCACTCGGGCTGCGCTTCGAGGCCAGTGGACTCCGCAGTGGGCGGCTGCCACGTGGATTGGGGGGCGGTGGATGCGGCGCCAGCAATCAGCTCCTGCTCGGGCTGAACTTCGAGCGGTGCTTCTTCTGCCGCAGACATCTCCCACTCGGGCTGTGCGGCGACCGGTGCCGCTTCGGTGGGCTGCTCCCACTCAGGCTGCGCATCGAGGATGGGTGCCTCCGTCGCGGGCTGCTCCCATTCGGGCTGTGTCGCTGCAACTGCGGATCCGGCGGGCTGTTCCCACTCAGGCTGCGCATCGAGGACGGGCGCCTCCGTCGCGGGCTGCTCCCATTCGGGCTGTTCAGCGTGAGGCGCGCCGTCGGTGGGCTGCTGCCACTCGGCCTGCGCTTCGATGCGCGCGGGCTCGGATGGATCGGACTGCCAGGTGGGGCTTGCTTCGGTGGACTCGACGGTGGCGGCGGAGTCCGTGGAGATTCCCCACGCGGATGGCGTGGCTCCGGCCTGGGCGGCTGGGGCGTCCCACTCCGGGTGCGCCGCAACAGCTCCTTCGTGGGCGGTCCACTCAGGCTGTGCTTCGGTGGCGTTCACCTCGGACGTGGGAGCTGTCCACTCGGCCGATGCTTCTTCCGGCGCGGCTTCCAGCGTGGGCTGCTCCCACTCGGGCTGCGCCTCGATGAGCTCCGCGTCGGGCGTCGCCGCGTGCTCGTGCGATGGGGCCTGCGTTGCCGCCTCGGTCCACTCGGCCTGAAGCTCGGTGGAGGCATCCGCCGTCGAGTCAGACGGGTGCCCCTCGGTGGTCGCGGCCGTGGCGGACCACTCGGTCGTGCTCGGCTCGCTCGGTGCATCCCACGTCGTCGCGGACGTCTCCGCTTCGGGTGAGACCCACTCAGGTTGCAGATCGATGGGAGACGCGTCCGCAGGCTCACCCTCGAGCGCCACGTCCGACGTCGCCGCCGCTCCGGCTTGGGCGTAGTCGAGGAATTCTCCCGCGGCGGCGAGCGGCACCGCCTCCTCGGGATTCCCGCTCAGGTCGAATGCATCCTCGATGGCCGGACGAGCCATGGCGTCCGGCGACTGCGCGAGTGTCGCCAGCGGGGCATGGTCGACGTCACCCTCGCCCACGTCGACGGTGTCGGCGTGGAGATCGGGCCCGACCTGCACCTCGCGGAGTTGCAGGGACGGCGGGTTCAACTCGAAGGGAGAGGTCGGCGCGCTCGGCGCTTCTGTCTCGCTGATGTCACCCGCGTCGAGGGCGATCTCTTCGGCGGAGCTCGTCGACAGGTCGGCGTGCGCATCGAACGAACCGACGGCCTCGCCGGAGTCCACGCCAGCCGCTGAGAGGTCCTCGGTGGCATCGAAAAGAGGTTGGTCGTCTGTGCCCGCGTGCACGTCCACCGATGCCGCTTCGTGCGCGGCGATGGACGCGTCGAAGTCCGCGCCGAGGCTCGTGGGCGCGCCGGACTCCACGGCTGTTGCCGCGAGTTCGGAGGTGTCCTCGGCCGCGCCGAGATCCGCGGAGTCGAGTGAGAACTCCTCGGAGGAGACCTCGGGTGAATCGTCGAGGGCACTCACCTCCGCGGAGGTTTCGAGCACCGCGCTCGCCGAGGCGTCCTCGTCCGACATGGAATCGAGTGGCTCGGCGTCGAGGACCTCGGCCGTGTCGCCTGAGAACTCCGTGGTTGCGTTGTCTCCGCCTGGCTGCGTCTCCAGAGGGTCCACCGCGAGCGGAGCCGCGTCCCACGCCGCATCCATGGGCGAAGGCTCACGCTCCTCCGCGAGCACAGGCTCAGATGCCGCGTCCATCAACTCAGCATCAACGGAGGCGAAGTCGGCCTCGGACGCCGTCGCGTCCATGGGCATCGAATCGACGGAGGCGAAGTCGGCCTCGGACGCCGTTGCCTCTGCGGCCGACGCGACGGAGGCGAAGTCGGTCTCGGACGTTGTCGCGTCCATGGGCAGCGCATCGACGGAGGCAAAGTCGGCCTCGGACGCTGTCGCGTCCATGGGCGTCACATCGACCGACGCGAAGTCGGTCTCGGACGCTGTCGCGTCCATGGGCGTCACATCGACCGACGCGAAGTCGGTCTCGGACGCCGCCGTGTCCATGGGCGTCGTGGCGGGGGCCACGGCCTCGGACTCGACCTCCATGGACAGCTCGGCGAACGATGCCTCCAGCGAGGACTCCGCGCTGGCCGGTGCCCGTGTCGCGCGCCCGGTGGACTGCGTGGCCTCGTCACTGACCGAGGAGAAGTCGGTCTCTTCCCCAGACTCAGCGCCCGGCTGCCCCGCACCCATCTCGGAGCTCAGGGTCTCGAAGGACGCGGACGGATCCTCGGCATGCGCCGCATCGGAGAGATCCGCGTCAGCGACCTCGAAGAGGTCCTCACCGGCCTCTTCCGCGGTCGGCGCCGGCAGCGCGGTCGGGGCCACGGCGGGCGCCATCCACGGGGCCGGCTCACTGAGCGCGGGGATGTCGACGTCGTCCGCGCTGAGGTCGAGGCTGTCGGTCTCCTGCGGCGCATACGCGGCCTGCTCGGGCGCCTGCTCCGGATAGCCCGTCCACGCCTGCTGCGCGTAGGCCCCGTTGGGGTCATAGGGCGCCTGGGACGGATCCACGTACCCCTGGTTCGGATCCACCGGGTACTGCGCGGCGTAGCCCTGGTTCGGATCGTACGGCTGCGCGTAGCCCGTGTTCGGGTCCACCGGGTACTGCGCGGCATAGCCCTGGTTCGGGTCGTACGGCTGCGCGTAGCCCGGGTTCGGGTCCACCGGGTACTGCGCGGCATAGCCCGGGTTCGGGTCGTACGGCTGCGCGTAGCCCGTGTTCGGGTCCACCGGGTACTGCGCGGCATAGCCCGTGTTCGGGTCGTACGGCTGCGCGTAGCCCGGGTTCGGATCGTAACCGCCCTGCTGTTGCGGCCAGGCCTGGGCGGGGTAGGGGTACCACTGGCCATCCTGGCCGTAATAGCCCTGCGGCTGGGCGTAGGCCTGGGGCTGCTGCGCAGGGTAGGGGTACCACTGGCCATCCTGGCCGTAATAGCCCTGCGGCTGGGCGTAGGCCTGCGGCTGCGCGTAACCGGCGGGGTAGGGGTACCACTGGCCGTCCTGGCCGTAGTAGCCCTGGGGCGCGGGTTGCTGCCAGTCCTGGGGCGCAAGGACGGGCTCACCTGTGGGCGTGTCGCGGATACCCAGGAGTGCACGCAGCTCTGCCCAGCGAGCCTCCTCTTCGGGAGACAGGCCTCCCAGCTTTCGCCTCTCGTCGAGGAAGCGAAAATCTTTCATCGCGGTGCGCGTGTCGGACATCCGTCACCTTGCTGCGGACAGCACACGGCTTGGATTCCCGCCGCAGCGAAAATGGAGGCCCGCGAGTGTAGGGGAGTCCCGCCGAGGGGTAAACCAATCCGACGGGCCCGTTCGCCAGCTATCTCCCCGAGAGGGCGGATCGGACCTGTTCGTCCAGTGTCGCCACGCCCATGCCGTACTGGGTCTGGAGCGCCTCTTCGAAGGACTTGCCCGCCCCCACGGCCCGGATGAGCGTCAGGACCTTGGCCGTCCCACCCTGGCGCACCAGCTCACCCACGGCCACGGCCGAGGTGCCATAGGCAACGGTGGGGTTCCCCTTCGAGATGAGCGCCCCCTGGGACATGTCCGCCAGTCGGGGCAGGGCGTCCGCCTTGAGGGCGCCGCGCAGCAGGTCGCGCATCATGCGCGGCGGGCCGTCGCTGCCCAGGTAGCGCCACTCGACGAACTCGGCCAGCCCCTCGTTGAGCCAGGTGGGCAGGCGGTGATCCTTGCCGCCGCAGAACTCGTCCACCGCGGCGTGCACGTACTCGTGGACGAGGGTGCCCTTGGTGTCCTGGGTCAGCTCGGCGGCGTCGTTGATGCGGATGGCGTCGTCCGAGTACAGCCCGGCCACCGTCCGAGCCATGGCCGCGCCGTGGTGCGTGCGGAACTCGTCGCGGGTGTAGAGGACCACGTCCACGGGGGACTCGCGCGCCTCGCCCAGCAGCTCCTGGGTGAAGGAGTACGCCTCGTCGAGCGCCTCGACGATCTTCCCCTCGTACTCGGCCCGCTGGCCGAAGTCGCGCGCGTTGTTGAAGTAGCGGATGACGAAGTGGCGGTTGGAGCGCGTGCGCATGCCGTCCTTGCCCACGCCGGACTCGTAGCTGAGGCTGGTGGAGCGCACCTCCCCCGAGTCCCCGCCGACTGCGGGCTGGGTGGAGCCGCCCGTGGGCTGGCCGTTGTCCAGGCGCTTCTCGATGCGCTCGACCTCGCGGCGGGCCGCGGCCTCGTCGTTGCTCTGCGCGCGGGCCTTCTGCAAGAGCTTGCGCGCCTCGGCGGCCTCCTTCGCCTTGGGGGGCACCTTCTCCAGCGCGGCGATGGCCTCGGTGGGGTTCTTGTCCTCGAGGAGCATGCGCCCCAGCTCCAGGCCGAACGCGCCGTCCTTGGCGTACTGCTCCAGGCCCTTGCGCAGGGCCTCCTCGGCCGCGGCGCGTTGATCGGTCTTCAGCGCGGCGCGCGCCAGACAGCGCAGGCTGGCGGCGGACTCCTGGAAGACCGAGGCGCGCTCTCCCAGCGAGTACGCGAGCACCGCGTCGTCCTTGAGCAGCGCCTCGCAGCCCTTGAGCAGCGCGGCGGCGAGCGCGGGGCGGTCCGCCTCCTCGTAGCTGGCGGGCTCCGCCGTGGCGAAGGCCAGATAGAGCTCATCCCATTGCTGCCGCGAGGCGAACTCCTTGGCCTTCTGGGGCGGAGGGGCGGCGGCGAGCAGGAGGGCGGCGAGCAAGGATGCGGTCATCCCCCGAGTATGGCCGAGCCCCCGCTCGCTCGCGCAAGAGGGCGATTACTTGCGTGCCACCTGCCAGCCCTGACTCTCCAGGGCGGACATCAGCTCCTGGATGTGCCGCTGGCCCGTGGTCTCCAGCGTCACCTCGACCATGGCCTCGCCCAGACCCGCGTGGGAGAAGGCGCGGTCGTGGTGGAGGTCCACCACGTTGGCGCGCTGCTCGGCGATCTGCGCGGTGAGGCGGGCCAGGGTGCCGGGCCGGTCCGGCATCCGCACCTCCAACTGCACCAGGCGCCCGGCCTTGACGAGGCCGCGCTCGATGATGCGGCTGATGACGTTCATGTCGATGTTGCCGCCCCCGAGGATGAGGGCCACGCGCTTGCCCTGGGCCTGGGGGACATGGCCGTTGAGGAGCGCGGCCAGACCCACCGCGCCCGCGCCCTCCACCACGCTCTTCTCCTGCTCCAGCAGCGTGAGGATGGCGGCGGCGATCTCCTCCTCGTCCACGGTGACGACGGCGTCCACGTACTTGTGGACCATCTCGAAGGTGCGCTCGCCGGGGCGCTTCACCGCGATGCCGTCCGCGATGGTGGTGCCCGCCGCGGTCAGCTCCACGCGGTGCCCCTCCTTCAGCGACGCGGCCATGCTCGCGATGGTGGCGGCCTGCACGCCGATGACCTGGATGCGCGGGTTGGACTCCTTCAGCGCGCACGCCACGCCGGAGATGAGGCCGCCGCCGCCGATGGGCACCAGGACCATCTCCAGGTCCGGGCACTGCTCCAACAGCTCCAGGCCGATGGTGCCCTGGCCGGCGATGACGTACGGGTCATCGAACGGGTGGACGAAGACGAGGTTCTCCTCGCGCTGGATGCGCAGCGCCTCGGCGTAGGCCTCGTCGTAGTTGGCGCCCTTGAGCACCACGCGCGCGCCGTAGTCGTCGCGCGTGCGCGTGACCTTGATGAGCGGCGTGCGCTCGGGCATCACGATGGTGGCCTTCACCCCGAGCCGACGCGCGTGGTACGCGACGCCCTGCGCGTGGTTGCCGGCCGACGCGGCGATGACGCCCCGGCGCTTCTCCTCGTCCGTGAGCGTCAGCAGCTTGTTGAGCGCGCCGCGCTCCTTGAAGGCGCCCGTGCGCTGGAGGTTCTCCAGCTTGAAGTACACCGCCGCGCAGTCCGTCTTCTCCGTGAAGGCGTCCGACAGCGGGCAGGGCGTGGGGCGCAGCGCGGAGCGCAGTCGCTCGCGTGCGGCCTGGATGTCCGGGAGGGTGACCATGTCCGCGCCGTGTAGCGGAAGCGCGCCGCGCGCGGAAGGGACCGTGCGCGGGCGCCTGGTTGTCCGCCCGCCATGGACGCGGCGCGGCATGGCGTGACGCGGCCCGCTCTAGATTCCGCGCAGCACCGTGGCCTTGCCCACCCGGCCAATGGCCAGGATGTAGGCCGCCGTCCGCATGGAGACCTTGCGCGTGCGGGCCACCTGGGCCACGCGATCGTAGGACTCGCGCATCGTCTTCTCCAACTCGGCGTTGACGCGCTCCTCCTCCCACGACAGGTGCTGGAGGTTCTGCACCCATTCCAGGTAGCTCACCGTCACGCCACCGGCGCTGGCCAGGATGTCCGGCACCACGAAGATGCCGCGCTTCTCGAAAATCTCGTCCGCCTCGGGCTGGGTGGGCCCGTTGGCGCCCTCGATGATGAGGCGCGCGCGCACGTGGTGGGCGTTGTCGCGGGTGAGGACGTGGCCGAGCGCCGCGGGGATGAGCACCTCGCAGTCCGCCGCGAGCACGTCGTCGTTGCTGCAGGCCGTGCCACCGCCGAAGCCCGTGACGGTGCCGGTGCGCTTCACGTGCTCGAAGAGGGACGGGATGTCCAGGCCCTGGGGGTTGCGCACGCCGCCGAGCACGTCCGCCACCGCCACCACCACGCCGCCGTCCTCCCAGAGCAGCCGCGCGGTGTGACTGCCCACGTTGCCGAAGCCCTGGATGGCGAAGCGCGTGCCCTTCACGGGCAAGCTCAGGTCGCGGAGGATTTCCCGGCAGACGTAGAGCAGGCCGCGCCCGGTGGCGGCCTCACGGCCCTTGGAGCCGTACAGCTCCAGCGGCTTGCCCGTCACCACGGCGGGAGAGTGGCCGTGGTACTTGGAATACTGGTCCATGATCCACGCCATCACCTGGGGATTGGTGTTGACGTCGGGCGCGGGGATGTCTCGGGTGGGCCCGATGACGTCCTGGATCTGATCCACGAACTTTCGCGTGAGCCGCTCCAGCTCCTTCATGCCCATCTGCGACGGGTCGCACGCGATGCCGCCCTTGGCGCCGCCAAAGGGCAGGTTCACCACGGCCGTCTTCCACGTCATCAGCGACGCGAGCGAGACGCACTCGTCCTGGTCGAGGCCCGGGTGGTAGCGCAGGCCGCCCTTCATGGGGCCGCGGCTGTTGTCGTGCTGGATGCGGTAGCCGGGGAACGTGCGAATCTCCCCCGAGTCCATCTCGATGGAGACCTGGACCTTCACTTCGCGCAGGGGCGTGGCGAGCAGCGTCTCGATGGGCGTGCCCACGTCCATGATCCGCGCGGCCTTGCGGAAGAAGTAGTTGGTGCCCTCGACGGGGTTCATGGGTCGGCTGGCTCCTGGTGGGCGGCGGTGGGGCCGAAGGCCGCCGTCGCCGCGCGAGACCTTAACAGAAGGGGTGCGCTACCATGCGCGCACGCATGTCCCCTGGTCCTCCGGATGCGCCCGACGCGAGCGGCCCGCTGCAGGGGCTGGCCCGGAGGATCCGCGCGCTGCGCGAGCGACGAGGCCTCACCCAGGAGGACTTCGCCGAGCGCTGCGGCATCTCCGTGAGCTTCGCCTCGCTGCTGGAGCGCGGCGAGCGCAACCCCAGCTATGACACGCTCCTCCAGGTGGCCAGCGCGCTGGAGCTGCCGCTGTGGGAGCTGTTCCGGCTGGAGGACGCGGAGGACGCGGGGGCTCATCGGTTGGTGGAACTGGTGCGGGCGCGCAAGCTGCGCCGCGAGGACGTGGATCGCCTGCTGGCGGTGGGGGAGGTGATGTTCAGCGGCCCGGCCCCGAGCGCCGCCACGCCAGGACCCGAGCCCACCCGCTGTGACGAGCCCGCCTGTGGCAAGCCCGTGCTGGCCCGGGGCCTGTGCTCCGCCCACTACCACCGGGCGAGGCGCCGCAAGTCCACCGGGCCGGGCCCCGACGAGGGCTGAGGCGGTCGCCACGCGCGACCGCCTGGGGCCCTCGAAGGGTTACTTGCGCCGGGCGCGCTCGACCTTGAGCGTCCGGTCGCCGTGGGGCTTGCCCTGGGTGGACTCGAAGCCCGCGACGTCCTCCTCGGCGACGAAGACGTAGGCGTACGTCGGGCGCAGGTCCATGCGCAGCACCTTGCCCGCCGGCGCGCCCGCGGCCTCCAGCGCGCTCGCGACGCCGGCCTCGTCCAGGCCGTCCTGGCGGCCCAGGCTCACCCAGAGGCGCGCCTGGCCCGGAACGTCCGGGAGGGCCTCGGTGCGGGGGCGCCGCTCCTCACGCTGACCGCGGGGGCGGTGCCGCTCGAGCTTCAGCGGCTTGTCGCCGTGCGTCTTGCCGTTGAGGGCCTCGAAGCCGGGGGCCTCGGACTCGGGCACGTAGACGTAGCCGTAGGTGGCGCGGGTGAGCGCGCGCAGGACGACGGCGGCGGGGGCGCCGAGCGCCTCCAGCGTGGCGGGCAGCTTCGCCTCGTCCATGCCGTCATCCGAGCCCAGGTTGACCCACAGCTTCACCTCGCCGGGGCCCGCGTCCGGGGACGGGGGCGGGCGGGGCGCGTGCGTGTCGCGCTCGCTGCGCGGCTTGCTCTTCTCCACGCGCAGCGTCTTGCCGCCGTGCTGCTTGCCGTTGAGGGCCTCGAAGCCCGCCGAGTCCTCCTCGGCCACGAAGACGTACGCGAACGTGGGGCGCATCTCCGCGCGCACCAGCTTGCCCACCGGCGCGCCCGCCTCCTCCATGGCCGTGGCGATGCTGCCCGGGCCCAGGTTGTCCGCGGTGCCCAGGTTGACCCAGAGCTTCACCTCGCCCGGGCCCGCCTCCAGCGCGGCGGCGGGGGCGTGGTGGCGCCCGCGCTCCTCGCGGCGGGGCTCGTCGCGGCGGGGACGGCGCTCGCGGTCGCCGTGCTCGGCGCGGGCCGGACGCTCGGCGCGCTCGGTCCGCTCACCGCGCTCCTCGCGGCGGGGACGCTCGCGCTCGCGGTCCTTGCCGCGGCGGGGCTCGGCCTTGCGCGACTCCACGGGCTCGCGCTTCTCGGTCTCCTGCGCGGCCTGGGCCTTCTCCATGCGCAGGTGGCTGAAGAAGTACTTGAGCAGGAAGGCGACCAGGTCGTCCGCGTCCGGCCGCGTCTTGAGCTGCGCGGCCAGGGGGAGGAAGCCCTCGAAGACGCTGCTGCCGGCCGCCTCGCGAATCTCGCGCACGTGGCGGTCCGTCCACAGGCGCATGGCCTCCTCGGGGGCCGGCATCTCGCGCTGCTCGAACTTGATGCCGTACTTCTTCTCCAGCGCGCTGTACGTGGCCAGCTCGCGGCCGGAGAAGAGGTTGATGGCCGTGCCCTTGTTGCCGATGCGGCCGGTGCGGCCCACACGGTGCAGGTAGACGGCGGGGTCCTCGGGCAGCGAGTAGTTGATGACGTACTCGAGGCCGGAGATGTCGATGCCGCGCGCCGCGATGTCCGTGGCGACCATGAAGGCCACCTCGCCGCGCTTCACCTTGCCCATCACCCGCTCGCGCTCCTTCTGCGGCAGGTCTCCGTTGAGCAGCTCCGCGTCGAAGCCGTTGCGGTTGAGCACCGCCGTCACCAGCGCCGTGTCATCCCGCGTGTTGCAGAAGATGATGGCGTTCTGGGGCTCTTCCTTCTCCAGCACGTAGATGAGGTTGCGCGGCTTGGGGAAGGCATCCGACACGTTGTAGCGGATGTGGTGGATGTGCTCGACCGTGAAGACGTCACCGGAGAGCAGCAGCGTCTCCGCGTTCGTCGTGTACCGGGCGATGAGGTTCTGGATGTCGGTGGGCACCGTGGCGCTGAACAGCAGCACCTGCCGCGTCTTGGGAAGACGGTCGAGGATGCGGGTGACCTCCTCGTAGAAGCCCTGGTTGAGCATCTCGTCCGCCTCGTCCAGGACCGCGTGGTCGCAGGCGTCGAGCTTGAGGTTGCCGCGCTGGATGTGGTCGAACACGCGGCCGGGGGTGCCCACGATGATGGGCGTGCCGTCCACCAGCGCGTCCTCCTGCTGCTTCATGGAGGCGCCGCCGTAGATGGCCGCCACCTTCACGCCCTTGTGCTTGGCCAGGAGCGTCAGCTCCTCGGCCACCTGGAGGGCCAGCTCGCGGGTGGGGCAGAGGATGAGCGCGCGCACGCGGCGCTCGTCCGCGGGAATCTTCTCCAGCAGCGGCAGGCCGAACGCGGCGGTCTTGCCGGTGCCCGTCTTGCTGCGAACGATGATGTCCTTGCCGTCCATGACCGGACGGAAGGCCTTGGCCTGGACGGGGGTGGGGTGCGAATACCCGCGTTCCGCCACGGCACGGCGGAGGGGCTCGGAGAGGTTCATGTCGTCGAAGCTGATGTCCGCGACGTACTCAGCGGGACGCATCGGAGCTTCGTCAGTCGCCGGGCTGCCCGGCGCGGGGGGCTCTTGGTTGTCGCTCATCGAGCAGGGGCATAGCCCCTGCATTACCCTCTGGCAACAATCGCGGCACTTTGCTCTATGGGGCGGCCATGGCGAATGGGCGGAAGAGAACCAAAGGCACGGCCGCGCCGAGCCGCGCGAAGCGGCCCGCGCCGGCCGCGTCTGACGCGGGGGATTCGCCCGAGACGGGGGCGGAGGAGTCTACGCTCGATCCGGACTCGCTGGAGCCGGACCCCTCCGAATTGGAGGCCGAGGTCGAGGCGGAAGTCGAGCCCGTGAGCCCCCCCCGTGCCCCCCGCGCGTCGCTCGTCCGCACGGGTGAGGCCGGGCTGGTCAGCCGGGACCCGCTCCAGGCCTACATGGCCGAGGTGACGCGCCACCCGCTGCTGTCGCGCGAGGAGGAGCTGGAGACGGCCCGGAAGTACCGGGATACGGGGGATGTGCAGGCGGCGTACCGTCTGGTGGCGTCCAATCTGCGCCTGGTGGTGAAGCTGGCCCACGAGTACCACCGCAATCCCTTGTCCCTGTTGGATCTGGTCCAGGAGGGCAACATCGGGTTGATGCAGGCGGTGAAGAAGTACGACCCGGAGCGCGGCGTGAAGCTCAGCAGCTACGCCGCCTGGTGGATCCGCGCGTACATCCTTCGCTACATCATGGACAACTGGAAGATGGTGAAGCTGGGCACCACCGAGGCCCAGCGAAAGCTCTTCTTCAAGCTGCGCCAGGAGCAGGAGAAGCTCGTCGCCCAGGGCTTCGAGGCCAGCCCGCGCCTGTTGGCCGAGCGGCTCAACGTCTCCGAGCAGGACGTGGTGGAGATGGACCAGCGGCTGGGCCACGACGAGATGTCCATCGACGCGCCGCTGGGCCCGGATGACGACTCGCGCGGCACGCGAGCGGACCGCTTCCTGCCGTCCGGCGCCATGCCCGCCGACGAGCGGCTGGGCGCCGAGCAGCTCAAGGCCCTCTTCCGCGAGAACCTCCAGGAGTTCGCCCAGACGCTCGAGGGCAAGGAGCGGTTCATCTTCGAGAACCGGCTCATCGCCGACGAGCCGCTCACCCTGCAGGACATCGGCGACAAGTACGGGGTGAGCCGGGAGCGCGCGCGTCAGATTGAAGCCGCGCTCATCAACCGGATGCGCGAGTTCATGCGCGAGCGCATCCCGGACTTCGACCTGGTGGCCATGCCCAAGGGCTGAGCCACCGAGTCCGAGCTACTTCTTCCAGGGGCGTGAAATCACGCAGGCGTTGATACCGCCCACGCCCATGGAGAGCTTGCCGGCGCAGCCCGCGGGGGCGGGCTCGTCGTGGTTGAACACGAAGCGGCCGTGCACCTTGGCGATCTGCTTGTTCAGCTCCGAGCCGGCCAGCGGCGTGGCGAACACCTTGCCCGCGGCGTAGCCCAGGTACTGGGCCGTCAGCTCCCAGCCGCCGCCCGCAGACATGCCGTGACCGAAGGTGCCCTTGCGCGCGGTGATCAGCACCGACTCGGGCAGCACGTCGCGCAGGTTCTGCACCTCGAGGAAGTCTCCCGGGGTGGCGGTGGCGTGCAGGTCCCAGCTCCCCACGTGCTCCGGCGTGCACTGGGCCTGGCTCAGCGCCTCGCGGATGGCCACGGTGGGGCCTTCCTTGGACGGGGTGATGATGTGGTCCGCGTCCGCGGTGACGCCCACGGCCACGGGCTCCATGCCCAGCGCCTGGAAGCCCTTCTGGGTGAAGTGGTCGTAGTCGCCCAGCACCCAGACCACCGCGCCGCCCGCGATGTGCGTGCCGCGCAGCGCGGTGAGGGGCTTGGAGAGGGCCGCGTCCGCGGAGATGACGCGCGCGTTGTAGAAGCCGCCCACCACCAGCGGGTTGGGCGCCGCGTCCGTCATGCCCATCACCACGGCCTTCGCCTGGCCCAGCTGGATGGCGTTCATCGCCAGCTTGAGGCCGTAACCAAAGGACGAGCACGCCGCCACGGGCGCGAACGTCATGCCGGTAATCTTGCCCAGCATGGAGATCTGCGACGCGGGCGTGTTGTGGATGTTCCACAGCACGTTGGAGGACACCGCGTTCCAGGGCGGCTCGGGCGCGTTCCACTTCTTCTGGAGCCGCGCGTTGCGGGTGCGCTTCTCCTTGATGACGGCCAGCTTGGCGGACTCGACGTCGCCCTCGTCGGGCACGCCGATGGCCTCAATCTCGCGCAGCTCCTCCAGGTACTCGCGCAGCTCCGCGGAGCGGCCCGCCCAGAAGTGCCACCACGCGTCCTCGGCCTTGTCGCGCTCCTCGTCTTCCACGGTGGACGGCTCGGGGGGCAGGCCGTCCAGGGGCTCGCGCGTCTCCAGCCACTGGCGCGCCTTCACGTTGCGCTCGGGGTTGGCCCAGAAGCGGTCCCAGCGGCGCTGCGCGCGGTACAGGTCCAGCGAGATGTTCTGGATGGTGGGCAGGTCGCCCAGGCCCGTGCCCACGTAGACGTGGGCGCGGGGCCCCAGCGCCTGGAGCTCCTGCTCCAGCCCCGGGTTCTGCGCGAGCGACTGGATGAACGCGCCGATGGCGAACTGCGTCGGCTGCCCCATCTTCCGCTCGAGCTGCGAGAAGCGGCTGGCCTGGAAGCGGGCGTCGATCCACGGCTTGTAATCCGCCAGGTTGAACTCGGGCGTGCCGACCAGGAAGTTGTCCGGCCCGAAGCCATTGAAGGGGGTCAGCCAGCTCTCGGACGACGCGAGGTTGCGCTCGAAGGCCTGGATGTTGGGGGAACGGGGGGCGACCACGCCCCAGCCGAAGATTCCGACTCTGCGCACAGGTGTGTTCCTTCGCCGCTCGGGGGGTTACAGCGGCTGGATCTTCAGATTGTCGAAGTGAACGCGGGTCTGCCAGCCCGAGAATCCGAAGTACTGGTTGCCAGGGCCCTCCAGCGGTGACGCGTCCTGGAGGGACAGGAAAGGCTGCCCGTCGATCTCCCACGAAAGGGAGCCGCCGCGGCGGGTAATCTTGAAGTGATAGTGCCGTCCAGGTTGGACGACCGCTCCCGCGCGCGCGGCGCGGTCCGCCGTGTGCTCATGCTGCCGGGCGATGACGGACTGGGTGTTGCGCCATCCCCCGAAGATGAACACGTAGCCGGTGGCGGTGTACTGCAGGCGAAGGTCGCCCGCGTAGAACGACTGGCCGTCTCCCCAGGCCTCGACCTTGATGTCGCCCTCCGGGCTGTCCGACCAGGCGTCGAACTCCACGGTGGCGTTGGCGGGCAGGGGCTGCTTGAGCCACACGGGCCGGTTGGCGGTGTGCTCCACGACCAGGGCGCCATCCTCCAGCTTCACCGCGTCCGGCCCGGTGACGTTCCACGCTCCGCCCAACTCGGCGCGGTTGAAGTCGTCCGCGAACGGACCGGCGGGGGGCGGAGGCGGCGCGGGAGGCCGCGCGACGAAGGTGGCCGGCATGCTGTCCGGCGTGCCCACGCGCAGGTTGTCGAAGAAGAGCTGCGACTCCCAGCCGGACAGGCCCAGCCGGTCATGTCCCGAGCCCTTGAGCGGGAACGGATCATCCAGCTCCAACAGCAGCGCGCCGTCGATGAACCACCGCAGCACGGTGCCGCGCCGCTCGATGCGCCAGTGGTAGACGCGGCCGGCCTGCACCGAGTTGCCCCGCGCCTCCACGCGCACCGCGGTGTCGCGCTTGAACGCGCCCGTGGCCACCAGGTCCGTGCCCTGGCCGCCGTTGCCCTCCGCGATGCGGGCCGCGCGGCGCTTGAGAACCTCCATGGAGGGCGCGTTGATGTCGTTGCGCGCGAGGACCGACAGCGAGTTGTTCCACCCGCCCTGCACCAGCGTGTAGCCGCTGGAGGGGTCTCGCCCGTTGCCGAAGACCTCCACGCGGATGTCGCCTTCGGGGTACTCGGAGCGGACGTCGAACTCGATGGCGACATCGTCCGGCAGCCGCGCCTGGAGCCACAGCGGGTTGTTCTTGGGCGAGGGGCCGAGCAGCTCGCCCCCCGTCACGCGCCAGTAGGCGCCGGTGGAGAAGAAGTCCCGGGCCACCACGCCAGGGTCGGAGAAGGTCTGCTCGTACGGCACCTTCGTGGTGACGTCCGCCTCCCCACGCAGGAGCGCGTAGTGGATGAGCGGGAACTGAATGGCGAGCACGATGCCGACCAGGATGCCCCACCCGCGGCGCGTCAGCCCCTGGGGCTTCTGCCAGGGGGCGGCGTCCGTTTGCGGGCGGGATGCCGACTCCACGGGGGATTCGACCTGCTTCTCCTTGCGGCTGGCCTGGGCCATTGCGTCTCGAGGGTTTCCGGGGGGAAGGCGGCGGAATGTACGCGCCGCGACCTCCGAGGTAAAGCACGGCTCCGGTGGGTTACTTGGCCCCCCAACGCTTTTCGAGCGCCCGCTGCTCCGCCTGCCGGAGCTTCGTTCGCTCCTTCTCGGCGCGGAGCTTTTCGGCCTCCTCGGGAGAGGGGCGCACGGCGAGCTGGTAGACGCTGCCGGCGATGGCGAAGAGCAGCGCGGCGATGATGACGCCCCACGGTTGGTTGGCCACCGCACCAACGAGCCCGCTGAACTGATGCAGCGCGGCCAGCGCGCCGATGACGAGCACCCAACCGCCCACCGCGGATGCCACCAGCGTGCTCACCACGCGGTGCAGCAGCGCGCCCACCACGCCGCCAATGATGACGCCGGGCGCGAAGCCGAGCAGGAAGTCCCCGGGCCCGGCGATCTGCCCGGCCACCAGGCCCAGGGGGATGCCCACGCCCACGAAGGTGATGGCCGGGGGGAAGAGGAAGCCCAGGACCATCAGGCCAGCGGCCACGAGGGTGGGCAGCTGCGGGGACAGCTCGCCCATGCCGAGCTTCTGCGTGACGGCGCCCGTCCACACCAGCCCGAGGATTGCGCCCACGGGGCCGGCGAGGACGCGGAAGGCCCGGCCGCCACCCGCCACCAGCAGCACGAGTCCGACGACACATGCGACGATGCCGGCCCACATGGGCAGCAGTCGATAGATGGCCACCCAGCCGGCGGGGTTGAACGTCTGATAGGCCTTGAGGGCCGTGAGAAAGCCTTCCATGGGCGTCACCAACCCTACGCGTAGCGCGTGAGCGCCAGCAGCAACAGGACGACGAAGATGACCGCGGCGAGCGCGGCGAATCGGTAGAGCGACGGCGGGGTGGACGTGGCGCGCAAGAGGGCGCGGGCCTCGTCTTCGTCCACGGGGGAGGGCCGGGAGGCGAGGATCCGCTCGGCCTCGCGTCGGGCGCCGACCACGTCGCCCGCGTCCTTGCGTGCCCAGGCCGCGCGCATCTCTTCGGAGCCGGGCCCCGGGGGCGTCTGTCCGCCTTTCGCCATGGCGGTTCTCTATACCAGGGAATGTGGGGACCCGCGGACGGTATATAGAGCCCGCTATGCCCGTGCGGCGTCTGACCCGTCGAAACCTCCTGCTCGGTACTGCCGCGCTCGTCCCGCTGCTTTCCCGGGGGGCGTCCGCCTTCGGTGAGCGCGGGCGCTTCATCCCCGCGGTGGCGCGCCACGGGGGGCGCTGGGACGCGCGACTGTCGGGCCTGCGACGCATCGCCTGGGAGCTGCAGCGGCGCACCTCCGTGGAGGTGGTTCCGGACGCTCGCGCCATCCCCGTGGGCAGCCCTGACCTCTTCGAGTATCCCTTCCTGTACTTCGGAGGGGACGGCGCCTTCCCGGCGCTCACCGACGCGGAGGTGGCCAACCTCCGGCGCTATCTCACGTACGGTGGATTCATGTTGGCGGACGCCAACGACGGCAGCGACGGGGACGGCTTCGACGCCAGCTTCCGCCGCGAGATGGCGCGCGTGCTGCCGCAGAGCCCGCTCGCCGAGGTGCCCTCCAGCCACGTGGTGTTCAAGTCGTTCTTCCTGTTGGACGCGGCGCCCGGCCGGCTGTTGAACAAGCCGCTGCCGCTGGCGGCCACGCTGGGCAAGCGCGCCGCGGTGCTGTACTCGCAGAACGACCTGGCGGGCGCGTGGAGCCGCAGCGAGTCCGGCGACTACGAGTTCGATGTGTCCCCGGGCGGCGAGCCGCAGCGCGAGCTGGCGCTGCGCATGGGCATCAATGCCTGCATGTACGCGCTCTGCCTGGACTACAAGGACGACGCCGTGCACCTGCCCCTCATCCTCAACAAGCGGCGTTGAGCGCGACCGGATGAACACCCCTTCCTTCAACGCGTGGAAGCTCGTCAGCCTGTCGCCCTTGCCGGCCTGGGCGCTGGTGGCGCTCGGTGTCTGCGTGGCGCTCGGCGTGGGACTGGCGGCCTGGGGCGTGCGCCGCGAACCCTCGCGTGCGCGCCGCGTGCTCTTGTGGATGCTGCGCATGGGCGCGGGCGTGGCGGCGCTGTTCTTCCTGCTGGAGCCCGGCATCCGTCACCTGCAGGTGGCGCGGATGAAGAACCGCGTGGCGGTGCTGGTGGATCGCTCCGCGTCCATGAACTTCCCCACCGAGCCGGGCGGGCCCACCCGCAGCGCGCAGGTGGCGGCGTTCCTGGAGAAGGCGGCGCCTCGGCTCGCGGCGCTGCAGGACCGGTTCACGGTGGAGCTGTACGGGTTTGATCCGGAGCTGACGCCGGTGACCCCCGCCTCGCTGGCGAGCGAGCCCGCGCGCGCGGGGAGCACGGACCTCTTGTCGGCGTTGCGCGCGGTGGGCGCGGCGGGGCAGGGCTCGCGCAAGCTGTCGGGCGTGCTGCTGTTCAGCGATGGCGCGGACAACGCGGAGCTGAAGGCGGGCGCGGCGGGGCGGGCTCGGGCGGCGCTGGCGGACCTGGGCGTGCCGGTGTCCACGTTCCTGGTGGGCCGTGAGGCGTTGAAGGACCTGGCGGTAGAGGGGCTGAAGGTCGATGACTTCGCCTTCGTGCGCAATTCGCTCACGGTGGAGGTGGACATCCACGGGCGCGGCTTCTCTGGGCGAGACATCCCCGTGGTGCTCAGCCAGGAGGGCAAGACGGTCGCGACGAAGTCGGTGCGCATGGACTCCGGCGACGACGTGAAGCCCGTCACGTTCACCTTCACGCCGGACCAGACGGGGCGCTTCGTCTACACGGTGACGGTGCCCACCTTCCCGGACGAGGCGGTGAGCGACAACAACAGCCGCTCGTTCACGCTCAAGGTGATTCGGGACCGCGTGCGCGTGCTGCTCGTGGTGGGGCGTCCGTCGTGGGACGAGCGCTTCCTGCGCGGGCTGCTCCGGCAGGACGCCAACGTGGACATGGTGTCCTTCTACATCTTGCGGACGCTCTCGGATGATCCGGGCGTGACGAACGACCGCGAGCTGTCGCTCATCCCGTTCCCGATGGAGGAGATTTTCGACACGAAGCTGGACACGTTCGACGTCGTCATCTTCCAGAACTTCGGCTACGCGGATCCGTCGCTGTCCATCTCGGAGTACGAGCGCAACCTGGAGCGCTACATCCACAACGGTGGCGCGTTCGTGATGATTGGCGGCGACAGCGTGCTGGGCGAGGGGCGCGCGAGCATGCCCACGCTGATGGAGGCGCTGCCGGTGGAAGCGGCGGGGCCGGCGAACGTGGAGTCCTTCAAGCCTCGGCTGACGCCCGAGGGGTTGCGGCATCCGGTGACGTCCATTGGGATGGGGGCCGCGAGCACGGAGGGCGCATGGGCCGAGCTGCCCGCGATTCCTGGCGCGAACCTGACGCGCGCGCGGCCGGGCGCCACGGTGCTGATGGACCATCCGTTCCTCACGGCGGATGGCAAGAACGCGCCGGTGGTGGCGGTCTGGGATTACGGGCGGGGGCGCTCGATGGTGGTGGCCACGGACGCGACGTGGTCGTGGGCGTTCACGGCGCACCGGGATGGCTCGCCCAACCGCGCGTATGACCGCTTCTGGGGCAATGCGCTGCGGTGGTTGGTGAGGGACCCGGACCTGACGACGCTGAAGGTCGCGGCGGAGCCTCCGTCGGTGGAGCCGGGGCGGCCGGTGGGGGTGGTGGTGCAGGCTCGGATGGCGGACTACCAGCCGGCGCAGGACGCGCAGGTTCGCGTGGAGCTGCTGTCGGTGGCGACGCAAAAGCCGGTGGCGGTGCAGACGGGGACGGCGGGGCCAGATGGCGTGGTGCGGTTGGAGTTCGCGCCGCCCGCGCCCGGCCCGTACAAGCTGTTGGCCTCGGCGAAGAAGGGCGAGACGGATTTGGGCAAGGGCGAGGACGCGGTGGCGGTGCGCACCGTGGGGCCCGAGCTGTCGGACGCGTCGGTGCGGCCCGCGTTGATGGAGCAGATCGCCAGCGTGACGGGAGGCAAGGCGTACCATCTGCCTGCGGATGGTTTGCCGGACGTGCCGTTGTTGGACCCGCCTGTGGTGGAAGTGGGCCGGGCGCAGGACCAGCCCCTGTGGGACCGCTGGTACTACCTCATGGCGTTGCTCGCGCTGCTGGGCGCGGAGTGGTTCGCGCGTCGCCGCTTTGGCTATGTCTGAGTTCGTGTTGGGTCCGCTGTCCTCGCCGTGGCGGACTCGACTGGAGCACGAGGGCTTCGCGCTCATCCCCGAAGCCGTCTCCGCTGAAACTGTCGAGTCCCTGCTCCGCGCGCTCCCGTCAGTTGAGTCGTCCTCGAATGCATCTCGACGCGGCGGTGTGCGCAACCTCTTGGAGGACGTGCCCGAGGTCCAGGCGCTGGCGCTTCAGGGGCCCGTGCGCGATGTCGCGGAGCGCGTCCTCGGACGTGACTGCTTCGCGGTGCGGGGCTTGATGTTCGACAAGACTCCCGAGTCGAACTGGAAGGTCATCTGGCATCAGGACCTGACCATCGCGGTGCGTGAGCGCAGAGAGGTGCCAGGGTTTGGCCCTTGGTCGCACAAGGCCGGTGTGGAGTGTGTGCAGCCTCCATCCGAAGTGTTGGAATCCATGGTCGCCGTGCGCCTGCACCTGGACGACTGCGGGAGCGACAACGGGCCGGTGCGCGTGCTGCCGGGCTCGCACCGCGACGGGCGGCTATCGCCCGTGCAGACTCAAGCCCGGCTGGAGCAACAGCCCGCCGAGGATTGCCTCGCGTCCGCGCGAGGACTCCTGGTGATGCGGCCGTTGCTCCTGCATGCCTCGTCACCGGCGCGGGTGCCCCGGCACCGTCGCGTCTTGCACCTGGAGTTCGCGGCGTGCGAGCTGCCCGCGGGGCTCGAATGGCACACCCGCATTGGCGGGCCGGGCCCTGCGCAAACTCAGGGAGTCGCGAACGCGCGGGCGTCGATGACCTGACCCGTGCTCTTGCCTTCAATGCTGGCGAGATAGGCGCGGGCGACCTCCGCAGCCGGCATTCCTGGAATGCCTTTCATGTTGAAGGCTTTGAGCGTCTCATCCACCCAGGGAGGGCTCACGACGTTGATGCGGATGTTTCTCGGCATCTCCAACGCCGCTGCGCGCGTGAACCCCTCCAGTCCCGCGTTCACCAGGCTCACCGCCACTGAACCCTGCATCGGCTGTTGTCCGAGCACGCCGCTCGTCAGCGTGATGGAGCCACCGTCACGCACGTGCGCGAGCCCCACCCGTGCGAGGTTCACCTGTCCCATGAGCTTGTTGCTCAGGCTGAATTGAAAGTCGTCGTCGCTCAGCGCGACCAGGGGCTTGAACGCCGCGGCACCTGTCGCTGAGACGAGCGCATCGAACGGCCCCACCGCCTTGAAGAGTCGCTCCAGCGCGTCCTTCGAGGCGATGTCCGTCTGATGCTTCCCGCCTTTGCGGGCGACTTCGACGACCTCGTGGCGGCTGGACAATGCCTGGACCACCGCTCGACCGATGGTGCCTGTGGCGCCCACGACGACGACCCGCATGGTGCCTCCCAACGCGAAGACGTTCGCGCCTCAGGGTAGGCGCCTCCTGCGGGCCGAGTCCCTCACCGCACCGTGGTTCCGTTCCCTTCCGGGCACTTGCTCCGGCGCGGCGAGGTTCGACACCGCGTCCTTACTTCACCACCACGCCGCACGCGATGCGGCCGCCCGCGTCGCCCGCGGGATCCGTGTGGTAGTCGTCCTGCTTGGCGTGCACCACGAAGGCCGAGCCGTCCGCGTCAAAGAGCGACGCGACCGTGAGGCCCTGGTTGGCGAAGAAGTCGAAGGACACCTTGCCGTCGGCGCCCACGTGAAGGTTGGGCAGGTCACCCTCGTGCTTGCCATTGGGGGAGAGGATGCCGTGGGCCTTCTTCTCGGGGTTGAAGTGGCCGCCCGCCGTCTTGAAGTCCGGCGCGTCGCACTTGCCGACCTCGTGGATGTGGATGGCGTGCTCGCCCTCGGGAAGGTTCTTCAGCGAGCCCTTCACCAGCACGCCGTGCGGGGTCTGCTCCAGGGTGACCTCGCCCACGTCCTTGCCCTGAGCGTCCTTGAGGCTCGCCTTCGCCGACTCACCCTTCGTGGGAGCGGGCGTGTCCTTCTTCTCCGGAGCCTTCGCGGGAGCAGGAGCCGCGGGCTTCGCGCCTTGTGCCAGCGCGGGCGTAGCGGCAGTGAGCAAGGCGGCGAGCAGCAGAGAGCGGATCTTCATGACGCGAGACCTCCAGGGTTCGGTGACGAGGCAGGACACTAGCGCCGGCCCTCTGCCGCCGCTCTGGAAAGTAGGCCGAGCGGCACGGGATCCACCGCTCCACGACACCTCCCCACCCACCGGCAGGCTCCTGGTTCAGCCCATCGCCGCCCTCGCGGAGTTCGAGCGCGGACTCATCCGCGTCCGTGCCGGCCGGCCCTGAAGGCCACAACCCTGTTGTGAAATCGGTGGGCTGGGTCCTCGGCGGAGGGGATGGTGCACACGGCCCTCGTCGTACCCGGGCGTCCAGGTACTGTGTGGCAGATGGCCAGATCCGAACGCGAGCGAAGAGGGAAGGGGCACCCCGGAGATCCCGGCATGGACGTGTTCCTTCGATATATGGAGCTGCGCCGCGACGAGGTGCCCGACTTCAGGGTGTACCCGTTCGCCATCCCAGCCGTGCGCAATCTGGAGCGACTCGACTTCCATCCCCAGGTCACCTTTTTCGTGGGGGAGAACGGCAGCGGCAAGTCCACGCTCATCGAGGCCATCGCCGTTGTGGCCGGCTTCAATGCTGAGGGTGGCAGCAACAACTTCAACTTTGCCACGCGCAGGTCCGAGTCAGACCTGCATCGGTACCTAAGCCTTGCCCGTGGCGTTCGCCGTCCAAGGACAGGGTATTTCCTCCGTGCCGAGAGCTTCTTCAACGTGGCCACCGAGATCGAGAAGCTGGACACAGGATTTGCTCTCGGACCGCCCGTCATTAACAGCTATGGAGGGCGAACTCTCCACGAGAAATCGCATGGAGAGTCCTTCATCGCGCTCGTGACCAATCGATTCGGGCCGGGTGGTCTCTACATTCTCGATGAGCCTGAAGCCGCCCTCTCACCACAACGCCAACTGGCCTTGCTGAAATTGATCCACGATCGCGTCCGTGAGAGATGCCAGTTCATCATCGCGACCCATTCCCCGCTGATTCTTGCCTACCCTGGTGCCAGCCTCTACCACTTGTCAGAGACGGGCCTCGAACCGGTGAGGTACGAGGACACGGACCACTACAGGCTGACGCGAGACTTCTTGGAGCACCGAGAGCGTTACTTTCGACATCTCTTCGAAGACTGAACGGGTCAGGGGCGACCGTGTCCCGGCACTGTCTGAGCAATCAATCTCGCGAAAGCCTCCAGGCTCCCCATGACGGTCGCGAGCTCGGACGCCAATTCCGGGGCCATCGGCCGAATAGCGAGAACCCGATCTTCAACGGCGCCAATGTCGAGCAGCAGGCGTGTCCGGGTGTCGTCAGTGGGTGCGATTGCGCTACGGCCAGCACGGTTGGATTCAATTATTCCCCATTCGCTGTCCATGAACGAGTTTGGATTCTGGCTCTGCACCCCAGCTGTTGCCCAAGGTCACGAACTCCTCCGGAGGCGTAGAATTCGTGACACGCCTATCAGGGTGATGATGAGTGCCAGTACGAGCAATGGCAGTCGAAAGATCCCGAACATCAGAAGCTGGAACTGCCAGGTTCTGGCGTACAGCTCGGGGGAATCCATCCCTGTTCGGCTGTGGACGTACATGGCGGCGTAGCCGGTCGTGATCAACAGCCAAACCAGCACGACTCCTGCGTATCTGCTCACGGTCCACTCTTCGCACCAGGGCGATGCATTGATGCTAAACCCCACCCACTTCGACACGATGGCGACACGCGACCTCTCTGTCCTCCACGACGCGGCCATGACTTGATGGCCTCCTGAATCAGGGACCGCTTGTGGTTCGCCGGCTGCGGCAGAGGGCCTCAACTCGGGCGAACAACACCGTGAACCGGCATAGCGCACTCGGAAGCAGCGCCGGCGGGGCGAGTCGAGCGCAGGGATTCGAAGTCTGCCTTGTCAAAGTGTCGGCATACCCCGGGAAGGGCACTGCCGGGCCCATCACTTACAATCACGCAACTCCATCCTTCGGCACATCCACTGTTCGTCGATGGCGTGCACGCCATCTGACAGGTGGAGCCGGCATCCTCATGCGAGAAGTTGGAACCACCCGCGCAGGTGAGCCCCTTCCCGCAATCTGAAATCGAGGTGCAGGGAGTTCCGATTTGCGCGAGGGATGGAGCGGAAATCCGCGATGAATCGGCATCGCGCCGGCATCCGGTTGCGCTCAGGAGGACCGATACCAACACCACCAAAATGGGATTCGGATGAGTCGTCATGGGTTTCCATGAACAGAGGAGGACGAAGTGCACGTTCGGCAAACGCTCGAATCATCGCCCAACGCGCTCTCTCGGTGAGACCCAAAGAGCTAGGTCTCTGCATCCACCCCGGACAGGTGTGCGAGCGGCACGGGGACTACCCGCGATGCTCCGAACGCTGGCGCCCACACTTGTTGGACCTGCTCGCTGTTGAGGAAGCGCACCAGGAGCCCGAAGGCTTCGGCGGGACCTCCCACGGTGTCGGCCCAGGCGCGGCCTCTTACCGAGAGGTTCGGGACCAGTGGCCCCAACTCCTCGCGCGTCAGGGCCGCCCGCGTGACTCCCAATCCGTGGTCGCGGATCCGCTCCGGGACGAAGAGGGGCGCGAAGCGCGCGTGACGATGATCATGCACGCAGCCCTCTTCCTCCAGCAACGCGGCGGACAGCGGCAACTCGCGCACGTTGAACAGCAGCTTCACCGCGCCCAGGTGCGGGTCATACGGGCCGCGCAGCCGGTGATCGCCCCGAGGAATGAGCCGCCGATCCAGATAGCAGTACGCCCGCGCCTCGGGTGGCACCGTGCCGCGATGCCTCGCCCCGCCGTATCGGAAGAAGGGCCGCAGGTGGCTCGCGTCCACGTCCAGCGGTGCCCCTTCCTTCAGCGCATGCAGCTTCGACAGCACGGACAACGGCAGGCCGTGCGCCTTCGCGAAGTCCGTCAGCGCATCCCGAGGACACGCCGCGAAGGCTCGCACGCGTAAGAGCAATCGCTCCGGATCCTCATCCACGAGCAGTTCATCGAAGCGGGTCTTCACGCCGGGCAGGCTCACCGGGACGAGCGCATCGAGCAGCTCACCCTCCGCGCGCCACTCCGTGTCGAGCGCCACGGCCTCCGGCGAGATAGGGACCAATCGCCACTCGGGTGCCTCGGGATGGAAGGACTGTGTCTGGCCTTGCCTCTCAAAGCGGGGCAGGGCCGCCGCGCCGGGAGGCGACGTCCAAACAGTGATGCACGTGCGGACCTGCGTGCCCGCGAAGGCTCCAGGCCCCAGGTCCACCACCTCGCGCAGCGACAATGTCTCCAGCAGCGCGTGGCGCAGCGGCGCGTACAGGAACGATTCGAGCAGACTGCTCGGCGTGATGAAGGCGAGCACTCCGGGGCGCGTGGCCAGACGGCTCGCCGCGACGAGCAGGAAGAACGCG
Source organism: Citreicoccus inhibens (assembly GCF_019039035.1). GTDB lineage: Bacteria > Myxococcota > Myxococcia > Myxococcales > Myxococcaceae > Citreicoccus > Citreicoccus inhibens. The sequence goes on along the minus strand of NZ_JAHNZT010000006.1, from coordinate 182,545 downwards.
AAGTCATCCCGGAGGCTGGTTCCCGCGGGCAGCTCGCGAGGCAGGAGCGCGCGCAGCCGCGCATAGGCCGCACGGTCCTTCAGCAGCGCGGACGTTCCGTTGTACGGCGGATTTCCAATCCACAGCTCGCGGTGGTTGGGCGGAATGGCGGCGAGCAGGGGCTCCAATCCATCGCGCAGCGCATCCCCGGGACGGATGTCCGCGCTTGGGATTCGCGCGTGGCACATGCGCGCCACGTCCGCGTCCAACTCCAGACCACACAGCCTCGCATCCGGCCGCAGTCGCGCCGTCGCCGCGAGGAACGCGCCCGCGCCACATGCGGGGTCCACCACCGCGAGCGGCCCTTCACCCAGGTACGGCAGGGCGAGGGCCAGCGTGCGCTCCACCAGCGGCGCGGGAGTGAAGAAGACGCCGGTGGCCTTCCGGTCGAGCCCGGAGAACTGGTGGACCAGTGACTCCTCGTCCACTTCCGCGGGTGGAGGGTGGGGCCGGGGCATCCGGGCGGCATCCTATGCACCACCCTTGGATGCCTCCTCGGGGACCCCAATGCCATTCGTGCACTACCGGACGAATGGCGTGTGTGACTCACTTTCGACGCGAGGCCAGCGCCAGGAGAAGGGCGCCCGCGGACGCGGAGTACACCGAGTAGTCGAGCGGCTCCTTGGGCCCGAGCGACACCGCCATCGCCGTGCCGAACACCGCCAGCACCGCGGCGCTGGCGAAGGCCACATGCCTGCGCCACAGCCCGAGCACGAGCAGCGTGCCCAGCGTCGTCTCCGCGAGGGTCGCGACCCAGGCGAGGAATGGGATGCACGCCGCTGGTGCGAAGGCGTTCACCTGTGCGGTGTACGCGATGAAGCGCTCGAAGCGAGGGCTCCAGGGCTCTCCACTCCAGAGGCCGAACCGGCTCGCCACGGCGGAGAGGAAGGCCACGCCCAGGGCGATGCGCGCGTAGCCGATGGCCCAGCGCTCCAGGCCGTCCTCGCGGGTGGAGGACGCCGAGACAGAAACAGACACGGAAGAGGAGATCGCGGTGGTCGTCATGGCGGGCTTACTCCAGGGTGGCGAGGAACTCGGCGCCGTTCGCTTCGCACCAGCGGCGGTAGGTCTCCAGCCGGTCATCCGACGTCACCCGCTTGGTGACCGCTCCATCCGGGCCCATGTACTCGATGGCTCCGAAGATGGTGATGAAGATGACCACGGGCTCGTCGCCCACGGCCATCCAGCTATCGACGTTGCCGACAGGCTCGTAGACGTAGGTGCCCGGGCCAACCTCCTCACCCGTGTCGAGCAACTGGCGCTTGCCCACGAGGTTGATGGCATGCACCTCACCCGTGTGGCGATGGCGCGGGATGACGGTGCCCGGCTCGACGCGGAACAAGTACGTCCAGCCGCGGTTGTCCTTGTAGAAGCGCAGCGGCTTGAACGAGAGGCCCGGAGGGCCCATCGGAATCCAGGGGATACGGTCAGCGTGGACGGGGAGGGAGGCGAGCGCGGTCATGAGTGTCTCCGTTGGAAGTGACGGCACTGTGCGCCCGATGCTGGCCCGATGGGAGAGCCAGGATTGACGAATCTCACTGGGCCAATCTATGGGCAGGGGCCATGGACCTTCACGTCAACCTCGAAGACCGGCGAGACCTCGCGGGGCAGATCTACCGAGCGTTGCGGGCAGCCATACTCGATGGCCGGCTGAAGCCGGGTGAGCGGCTCCCACCCACGCGCGATCTGGCTCGGAGCCTGTCGGTGTCTCGCAACACCGTGAGCGTGGCGTACGAATGGCTGACCGCCGAAGGGCTCGTGGCGGGGCGCACCCGCGCGGGGAGCTTCGTGCAGGGAGCCGCTACCGCCCCAGGTGGAAGCACGAGGATGGCGCCGGGTGTGCACCTGCGCGCACGGGACATCTGGAGCACGCTGCCGCCCGAGCGCGCCCGCGAGGCCGCCGTGCCCTATGAGTTCCGCGTGGGCGTACCGGACACGCGCACGTTCCCGTTCGAGTCCTGGCGTCGGCTCATGGCACGCCAGTTTCGCGCCACGACTCGGTCCGAGGGCTATGCCGAGACCGCCGGCCTGCGGGGACTGCGCGAGGCGGTGTCGCGCCACGTGGGCCTCGCGAGAGGGGTCCGAGCCAGCCCGGACGACATCCTCATCACGCATGGTGCGCAGCAGGCGTTGGACCTCATTGGCCGCGTCTTCATCGAGCCGGGTGACTGCATCGCGCTGGAGGAGCCCGGCTATTCACCGGCGCGCTTCCTCTTCCAGAGCATGGGGGCGCGCATCATCCCCGTCCCGGTGGACGCCGAGGGGCTCGTGGTGAGCGCGCTCCCGGACTCGGCGCGCCTCGTCTATGTGACGCCCTCGCACCAGTTCCCGCTCGGGATGGCCTTGTCTCCCGCGCGGCGGCTCGCGCTGCTGGAGTGGGCGAAGCGGCGCGACGCGGTCATCATCGAAGACGACTACGACAGTGAGTTCCGCTTCGGAGGACGACCGCTGGAGACGTTGCACGGGTTGGATCGCTCCGGGCGGGTCTTCTACGTCGGCTCGTTCTCCAAGGTGATGTTGCCGGAGCTGCGGTTGGGATTCCTGGTCGCTCCGCCGTCCGTGCAAGGGGCCCTGCGCGCGGCGAAGCGCGTGACGGACTGGCATACCCAGCTGGCCTCGCAGGCGGCTTTGGCGCGGTTCATCGATACGGGACTCCTGGCGCGACACATCCGGAAGATGCGCCGTGAGTACGAAGACCGCCACGAGCGCATCCTGGAGGAGTTGGACCGCGAAGGCGGGGAATGGCTCCAACCCTTGCCCTCGACGGCCGGGCTGCACTTGAGCGTGCTGCTGCGCCAGGGCGGCTTGCGATTGGAGCGCGACGTCACGACGCGAGCGCGTGAGGCGGGGGTCGGGCTCGTGAACCTCTCACGCTACTTCTTGGCCAGGCCCGCGCGCCCAGGCTGGGTATTGGGCTTCGGCACGCTCCCCTCGGAGCGCATCCGCGAGGGCGTGCGCCGTCTGCGCAGCGTTCTCGAAGCCTCGGTGTCGTCCGACGATTCGTGAAGGCCCGTCAGATGTCGCCGCACGCCAGCACGCGACCGCTCGCGTCGGTGGAGCTGTCTCCATACGCGTGGACCGCGAAGGCGTGATTGTCTTGATAGGCGTCCAGATGCTCCAGGTGGAAGGAGTGTCCCTCGCGCGGTGCGTAGGCCTGACGCAGGTAGCTGTCGGGCTCGAAGCCCTCGGTGTGCTCGTGCATGCCCAGGTTGGTGCAGCGGCCTTCGTGGACGTAGCCAATCGTCTTCACGTCCGCGGGGTTGTCCAAGGTGAACGCGAAGCGGACCTCGCCCAGTCCAGCCTTTCCCTCGGTCTCCTCCACGGTCAGGGTCCCCGAGATGCCTGAGTCATCGACGGGAACGAGTGACACTGTCGCGGACTCGTTCTTGCCGCAGCCCATCGCGCACAGCACGCACACCAGCCAGCATCCCTTGCGCATCGTGACCGCTCCTCCTCGCATCGAGAGCTGAAGCGATATCACGCCTCGGTGTCATGGCTCGGCGCCCGGTGAAGAGTCACACCCGCCCTGGTTCCAGCCAGACCTCATGCGGTCATGTCTCGCAGTGAGGTGATAGGGATTGCGGTGCGCGGCTCGTGGGTCTGGCCTGCCTCGCATTGCCTGCGGGGCCTCGGCTCTCCGTATCCTCATGATGCCGCACAAACCAGACTCAAGGACCGGAGCGTTCATGCGCACGCTCTGTAACTGCGGGGCCCTCGCGGTGACGACAGGCCATCAGACGCCGTACTGGACCCGGTCCGCTGTCGAGGCGTGCTGACGCGAACCGAGGGCGGCTCGCACCGCGCCTCGGTCCACTCCACGGCTGGGTTCCCGCATTCGAGCCGTGGAGGACGTCTCACCGGGCGCGTCAGTAATAGAGCTGGAGCTGCGCGGTGCCCGCGATGCCCGTGCGCGCCTGGGAGATGTCACCCTGCCAGGACACGGCCACCTCGGTCTTCAGGTTGAAGGTGTGTTGGTTGAACCAGAAGTTGAAGCCAGGGCGCAGGGCGAGCAGGTCCCTCGCGTCGACGCGCGAGGCGAAGTATTCGGCGGAGAAGAGGGGCTCGAAGATTCCGTGGCGCCAGCCCAGCTCCGCGAAGAAGCCCGTGCCGCTGCGCGGATTGTCGATGCCTTGCTGCCAGGACAGCACGTCGGTCTGGAAGATGAGCTCGTCCTGCTCGTTCCAGGGAAGGTCCACGAAGACATCCGCCGCGAGCGCCAGCGCGTCGTGCACGCCCGAGGCTGTCGCGACGGATGCGAACTGATAATCCGTACCCACGCCCACGGACACGAGCGGCGACTTCGCGAAGTAGATGCCCTTGAGGAACATGTCCTCCTCACGGCCGAGGAAGTTCCAGCGCGCCATGCCCGTGACGCGAGGCAGGTCATCCGGATTGACGGTCTGCCCGGAGTCCAGCACCGCGCCCTCGACGCCTTGGAAGACCGCGGCGCGGAAGGACAGCGGTCCGGCGAGGCCGCGTACCTGGACACCTGCGTCGCGCAAGGCCTTGCCCGCGCTGGGTGGGTAGCGGATGAGGTCCGCGTGGAGGTCAAGCGTGTTCAGCGACGCGGCGCCCTGGACCGTATGGTGCGCGAGCGGCACGAGGAAGAAGCCCGTGTCCACCCAGACCTTCTCGGCGAACTCGTACGACACATAGGCGTCCTGGATGAAGAACGCCGGGTTCCAGTCGCCGTTCTTTCCGAAGTTGGGTTGCTCCGTCTCGACGAAGAACGACAGCTTCTTCGTGATGGAGCCCCCCACGATGAGCCGCACGCGGCGCAGGAAGAAGTCGGTCCCCACGTCTCCCACGGGGGCGCCATCCTTCGTGAGCTGCATCTGCGGTTGAATCAGGACGCCGACGTTGAGGCTCGCGTCGTCGCCCAGGGGAATCTTGGCGGCGGAGGCGGGCGCGGAGGAGAGCAACACCAAGGCCGAGAGCACGGCCACGAGCGAGCAACGGAGGATGGGCGGTGTCATGTCTCCCATCGAGCGCAGCCGCCATCCCCATCACAGTCACGAGGTTTCTTGTGTCCTCGCGGCGCGGCCGCGCTCAAACGTCCTGTACTCGACACGCCGTGGCGATGAAGCCAGTTCAAGCGGTCGACGATGGGCGGATCACGGCCCCTTGGCGCCCGCGAGGATCCACGAGCGCACCCGGACGAGGTCGCCGGGTTGGGCGTCGAAGAGCCCGGGATTGTTCTTGGCCATGCGGTCACCGCAGCTCGTGCCCGACATCTTCCGGATGAGCACCGAGCTGTCGGGGTCCCCCGCGCTCACCCGCGCCAGCGTGTTGCAGCTCGGGTTGCGTGCGGTGATGCCCACGAGGTTGGCGTGGCTGCTGCCCACGGCGAGCACCAGCCCGTTGGTGCTCTGCGTGTCGTGGCACCCCATGCAGTTCTGCGTCCAGACGCGCTGCACGTCCGCGTACGTCGGCACGTGCACGGGCACGATGACGGTGCGTACCACGGGCGCGCTCTGCCCATCGGTGACGGACACGCTGAAGGTGAACGAGGTCTCGGCGCTCAGGTCGGGAGAGAACCACTTCGCCTTCGCGCCGCTCGTGCCCGCGATGAAGTGCCCTTGGGTCGCGGGGGCGGTCTGCGTCCACGCATAGGTGAGCGTGTCTCCATCTGGATCCTCGGCCGCGATGTCGAGCGTCGCGGTGTCGCCCGCCACGAGCGAGTCCGGCGCGGTGATGGTCGGCGCGACCGTGGGCGGCCGGTTCAAGTCCCGCACGCCGACGGTGACATCGCCTTGCGTCACCCCGCCTCGGCCATCCGTGACGGTGACGCGCAACGTGTATGTCGTGGAGCTGCGCACCAGCGGCGCGGTCCACGTCACGTGGTCACCCAGCACGTTCGCGAAGGTGCCGGTGGGACTGGCGGGTGACACCTGCGTCCAGAGGTAGGTGAGCGCATCGCCGTCCCCATCCGTGGCGGCGGCGGACAGCGTCACGGCCTTGCCCTCGTCCACGGTGGCCGCGCTGGACACCGGCACCTGACTCAGCGTGGGCGCCGTGTTGCCGGCCACGGGCGGGGTCACCTCTACGTCCACCACGCCTTGCGTGCTGCCGCCCCGTGCGTCGGACACCACCACCATCAGGGTGAACCGCTGGGCCGCGGTGACGGCGGGCGCACTCCAGGCCGGAGCAGGGACGTGCGCGTCGGTGAAGGTCCCGGCGGGCGTCGTGGGCGCTTGCGTCCAGGCATAGCTCAACGCATCTCCGTCCTCGTCCGTGGCGGTCACGCCGAGCACGACCGGCGCGGGTCCCGCGACAGAGGGGGTGCTGACGCGAGGGCCATTCGTGATGTGCGGCGCACGGTTGAGGATGGGGGCCGCGTGGACCAGCACCTTCACGGAGCCTTTGCTCACCCCGTCCTTGCCGTCCGACACCGACACCGTGAGGACGAAGGAGGTGTCCTGCGTCACGGAGGGCGCGGACCAGGTCGGGCTCGCCTCGGTCGTGCTGCTGAACGTGCCCGCGGGCACGGCGGGCTCTTGCGTCCACGCGTACGTGAGCGTGTCGCCTTCCTGGTCCGTCGCCGTCAGCGACAGCGCCACGCGGTCGCCCGAGGCGAACTCATCGGAGGGCGCGGTGGGCCCGGACAGGCGAGGGGCCGCGTTGCCGGGCTGGGGCTTGGGATCGGAGTTGCAGCCCGTTGCCACGAGCCCTCCGAGAGCGAGTGCCACGACGAGCCAGGGATGGACCGAACGGGGGTGCATGTCGCCTCCGAGAAGATGTCGCCTGGAAAGTGGAAATTCTGGAAATATCTAGAACTCAAGTTCGCACGCGAGCGCGCGCGCGAGCAAGCGGTGGGGTGGGTGGTTTGCCCGATGGCGAACGGCCAGGAGGGAGCGGCGGCGTGGGCTGACCCACCGGGGGCGCCGTGCTAGGCAGGTGGCGGCGCGGGACTGACGTGAGGAGGCGGGTCGTGGAGCAGACGCAGGCGGATTTCAGTCCACCTCGAGATGCGCAGGAGCAGGCCGCGGTGGCGGACATCGTGGCGCAGGCGTTCGCGATGTCTCCGGCGGACTCGCTGACGCTGGTGCAGCGGGTCGGTGCCGCGGGCTATCGCGTGCTCCGCGAGGACGGCCGCGTGGCGTCCACGCTGTCGTATCTGCGCATGGGGCAGTGGTTGGGGGGACGCTCGGTTCCCATAGTGGGCGTGGGCTCGGTGGGCGTGTCGCCCGCGCACCGCGGCTCGGGTGTGGCCACGCGGATGATGCAGGCGCTGCTGCGCGAGGTGCGCGCGGAAGGGGTGCCGCTGTCCGTCCTGTACCCCGCCACGCAGCCGCTGTACCGGCGCGTGGGCTACGAGCTGGCCGGTTCACGCTTCGAGGTTCGCGTGCGCGCGGGCGAGTTGGAGCTGGGCGAGCGGAGCCTGAGCGTGCGCCCCGTGCGGCCCTCGGACGAGGCCGCTATCACCGAGTGTTACCGCCGCGTGGCCCAGCACCGCCAGGGCTGGCTGGACCGCGGGGTGAATGCGTGGAGCCGGGTGCGGCAGCCTCGCGGCGAGGTGGCCTATGGCTACGTGGTGGAGGGCACCTCGGGCGTGGAGGGCTATGTCTACCTGGTGCGTCGCGCGCCGCCTCCGCCGCAGCTCCGGCAGGAGATATTCCTGACGGACCTGGTGGCGAGCACGCCCGCCGCGGCTCGGCGGCTGTTGCGCTTCCTGGGCGACCATCGCTCGCTCGCGCATGAGGTGGCGTGGTTTGGCGCCTCGAATGATCCGCTGTTGATGCTGCTGCGCGAGCAGGCCTACCAGGTGAAGCTGCACATGCACTGGATGGCGCGGCTGGTGGATGTCCGCGGGGCGATGGAGGCGCGCGGCTGGCCCGAGGAGGTCTCGGGCGCGCTGCACCTGGAGGTGGACGACGACCTGTTCCCGGAGAACCAGGGGCGCTTCGTGCTGGAGGTCTCCGGGGGAGGAGCGCGGGTGCGAGCGGGCGGGGACGGGCGCATGCGGTTGCACGTGCGCGACCTCGCGTCGCTGTACACCGGCTTCCAATCGGCCGAGGCCCTGCGTCAGGTGGGGTTGGTGCAGGCGGATGACGGCTCGGTGCGGACGGCCTCGGCGCTCTTCGCGAGCGTTGCGCCGTCGCTCTGCGACATGTTCTGACTCACGCAAGAGACCGAGCGGCGGAGACCGGCGCGCCGCTCGGAGTCGTTCCATCGCTGGGGGCTTCACGGCAGGAAGGACAGGGACGTGCGCGCGTTCATCACCGGCGGTTCAGGCTTCGTGGGCAGGCACCTCATCGCGGAGCTTCAGCGCAAAGGGACGCCTGCGCGTGCGCTGGCGCGCTCTCCGGCGGCGGTGGAGGCCGTGCGCGCGGCGGGCGCGGAGCCCGTCGAGGGCGACCTGTCCGACGTGGACCGCCTGCGCCAGGGCATGGAGGGCTGTGACACGGTCTTCCACGCGGCGGCCTACGTGAAGACGTGGGGACCGCGCGCGGACTTCTTCGAGGCCAACGTGCGCGGGACCGAGCGGGTGCTGGAGGCCGCGCGCCTGGCGGGCGTGAAGCGGCTGGTGCACGTGGGCACGGAGGCCGTGCTGCTGGATGGCGAGCCGCTCGTTCGCGTGGATGAGACGCGCCCCATCCCGGAGCGGCCCATCGGGAACTACGCCTCCACCAAGGCGGAGGCGGAGCGGCTGGTGCTCAGCGTCAACTCCGCGGAGTTGACCACGGTGGTAGCGCGCCCCCGCTTCATCTGGGGACCTGGGGACACCACGGTGCTGCCGGGCTTCGTGGAGGCGGTGCGCTCGGGACGCTTCAAGTGGATCGACGGGGGGCGCTACCTCACCTCCACCTGCCACGTGGAGAACTGCGTGGAGGGGTTGCTGCTCGCGGCGGAGAAGGGGCGCGGGGGGCAGTCCTACTTCCTCACGGATGGCGAGCCGGTGGAGTTCCGCGAGTTCATCACCGCGCTCCTGAAGACGCGCGGCGTGGAGCCGGGGACGGGCTCGTTCCCCAGTGCCCTGGCGGCCACGGTGGCGCTGCTGGGCGACGTGACGTGGAGCTTCCTGGGCCTGTCGAGCCCGCCGCCGCTCAGCCGCACGGAGTACCTGCTGGTGGGGCGCGAGGTGACGGTGAGCGACGCCAAGGCCCGGCTGGAGCTGGGCTACGAGGGGCGGATGACGCGCGAGGCGGGCTTGAGAGGGCTGACGGCGGAGTTCCGCGAGCAGCCCCCGAAGGCCGCCTGAGCCAGAAGGGCCCGTCGTGAGATAGCCTGGAGTTCACGAGGTTCGCGGGAGGAAGCGCGGCATGCGCAGGTTCGAGTTCGTCGAGGGCAGCAGCTCCAAGTTCTGGGAGCCGGAGCAGACGGGCAACGTCTTCACGGTCACGTTCGGTCGCATCGGCACGGCGGGCCAGCGCAAGGAGAAGGCCTTCGCCGACGAGGCCAGCGCCCGGCGTGAGTACGAGAAGAAGGTCGCGGAGAAGCTGCGCGAGGGTTACCGCGAGGTCTCCGGGGACGGTGCGCCCGCCGCGCCGCCCGTGCCCGCGGGGCCGCCGGCTCGGCCCGCGTTGCCTCGCCGCGTGCCCGCGCTCACCGCGCGTCCGGAGCAGGTGGCCGCCGCGGCTGCCGCGCTCATCGGGCTGGACAAGAGCCTCGGCCGGCGAAGCTGGCGGGTGACGCGCGAGGCCCTGCGCGCGCGCAGGACGCTGCGCGCCCTGGGCGGCGTGGACCCTGCCGCGCACGCCGAGCTGTCGGGCCCGTTCGCCTCGCTGATGGAGCGCGTGGTGGCCACGGGCCGGGCGCGCCTGCCGGTGCGCCATGCGCTGGCGCTGCTGTCGGCGGTGGATGTGGCGGCCTTCGTGCGGACGCTCGACGTCTGGCGCCGCGCGGCCACGCCGGTGCCCGGCGCCAGCGTGGTGGTGAAGCAGGCAGACGCCCTCTCCGAGCCCGAGCTGGCGCTGCGCGTGGGCGCGCTGCTGGTGGAGCGGCCGGAGCTGCGGGGCCACTCCGAGGACCGCTGGGGCAAGCGCTGGACCGAGCTGCGCCCGCACGTGGAAGCGCACCTGACGGACGCGGGCGGCTCGTTCGCCGCGTGGCTGGGGGCGCTGGATACCCAGGGTGACGCGCACGTCGCCAAGCGCAGGACGCGCCTGGAGGCGTGAAGCCCGGGCCCGGTGCTAGCCTGGGCAGGCATGAACATCTCGTCACGTGGGGGGCTGGCGGCGCTGTGCGTGCTGCTGGCGACGGTGGGCTGCGCATCCCGGAGTGCTGGGCGCAACCCGAACATGGCGTCCGACGCGAGCATGGAGAAGCGCGCGGACGCGCTCGAGGAGCGCAACCAACAGCTGCGTGAGGAGCTGCGCCGCAAGGAGGCGGAGGTCGAGCAGTCCTTCGCGGCGGTGACTCGCGCGGAGGATGCCGCGCAGCTCGGCTCGCTGGGCTGTGCCGGCGCGACGCCCTCGGCCTCGCCCGCGCGCGGACTGCCTCGCTCGGGCGCGGTGCACGCGAAGCTCGCGCTCCAGCGCCAGAGCTATCGCGTGACGACCTCCTTCACGCCCGCGCGCACGGTGGGCACGTGGAAGGTGTCCCAGGGCACGTGCCAGGTGGCCTCGCCATGAGGGCCGCGAGTCGTTGGTCCGCGATGGGACTGGTCGCGTGGACGGGGCTCATGGGCTGCGCGTCGGATCCCCGCGCGCGGATGATGGCGCTGGAGCAGGAGAACGCCCGGCTCACCCAGGCCACCCAGGCGGCGGACGAAGCCGTGCGCGCCTCGGCCGAGTACTCCGAGGAGCTTCAGTCCCCAGCGAAAGCGGGCAACACCTTCTCGCTGTACTACGCGCCCGCCACGCTGGAGCAGGCGGCCTCGCGGATGGTGCCGTACCGGATGCCGGGCCGGGACTTCCACAGCAAGCTCGCCGGCGACATCGTCGTCGAGCGCCTCACCGACTTCCGCCCGCTGTCTCGCAACCGGCTCGCCTGTCGCGCCCACCTGCGCGGCGACAACGTGCGCTACACCGGGAAGGTGCCGTCCTTCGCCAAGGGGCAGGTGCGCGACTTCGAGCGCGCCGTGGCGGCGGGCGCGGTGGCCGACCTGGAGGTGCAGCTCACGCTGGAGGGGTCCTCCGTCCAGGCGCGCGCCCAGGCGGTGCAGGCCCGCTTCAACTCCAAGGAGGGCGCGGGCTACGAGCGGCAGCTCACGGACGAGATGAACCAGCGCGCGCTGCGCCTCCCGCTCGTGTTCGACCTCTCCATCCAGGGCACCTCGGCGACGCCCCGGCGGCTGATGGTGACGGGCAACCACGTCATCGTCACCTACACGCCTTGAGTCAGGGCGACTCGAACGGCGGGGCGGGTTCCTTGGGGGCGGGAGTCTCCGGGGCGCTCGTATCGGTCGCGGGCGCCTCGGCGGGCACGGTGCGCGGCGGCCGGTCGATCTCCTCGGACGGGTACTCGCGCGCGGCCTCCAGGTAGCGCTGGGCCTGGAGGCGCTTGCGCTCCTGGCGGCTGAGTCCGTCGGGGCTCACCAGTTGTAGCGCGCCGTCCTCGCCCTGCTCCACGCGGTGCCCGTCGCAGAAGAGCCACTCGATGCGCTCGTTGGCCGCCTGACGCGCGAAGTACAGGTCCGGCTCGCCCATCTGCGGCTTCTTCGAGCACCAGGTGCGCCGGGCCGTGGCCTCGCGCTCCTCGGCCTCGTCGCGCCACTTCTGACGGGCCTCGCTCAGCGCCGCCGCGGCCGCCGCTTGAGGCGCCTGGGCCAGCCTCTCCTGCGCCTCCTTCACCAGCGCCGCGCCGCGTTGGGCGATGTCCGGGAAGGCCCCCGCGCGCCGGAAGCGGCACTCCTGCAACTTCGTGAGGTTGCGCTGGTGGACCGTGAGCACCGGGGGCAGGCTGCGCGCGGCCTCCTGCAAGAGCGCCAGGTGCTGGGGATGCTCCACCGCATCCGGATGCGTCGCGTCCGCCGTCTCCTGGAGGAAGCGCGCCAGCATCCCGTTCACCGCTGACAGCTCGTCCGACAGCCACCGCGGCTCGGCCTTGCAGAGGTTGGACTTCGCCGCCGCGTAGTCTCGGTAGTCCACGCGCGCCATGCCCAGGGAGTACCGCTGGACGGGGGGCGCGGGGGTCGTCGCGCAGGCGCCCAGCGCCGCGCCCAGGCCCAGGAGGGCCATCCGCCGCCAAATCACCTTCATCCGGCCACTGTGCCAGCCGGTTGGAAGGCAAACCAACGACGAGGAGCCTGCGTGCAGTCGAAATTCACCCACGCCCCGTATGAGCAGGCGGGCACGACTGCCACGAACAGGTGACGCCCGTGTGACGAGGGGGTGAGAACGGCAGCGGAGACGGGGGGCTGACTTGTGGGGCCACGGCGGGGCCTTTCACAGTGGGCATCGACTCACCGAAGGGGGAGAGACGTCGATGCGGAAGGTCCACATCGGAATGCTGGCGCTGGTGCTGCTGAGCGCCTGCAAGTGCGGGACGGGCGAGGGGCCCCGGGACGAGGCCACCGCGCGCGCCGAGGCGGTGCCAGACCGCGCGCTGGTGCTGACCGTGGCCTACGGCAGCGAGAAGAAGACGTGGCTGGAGGAGCAGGCCCGGGCCTTCGAGGCCAGCGGCGCCGTGACGCCGAGCGGCCGGCCCATCCGCGTGGTGGGCAAGGCCCTGGGGTCGGGCGAGGCGGTGCAGGAGATTGCGTCCGGGCGACTCAAGGCCCACGTCTTCAGCCCGGCCTCGACCGCGTACCTGCCGCTGCTCAACAGCGCCTGGATGGCCACGTCCGGCCGCACGCAGCCGCTGGTGGGGCAGGGCGAGCCGGTGCTCCTGTCGCCCATCGTCATCGCCATGTGGAAGCCCATGGCGGAGGCGCTGGGCTGGCCCGCGAAGCAGCTGGGGTGGGCGGACCTCCTCAAGGTGGCGGCCAGCCCGCGTGGCTGGGCCGACTACGGGCACCCCGAGTGGGGGAGCTTCAAGCTGGGCCACACCCACCCCGAGTTCTCCAACTCGGGGCTCCTGGCCGTGCTCGCCGAGGCCTATGCGGGCGCCGGCAAGACGCGCGGGCTGACGGCTCAGGACGTGGGCTCGGAGGCGACGCGGGCGATGCTCCAGCGCATCGAGTCCACGGTGGTGCACTACGGCAAGTCCACCGGCTTCTTCGCGGACAAGATGCTCCAGCGCGGCCCGGGCTACATGTCCGCCGCGGTGCTGTACGAGAACCTGGTCATCGAGTCCCAGGGCAAGGCCTCCGACGCCCCGTTCCCGCTCGTGTCGCTCTACCCGGTGGAGGGCACCTTCTGGTCGGACCACCCCTATGCGGTGCTGGACGCGGAGTGGGTGGGCCCGGAGGAGCGGGCGGCGGCCGCGGCGTTCCTCGCCTTCCTCAAGGCCCGGCCCGCGCAGGAGCGGGCGCTCGCGCTCGGCTTCCGGCCGGCGGATCCCTCCATCGCCATCACCACGCCGGTGGACGCCGCGCACGGCGCGGACCCGCGCCAGCCGCAGACGCTCCTGGAGGTCCCCGAGGCGAATGTGCTGGAGTCGCTGCTCGCCACGTGGCGCCAGACGAAGAAGGCCACCGACATCGTCTTCGTGTTCGACAAGTCCGGCAGCATGAAGGGCCGCCCGCTGGCCGAGGCGAAGGTCGGCGCTCGCCGCTTCCTCGACACGCTCTCCGACCGGGACGAGGTGGCCCTGCTCTTCTTCGACAACAACGTCTATCCGGTGGTGGGGCCGCGCGTGCTGGACGCCGCGGGGCGCGCGGAGCTGGGCAGCCGCATCGACACGGCGCTCGCGGATGGTGGCACCGCGCTGTACGAGGCCACGCTGGCCGCGTACCGGGCCTCCCAGGCTCGGGCGAAGGTGGCGCCCGGCCGCATCCACGCGGTGGTGGTGATGACGGACGGACGGGATGAGAGCAGCGTGCTGTCGCTCGCGCAGCTCAAGGCGGGGCTCACGGGAGACAGCGAGCGCGAGTCCACGGTGCGCGTCTTCACCATCGCCTACGGCAACGACGCGGAGGGGCAGGTCCTGGAGCAGATCGCCGAGTCGGGCAAGGGCTCGTTCTCTCGCGGCAACGTGGAGGACATCGTCCAGGTATACCGGGACGTCGCTTCGTTCTTCTGACCATGCCCCGTTCTTCTTCCACCGCCTACGCTTCCACCGCCGACTGGGAGGCACCTCGATGGCCGAGCGCGGCGTGAGCACCTTGCTGCAACACCTGCCCCGCGTGCTGGGGCGCGCGGCGGCGGCTCCCTTGAACCTCGGGGTGGCGGGGGCCGGAGCCCTGGGCGCGGCGGCGCTGCACTCGTGGCCGGTGCTCGCGCTGGGCGGCGCAGCCTATGCGGCGATGGTGGCGTGGGACGTGGCCTCGCCGGACTTCTGGCGCGGGGTGTTGTCCCGCCCCCAGGGCGCGCGGCCCGGCGGTCCGCTGGACGCACGGGCCTTCGCGGACCCCCGGGTGCGCGAGGCCATGCTCGGCATGCTCGGCGCGCGGCGCTCGTTGGAGAATGCGCTGGAGGATGCGCCCGCGGGCGTGCGGGCCCAACTGGGGCTGGCGCTGACGTCGTTGCGGGAGTTGGAGGAGCGGGCGTGGCGGTTGGCCGCGCGCGGTGACGAGTTGTCCGCCTTCCTGCGCGCGACGGACGCCCAGGCGGTGCGAGAGGCCATTCGCGTCACCTCGCAGCAGGCGACGCAGGCGAAGGACGCCGAGGCGCGGGCTCAGTACGAGAGCGCCCGGGCGGCGCACGAGGCGCAGCTCCAGGCGCTGCGGGACATTGGCGCGGCGCATGACCGGGTGCTGGCCAACCTGACGCGCATCGCCGCGACGATGCAGGGCCTGCCCGCCCAAGTGATGCGCCTGCGCGCGCTGGATGCGCAGGCAACCGAAAGCATGTACGGGGACCTCAACGAGGAACTGGGCCGGATGAACGGCGAGCTCGGTGCCTTCGAGGAGTCCCTCCAGTCGTTCCAAGCGGTGGGAGTCGCGTCATGAAGCCCAAGGTCCTCATCATCATCGGATTCCTCGCCGCGGTGGGCGGCGTCTTCTACCTGACCTCCAAGCGGGGGGACGAGGTGCCGGGCGCCAGCACCGCGAGCGCGGCGACGCCGTCTCGGGACGTGACGGAGATCTCCTTCCTCTACAGCACGGAGAAGAAGGACTGGGTGGAGGCCGCGGCGGCGGGCTTCCAGCAGGAGCACCCGGACATCAAGGTGACGCTGGTGGGGCGGGGCTCGCTGGACGCGGCGCAGGCCATCCTGGATGGGCGCGAGAAGCCCACGGTGTGGAGCCCGGCGGACAGCGCGGTGTTGCGGATGCTCTCCTCGGACTGGGCCACGGACCCCACGCGAGGTGCGCTGTTCGCCACGGATGGGGACGCGGCGCCGCAGCCGCTGGTGATTACGCCGCTCGTGTTCGTGGTGTGGGAGGACCGGGCGCAGGTGCTCCAGAAGGCGAACGCGGGGCAGGGCGTGTCGTGGAAGACGCTGCACAAGGCGGTGGCGAGCGACCAGGGCTGGCCGGCGATCGGCGGCAAGGCGGACTGGGGCTTCGTGAAGCTGGGCCACACGGACCCCACGCGCTCCAACTCGGGATTGCAGGCGTTGTTGCTGGCGACGATGGAGTTCTACGGCAAGCGCACGGGCCTGACGGTGGGGGACCTCCTGGACCCCAAGTTCCAGGACTGGGTGAAGCAGTTGGAGAAGGGCGTGACGCGCTTCGAGCCCTCCACGGGCACGTTCATGACGGACATGGTCCGCTTCGGGCCCTCCAAGTACGACGTGGCGGTGGTGTACGAGAACCTGGCGATTTCGCAGATCGCCAACGCGCAGGGCCGGTGGGGGAACCTCAAGGTGTATTACCCCTCGCTGACGCTCTGGAGCGACCATCCGGCGGCGGTGCTGCAGGCCAGCTGGGTGACGCCGAAGCAGAAGGTCGCGGCGGCCGAGTGGCTGCGCTACCTGCACAGCCGCCCGGTGCAGGAGCGGGCGCTGGCGTTTGGCTTCCGTCCGGCGGACCCCTCGGTGCCGTTGAAGACGCAGGACCCGGCGAACCCGTTCACGCGGCTGGCGGAGCAAGGCGTGCAGGTGGACGTGCCCCCCGTGGCAGAGATTCCCGAGGGCCCCGTGGTCCGCAACCTGCTCACGCTGTGGACGCGCCTGATGGCCAGCCGGTAGTCACCGGCCGGCATCTGTCTTCAGTGAAGCCGTCGCGCGAGGGTTTGACGCCAGCTCACGGGAGTGCGGGCTTCACGTCCACGCGGGCCTGGGTGATGGGCAGCTTCCATCCTTGGAGATAGGGCTTGCCGTCCTCGGCGGGCGCGTCCACGTCCAGGTTGCTGGCGAGGTAATACAGCCGCTGGATGTCCAGCCGTGAGGGCCCCTTGCGGCCGCTGTCGAAGCGCTGCGCCAGGTAGTACGGCGGAGTGGCCTGGTAGTACAGCGTGGCCTGGATGCTCCGCACTTGCGACAGCACGTTGGGCGGCAACGTCACTTCGTAGCGCACCGAGTCCGTGCCGCTCAGCTTCGGGTTCGGGACGTAGTCCGGGTCCGTGCCGGTCCCCGTGGACTTCGTCTCGCTCGCGAAGGGGCCCGTGGGGCTCCAGCCTCGGGGCCGCAGGCGATTGTCTTTCTCCACCTGATACTGGTGCAGGAAGCTGGTCGTGAAGCGCCCCTCCGAGTCGCGGATCAACTCTTCGTAGATCTGCACCTGGTTGCCCTGCTGGATGACCTGGTGGTGCGGCTGGAAGAGCTGCTGCCCCTGCGGGCCCGGCAGGAAGAACTCACTCGGCAAGACGGTGTTGCTCAGGCCATCCAGCAGCTCGCCCACCGCCGACGTCCGCCCCGAGGCCCAGAGCGGACGGCCGCTCTCGTCCAGCACGAGGAACTCGATGAACGCGCGCCGGAAGCCCACCCCGCTGGGGAAGTTGTGGCCCGCCTTGTTCGTGACGGTGACCGTCACGGCCACTCCCTGCGGAATGGGTTGGATGGAGGGGATGGCGAGGCTCGCGGTCAACGGCCGCATCTCCGAGAGCACGGCCTCTCGCGCGGTGACGAGCGCCGGCACCGGGCCGCTGTTCATGTAGTCGACTTGCCGGATCCCCAACTGCAAGGGGAACTGCTCGAAGAACGCGGTGAGGAAGAGGTTGAGCCCGAACAGCGTGTGCCGTGAGTAGGTGCTGCGCGGCGCGAGCGCCAGCTCCGAGTCCGGCAGCCGCCCCTCGGTGATGGGGAAGGTGTCGTCCTCGATGTTGGCGATCTTGAACGTCAACGGCTTGCCGTCATGCTTCTGGGACATGTGGCAGTCCTGGCAGGCCGTGTCATGGGAGTCGCTGTTCAGCCATTCCAGATACGTGGCCTGCTCGTAGTGCACGCCGTGCAAGGTGCCGTCATTGGAGAACACGGGCAGCCGGATGGCGTGGCAGCTCGAACAGAGGTCCCCGTCTTGGGTGTACGGCGCCCCGCGTGGGGTGATTCCCAGCGCGTGCTCCATGGGCTTCACCTTCACGTCCGCGTACGGCCCCACCAACTCGGTGGTGGAGGTGAGCTTGAAGTTGCCCGTGTAGGTCGCTTCGTTCCCGAAGCCCTCGTTGGAGATGTGATGGCAGACCGCGCAGGAGATGCCATCCCGCGCGAGCCCGCCGTACTTCGCCAGGGCGGGCTGCTCATCCCGCCACGCCGCCGCCATCTTCCGGGAGAAGAGCTTGCCGCCACGCAGTTGGTCGTCTGGCAGCAATCCCTTGCAGGCCGGGTCCGGGGGAATGAGCTGCGTGTCGAGCGCGAGCTGTCGCTTCCCCATGGCTCCGTGGCAATGCAGGCAGAGGTTCTCGATGCACTTGCCCTTGCCCTTCAGCCCCGCCTGGGCGACCGCGAGGTTCAGCTCGCTTTCGAGTTGGGCGAAGAAGATGGGGTCTCTTCCCGCCAGGCCCATGGGACTTGCCCGCCACTCGGCATAGGGCGAGAGGTTGAGGGGCGCGCCGTGCTCGCGCATCTGGATCATGTTCGGCGTCTTGCCCGTGGTCACCGTGGCGTCGTGACAGGAGATGCACTGGTCGGAGGTCAGGAACATCGCCGGCGCTCCAGGTCCGGGTGGGGCGGGCACGTGGTCGTAGGTCTCGGCCGGGAAGCGCAGCTCCCACGCCTGCTCGAAGGAGAGCGCCGAGAGCTGGGGAAACTCGCGGAGGAAGTCACCGCTGGGGCGGGCCGCGGGAGGTGCCGCCGCCCGGAGGGAGGCCGGGACCGCGCGCGCGGGGACGGCGGGGTGTGGCCCCAGCAAGTCCCAGGCGATGGCATTGGGCGCGAAGGCCGCGACCCGCCCCTGGTAATGATAGACATGCTCGCGCCCGATGAGGCTCTCCAGTGCGATGAAGGTGGACTCCTTCTCCGCGGAGGCGTGGCAGTTGATGCAGTCAGGCCCGAACCCGTAATAGGGGAACACGACGGTGCCCTGGGGATTGCCGGTGGGCAGCCAGCTTGGATCCAACTGCGTCGGATGCGCGGGGAAATTGGAGAGGCTCACGCCGGAGCGATCCCGGATGGGGGGATTGCCCACCTGCTTGTAGTCGAAGTACGCCCAGTACCACTGGTCCCGAGAGCCTCCCGAGGACTTCACCATCACCGTGAAGCTGTCGGCGACCGTGCTCTGCCGCACGTAGAGGTTCTGCGTGGAGGGTTGGATGTACAGGGTCTTCTCATCCAACGCGTGCATCTCTTTGACAATCATTGCCCCGGGCGGCGGTACACCCACCCGGCCTCCACACATCCAGGCGATCATCTCCGGGGAGTAATAGATGCGCACGGCGGGATGGACCCCCAGGTTCTTGAGCGTCTTGTCCTGGGGGCAGCCCTGCACGGGGCCACTCAGACGCCAGTGCGTATCCGACAGCCATCCGAGCTGGGTCGTGTAGACCCGGTCGAGGATGAACTTGCGCAGCAGCAGGGCGTAGGGCTCCTCCGCGGCCTCCCACAGCGGGCCGACGGGAGGCGCCAACCCCACCGCCGGGATGCCGCGGGGCGCGAGCCAGCACAGCTCCTGCTCCGTCTTGTAGCGCCCGTCATTGGGCGGCGGTTCGCCGGATGGGAGGCACTCCGCGGCGGCGCTGGGGGTTGCGGGGGGCGATGCGAGGTCCTCCGCGCGAGCGAGCGTCGCCATCGAGAGACAGGACAAGATGAGCCAGACCGCACAGCGACACGGATTGCGCATGGGTCCCCCGTGAGGTGCCGCCAGCAGTGGCGGGCGAGGACCAGCGTGGCAGCTCTGTTCGCTGCGCCTCGCTGACCGGGCGCGGGACTGTCAGGAAGCCGGGCGCGTGTGGGCTGCCCGGGCAGGCCCATGTCCACGGTTGAATAGCGACCCACGGCCCGAGGACCGTGGCACGGCGCTCGAGGGTTGCGTCAAGTCGCGGGAGGCGTGGCGCGCAGGCCTTCGAGCATGATGGCGAGCAATCGCTCCGCGCGGGCGGGATCCACGGGGGACTGCTCGGCGGCCCAGGCCACCGAGTTGGCGAGCGCCATCACATCCGGCGCGCTGACATCCGCGCGAATGACTCCCGCCGCTTGGGCCCTGGCGAGCACGCGCTGCCCCGCATCACGCATGTCATGACACGCGCTGGTCAGGTCCTCGTCCGCGCTCAGCAGTTGCAGCATGGGCCCCGCGAGCCCCCGGTACGTCGCGCTGTGCTGCACGAGCGCTCGCAACCACGTGGCCAGCGCCTCGGCGGGGGAGGGGGCGTCGAGCAACTCCGTGGCTCGCTGCCCCAGCACGCGGAG
The DNA here is from genome assembly GCF_019039035.1 of Citreicoccus inhibens. Classification (GTDB taxonomy): domain Bacteria; phylum Myxococcota; class Myxococcia; order Myxococcales; family Myxococcaceae; genus Citreicoccus; species Citreicoccus inhibens. Next base: position 162,799 of record NZ_JAHNZT010000006.1, on the reverse strand, counting down.
CCGGTCCTGGAGCAGCGCCGCGAGCAGTGCGTCGCGCGTGGGGAAGTGCCGGTACAGCGTTCCAATGCCCACCTCGGCACGGCGGGCGATCTCCTCCAGCGAGGCGTCCGTGCCGCGCTCGATGAAGGCGGACTCGGCCGCGGCCAGCAGGCGCTCGAAGTTGCGCCGCGCATCGGCGCGCGACGGGCGGTGGGCCGCTGAACGGGGGGAAGAGGTCTGTGGGCTCATCGGGGCTTCATCGCGGGGCTGGGGAGTGCGACGGGCGCCTTCGCGTCAGAGGCGAAGGCGTCCGCCGGGGCTGGGAGCGGGGGCTCCGGAGCGACAGCGAGGGGACCGTAGCACGTAGGCCAGGGGGCTCCTCGTGGGCGCTCCGAAAGGCGCTCCAGGTCACGACACGGGACTAGCGGATGCTGCCCACGTCCGTGCTGCGGTTGACACTCTGGCCCTTCGACACGCTGTACCAGGACGTGACGTTGGTGCCGTAGCGGTCGTACTGAAGGTGGGCGTGCGGGCCCGTCGCGTTGCCCGTCCCGCCGATGTTGCCCACCTGGCAGCGGTCACACGTGCGGTCGTAGGAGTCGCTCGTCTTGATCCAGTGCCACTGCCGGAACGTGTAGCCATCCGACCAGGCGTGCTTGGCCTCGTTCTGGTTGCCGCTGCCGTTGCCGTTGCAGACCACGCCCGTGGTGCGGATGGAGACGTCCCACGACAGGGTGGCCACCACGCCCGTCTCGGCGCCCCAGTAGTTGCAGCTGCTCGCGCCAATATCCACCGCGCCGTGGAACGTGCCGGAGGAGTAGTACGTCGTGGCCGTGACGGAGCCAGGGAAGGGCGAGCGGACGCTGTACGCGCTCGAGGCCGTGGGAAGGAGCGCCAGGGACGTCAGCGCCGCCAGCATCTTCGTCGTGTTGCGCATCGTGGTTCCTTGTTCCTTTCAGGTCGTTTCACCGAGCCTGACTCAACCGCTGCTTCTCCCTCAGGAGCAGGCTCCACTCCTGGAGTCCCATGCCGAGCACCCGCGTCCAGGCGTCCACCTCGGGCGCCAGGCGTGGGTCCACCTCCCGCAAGCGCTGGAGGTCCGGCACCGCGCCGGAGAACCCCAGCCGGGCGATGCTCTGGAGGATGGCCTTGCGCACCTCGGGGTCCTCTTCCTCGCGGTACATGGCGAGCAAGGACTCCCGAGAGGACTTCATGCCGGAGGCGGGAACGCCGCCCAGCGCGGTGACCGCGGCCGCGCGAACGCTGGAGTCTCCACCGCGCAGCATCCGCTGGAGCCGCGCCTGCGAGTCCGCGCTGATGGCCTCGGTGGACACGGTGCCGAGGATTCGCGCGGTGAGGCTCGCGTCCGTCGAGCCCACCGCCGCCGCCACCGCCGCGTCCGCCGCGGGACCGTGGTGGCCCGAGTAGACGAACTGGTTGTCCTCGATGAGGTTCGTCGCGGCCTCGCGCCGCACGTCGGGCGAGGCGTCACGCATCAGCCGCTCGTACATGTCCCCGGTGCGCTCAATCGCGCTGCTTCGCCGCATGGCGCGCACGGTCGCGGCGCGCACCGCGGGGTCGGCATCTCCCAGGGCGCGCTCACGGACCGCGTCCAGCGCGCTCGACTCCAGACCTCGGTCGGTTCGCGCCACCAGCGCCGCGGCCAGATGCTCGACCATGGCGGGGTCTCGCTCCCGCGCGAACGCGTCGCGGAGCTGGGCCTCTGGCAGCGTGACGGCGGTCTCTCGCAACAGCGCGCGCAGATAGCCGCGATACGCCTCGGACTTCGAGCCGAGTCCGCGGCGGATGGAGTCCATCAACCCGTCGAGTGAGCACGTCTCGGCCTTCAGCACAGGAGGCGAAGGCGTCTGGGCGTGGGCGCTCACGACGGGTGAGAGCACCAGCAGCAGCCCGGCGACGCTGGCGCGAGAGACGTGGGAGACAGGCATGGGGCTCACTCGTCGTGGTGGAGGCAGCCGAAGGGGTCTTGCGTGGAGAGGCTCAACCACACGCGCTCGAAGTCGACGACGCCGCTGGCGTAGATGCGCTCGAAGTCCTGGTACGTCGGTTGGAAGCGCGGATCGACGAGCGCCATGGTGGCCATGACGGGCAGGGCCTCGCGGCCCGCGGCGCGCGCGGCGAAGCGGAAGAGCGCCCAGCGCACGCAGACGTTCTGCTCCGCTGGGAATGCCTTCGCGTAGAGCTCCAGCACGTGGGCCTTGTCCTCGGCCAGTGAGAGGTCGTGCGCCGCCGCTTGCCGCCCGTCTTCGCTGCCCTCCGAGGTGAGGATGTGCGCGTAGCGCTCGGTGCTCTTCGCGTCGAGCACGGGGTCCGCGTGCAGAGGCATCGTCAGCGCGAGGTAGCGGATCTGCTCGTCGGGGGACTCGGCGCTCACGGTGAGCAGGCTGTCGAGATACGGCCGCACTTCTCCCGTGCGGCGCGCGTCCTCGGCCATCACCTTGCCCAGCGTGCGCGTGGCCACCCAGCCCGCCTCGCCCGAGCTGGGGTCCTTGGCGAACGCGGTCAGTCGCGTGAGCACCGCGGGCTCGAAGTGGCGCTGCGTCTCCAGGGCGAGCAGCAGCCCCGTGCGCCGCTCGGCATCGAGGCTCGCATCCAGGCTCATGGCCGTGAGGCGCGCGGCGACCTGTGGCAGGTGGACCGCCTCGCTGTCCTTGAGTCCGGACAGCAGCACCTCCAACTCGTCGGCGGGCGCCTCGCGCGCCCAGTCGAGCACCTCGCCTGCTTTCGCCGCATCTCGGCCAATCAGCTCCGCGAGCCGCGCCTGGAGGTACTCGCGCACCAGCGCATCACCCGAGCCGAGCAATGGCGCGGCCCACTCCCGGAACGTGCCGAGCGTCACCTCTGCGTTGAAGCGCTCCAGGTCCTGCCAACATGGCGGCGCATCGAACCGGCGTGGCGCGGCGGTGGCCTCGCCCTCCGCGAGCGTGTTGGCCTGCGCCGCGCTGTGATGCGTCTCGCCAGATTGTGCAATCACCGCGGGACTGGATCCCGTCGTGTGCTGCTCAGAAGCCACGGAGGGGGCTCGCCAGGTCCACCAGCCCACACCTGCCACGAGGAGCGCCGCGCCCAACGCCACCACGCGCCATGCCGTGCGTCGGACGGGACGGTCTGCCCGAGGTGACTCGGCGCGGGGAACGGAATCGGGCGGCATGGGCGGAACCTGAGGGGGGAGGGCCTTCCACGTAGAGGAGGGCGGGCCTCCGCCCGCATCCCAGAATTAGCGACTTTTCGTGCGCGGCACCGGAGGACGCGCGGGACTGGAGGTCACCTGGAAGAAACCTGACAAAAGGCTGTCATCTGGCGAAGATAGAACCTTCCCATCGCAGCGCACACACCGCACACCGGAGACACACCATGAGCCAGACCGATTCGAAGGCGACGAGCAACGAGAAGACCTACACGGGGACCTGCCTCTGTGGCGCGGTGCGGTTCGAGGCGCGGATGGACCTGAGCCGTGGCGCGAGCCAGTGCAACTGCACCTACTGCACGAAGTTCGGCGTGACGTCCGTGGGGCTGAAGCCGGATGCATTCCGGCTGGTCGCGGGCGCCGAGCACCTGGGCGAGTTCCGCAAGGAGGGCAGCCTGAACAGCCGCTCCTTCTGCAAGCACTGCGGCGTCCAGTGCTTCGGCGCGGGCTACGTCGAGGAACTCGGCGGTGCGTTCGTCTCCGTCAACATCAACTGCATCGACGAGGTGGACGTGGGGCAGCTCACCATCGGGTACTGGGACGGTCGCCACAACAACTGGGCGGCCGGTCTGCGCAGCAAGCCGTGGCCCGTGTTCGCGTGAGCGCGGCCTTCAGCGCGGCAGCACCGTGCTTCCAGGCGCGTGAATGGGCCAGCGGCGTTCGATTGCCTCCATCGCGCGCACGTGGCCCGGTGGAGGCCGCGTCACGCTCGCCCGGTCCCAGGAGCGCCTTCCAGTCTGCTCCAGCGCCTCGCGCAGGGCCAGCATCGCGGCCGTGTCTCTTGGCGGCCGGGGGTTGCGATACGCGACGAGCTGGGAATCGCTCTGGATGGCTTTGCAGCGCAGGTGAGTTGCCGGACTCGCATCCAGGCCGGCATCCGTATCACGGTGGCTCTCCGGGCCTCACGCCCGCGGCCAGGTCGACGAAGCCGCGAATCCAGATGAGATTCACCGCGTGGCACGTCGCCAGAGGCGTCACCGTGGTGGTCTCCAGCGTCGCCGCCCACGGCACACCTAGACGCATGTACCAATCCGTCACGCTGCCATCGTGGAACTCGATGAGCCCGTCCGCGTCGGTGACGTTGTTCTCGTCCACCTTGCGCTGTCGCAGCACCGCCACGCGGGCCGCGCAGGCCGCGACCAAGGGGCGGTACGCCGCCTTGTCTCCGAAGGTATAGGCATACGTCGCGGGACCCGGCAGGTAGTTGTCCTGATGGATGTCCAGCGCGGCGTCCGGTGGAGCGAAGCGCGCGAGGTCCGTCCGCACCGCGCGCGTCTCCTTGGGCCCTCCGTCGTAGAGCGCCCACCGCAGGAAGGGCGGGTCTCCGTTCAGCTCGCCGCGCCACTCGCCGGGGGCGACCTCGTAGCGCAGGAAGTCATTGTTGGGCTTCTCGTCGCTGCGGTTGTAGCGCGTGCCGTCCTCGAAGCCGGAGGGGTTGATGCAGGGGTAGATGCGCAGGCCCACGCCGCGCGCCTTCGCGTAAGCGATGACCTCGGGCAGGTGCTCAGCCAGCGTCAGCGGGCCCGCGGGCTCTTCACCGTGGAAGCCCGAAGTGAGCACCAGCCAGCGTTTGCCCGGGACAATGAGCCGGAAGAGTGGGTACTCGCGACCTCCTTCGAGGACCTGGCCATACTCGGAGACGTCGGCCAGGGAAGCGAAGGAGCGGATGCGCCGGGCATAGTCGGTGTAGTCCACACGAAAACGATAGGTGTGGCCCTCCACGGTGCCCACCTGCCCTTCTCGCCGCCCGTTGAGTGCGTCACGGAGGCGGAAGGCGCAGGGGGGTGTTGGCTGTCATTCACTTCTGGCCGGTGTGCTCGCGGTACTCGGATGCCAGCTCCTGCCGCTGCGCGGGCGTCAGGGTGCGGTGCACCTCCAGCGCCGCATCCGTCACGCGGTGCGCGAAGGCACGCATCGCGTCGATGCGCGCGTCCACCAGCGCGTGGAGCTTCTGCGCGTCGGGGGTGTCCGACTCGAGCTGGGCGACCACCTCGTCGCGGACCGCGCGCTGGTCCTCCATGAGCTGCTTGCCCTCGTCGAAGACGCGGTCCTTGACGGCGCTGATGGACTGGCGCTGGGCGGGGGTGGCACTCAGGTCGTCCAACTTGTCATTGAGGCGCCAGGTCACCATCTGCCGCATGCGCTCGGGGTCGCGGCCCCAGCCCGGGTGGCCTCCGCGCAGGGCGAAGCCGGTGAGCATCACGAAGGCGGCGACGGCGGTGGTGGCAAGGGCGATTCGCTTGATCATGGTCTCTCTCGTGGAAATGGGGCACCTGGCCCGCGGGCACGTCACGACTCCGACGGTGCCCAATGTGCGGGAGGGCCATTGCGCGCGCTTGTATGGCGCGTGAAGAAACATGAAGCCGGCCCTACCGGGTTCGCTCCCTCGGTCGGAGGGCCTCCAGCGCCAGCAGCTCCGAGCGCAGCCATTGGTTCAGGGGCTCACTGTCCACCTGTCGGTGCCAGTAGAGGTGGAACTCGACGGGAGGCAGGGCCACGGGCATGGGCAGCAGGTGATTGCCGAGCGGGGCGTTGATGGTCTTCGCGCGATGCCGAGGCATCGTCAGCAGCAGGTCCGAGCCCGCGACGATGCGACACGCGGCCTCGTAGTGCTGGCAGCGCACGGCGAGGTCTCGCTGATAGCCCAGCCGGCCCAGCACGAGGTCCTCGATGGCCAGCCCCGTGCGCCGAGATGAGACGGTGACGTGGCGCGCGGCGAGGTAGCGCTTCACGTCCACGCTGCGGCGGCGCGCGCTCACCACGCAGAAGCTGTCTTTCAGGAGCACGGCGTGGCGCAGATGCGGGCTCGTCGCCTGCGCCACGTCGATGGCCAGGTCCAGCCGTCCCGAGGCGAGGTCGCGTTCCAATTTGCCCCGCTCCAGCCGCACGCTGGTGACGCGCGCGAGCGGCGCACTCTGGCTGAGTCGTTCGAGCAGCGGCGGGAGGAGCGCGGGCTCCAGCTCATCGTTCATGGCGAGCGTGACGTGGACGGCGTCGCGCGCGGGGTCGAAGTGACGGGTGCGGTGCACCGCCTGCTGGAAGAGGGTGAGCGCCTCGCGAATCTCAGGGGCTACGCGCTCGGCGAGCGGGGTGGGGGTCAGTCCTCGGCCCTCGCGCACGAATAGAGGCGCGCCCAGTTGCTCGCGCAAGCGAGCCAGCGCGTGGCTCACGGCGGACTGACTGAGGAAGAGGACTTCGGCGGCCCGCGTGAGGTTGCCCTCGCGCAGGACGACATCGAAGACGCGGAAGAGGTTGAGGTCGAGCTGACCGAGCCTCGGCGTCCCTTGAACGTCCTTCATGTGTACAGATGACCAACATTCACTGGATTCATCAATGGTGACGACCCGAGGATGGTCGCCTTCCTCCAAGCGGGAGCGCCCCGATGCACTTCGAACCGAGCGACAAGGCCAAGGACTACCTGGAGCGGGTGCGGCGCTTCATGCGCGAGCACATCGAGCCGGTGGAGTCCGAGTACTGGGCCGAGGTGCATGCGAGCAGCGCAGGCACGGACTGGCGTCAGTGGAAGGTCCCCGCGCGGATGGAGGCGCTGAAGGCGCGGGCGCGGTCCGAGGGACTGTGGAACCTCTTCCTCCCCGACCCCAAGCTGGGCGCGGGCCTGAGCACGCTGGAGTACGCGCCGCTCGCGGAGGAGATGGGGCGCAGCCTGATGGCCCCCGAGGTCTTCAACTGCAACGCGCCGGACAGCGGTAACATGGAGGTCCTCTGGCGCTATGGCTCCGAGGCGCAGCAGCGCCAGTGGCTCGCCCCGCTGCTCGCCGGGGAGATTCGCTCGGTGTTCTGCATGACCGAGCCGGACGTGGCCTCCTCGGACGCCACGAACATGCAGGCCACGGCCGTCGTGGAGGGCGACGAGGTGGTCCTCAATGGCAAGAAGTGGTGGACCTCGGGTTTGGGGGACCCTCGGGCGAAGGTGGCCATCTTCATGGCTCGCACGCCAGACGCATCCGCGGACCGTCACCATCAGCACTCCATGGTGTTGGTGCCGCTGGACGCGCCGGGAGTGAGCATCCAGCGGATGCTCCCGGTCTACGGCGACCTCGACGCGCCCCATGGCCACGGAGAGGTCCACTTCCGCGACGTGCGGGTGCCGCGTGACGCCATCATCGCGGGGCCCGGCAAGGGCTTCGAGATTGCACAGGGGCGACTGGGGCCGGGCCGCATCCATCACTGCATGCGCTGCATTGGCGCGGCGGAGCGGGCGCTGGAGTTGATGATCGACCGAGGCATGTCGCGCACGGCGTTCGGCAAGCCGCTGCTCAACCTGGGTGGGAACCGGGAGCGCGTGGCGGACGCTCGCATCGCCATCGATCAAGCGCGACTGCTGACGCTGTATGCCGCGTGGAAGATCGACGCGGTGGGCGCGCTGGCGGCGATGACGGAGATCTCCGCCATCAAGGTCGTGGCACCCAACGTTCTCCAGCGCGTGGTGGATGACGCCATCCAGCTGCATGGTGGGGCGGGGGTGTCGCGCGACACGCCGCTCGCGAACTTCTTCGCCCAGGCACGCAGCCTGCGCCTCGCGGACGGCCCGGACGAAGTGCACAAGGGCGTCATCGCCCGCATCGAGCTGGCGAAGCGGGGCTTCTCGCGAAGCTGAGGTCCGGACGAGGAAATTTCTGACCCAGCGGCTCTCGTCTTGGGGCCGCTGGGGAAAAGACGGCGAACGGGGATGGAAGCCGCGCGGCGATTGGGAATGATGCCGCGATGCGCTCCCGAGCCTGTCTCGCGGTTCTGATTCTCGTTTCGGCGTGCGCGACGTCGACGCCGCCGCCCAGTGTGCGCGGAGCGCGAAGCCAGCGCGTGGCCAACCTCCAACGTGCGGCGAAGTTGCCGTGGACTGACGGAGGGCGCTGCGTCGTTGGTGAAGCCTCTCAGTCCTGGTCCGTGCTCGTGGAGCGGTGCTACTTCGCGTTGGACCACGACCGGGTCGAATTCCACGACACCTCGGGTCGATGCACGGTCGCTTCCGCGGACGCCGCCGCCGTGGGACTTGGAGTCTGCGTGCTGGCGGCTCCCGAGATTGTCCTGGGGGCGGTCATCGTGCTGGGCGTGGTGGTGGTGGCGGTCGCGATCAAAGAAGCGCTGGATGCGTATGAACTCCGCCACCCCTTCCACGAGGAGGCCGTCGCGGGCAGGGGAGCGAAGGGGGCACCCCGAGAGGCCGTAACGAAGCGGGAGCCGCATCCAGAGCCGGAGCCCGCGGGGCAGGACTGGCTGCCCCCGATGCCCCCTGGCGCCAGGGCCCGGACGCGCCCCGCGAGCTGTGAGCCTGTCCCAGTACCTCACGCGGGCGGAGACGCGATTCACAACGCGTGCGCCGACTCGTTTCCTCCGAACCGTTACCCCGGTATGGATGTGCTTGTGGCCGGTGTGCGCTTCGATGCTCTACAAGTGGGTGCGCGCGTGCTGTGGGAGGTCAAGACCGACCGATTCGACACGTACAATGCATTCATCCAGAGGCAGGAGATTGAGAAAGAAGTGATCCAGATAGGGAAAGAGCGTCGAGCCGCAGCCGCCTGTGGCTATGGCTTCGTTGTGGGAGTGAGCACCGCGGTCCACAAGATGGCGCTGGAGAACGAAGATCCCTCGCTCGAAGTCGTCATCACGGGGTGCATGCGATGAATCGCCGCAGGACCCTCACGCTCATCGTCTATGCACCTGCGCTCGCGGAGAATGAGGGTCGGACGCTCTCCATCGTTCATGGCATGGAACAGGCGCTGCCGGGTCTGAGCTTGGCGTGGAGGCTTGCCGAAGGTGGGCATCCCGTGGCACTGCCGCATCGTGACGTGTGGTTGGTGGAGAAGACCGAGGCAGGGGGCTTCCCGATTGTGTGCAACGGGGATGCGCGTTCCCCCGTGATGGTGAGCGGGCGAGTGCGCTCTGGGTTGCTCAGCCCAGGCGGTCAGTCTCAAACGGAAATTCATGCAGACCTGCCCATGGATGAGCCCTCGCTCGTGGCCGCTGCGGCGCTGCTTGAGGGGGTGGCGGAGGGGGCGCGTGCGTTCTGGGGCCACGTGTCACCGTATGGCTACGGCTCAGAAGTCGCGCGCCAGTTTCGGCGCTCGCCGCATGGACCGGAGCGAACGCCTCGTGGCCTTCCGATGATCAACCTTCCCGAGAAGAGCTCCAGGCCAGAGGCTCCCTACTTCCTCGGGTGGATGAACTATTGGTCGGCGGCTGGCGCGAAGGCCATCGGGTTCCCGGATCCAACTCGCGACTCCGAGTTGCTCACTCGGGCACGCGGCACCCCGTCGGGTGGCTGGGTTGTGAAGCTCACGGATTCGCCACTCGATTACGACAACCCCGCCCATCTCGAAGTGCTCAAGCGGACCTACGAGCGGTTTCCGGAGATCGGCGGGCGCGCAGCTTCGTGAGCGATTTCCTCCGCCCACGGTTCCTGTCTCCTTCTCTCTGGGGTGACAGTCACCGTGGGCTGGGGGCTCCGCGGTCCTGCCTCAGTTCGGGACGGTGGGCTCCGCGTCCGTCGGCTTCAGGTCGCCTTGGAGGTGCGGCGTGCCGTCCTCCGCCGAGACCCGGAAGGCCACGGCGCCTCCGGCTCGCGTGGTCTGGAAGCGCACGTTGGAGCCCAGGAACAACGGTCGACGGAACTCGCAGGTGAGCGTGAGCACAGGGGATTCGGCGGCTTCACCCATCTCCGCCACGCAGCGCGCCAGGGTCCACATTCCGTGCGCAATCGCTCGCGGGAAGCCGAACAGGCGCGCAGACATCGCGTGCAGGTGGATGGGGTTGTAGTCCCCGGACGTCCTCGCGTAGCGCCAACCCGTATCGAGCGCCACCTGCCACGCGGCGGGACGGCTCTGCTCGAAGGGGTCCACGTCCTCGGTCTGCGGACCGCGCTCCTGGCGTGCGGCGGACTCCGTCCCGGGGAGCTTGCGCAGCATGGTCGTGACGGCCTCCCACGCCAGGACGCCTTCGGTCTCCACGCGCGTGTGCAGGTCAATCTCTCGCCCGTGGCGCGCCTCGCGCTGCTCGCCCAGCGTGCACGTGATGGACAGCGGCGCGGTGTCCGCCAGCCGTTGATGCTGCCGGATGACGTTGCGCACGTGGATCATCCCGAGCAGGCGGTAGGGGAACTCGGGCCGGTTGAGCAGCGCGATGTGCAGCGGCGTGGCGAGCACCTGCGGGAACGTGACGGGCAGGAGGCCGTCCGCCTCGAAGCCGCACACCTCCCGGTAGCGCGCGAGCTGCGCGGCGTCCGGGACGACTCGGGCCACGCGCATGCCCAGGCGAGGGAACTCCGCCGCGCGCGAGGGCTTGCGGGCCACGGCCGCGCGCAGAAGCTGCGCGCCGAGCGAGGGCAGGAGAGGAAGTTCGAGAGGCTGCGAGGTGTCGGACATGATGGCTTCCTGGGGCTACGAGGGCGGGTGCGGCGGCGGGGGCGGGGGCCCCGCCGAGTCGGTTGCGTGGGAGGGAGCGACGTCCCAGCGGATCCACTTCAGGTCGCGAACGACCATCGTATACAGGACGGGCACCAGCAGCAGCGTCAACACGGTCGCCACTGTCAGGCCGCCTATCTGCGCATAGCAGAGCGGCTGCCACAGCGGGCCCCCATGCAGCGCGAGCGGGAACAGGCCGAGCACCGTCGCGCCCACCGTCACCAACACGGGGCGCAGGCGCATCATGCCGGCGTCCAGCAGGGCTTCGCGCAAGGGCTCTCCGCGCTCGTGCATCTCCTCGATGTAATCGAAGAGGACGATGATGTGACTGACGATGACGCCCATCAGGCTGATGACCCCGAGGAAGGCCATGAAGCTGAAGGGCGCGCCCATCACGACCAGCGACACCAACGCCGCCGCCGCGCCAAAGGGCAGGGCGGCGAAGACGATGAGCGGCTTGACCGCGCTCTTGAACTGGACGACCAGCGCCAGGTAGATGGACACCAGCAGCATGATGAGCACCAGCCGCATGCTGGAGAAGCTCTTCACCTGCTCCTCCGCCTCGCCGCCCACCTCGAGCGTGTAGCCCAGGGGCAGCGCTCCACCGAGCGCATCCAGCCGGGGCTTCGCCGCGTTCATCACCTCGGAAGGCAACACGCCTGACTGAGGGAACGTGGCCACGGTGATGGTGCGGAATTGATCCCGCCGGCGAATCTTCTCCGTCTGGAGTGAGTACGCGATGCGTGACACTTGCTGGAGCGGCACCTTCTGCGGCCCGTTGCGCGCGCTGACGTAGAGGTTCTCGATGTCACTGAGCTGGGCGCGCTCCTCGCCGCGCAGGCGCGCGACGATGTCAATTTGATGGTTGCCCTCGTTGAGCTGGCCCACCGTGACGCCGTTCATGGCGATGGCCGACGAGGTGGCCACGTCCAGGTTGGTGACGCCCGCGAGGTTGGCGCGGTCTGGATCCACCTCCAGCTTCACGGAGAAGGTGTCGCTGCCCCAGTCATCGCGCGTGCGCGCGCCTCCCGGTGCCTCGCGGAAGATGCTCTTGGCTTCGTCCGCCAGCCGGCGAAGCTCGGGAATGTCTTCACCGGACAGCCGGATGGACACCGGGATGCCCACGGGCTTTCCCGTCTCCAACTCCCGCACGTCCAGGCGGGCGCCCGCGATCCTGCGCGACAGGCGCTCCTGGAAGATCGGGACGAGCGAGCGCGTGTCCCCCTTGTCGCGCACTTGGATGACGAGCTGCGCGTAGTTGAGCTGTTGTTGCTCGGGTGCCACCGAGAACCAGAACCGCGGGCCTCCTCCGCCCACGAACTCGGTGACGGACTCCAGGATGGTGCGCGGCTTTCCGTCGGAGCCAGGGTGGGCCTTGCCGTACTCGGCGGCGACCTCTTGGATGACGACCTCTGCCTGTCGAGAGATTTCCCGGGTGGCAGCCAGCGTGGCGTCCTCGGGCAGCCAGACATCCACATAGGACAGATACGACAGGTCCTTGGGGAAGAACGCCGAGCGCACGCGCGAGCCCACGAGCGCGGCGAGCACCAGGATGACGAGCGCCAGACCACAGACGAGCAGGCGGTGGTCGATGGCCCAGCCCACCACCTGGTGATAGCGCCGCGCGAAGCCTCGTGAGCGCCGCTCCTCTGGAGTGGGCTCGGGCTTGTCCGGCGCGCGCAGGATGGTGGAGGCGAGCAGGGGGATGAACGTCATGGACACGATGCGCGAGGAGACGAGCGACAGCGTGAGCACGATGGGCAGCGTGTGGATGAACTTCCCCGTGTCTCCCGGCAACGTGAGGAACGGCAGATAGGCGGCGATGTTGGTGAGCGTGGCGAACAGGATGGCCGTGGCCAGCTTGGTGGGCCCCAGCCACGCGGCGATGCGCGGCTTCCAGCCCAGCGCCAGCGAGTGCTTGATGGCGTCGCTGGCCACCACGGGGTCGTCCACCAGCAACCCCAGCGCGATGATGAGCGACGCGATGGAGATCTGCTGGATGTCCACGCCCACCACGTCCATCAGCCCGAACGTCATCGCGAGCGTGATGGGGATGGACAGGGCGAGCAGGAGCGCGGTCCGCCACTCCCAGAAACCCACCAGCGCGACGAGCACCACCAGGATGATGGCCTCGTAGAGCGACGTCATGAACAGGCTGACGTTCTCCTTCACCTGAAGCGGCTGGTCCGACGTGCGGCGGATGATGAGGTCCTCGGGCAACAGCCGCTGCACATTGGCGAGCTCCGCGCTGACGTCGCGGCCGAACTCACCAATCTGCGCGCCCGGCCGCATGTTGATGGCCAGGGTGATGGCGCGTGAGCGCAGGAAGCGTCCTTGCGCGTCGCGGGCGACGAGGAAGTTGAGGAAGCGCGCGGGGCTCTGGTAGTCGCGCCGCACGTCCACCAGGTCGCGCAGGTACACCGGCGCGCCGTGGGCGCTGGTGGTGACGACGACGTCGCCCACCTGCGTCTCGCTGGTGAACTCACCCGACGGGTCGATGGTCACTCCCTTTTCGCCCACCTCGATGATGCCGCCCGGCGTGGTGATGTTGCGCGTCGACAGCAGGTTGGTGAGTCCCGACTGCTGAAGGCCATAGGAGGCCAGCCGCTCCTGCGAGTACTCCAGGAAGATCTTCTCGGGGAGCACGCCCGTGCGAGTCACCTTGGAGACGATGGGCAGCCGTTGCAGGTAGCGCTGGATGGTGTCCGTGAAGTCGTCGAGCTGTCTGTAGCTGTACCGATCGCCGGCGCTCTCCTGGAGGCGGGTCCGGGTGTCGGCGGGGTCGCGCACCACGATGGCGGGCCAGACGTCCGGGTGCAACTCGGAGAGGCTCAGGTGGTCCTGGGCGAACGTCCTGAGCTGCGCGAGCAGGACCTCGTCCGGCAGCAGGGTCTCCATGTCGACCCCGATGAAGCCGGGGCTCTGGAGGAAGCGCGCGTTGCGGGTGTTGGGGAGGGTGTCGAAGAAGCGGCGCGCTCGGTCGCCCATGCGCTGCATGGACGCGGCGTTGATGGAGGGCGGGAAGCTCACCACCAGCGTCGCGTGGGGCGGACCGGGGGGAATCCCCGCGCGCACCGCTTCGATGGCGCGTGCCACGGCGCGTGAGCGCAGCTCCAGCTCGATGTCATCCGCCTTGGGGCTGGCCACCGTGAGCATGAGGGTGGCGGTGTCTCCAAAGTCCTTGAGGAAGTTCACCGGGCCTGTGCCCGCGGGCAGGTCGCGCAGCGTGCTCAACCGACCCTGGATGTCGTCGAACTCCTTGGCGCGGTCGTTCACGTCGTCTTTCAGCGTGACGTAGACGACGGAGATGCTCGTGCGGCTGATGGACTCGATCTTCTCGACGGTGGCGTTCTCGGAGATCTTCTGTTCGATGCGCCGGGTGACCAACTGTTCGATCTTCTCCGCCTCCGCGCCGGGCCACAGGCAGGTGGCCACCGCCACGCGCACCGCGATGACGGGGTCCTTCGCCTTGGGCATGCGGAAGTAGCCAAAGACGCCCCACAGCAGCGTGAAGGCGAGGAACACCCACGCCACATGCCGCTTCTCCGTGAAGTAGCGGGCGGTGTTGTGCTGGTGGTCCACCCGCGCCTGGTCTCTCGCGCGCTCCCTCTCTTCGTAGGACGGCGTCGCCTCACCGCCCTGTGGGCCGGGCGCGCTCAAGGAATCACCTCCACCGCCTCGCCATCGGACAAGAGACTGGCGCCCGTGACGACGATGCGCTCGCCTGCCTTCAGCCCCTTCTTCACGGGGATGACGCGCCCCAGGTACTCGCCCAGCTCGACCTCGCGCGCGCGGGCCACCGGTTTTCCTCCGGACTCATCGAGCACGAACACGGCGAAGGACTGCGGATGACCGGGCGCGCGCACGATGGCCGCCAGGGGGATGAGCAGTTCCTCCGGAATGGGTGCGCCCGCGCCCAGCGACAGCGCGGCCACCATGCCGGGCTTCAGCCGCTGGTCCGCGTTGGCGATGGAGATCTCCACCTCGAACACGCGGCTCTTGGGGTCCGCGGACGGCGCGATGCGCGAGATGCGCCCCTCGAACTGTTCACCGGGGAACGCCTGCGTCGTCACCGTCTGCGTCGCGCCCAGCCGCACGCGGGGCAGCACGGTGTCGGGCACGCCGAAGATGACGCGCACGCTCTGCGTCTCCGCGACGGAGAAGGCCACCGTGCCGGGCGCGGCCAGCGCGCCGACCTCGATGTTTCGCTGGAGCACCACGCCCTCCAGCGGCGAGCGCAGCGCGGTGTCCGCCAGCGACGTGCGGGCCTCCTCCACTCGGGCTCGCGCGGCGGCCACCGCTCCGGCCGCGCTGTCTCGCTGCGTGCGCGCGGTGTCGAGCTGCGCGGGCGTGGCCACCTGTCCCTCGACGAGCTTGGAGGTCCGCGCGAAGTTCAGCTCGGCTTGCTCCGCGGCGGCGCGTGCTTGGGCCAGCGCGGCCTGGGCCTCGGCGAGCCGCTGCGAGTAGTCCGTCTTGCGCAGCGTGGCCAGCTCCATGCCCGCGCGCACGGGGTCTCCCGCCTGCACGAGCCGAGGCTTGCCCTCCACGTCGCGCACCTTGGCGATGGACTCCACGTAACCGCCGACCTTGAACGCCAGGTCCACGCGGGTGGCGGGTTGGATCTCCGCCGAGTAGCGCGCCTGCGCGCCCGTGCCGGCTCGCTCCACGGTCGCCACCTTCACGGCCGTGGGAGGTTGGGGTGGGGGCGCGTGCCCGCCGCACGCGAACAATGAGAGGGACATCACCCCCAGGGCGAGGGCTCCGCGCTGCATCCACATGGTGCCAACTCCTGCATGGCGCATGGTCGACGACAGACGGCGGCCGAGCGTGGTGGCAGTCCCCGGGGAAATCCACCCGGCCCTGACTCAGGTGGTGACTATCTGCCTTCCCCCGGGCGCGGCCATTCGTTCACAGGACAACGAGCAGGCTCAGCGACGCGCTGGGATAGACGGAGCGCAGCTTCAGCGTGCCGCTGCCGTTGCCCACTTCCAGCTCCCGCACGTCCGTCGTGGCGAAGCCAGGGCCCACGCGCGCGGACAGGCCGAGTCGCCCCGCGCCAGGCCGCCACATCGCACCCACCGCCGGCTCCGCGAACAACGCCGTGGTGTAGCTGCCCAGATCGTTCGCGTTGGCTCGCGCGTGGAACTCCTCCGCGCCCAGCGTCAGCCCGACGAAGGGCTGGAGCGCGCCGTCCGCGAACGACGCCAGCGTGTAGCGGCCCTCCGCGCCCAGCGCGTAGTTGAGCTTCACGTCGCCCGAGTTCGTCCCGATGAACCGGGCCTTCGCTCCGAACTGGCTCCATCCGCCCGTGCGCGCCACCAACCCGAACGCCCACGGCGCCTCCCGCGACGGCGCCAACTCCAAGCGGATGCCCACGAGCGAGTCATCCAGCGCCGGCGGTTGCACCTCCACCAGCAGCGCGCCCGGTAGCGGGCGCTCCATCCCCATTCCGGCGTCATCCGCCCACGCGGGGACCGCCGCCAACGACGCCGCCACCCACACCCACTTCGCCCACTGCGCGCGCTTCACGGAATCGGTTCGCATCGACGTTCTCCCTTTTTAGTCGTTCGACTAAATTAGTTACACGACTAACTAAGGTCCGGGCGGGCGCATGTCAAGCCAACCGACCGGGCACGCGGGCCGTGGCTTGCGGGTGGGAATGCGGTGCCCTATGTGGGTTGAATGGCCCGACCCCGCGGCACGCCCGAGCCCCCAACGCCTCCGGAACCCGACGCGCGCGAGCGCCTCATCGCCGCGGGCTATCGCGTCCTCTCCGAGCGGGGCTACGACGCCACGACGGTGAAGGAGGTGGCGCGCGAGGCGGGCGTGAACCAGGGGCTGGTGCACTACTACTTCGGCAGCAAGGATGGGCTGCTGCTCGCGGTCACCGCGGAGGCGCGGCGGCAGTACGAAGTGGAGCTGAAGCGGCTGCGCGAGGAGATGCCCATGGAGCGGCTCGCGACGGCGAGCTTCTCGTGGGGCGAGCGGTTGATGGCGGAGCGGCCGGAGCAGGTGCGCCTGCGCCACGAGCTGTACGCGCTGGGTCTGCGCAACCCCGAGCTGAAGCTCGCGGTGGCCCAGCTGCTGGATGAGAGCGACGCGGCCATCGCGCAGACGGTGGCCCACGTGCGCCACGGCGCGGGCTCGACTCCGGACGCGGTGGATGTTCAGTACGCGGCCATCGTGCGCGCGTGCTTCGACGGGCTCTCGCTGCACCACCAGTTGGATTCGCGGTTCGACCCGGGGCCCGCCTTCGCGCTGTTGCGCCGCATCGTGCTCGCCAGCCTGGGCGGCGGGCCGGAGGGCGCGAAGCCTCCCGCGCGCAAGGTCAAGGCCCGCTCGGGTGGAGTGCCCGCGCGACCGCGGTCTCGTGGACGCTCGCGCTGAGCGCGCCACCGCCACTTGGAGTTCCCCTGGCCCGGCCGCCGAGTGCGCGCCCGATGGGCTCGGAGGTGGGTCCGGCCGTGGGGCCGGACGGCGGCACGTGAGCGAGCGCCCGGAAGGTCCTCGCGTTACTCCTTCACCCCCACCGGTGGGTCTGGCACAAGAGGCCCGCGGGGCCGAATTTCTGGCCCCGGCGGCGCGGCGGGCGCGGGTCCATGACACTGGACTGGCGAGCAGGAGACCGCCGCCCTAGTGTTCCGGCGTCACACCGAACGGACCCCCACGCCTATGTCATTTACCCACCTCCACCTGCACACCCTCTATTCGCTCCTCGATGGGGCGATCCGGATGAAGGACCTCATCAAGACGGTGAAGGAAAAGGGGATGACGAGTGTCGCCGTGACGGACCACGGCAACATGTTCGGCGCCATCGACTTCTACAAGAAGGCCAAGGACGCCGGCATCAAGCCCATCCTCGGCATCGAGGCGTACGTCGCGGGCCCCAAGGGGCGCGAGGACCGCTCGGAGAAGGTGGCGCACCACCTCATCCTCATCGCGAAGAACGCGGAGGGTTACGCCAACCTGCGCTACCTGTCCTCCACCGCGTACATGGACGGGTTCTATTACCACCCGCGCATGGACAAGAAGGTGCTCGCGGAGCACAGCAAGGGCCTGTTCGCCCTCACCGCGTGCCTGGGCGGCGAGGTGACCAGCGCGTGCTTCCGCGGGGACATGGACCACGCGCGCCGCGCGGCCCAGGAGTACAAGGACATCTTCGAGCCCGGGCACTTCTTCCTGGAGGTGCAGTCCAACGGGATGCCCGAGCAGGACAAGGCGAACGAGAACCTCAAGCAGCTCTCGCGCGACCTGGACATCCCCCTGTGCGCCACCGCGGACGCGCACTACATCAAGCGCGAGGATGCCCGCGCGCACGAGCTGCTCATGTGCATCGCCAGCGGCAAGACGCTGGCGGACAACAAGCGCATGAAGCACTCCACGGACAAGCTCTACGTCACGAGCCCCCAGGAGATGATCGAGGCGTTCCGCGACATCCCCGAGGCGGTCCACAACACCCAGCGCATCGCCGAGCAGTGCACGCTGGAGCTGAAGCTGGGCAAGCCCATGCTGCCCACCTTCAAGGTCCCCGACAGCCACACGCCCGACAGCTTCATGGCGGAGCTGGCCTTCCAGGGGCTGCGCGAGCGCTTCGAGGAGCTGCACGGCAAGTACCCCATCGACCGGGACCTGTACCTGGCGCGCCTCAACCTGGAGATTGGCGTCATCCAGAAGATGGGGTTCAGCGGCTACTTCCTCATCGTCCAGGACTTCATCAACTGGGCGAAGAAGCAGAACATCCCCGTGGGGCCGGGCCGTGGCTCGGGTGCGGGCTCCATCGTGGCCTACGCGCTGCGCATCACGGACCTGGATCCCATCCCGTACAACCTCCTCTTCGAGCGCTTCCTCAACCCGGAGCGCGTGTCGATGCCGGACTTCGATATCGACTTCTGCCAGGACCGGCGCGACGAGGTCATCAAGTACGTGGGCCGCAAGTACGGCGAGATGAACGTGGGGCAGATCATCACGTTCGGTTCGCTCAAGGCCAAGAGCGTGCTGCGCGACGTGTGCCGCGTGTTCGGCCTGCCCTTCAGCGAGGGCGACCGCATCGCGAAGCTCGTCCCCGAGGTGCTCAACATCACGCTCAAGGAGGCGATCGAGATGGAGCCGCGCCTCAAGGAGATGTTGGAGAAGCCGACCAACATCGGTGAGGTGGAGGGCAAGCCGGTCACCACCAAGGACGTGTTG
This sequence comes from Citreicoccus inhibens, assembly GCF_019039035.1. Lineage (GTDB taxonomy): Bacteria > Myxococcota > Myxococcia > Myxococcales > Myxococcaceae > Citreicoccus > Citreicoccus inhibens. The sequence continues at coordinate 144,007 of NZ_JAHNZT010000006.1, read as the reverse complement.
GAGATCGCCCTCGCGCTGGAGGGACTGCACCGGCAGGCCGGCATGCACGCGGCAGGCGTGGTCATCGCGGACAAGCCGCTCTGGGAGTTCGTGCCCGTCTACCAGCCACCGGGCGAAAAGATTCTCATCACCCAGTTCGCCAAGGACGAGGTCGAGGCCGCGGGCCTCGTGAAGTTCGACTTCCTCGGCCTCAAGACGCTCACCGTGATTCAGCACGCGCTGGACCTGGTGAACCGCAATCACAACAAGGAGATCCTCCGCCACGAGATTCCCCTCACCGACGACAAGGTGTGGGAGTTGATGGCGAAGGGGGACACGGCCGGCGTGTTCCAGATGGAGTCGAGCGGCTTCACCGAAATGGTGATGAAGCTCAAGCCGTCTTGCTTTGAAGACGTCATCGCCGCCGGCGCGCTCTACCGCCCGGGCCCGCTCGACTCCGGCATGGTGGACGTCTTCATCAACCGCAAGCACGGCCGCGAGCCGGTGTCCTATCCGCACCCCGCGCTGGAGCCGGTGCTCAAGGACACCTACGGCGTCATCGTGTACCAAGAGCAGGTGATGCAGATCTCGCAGGTCCTGGGTGGCTACACCCTGGGCCGCGCGGACCTGCTTCGCCGCGCCATGGGCAAGAAGAAGGCCGAGGTCATGCAGGCCGAGCGGGCCGGCTTCCTCGAGGGCTGCAAGACGAACAACGTCGACCTGAAGGTCGCCGGCGAAATCTTCGACCTGATGGAGAAGTTCGCCGAGTACGGCTTCAACAAGAGCCACTCGGCGGCCTATGGGCTCGTCACGCTGCACACCGCGTGGCTGAAGGCCCATTACCCCTGCGAGTTCATGGCGGCCCTTCTCACCAGCGAGAAGGACAACACCGACAAGGTGGTGAAGCACATCGGTGAGGCGCGCGAGTCGGGCCTCCAGGTGCTCCCGCCGGACGTGAACCAGTCCGACATGGCCTTCGGCGCGGTGGAGGGGAAGATCCGCTTCGGACTGGGCGCCATCAAGGGCGTGGGCGAGGGCGCCATCGAGTCCATCCTGGAGGCGCGCAAGGAAGGGTCCTTCAAGAGCCTGTTCGACTTCTGCGAGCGCGTGGACAGCCGCCGCGTCAACCGCAAGGTGATGGAAGCGCTGGTGAAGGCCGGCGCGTTCGACTTCGAGAAGCGCCCCCGTCGGCAGATTTTCGAGACCATCGAGAAGGCCCTCAACCGCGGCTCCGCCAGCCAGAAGGACAAGGCCGCCGGGCAGAGCTCGCTGTTCGGAATGCTGGCGGGACCGGCGACCGGCGGCGGAGGCGGCCTCAAGGACGACTACGTCGACACGGAGGAGTGGCCGGAGAAGGAGCGGCTGGCGCTGGAGAAGGAGGCCATCGGCTTCTACGTGTCCGGCCACCCGCTGCATCAGTACGACAAGGAGCTCAAGCGCTACGCGCGGCCCGTCACCGCCGTGCAGCGCGCGCGTCGAGACGAGAAGATCACCGTGGCTGGCATCATCACCACGCTGCGCGAGCGGCCCACCAAGACGGGCAAGCGCATGGCCTGGGTGACCATCGAGGACTTGTCCGGCTCCATCGAGCTCGTGTGCTTCCCCGGCAAGGACGGCACGCGCAACGTGATGGGCAAGGACGGCAAGTGGGCCAAGCAGGGACCCAAGCCGGGCTTCGAGCACTGGGAGTCGCTGCTCAAATCGGATGACCCCATCCTGGTGACGGGCACCGTGCAGATCTCCCAGCGCGACGAGGATGCGCCCACCGCGGAGCTCATCGTCGAGGACATCCAGAGCCTCAAGGCCGTGCGTGAGAAGCGCACCAAGCGCCTGGAGCTGCGTGTGCCAGTGGACCTCCTCACCGAGGAGCGGTTGACGAAGCTCAACGAGCTGGCGAAGAAGTACGCGGGCGCGACGCCCGTGGCCGTGAGCGTGTTGTTCCAGGGCGAAGCCGAGGCGTACATCGGTGGCACGTCGCTGAAGGTGCAGGTGACGGATGACCTGCTGCTCGCGGTGGACAAACTGTTCGGCCTGAGGGTCGTGGAGTTCGGGTGATGGACTTCCAATCGCTGCGCATCGAGCAGTCGGACGGCGTCGCCGAGGTGGTGCTCGTCGGGCCATCCAAGGGCAATGCCCTGGGGCCGGACTTCTGGCGGGAGATGCCCGAGGCCATCCGCGCGCTGGAGGCGGACGACGCCGTGCGCGTGGTGCTCCTGCGAGGGCAGGGGAGCCACTTCTCCTACGGGCTCGACCTGATGGGGATGATGGAGTCGCTCGGGCCGCTCATCGCGGGCGACGCCAATCTGGCGCTGGAGCGCACGAAGCTCCTGCGGCTCATCGAGGCCATGCAGCTGGCCACCGAGGGCCTGGCGCGCTGTCGCAAGCCGGTGCTCGCGGCGGTGCAGGGCTGGTGCATCGGTGGGGGCATCGACCTCATCGCGGCGTGTGACTTCCGCTACTGCTCGACGGACGCGAAGTTCTCCCTGCGCGAGGTGAAGCTGGGCATCGTCGCGGACATGGGCGCGCTGCAGCGGCTGCCGCGCATCATCGGCGAGGGGAACACTCGCGAGCTGGCGTACACGGGCGGCGACATCGACGCGGATCGCGCGCTCCAGATGGGGCTCGTCAACCGCGTGTTCGACACGCCCGAGGCGCTGCTCGCGGAGGCGCGCGCCACGGCGCGGCGCATCGCGGACAACCCGCCGCTGGTGGTGCAGGGCGCCAAGCAGGTGATGGAGTACTGCTCGGACAAGTCCATCGCGGATGGCCTGCGCTTCGTGGCGGTGTGGAACTCGGCGTTCCTCCAATCGCTCGACTTGGGGGAGGCCTTCGCGGCCTTCGCCGAGCGCCGCCCGCCCCGCTTCCAGGGGCGCTGAGCGGCTGGCACTTCTACCGGCGCCCGCGAGCCGGGCGCCTTCACGAGGAACGAACTCATGGCGGATGGCGTGTTCAAGGACGGGCTGCTGGCGGGCAAGGTGGCCTTCATCTCGGGCGGAAGCAGCGGCATCAACCTGGGCATCGCCGAGGGCTTCGTGAAGGCGGGCGCGAAGGTGGCCATCAACGGCCGCAACGTGGAGAAGCTGGAGGCCGCCGTGAAGGGGCTCCAGGCCCACGGCACCGCCATGGGCGTCGCCGCCGACGTGCGCGACTACGCCTCCGTTGAGGCCGCGATGAAGACGGTGCATGACGCCTACGGCGACATCGACGTGCTCGTCTGCGGCGCCGCGGGCAACTTCCCGGCTCCCGCGCTCGGCATGTCGTCCAACGGCTTCAAGGCGGTGATGGACATCGACGTGCTGGGCACGTTCAACGTGTCGCGCGCGTCCTTCGAGCACCTGCGCAAGCCCGGCGCCGCTGTCATCAATATCTCCGCGCCCCAGGCCTACCTGCCCATGGCCATGCAGGCCCACGTGTGCGCGGCCAAGGCCGGCGTGGACATGCTCACCCGCGTGCTGGCCATCGAGTGGGGCGGCGCCGGCGTGCGCGTCAACGCCATCACCCCGGGCCCCATCGACGACACCGAGGGCATGCGTCGGCTGGCCCCGAGCGCGGACTCGCGCGAGCGCATCATCCAGACGCTGCCGCTGCAGCGCTTCGGCACCACCCAGGACATCGCCCGGCTGGCGCTGTTCCTCGCCTCGGATGCCGCGTCGTTCATCACCGGCTCCATCATGGTGTGCGATGGCGGCCAGTCCCTCCTGGGTGGCGGCGCACTCATGAAGGCCATGGGGATGTGACTTCGCCGTTTCAGTTGAGCTGAAAATATCCGCCCTGGCATTCCTGGGGGCTGGGATTGTCTGGTACAAGGCATTGCCTCGCGCCTGGCTGCTTGCCGCGCGAGGCCTGCTCGCTGGCCGGAGAAACCATGCCTCCACGTCTTGTGCCGCTCGCCCGATGCCTCGGGTTGGGTGTGTTGTTGCTGGGTGTGTCCCTGGGTTGTGGCGGTGACACCGTCTCGCCGCTGCCTCCGGCTCCGAAGCCCATGCCGGACGCGGCGCTCTCCAAGGTCGTGGTGGATCGCTCGGCGGACGTTCTCGCGGACGGGCAGACGGTGGTGGGCATCACCGTCACGGTGGTGCAGAAGGACGGCGCGCCCATGGCTGGGCGCACGGTGCACGTGGAGGTGTCCGGCGACGGCAACACCGTCACGCAGCCTGGGGCGAAGACGGACGCGCTGGGCGTCACGCATGCCTCGGTGGTGTCCACGCGCGCGGGGGTGAAGACCGTCACCGCCTCGGTGGACGCGGAAGGGGGCGCGGTGGTGCTCGGCGCTCATCCCACCGTCACCTTCGTCGCGCCGCGCGCCGTGTCGTTGGCCTTCACGGCCTCGGCGCTGTCCGCGACGGCGGGCGGGTTGATGGGCGGGCTGGAGGTGGCGGTGCGCGACGCGCAGGGCCACACGGTGATGGGGGCCACGGATGAGGTGACGCTGTCCCTGGCGGCGGGCCCTGGTGGCGCGGCGCTGGAGGGCACGCTCTCCGCGCACGCGGTGGACGGCGTGGCGCGCTTCTCCGAGGTGCTGCTGAAGAAGGCGGGCGCGGGCTATGCGCTCAAGGCCGAGGCGACGGGCTTGGCGGCGGCCACCAGCCCCTCGTTCGAGGTGGCTCCAGGCGCGGCGGTGAAGCTGGCGGTGTCGGACGTTCCCGCGGTGGTCACGGCGGGCGCCGCGCAGAGCGCGCGCGTGACGCTGCGAGACGCCTACGACAACGTGGCCACGAACTACGTGGGCACCGTGGGCGTGAGCAGCTCGGACGCCGGGGCGACGCTGCCCGCGGCGCATGTGTTCACCGCGACGGACGCGGGGCAGTTCACCTTCGCGGGCATCGTGCTCACGCGCGCGGGCGAGCAGAACCTCGCGTTCCGCGACACGGCCCTCTCGGCGCTCGTGTCCGTTCAGGACGTGCGGGTGTCGGCGGGCGCGGCGGCGAAGCTCGCGTTCGCGCAGGTGACCGCGCAGGTGTCGGTCTATGCGCCGCTTGGGTTGGTGGAGGTGGTGCTCCAGGACGTGTACGGCAATCGGGCCATGGCCAGCACGCCCGGGGTGACGCTGGGGCTCGTGCAGGCAGGGGCGTCGTTGGCCGGTGTTGTCACCGTCGCGCCGGTGGATGGATTGGCCTCCTTCACCACGCTGTCCATTCCGGACGAGGGCCGCTTCCAACTGCGCGCCACGGCGACGGGGCTCCAGGCCGCCACCAGCACCGAGGTGGTCGTGGTGGATGACGTGCCCCCTTCTCGGCCCGCGCTGGCCCAGGCGGGCTCCACCTCCACGTCCGTCACGGTGACCTGGACGGCGGTGGGGGACGACGCGGACCTGGGGCGCGCGACCTCGCAGGACCTGCGCTATTCGACGTCTCCCATCGACTCGGCCGCCGCGTTCAACGCCGCCACGCCCGTGGCGGTGGGCGCTCCCGCCGTGGCTGGCACGGCGGAGTCGGCGGTCATCTCGGGGCTCGTGGCGGGCCAGACGTACCACGTGGCCTTGCGCGTGACGGACAACCAGGGGCTGGCCGCTCGTTCGGACAGCCTCGCGGTGTCCACGAAGGATCCGCAGGTGGAGCAGCTCGCCTTCGTGACGCAGCCGGTGGACGGCGCGTCGGGCGCGGCGCTGGCGGAGGTGCGGGTGGCGTTGCAGGACAGCTCGGGCACCACGGTGACGAAGGCCACGTCGGCGGTGACGTTGGCGCTGACGGGTCAGCCGTCCTTCCCTCCGGTGACGCAGACGGCGGTCAACGGCGTGGCCACCTTCACGGGGCTCCGCTGGGACACCGCGGGCACGTACACCTTCACGGCGACCTCGGGCTCGCTGCCGGCCGTGACGAGCCAGTCCTTCACCATTCGCGCGGGCGCGGCGGTGAGCCTCTCGCTCGTGGGCCTCGTGGCGCCGGTCATCGCGGGCGCGCCCCAGAGCGTGGAGGTCACCGTGAAGGACGCGGCGGGCAACGTCGCCACGGGCTACACGGGCACGGTGCACTTCGCGTCCACGGATGCGCAGGCGGTGCTGCCCGCGGACTTCACGTTCGGCGCGGGCGACGCGGGGCACAAGGTGTTCTCCGGCGTGACGCTGAAGACGGCGGGTTCGCAGTCCGTCACCGCGAAGGACTCGGTGAATGCGGCGCTGTCGGCCTCGCTCACCGTGGACGTCTCGTCGTCGGGGGGGCAGTCGCTGGTGGTGGAGGGGCTGCCGGCCTCCGTGGGCGCGGGAACCTCCCGGCCGCTCACCGTCACGGTGCGGGACACGTACGGAAACATCGTCACGGGCTACGCGGGGACGGTGCACTTCACGTCCACGGACGCGCAGGCGGTGCTCCCGGCCGACGCGACGTTCCTCTCCGCGGACGCGGGGCGGAAGACGTTCGCGGGCGTGGTGCTGAAGACGGCGGGCAGTCGCTCGGTCACCGTGACGGATGTGGCCAACGCCGCGCTCACTGGCACCGCGAGCACCGAGGTGGCGCCAGGCCCGGCGTCGTCACTGGCGCTGTCGCTGGCCAACGCGTCGCCGGTCGCGGGTGCGCCGGTCTCCGCGACGGTGACCGCGCGTGACGCGTACGGCAACGTGGCCACGGGCTACGTGGGGCGGGTGGCGTTCACGTCCACGGACGCGCAGGCGCAGCTCCCGGGCGAGTACCTGTTCGTCGCGTCCGATGCCGGGGCGCGCCTCTTCTCGGTGACGTTCCTCACCGCGGCTCCGGGCTCGCTGACCGTGAAGGACACGGCGCAGCCCGCGCTCACGGCCACCGTGTCGGTGACGCCGGTGGCGGGCCCGGCGGCGACGTTGTCGGTGCAGGCTGGGGCCGGTCCTTTCGTCGCGGGCGCGCTCGTGAACTTCGACCTCACGGTTCGCGATGCCCACGGCAACGTGAGCACGGGCTATGTCGGCACGGTGCACGTCAGCGCATCGGATGCGCAGGCGGTGCTGCCCGCGGATCAGACCTTCACCGCCTCGGACGGTGGGCGTCACACGTTCTCGGTGGCGTTCCACACGGCGGGCTCGCAGACCGTGACCTTCACGGACACGTCGAATGCCTCGCTGTCCGCCGCGCACACGGGCGACGTGAGCCCCGCGGCGGCCACCGTGCTGGTCTTCACCTCCGCGCCGACGACGGGGCAGGTTCGCCAGTCGCTCGCGGACGTCGAGGTGGTGCTGCGTGATGCCTATGGCAACCGCACGCAGGCCAACGGGCCGCAGGTGACGGTGTCGCTCGTGGGGGCGGCGAACCTCGGTGGGACGACCACGCGGGCGCCCTCCGCTGGGCAGGTCACCTTCTCGGGCCTGACGGTGGACGGGGAGGGGACCTATCAGCTCCGCGCCACCGCGAGCGGACTGTCCGATGCCACCAGCGCCAACCTCGTCATCACGGACACGACCGCGCCGGGCGTGGCCGCGGACCTCTCCGCGAGCACGCTGTCCGCCACGAGCATCAAGGTGAGCTGGACCGCGACGGGGGACGACGGAAACCTGGGCATCGCGCAGTCGTATGACCTGCGCTACGCGACCTCGCCCCTCTCCGAGGCCACCTTCGCCTCCGCGACGCCGGTGTCGGGCGTGCCGGCGCCCCAGGCTCCGGGCTCGGCCGAGAGCGTCAACGTGACGGGATTGGTGGCGGAGACGACGTACTACTTCGCCCTGCGCGTGGTGGACGGGGCGGGCAATGGCAGTGCGTTGGCCTTCGCGAGCGCGATGACGGGCAACCCCTGCACGAACTTCACCTGCTCGCCCCCTTCGCCCGCGTGCGGCTCGGATGGCGTGTCGCGCGTGACGTATGCGTCCGCGTGCGAGGTGCAGGGCGGCGTGCCCGTATGCGTGAACACGCCCACGAGCAACGTGTGCCCCGGCGCGGGCGGTGTCTGCTCCGCGGGGGCGTGCGGCACGGCGTCCAGCGCGGCGGCGGGTGAGCTGGTCATCTCCGAGGTGATGCACTCTCCGTCGGCGGGCACCACCCAGTACGTGGAGCTGACCAACGTGAGCACGAAGCTGCTCGACGCGGCGGGCCTCACGCTCAGCTACGACAATGGCGCGGGCTCGGTGGTCAGCTACACCCTGGACGCGGGGCCGGGCGCGGCGGTGCCGGTGGGGGCTTCGCACACGCTCGTGCTCGCGCAGGACAAGAACCCGGCGACGAATGGGGGCGTGTCGGCGGACCTGGCGTTCGGCTCGGCGTTGACGTTGGGCAACACGGGGCGGCTCACCCTCAAGAAGGGCGCCACCGTGGTGGATGACCTCACGTACACGAGCAGCTATCCGCAGACAGCGGGGCGCGCCATGACGCTCGCGTCGAGCCTGGTGGGCACGTCCGCCAGCGCACGGCCCTGGTACTGGTGCGATGCCGTGCAGGACATCGTCGCGGGAGGAGACCGCGGGACGCCCAACCGGACGAATGACACGTGTGGCCTCGCCGTCACGCCGCCCGTGGACTGGTGCGCCATCCAGTATCCGAAGACGTTCCCCGTGGCGGGTGATGCCAACTACCCGGCGACCATCCTCACCACGGACTCGAAGAGCATCACCTCGCGCTTCTATGAGCCGGATGTCACCACGCGGAACCTCGTGGGCAACGACTTCTATCCGCGCATCGAGGCCGAGCTGGGTTACGGCACGGATGTCGCGCACCCCGAGGCGTGGACCTGGACGTCCGCGGCCTTCAACCCGAGCTATGCGGGCGCCTCGCCGAACGACGACGAGGTGCAGGCCACCCTGCACATCCCCACTGTGGGCACGTACCTGTATGGCTTCCGCTACCGGTTCCAAGGGCCGGGCCAGTCGTGGACGTACTGCGACCAGACCGGCATCGCGGTGCCGCCGTCGGGGACCTACGGCTCGGTGACGGTCGCGTCGCCGGTGCAGGGCCCCGCGGTGAACTCCGCCGCGCCGGGCGTCATCGCTCGGGGCGCGACCCTGACCCTGGCCGGCATCCGCTTCACGGGCGCCACGACCGTGACGGTGGGGGGGGTGGCGCAGACGTTCACGGTGGCCTCGGACACGCAAATCACCATCGCGAGCCTCGCGGACACCACGCCCATCGCCGCGCAGCCCATCGTCGTCACCTCGCCCAACGGGAGCAGCGCGCCCCAGAACGTCACCGTCATCGACCTGCTCATCTCCGAGCTGGACGCGGATCAGGTGGGCAATGACACGAAGGAGTTCGTGGAGCTGTCCACGGGCGTCCCGGGCGTCAACCTCTCGGGCTACGTCCTGGTCTTCTACAACGGTGCCAACAACCAGTCGTACCTGGCGGTGGACCTGAACACGACGACGGACGCCGGTGGCCGGGTGGTGGTGGGCAACCCCGGGGCGATGACGCCCGCGCCGGTGCTCACGTTCGCCAACGGCCTGCTCCAGAACGGTGAGGATGGCGTGGCCGTCTACCAGAACACGGCCGCGAGCTTCCCCAACAACACCCCCGTCACGGCCACCCGCCTCATCGACGCGCTCGTCTACAACAACGCCGCGACGCCTCTGGCCACGGGGCTGTTGAACGTCCTCTTGTGGCCCGCCGGGGACGCGCGCCGTGTGCAGGTGAACGAGAACGCGACCAACGCGAAGGACACCGTGTCCATCCAGCGCTGCGGCCCGGGGCGTCGCGATGGCCGCGTGTTCGGGGTGGCGCTCCCCACGCCGGGCGCGGCCAACACGTGCCCGTAGCCCCGCACGGCTGAAAGACTCGCATCAAGAATGGGCCGCTCCGGAACGCACCCCGGGGCGGCCCTCTTCTTATCCATCCACGTCTGGTTGGCGCGCGCAGCCGCACTGGCCCCGTCCGCGTCGTTGCGCTTCGAGCCGCGCGTCCCCAGGGCGGGGACGGCAGGGGCTGGCGCTCGTGGAGGGCACCGTGTCGCGGACCGGAGCGCCTCATCGCTCCGGACAATGCACGCTGACGGGCTCGGGAAACACGGTCACTTGGGGCCCACTGACGTGTTCGCGCGGGGCGTTCGGGGGCGGTGGCGCTGACCGGCGCCTCTCGATGAGCAGCACGAGACGCATGGGCAAGCCATGCTCCTCGCTTCCCGCGTGACTGTCGGTGGGATGCAGGTGGGCTTCGAGGCGACGCGGTGGGTTGCCGTATTCCCGGCGGATGGCGAACGGGGGGCGTGTCACTGGCGCACATACCCCCTGGGGTATATGGGTAGCGCCGGATACCCCGCGGGGGTATATGGGGCGAAGGAGGACTTCGATGGCGCATACGACTCAAGACAAGGACCGGCTGCTCAAGCGTGTGCGGCGCCTCCGTGGACAGGTCGAGGCAATCGAGCGGGCGCTCGAAGAGGAGCGCGAATGCAGTGACCTGCTCCTGCTCATCGCCGCGGCACGAGGCGCGACGAATGGCTTGATGGCCGAGGTCGTCGAGGGACACGTGCGCCACCACATCATCGACCCAGACAAGAAGCCTCGGTCCCCGCAAAGCGAAGCCGCGCAGGAGCTCATCGACGTGCTTCGCACCTACCTTCGTTAGAGGCGCCGCTGTGATGTCGAAGCCTTCCGATTCGCTCTCTCCACTCGACCGTCAACCTGAGGCGCGTCCTGATGGCTCCGTGGGGCACGGCCCCTCGTTGCCCCCGGACCCTGAGCACGACCATGAGGCGCATGCGCATGGGGCCGAGATGGCGGAGTGGGTGCGCATTGGCCTCGTCGCGCTCGCGGCACTGGTGAGTGGAGTGGGGCTTTGGCGCCCCGTCGCTCGCGTTGACGTGGTGGCGCTCGCCGCGGCCGTGCTCGGGGGCTACCCCATCTATCGCGAGGCGCTGGGTTCGCTCCTCAAGCGCCGCATGACGATGGAGCTGTCGATGACCATCGCCATTGGCGCGGCCCTGGCCATTGGGGAGGCCTTCACGGCGTGCGTCATCGTGCTCTTCGTCCTGGTGGCGGAGGTCCTCGAGCACCTCACGGTGTCTCGCGGGCGTCATGCGATTGAGCACCTCTTGGGGCTCATGCCGCAGGAGGCGGCCATTGCGCGCGACGGCGCTACGGTCGCGGTTCGCATCGGCGAGGTGCAGGCCGGAGACGTGGTGCTGGTGCGCCCCGGTTCGCGGTTGCCCGTGGACGGAGTGGTGTGCGGCGGCCACTCGTTCGTGGATCAGTCGAGTATCACCGGTGAGTCCCTTCCGGCGGAAAAGGTCCCAGGGGCGCAGGTCTATGCGGGGTCCATCAATCAAACGGGCACCCTGCAGGTGCGGACGGAGCGAGTCGGTCGGGATACGGCCTTCGGCCGCATCATCGAAGCGGTAGAGCATGCGGAGGAGAGTCGCGCCCCGATTCAGCGCATCGCGGATCGGCTCGCCGGCTACCTGGTCTATTTCGCGTTGGGCGCCGCCGCGCTCACCTGGCTCATCACCCGCGATGCACGGGCGACGATTTCAGTGGTCATCGTGGCGGGCGCGTGTGGCATCGCGGCAGGCACGCCGCTCGCCATCCTCGGCGCGATTGGGCGCGCCGCCGCGCGAGGCGCGATTGTCAAAGGTGGCGCACACCTCGAAGCGCTGGGCCAGATCGACACGGTCGTGCTGGACAAGACGGGCACCCTGACGCTGGGGCAGCCCGAGGTCGTCTCCGTCGTCATGGTCGATGGGGTGAGCGAGGCCTCGGTTCTGGGGGCGGCGGCGCTCGCTGAGCGGCCGAGTGAACATCCCTTGGCGAGGGCCATCCTGGAGAGGGCACAGCGCCTCGCCCTGAGCGCGGAGTATCCGACGGAGTTCCGCTATGTGCCGGGGGCGGGCATCGCGTGTCGCGCGCCCACGGGAGAGGAGGTCCGGGTGGGCACTCGCGCCTTCCTGACGGAGTCAGGTATCGGCGTGGCGGCGCTGCCGTCCTTGCCGGCGCATCTCTCGGAGGTCGTCGTCGCGCGCGGAGGGAGATTGCTGGGCGCGCTGCACCTCGCGGACGTGCTGCGGCCCGAGGCTCCTCGTGCGGTGTCCGTGCTGAAGCAGCTGGGGCTCCGGACGGTCCTCTTGACCGGAGACGCCTCCGCGGTCGCGGACACCGTGGGGCGTCAGCTCGGAGTGGATGAAGTGTGTGGGGAGCTGCTCCCCGAGGACAAGCTCGCTCGGGTGCGTGGGCTGCGCGCGGCAGGGCGCCGAGTGGCGATGGTGGGCGATGGCATCAACGACGCGCCCGCGCTGGCGGAGGCCCATGTCGGCATTGCGATGGGCGGCGGAACGGACGTGGCCCGTGAGAGCGCGGGAGTGCTGCTGTTGGGCGATGACCTGCTCGTCTTGGTGGACGCGCTTACCGTGGCCCGCAGATGCCGCGCCATCATCATGCAGAACTTCTGGGGCACGCTGCTCGTGGACTCGGCGGGCATTCTGCTCGCGAGCCTGGGGCTGCTCAATCCGCTCGTCGCTGCCTTCATCCATGTCTCCTCGGAGCTCGCTTTCATCCTCAACTCCACGCGCCTGTTGCCACGGGGACGCGAGAAGCAAGGCGCCCCGGTCGGTGGGTAGGGCCCTTCGTTCCCCCTCTGAGACACTCGCATCGAGAACAGGGCCGCTCCGGAACGCACCCCGGGGCGGCCCTGGTCGCCTCGGGAGTCCTGGGCCCCAGGAGGGCACGCGGGGCGTTCGCTGGGCGGCACCTCGTGCGTTCTGGCTCACGTCCCTGATGCCCTGGCGACGCGGGCGCATTACCTTCGCGGTCCTCTTTCCCCAGGCCCAGGAGCCTCCCCGTGTCCGAGTCCCTCACCCCCGTCGCAGGCCGCTACGTCACGTGCCCGCCGGATGAATTCCGTCGCGCGTGCGAGGACGCCATGGCCGCCGCCCGCGCCGGCATCGAGCGCCTCAAGTCCATGCCGCTCCCGCGCGACACGCGTCAGGCCCTGGAGACGCTCGACGAGGCCGGCGCGGCCCTGGATGACGCCTCCGCGCGCGCCAGCGTCGTCCGTCATGCGCACCCGAAGGCCGAGCTGCGTGAGGCCGCCGAGGCCGCCGAGCAGGCCATCGAGACGCTCGCCAACGACATCCGCATGGACCGGGGCATCTACGACGTCCTCGCCGCGCTGGACCTCTCCCGCGAGGACGCCGCCACGCGCAAGTGGATGGAGAAGGTGCTGCGCGACTTCCGCCGCGCGGGCGTGGACCGAGACGAGCCGACGCGCGCTCGCGTGAAGGCGCTCCAGGAGGAGCTGGTCCGCATTGGCCAGGACTTCAGCCGCAACATCAGCCAGGACACCCGCTCGGTGGAGCTGCTGCCCGAGGCGCTGGGCGGCCTGCCCGAGGACTACGTGCGGGCCCACGCCCCCGGGGCCAACGGGAAGGTGCGCATCACCACGGACTACCCGGACCTCATCCCCTTCATGACCTACGCGCGCGACGGGAAGGCGCGTGAGCAGCTCTGGCGCGCCAACCGCCAGCGCGGCCATCCGGCCAACGTGGACGTGCTCAACAAGCTGGTGTCGCGCCGCCACGAGCTGGCCACGCTCCTGGGCTACGCGTCCTGGGCGGCTTACGCCACCGAGGACAAGATGGTCCGCAGCGCGGAGGCCGCCTCGGACTTCATCCAGAAGATCGCCCAGGCCTCCGAGGCGCGCATGGGCCGCGACTACCAGCAGCTGCTGGCCCGCAAGCGTCAGGACGAGCCCGGCGCCGCGCGCGTGGACCCGTGGGACTCGGGCTATCTCGATGACCGCGTGAAGGCCGAGCAGTACGCCTTCGACTCGCAATCGGTCCGTCCCTACTTCGAGTACACGCGGGTGAAGCAGGGCGTGCTGGACCTCACCGCGCGCCTGTTCGGCGTGACGTACCGTCACGTCCCCGACGCGGCCGTGTGGCACCCGGACGTGGAGGCGTATGACGTGTACGAGGGGAGCACGCTGCGCGGGCGCTTCTTCCTGGACATGCATCCGCGCGCGGACAAGTTCAAGCACGCGGCCCAGTTCGTCCTCACCAGCGGCAAGGCCGGGCACCGGCTGCCGGAGGGCGCGCTCATCTGCAACTTCCCGAAGCCCGGCGCCGAGCCCGCGCTCATGCAGCACAGCGACGTGGTGACGTTCTTCCACGAGTTCGGCCACCTGCTGCACCACATCTTCGGCGGCCACACGCGCTGGGCCGGGGTGTCGGGCGTGCGGACCGAGTGGGACTTCGTGGAGGCGCCGTCGCAGATGCTGGAGGAGTGGGGCCGGGATGCCACGTGCCTCCAGACGTTCGCCCGCCACTTCCAGACGAACGAGCCGCTGCCCGCGGAGCTGGTGGCGCGGATGAACCGCGCGGACGAGTTCGGCAAGGGCCTCTTCGTGCGGCAGCAGATGTTCTACGCGAAGCTCAGCCTGGAGCTGTACCGCCGCGACCCCACCCACCTGGACCCCACCGCGCTCGTGCGCGAGCTCCAGTCGCAGTTCATCCCGTTCCCGTACCAGGAGGGCACGTACTTCCACCTCTCCTTCGGGCACCTGGATGGGTACTCGTCCAACTACTACACGTACATGTGGTCGCTCGTCATCGCGAAGGACCTCTTCACCGTCTTCGAGAAGAAGGGCCTGCTCAACCCCGAGCCCGCGCAGTCGTACCGCCGCGCGGTGCTGGAGCCGGGGGGCTCGGATGACGCCGCGCACCTCGTGCACCGCTTCCTCGGGCGCGACTACGACTTCCGTGCCTACGAGGCGTGGTTGAACAAGGCGGCGTGATTCCACGCGGGTGGGGCGCCCGATGCTCGGGCGCCCCGCCTCGCTTCGTGCAGGACTACTCCACCTGCGTCTTGCGCACGCGCCAGATGTCCTGGGCGTACTGGTGGATGGTGCGGTCGGAGGAGAAGATGCCCGCGCGCGCGACGTTGATGATGCACTTGCGCGTCCACCCATCCGCGTCCTGATACGCGCGGACGACCTCCTCCTGCTTGGCCATGTACGCGCCGAAGTCCGCCAGCACCAGGTAGCGGTCCTCCTCGAGCAGGCTGTCCACCAGCGGGCGGAACAGGTTCTTGTCCTCCGGCGAGAAGAAGCCGGTGGAGATGAGGTCCAGCGCCTCGCGCAGCTCCAGGTTCGCCTGATACTCGTCGCGCGGCCGGTAGCCCGCCTTCTTGCGCGCGATGACCTCGTCCGCCGTGAGGCCGAAGAGGAAGAAGTTCTTGTCGCCCACCGCGTCGCGGATCTCCACGTTGGCGCCGTCCAGCGTGCCCAGCGTCAGCGCGCCGTTGAGCATCAGCTTCATGTTGCCGGTGCCGGACGCCTCCATGCCCGCGGTGGAGATCTGCTCGGACACGTCCGCGGCCGGGATGATGCGCTCGGCGAGGCTCACGCGGTAGTTGGGGAGGAACATCACCTGCAACCCAGTGGTGCCCGCGTCGCTGTTGACCACCTCGGCGATGCCGTTGATGAGGCGGATGGTCAGCTTGGCCAGGTGGTATCCCGGGGCCGCCTTGGCCCCGAAGATGAACGCGCGCGGATGGACGATGGAGGACGGGTCGCGGCGCGCCTTCATCCACAGCGCGACGATGTGCACCGCGTCCAGGAGCTGGCGCTTGTACTCGTGCAGGCGTTTGATCTGCACATCGAAGATGGCGTCTGGATTGAGCTGCACCCAGCGCAGGTCACGCACGTGCCGGGCCAGCTCCTCCTTGTTGGCGCGCTTGACGGCGCGGAAGGCCTCGCGGAACGCCGGGTCCTCGGCGTGCGGCTCCAGCTTGCGCAGCTGATCCAGGTCGCAGGTCCACCCATCGCCGATGCGGCTGGTGATGAGCTTGGACAGACGCGGGTTGCACCACGCCAGCCAGCGGCGCGGCGTCACGCCGTTCGTC
Organism: Citreicoccus inhibens; assembly: GCF_019039035.1. GTDB lineage: Bacteria > Myxococcota > Myxococcia > Myxococcales > Myxococcaceae > Citreicoccus > Citreicoccus inhibens. Next base: position 128,313 of record NZ_JAHNZT010000006.1, on the reverse strand, counting down.
TTGTTGTTGAAGCGCTCGGGGAACATGGACGCGAAGTCCGGCAGCACGTCCCGGCGCAGGAGGTCCGTGTGCAGCGCGGCCACGCCGTTGATGCTGTGGCTGCCCACCACCGCGAGGTGGGCCATGCGAATCTTCTTCTCCGGCCCTTCCTCCACCAGGCTCATCCGCCGCAGCTTCTCCACGTCGTACGGGTAGCGGATCTGCACCTGCCTGAGGAAGCGCTGGTTGATTTCGTAGATGAGCTCCAGGTGCCGGGGCAGCAGCCGCTCGAACAGCGTCGCCGGCCACTTCTCCATCGCCTCGGCCAGGAGCGTGTGGTTGGTGTAGCCAAACACCGCCTGGGTGATGTCCCACGCCTCGTCCCACGTCAGGCGCTTCTCATCCACCAGCACGCGCATCAGCTCGGCCACGCCAATGGCCGGGTGCGTGTCATTGAGCTGGATGGCCACCTTGTTGGGGAAGTCCCTGAAGTCCGAGTGGTTCTTCAGGTAGCGCCGGACGATGTCCGCGATGGAGCACGCCACGAAGAAGTACTGCTGCTTGAGGCGCAGCTCCTTGCCGGCCTGGAACGCGTCGTTGGGGTAGAGGACCTTGGAGATGACCTCCGAGTCGTTCTTCTCCACCACCGAGCGCTCGTAGTCGCCCGCGTTGAACAAGAGGAGGTCGAACTCCTCGCTGGCCCGGGCCTGCCACAGCCGCAGCGTGTTGACGGTGTTGTTGCCGTAGCCCGCGATGGGCGTGTCGTACGGGACGCCAATGACAGTCTTGCCGCCCACCCACCGCGCCACGGGCCGGCCATCCGGGCCCTGCTGGTGCTCCACGCGCCCGAAGAAGCGCACCGGCACGGCCTTCTCCGGCCGGACGATTTCCCACGGGTTGCCGAACTTCAGCCACTCGTCGGCGCGCTCCACCTGGTAGCCGTCCACGATGTCTTGCGTGAAGATGCCGAACTCGTAGCGGATGCCGTACCCCATGCCGGGGTAGCCGAGCGTCGCCAGCGAATCCAGGAAGCACGCCGCCAGTCGCCCCAGACCGCCGTTGCCCAGGCCCGCGTCCGGCTCCATCTCCAACAAATCCGTCAGGTCCGTGCCCACCTCGCGCATGGCCTCGGCCGCGGCCTCGTACATGCCCAGGTTCAGCAGGTTGTTCCCCAGCGCGCGGCCCAACAGGTACTCGGCGGAGAGGTAATAGGCGCGCTTGACGTCCTGCTCGTAGTACGCGCGCGCCGTCTTCACCCACCGGTCCGTCAGCCGGTCTCGCACCGCCAACGACAGCGCCATGAAGCGGTCATGCGGCGTGGCTGTCTCCGGATTCTTCCCGCGCGAGTAGCGCACATGCTCCAGGAAGCCTCGGCGCACGCTCGCGGCGTCCAGCCCGGTGCGGCCGCTGTCTTCGGGGGGGCCCACCGGCGAGGACGGGGACTGCGCGGGGGGGACGGAGGCGGGAGGGGCCATGGTTCGAGTGTCTCGGGGGCCAGGAGGGTGGACGGGCCGCGGACGCCTGGGTCCGCGCGGCCCGCGAGGCTACCGTGCCCGCACACCCCTGGCATGGGAAAGCGTGGGCGCCCCGCCGGGACTGCTCACTCGGACAACCCAGGGGCAAGGGGGCTCCCGGGACTTCGTGACGCGGTGCGTACCCGCTGGCCCAGTAGGTGCGTCTTCTCCGGTTAATGTGAGGAGTCGTTTGAAGCTGGAATTGGAGTAGAACGCGCCATCATGGCGCGCCTTGACAGTGACTTGGAGCAGCGGATCGCCATGTCCCGGCCGGGGGATACGGTCCGGGGCCTGAGCTTCTCGGCGGTGCTCGCGCTGGTGGAGCGCAAGCAAGGGCTGGAGGCGGCGGACCGCCTGCGGGGGCTCCTGTTCTCCCGGCCCCCGGTGGACTTCTTCTCGTACCCGGTCGTGGACTTCCTGCGGCTCTTGTACGGCACGGCGGAGACGCTCCGGGCGCACTACCCCTCGCGCGACGAGGCTTTGCGCGCGTGCGGGGATGCCATCGCGAAGGGCTTCTTCGAGTCCGCGGTGGGGCAGACGCTCCTGCGGCTCATCCAGGGGACGGACCCCAAGCGCATCTACTGCAACGCGCCCGCGGCGTACTCCACCTCGGTGAGCTATGGGCAGCGGGACTACCAGCCGCTGGGCGAGCGGAGGATCCGCCTGCACTTCCGCGGGGACATGCTGCCCCTGCCGGTGCACGAGGGCATCCTGGCCGCGGCCCTGGCGGCGCTGGGGCGCGAGGGCCGGGTGGTGGGCACGGCCCTGGGGCTGGCGGAGTTCGACTTCGTGATTGAGTGGACCTAGCCGCGCGCTACTTGGCGGCGGGGGCGGGGGCCTGCCCGGCCACCGCGGCCACGGAGACGGCCTGGAGCTGCTGCGCCAGCTCGTGCGTCTTGGCGAGGAAGTCCGGCAGCTGGGCCTTGGGCAGCGGATCCGCGCGGGGGAACTTCTGGGTGAGCGGGTTGGTGTACTGGCCCCCGCGCTTGAGCCCGAAGTGCAGGTGCGGGCCGGTGGAGCGGCCGGTGTTGCCCGAATAGGCAATCACCTGCTTCTGGGAGACGCGCAGGCCCGCGCGCACGCCCTGGGCGAAGCCCGACAGGTGCATGTACTGCGTCTCGAAGCCGTTGCTGTGGCGCAGGACGACCATGTTGCCCGCCGCGCCCGCGTTGCCCGCCTGCACCACGGTGCCGTCCGCCACGGCCCACACCGGCGTGCCAATGGGCGTGCCGTAGTCCACCCCGTTGTGGTTCTTCACGTACTGGAGCACCGGGTGGAAGCGTGAGCCGTAGCCGCTGGTGACGTGCGCGTACTTCAGGGGGCTCTTGAGGAAGGACTTCTTCGCGCTCGCGCCGTCCTCCTGGAAGTAGTTGGCCTGCCCGTCCGGCGTCACGTAGCGGAACACCTTCTTGTTCCCCACGAGCCCGCCCTCGTACGTGGCCGCCAGCACCTCGCCGTAGCGCAGCACGCGCCCCTTGGAGACGAACTTCTCCACCAGGGCGCGCGCCGTGTCTCCCTTGCGCACGTCGCGGTAGAAGTCGATGTCCCACGCGAACACGTCCGACAGCACCAGCCCGATGGCCGGGTCCTCGCCCGCCTCCAACGCCGCCTCGTACAGCGACGTGTTGATCTCCAACGCGACGAGCGACACCTGCTTCTCCACCTCGATGGAGCGCTTGCTGCCCACGTACTTCTCGCCGTCGCGGCGCACCTGCCACTCGTCCACGGTGCTCTGGCGGTAGTCGAAGAAGTCCAGCTCGCCATCGCGCATCACCAGGCGGAACTGGTCGCCCACGCGGGACTTGCGGAAGTCGAACACGCCCTCGAGCGCCGCGATGACGGCCTCCACCTGCGCGTCCGGCAGCGCCGCTTCATGCAGCGCGCCCGCCAGGGTCTGCCTCGGCTGGATGCGCCGGTTCTTGATGTCGTAGCGGATGGCGGCTTCGGAGGACGAGGCCACCAGCAGGGCGAGCAGACAGAGCAGGGCAGAGGTCTTCATGAGCAAGGGGCGCGAGTGTAGTGGACACCCGCGCCCTCGCCCAACTCCTGACTGGGAAACCTTCCAGGCCCGCCTGGCTGGCTGCTTCGGGTGGGCCTACAGCTCCACCTTCTTCTCCGAGTGGTTCTGCCCGTCGAAGCGCAGCATGGCGCCCTTGGCGTCGTAGCGCGTGATGATGTTCACGGGCCGGCGCCAGAGCGATTGGAGGTTTCGCAGCGTCTCGCGGGCGTAGTCGCCCTTGAGGTCCTGCCCGTCGTGCTTGTGCGCGAGGAGCATCTCGCCGCGGTTCTCGAAGTTGCCGTCCACCACCTCGATGATGGGCTGACCGAAGTTGGTGAGGCCCTGGAGCAGCTTCGCCTTCACCTTGCGGAACTCGCGGTTGAGGATCTCCCACGAGTTGCGCTTGTCGTTGAACCCATACACGAAGAGCTTCTGCTCCATCGCGAACTCGGGCGTGAGGAACGTGTCGATGAAGGTGATGTCGTTGTAGTGCTTGCGGACCTCGAAAATCTTCTCGCGGCCGGCGCCCAGCTTCTTGTCCCACGCGTGGCGCGCGCGCAGGTCATCGCACTCGTCCCACTCCTTGCCGAACTTGCCCTTGTTCCACCGGTCCTCGATGTCCCGCCACAGCTCGATGCCCAGCTTGTAGGGATTGATGGCGCCGGGGCGCGTGCCCATGGTGCCCGAGTGGTGGTCCGCGTAGTCGATGATTTCATCGTCGCGCAGGGCCCGCCGGGTCATGATGGTGGAGTGCCAGTAGCTGGCCCACCCCTCGTTCATGATTTTCGTCTGGCCCTGGGGCGCGAAGTAATAGGCCTCGTCGCGCAGGATGGCGAGGATGTCCGCCTCCCACGGCTCCAGCGGCGCGTGCTCCAGGAGGAACATCAGCACGTCGCGCTGGGGGCGCTCGGGGAAGCGCTTCGCGCGCTGCTTCTCGTCCTCCACCTTGCGCCGCTGCGAGTCGAGGAACTCGGACGGGTTGATGTAGCCGCGCATGTATTCGCGGCCCACCTTGAAGCCCTCCACGCCCTCGTTCGCCTTGCGCTCGTCCTCCACCCGCTTGGGGTCCGGGTTGCGGCGGATGTGGGGCGAGTGCTGGTCGATGAGGTTCTCCAGGCTGAGCGCCCGGTCGATGAAGTCCTCCACCTTCTCCACGCCCAGCTTGTCCACCCAGCGGCGCACCCGCGTGGCGTGGTTGGCCATCTCGTCAATCATCCGGCGGTTGGTGTGCCGGAAGGAGAAGTTGTTCTTGAAGAAGTCGCAGTGTCCGTAGACGTGGGCCATCACCAGCTTCTGGTCCACCTCCGGGTTGCTCTCCATCAAGTACGCGTAGCAAGGGTCGTTGTTGATGACGAGCTCATAGATCTTGCTCAGGCCGTACTCGTAGCCCTTGGCGAGCTGCTCGTACTCCATGCCCCAGCGCCAGTGCGGGTAGCGCGTGGGGAAGCCGCCGTAGGCGGCCACCATGTTCATCTCGTCGTAGCTGACCATCTCGAAGACGGTGTCGAAGAAGTCCAGGCCGAACTCCTTGGCGTGGCCATGGATTTCATCCCGGAGCTGGGCGAGGCGGGGTGTGAGGCTCTTGGGCATCGGCGGGTGCTCCGGCATGCCCCGGTGGGTCCGCGTCAGCGGCCCTTGCCGAGGAAGTCCTTGATGGAGGCGTAGATGGCGTCCTTGTCGGCGATCTCGCTCAGCGCGACGTTGGGCGTGTCTCCCACCGCCTCGCGCAAGTCCTTGATGAACTGGCCGCTGCCGTAGGGGGACTCCACCTGTCCGTAGGCGAACTGGTTGACGTTGGGCAGCACGTCGTTGCGGAGCATGTCGATGCACTGGCGCGTGTCATCCGCGCTCCAGTTGTCCCCGTCGCTGAAGTGGAACGGGTAGATGTTCCACGCGCTCTTCGGGTAGTCCGCCAGGATGATGTCCCGGCAGAGCTTGTAGGCGCTGGAGATCATCGTCCCGCCGGACTCGCGCGTGTGGAAGAACGTGTCCCGGTCCACCTCGCGCGCCACGGCGTCGTGGATGATGTAGCGCGACTCCAATCCCTTGTATTGGTGGCGCAGCCACGTATCCAGCCAGAAGCTCTCGATGCGGACGATCTCCTTCTGCTCGTCACCCATCGAGCCGGACACGTCCATCATGTAGATGATGACCGCGTTCGTCTCCGGCAGGTCCTGCAGCTTGTAGCTGCGGTAGCGGCGGTCCTCGCGCGTGGGGATGATGACCGGCATCTTCGGGTCATACGTCCCGGTGGCGATCTGCCGCTTCAGGGCCTGCTTGAAGGTGCGCTTGAAGTGCCGCAGGGACTCCGGGCCGGTGGTGTTGACCCCCGTGTAGCGGATGCGCTGGGTGATGAGCCGCTCGTTCTGGCGCCGCTCGATGTTGGGCAATTGCAGCTCCTCGCCCAATATCTGCGCCAGCTCGTCCAGGGTGATGTCCACCTCCAGGGCGTGGTCTCCCTCGCCCTGGCCGGCCTGGTGCCCGTCCCCGGGCTCGACAGCCCCGGGGCCCAACTGCTGGCCCACCTCGCCCTCGCCCTGCCCGACGCCGCCTTGCTCCTTGTGGCCATACTTGAAGCGCGGAATGTCGATGAAAGGGATGGGGATGCTGATGGCATCCTTGCCCTTCTTTCCGATCATCTCGCCCTTCTGCACGTAGCGGCGCAGGTTGGCTTTGATCTTCCCGCGGACGATCTGTTTGAAGCGCGAGTGGTCCTGGTGGATCTTCAAGGTCACGACGGGTCGCCCCTTCTTTCGGTGTTACTCCTTCGCGTCACCGCGGGCGAAGATGCTGGCCACGAAGTTCAGCACGTCCGTGGAGCAGATCTCGCAGTACCCGTAGTTCTTCATCATCCGGTCCTTCACCAGGTCGATCTTCTCCTGGGTCTCCTTGTCCACCACGGACGAGACGAGGTTCTTGAGCTTGATGCTGTCCTTCTGGTCCTCGAACAGCTTCAGCTCCAGCGCCTTGTGCAGGCGCTCGTTGGTCCGGTAGTTGAAAGTCTTTCCCTCCACCGCCAGCGCGCCGATGTAGTTCATGATTTCGCGGCGGAAGTCGTCCTTGCGGCTCTCGGGGATGTCTATCTTCTCCTCGATGGAGCGCATGAGGCGCTCATCGGGCTCCTCGTAGAGGCCGGTGTACTTGTTCTTGACCTTCTCCTTCTGGGTATAGGCCTTGATGTTGTCGATGTAATTGCCGCACAGCTTGCCGATGGCGTCCTCGTCGGCGCTGATGGCGCGCTGGACCTCGTTCTTGACGATGTCCTCGTACTCCTGCTTCACCGTGGTGAGCAGCTCCTTCATGCGCTTGCGGGCGTCCTCGCTGTTGATGAGCGAGTGCGTCTTGAGGCCGGCCTCCAGCTCGTTGAGGACCATGAAGGGATTGATGCAGCCCTCGCCCTTGTCGCTCACCAGCGCGTTGGAGATTTTATCCTGGATGTAGCGGGCGCTGATGCCTTCCAGGCCCTCGCGGACGCTCTCCTTGCGCAACTCCTTGATGTTGTCCTCGGTGAAGTTGGGGAGCGTCTTGCCGTTGTAGAGCTTGAGCTTCTGCAGGAGCGACAGGTTGTGCTTCTTGGGCTCCTCCAGGCGCGTGAGCACGGCCCACATGGCGGCCATCTCCAGGGTGTGCGGCGCGATGTGCTTGCCCTTGATGGCGCGGGAGTTGAAGTCCTTCTCGTAGATCTTCACCTCCTCGGTGAGCTTGGTGATGTACGGGATGTCAATCTTCACCGTGCGGTCACGCAAGGCCTCCATGAACTCGTTGTTCTCGAGCTTCTTGTACTCGGGCTCGTTGGTGTGCCCGATGATGACCTCGTCGATGTCCGTCTGAGGGAACTTCTTCGGCTTGATTTTGTGCTCCTGCGACGCGCCGAGCAGGTCGTAGAGGAACGCGACGTCCAGCTTGAGCACCTCGACGAACTCGATGATGCCGCGGTTGGCGATGTTGAACTCGCCGTCGAAGTTGAAGGCGCGCGGATCCGAGTCCGAGCCGTACTCGGCGATCTTCCGGTAGTTGATGTCGCCGGTCAGCTCGGTGGAGTCCTGGTTCTTCTCGTCCTTGGGCTGGAAGGTGCCGATGCCCACGCGGTCCTTCTCGCTGAAGACGAGCCGGTGGACGCGCACGTGGTTCATCACCTTGCCGAAGTCGCCCCCGTACTGCGTCATCAAGTCCTTGAAGACGAAGCGGCACGCGGGGCACAGCTCGCAGCCATCGGGGATGGTGTAGCCGCCCTCGGTGGGGGACAGCTCGCCGAACACCTTGGTGCGCCACTCGCGGGGCACCAGGTTGAGCGGCTCCTCGTTCATCGGGCAGCGCATCTTCTCCTTGCTGACCGAGCCGTCGGACTGCTTCCTGTCCGTCACCCAGGAGAAGGTGTAGGCGGCGCCCTCGGGTGTCTTGGAATACTCCTCGATGCCTTTCTTGAGCAGGCGCGCGATGGTGGACTTGGACGAGCCCACGGGGCCATGAAGGAGGATGACGCGCTTCTCGGTGCCGTACCCCTGCGCCGCCGACTTGAAGACATTCACGAGCTTCATCAAGGGCACATCGAGCCCGAAGATGGCGTCCCGCCCGCCGAACTTCTCATCACTGAAGAAGTGATAGCGGATGAGCTTCTTCTTGTTGTCGATGTACTCCGACTTCCCGTGGCTGAGGATCATGTCGTAGATCCTCTGGAAGGCGGTGCGGGTGACCTTGGGGTTCTTGCGAACGATTTCGAGGTAGTCCTCGAACGAGCCCTCCCAGTTGAGCTCCGCGTAGGTCTTGATGTCCTGGAGTGCGGCAATCCTGGAGACCCACGAAACCTTCTCAGCGTCCTTCATGTCTCTCCCTCGGGGCCGCCCGGCGGGTGCGAAAAGTCGCCGCCGACAGGGGCCAAAATGGTGAACCTGAAGGGCTGGATAGCCATTCCACACCCACCCCAACGAGGTCCCAGGCACAGCGCCAGCCCTGTTGCCCCTTCGGGACCCCGCCGCGGAGTGGGACCGCGCGTCAGCTCGTGGTGAGGCAAGCGCATCCCCACCACGGGGTGAAAAGGCAGCCTGATTATAGGGAGCCTCGTCCACGGGGGTAGGTCCCCCCTCGCGAGGGTGTGATTGGTGAACGCCCGCGCTGTGCTGCCCACGCGACTAGTGGACGTTCGCTTCCCTCAACTGTGGGGCAGCGTCCCCGTCCGCTCCACATGTCGGCGCGCCGCCGCGAGTGCGAATGCGGCCAATGGCCACAACACGGCACTGAAGGCGAGCAGGACGCCCCAGGTGGAGAGCAGCTCAGGGATTCCCGCACCCTTCAGCGCGGCGGCCCTGAGCCCATGCAAGGCGTGGGTGGCGGGGAGCAGGCGTGCGAGCGCATGCAATGTTGGAGGGAGGACGTCCGGTGGATAGAGGACACCCGCGAACAGATAACTGGCCATGTCCAGCGCATAGGCAAATGGGTCGCCGCGCTTGAAGACGAGCACGAACGCGGCGGACAAGAGGCCCAGCGCTCCAAAGGAAACGACGCTGAGGATGAGTGTCACCGCGAACCCCAGGGGGTTCAACGACAGACGCGCACCGAACAGCAGCGTCCCCGCGAACAGGAGGATGCCGGCGCGCACCAGACTCGCCGCCACGGGGCCCGCGGCCATCAGGGTCACGACCTGGACGGTGGGAAGCGGCGCGGCGAGCAAGGGTTCCAGCGAGCCATCGTTCTGCGCGGCGCGCACGGCTTCGCCAAAGCCTCGCTGGAGCGAGCGCAACAACGTCGCGGTGGCGAGCCCCACGAGCGTGAAGGAGTAGTAGTCCCCCCCGTACCGGCCTTGGAGGGCCGCGGGCTGACCCACGGCGCGGGCGAGGAAATAGAAGAGCGTGAGGGTGAACAGCCCACCTGTGGCGAGCAGCAAGGCGTTGAGGCGATAGGCGGTGGCGACCTGGAGGTCGCGCCGGAGGAACGCGAGCAGCCGCCTCATGCTGGCGCCTCGGCGAGCGCGAACAGCGCCTGAGCGGCGGGATGGACGTCCGCGTAGCGCCCCTGGGCGGCGATGCGCCCCTGGTCGAGCAGCACCACGCGCGCGGCGACGGCGCGGACTTCTTCCAGGTCATGGCTGGCGAAGAGCACGGCGGTCCCTCGCGCAGCCGCCTCGCCGAGCACGCGGGTGCGCACGCGCCGCGCGGCCCCCGGGTCCAGCGAGCGAGTCACCTCATCGAGGAGCAGCACTCGCGGCTGGTGGAGCATCGCGCGCATGAGCACCACGCGGGCCTTCTCGCCGGAGGACAGGGTGCGCACCTCCCGGTCCATCAGGGGCTGGGCTTCCAGCATCCGCGCCAGCTCCTCGATGCGTGGGTCCACCTCGTGCGAGGGCACGTCATAGAGCGCGGCGAAGAAGCGCAGGTTCTGGCGCGGGGTGAGGCGAGGGGACAAGCCGCGGTCATCGCTCAGGGCGGCGCCCACGTGGCGGCGAACCTCGGGACGTCCCTCGACGACGTCGAGTCCCGCCACCCGCGCGTGTCCTCCCTCGGGGAGCAAGAGGCCGCAGAGGATGCGCAGCAGGGTGGACTTGCCCGCGCCGTTGGGGCCGATGAGCGCCACCACTTCGCCCGCGTCCACATGGAAGGACAGGCCGCGCAGCGCGGGTCGTGGCCTCGCACGGCGTCCGCGCAGCCACGCGAAGGGCGGCGGCGGGTACGTCTTCTCCAGGGCGACGACCTCGACCTGCGGCATCCGCGCATTGGAGCCGAAATCGCACCGGGTGTCTTCCCGAGGCCTCGGCCCGTGGACTGCGCCCGCTCGCTTGGCGCGTTGCCCGGACGTGAGGCGGGCGCCATAGGCGATGCCTCGTGGTGTTTGGCGCGTGGGCCCGCCATGGGTTCGCGGCTCCCGCGTTAGGGAGGGACCGTGTACCCCACGGATGGTGCGACCGGCCGTGCACGGGTGCTCCCGGGCCTGGCGAGCCGGGCCTCACTCGGTCATGAGCACGCGGCTCACAAGAGCGCGGCGCCGGCTTGGTTTTGGGCCCTTCCTGCGTATCCTCCCGCGCTCCATGGCGACTGCCCCCAGCTCCGCAACCGTCCCCCCCGCCACCGCGCCCGCCCTCGCGGCGGTGCCCGCGCCCGAAGTCGAGCCGAGCACCCGGCTGCTCCTGGGCTTGTTGTTGCTCTTCGCGCTCGTGCCTCGGCTGGTGGTGTTCGCCGTCAACGAGAACTTCTACGGCGACGCGGTGGTGCGCACGGAGCTGGCCGAGCGGTGGCTCCAGTCGCCGCACGTCATCAAATCCTACGGTGACGGGGCCTATCAGTTCGGCCCGCTGCACGTGTACGCGGTGGGGGCGGCGCTGTCGGTGATGGACCGCGAACTGGCGGGGCGCGCGGTGAGCCTCGTGTTCGGCGTGCTGTCCGTGGTGCCGCTGTTCGCGTTGACGCGGCGGTTGTTCGGGTGGCGCGCGGGCATGGTGGCGGGGCTCGTGTTCGCCGCGTGGGGAATGCACCTGCAATTCTCCACCACGGCTGGCAGCGAGGCCGTGTCGCTCTTCTTCATGTTGGGGGTGTTCGCGCTCTATGCGGAGGCGGTGGACGAGAACCGCTTCTCGCCCTTGTTCTGGGCGGCGGTGCTGCTCAACTTCGCCTGCGCGACGCGCTACGACGCGTGGATGTACATCCCGCTGCTCACCCTGGCGCTCGTCTTCAGCAGCGAGGACAAGGTGGTGGCGCTGACGCGCGCCGTGGGCTTCGGGTTGGTGTGCCTCCCGTTCCCGCTGCTCTGGATGCAGGGCAACGAGATGGCGCATGGCGATCCGTTCTTCCCCATCAAGGCGGTGGAGAACTTCCACAAGCAGTGGGTCGCGGACTCGGGGGGCGGCGCCATCGGATGGCGCCTGCAACAGTTGGGATTCTGGCCCGGGGTGGCGCTCTTCACGCTGACGCCCGGCGTGGCGCTGCTGGGCAGCGTGGGCATGGTGAAGGCCTGGCGCGAGCGGCCCGAGACGCGCTGGCTGGTGGCCGCGGCGGTGGTGCCGGCCGCGTACTTCACCTTCCGCGCGGTGGTGCTGCTCAACTTCGTTCCGCTGGCGCGCTTCACGGTGACGCAGCTGGTGGTGCTGCCCGTCTTCGTGGCGCTGGGCTTCAGCGCGGTGGTGGCGGGGCGCGCGGCGTGGGTGCGGCAGGGCGTGTTGTGGCTGAGCGGTGGGCTCGCGGTGGCGCTGCCCGTGGCGCTGGGCCTCTTCACGTTCCGCGCGGAAGGCGGCCTGCGAGACTCACTGCGACCCGTGAGTCCCACCTCCACCAATCCGGTGGCGGTGATGAAGGTGGCGCACTTCCTCAAGGAAGAGGTGGCGGCGAAGGGCGGCGCGGCGGCCATCGACGATGACCCCGGGTACCTCGACCTTCAGCTCGCCTTCTTCTCGGGCCTGCCCGAGATGCGGATGGCTCGCGTTCGCTGGGACACCTTCCGCCAGCGCCTGAAGGAGACGCAGCCGCAGGTGCTGGTGCGCTTCGACCAGGGCGCCCTGGTGAAGGATGCCGGGGTCCAGCTGCAGGGCCGCACGCTCGTGCTCGACGGCGTCACGTACGAGGAGCAGGACGGCTTCTCCGCGCCGCTCCACGTGTACCGCCGCCGGCCATAGCTTCCGTGTGCGAAGGCGGACGTTCGCGTCCGCCTGGCTTCATCCGATGGGCGCGAGCGCCCGCCTGGTGTCACGGGTGCGCGGAGTTCGCGCCCTGCTTCTGGGGCTTGCGGAAGAACTCCACCTGCCACTTGCGCACGTTGGCTTCGTGGCACTCGTAGGTGGGGCAGAACAGGTGCGTGCCGTCGTTGCGCGAGACGAAGAACAGGTCCTCGCACTCGATGGGATGCAGCGCGGCCTGGAGCGCGGCGGTGCCAGGGCTCGCGATGGGGCCCGGCGGCAGGCCCGCGACCTTGTACGTGTTGTACGGGTGGAGCGTCTCCAGGTCCTTGCGCGTGATGTTCTTGTTGTACACGCCGCGCAAGAGCCGCATGGCGTAGATGACCGTGGGGTCGGTCTCCAGCCGCATGCCCTTCTTGAGGCGGTTGTGGAACACGCAGGAGATGCGCGGACGTTCCTGCGGCGCGCCGGTCTCCTTCTCCACGATGGAGGCCAGGGTGAAGGTCTGGAGCAGATCCAACTTCACGCCGTTCTTCCGGTCCGCGTCCGCGTGCTTGTACTCCTCGAGCGCGCGCGCGACCATCTTGGTCAGCACGGACTCCTCGGTGGCGTTGCGCGTGAACGTATACGTGTCCGGGAAGAGGAAGCCCTCGATGGTCTGCGCCGGGACGCCCGCCTTGCGCAGGAACGCGGGGCTCGCCGCGAGCGCCTCCAGCTTCTTGAGGTCGAGCTTCAGCTCGGAGTCCGCGACGATGGGGAGAATCTCCTCGGCGCGCAGGCCCTCCGGGACGGTGAAGCGATACACCTTCACCTGACCGGAGAGAATCTTCTCCAGGGCCTGGGTGGGCGTGAGGTCGCCGCTGAACTCGTACTCGCCGGCCTTGAGCTTGGGGCCCAGGTTCTCGCGGCGGATGTAGAGGTAGAGCAGCTCCGCGTCGGTCGTCACGTGCTGCTCGGTCAACAGCCGGGCAAGCGCGCGCGGACCGGTGCCCGAGGGAATCTCCACGGTGACGGGCGTGGCGAGGGTGACGGCGGTGGCGGCGAACTCGGTGATGCGCTGCTCGCGCAACTGGTACCAGCCGCCCGCGGCGGCGCCCGCGAGCAGCGCGAGGACGAGGAGGGCGAGGAGGACTTTCTTCACTTACGGCTCCGGGTCGTAGTCATCGGCGTGGAGATGGGTCTCGGGCGGCCGGTGGGCATCGAGCCAGCCCTGAAGGATGAACTGCGCCGCGAGCTGGTCGATGACTTCCTTGCGGCGGGCGCGCGAGACGTCCGCCTCCAGCAGGGTGCGCGTGGCGGCCACGGTGGACAGGCGCTCGTCCCAGAGCTCCACGGGGATGGACAGGGCCTGAGCCACCACGTCCGCGAACTTGCGCGAGGCCTCCGCGCGAGGCCCCTCGGAGCCGTCCATGTTGAGCGGCAGCCCGATGACCATGCGGCTCACCTCATGCTCCTGCGCCAATCGGCCGAGCGCGGCGAGGTCCGCCTTGAGCGAGGTGCGGCGCACCGTGGTGACGGTCTGCGCCGTCAGGCCCAGGCCGTCCGAGACGGCCACGCCGATGGTCTTGGTTCCGTAATCCAGGCCGAAGGTGCGCATGGGCGCGGGACTCTAACCGCAATCTCCCTCAGCGGACCGCTCCGTCCGCGGTCGGGGACGTGTCCTGGTTGGTCGCCGACCTAACTGGCGGATTTCGCTGGAGGGGTCCCCGCCGCGGCCGTCGGCACCCGTGCTGCAACCCTCACGGCCCGTCCGACAGACGGAGCGCGGCGTCCAGCGGCAACCACTCGAACCCGCCGCGCGGGAGTTTCCATGCTCGAAGTTTTGAAAGGTGTGGCGAACCTGCTGGGCGGTCCCATGAGCAGCGTGGTGGACCTCGCCGGCAACGCCCTGGGCCTGCCACCCGTTGTCACGAACGCCGTGAAGACGGTGGGGGGCGTGATGACGGGCAACGTGATGATGGCGGCCAGCGGCGCCATCGGGGTGGCCGAGGAGCTGTCCAAGCATCCCCCCGCGAAGACGGAGTACCGCGCGCAGCAGGACGCATCCCGCGCGTGTGATGGCTATGCCCGCCGGTCCGCGCCCCCGTCCAGTCCGGGCAGTCCGCTCGATCCGAAGCTGCTGGACCACGAGGTCGCGCTCAAGACGGTCGAAGCGAACTTCAGCTACCTGGACATGTTGGATGGAAAGAAGGACGGCTCGCTGTCCAAGGCGGACCTCCAGCGCGTCGCCGCGGACCGCGACGTGTCCCCCTCGCTGCGAGATGCCGCGCGCGTGTTGGTGTCGGACTCGGCCCGCTTCGAGCAATGGGAGACCACGCCGGGACTGACCGGGAATCCGTTCGCGGTGATCGCCTCGATGCGCGACGATGACCGCATCACGCTGCTCAATGTGAAGGGCGCGCTCGCGGGACTCTCCGCCGACTTCGCGAAGTACGGTCGCCCGGAGAAGCCAGAGGCTTCGCGCCCGTGCCCGCCGTCCGAGCCTCCGCCGAAGGGTGTCGACGGGGCGCCGTCCACGCCGGGCGGCACTTCGGGCACGGGGTGTTCGCCCAGGCCCGGCGGAGGGGCGCCCTCGTCGGGAGGCACGTCGTCGTCGGGCGGTACGTCGGGCGGTACGTCGGGCGGTACGGGCGCGTCGAAGGACGGCGCCCTGGACCCCGACTTCGAGGGGTATCGCGACGCGTTGAAGGTGCTGTCGGGGAACTGGGACACCTTCGACACGGCGGTGGGGCGCAAGGACGACAAGCTCACGATGGCCAACTTCCACGCCATCCTGGCGGACAAGGCCGCCTCCCCCACGCTCAAGCGCTGCGCGCAGTTCTTCGTGGACCACTCGGCGTACTTCAACCGGCTGGAGATGGCGGCCGGCATCGGCGGGCCGGATGGAACGGCGAGCCGAAAGGACCTGACGGCGGCGCTCCAGTCCGTCGCGGCGGTGCCGGAGCCCGAGTCCTCCACTTCATCGTCTTCATCATCGGGCAGTGGCAGCAAGGCCTCGGGCGGGAGCAGCTCGAAGGTGCGGGACATCCTCGACAACCCGAACATGAGCATCGAGGAGAAGATCCAAGCCATCCTCATGGTCATCACCGAGGACACGGACGACGAGCTGCTGTCGGTGATGAACGACATGGCGAGCGCGCGGGATGAGCGCGCGAAGCTCGGCACGGGTCAGAAGGACAAGGAGCGCGCCGCGAAGCTCGACACCAGCATGCAGGAGTTGGAGCTGCGCCTGCAGAAGCTGATGGAGAAGCGCAAGGCGATGTTCGACCTGATGAGCAACATGTCGTCCAAGTTCAACGAGATGGCGAAGACGGCGATCTCCAACCTGCGCAGCGCCTGAGGTCCGCCATGAATCGAATCATCAAGCACGCAGAGGGCATGGAGCCGCGGATGGACGTGGGCACAGCGCGCAAGCTCAAGGCGTTCGCGCGAGGCGAGTCGACCTGGGCCGAGGTGGAGGGGATGACGTTCGAGGAGGCGAAGGCCATCGCGCAGGTGGGGTGTGAGCTGGCCGCGGCGGGGCGCCTGGACGAGGCGCGCATCCTGTTCGAGGGCCTCGTGGAGGGGAACCCGCGGGACTCGGCGGCGCGGGCCGCGCTGGGCACGGTGTACCAGAAGCTCGGACGCCTCGATGAGGCCGTGGCGGAGTACAGCGCCGCGCTGGCGCGGGACTCGGCGAACCCGGTGGCCCTGGCCAACCGAGGCGAGCTGTACCTGCGCAAGGGGGAGCGTCAGGGCTTCACGGACCTCGCCAATGCGGTCGAGGTGGATCCTCACGGAGAGACGGCGGCGGGGCGTCGCGCGAGGGCGCTGGTGAAGGCCATCGCGTTGGTGGCGGTGGAGCAGTTGCGGGGGGACGCCACGCCGTCGTCGGCGTGAAGGGGGTGGGCGCGACAGGGGGCGCGCCCGCGGGGGGAGGGAGTGCCACCGGCCTGAAAGGGGGAAGGCCGGTGGCGGCTGCCGGTGGGTGGGCTCGGGCGGCGTGTCGAGGGAGTTCAGGGGAGCCCGCCCGCCGGCCGCTTTTTCAAGGCACAGGGATGTCCGCGATTCGTTCGCCGATGGGGGGATGGCTCATCCCCTTGAGCACGACCCAGCGAGGGGGCTCGGGGTCCATCTTGTTGACCCGAGCGGCCTTCACCAGCATCCGCCGGAAGGCCTGGGGATCGCCGGTCAGTCGCAGTCCATAGCGGTCCGCTTCGCGCTCGCGTTCACGAGAGAAGGCGCCGGAGAGCGGGCTGGACAGGATGATGACGAAGAACAGGAGGAGAGAGATGAGGGGGAGGGTGCGGATGTCGGCGAAGCGCGTGGCGCCCCACCAGGCGCGTGCCTGCGCAAGCCGCAGCAGTCGGTCGATGGCGAACAACAGGGCCAGCAGGGCCAGGGACGAGGCAATCCGTCCAGGCCAGCGGCTCTCGTTGACGTGGCCGGCCTCATGGGCCACCGCCGCGAGGATCTCGTCCTCGCTCAGCTCGCGGACGATGACGTCGTTGAGGACGATGGTGCGCGTGGGCCCCTGGCCCGCGAAGTACGCGCCCACGCGCCGGGAGGCGACGGAGGTCTTCTCCACCACCACGTCCGCGAAGGCGATGTCCGCGCGGGCCATCAAGCCGGTGATGCGCGTGCGCAGCGTGCCGGCGGGGAGGGGCGCCTGATCGAAGTAGAGCCGAGCGCGGTAGGGGTCCAACGCCGAGGCGACGAGCATCAGCACCGCCACCGGCACTCCGAGCACCAACCACCACCGGCGCACGCGGCGCGCCAGCCCATACAGCCCGATGACGAGTGCCACCACTGCGGCGGCTCCCAGGAGCGTGCCCTTGAGCAGGTCCCAGGCGAAGGCGCCGGGCGTGTACGTGGACAGGCCGTGGCGATGCTCCAGGACGTAGGAGAACCAGACGTCCACCGGCAGGTAGAGCACCTTGATGAACAGGTCCACGCCGAGGGCGAAGAGGATGGCGGCGCCCCATCCCGACTCGCCCCACAGCCGGTCCATGGCGTGGAACACGACGCGCAGGACGGGGGCCTCGCGCAGTGCGCCGAAGCGGCGCTCCAGGCCCGCCGCGGCGGCGCTGGCGCCTCGGTAGAGCGGGTGGACGAGCACACCCAGCATCAACGCGAGGAGGCCCAGGCTCACGAAGGGATCCACCGCGGCCCGGATGTAATAGGGCAGGTGGTACGCGTGAATGTCCGCGAGCTGCTCAGGAGTGAAGAGGGGCTCCATGCTCCGTCACGCTATTCCCGGAGCCCCTCCCATGCCCAGCCAGGGGGACGTCAGGAGTGAGGCGCGGACGGGTTGGGGGGCGTGGGCGTGGGCTCGCCCTCCGCGTCCGCGTCCGCGAGGAGCAGCTTCTTGACCTTCTCCAGGCTCTCGCGCGTCCGGTCCACGAAGGCGCTCTGGGAGCCAATGCGCTCGGCGGCTTCCAGCGTCCGCTCGTAGATGTTGATGGACTTGGTCAGGAGCACGCGGATCTTCTTGCGCAGTTCCTGGCGGTAGACCTGGGCCTCCTCGGCGTTCAGCTCCGCGGGCGCGGGCGAGTTCACCATGTTGTCGTAGAGGTTCTCGTACAGCGCGCCAATCTGCGCGCCGGAGGCGGTGGCCCAGTAGCCGTTGCCCACGCGGATGGAGCGCAGGTAGTGCCCTTGCGCGGACAGCAGCAGCTCGGCCTTGTAGTTGAGGTCGTGCGCGAGCGCGTCGCTGCCCTTGGCGGGGTCCAGCTTCACGTCCTCGTAGTGCAGCCGATAGATCTCGCCGATGAAGAAGTGGGCCTGGGCCGGGAAGTAGTCGTCCACCTCGGCCTTGTCCTGGAGCGCCTCGTAGGTGGTGATGGACTTGCGCAGCGTGGTCTCTGCGTCCTCGGACTTGCCGGCCTCGAGTTGGCAGATGCCCTGTTGGACCTGGGCCTCCACCCGGCGGTTGATGCTCAGGTCCTGTCGCGCGGCGATGGTCGCCAGCATCGTGGCGGCCTCGTCGAAGCGCTCCAGATGGTAGAGCGTCTCGGCGACGCGGAAGGCGGCGTCCAGCGCGTCATCCTGTCCGTGCGCCGCGTCCGCGAGTTCCGAGAAGCGGTGCCAGGCTTCCTCCCACTCCTTCAGCCGCTGGTGCGACAGGCCCGCGTTGTAGAGCGCCTGCCGGCGATGCGGGCTGTTGGGGTGGAAGTCCACGAGCCGCCCGAAGTAGCGCGCCGCCTGCTTGAAGTCGTTGGCGGCGAAGGCGGAGGTGCCTCCCGCGAAGAGCTCCTCGTCGTTGAGGCGGTCCAGTTCCAGGTCCGCCGTCACCGTCACCGGCTCGAACTCCAGGACCTGCTGGGTCACCGGCGGCGCGTCCGGCTTCACGGCCGTGCCCGCGGTGCGGCAGCCCGCGAGCCCCAGGCCCAGCACCCCGAGCCATACCCAGCGCCGGACGCCCCGGGCCCCGTGTGTCCTCTGACAACCGTTCACGCTGACATCCTCCTGGGCCGGTGGACCGGCCCCCTCCGGACAGCGGCGGAACGCTGGGGGTTCCCGCCTCCCGTGGGGTTCGTGCAGCTTAATGCGCGCCGCGCGCCCCCGCCTCCCCGACCGACGGGCGCCGCGCGCCCGGCGCATGCGTGGGACTGCACAAGTGCGCCCGGCGTGCAGCGGGCGGGCGAGCAGGGGCGCTCAGGCGAGCACGTCGTCGCCGAGCAAGTAGCGGCCGGTGTTCCACAGGGCGGTGAGGTCGTGCACGTCCAGCCCGAAGCGGGGCACCTGGATGATGGGCGTGCCGGGGCAGGCATCCTTCAACTGCGCGATGCCCCGCAGGTCCTGCTCCGCGAGGACGCGAAGCTCGCGCAGCGTCTCCTCGACCTTCGTGCGGCGACCGGGAGCCAGCGTGGCGGCCTCATCCCAGAGCGATGGGGCAGGCAGCGGGTGGACGCGGTTGACCACCAGCGCCAGCACGTCCATGCGGTTCTGCTTCATCAGGGCGTGGAACTGGATGGCCTCGTCCAGTCGCTCCGGCGAGGGGCTCGTGACCAGCACGAAGCCTGTTCGCGCGTCCTCCAGCAACGCACGCACGCCGCGCGCCCGCTCGCGGAAGCCCTCGTTCATGCTCGACATGGCGAGCATGAAATTGGACAGCTCCTGGAGCATCTCCGCGCCGGTGAACTTGGCCAGCGCGCGCGTCACGTAGCTGCCGCCGAGGTTGAAGAGGGACAGGCCCACCTTGCCCGCCTTCAGCGCGGGTGTGAGCAGCCACTTCGCCGCCTCGTTGTCGAGGAAGTCGAGCACGCGGTTGGGCGCGTCGAGGAAGTCCATGGCGTGCGCCGTGGGCGGCGTGTCCAGGACGATGAGCTCGTAGTCGTCGCGGCGCCGCAGCTCCCAGACCTTCTCCATGGCGATGTATTCCTGGCTGCCCGCCAGGGCCGTGGAGAGGGACTGGTAGAAGCGATTGGCGAGGATGCGCTCGCGCTGCTCGGGCGGAGCCACGCGGGTGATGAGGTCATCCCACGTGGCCTTCATGTCGAGCATCATCGCGTGCAGCGAGGCCTTGGGGCTCACGCCCATGGGCTCCAGCACCGAGGCGGGGACCTCCGCCTCCGCGTTGCCCAGCGCCTTGAGTCCCAGGGAGTTGGCCAGTCGCTTCGCCGGGTCGATGGTGCACACCAGACTGGAGCGCCCCTCCACCGCCGCGCGCAGCGCGAGCGTGGCCGCCACCGTGGTCTTCCCCACGCCTCCCGAGCCGACGCAGATGAGGACGCGCTTGCTCGCGAGCGCGGGTCCGAGTGCCGTCGTGCTCACGTCTCTCCCGTCACCAGGGGCTCCAGGTGCCCCATCACCTGCTCCACCGCGTCGCGTCCGAAGCGGGGAACGAAGAGCCGCGGCACCGCATACACGGGCGCGTGCAGGTTGCGCTCCAGCTTGGTGCCCGCCAGGACCGCCAGCGCCGCCCGGTCATGGTGAGCCTGGGCCACGCGCTGCAACTCGGGATGGCCCGCGAGGGCCTCCAGGTCGCCGTCCGTGAAGCGCTCGGGGAAGGACTGGTTGAGCACGGCCGCGTGCGTGCGGATGCGAACCTTGTCCTTCAGCGCGGCGTGCAGCTCCACCGCCTCGTTCACCGGCATCTCCTCGGGCAGCGCCACCAGCACCGCCGCCGTGACCGCCGGGTCCACGAGCAGGTCGCGCATCTTCAGCGCCTCGCGCGTCATGGGCCCGGGGGGCAGGGTCTGCAGCAGCACCTGGGGCACGCTCAGGAACGAGATGGCGTGGCCCGTGGCCGGCGCGTCCAGCACCACCGTGTCATAGCGCCAGCGCCCATCCGGCAGCTTCTCCTGCAGGTGGAACATGATCTTCCCCAGCAGCACCAGCTCCTGCAGCGAGGGGACGAAGCGCAGGAAATAGCGCACCAGCCGGTTCTCGAAGACCGTCTTGTAGAGGGTCTCGAAGCGCAGGACCATGATGCCGTACTCGCGCATGGCCTCCTGGGGACGCACGTCCACCGCCCAGAGGTTCTCTTCCAAGCGCTTCACGTCGGGGCCCGCGGGAGGGCGCTCCAGGAGCCCGCTGATGCGCTCTTGGGTGTTCACCTCGCACACCAGGGTGCGGCGGCCCGCACGGGCCGAGCGAAGCGCCAGCGCGGCGGCGATGGTGCTCTTGCCCACGCCCCCCTTGCCGGAGACGATCCACAGTCGTTTGTCGAGCAGTCCGGCCATAAAAAACGAGCGGCGAACCGTAGGGATGGCCCCCTCGGGAGTCAACGACCGACCGCCATGGGCCACCCTCAGTGTCGCCCGGCTTGACACGCCGCGTTGGAGCCCCACAGAGTGCGGCGTCTCAATCCCGACTTCCCGAGGGCCGTGCGAGCCGTCGGGCGAAACGCACGGTCATGCTCAAGAACAACCCGGTGATGAAGAAGCTCGTGGAGACGGGCGAGGAGCGCGTTGGCAAGCTGGCGCAGCAACTGCTCTCGAACGAGAAGTTCGTCGCGGCGGTGCAGACGCTGGTGTCGCGCTCGCTGGCGGCGAAGGGGACCATGGACCAGACGCTGCGCACGGCGCTGTCTGCCATGAACCTGCCGTCCACGGCGGACCTGGAGCAACTGCGCGCGAAGGTGGACGACCTGGAGCGCCTGCTCGCGTCCGTCGAGGGCAAGCTGGACGCGCTCGTCGCGGCGAAGTCGAAGAAGTAGCCGCATGCGGCGCATTGCCTTCATCAACGAGAAGGGCGGCACCTGCAAGACGACGCTCGCGGTGAACACCGCGGCGTGGCTCGCGCGGGAGCGAGGGCAGAAGGTGCTGCTGGTGGACCTGGACACCCAGGGCCACGCGGGCAAGGTGCTGGGCCTGGACGTGCGGCGGCTGCCGCGCAACGTCTTCCACCTGCTGACGGACGCGGCGGTGCGCTTCGACGAGGTCGTTCAGCCCTCCCAGGTCGAGGGCTTGGACGTGGTGCCGGCCTACAAAGAGATGGCGGACTTCCCCGTGGCGGTGGCGTCCGACGCGCGCCGCGCGCACCGGCTCGCCGAGCGACTGAAGGCCGCGGAGGCCGCGGGCTACGACACGGTCGTGTTCGATGCGCCGCCCTCGCTGGGCCTCACCACGCGCAACATCCTGGTGGCCTCCACCGAGGTGGTGGTGCCGGTGGCGCTGACGTACCTGGCGCTGGATGGCTGCGCGGAAGTGGCGGAGACGGTGCGGCAGGTGGGGGAGGCCGAGGGGTGTCCTGAGCTGCGCGTCACCAAGGTGGTGCCCACGCTCTACCGGAAGACAGCGCTCGCCACGGCCATCCTGGAGCGGCTCAAGGCGTACTTCCCGGACGCGCTGGCGGCCACGCCGCTCGGATACAGCGTCAAGGTGGACGAGGCCCAGAGCCACGGGAAGACCATCTGGGAGTACGCGCCGCGGAGCCCTGGCGCGCGGATGCTGGCGGCCATCGCGGCGGAAATCCATGGCGAGCCCGCCCCGAGGCGAGGGCGGGCGGCTCGGCGCGCCTGAGGGCGGCTACGGCGCGCTCGGGTCCTTCTTCTCCAGCGACTCGAGCTTCTTCTCCAGCTCTTCCAGGCGCTGCGTGAGCGACTGCATGTCGCGACCAAGCGCCGGCAGGTTGCCGGTGAGGTTCTCGACGACGTGCTTCACGCGCTCGTCAATCTTGCGCTGCCAGTCCTCGAACGCGCGCTGGCTGGCCTTGAGCAGGTCCGCGGGATTGAGGCCCGCGCCGCTGGCGTCCGACGGGGCAGCGGCCTCCTCGGCGGGGGGCTCGGAGGGGGGAACCTCGTCCGGGCGGCGGCCGTCCTCGCGGCGCAGCAGCTTGTCCAGCCGGGACTCGGCCTCCTCGCGGATGGACGCCACACGCGGCGTGACTTCCTTCTGGATGAAGCCGGAGATGGACTCGCCGGGGTGGCGGATGATTTCCCGCAGCACCGACAGCGGCATCTGGTTCTTCTTCTTCTCCTCCTCGAAGATGATCTGCGCGAGCGTGACGGAGGTCAGGTCCTCCTTCGTGCGGTTGTCGACAATCCGCACTTCGGTGCCTTCCTTGATCATCGCGGCGATTTCATCGAGCGTGACGTACCGGCTCTCCACGGTGTCGTAGAGCTTCCGATTCGTGTACCGCTTGATGATCTTCGGCTCCTTGCTCGGAGCGCCTGCTTGCTCGGCCTCGCTCATGTCTATCTCCGACCCAGGCGGCTGGATGCTTCCTGACTGTGCCATGCCTGGGTCTCGAAGGGGCGGATCTCGTACCAGAGGGGTTGGGAGCGAGCAAGCCGCCCGAACCGTGCTCGCCGTGTTCGCCCGGTATGCCTATACTCGCGTCCCCTGCCGGGCCTGCTGATGATCGTCAAGTGTGAGCGGTGCCAGACGCGGTTCAAGATCCCCGACGAGAAAGTCACCGAGAAGGGGGTCAAGGTCCGCTGCACCAAGTGTCAGAACACGTTTCGCGTCGCGCGTGAGCCCGCGTCGGACCCGAGCGCCCTGGTGGCTGCTCCGGAGCCGTCCGGGCAGGTTGACCCCTTCCAGGACTTTGGGGTCGCACCTGACCCCAAGGGCGTGGAAATCACGCGCCCTGGGTTCTACGGCGCGGGGGTCGAGGCGACGCGTCCGCTGCCCGCGGCGTCGTCCTGGAATGACGTCGACATCGATGTGGACGAGGAGGGCAACGAGGAGCCCACGCGCACGTTGACGCTGCCCGTGGGCGTGTATCCGCCCGCGCTGGCCGGAGGGCAGCCGAGCCCCGAGAGCCTGTCCGGCGAGGATCCGTTCTCGGACTTCATGACCGCGCCGGCCACCGCGCCGCTCACCAGTGACTTCGACCTGGGCGCGGAAGAGGTGGGCGCGGCGCCTCCTCGCGCGCCGACCCCCGCCGCGCCGCCGCGGGCCATGTCACCGCCGCCGGCTCCGCCGCGTGCGCCGGTTCCGGCGGTCGCGGTGCCGGTGGCCTCGGCCGCGGTGAGGGCCCCGGTTCCGCCGTCCGCGCCCCCTCCGGCGCCTCGGGCTGAGTCGCTGCTCCGCGCCGCCAGCGCGCCCACGTCCGCTCCCGCTGGGGCCAGCCCGCTGGGGCCCCTGCGGACCGCCAGCGCGCCCGCTCCGGTTGCCGTCGAGGAGGAGGACCCCTTCGCCTCGCTGGACCTCGACGCTCCGTCGCCGGTGGCGCCGCCTCCCGTGGAGGAGCCCGGGTCGACGGTGCAGGACACCGTGCCGACGGAGAACCTGGGCGACCTGTTCGACTTCTCGGGCGGCGCCTCGGGAGAAGAGGGCCTCGGGGCGACGGACACGGGGCGCGCGGCGCTGCTCGGCCACGAGCCTCCCGCCGAGCCTCCGGGCGTGTCGCTGCTCGGAGACCTGCCCGCGCTGGACGCCTCGGATGCGCCCACGGGCATGTGGCGCGACGTGGTGGACCTGCAGGACGTCCCGGCCAGCGCGGGGCCCGCCGTCTCCGTGGCGAAGCCGTCCGCGCGGCCCGAGGACGTGGGCATTCCCCAGCGCAGCGGTTCCAGCCGAGCGCGCAAGGTGACCGGGCTCGTCGCCAACGTGGCGATCGCGACCGTGCTGGTGGTGGGCCTGGGCGCGGTGGGCCATGTCTACCTGCGCGAGGGACGGCTCGACCTGTCCGCGTTGTCCCCCGAGCGCCTGCGCGCGCTCGTCACGCCGACCGCGTCTCGTCCCCTCCAGGCGCGCGACGTGTCCAATGGCCTGTACGAGACGCGCGATGGCCAGCAACTCTTCCTGGTTCGCGGCGAGGTGCGGAGCACGGCGACCTCCGCCTCGCGCGTCCGCGTGCGTGCCGCGCTCTTTGACGGGGACCAGCGCGTGCGCTCCACGGAGGGACTGGCCGGAGCGCTGCCCACGCCCGAGGACCTGTTCGGCCTGTCCACCGCGGAGTCCGTCTCCGCGCTGCGCCAGCGACTGGACGCGGCCGCCACGGTGGTTCAGCCCGGCGGCGCCGTGCCCTTCCTCGTCCTGTTCCACGAGTACCCGGCGGACCTCGCCAGCTTCCGGTTGGAAGTGACGCTCGAGTTGGCGCCGGCCTCCGCGCCACCGGCCCCGAAGGCGGAGTAGCAGGGCATGGCCACGCTGGACGAGGCCCGCACCACCGCGCGCCACCTGCACGCCCTCGCGGGGGGCCCGGGCGTGCGCCGCAAGGCCGCCGCGCGCGAGCTGGCGCGGAGGGATCCGCTCGACGCCAACGAGCTCATCGGTCACTTGCTCCTGTTGTCCCGCGAGGGCTGGGAGCCGGCCACCTGCGTGCTGCCGGACTTCATGGCCGCGCTCGCCGAGGAGTCGGAGAACATCCCGCACGCGGCCGCGCTCAAGCGCCTGGCGCACGTGCAGTCCCTGGAGTCGGTGGCGGACCTGTTCGCGAAGGGGCCGGCTCGGCGCGAGTTCGACGCGGATGCGGCGGCCCGCTCGGATGCGCTGGCCTTCAGTCAACCGCTCGGACACCTCAAGCAGCAGGCCCGGCTGACGCGCGACCCGGACGTGCTCTCGCGGCTCGCCACGGTGAGCGACCCGTCCGTGCTGCGCAACGTGCTCATCAACCCGCGCCTCACCGAGGAACTGGTGGTGCGCATCGCCGCGCGGCGCCCCGCGCGTCCCGAGCCCTTGGTGGAAATCTGGAGGTCGCCGCGCTGGTCCGTTCGCCACGCGGTGCGGCGCGCGCTCGTCTTCAATCCCTACCTGCCGGTGGATATCGGCGCCAAGCTCGTCCCGCTGCTCAACGCGGCGGACCTGCGCGAGCTGGCCTCGGACACGAGCGTGCACTCCGCGCTGCGTGAGCAGGCGACCCGGTTGCTCACCGAGGTTCCGCTCGGGCGCTAGCGCCTACGGACGGCGGTCCTTCGGGCCCTCGGTGAACTCGGCGTCGCTGGAGCCGCGGCGGCTGGTGGGCAGCTGCTTGGCGTCCACCAGGTCCTGCCCGCGCGAGGCCTTGCGGAACGAGTAGACGAACTTGCCCACCGCGTTGCCGAGCTGCCCCATCCTCGACGCCGAGAAGACGACCAGCAGGATGAATCCGAGAACGATGAGCTCGCCGAGGCCCAGCATGATGCGGGGCACAGTGCAGCAAAGGGCGAGGGGAGGCAAGCCGCGCGTCCGGCGGCGAACGCGCCACCCCACAAGAGTCTGCCCGCCCGGCGGGATTCCGGCGCAGACTGGCCGCCATGCTCCTGCTCGCCCACCGAGGTGCCAGCGCTGACGCCCCCGAGAACACCCTGGAGGCCTTCGCGGAGGCCGTGCGTCAGGGCGCGGATGGCATCGAGCTGGACGCGATGGTGTGCGCCTCCGGCGAGGTGGTGGTGTGCCACGATGAGCGACTGGAGCGGCTTTCGGGGCAGCCCTGGGAGGTGCGAGACACGCCGTGGTGGAAGCTCCAGCGCGCGGACGTGGGCTCCTCGCTGGGCTTCGCGCCGGCGCGCATCCCTTTGCTGGAGGAGGTGCTGGACGCGCTGCCGGACCACTTCCTGGTCAACATCGAGCTGAAGTGCGACCGCTTCGATGACGGCGGGCTCGCGCGTCGCGTCGCGGAGCTGGTGCGCGGGCGGGACATGGCCGAGCGCGTGGTCGTCTCCAGCTTCAACCCGCTGTGCCTCTTCCGGCTCGCCGCCGCGGATGCCTCCTTGCGGCGCGGCTTCCTCATCGACCCGGACAAGTCCTGGACGCCTCAGGCCCATGTGCTGAGCCCGCTGGTGTCCTCGCACTCGGTGCACCCGTTCCACGAGGCGTGCACCCAGGAGCGCATGGCGGCATGGCACGCGGCGGGCCTGCGTGTGGCGGCGTGGACGGTGGACTCGCCCGAGCGCGCCCAGGAGTTGGACGCGCTGGGGGTCTCCTACCTCATCACCAACCGCCCGGGCCTGATGCGCGCGGCCCTGCGCGGCGCCTAGAAGTCGAGGCCCAGCGTGGTGTTGACGGAGAAGACCGCGGGGAGGCCCCGGCTCTCCGTCACGGACGGGTCCGTGCCCGTGGGCATGTCCACGCTGCCCGTGCGCGTCAGCGACAGCTCCACGCCCAACTGCAGCGCGCCGCCGATGAAGCGCGCGCCGCCGTAGAGGCGCTGGTTCATGTTGTCGCCGAAAGAGACCTTCTGGTACGCGGCGGCGTTCACCAGCGCGGCGCGCGAGTTGTCCGCGAGCGAATCGTCGAGGGTCTGCCCCGTGTCGAACTGGAGCGTGCGCGAGGTAGCGCCCACCATCACGAAGTCCAGGCCGCCGTACGGCGTCAGCGTCACCATGCCGCCGATGGGGAACTGCTTGCCGATGCCGATGTCCACGCCGAGCGTGGTCAGGTCCAGGTCATGTGCGCCGAACAGCTTCGTCACGTGCCCGCGGACGCCCACGTCGGGCAGGTAGGTGAAGCCCTCGTTGATGGCCCACTTCACCTCGCCCGTGGCCGTCACCATCCGGCTCTTCTCCACCCAGCCCACGCGCCCGCCCAGCTCCAGCGAGAACGGCAGGCCCTTGCGCACGTGGAGCGAGGGCACCAGCACCGTGCCCGGCTGCGCCTTCTCCGTGGGGATGCGGACCGTGTCCGGCAGCGACACCACGGACAACTCCATGTTGAGCGCGTAGCCCGAGTGCCCCGTGGTCTGCGGCGGCATCAGGTTGGTGGACGTCATCACCGCCGCGAACGTGCGGGCGAACGCGCGGAAGTCCGCGTTGGCCGTCGCGCTCCCGTTGACGACGCCCTCGCCCGTGCGCGGGTTGCCGAACTGCGAGATGTGCAGGTCGTTGTCATCCGCGTACGCGGTCATTCCCGACAACACCGTCGCGAGCGCAATCCACCGACTGAACGTCCGCATCTGGGGTCACCGCCTCCCGGGCGCGCGCGGCCCGGAGGCGCCCACCGCGCCGGACGCTAGACCCGGCCCACCTGGAGCGTCAACAAAACGGGCGGCCTTGCTCCAGCACCCCGGTGGGGAAGTTGGAGCAAGGCCGCCCGAGTCAGGCGGACCGCGCAGTCGCGCTGGCTACTGCGGCTTCACCGGCGTGGCGGTGGCCGTGGACGGCGCACTCACCTTCTGCGCCACCTCCGCCGGGCGGCGGCGGATGACGAGCGTGCGGCGGCTGGCGAACTCCGTGCTCTCTCGCGCCACCACCAGCACGTTGTTGTTGCCCTCCTTGAGCTGGAAGTCCGTGGAGAACTTCAGCGTGTTGGGCTCGCCGCCCTTGGGGTCCACCGCCTTGAAGTAGACCTTCTGGTCGTTCACCAGGACGTACACGTCGAGCAGCCCGTTGGGGTCCTTCACCGTGCCGGAAAGCGTGAACTTGTCACCATTCGTGACGAGCCCCCCGTGCGACGGGTCCGCGTCCAGCTTGATCTCCGGCGGCTGGTGCGTGGTGGCCCACGCGATGCTCTTGGGCGGCGTGGCGCGGCCCGTCTTCACCTCGCGGGCATCCTGCGCGCGCACGAAGCCCACCCGGTCCTTGTCCAGCTCGACCTTGTAGTAGCCCTTCGTCACCGCGGTGGAGGTCAGCACGGTGCCCTGGGGCAGCCGCGCCACCGGACGCGCGTCCGACGTGGGCGCGCCGAGGATCTCCGCCTTGTCCGCCACACGCACCAGGCCCTTCTTGGCCTCCAGCGTGGCGACGGGCGCGTCCTTCACCGGCAACTGGAGCTTCTCCAGCACGAACTCCTCCAGCGGCTCGTCGAGGATGGCCAGCTTCAGCGGGAAGGTGTCGCCCTTGAAGCCCTTCTTCACCTCGAGCTGGAAGCGCGCCGTCTTCGTCTCGCCGGGCTTGAGCTCGCCCAGCTTGAAGCGCCCCTTCTCGATGAAGATGTTCGCGTCGCCGCCATTCTTGATCTGCGCGAACGAGTCCAGCGCCGGGCCCGCGCCCGTGTTGGTGACGTCCAGAATCACCGAGACGTCCTCACCGCGCTGGACCACGCCGTCGCCGTTGCACTCGGCGCAGTCATCCACCACCTGCCAGTTGAAGGCGAACGACGGGCGGGGCAGCTCCAGGAAGCTCAGCTCGGACACGAGCGTCTCGGGCAGCGGGCCGTTGTCGTCCACGAACTTCACCTTCACCTCGTCGCGGCGGCTGGTGAGGTCCTTGGGCAGGCGGACCTGCACCTTCCAGGACTTCTTCTCGCCCGGGTTGAGCGCGCCGAAGACGAACTCGCGGCGATCCAGGATGCCGTTGTCGCTGTCCGTCCACGCGCGCACGCGCTTGAGCGGCTCGGTGCCCTTGTTCTCCGCCGTCAGCACCATCTCCAGCATCTCGCCGGCCAGCACCTTCTGGTCCGCGCCCGGCGAGAAGCTCGCGTCGAGCTTCACGTTCTTGGGCGTGGGGCCCGCGCTCCAGTCCACCCCGAGCGCGCCGATGGCGCCGTTGATGCGCTGCTCCTCTTCCTGACGGCGCTGCTCGATGAACGCCTTGCCCTGCGCGAGCTGCTGCGGGCGCGTGTTGGCCGGCACGCGGAGCACGAAGTCCCGCGCGAACTGGACCTCGAAGTCCTCCTTGATCTCCTCCTGGGACTCCGCGTCGAGCTGGTCATCCAGGTCCTCGCCCTGGCCGGCCACGTCCACGTCCAGCAGCGGATCATGCTCGCCGTGCGCGCGCTTGTCCTTCGCGTCCTTGGCGTCCTTCGCGGCCACCTTGGGCTCGGCCTTCTTCGCCGCCTCTTCCTTCTTGGCGATGGCGGCCTGCTGCGCCTTCTCATCAATCTTCAGGTACTTGATGCTCTCCCACGGCTTCTCGCGGTCCAGCACGTCCTCGCGCTTCTTGGCCGCGGTGGTGGAGTCCGGGTTGCTGAAGTGCTGATCCAGGTCCGCCTCGCCCATGCTCTTGCGCGGCGCGAACACGTCCAGGCGCTCCGCGGTGACGCGCGTGGGAACCAGCTGGATGTCCGGGACGATGCCCACCTCCTGGATGGAGACGTCGCCGGGCGTCAGGTACTTGGCGATGGTCAGCTTGAGCGCGCTGTCATCCGGGAAGTCGTACAGCACCTGCACGCTGCCCTTGCCGAACGTCTGCCGCCCGATGATGACCGCGCGGTTCAGGTTCTTCAGCGCGCCCGCGACAATCTCGGAGGCCGAGGCGCTGCCCGCGTTCACCAGCACCGCGATGGGGTAGTTCTCCTCGCCCTCGGTGGGGTGCGCGCGCTTCTCCTCGCGCAGCTTGTCCGACAGGCCCACCGTCGCGACGATGGTGCCGTTGGACACGAACGTGTCGGACACCTGGATGGCCTGCTCCAGCAGACCGCCGGGGTTGCCGCGCAGGTCGAGCACCAGGCCCTTGAAGCCGCCCTTGGTCTCGGCCACGCGCCGCATGTCCGTCATCGCGGCCTCCAGGTCGCGCGTGGTGTTGCCCTGGAAGTTCTTCAGCCGCACGTAGCCCACGCCGCCAGCCAGGAGCTTGTGCTGCACGCTCTCGATGGAGATCATCGCGCGCGCCAGCGTCATGACGCGCGGCTTGTCCCAGCCCTCGCGCTCTACGGTGATGGTGATCTTGCTGTCCACCGGACCGCGCAGCTTGGACACGGCCTCGTTGAGGTCCATGTTGACGGTGGACTCCTCGCCAATCTTCTTGATGCGGTCGTCCTTCTGGATGCCGGCGCGCGCCGCGGGCGTCTTGGGCAGCACCTTCACCACGGTGAGGTTGCCCTCCTTCATCTGGATGACGAAGCCCAGGCCGCCGAACTCACCCTTGGTGGACAGCTTCATCTCCCGGTACAGCTCCGGGCGCAGCAGCACCGAGTGCGGATCCAACGTGGACAGCATGCCGTTGACCGCCGCGTACTCGATGTCCCGCGTGTCCTCGATGGGCCGCATGTTCTTGGACAGGAAGTCGAAGACGTCCTTCAGTGCGAAGGACATCTTCCACAGCGAGTCCACGTGGGAGATGTCGAACTCGCGCGTCTTGCCGTTGACGTTGACGGTGAGCTTGCCGGCGTCGGCGTTGCCATCCACCAGCACGTCCGGGACGCTCTTCTCCACGTACTCCAGCGAGGAGATCATCATCTCCTTGGGCTTCACCCGCTTGGGGTCGACGTAGTTCTCCTTGACGTACAGGATGACCTTCGTGAGCACGCGGAGGCTGTTGAGGTCGTGCGGGGCCTTCTCACCCTTGCCCTGGGAAGGCAGGGCCCCGTCCCAGGAGCCTTGCCCCGCCTCGGCAGCTCCCAGGGTGAGCGGCAAGGGCGCGCGGTCGCTGCCCGCGAAGGCCCAGGCGCCAAGGAGCACGGCGACGGCGATGATCCGGCGGAAAATGCGCGGCATTTGATTCATCCAAGCTGGAGCGGTTTTCGGCGCCCCGGGTTGTTGCGAGAAAGCCTTGTGAATCCGAAAGGTTGACGGCGAAAAACAGGCACTGGGGGCAGCCGGCCAAGCCTAATCACGGGTTCCCGGTGCTTCAAGGCATCGCCCGCTGCCGAGGATCGAGAACGTCTTCGGCGGGCAATGCGTTCCCGCCCGCTGTGGCCAGACACGTGGAGCGCCCCTTTATTTCATGGGGAGCGAGCGCGCGGGTCCCGCATCGGGGGGCGGAGGCAGCGCGCCGGCCGCGCGCAGGCCGCGGTACAGAAGCGTCCCGCCGATGATGGCCACCGGGAGGAAGAAGGTGTTGAGGATGGGCACCCAGAGCAGGACGTAGACGCCCGCTCCAAAGCCCAGGCACAGGGCCGCTCGCTCGCGCAGCATGCGGCGCACCTGGGCAAAGGGGTAGAGGTGGCGCGTCATGGGCGCGGCCAGGTGTTCGCCAGCCATCCACAGCATGGTCCACAGGCTGGCGAGCACCGTGAACGCGATGCTGCCCACGCCCGGCACCAGGTGAAGGGGCATCAGGACGAGCAGCCCCAGCATCAGGAACGCCACCCGCGCCAGGGTATGGAGCACCCCGGTGACGGTGCCGCGGACGAAGCCGGCCAGGGTGAAGGGGGGGACTGCCTCGTTGCCGCACTCGGCCTCGGTGGCCTCGGACAGCGGGTCCTGCAGCGGCGCGAGGAGCACCGGCGGCACCACGTTGGCGCCCACCACCCAGGCGACGAGGGCCGTCAACACCAGCACGAGGTACCAGCCCATGCGGCCGTACCAGGACTCGGGCTTGGTCCAGAGTGACTCCAGGAGCCCGGGCGCGTAGCGGTAGAGGACGACGGCGAGCCCCACCAGCGCCACGGCGGTGATGACGGCGCAGGCGGCGGACAGGAGGAAGAGACGCCGGGAGCCGAACGCGAGCCGGAACGCGCGTCCGAGCAGCCCCAGCCCCTGGAAGAAATCCGACAGGCGGGCCTGGGGGGCGATGGCGGGAACGACGGGGGAGGGGGGGCTCATGGCGCGAGAATGCTCAAATGAGGGCGAGGTCCAGTCCCCCCGTTATATAGGGCGCCCACATGTCCCTCGACCTCAAGCGCGCGACCTCCGAGCCCATCACCTCCGTCGACATGCTCGTGGACGGCTTCCGCAGTGCGGAAAAGCCCCGGTCCGAGCATCGGCTGGGTTTGGAGCACGAGAAGTTTGTCTACCCCGCCGCGTCGGCCCAGCCCGTGCCCTATGAGGGCGCCTCCGGGATTGGCGCCCTGCTCGGTCGGATGGAACCCGCGGGGTACCAGCCGTTCCGCGAGACGCCGGAGTCCCCTGTCATCGCGTTGCAGCGCGGCATGGCCGCCATCTCGCTGGAGCCGGGCGGGCAGCTGGAATTGTCCGGCAGTCCCTTCCGCACGGCCCGCGAGGCGCACGCGGAGAACCTGGGCCACCTCGCCGAGGCCAAGGCCGCTGCCGAGTCGCTGGGCCTGCGCCTGGTGGCGCTGGGCTACCGCCCCACGGGCACGACGGCGGAGATGCCGTGGATGCCCAAGACGCGCTACCTCGTCATGCGGCGCACGTTGCCGGAGCGCGGCCGGCTGGCGCTGAACATGATGCTGATGACGTCCACCGGACAGGTGTCGCTGGACTGGGCGGACGAGGCGGACTGTGTGCGCAAGACCGTGACGGTGGCGCGGCTGGCCCCGCTGCTCGTGGCGCTCTACGCCAACAGCCCGCTCCTGGAGGGCAAGCCCTCGGGCTACATGTCGTTCCGCAGCCGCGTTTGGGAAGAGGTGGACCCCACGCGCTGTGGCTACCTGCCGTCGTGGTTCGATGGCTCGTTCTCGTACAAGGCCTATGTCGACTGGGCCATCGATGCGCCGCTGCTCTTCCTGCGCCGCAACGGGCAGTACCTCTATCCCAAGCTCACCTTCCGCCAGCTCATGAAGGAGGGCTTCGAGGGGCAACCGCCGGACCTGGGCGACTGGACGGACCACCTGTCCACGCTCTTCCCCGAGGTGCGGTTGAAGAAGGTGCTGGAGGTGCGCGGCGCGGACTGCGCCAGTGCGGCGATGACGGGTGCGCTGGGGGCGCTGTGGCGCGGCATCCTCTACGACGCCACCGCGTTGGAGGAGGCCGGGAACCTCTTGCCGAAGCTCACCTTCGCGCAGCACCAGGCGTTCCACGACACCGCGCGCCGCGAGGGGCTCGAGGGCAAGCTGGGGGCGCAGTCACTGAGCGCGCTGGCCGCGGAGATGGTGGCCATCGCGAAGCGCGGCTTGGAGCGGTTGGATCCCGCGGACGCGCCGCTGCTCGCGCCGCTGGCGGAGGTGGCCGCGTCGGGCCGCTCGCCCGCGCGCGCGGTGCTGGACGCGTGGACGCAGGACCCTCGGCCGGAGACGCTGCTGTCTCGCTTCGTGCTGTAGCGCCACGCGGGGGTGGCGGCCGCTGTCAGAAGTGGCCGCCCACCGCGAGGTTTCCGTTGAAGAGTCCGCCACGAGACTCCTGCTGCGTGCCGGGGATGAGGGTGAGGCCCTCGCCCCCGATGAAGCGGTAGGTGGCGCGGACGCCCGCGAAGATGTGGCCGACTCGGTAGTCCACACCCGCGGCGAGCGGGAACTCCGTCTGCACGTCCGTCGAGTAGACGCCCCGCGTGTCATCCGAGGGGTTGAGGTAGCTCACGCCGAAGCCCGCGCCGATGAAGGGCCGCCAGTTGCGCTTGAGCAGCGGGCCAAACTTGCCGAGCAACGTCCCATTGTGGCGCCAGAGCGAAGCGTCCGCGGGGACACGCGAGTCGTCGATGGGCAGTCGCTGGCCCTCGTAGCCCAGCTCCACTCCGACGAGTGACCAGGGCTGCGCCAATGCGTTGATGCCGAAGGTGGGGCCCACATCCGTGCGCTTCCCCAGGTCACCCGTGAAGGACCCAATGCCCATGCGCACGTCGAAGCCGACCTCGACGTGGCGCGCGTGGAAGTCGAAGGCCTTCGCCACCTGCGTGGCATCCGCCGCGAGCGCGGGGCTGGCCATGGCGCAGGTGCCCGCGACCAGGAAGCGTCTCGCCACTGCGTGCCATTCCATGCGCGTCCTCCCGGGCGTCTGTTGGCTGGCGGAAGGATGGGCACCTGGGCGCCACGCCGCACGCGCGGCCCAGCGAGCGGTGGGCGTCCTGCTCCCCCTCGGGTCGAGCGGCGTACCTCTTGGATGGCGCCGGTCGCGGGCCTCAGCGCCGGCCGAAGAGCTTCTTCAGTCCGGAGAGGAGCCCGGCGGGGCGCGGCTCGGGAGCGGTGGCGAGGGGCGAGCGAGCGATGATGGCGTCGCGTGCCGCGTCGTCCAGGTCCTCCGTGGACAGGGCGACGGGCTGGCGCTTGCCATGGGGGAGCGTGGCTTCCAGCGAGAGCGCGCCATCGGCGGACAGGTGGAAGTGCAGCTCCGCGTCGCCTGGGCGCTCGACCACGAGGGAGAGGCGGCCGAGGTACTCGTTCTCCGCGGCGGGGGTGGCTGTCCCTTGGAAGAGGGTGAGGTCCAGCGCTCCGGGGAGGACCGGGAGCACCAGCGTCTTCGTGGCCGGGAGTCGCGTGTTGCGCTCCAGGACTCGGCGAAGCGCGCCGCCTTGCTCGGCCACGCCGATGGGCAGGGAGAGCACCTCGGAGATGGTGGCCGCGGGACGGCCCGCCTCGGCGAGCAGGAGCGCCTGGCCCAGCAGGGCGGCACCTCGGGCCACCGCGCCACGCGGATCCGCTTCCTCGCGCACGGGGACGCCGAGGCTCTCTTCGAGCCGCCGCCGCACCAGGGGGGCACGCGACTGGCCACCCACGAGGACGACCGCGTCGAGTCCCTGGGGGGACAACGCGTTGGACTCGAGGACCTCGCGTGTCACGGACACCACGCGCTGCGCGAGGTCCGCGGTGAGTGCCTCCGCGCGCTCTCGCGTGAGCGGCGGCACGGTGCCAGCGGGGAGTGAGACCTCGGCTTGCTCGCGCTCGGAGAGGGTGAGCTTGGTGTTCTCGGCGGTGCTGCGCAGCGGACCCCAGTCGAGGAGATGCTCGGGACGGGGGACACCTTGCTCGGAGAGGTCGCTGACGAGCGCCTCGGCGATGCGGGCATCGAAGTCGAGTCCGCCGAGCGTGGGGTCCGCGCCCGTGGTGATGATCTCCAGGTCATCGCCAGTGACCTGGACGACGCAGACCTCGAGCCCTCCTCCGCCGAGATCCACCACCAGCACGCGCTTGCGAGCGAGCCCTCGGCCGTGACCGTAGGCGAGCGCGGCGGCAGCCCCGTTGGTGAGGACGCGAGGGACATCGAGGCCCACGATGGCGGCCGCTTCGCGAAGGACCGCGCGCTGGCGCTCGGTGAAGTGCGCGGGGGCGCAGATGACCGCGCGGGTCACATTTCGGCCGACGAACGTCGAAGCCGCATGGCGAAGCTCTCGCAGCAGCATCGCCGCGAAGATCGTGGGAGCGACGACGCGCCCACCGAGCTCCACCCCCGCGTCACCGCGTGAATCGGTGGCCACGGTGAAAGGAAGCTGTGGTCCGAGCCAGCGCAACAGCGGTGAGCGGGCGCGCAAGCCCAGCAGTCGCTTCAGGGCGCCGGTCGCGCGGCGGGGGGCGCGTGAACTCTCGACGAGCGCGGCGGAGCCCACGAGCAGCTCACCACCGCTGTCGACCGCGAGCATGGCCGGCAGGTGGGGCTCATCCAGGCCGGGGAGGGGCACGAGCGTGGCCGAACCGTCATGAAAGACGGCGACCCGCGCATGCGAAGTGCCGAGGTCGATGCCGAGGACCACCTCGGGAAGCGTGGGGGTGGGACCCGAGACCGGAACCTCCAGCAAGGCACGGCGCCGATTGCGAGGGAGCGCGGAGTCGGAGTCGAAAGCGGGCTCAGCGCGAGGAGTCGCCGGGAGGGAGTCCGCGCCAATGTGAGGCAGTGCCCGGGCCGCGTCTGAAGTGTGGGAGGTATTTGCCGCCCGGGGCTCCGTTGCAGGCACGTGAGAGTGCGCCGCAGGAGGAGGCGAAGACGCACCCTCGGCGGGGGTGTGAGCCACCTCCGGAGACGTCACCCCCGAAGCACGAGTCGAGGCCACCTCGGAGTGCATCGAGTCGAGCGATGACGGAGGACTCTCGGCACCGCCTCGACGTGTCTCCGCGTGCACTTCGAGTGGCCCGGTCGCAACGCCATCTCGAGGCGTCGTCGAATCCGTCTTCGACGGAGGTGCCTCCGCCGTGACTCGATGCTCCTCTGCACTCGTTGCGAGCGAATCGCCCGTGGAGCCATTTCCTGGAGGGGTCGCATCGAGTGGCGACCGAGGCGTCTCCGCCGTGGCCTGCTGATGCGCCTCCGCGTTCGCCGCGAGCGGCCCAGTCGCGAAGCCATTCCCCAGCGCCGCTGAGTCGAGCGGCGAGCGAACACTCTCGACAGAACCCTGCGGTGCCTCGGCGCTCGTTGCGAACGCTCCAGCCGCGACACCATTCTCGCGGCGTGTCGAATCGAGCTGTGGGCGAGGACTCTCGGCAGTGACCTGCGGTGCTTCTACGTTCGCCGCGAGCGACTCGGTCGCGACACCATTCTCCCGAGGCGTCGAGTCGAGCCGCGAGGGATGCGCCTCGTCAGCGTCCTGCGCGGCCTTTGTGTGTGTCCCGAACGACTCGGTCGCGGCGCCATTCACTAGATGCGCCGAGTCGAGCTGCGAGCGAGGATTCGCTGAAGTGTCCTGCGGTCCCTCCGAGTTCGCCGCGAATGACTCAGTCGCGACACCATTCTCCTGAGGTGCTGAGTCGAGCTGCGAGCGAGGCGCCTCCGCAGTGCCCTGCGGTGTCTCTGGGCTTGCCGGGAGCGACTCAGTCGCGGCGACATTCCCTGAAGGTATCGAGCTGAACTCGGAGGGATGAGTCTCGGCAGTGCCCTGCGGGGTCTCTGCGTTCGCCGCGAGCGAGTCCGCCGCGGCGACCTCCCCTAGCGGCGCGGAGTCGAGCTGAGCGCGAGGCACCTCAGCAGTGACCTGTGGCGCATCTACATTCGCAGCGAGCGGGTCATGCGAGGCGCCATCCCCTGACGACGTCGAGTCGAGCGCCGAACGAGACGTCGCGGGCTCATGGCCCAGAAGGTCCACCGTCGGCACGGCGGTGGAGTCTGTCGTCGCTCGGCTGAAGTCGCCCGAGTTGAGTTCCGACCCCGATGCCTCGGGTGACGGATTCGTCAGCTCGGTGTTGCCAATGTGGGCCGAGTCAATCGCTGGGCTCGCGGTCTCTTGCACCTCGAAACGGACCGGTGGTGCCCCCTCGTGAGGACGCATCGGCTCCGCGCTGTTTGTCGAAGCGATGACCGCCGAATGCTCGGCTTGAACCGGTGACGTGCGAGCGGACGAGGGCACGTCGCTGGGCAGGGATGCGGACTCGAACGCCGCCGCGAAGGCATCGCCCTCGGCGTCGCCCGTGCTCGACGTCGCGTTTCGGTCAACGTTGTGCGTCGAATGGCTGTCGGAGGCGGCGGATGAAGTCGCGCTCTCGCGAATCAGCGGGGCGACAGATGGAGGGGTCTCCGTTCCTCCTTCGAGCGAGGACTCACTGATGCCTTCGGGGTCGGATGTCCTTGTGCGTGCGATTGCCTGTGTCGCTACGCCGCTTGGCTCATCGAGCGTGTCCGCGCTGCCCGTCGCTGCGGATACCGACTCAGGAGATTGCCCCGTCGCGAGCGCATCGGCGGCGAATGCTTCGCGGTGGGACGTGGCCTCGGGTGACACGTCCAGGCTGCGCGGATGCGCGGTCTTGGAGCCAGACTCCGTGTCGAACTCTGTGACCTGAGTGGGCGCTTCCGCACGCTCCTCGGCGCTAACGCGATCGCGCAGGCTGGGAAGCACATCCGACTTGTTCGGGGCTTCTGTCTCGTCATGGCCGTCAATGCGAGCAGAGGCAGAATGGGCGCTGGAGTCAGCGTCGTCCGAGTCTGATGCCGCCAGAGAGGGACGGTTCGAATCCTCCCAAGCAGGACGGGTTGCAGGAGAGGTCGACGGCTGGCCCGCTGCTGCTTTCGAGAACGCGCTGCCCGGCTGAAGCAGCGAGGCGGGTTCGAGCGACTCAACCGAATGCGGCGTCGCCAGCAGCCTCCCGTCACCGTGGCTCGTGTCCGAACGTGTCGGAGCGTCAGTCGGTCGACTCGGCGGTGGCCCTGCGGAGACGCTTGGCGCGCCGAGTTGCGTGGTCCCGAGCTTCGCGGTGAATGCGCGCGGTACCTCGTTGGACGTGTCCTCGTCCGGGGCTTGATACCAGGACGGCGTCTCCGTGCGCGGGGGACTCGTCCGAGTCTCCGCGCTGACGTGCGAGCGTTCGTGTTGGCTTCGAGGTCCTTCATCCGCGGCTCGCGAACTCCGCGTGTCCTCGCTGGAAGAGAGGGAGGGCGGGTGAAGAGCGTCGCCGTGCGCAGCCCCAGGCGCGTGGTGTGTGTCGTCGCTGTGAATGGGCGCGGAGCGAGCGCTTCCGTCCGTGGCCGTTGGGACGTGCTGCGAGTCCTCACCGTATGCGGTGGAACGGGCGAACTCGGTGTGTGTCGTGCGCTGCTCGGACTCTGCGTGGGCGGCGTGTCCCATCGCATCCGAGGGCAGCCACGCATCCAGCCGCTGTGCCTTCACTTCATCTTGGGAGACCGGCGCGACGGGGTCCGGCCCGCGAGGCGGCTCCAAGAACGACGGATTGACGTCGATATCGAAGTCGTCGGGCTCTGGAGTGGGTGGCGGGGGCGCAGGGCGGGGCGCCGGTGCTTGAGGTGGCCCGGCGTGATGCGACGGAGGGGTCCGCCGCACGAGCCCCGGAGGCAGCGCCGCGCTGTCCTTCAGCAAGGCCTCCGCGCCGCCTCGCTTCGCGACCACGCGGTCGATGAGCGCCTTGCTCGCGGCATCGAGCTTCACGAAGCGCACCTTCATCCCGGTGCGACCGCTGCCCGCCTCGGACTGCGTCTTCATCACCACGCCCTCGCCGCGCAGCAGGCGAGTGCCATCCGCGAGCACGAACTCGAAGGCCAGCCCGGTCCCCTCGGGCTTCAGCGCACGCGTGGCGACGAAGACGCCCGCACGCGCCACGTTCGAGCCGTACTTCTCGATGAACTCCTCTTCCGTCGTGTACGGGAGCCGGATGCGCAGCGGCAGGAGCTTGGGGGTCTGCCCGCTCATCGCAAGGGGATCCGCACGTCCCCGCCAGAGCCCTGGACCACCAGGGTCAAGCTGCCATCTTGTTGCAGGGTTGCCGGCGGTACTTCGAACAGCAAGACGAGGTCCGAGCGCTCTTCCGGAGGATAGCTGCGCGTCATCGGCCGCGTGCCCGCCACGGCCTGCGCATCCCGCGCGAGCCGGTACACCTGGGCCTGCGCATCCTCGAGTCGCGCGCCGTCCATGGACAGCGTGACGGCCGCCGCGCCCACGTTCTGCGTGACGAGCTGCACGCGCAGGAACAGGTCCTCCGTGGTGAGCCCCAGCTTCCCATTGCCCTTGAGCGAATGGGAGGACTCCAGGGACGTGAGCTTCATCGCCACGGTATCGACGTGCACCGTGTCGGTGTGCTCGGGGAGGGCGAGGCGGTGCTTGCCCCCCTCGTCACTCACCGCCGCGAGGTCCGCCAACGTTCCTCGAGGCGGCGCCACGGCGTCGGGAGGCGCGGAGGGCGCGCCTCCCTTGCGGACCCGGTCCGCCTCCGCGCGCAGCTTCTGGAGCGTGCGGTCCTCGGCGCCCGGGGCCTCGCTGGGCGAGGCATCATCCTTCGTGCAGCCCCCCACGAGGAGGGCCGCCGCCAGGAACGCCACGGGCAATTGCGAGGACCGGGAGCTCACGCCGCGCCCGCGCCCTTCACCAGCTCGTACAGCTTTTCGAGCGCCGCGGGCAGCTTGGACGGATCCGGACCACCGGCCTGCGCCATGTCCGCCTTGCCGCCGCCCTTGCCGCCCACTTCCTTGGCCATCTCGCGAACCAGGTCACCCGCGCTGATGCCCCGGGCCACCACGTCCTTGGTCGCCGCCACCAAGATGATGGCGCGGCCGTCCTTCTCGCCGCCAATGGCCACCACGCCCGAGCGGATGCGATCGCGAAGCTGATCCGCCATGCCGCGGAAGACCTTGTCGTCCGCGGGGTCCACGCGCGTGGCCAGCACCTTCATGCCGTTCACTTCGCGCGCCTGCTCCAACAGGTCCTTGCTGCCGGCCGTCTGCGCCTTGACGGAGACCTCCTCCACCTTGCGCTCCAGCTCCTTCGCCCGCTTCTGGGTCGCCTCGATGCGCTTGGCGATGTCCTTGGGCGAGGTCTTCAGCAGCTCGGCGGCCTTGCGCAGCTCGTGCTCCTGCTCGCGCACGTGCTGGAGCGCGCCCACGCCGGTGACGGCCACGATGCGCCGCACGCCCGAGGCCACGCCGCTCTCGCTCACCACCTTGAACAGACCGATGTCGCCGCTGCGCCGCACGTGCGTGCCGCCGCACAACTCGGTGGACTCCGGATGCACCGTGACGACGCGCACCGTGTCGCCGTACTTCTCACCGAACATCGCCACCGCGCCGGACTTCTTCGCGTCCTCGATGGCCATGATGCGCGTCTGCGCCTCGGCGTTGTCGCGGATCCAGCTGTTGACCAGGTCCTCGACCTGCTCGAGCTGCTCGAGCGTCGCCGGCGAGAAGTTGGAGAAGTCGAAGCGCAGCGACTCGGGAGCAACCACCGAGCCGGCCTGCTTCACGTGCTCACCCAGGACGAGCTTGAGTGCCTTGTGCAGCAGGTGCGTGGCGGAGTGGTTCGCG
Source organism: Citreicoccus inhibens (assembly GCF_019039035.1). Taxonomy (GTDB): domain Bacteria; phylum Myxococcota; class Myxococcia; order Myxococcales; family Myxococcaceae; genus Citreicoccus; species Citreicoccus inhibens. Next base: position 87,773 of record NZ_JAHNZT010000006.1, on the reverse strand, counting down.
CGGATGGCCTTGCGGCGCTCCACGTCCACCGACGTCTGCACCATGTCTCCGACCTTGAGCGTGCCCTCGGACACCTCGGCGGAGTGGACGATGAGTCCTTGCACCGGGCGCTGCGCGTCCAGCACGCGCGCCACGGCCTTGCCGCCATGTCCCACGATGCGGCCGGTGTCGCCCACCTGCCCGCCGGACTCGCCGTAGAAGGGCGTGCGGTCGATGATGATCTCGACCTTCGCTCCGGCCGACGCCTGCATCACCTCCACGCCGTCCTGCACGATGGCGCGGATGCTGCCTTCGCCCTCATGGCCCTCGCCGGTGTAGCCAAGGAACTCGGTGGGGCCCAGGTTCGCCAGCAGCTTCTGGTAGACCTCGCCGACCGCCTTCTGCCCCGAGCCCGAGAACCCCGCGCGGTTGGCCTCGTCCTCGAGTTCCTTCTTGAAGCCATCGAGGTCCACGTCGTGGCCGCGCTCGCGCGCGATGATCTGCGTGAGGTCCCACGGGAAGCCGTAGGTGCCGTGCAGCAGGAAGACGACCTTGCCGGAGAGCACCTTCTCGCCGCGCTGCTGGAGCCGACCCAGCTCCTCGTCGATGAGCTTCAGGCCGCGGTCGAGCGTCTTGCGGAAGCCTTCCTCCTCATGCTTCGCGACCTCGAGGATGAAGCTGCGGCTCTCGCGCAGCTCGGGATAGGCCTCGCCCATCAGCTCGATGACGCGATCCACGACCTTGAAGAAGAACAGCTCCTTCAGGCCGAGCAGCGTGCCGTGGCGCACCGCGCGGCGCATGATGCGGCGCAGGACGTAGCCGCGGCCCTCGTTGGAGGGCTGGACACCATCGGCCACGAGGAATGCCGTGGCGCGCGCGTGGTCCGCCACCACGCGCATGGAGGCGCCGCCCTCTTGGGTGTACGCCGTCCCTGTCAGCGCGCTGACGGTGGAGATGATGCTCTGGAAGAGGTCCGTGTCGTAGTTGGAGCGCTTGCCCTGCACGACCGAGGCGATGCGCTCCAGACCGGCGCCCGTGTCGATGGACGGCTTGGGCAGCGGGATGAGCGGGGCGTCCTTCTCCTTGCGCTCGAACTGCATGAACACGAGGTTCCAGATCTCCAGCCACCGGTCGCAGTCACACGCGACGCCCTGGCACTTGTTGCCCTGGGCCTCCTCCACACAGGGGATGTCATCGCCCTGGTGGTAGTGGATCTCGGAGCAAGGACCGCACGGGCCGGTGTCGCCCATGGCCCAGAAGTTGTCCTTGAGCCCGAGCTTGTAGATGCGGTCGCGCGCGACGCCCTGCTTGGCCCACAGCTCGTAGGCTTCCTCGTCCCACGGGATGCCGCCCTCGCCGTTGAACACGGTGACGGCGAGCCGCTCGGTCGAGAGGCCCAACGTCTTCGTCACGAACTCCCAGCCGTACGCGATGGCGTCGGACTTGAAGTAGTCGCCGAAGGAGAAGTTGCCGAGCATCTCGAAGAACGTGTGGTGCCGCGCGGTGTAGCCCACGTTGTCGAGGTCGTTGTGCTTGCCGCCTGCGCGCACGCACTTCTGCGACGTGGTGGCGCGGCTGTAGTCGCGCTTCTCGCGGCCGGTGAAGACGTCCTTGAACTGCACCATGCCGGCGTTGGTGAAGAGCAGGGTCGGATCGTTGGCGGGCACCAGCGAAGAGGAGGCCACGCGGCGGTGGCTCCGCTCTTCAAAGAACGCGAGGAACGCCTCGCGAATCTGGGAGGCGGTGAGGGCGGAAGGCATGGTGTGGGTATATGCCACAAGATGGCGCGGCGCAGCAGTTCCTGGTCTCGGGCGGGGAGGGGGGACAGGGGGCTCTGCCCGAGGGGGCGGGTCCTCTCGCGGGTGCACGGGTGTGCAGCGTCGGGTGGGTGACGCTCGGGTGCCGGACCCGGGGGGCGTCCAATCGGCCCCCCGCTGTTCGGGGAAGCGTGCGCGGGGCTACACTCCGAGTCCCCCACCATGTGGCCGTCCACCGCCTTTCTCCTCTGTCTCCTGCTCGCGCCGTGGGCCGCCTCCGCGCAGATGGACACGCGCATCGCCTTTCTCGGGCGCCAGCTCGGGCAGGGGAAGGACCCGCGTACCCGTTCCCAGGCGGCCCTCGTGCTGGGCGCCACCGAGGACCCCGAGGCGGTGCCCGTGCTCTGCTCGGGACTCCGTGACCCCAGCGAGTTGGTGCGCTCGGCGGTGGCCAAGGGGCTCGGGTCCCTGCTGGAGCCTGCGGGCCTGACGTGTCTCCAGGAGCACAAGGGCGAAGCGGACGCAGGGGTCCAGGCGGTGGTGGCGGACGCCATCCAGGCCTTGAAGGGCTACCAGGCGCGTGCGCCTCGCTTGTACCTGGCGGTGGACGCGGTGAAGGACCGGACGGGCACGCTGTCGCCGGACCTGGTGAAGGCCACGGAGACGCGTCTGCGCTCCCGGCTGATGCGCAAGGGGGCGTGGCTGGCGCCGGCGCGCGAGCCCAAGGCGGCGGCCAAGGGCGTGCTGAAGAAGTGGGGCGTGCACGGCTACCGCATCACCGCTGAGATCCAAGCCGCGGAGAACGGTGGGCTGAGGATCGGCATCGTCTGCATGAGCTATCCCGAGCTCACGTTGATGGGGCAAGTGGAGGTCCATGCCGCGGGCGCGCCGGCCGCGGATCTCCTCAAGGCGCTCATCCCGAAAGCCATCGAGGAAGCAGCGGACACCTTCGAGTGGAGCAGCGAGACATGACGACGACGAGCACCGCGCCCGGCGCAGCCCCCCGGCGGCGCTGGCGCAACTTCCTCCTCGACGCGAGCTTCCAGCTCAAGCTCACCGCGTACATCGTCGGGGTGTCCCTGGTGCTGGCGGCGCTGTTGGGCGTGTTCCTGGTGCGCGCGGCCAACTCGCTGATGCGAGAGACCTCCACGGCGGTCGAGGCGCGTTCGCGCGCGGCGGAGGTGAGCCGAGAGTTGTCCGGCGCGACGCTGTCCAACGAGCTGCTGACGCACATGGCGGACCCCTCCTTCGAGGCGAAGTTCCGCGAGCAGGCGCGGCTCATCGACGCCAGCTACGAGGCCGAGCGGTCCGCCATCGTCGCGCAGCGCGCCGAGCTGGAGCACCACCAGCAGATGACCTGGTGGGTGCTGGGGGGCTGTCTGGTGGGCTTCATCGCGGTGGTGGCCCTGGGCACCATCGTCGTGACGCACCGGGTGGCCGGCCCCTTGTTCCGCATCAAGCGCATGGTGGGCGACGTGGCCGAGGGTCGCCTGCGCCCACCTCCCTACGGCCTGCGCGATGGGGACGAGCTGCGCGACGTGTTCGACGCCACGCTCGGCATGGTGCAGCGCCTGCGCACCCTGCAGGAGGAGGACGCGCGGGTGCTCGCGCATGCGTTGGCGCAGGCGCGCAAGTCGGGTGCGTCCGGTGAGTGGGTGGAGGCGCTGAGCGCGCTGGAGGCGCGCTACCGGGAGCGGCTGGCGCGGTGAAGCGACCGGGCGATGCCTCGGAGGACGCTCGCGAGCTGCGCGACGCCCTGGAGGTGGCTCAGGCGGAGCTGCGTCGCACGCGCGAGCACCTGGACAAGCTGAGGGCACATCACGCCAGGGAGCGTGACGCCCTTCAAGACGCGCTGGAGGAGGCGCGGCGCGAGGGACGCCTCCAGCGTGCGCGCGCGGAGCAGGCGGAAGCCCGCGAGGCCGAGCTGCGGCGGTCGCGCGAAGCCACCGCGTCCCGGTCTCGTGAGCAGGGGATGCACGTCCCCTCGCACGAGCCCGAGCGACCCCTTCGCCCGGCGAACACGCTCGTCGCGTTGCCGCGTCCTCCTGGCGTGACGGAGGAGGTGGTGCGAGCGCTGTCGGAGGTGCTGAAGCTGTCCGCGGTGGACATCCGATTGCGACTCTCCCAACCGCCACCGGTCCTGCTGGCGAGGGTGAATGAAGAGGCCGCTGCCACGCTGGTCGAGGCGCTGCGCGCGGCGAGCTTCACCCCGGTGGTGTGCGAGTTGGCGTCTCGCTCCACGCTCCACCTGCCTCGGGTTCGCACGTTCGCGCTCGATGTCGAGCGGCTGCACCTCACGACCGAGATGGCCGTGCCATTGGAGGTCTCCCTCGCGGATGTCCGATTGCTGGTGCGGGGCCAGCGAGCCCGCGTGGCGCCCGCGCCCGAGCTGATTCCCATCTTCCCGCAGTCCCCTCGCTGGAGGACGGCACCGGCCGCCGCGAAGCACGCGTCCACCGAGCACTTCCTGTGGGTCTTCGGCGAGGGCTTCCGCGCGTCCTTCGATGAGGGCACCGAGCTGGGGGGGATGGGCGCTGCGCGCCGCGCGCCGACGCACGTCGCGGGCCTCCAGGCGTTGATGGAGGCCCTCCGGTGGCGCGCTCCACATGCCGTGGTCGATGACCGGCTGCTGCGCATGCCTCGCCTGACGCTGCCCTTCGTGGACGAGGACCAAGGCCAGGAAGTGTTCGCGGACCTGCTGTTCCAGGCCGTTCGCGCGGGGCTCTGGCCGTGAGGCTCACACGCGGGTGTTGTCGGCGGTGAGCCCCATCTCCTTCAGCTCCGTGTGCAGCAGCAGTCGGGCCTGAGCCCAGGGCAGCGCCTCCACGCGGTAGCCCGCCAGGGCTTGCATCAGGTGCGGGCGGTAGCTCGCGTGGCCCGGGTCCGCGACGATGACGATGCCGCGGTCCGAGGCCGAGCGGATCAACCGGCCCACACCTTGTCGCAGCAACAGCAGCGCGCGGGGCAGACGGTAGTGGAGGAAGCCCAGATACTCGTTGCCCTTGGCGATGGGCTCCTCGCGCGCGGCGACCAGCGGACGGGTGGCGGGCTCCAGCGGGAGCTTGTCGATGAAGACACAGCCCACGCCGCGCCCGGGGATGTCCACGCCCTGCCAGAAGCTCTTGGTGCCCAGCAACACCGTGCCCGTGTCGCGCTCCTGCCGCGCCGCGAGCGAGCGACTGTGGCCGCGTGACTGGCGCATGACCTCGATGCCGTGGGGCTCCAGTCGCGATTGGACCTCGCGGGCCACACGCTCCAATCTCCGCGTAGAGGCGAAGAGGCCCAGCAGCCGGCCTCCCATCACCTGCGCCAGTCCAGAGACGCGGCCCGCGGCCCAATCGATGAAGGGCTCTTCATGCGCGCGCGGCGCATCCGTGACGAGCACGACGAGCGCCTGCTCCCGCAGTTGGAACGGTGTGCTTGCGCGCAAGAGCCGCGGCGCCGGAGCCTCGTTGCGTCCATCCAACCCGAGCCGCCGCAGCACGAAAGGGAAGCCATCGCCGGTGCCCAGCGTGGCGGAGGCCATGACGAGCGTGCGCTTGCTCGCCGCGAAGTCGCGCGACACGTAGCTGGAGACGTCCACGGGCTGCGCGCCGACGCTCCATCGCTGGCGGCGAGGCTCCGCCGTGGCGGCGTAGCACCGCCCATCCATCGGCTCTCCCGACAGTTCGCCGGCGAGCACGGTCAGCTCTTGCAGCTCCGTGTTGGCGCCGGACAGCTCGCGCTCCAGGGACGGCATGCGCGCCGCGAGCTCCGGCAGGGCTTCCAGGGTGCGCACGGACAGCAACAGGTGCAGGCGCTGCAACGCGCCTCGGACCGCCAGGAGTCCGTCCTGAACGGGAGCCCAAGCGGGCAGGGCGCGCACGGTGGCGGTGACGCGCAACTCGGGGGCGTAGGCGCCTTCCTCGGCGTCCTCGCCTGGCGTCGCGGAGGTAGGCTCGCACAGGGCGGTGATGCGCTCGCCCAGGTCGCGCGCTTCGACGAGCAGGCCCTGGAGCGCGCTCTCGACCTCGCCCATCACCGTGCGCGAGTCCGCGCGCCGTGTGGTGCTCAAGGCTCGGCGCAGCTCGGCGAACAGGCCGTGCCGTCCGTCGCGACCGTGGAGTCGCTCGGTGAGTCGGAAGAAGGCGGAGTCGGACAGCTCCACCGCGAGCGCCGTGGTGGCGACGTCCTCCACTTCGTGCGCCTCGTCGAGGACCAGGTGCTCCAGCTTCGGGTAGCGCGCGGGCCAGGCGAACGCGAGTGACTGGTTGATGACGAGGACATCCGCCTCGCGCGCCTGCGCCACGGCCGAGTGGTAGAAGCAGCGGTGGTGATGCGGGCACTTCTCGCCCAGCGTCGTCGCCGCCTCGGAGCGCACCGCCGGCACCAGCCCGAGCAGCACCGGGAAGCGCTCGCGGAACCAGTGGCTCAGCTTGTCGAGGTCCCCATCGCCACTGCGGCGCAGGTACGCGCGCAGGTACGCCCGAGGCGCGCGGGCCGCGTGGCTCATGCCCGGCTCCACCCGCGTGGCTTCCAACGCGCGTCGCCGGCACAGGTAGTTCGACTGGCCCTTCAGCAGCGCGTAGCCGAACGCGCCGCCCGTGGCGCGATGCAGGCGCGGCAGGTCCTTGTCGAGGAGCTGGTCCTGAAGGGTCTTCGTGTGCGGCGCGACGCCCACCTTGCGGCCATTGCGCGCGGCGAACAGCGCGGCGGGCGTGAGGTACGCGAGCGACTTGCCCGTGCCCGTGCCGGCCTCCACCGCCAGGCGCCCACCCTCCGACAGCGCGCGCGCCACCGCGTGCGCCACGTCGAGCTGCGCGGGGCGGCTGAGGAAGCCATCGCCGCGCTTCTCCATCGCGCCCTCGGGGCCGAGCACGGCGGTGACCTCGTCGATGTGGACGGGCAGCACGGGCGTATCCGGCTCGGGCTCCGGGCGAGCCGTGGGCCCCCCGACTCGCAGCCGCTCGGGCTTTGCGCGCAGGAAGCCCTGGGTCTCCAGCGCGAGGGGCGCGGGCCGCTGGCGACACATCTCGCGCAGCCCCGTGAGCAGCTCCAGCAGCGGGCGCTCCTCCTCGTCGAACGTCGCCGCGTCCCCGGTGCGTCGCGTGGCCACGCGCCGATCCAACGTGGAGAGCAGGTCCGCGATGTCATCGCCTCGCCCGCCCGCGATGCACGCGTCCATCACCTGCACGAGCACCGCGTGCACCGCCTCGCAGTCATGCAGCGCGCGATGCGGCTGGCGCACGCCCAGCTTCGCCCAGCGCAAGAGCGACTCCAGCGAGTGGCTGGGGAGCTCCGGATGCAGGTAGTGCATGAGCTCGCACGAGTCGAGCACCGGCGCCTGGATGGGCCCCAGCACGTCCGGGAGGAACCCCTTCTCGAAGGGGGCGTTGTGCGCCACCACCGTCCACCCGGCGAGCCGCTCGCGCAGCTCCGCCGCGTCCGTCCCGAAGCGAGGGCGCCCCGCGAGGTCCGCGTCGCTCAGGCCCGTGAGCCGGCGAATGGTGAGGTTCAGAGGACGAGAGGCCGCGTACAAGCGCCCGAGGCGCTCCACCTCTCGGCCCTGCTCGAAGAAGATGCAGCCAACCTCGATGATCTCGTCCACGCGGGGATCGAGTCCCGTCGTTTCGAGGTCGAGGAAGACATGTCGGGTGAAGAGCTCCGCCGCGCCGCCCATGAAGGGCTGGCAGCCTACCTGCCCCGGTGCGGCGCGCCAGTCCTCACCAACCTGCTCAGTCCACCAGGAAGGTCCCGGAGACCATCTTCCCCATCGCGCAGCCGTACACCAGCTTGCCGGACTTGCTCGGAGTGAAGGAGATCTCCACCGGCGTGTTGAGCGGGAGCTGGGTGTCGATGTGGTACTCGTCCATCACCAGCTCGGTGGCGCACGTCTGGTCCGTCTTGCGCGTCACCACCAGCTTCACGGGCTCGCCCTGCTTGAGCGTCACGGGGCTGGGCTCGAAGCCGTGCTCGTTCACCGTGAGGTCCACCACGCGCACGCCGTTCTCGCGCTTCTCCGGGACCTGCGGCTGACTCGGCGCCGCCGCCGTGCCGGACTCCTTCGTGCAGCCCTGCTGCGAGGCGCCCAGCGCCGCGAGGGTGGCCGCCGCGGTGACCGCCAGCCACGGCTTGATGATGCGAGAGAAGAAGGGGCGCATGGGGACCTTGGACGGCGCGAACGGAGGGACAGCGCGGACGGACGCCCCGGAGCGGGACGCCCGTCCTTCAGCGGGCTTCAGGCCTCGGGCGTGGCCACGGGCTCGAAGCGCAGCAGGGCGTGCAACGGAACGAACAGCTCGTGTCCCGGCTCTCCCAACAACAGGTCGAAGCGCCCCACATGCATGATGGGCGCCTGCACCGTGATGCCGTTGCGCAGCACCAGCTTCACCCTGTCGCCCAGGTGCGGCAGGAACGGGCGCGGATCCGAGTAGGGCCGCTTGTCCGGCTGACGCGCCACCTGCGCCGGCTTCTGCGTGAGCTTCGCGTCGCGCTCCACGGCCGGCAGCAGTCGCTCCCAGTCCGCGCGCCGCGCGATGAGCACCACCTGGAGCTTCTCCATCCGGCCGGTGCGCTCCAGCGTCAGCGCGATGGCCTCTTCCGTCACCAGGGTGTCCAGAAGTGAACGCTCGGCCAGCACGACCGACAGCTCGGTCTTCTGCTGGATGAGCGTGGAGAGGAAGTCCGACACGGTGGCGTTGTCCACCTCGCCGCGCGCCTGCTTGATGGCGGCCTTGCGCTGCGTGCGCTCCTTGCGCGCCATGAACTCGGCCACGGTGAGGCCGCTCTGCAGCACGCCGAAGGCGTCGCCCAGCGTCAGCGCCGAGTTCTGGCCCATCAGCTCGTAGACCTGATCGAACCGCTTGGCTTCCTCGGCGTGGAGCTTGCGCCAGATGCGGCACTTCATCTTGCCTTCGAGCTCGCCCTTGGCGATGCGCGCGGGCACGTGCTCGCGCGTGGCCAGCGCGAGAATCTGCTCGGGCGTGGGCGGCGGCCGGGGCGTGCTGGGCCGAGGCGCGAAGCGACCTCCGCCGAAGCCTCCCGGACGCGGCGGGCCCGACGGAGCGGCGCCTGGCGCGCGCGGACTCATCGGCCGCGGAGCGGTGCCAGCCAGAGGCCGCGGTGCGGGGCGCGCCGCCGCCTGCGCGGACGTGTCCTCCACGGGCTCCGAGGGCGCCGCTGGAGCGGCCGGAGCCGCGGGCTGCGCCGGCCGAGGCGTAGGGGCCACGCCCGTGGGCCGCGGGACGGGCGAGGGACTGGGCGCCGCGCCCACGGGCCGAGGAGTCGGCGTGGGCCGCGGCGAGGCCGAAGGGGTCGCGGGTGGAGTCGTCGAAGCGCCTCCGGGCGTCGTGCCCGGGCGCCGGATGACTTCGACTGCGGGGACCACCCGCCGTGTCTTCCGATCGTTCACGGTTGTACGTTACCTGATGCGCGCTCGCCGGGCATGCCCAGACTCACGGCTGGAGGGATGCTGAGAGGTCGACTTTCCATCCGGACGGCTCCCTCACCATCCGAACCTCGCTTGTGCCACCCGATGAGCGAACGAGCACGGTGGCTTCGTCGCCCTCCTGGCGCACCAGCGAGACCTCCGTAACATCGGGAGGCGGGGGGACATTCGCGAAGAAGAGCGCGAGCGGCTCGGGCTTCACCTTCCCACCCGAGGCCTCGCTCACCTGCTGCGCGCGCTTCGCCAGCGTCTGCTGAGTCCCTTGTGACAGCGCGGCGTATGCCTTCTGCAAGTCTTGCTCATCGCGCTGGGTCAAGCCGCGCTGCGCATGCCCGTGGAAGGTCCGGTAGGCCTTCATGGGCGTGTCGGGCTGATTCACGCTGCAGCCGCCCACGGCGAGCAGGACCAGCAACAGACAGGTCGTTGTGGAGGTCGCGCGCATGAATCCCGGTATTAGGTCAAAGCGTCGCCGGGGGAAAGCCTCAGGTGAGGCCGCCCGGGTGCTGGTGGACGCGATTGCGGCCCGCGCCCTTGGCTTCGTAGAGGCTCGCGTCGGCGGCGCGCAGCAGCGTCTCCGCGCTCGGCAGGTCCGTGGCGGGCACCGTCGCCAGCCCCAGGGACGCGGTCAGGCGGACGCTCTGTCGCGTCCCGTCCGCCCTGGGATGCACGACCTCCAGGTTCTCGATGGCTTCGCGCACGCGCTCACAGGCGCGCAGGGCGTCGGTGGGCGCGGCCTCGGGGAGCAGGGCGATGAACTCCTCTCCGCCATAGCGCGCCAGCAGATCCACCTCGCGCAGTCGGGCGCGCGCCGTCTGCGCCACGGCCTTGAGCACCTCGTCCCCGAAGGGATGCCCGAAGGTGTCGTTGATGCGCTTGAAGTGGTCGATGTCCAGCATCACCAGCGACAGGTGGGACTGGTAGCGCCGCGCGCGGAGGAACTCCTCGTTCATCCGCTCCTCGAAGTATCGCCGGTTGAACAGGCCCGTGAGCGCGTCGGTGCGGCTGAGCGCGAGCAGCTCCTCGCGCTTGCGCGCCAGCTCCTTGTTGGCCTTGTCCAGCTCGCGGTTCTTCTCCACCAGCGCGTCCTGCAGCACCTTCAGGCGCAGCATGGACTTCACCCGCGCGCCCAACTCCAGCATGTCGAAGGGCTTCACCAGGTAGTCGTCCGCGCCCAGCTCCAACCCCTCCACCTTGCCGGCCGCCTGCCGCGCCGTCATCAGGATGACGGGGATGAAGCCGAAGCCGCCCTCGCCTCCATTCGCCTTGACGATGCGGCACACCTCCACGCCGCCCAGCCCCGGCATCTCCACGTCCATCAGGATGAGGTCGGGCCGGTTCTCGCGGATGGCGGACAGCGCCTGGGCGCCGTTGTTCGCCTCGCGAAAGGTGTAACCATACGGAGACAAGCCGTCGCGGACGTGGGCGAGCTGGGCCGGGTCATCGTCCACCAGCAACACGGTGCGACCCATGAACTCGTTGCCGGGCGGTGATCGACGGGGGACCTCCTGAGTCTTCTTCCTGTCGCCGTCTCCCATGCTGAGTCGCCCCCGGTGCCGTCCTCCCGCCGAGCGGGAGCCCCGGCGATTCTCACCCGGCGTGTCATGGAAGCCAAGAGGTCCCGAGGGGGCGCCCGCCCCAAGGGTCAGCCTGGCTTCACCAGCCGTGCCCTGTAGACCGGCTCCCCGCTCGCCAGATAGCGCCGCTCTCGCGTCGAGGGCACCTCCTCCGGGTCATAAGGATGGAAAACACCGGAACCTAGTGGATTCTTGAATCCCGAGGCTTCCAGGATGGAGAGCATGGTCACGCCGCGGTCCTGGACGTCGGTGCGCATGTCGAAGCGGCCGCCCGGAGCGAGCTTGTCCAAGAGGAGTTGGGTGAACTCCGGCTGAATGACGGCGCGCTTGGCGTGGGAGCGCTTCCACCAGGGGTCAGGGAACTGGAGGTGGATGCAGGCCAGGGAGCCCGACGCGAAGATGCGCGGGACGACGAAGCGGGCGTCGGACTCGATGACGCGCAGGTTCTTCAGGCCGAGCTTCTCGCCGCGGGCCTGGGTGTCGCGCGCGTACTTCTTGCGCCACTCGAAGGCGACGAAGCGCACGGTGGGGTTGCGGCGGCAGTACTCCAGCGCGTGCCCTCCCGCGCCCGAGCCAATCTCCAGCTCCAGGGGGCCGGTGAAGCCGAACTCGGCATCCCAGTCCGGGGGGGTGTCCAGGGTGACGAACTTGAGTCCGACCGGGTCGGGGAGCAGAGGAGGGCGGGGCATGGCGGGCGCGAGGGGGCGCCTCTAAACATGGAGGCGCGGCGGTTGACCAGGGCAAAAGCGCTGGCGGTGGTATACCGGGGAGCCATGAAGGTCTTCCACTCGGTGCCGGAGGCCGGGCACCAGCTCGCTGGGCAGGCGCTCGCGCTGGGCAACTTCGATGGCGTCCACCTGGGTCACCAGGCGCTCTTCGCGGAGGCGCGCCAGCACGGTCCCGCCGCGGCGCTCACCTTCCTGCCGCATCCGGGCAAGGTGTTGCAGCCCGAGCTGGCGCCCAAGCTCATCACCCTGTTGCCGCGCAAGCTGGAGCTGTTCGAGGCGTGCGGCCTGTCCGCGGCCGTGGTCCAGCCGTTCTCGCGCGAGTATGCGCGGGTGTCTCCCGCCGACTTCGAGCGCGCGCTGCTGGACGAGCTGAAGGTCGCGCACCTGGTGGTCGGCGGTGACTTCACGTACGGCGCCGCGCGAGGCGGCACGGTGGCGACGCTGCGCGAGGCGGCCGCGCGCCGAGGTGCCCAGGTCCACGTGGTCCCGGTGGTGAACGTGGACGGCGTGGTGGCCTCCTCGTCCAAGGTGCGCGAGTACATCCTGGAGGGTCGGGTGAGCGCCGCGCGTCGGCTGCTCGGCCGCCCGTTCGACCTGGATGGCACGGTCGTCTCTGGCGCCGGGCGGGGGCGCACCATCGGCTTCCCCACCGCCAACGTGGACACGCAGAACGAGCTGCGCCCCGCGCCGGGGGTGTACGCCATCCGTGTGCGCCTGAAGGCGGAACCCAACGGCCCCTGGCGCCCGGGCGCGGCGAACATCGGTGTGAAGCCCACCTTCGGTGGCTCGGAAGTCACGATCGAGGCGCACCTGCTGGACTTCAGTGGGGACCTGTACGGCCAGGAGCTGCGGGTGCAGTTCCTGGAGCGGCTGCGCCCCGAGCAGCGCTTCGGCTCCGCCGCCGAGCTGGTGGGGCAGATCAAGCGCGATGTCGAGGCCGCACGCGCGGTGATTGCCCGCGCCGACGGTTGACGATTTCCCGTGTCCCTTCAATGGGTTGGCGTGACCTCAGGGCCACGGGGGCGCCTTGACAGTCCTCGGGTCCGTTTCCTCTAATCCCGAGGGAATCGTGCCAAGGTGAAGACCCACTGAAGCACATCCCCGTCGCGCTCCGAGCGCGGTGGGGAGCTGGTCCGTTTTCTCCATCCGCTCAAGAGGCTTCAAGAATGTCCGGTCGACTCGGTGAACTGCTGGTGCGTGAGAACCTCATCTCCGTCCAGCAGCTGCGCAAGGCCCAGGAGGAGCAGCAGAAGAGCGGCACGCGCATCGGCACCGCGCTCATCAAGACGGGCGCCATCGAGGAGTCGAAGCTCACGGACTTCCTGTCGAAGCAGTACGGCGTGCCGGCCATCAACCTGAAGGACTTCGACATCGACCCGGACATCATCAAGCTGGTTCCCAAGGAGGTGGCCGAGAAGCATCTGGTCATCCCGGTGAACCGCGCCGGGCCGTCGCTCATCGTCGCCATGTGCGACCCGTCGAACATCTTCGCGGTGGACGACCTGAAGTTCCTCACCGGCTACAACATTGAGACGGTGGTGGCCTCGGAGGTCTCCATCCGTGAGTCCATCGAGCGCTACTACGCGGAGAAGGGCCCCTCGCTCGAGGACATCGTCGGGGACGTGGGCGACGACATCGAGCTCGCCAAGGAAGAGCACGAGAACCTCGAGGAGATGGCCAAGGCCGCGGATGACGCGCCGGTCGTCAAGCTCGTGAACCTCATCCTCATGGACGCCATCAAGAAGCGCGCGTCCGATATCCACATCGAGCCGTACGAGAAGGACTTCCGGGTCCGCTTCCGCATCGACGGCGTGATGTACGAGGTGATGCGCCCGCCGATGAAGCTGCGCAACGCCATCACCAGCCGCTTGAAGATCATGGCCTCGCTCGACATCTCCGAGCGCCGCCTGCCTCAAGACGGCCGCATCAAGATCAAGATGGGCGGCGGCAAGGAGATGGACTTCCGCGTGAGCGTGTGCCCCACGCTCTTCGGCGAGAAGGTCGTCATGCGTCTGCTCGACAAGAGCAACCTCCAGCTCGATATGACCAAGCTGGGGTTTGATCCGAAGCCGCTGGCGGACTTCAAGGAGGCCATCGACCGGCCCTACGGCATGGTGCTGGTGACGGGCCCCACGGGCTCCGGCAAGACGACGACGCTGTACTCCGCGCTGTCGTCGCTCAACGACGTGGGCACCAACATCTCCACCGCGGAAGACCCCGTCGAGTTCAACTTCGGCGGCATCAACCAGGTGCAGATGCATGACGACATCGGCCTGAACTTCGCGGCCGCGCTGCGCTCGTTCCTTCGCCAGGACCCCGACATCATCATGATCGGTGAGATCCGCGACTTCGAGACGGCGGAGATCGGCGTGAAGGCGGCGCTCACCGGCCACCTGGTGCTCTCCACGCTGCACACCAACGACGCCCCGGGCACGGTCAGCCGTCTGCTCAACATGGGCATCGAGCCGTTCCTCGTGACGGCCTCGCTCAACCTCATCCTGGCCCAGCGTCTGGCGCGCCGCCTGTGCCCGGCCTGCAAGAAGCCCGCGGACAAGGTGGATGAGCAGGCGCTCATCGACGCAGGTGTCCCGCCGGACAAGCTGGGCTCCTTCACCATGTACGAGAAGGTTGGCTGCCGCGACTGCAACGACCGTGGCTACCGCGGCCGCGTGGCCATCTACGAGGTCATGCCTTTCTGGGATGGCCTCAAGGAGCTGGTCATCAACGGCGCGTCCGCCGCCGAGCTGAAGCAGGAGGCCATCCGGTTGGGCATGAGCAGCCTGCGCATGAGCGGTTTGCGCAAGATGATGGATGGCCTCACCACGCTCGAAGAAGTGGTGGGCAACACCGCGCCGGACCGCTTCTAGTCACCGCTTCTCCTCCCTACCCCCGAGACAGGACACGCATCCGTGGCCAACCTGCACCAGCTCCTGAAGGCGATGGTCGAGAAGGGCGCCTCCGACCTCCACATCACCACCGGCTCTCCGCCGCAGCTGCGCGTGGACGGCGAGCTGGTGCCGCTCAAGACGGCACCGCTCACGCCGGTGGAGACCAAGCAGCTCTGCTACTCCATCCTCACCGACGCGCAGAAGCACAAGTTCGAGGAGGAGAACGAGCTGGACTTGTCGTTCGGTGTGAAGGGGCTCTCCCGCTTCCGCGCGAACATCTTCATGCAGCGCGGCGCGGTGGCCGGCGCGTTCCGGACCATTCCGTTCAAGATCCTCACGTTCCAGGAGCTGGGCCTGCCGCCGGTGGTGGCCGAGCTGGTGAAGAAGCCGCGCGGCCTCATCCTGGTGACGGGACCCACGGGGTCGGGCAAGTCCACCACGCTGGCCTCGATGATCGACAAGATCAACACCGAGCGTCATGAGCACATCATGACCATCGAGGACCCCATCGAGTACCTGCACCCGCACAAGAACTGCCTCGTCAACCAGCGCGAGGTGGGTGCGGACACGCGGAACTTCAAGACGGCCCTCAAGTACATCCTCCGCCAGGACCCGGACGTGGTGCTGGTCGGTGAGTTGCGCGACCTGGAGACCATCGAGGCGGCGCTCACCATCGCGGAGACGGGCCACATCTGCTACGCGACGCTCCACACCAACAGCGCGGTGCAGACCATCAACCGCGTGCTGGACGTGTTCCCGCCGTACCAGCAGCCGCAGGTTCGCGCCCAGCTCTCCTTCGTGCTGGAGGGCGTGATGAGCCAGTCCCTGTTGTCACGCGCGGGCAGCCCGGGTCGCGTGCTGGCGCTGGAGGTGATGGTGCCCAACCCCGCCATCCGGAACCTCATCCGTGAGGACAAGGTCCACCAGATCTACTCGTCCATGCAGGTCGGTCAGGCCAAGTACGGCATGCAGACCTTCAACCAGGCCCTGGCGGCGCTGCTGAGTCGGCGCCTCATCTCCCAGGACGAGGCCTTTGGCCGGTCGAGTGATCCAGACGAGCTGCGCAACATCCTGTCCACGAGCAGCGGTTCCGGGCAGGGCCCTGGTGGCCAGCGGCCGGCCGGCGGTACGGGCGCTCGTTAGTTTTCGGGAATGAAGACCACGGGGTAGAGTCGCCCCCCTCCGCGGAGGTCCAGGTATGGCAGCACCGGCAGTGCAACAGAAGGCGGCGGCGCCCAAGAAGAACACGGCCCAGTTCCTCTGGGAGGCGAAGACCAAGGGCGGAGAGACGAAGAAGGGCGAGATGGAGGCCATGGACGTGGAGGCGGTCAATGCCCGCCTCAAGTCCCTCGGCCTCAATCCCACGAAGGTGCGCAAGAAGGGCGCGCTCGATGGGGAGATCTCCCTGCCCGGCATGGGCGGCGTGACGGGCAAGGACATCCTCATCTTCACCCGTCAGTTCGCGACGATGATCGACGCGGGTCTGCCGCTGGTGCAGTGTCTGGACATCCTCGCCAGCCAGATGGACAACCCCGCCTTCAAGAAGGTGGTGTTCGCCATCAAGGGCAAGGTGGAGCAGGGCAGCACCTTCGCGGACGCCCTCAAGGACCACCCCAAGGTCTTCGACGAGCTCTACATCCAGCTGTGCGCGGCCGGTGAGGTCGGCGGTATCCTCGACACCATCCTCAACCGTCTGGCGGCCTACCGCGAGAAGAGCGAGAAGCTGAAGCGCAAGGTCAAGGGCGCGATGACCTACCCGGTCATCGTCATCCTCGTGGCCATCGGCGTGACGGCGCTGCTGCTCCTCAAGGTGACGCCCGTGTTCGCCAAGATGTTCGCGGACTTCGGCCAGAAGCTGCCGGCGCCCACCCAGATGGTGGTGGACATCTCCGAAATCGCGCAGGCGTACTACCTGCACGCCATCATCACCATCACGGTGGTGGTGGTCTCGTTCAACTACAGCTACCGCCAGCCCAAGGGCCGCAAGTTCTGGGACCGGGCCTTCCTGTCCGCGCCGCTGTTCGGCACCGTGCTTCGCAAGGTGGCCGTGGCGCGCTTCACCCGCACGCTGGGCACGATGATCTCCTCCGGCGTCCCCATCCTGGACGCGCTGGACGTGACGGCGAAGACGGCCGGTAACCGCACGGTGGAAGAGGCCATCTACTACGTGCGCGGGAAGATCTCCGAGGGCAAGAACATCGCGGGTCCGCTCCTGGAGACCAAGGTGTTCCCGTCCATGGTGGTGCAGATGATCGGCGTGGGCGAGGCGACAGGCGCCATGGACACGATGCTCAACAAGATCGCCGACTTCTACGATGACGAGGTGGACACCGCCGTCAGCGCGCTCACGGCGATGATCGAGCCGCTTCTCATGGTGTTCCTCGGCGGCGTGGTCGGCGGCTTCCTCATCGCCATGTACCTGCCCATCTTCTCCATTGCCGGTGCCATCAAGTAGTCCCGCGGAGGTTGGCGCGCGCACGCAGTCCAGTGGACTGGGCACGCGCCTGGTGTGGTTGGTGTCGTTCCGGACCGTGTCGGCGAGCCTGTCGCTCGTCATCACGGTGGCGCGGCTGCTCACGCATCCGTTGCAGGAGCCCAGCCGCGCCGACTCGTGGTTCTTCGCCGTCATCGTCGGCGCGTACATCTCCACCGTCGTCTCGGGCCTGCGGCTGCGCCGGGGCACGGCGGGCAAGGGGGATGCCGCGGGACAGGTGCTGAGCGACGTCGTCATCGCCACCGGCCTGGTGTACCTGAGCGGTGGGGCGGACTCTCCGCTCACGTTCCTCTACAGCCTCGCGGTGATGGGGGCGGCCGCGGTGCTCGATCGGCGCGGCGCGCTGTGGGCCGCCGCGGGCTCGATGCTCGCCTTCACGGTCATGCTGGTGGGGGGGCGAATCGCCGTGGCGGAAGGGGGGACCGTCGTCACGGGCCGGCTCCTCTTCGTCCTGGGCGGGAACGCGCTCGCGCTGGGGCTCATCGCGGTGCTGTCGGGCTACCTGTCGCGGCAGCTCTTCGCGGCGGGTGGGGCCCTGTCGCAGAGCGAGGCGGACCTGCGGCGGCTGGGACGGCTCCAGCAGCAGATCCTCTCGTCGATGCCCTCGGGCCTGGTGACGTGCAGCGCGCAGCGCCGCATCACCTTCGTGAACGCGGCGGGCAGCCTCATCCTTCATGTGGAGCCGGCCGCGTGCGTGGGACAGCCTCTTGAGAAATTGATGCCCGGCGCCGCCGCGCTGGCCCCGCGCGCGTCCCGCGGCGAGCTGTCCGTGGAGACGCCTGGAGGCCGCAGGACCTTGGGGCTGTCCGTGACGCCGCTGGATGGCGAGCCCGGCGCGCTCCTCATCGTCTTCCAGGACCTCACCGAGCTGCGGCGCATGGAAGAGGACCTGCGTCGCGCGGATCGTCTGGCCAGCCTGGGGGCGCTGTCCGCGCAACTGGCGCACGAGCTACGCAATCCACTGGCCGCGATGCGCGGCTCGGCGCAGCTCTTGTCGCAGGAGTACGCGCGCGACGCGATGGTTCAGAAGCTCACCGGCATCCTGGTGCGCGAGGCGGACCGGCTGGCGCGGCTGGTGGAGGACTTCCTTCGCTTCGCGAGGCCGCCCGAGCCCCAGCGTCGCCAGGTGGCGCTGGAGGCGCTGCTGGTGGAGACGGTGGACATGCTGCGCGCGGATCCGCTGGCGCGCGAGGTCAAGGTGGAGGTGTCCGCGCCGGACCGGCTGACGGCGCCGGTGGATCCGGATCAGCTCCGGCAAGTGCTCATCAACCTCGTGCGCAACGGGGTGCAGGCGGCGGGGCCTCGGGGCGCGGTGCGGGTGGCGCTGTCGCAAGCGGAGCGTGAGGCGCAGATTCGCGTGTGGGACTCGGCGGGCAGCATCACGGAGGAGATGATGGGGCACCTGTTCGAGCCGTTCTTCACCACCCGGGATGGCGGCACGGGCCTGGGCCTGTCCACCGCGCACTCCATCGTTCGCGCGCACGGGGGCAGCATCCGGGTGCGCTCGCATCCCGCCGAAGGCACGGAGTTCATCGTGGGGTTGCCGCTGTGAGCGCGACGACGGGAGACGTGGGGCTGCGCGGGCACATCCTCGTGGTGGACGACGAGCTGTCCATGCGCGAGTACCTGGAGGTCCTGCTCATCCGAGAGGGCTACTCGGTGACGAGCGTGGCGGGCGTGAAGCCCGCGCGCGAGGCGCTGGCTCGCGAGAGCGTGGACCTGGTCATCTCCGACATGAAGCTGGGCACGGGCAGCGGGCTGGACGTGCTGCGCGAGGCTCGGAATCGGCGTGAGCCGCCCGAGGTGGTGCTCATCACCGCCTTCGGCACGCCGTCCGCCGCCGTGGAGGCCATGCGCGAGGGGGCGTACGACTACCTCTGCAAGCCCTTCGACAACGAAGAGCTGCGGCTGCTGGTGCAGAAGGCGCTGGAGAAGCGCGCCCTGCGGCAGGAGAACACCCACCTGAAGGCGCGGCTGTTGCCGGGGCTGGGCGGGCTCCTGGTGGGGCAGAGCGCGCGCATGCAGTCGGTGTGGCAGCTCGTGGAGAAGGTTGCGCCCAGCCGGAGCACGGTGCTCATCGCGGGCGAGAGCGGCACGGGCAAGGAGCTGGTGGCCAAGGCCATCCACCTGCGCAGCCAGCGCGCGGCGCAGCCGTTCCTGCCCTTCAACTGCGCGGCGCTCAACGAGGGCGTGCTGGAGAGCGAGCTGTTCGGTCACGTGAAAGGGGCCTTCACGGGCGCCACGCACGAGCGGCAGGGCCTGTTGGCCTCGGCGGGCGAGGGCACGGTGATGTTGGACGAGGTCGGGGAGATGCCCCTGGCCACGCAGGTGAAGCTGCTGCGCGTGTTGCAGGAGCGCAAGGTGAAGCCGGTGGGCAGCGCGGCGGAGGTGCCCTTCGTGGCGCGAGTCATCGCCGCGACGAACCGCCGGCTGGAGGCCGAGGTGCAGGCGGGGCGTTTCCGCGAGGACCTCTTCTATCGGCTCAACGTCATCACCGTGGAGCTGCCGCCGCTGAGAGACCGCGTGGGAGACATCGCGGTGCTGGCGAACCACTTCCTGTCGCGCATGGCGGAGGAGCTGGGGCGACCGGGCCTGCGCTTCGCGCAGGAGACCCTGGCGCTGCTGGAGCACTACGCGTTTCCAGGCAACGTGCGGCAGTTGCAGAACATGGTGGAGCGCGCCGCCACGCTGTCGGACTCGGACTTGCTGGGACCCTCGACGCTGCCGCCCGCGGTGCGGGGCGAGGCCGAGCCCGTGGCACGTCACGCCGAGGCCGGGGAGCCGTCGCTGGGGTCGGGCTTCAACCTGGAGCGCCACCTGGACGACAGCGAGCGGCGCTATCTGTTGTCCGCGCTCAAGCAGGCGGGGGGCGTGAAGACGCGCGCGGCGGAGTTGCTCGGATTGTCGTTCCGTTCGTTCCGCTACCGGCTGGCCAAGCACGGCCTCACGGATGACTTGGACGAGCCGCATGCCGCGTCCGGGCGAAGCTCGGGGGGCGGGAGCGGCGCATGAGCGCGAGCGAGGTTCGTCTCGCGCCCCTGTCCCTGGCGCATGCGCCGGCGATGCTCCGGTGGATGCGGGAGCCCTCGGTGCGGTGGGGCGTCGGCGTGCGCGCCGAGCCCTCGATGGCGCGCACGGTCGAGTGGATCCACCGGGCGCTGTCACCCGACAGCGGCGTGCATGCGTTCGCCATCCTCGAGGCCGGGCAACATGTGGGCAACGTGGTCCTGGACCGGGTGGATGCCTGGCTGGGGACCGCGCGGCTCTCCATCTACGTGGGCGAGTCCACCCACCGAGGCCGTGGCGTGGGGCGCGCGGCCGTCAACCTGGTGCTGCGTCACGCTTTCCGGACGCTGGGCCTCTTCAAGGTCTGGCTGGTGGTCCACGAGGAGAACGCGGCGGCGCGGCGCACCTATGCCTCGCTGGGCTTCGTGGAGGAGGGGCGCCTGCGCGGCGAGTTCCTGCTCGGGGAGCGGCGCGTGGACGCGCTGTACATGGGGTTGCTCGCCTCGGAGATGCCCCACGTGGACGAAGAGGTGACGACGTGAAGGTCGCGGTGCTCCAGTCCAACTACCTGCCGTGGAAGGGGTATTTCGACCTGATGCGCTCGGTGGACCTGTTCGTCTTCTACGACGATGTCCAGTTCACCAAGAACGACTGGCGCCACCGCAACCGAATCAAGACGCCGCGAGGGCCCGAGTGGTTGTCGCTCCCCGTGGGCGCGAAGATTCACCGGCTCATCTGCGAGGTGACCTTCACCGAGCGCACCTGGGCCGCGCGCCACTTCGACATCCTCCGCCAGAACTACCGGCACGCCGCCTTCTGGCCACGCTACGAGCCGCTTCTCAAGGAGGCCTTGCTCGGGCGCGAATGGACTCACCTCTCCGCGCTCAACCAGCACCTCATCCTCCTCCTGGCGAAGGAGCTGGGCATCACCACCGCGTTTCGTGACTCCCGTGAGTTCACGTTGGCGGGACACAAGGGGGCGCGGCTGATGGACCTACTGACGCAGCTCGGGACGACGCAGTACGTGTCCGGTCCCGCCGCGGCCGCCTATCTGGACCCCGCCGCGTTCGCCGCCGCGGGCATCCAGCTCACGTACTTCAACTACCGGGGCTACCCCGAGTACCCGCAGCTCCATCCTCCCTTCGTTCACGAAGTGAGCGTGGTGGACCTGCTGCTCAACCAGGGGCCGGACGCGCCCCGGTCCATCTGGGGCTGGCGGGAGCGCGTCGCGGCGCTCACGCCTTGATGGCAGTGAAGCCCACGTACTTGTAGAGGGGGCGAGACAGCGGCAGCGCGGCCTTGAGCGTCTCGTCCACCATCGCGGCGTTGCTCTGGCGCACGTCGGAGGCGACCCCCGGGGCATTCACGAGGGCGGCCTGGCCCAGGAACCAGTAGTAGTGGAAGTCGACCTGGCCGAAGCCCGCGCGCTGGAGTTGCTCGCGCAGCACCTCCTCGCGGAAGCCACCGAGGAAGTCCTTGCCGTACTCGGCGTGGCTGAACGTCTCGGCGTCGATGCCGTAGGTGCGCTGCATCTCCTCGTCCTTGTACGCGACTGCCTCGATTTCCCGGCGCAGCACCGGCGCGTAGTTTCCACCGCGCTCCAGCGACTCCACCTGCTGCCAGAAATAGAAGTTGGGATCGAGGTCCGCGTAGAAGCACCCGCCCGAGCGCAACGCGCGTGCCGCGGTCTTCAGCGTGGGCTCGACCTCATAGAGGTGGTGCAGGAACGAGTAGGCGGTGACCAGGTCGAAGGTGCCGGCCTCCGCGGGGAAGGTCCCCGTGTCGTGCTGGTGCAAGGTGATGTGGGAGGGGCCCGTCCGGTCCACCTGCTCGAGCATGGCGGCGGTGACGTCCACGCCATGAATCTCGGGAACGAAGTGCTTCGCGATGCGGATGACGAACCCGGTGCCGCACCCCAGGTCGAGCATGCGCGTCGCCTGGGTGCGCGCGGCCAGCTCCCGCAGGCGCCCTTCCACGAAGCGCACATTCTCCGGGCGGAAGTGAGGCTCCGTCTTCTCGTAGATGGCCGCCAGTCGCGAGTGGACTGCGATGTTGGCGGCAATCACCTGGTCATTCTTGGCCGTGGTCACTACTCGGTCTCCTGCTGGAACTTCCGCAGCGCGGGGGGGGCGTAGTACTCGTCGAGCGAGGCGGGCACCTGCGCCAGGAATCCTAGCTTCTGCCGCGCGCGGGGGGACAGGGTCGACAGGTCCATCTGCGCCATGGCGCGTGGAATGTCGATGCGCTGCTTCATGTAGGGGCGGCACATGTTGAGCGTGAGCGCGTGGCGCCACTGCGCCGTCCGGTTCACTCCGCCCGCGTGCCACAGCCGTGCGTTGAAGAAGAAGCCGCTGCCCGCGGGCGCGATGACGCGGCGGGCCCGAGCGAAGAACTCCTCCTCGGACGGGGCCTCGGCTTGGGTGTGGGACCCGGGCAGCAGCCAGGTCGCGCCGTTCTCCTCGGTGAAGTCATTGAGGAGCAGCGTGGCGCCCATGTTGGTGACGTACCCGGGAATGAGGCGCGGGCAGTCGACGTGGATGCGCGTCGAGTAGTTGTTGCCCCGGGGCGGCATTGACGAGGACGTGTAGGCGTACACGATGCAGCCCGAGCCCATGACCGCCTCGAAGGGGCGCATGACGGGCTCCTGGTCGAAGAGCGTCCAGAAGGCGCCGCCGTACAGGGAGCACACCAGGACCATGTTCTCGTCACGGTAGGCGCGCCCTTGGTGCCAGGCCTTCTCCTGCGCCACGGCCCCCGCGAGGTCCTCACGCGCCTGGGCGACGTACTCGGGGGGCATCACGCCTTCGACCACGGCGTAGCCTTCGGTGGCGATGCGCTCGCGGAGTTGCTCGGGCGTGGGGTGCTTCAGCAACTCGGCGGCGCTCATCGTTGGGCCTCGTGGACTTCTCGCACGACGTACAGCGGGCGGTTCTGCACCTCGCGCAGGATGCGGCCGATGTAGAGACTGGCCAGTCCCACGACGAGAATCTGCACGCCGCCCAGGAAGACCGTGATGGAGATGGTGGAGGTGTAGCCGGCCTGGTAGTCCACGAAGAACAGCTTGCTGATGACGAGGAAGAGGACCATCAGCAGGCCCACGAGCGCGATCCCCATGCCGAGCGCCGCCGCCATCTTCAGGGGCAGGTCGGAGAAGGAGATGATGGTCTCCAAGGCCATTCGCAGGCGGCGGCGGAAGTTGTAGCTGGAGCTGCCGCGTGTTCGCCGCTGGTGCCGCATGGGTT
Source organism: Citreicoccus inhibens (assembly GCF_019039035.1). Taxonomy (GTDB): domain Bacteria; phylum Myxococcota; class Myxococcia; order Myxococcales; family Myxococcaceae; genus Citreicoccus; species Citreicoccus inhibens. The sequence goes on along the minus strand of NZ_JAHNZT010000006.1, from coordinate 64,679 downwards.
GGTAGGCGTGGCGGAAGCCGAGCCAGAACTCCAACCCCGGGATGTAGCGACTCTTCTCCGTGAGCGAGTTGTACGCGTCCACGAATCGCCGGTTCATGATGCGCAGCGTGGCGCTGTTCTGCGGCACGGCATAGCCCGTGAGCCGGTTGAGCACCGAGTTGAACGCATGCGACGTCACCCGGTTGAACCAGGTGACGTCTCGCATCTCGTAGAGGCCGTGGACGATGTCCGCCTCCCCGCGCTCCAGGTGCGCGAGCAGGGCGGGGATCTGGTCGGGCGGGTCCTCCATGTCGACGTTGAGCATGCCGACGTACTGCCCGCGCGCGTGCTGGTAGCCGCACGACAGCGCGATGTGCTGGCCGAAGTTCCGGCTCAGCTCGATGACGCGCACGAACTTGAAGCGTGGCAGCACGTCATTCACCAGCACGTGGACGGAGGCGTTGCGGCTCCCGTCGTCCACGAAGATGAGCTCGGCGTGGTCCTCGATTCGCTCCTGTCCGAGGTGGCGCTGGAAGACGCGCTCGAACTCGGCGGCGAAGTCGGCCGCCAGCTCGCCGTCGTTGTAGATGGGGACCACGAAGGAGTAGCGCGGGCCCTCGCGGGAGGATTCGGTTCGGGTATCCAGCGCTCGACTCACGACCCACGAGCCCCCTGTTCGATGCCGCGGATGAGCGCGGCGGAGGCATGGTCCACGTCTTCCAGACTCATGCCTCCGTGGAGGGGGAGCCGCAGGAGGCGAGGCGCGAGGGCCTCGGTCTCGGGAAGGCCCGGTGTGGTCTCCCCCTCGGCTCGCACGCGCGCCTGCAGCGGTGACAGGTGCAGCGGCTCGTAGTGGGAGGCGACGCGGACTTGATCACCCGCCATGCGCTGGATGAGCGCCGCGCGGTTGACGTGGGCCGGAAGCCTGAGGGCGAACAGGTGGGCCGGATGCTGCGTCCCCTCGGGAGTGGCTTGGAGCTGGAGGCCGAGGCGGCCCTGCTGGTCCACGAGGCGCTCGTGGTAGCGATTCCACAAGGCCATCCGGTGACGCTGTGACTCCTCGGCGTGCTCGAGCTGTGCTGCGAGGACCGCCGCGAGCACATCCGCCAGCAGCCAACTGCTACCCGCCTCCTGCCACGTGTACTTGTCCACCTCACCGCGCAGGAAGCGCGAGCGGTCCGTTCCCTTCTCGCGGAGGATCTCCGCGCGCACGGCCAGCGCGGGGTCGGTGATGAGCAGTGCGCCCCCCTCGCCGCACGAGACGTTCTTGCTCCGATGGAACGAGAGGGCGGACAGTTGACCGAAGCTGCCCAGCGGTTTGCCGCTCGTGGTGGCGAAGAGCGCATGGGCGGCGTCCTCCACCAGTCGGATTCCGCGCGCCGCGCACATCCGCGCGATGCGCTCGGTGTCCTGGCTCACGCCTCCATAGGGCATGGTCACCACCACCGTGGTGCGAGGCGTCAAGGCCGCCTCGAGCTGCGGGGCCTCCATGCTGAACGTGTGCGGATCCACATCGGCCCAGCGCAGGCGAGCGCCGCGCAGCGCGAACGCATTGGCCGTGGACGAGAAGGTGTACGAGGGCAGGACGACCTCGTCCTGGGGGCCCACGTCCAGCGTGAGCGCCGCGAGCTCGAGTGCGTGCGTTCCCGACGGAGTCAGCAGGACCCGGGCCCCTGCTGTCCGCTCGCTCAGCATGCGGCTCGCCATCCGAGTGAAGGGCCCATCGCCTTCGGTGTGGCCCGAGGCGAGTGACTCGCTCACGTAGCGGGTCTCGTTCGGCGCGGAGCAATGCCGGGTGAAAAGAATCAATGAGCACCGGGGGGAAGAGGGGCGGTGCGCGGAAGCATGATGAATGAGGGCCGCGCCCGTCAACGCGCGCGCGGGTCGCTCACGTCACCTCGTGCGGCCGCCGCACGGGCTGGTAGGCTGGGGCCCACATGACCACGCGACATCGGGTCGGCCTGCTGCTCTGCGGCGTTACCCTGTATGGCTGTTTCTTCGGGCTCACGCAGACCGCGCCGGGCATGTTCGTCAGCTTCCAGCCCCCATGGACCCAGGTGAGTCCGGGGGAGGCCTATCTCTGGCTTGGCACGCTCTTGCTCGCGCTCCCGGGCGCATGCCTGATGGGCGTCGCCCTGGCGCCGTGGATGGTCCGTGCGCTGGCGGCCGTCAGCGCTCGCGTGGAGCGGATGACGCCCACGGAGCAGCGGATGGGGGCGGTGATGGGGGCGTGTCTCGCGTTCGGGCTGGCGCGTGTGGGCCATGCCTTCTTCCTGCGAGACTTTCCTTTCACTGATGACGAGTGGGCTGCCCGCTTCGGCGGGCAGGTGCTCGCGCTGGGGAAGGTGGCGCTGCCTCGGCCCGCGCAGGTCGCGGCATTCCCGGACCTGTTTCTCTATGGCCATGGCGGGCAGTGGGCGGGGTTGGACTGGTTGGGCGTGCAACTCGCCTGGGCCACGGCGGAGTTGACGGGGCTGGGGCCCGCGGTTTTCGCGCTGGCCGCCGCGCTGGGCGTCCTGGGCGTGATGGGCTGGGGGGCGCGACGTCATGGGCCGACGGGGGCGTTGCTGGCGGCCGCGCTCTACCTCGCCTCACCCATGGTGGAGCTGTTGTCTTTCACCACGCATGCCCACGTGTTGTCTCGCGCGGGGCTGGCGTTGGGCCTCTGGGCGTTCGTGGTCGCGATGGACAAGCGGACGGGCAGGGCGTGGTTCTGGACGGGATTGGCGCTGGGCGGCGCGGCGATGACTCGGCCATTCGAGATCGTGGCGCTGACGGCGCCGTTGATCATCACCGAGGTGGTGTCCGCGGTCCGGCGGAAGGAGGCCGGGCGCATGGTGGGAGGGCTCGCCCTGGGACTCGCCATTCCGCTGGTGGCGACGGTGATTCACGCCGTGGTCGTGACCGGAGGAATCATCCCGCCGCGGCTCGCCTCGAACAACGAGGTGATTCATCCCTACCTGTCGTACTTCAAGGGCGTGTGGAGCCCGGAGCGGTTCTGGGAGCGGTTCGGCGCCAACTTCAGCTACAACCTGGTGATGCTGGCGCTGTGGTTCCTGGGGCCGGTGGGACTGCTGCTGGTGGCGAGCGGGTGGGTCTTGGATCCGCTGTCGCGACGGCTGGGGTGGGGTGTCGTGGCCAGTCTCGCCGTGGCGCTCATCCACGATGACCATGGCCTCCACATGGTGGGCCCCATCCACTACTCGGACGCCGCGGTGCCGCTCACGTTCATGGCGGTGGCAGGGACCGTGAAGGTGTTGGCGCTGCTTCGCGAGCGCGCGTTGCCCACGACCGCGCTCGTTGGCGCGCTCTGCCTGAGCCTGTTCCTCGCGATGGGCACCTTCACGGTCTGGAATGGGCTCGCGCTGCGACGGCAGGCGGAGATCCACGAGCAGCTGTACTCGGTGGTGGATGACCCCGCGCTCGAGGACGCGGTGGTGCTGGCGCCGAAGTACGGTCAGGTGTGGCTCTCGTTTCCCCGCTTCAAGCAGCAGGGCTCCTTCGTGTTCGAGTGGCGGCGCCCCCGGCCGGACTTGAGCGATCGGGTGCTCGTGGTGCACGACGGCCCAGGCGTCGAAGCCGCGCTCCGCGCGCTCATGCCGGAGCGGCGCTTCTATCGCCTCCGCCGAGACGCGGCGGGGCAGGTTGGCCTCACCGCGCTGACTCCGGGTTGAGTGTCTCCAGGGCGTTCCTCCATCACCTGGGGCCGCGTGGTGACGCGCCGCGCTTCGGGTCAGGGGGCGGTGTCGGAGGTGGCCCCGTTCAACGCGGGGGCAGGCGCCGGCTGGGCGCGCTGCCACGCTTTCAGCACGGCGGGAGCGCTGGGGGAGAGCGCCCGGGCCTCGTCGAGAGCCTCCCGCGCGGCGGGGACGTCGCCCAGCGTCAGCAGGACCTCTCCGAGCGATACGCGGGCGTCGGTGCTGTGTGTGTCGAGCCGCGCGGCCTCGCGAAACGATTGGGCCGCGCCCGCGAGGTCACCCAGCGCACGCCGCGCTTCGCCCAGCCGGAAGTGAAACGAGGGCAGGGTGGGCGCGCTGGGGATGGCTGCCTCCAGCAGTTCGCGCGCGCGCGCGGCCTGTCCGCTCTGGAGCAGGGCTTGCGCCAGGGCCTCGACCGCGGGTGAGTAGGTCGGGCGCACCACCACGGCATGCTCCAGGACCGGGAGCGCGCGCTCGGCCTCGCCTTCGCGGAGCAAGGTGGCCCCCAGCTGATAGGCGGGGACAGGAGATGCGGGTTCCACGTCCACCGCGTTCGACCACAGGCTGACTTCGTCCTGCCACACGAGGACCTGGCTGGAGGTCTTCGCGGTCGCGACGACGAGAACGCCAATGCCCACGAGCAGCGCGACCGAGCGTTGAGGGGCCCGCGTCGCCCACGCGTTCCAGGCCATGGCCAACAGGATGCAGAGTCCCGCCGAAGGCAGATACGCATAGCGCTCCGCCACGGGACTCTCTCCGAGCGCCCGCAGATGGAGCGCGGGCAGCAACGGAAGAATGAGCCAGAGCAGTCCGAGCCAGGCGAGTGGCACGCGTGTCCGCAGCCGCGCGAGCGCGACGAGGAGCGCCACCAGGACCAGGGCTCCCAGCACCACGGGGCCCTCGGTGAAGGACGTCGAGGGCTCGAAGTCATGGAAGATGCTCAGCCCGGATGGAACGGTGAGCAGCCGCGCGTAGCTCGCGAGGAGGGGCAGGGCATTGAGCCCCGCGATACTCGGGGGGATGGCCGCCCAGCCGGAGTTCACCACGGCCCATCCCACCGCGTTCCAGCGCATCGCGAGATAGAGCCCACCCGCCGCGCAGAGCGCCCCGTAGCGCCACGCGAACTCGCGACGCGGGCGCGGGCCCTGGGTGTCCATGAACTCCCAGGCGAGCAACATGAGGGGAACGAGCGCCGCGACCTCTTTGAAGAGCAACGCGACCAGCCACAGCGCCGCTCCCGCCACGGCGCGCCGAGGTGTCAGGCCGCGTGTCGCGAGCATCCACATCGCGCCGAGTCCCGCCGTGGTCGTGGCCACATCCATGAGACCGCTGATCCACGCGACGGCCTCCACGTGCACCGGGTGCACGGCGAAGAGCAACCCCGCGGCCAGCGCTAGGTCGGGGCGCAGTTCTCCCGCCAGTCTCCGCGTCAGGGACCACAGCGTGACCGAGGCCACCGCGTGCAAGAGCACGGAGAGCAGGTGGTAGGCCCAGGGACTCACGCCCGCCAGGGTGTGGATGACCAACAGCGCCACATGGGTGAGCGGGCGGTAGAACGCGGCGCTCGCGGTGGCGGCGGAGTTGAAACCGAAGAGCTGGTGCCGGAAGACCTCGCCGAGCCAGACCGGAGACTGGATCCACGGGTTCGCGTCCACGAGCGCATAGTCGTCGTAGACGAAGCTCCCCGTCAGCGCGGGGAGGTACACGGCCAGGGCGACGAGCGCCACGCTCAAGCCATGGAGCCGCAAGCGGCGCGCACTCGTCGCGGAGGCCTGCTCGATGGATGGGCTCACGGCAGGCGGCTCCACGTTGGCGAGGCGCAATGACGGAGGACGATGGGGCTGGAGGGGAAGACCACGTTGGCACGATACCAAGCCCTCCCGGCGGTCACAGTCGCAAGCGACGCCCGTGTGCGGTGCGGTCTCACGAGGGGCGAGCGTGCGTGGGGGCAGGGGACAGGTGGGGAGGCGCCGGGTGTCCCCGAGGGGGCGGTGGTACATTGCCGGCCTCTGTTCATGGCCCCCGACCTTCCCTCTCCTGGTTCTCCACGCCCTCGGGTCCAGGCCCTCTGGGTCGTGGCCCTTGCGCTCCTCGTGTATGCGGGCGCGCTCGCCAATGGCTTCGTCTACGACGACGTGTCGCTGTTGCTGGACAACCCATGGATCCGCTCGTTGGATGGGCTGAGGACGGCCTGGGGCCAGTCGCTCTTCGGGTTCGCGGAGGATCCGACCGACGCGCAGGTGGGCGCGGGCTACTACCGCCCCCTGGCGCACGTGACGTTCTTCGTGCTGCGCGCGGTATTTGGCACCAGTCCGTGGGGATACCACCTGCTGCTGGTGCTCGCGCATGCGGCGGCCTCGGTGCTCGTGTGGTGGCTGCTGCGCTTCTGTCTTCGCCGCGGACAGTCGAGCGCCTCAGCGGAGTGGGCTGCCGTGGTGGGGGCCTCGCTCTTCGCGGTGCATCCGGTGCACGTAGAGGCTGTCGCGTGGGTCAGCGGCTGGATGGACCTGGGGGCGACGTTGGCGGTCCTCGTCGCTGTGCGTCTGCTCTTCCCTGGGCCTGTGTCCTGGGGGCGCTCGTGCTGGGCTGCGGCGGCCTGGCTGACGGGGCTCCTCCTGAAAGAGACGGCCATCGTCCTGCCTGTCCTGGTGTGGAGCCTCGAGTCACTCGCGACGGAAGGTGAACCGCGAGGACTGCGCGAGCGACTGCGGCGTTACGGGCCGCTCGCGTTGGCGCTGGGCGTGTACGCGACATTGCGCCTCAACGCCTTGGGATGGGCGCTGCCTCGGACCGGCCACCGGATGGCACAGGGCTCGGCGAGCGGGCTGGATGCCTTGGCGCTGGTGACGGAGCTGGGCGGGAAGTTGTTCTGGCCGCATCCGCTCGTGGCGGTGCCTCCCTCGACCTGGGTTCGCTCACTCTGGGAGCCGCGGGTGTTGCTGGGGGGCCTCACCGTCGCTGCGTTGGCGGGACTGCTGCTCCTCTCGCGAAGGCTCGGGTTGCGTGCGCTGTGGGCAGGTTTGGTCTGGTGGTGGGTGCCGCTGCTTCCAGTCCTGGTGCTCCAGGCCAGAGGCGTTGAGGCCTATGCGGAGCGCTACCTCTACTTGCCCTCGGTGGGATTCATCGTCGTCGTCGCGGTCGCGCTCCGCGAGGTGTTGACGCGATGGTCCTACGTTACACGCGCGGCGGCGTTCGCCTCTGTAGGCGTGGTGGCCATCGCGGCCCTGTTGACGGGGCTGCGCGTACCGGTGTGGCATGACGCCATCTCGCTCTGGGAGGACACCGTGAACCGGGCACCTGGGCGTGCTCTGGCCCATGCCTGGCTCGGTGCTGCTTATCTCCATGAGCGCCGCGTGGAGGACGCACTTCCTCACCTGGAGATCGCGGCGCAGTCCTTGCCGGGGGAGTTCCGGGTGCGAAGCGATCTCGCGGTGGCATATGCCCAGCTCGGCCGCTTCCCTGCGGCGATTCACGAGTTGGAGGCGGCTGTCCGCTTGAAGCCTGGCAGCGCCACGCCACGCCACAACCTGGGGCTCGCATTGCGGCGAGCGAGGCGCATGGAGGACGCGCTGGTCGCGTTCCGCGAGGCCTCCCAGCTCGAGCCCGAGTTCGCGGACGCTCGCCTGGAACTGGGTCGGACGCTCTTGCAACTTGGCCGCGCGGCGGAGGCAGTGCAACCCCTGGAGGAGGCCCTTCGACTGCGCCCAGACTCAGAGCCCACGCACCGAGCCCTGACCTCGGCTCGGGCCGCGCTCACGGCGGGCGCCGCGAGCCTCGCCCCTGGGCCCACCCAGCCCTGACGGAGCCGCTACCGGAAGTCGCGGCGCTCGAAGATGAAGACGGCGATGGCGGTGAAGATCGCCGCCCAGGCCACGCCATACGCCGCGGCGGACAGGAACGTGCCTGCGTCCACGGTGAGCGCATAGGTCGCGCGCGGCCGGAAGTTCATCCGCTCCAGGTTGGGCAGCACGTAATAGAGGACCCGGCCCAGCGTCTGGACGAGGGGATTCTCCGAGTACTTCGCGATCTCATACATGTCTCCGGCCAGATGCCCGGCGAAGTAGAGGCCCGTGGTGCAGATGGCCGAGACCGCGGGCCCCGAGAAGCTGGAGAACAGGATGCCCGCGCTGCTGAGCACGAGCAGCTCGAACCAGAGCCCCGCCGCGGCGACGAGCTGCGTGGAGGTGATGGCCGCGCCGAACATCAGCAACTGGCTGAGGAAGATGAGCGTCATCGCGGCCACGAGCACCGCGAGCGTGAGCATGTTGCCGGCGAGCCGCGCCACCAGGAACTGCGTGCGCGACACCGGCTTGCTCACCATGAGGAAGATGGTGCGCCGTTCAATCTCCCGGCTCAACAGTCCGCTGGAGAGGAAGATGGTGAGGAACGCGAGGATGAGGCTCATCGTCCCGAGCCCGAAGTCCGTCAGCACGCGGTCGAACGTGTTGACAGTGACATCTGTCACCAGCGTGGAGGAGAGCAGGACGACGGAGGCGAAGGCGCCCACGACGACCGTCACCTTGTTGCGGCGCGCTTCGCGGAAGCCATTCCACGCCATCGCGGTGAACGCGTTCATGTGTTGATCTCTCCGCCCACGCTCGTGGCCCGGCCTGATTCCTTGAGGGCATCCATGAAGAGTTGCTCCAGCGAGAAGCGCGCGGGCTGCACCCGGTTCACGCGGCCCCCCGCGCCCAGTACGCCCCCGAGGAGTCGCTGGCTGTTCGTGTCCGATACCTGTAGCAGCACGCGCCCGTCGAGCGCCTGAGCCGACTCCAGCGGCACGCCGAGCTGCTGCACCTGATCCAACTTGAGGTTCTCCACCACCATCTCGACGGTGGGGACCTGCGCGGACACCAGCTCCTGCACGCTGCCCTCGCGCACGCGGCGCCCGCCCACGAGTACTGCGAGGCGATCGCACAGCGCCTCGACGTCCGGGATGATGTGACTGCAGAACAGGACAGTGGTGCCCTTGTCGCGCTCCGCGAGGATGAGGTCTCGCATCTGCCGGCGCCCGAGCGGATCCAACCCGCTCGTGGGCTCATCGAGGATGAGCAGCTTGGGGCGCCCCACCAGTGCCTGCGCGAGCGCGACGCGCTGGACCATGCCCTTCGAGTACCGGCGAATCTGGAGCTTCTCCGCGCCGGCCATCTCCACCGCGCCGAGCACCTCCGTGACGCGGCGGTCCAGGTCATGGCCACTCAAGCCGGACAAGTGCCCCGCCAGGGTCACGAACTCGCGCCCGGTCAGGTAGTCGTAGGGCGAGGGATTCTCGGGCAGGAATCCTACGAGCCGTCGCGTGGCGGCGTGGTCCACCGGCTGCCCGTACAGCCGCGCGGTGCCGCCGCTCGGCCGCACGAGATTCATGAGGATCTTGATGGTGGTGGATTTGCCCGCACCGTTGGGGCCGAGCAGGCCGTAGATCTGCCCAGCGCCCACCTGGAGATCCAAGCCCTGGAGTGCCCGCACGGTGCGGTTGAGCCAGAAGCCGACCTTGTAGGTCTTGGAGAGGCCCTGGGCCTGAATGGGAGGAGCGTCAGGGGATACCGGTTGCATGACCGTCCGTCTCCGGGTTGCGAGGGTGGGGAACGATCCGGGTGCCGTCGGCGGCCCGCTCGTCGTAGATGACCTCCAGGCGGAACTTCGACGCCGTGGAGTAGGTCCGTCCGTCATCCGCCAGGTAGAAGTGCCCACCGAGCGGATCCTCGGGGAGCTGGGTGAGGAGGCCGGGCTCGATGAGCGCCTCCATGCTGGCGGGCAGCTTGCCGTGGTTCTCGCGGTAGCGAGCCACGACGCTGTCGAGCTGCCGGAGCACGCGCTCCTGGAGGATCTCCTGGATGCGGCGTTCGTAGTACGCGCGGCTCTCGTCGTCCTCGGCGCTGTCTCGCATCATCTCCGCGAGCGACATGCTCGTGTCGAAGTCGCCGGACTGCGCATAGAGCCGCGTGGCCAGGGCGGTGTACCAGGGCGGGGCGTTGGGGCGCTTGGACAGCCCCATGATGATGTCACCCGCCTCCTTGTACTGGTGGTGGAAGAACATCAGGTTGTAGGCGAGCTGGAACTGCGTGCGCTCATCCTCCGGAACATTGAGGACGCCCTTGCGCAGGAGCTGGGTCGACTCGTTCGCGTTGGCGTAGTGCTCGCGGCCCAGGTGGATGGGGATGGTGATCCCCGCGAACGTGTAGACCTTCGCGAAGCGCGGATCGAGATCCGTCGTGAGGTCCGCGTAGTAGTAGATGTCGCGGTGGTCGAGGGCCGATTGCGAGATGCCCACCCGGTTGATGGTGAGAATCCAGAAGTAGTCGGCGACCAGCCCCAACTGTCCCCGGAAGACCGTGCGGAGCAGGCCGGGGCGCGGCAGCAAGGGTTTGCCCCCCGACCGCAGCGCGGACGCGGGCGGTGCCGAGAGCAGGCACAAGGAAAGCAGTCCAGCGGGCAACAGCAGGGCAGGGAGCTTGCTCATGGGCTCGGTAAAAACGCACGCGGGGCTCTCGGTCTTCCCGAGAGCCCCGGTGGGGATGCAATGCCTCCCAGGTTCAACGGGAGGCGGATGACATCACGGGCAGCTCACGTCGTTGTACGCGTTGCCCGGCTCGCCGCCGGAGATGGCGGTCGCGTCATTGCCGCAGGTGCCGGTCAGCGCGATCGTCGTGGTGGACGAGGTGATGGCCCACGTGTCCGCGTTGTCGTCGTTGTCGACGTTGCCAACCGCGGAGGCATTGAAGTCACAGCTCGGGCAGGTGCCCACGACGCCAACGGTGGTGACGGGATCCGCAGCCGTTCCCGGCGGCGTGGGGAACCGGGCAACGTCCTGCTCGATGCAGCCGACGGTGTAGGACCGGAGGGTGACCGCAGCCGCATTCTTGCACGCCGGCGCCAGGCCGTAGCTGTAGCGGTTGCCGGCCTCCGGCGTGAAGCCGAGGGTCTTGTAGTTGCTGAGGTACTTGTCCTTCTCGCCGAAGTACGCCTTCTGCGAGGTGTACAGCGCCTTCAGGTTGGTCTTCGCCTCAGACTGCTTGGACTTGGCCTGGAAGCGGATGAAGTTCGGGATGGCGATGGCGGCCAGGATGCCGATGATGGCGACCACGATCATCAGCTCGATCAGGGTGAAGCCACCCTTCTTCCGGAAGAAACGGATCATGTGCTTGGGACTCCGCGAGAAGGCGCAGGGGGTTGTTGAGGGACGACGCGGGGAGAAGTAGCACGAACAGTGCCACACCGGCCAGGGGGCCATCCCATGAATATTCCCGTGGAAGTGCTCGCCCGGGATGCTTCCTGGGTAGGCGGGCTGCCAAAAATTGTCACCCGCGTTGACGGAATTCGTCGATCGCGCACACGCAGCGGACGGGTAGGATGGACGGCTCCGTGACCTTCTCGTCCGTGTCGGGTTGGGCCGAGTCCCTCTTCCTCCTCTACCTGTTCGTACTCGGGCTGTGCGTGGGGAGCTTCCTCAACGTCGTCATCGCGCGCGTCCCGGAAGAGCTGAGCATTGTCCGTCCCCGCTCGCGCTGCCCGAAGTGCGGTCACGTGCTGGCTTGGTATGAAAACATCCCGGTTGTTTCATGGCTCTGGCTGAGGGCGAAGTGCCGAGCCTGCCGCGCGCCGATCTCCCCGCGCTATGTCCTGGTGGAGTTGCTCACGGGATTGCTGTTCCTTGCGTGCCAGCGCCGGTTCGGTTGGACCTATGAGCTGGTGCCGGCGCTCGTGCTGGTGATGTTGCTGGTCCCGCTCACGTTCATTGATTTGGAGCATTGGATCCTCCCCTTCTCGCTGACGCTGCCGGGCATCGCGGCGGGCGTGTTGCTGGCGATCCCGCGCGGCACCGACGCAGTGCGAGGCGCCGTGGTGGGCGCGCTGGTGGGATTCCTCGCGTTCCGGCTCATGGAGTACTTGGGCTGGAAGGTGTTCAGGAAGGAGGCGCTCGGGGGAGGGGACAAGTTCCTCGTGGCGCTCCTGGGTGCGTTCCTCAGCTGGCGCGCGCTGCTGGGCATCCTCTTCTTCTCGTCGTTGCAGGGCGCGGTGGTGGGCGTCGCGCTGCTCGCGCTCACTGGTCGCGCAGGGCCCAGCGGAGAGCCCGCTCCGGAGGCGGCGACGGATGCGGCTCCTTCCGAGGGTGAAGAGTCCCCTGCCGAGCCCGAGCTCAAGATGACCTGGGAGTTCACCCGACCCGGATTGTCCTGGGGCAAGCGGTTGTTGCTCATCCCCTGGTGCCTCGTGTTCCAGCCCATCCCGGATGCGCCAGTGGATGAGGAGGGAGAAGAGGAGGACTGGGTCCCAGGGCCGACCAACATCCCTTTCGGCCCCTGGCTCGCGCTGGCGGGCCTGGAGCTGATGCTCCTGGGGCCTTGGCTCGCGACCGTGCTGCCTCGTGAGGTGTGGCTGCTCCTGGGCGGTGTGCGGTGAGTCGGGGACTCGGGTGAAGTGGCGCATCGCCAGCGTTGCGTTCCTGCTGGGGTCGCTCTCCACGGGGCTGACCTGGTTGACGCTGCAGCCGGTGCTGATCCGCCTGCTCGAGATTGCGAGGCGCTTCGCGCTTCCGGGGACCGCCGAGGCGGAAGGGCTGGCGCGCGTGCGCGGGTTCCTGCCGTTGGCGCTTGGCCTGGATCTGGTCGCGTTGTCCGTGCTCGCGTACCTGGTGCTCGACACCACGGTGGGACGTCCGCTGCGCGCCACGGAGGAATCGGTCGAACAGCTCGGGAGGCTGGAGCTCGACCTGCCATTGTCCGCGCAGGGCGGGCCGCTGATGTCACGCATCCAGCGCGCGCTGCAGCGGATGGCGGAGGCGCTGCGCCAGGAGCAGGCCCTCACCCGCAGCCAGTTGGACGAACTGCGGCAGGCGAACGCGCGGCTGGCCCACGCGCAAACGGAGCTGGTGGCGTCAGAGCGTCTGGCCACGGTGGGCAGGCTCGCAGCCGGCGTGGCGCACGAGGTGGGCAACCCCCTGTCCGGCATCCTCGGGTATCTGTCCCTGGCCCGAGCACGCGCCCAGACGCCTGAGCTGCGTGACTACCTGGCTCACATCGATCAGGAGGTGCTGCGGATCGATCGGATCATCCGTGGGCTGCTCGACCTGGGGCGGCCGGCGGCCTCCGTGTCGACGCCGGTGGAGGTGGGGCAGGTGGTGGAGTCGTGCACTCGACTCGTGCGCGCGGGCCCGGAGCTGTCCGGCGTGGAGGTGGCCTTCGACCTGGAGCCGGGCGTGCTGGCGCGAGCGGACTCGGGGCCGTTGTCCCAGATTGTCATCAACCTGTTGCTCAACGCCGCGCAAGCGATGGGCGGGCAGGGGCGGGTGCGCGTCACGTCGCGCCGCGAGGGTGATGCGGTGCGCGTGGACGTGGAGGACTCGGGACCCGGCATTCCGAGCGAGGTGATGCCGCGCCTCTTCGAACCGTTCTTCACGACGAAGGGGCGCCAGGGGACGGGCCTGGGGCTGGCGGTCTCCCTGCGTCTGGCTCAGGGGATGGGAGGTCGGCTGACGGCCGAGAACGCGCCTGGTGGGGGCGCCCGCTTCTCGGTGTTCCTGCCCGCCTTCCTGCGCGGTCCGGAAGTGTGAGGGGGGCCGGCGAAGCGGCTAGGATGCGCGCACGCCCATGCCCGTGTTCCGCTCGATTCTCGTCGCTGACGACGAGCCCTCCATTCGCCACGTTCTGACCCTCGTCCTCACGGACCGGGGATACGACGTCCGCGCCGTCGCTGACGGGGACGAGGCACTGCGCGAGATGGCCGCGCGCCCGTACGACGTCCTGCTGTGTGACGTCCGGATGCCGAAGAAGGATGGCCTGTCCGTGCTGCGGCAGGCGCTGGCGGATCATCCCGCGCTGACGGTCGTGGTGATGAGCGCCTATGGCTCTCAGGAGCAGGCGCTGGAGGCCGTGGCGGCAGGGGCCTACGACTACGTCCAAAAGCCCTTCAAGCCCGAGGAGATCGCCTTCGTCCTGAGGAAGGCGGAGGAGCGGGAGCGGCTCGTCCGCGAGAACCGCCGCCTCCACGACACGCAGAACCCGCTCGCGCCGCTCGGGCTCATTCTGGGCGAGAGCGGCTCGCTTCAAGCCGTGCTCAAGCAGGTGGCGAAGCTCGCGCCCGTGGACACCACGGTGCTCATCTCCGGCGAGAGCGGCACCGGCAAGGAACTCATCGCGCGCGAGCTGCACGCGCGCAGCCGCCGTGCGGCCATGCCTTTCGTGGCCGTCAACTGCGGCGCCATTCCCGCGGGCCTCATCGAGAGCGAGCTCTTTGGCCACGCCAAGGGCGCCTTCACCGACGCGCGCACCGCGCGGCACGGCTTGTTCTCCGAAGCGGATGGCGGGACGCTGTTCCTCGATGAAGTGGGTGAGCTGCCGCTGTCCGCGCAGGTGAAGCTGCTGCGCGTGTTGCAGGAGGGTGAACTCCGCCCGGTGGGCGAGAACCGCGTGGAGAAAGTGGACGTGCGCGTCGTGGCCGCCACGCTCCGAGACCTCGCCAGGCTGGTGGAGAAGGGCGAGTTCCGCGAGGACCTCTACTACCGCCTCAACGTGGTGAACCTCCGCATGCCGCCGCTGCGCGAGCGTCGCGAGGACATCACGCTGCTCGCGCGCGCCTTCATCGGGCGCTTCAATCGCGAGCTGAATCGGGACCCCCCCGTGCAAGGGATGTCCCCCGAGGCGGAGGCGCTGCTCACGGCCTACGGTTGGCCAGGCAACGTCCGTGAGCTGGAGAACGCGATGGAGCGCGCGGTGCTGCTGGCCGAGGACGCCCTCATCCAGCCCGCGAACCTCCCCGAGCGGCTGTGGACCGCGCCAGTGCCGACCCCCAGCGATCCTGGCGGCAACAGGATGCAACAGGTTGGAACGGACCTGTCACTCAAGCGGGCCATCCGAGATCTCGAGGAGTCCTTCATTCGCGCGGCCCTCCGTCGCACGAAGGGAAATCGCACCCGGGCCGCCGAGGTCCTGGACATCAGCCACCGGGCTCTCCTCTATAAAATCAAGGAGTACGGCATCGACCCGGATGCCGAGGCCGAGCGGGGTTGAGGGCCGGACCGTCACGTTGTACGGCCGTGCATTTGACGAGACCCCGCCGGGGCCGGAAAATCGGGCCTCCGCGGCGGCAGTGTGGGGAGCCCGCGATTCAAGCAATCCTGGCTCTCCCCCGACCGCAGGGCAGGCGGGCTCCAGGCACTTTTTAGGAGGGGGTGCAAGCCAGTGCTACGCTGGCTTCCTCTCCGACGGAGTCAAGCATGGCGAAGGGCAAACTGGCACTGGGCCTCGATATCGGATCGACGTCGATCAAGATGATCATGCTCAAGGAGCAACGCAAGCGCGGCGAGATCGGCTTCGCGCTGCAGAGCTTCGGCATGAAGCCCTTGCCTCCCGAGGCCATCGTCGATGGCGCCCTGATGAACTCGACGGCCATCGTGCAGGCCGTGCAGGAGCTGATGTCCGAGCTGAAGGTGAAGGGCAAGGAGGTCGCCATCGGCGTCTCCGGTCACTCGGTCATCATCAAGAAGATCCAGATGCCTCGCATGAGCCAGGAAGAGCTCGAGGAGAGCATCCAGTGGGAGGCGGAGCAGTACATCCCCTTCGACGTGAAGGACGTGAACATCGACACGCAGATCCTCGACGGCGGCGGCAATGACGCCACCGGGCAGATGGATGTGCTGCTGGTCGCCGCCAAGAAGGACATGATCAACGACTACACCACCGTCGTCTCGGAGGCGGGGCTCGCCCCGGTGGTGGTGGACGTGGACGCCTTCGCGGTCCAGAACATGTTCTCCACCAACTACGATCTCCCGGAGAAGGAGACGGTGGTGCTCATCAACGCGGGCGCCTCGGTGGTGAACATCAACATCATCGCCAACGGCGTGACGGTGTTCACGCGCGACGTCACCATCGGTGGCAACCAGTTCACCGAGGAGATCCAGAAGCAGCTCAACGTCTCCTATGAGGAGGCGGAGGCGCTGAAGATTGGTGGCAACCGCGCGGACGCGGACGCCGTCGTTCCGCAGGAAGTCGAGCGCGTGCTCTCCAGCGTCGCCGAGCAGGTGGCCGGAGAGATCCAGCGCTCGCTGGACTTCTACGCTGGCACGGCCGCCGACTCGAACTTCACCAAGGTGTACCTGTCGGGTGGCACCGCGAAGATTCCCGCGCTGTTCAAGACCATCGAGGCTCGCACGGGGGTGCCCGTGGAGATCCTCAACCCGTTCCGCAAGATCGAAGTGGACAACCGCAAGTTCGACCCCGCGTTCATCATGGACGTGGCGCCCATGGCCGCGGTGGCAGTGGGACTGGCGCTCCGGCGTCCGGGCGACAAGCTGGGCTGAGCCGCTGGCCACGAGGAGACGACTCACATGATGATCCGCATCAACCTCCTGCCCGTCCGGGCAGTCAAGAAGCGGGAGATGGGCCGGCAGATCCTGGTCCTCTTCGCGGTGGTCCTCATCGGCGCGCTGGTGGGCAACTACCTCTGGTACGCCAATCGCGATGACGAGTTGCAGCGCGCCCGGAAGGGCATCGCGGACACCCGCGCGAAAATCGCCGCCCTGGAGAAGGTGATCGGCGAGGTGAAGAACATCAACGCGCGCAAAATCGAGGTGGAGAAGAAGCTGGCCGTCCTGGACTCGCTGCGCAAGGGCCGCAACGGACCGGTGCGCATGATGGACGCGCTCGCGTCCGCGACGCCCAAGAAGGTGTGGCTCAGCGGCTTCACCGAGAGCGCCAACGCGGTCAGCATCAGCGGCTCTGCGACGAGTCACGACGAGGTCGCCGAGTTCATGCGCGGCCTGGGCAGCATGGTCTGGACGCCCAAGGGAATGGGGCGCCTGGTCGAGCAGCGGCGTGATGCGAAGACCTCTCGCGTGGAGCTGCTGTCCGCCGAGGTCGCGGTAGAGGAGTTCTCGGTGGGCGACATCAAGCCCTTCTTCGCGAACATCGACCTGACCAGCGCGGTGCAGTCGAAGCCGACCCAGCCGGGAGTTCCCGCCGTGGTCGACTTCAACATCACGCTCACCGCCGACTACGCCATCTGAGCGACGAAGGAACGTCCCGCCATGGAAAAATACCTGGATCAGCTCGCGAAGGCGTCACCGGCGGCCAAGTTCGGTGGTCTCGCGTTCGCCGTCATCGTCATCACCGCGCTCAACTTCTTCCTCGCCATCCAGCCGACGGAGGAGGAGATCACCCGCCGCGAGGCCGAGCGCCGCACGCTCGACCTGGAGCTGGCCGACAAGAGCGAGATCGCCCAGAACCTCAACGAGCGCCGGCGCGAGATGGACGTGCTCGAGCAGAAGCTCGCGGAGGCGCTGACCGAGCTGCCCGAGAAGCGGGATGTCGAGGAACTGCTCGCGCAGATCAACGACATCGGCAAGAAGTCCGGCCTGGAGATCTCCCGCGTCGAGCCCGACAAGGAGTTCGTCGGCGGCGGTGAGTTCTTCGCCCGCATCCCCATTCGGATGACGGTCAGCGGCAACTACCACGAGATCGCCATGTTCCTGCAGGAGATGGCGAGCATGCGCCGCATCGTGAACGTCAACAACATCCGGCTCGGCGAGCCGACGATGAAGAACGAGAAGGTCGTGCTCCAGAGCAACTTCCTGGCGACGACGTTCCGGTTCATCGACACGAAGAGCAACTAGAAACTTGATCCGCCTGGCAACTAGGGCGACAAGGGATCCGAGGATGAAGACGTTCAAGGCCACGATAACTGCTGCGATGCTGACGCTGGCGCTCCCCGCCTGCGAGTCCAGCCCGCGGCCGCCTCCTGCTCCACCGCCGCCTCCCAAGGCCGCGGCGGCAGCGCCAGAGCCCAAGGCCGAGGTTCCGGCTCCTCCGGCGTTCGTCTACACCTACAGTCCGGTGGGCAAGCGGGATCCCTTCCGCAGCCCGCTGGGCGAGCTGGGCCCCATCCAGCGCGATCAGCCCGAGCACACCTGCAACGAGCCGTTGTGCGCGTTCGACATCGACCAGCTGAAGCTGGTGGCGGTGGTCACGGGCGACGCGAGCCCCATCGCGATGGTGGAAGACCCCTTGGGACGCGGCCACATCGTGCGTCGCAACACCCGCATGGGGCGGCAAGGCGGCAAGGTGACACAGATTCTCCGGGACTCGGTCACTGTGACCGAGGTCTTCACGGGGGCCAAGGGCGAGCTCATCTCCAATCCGGTGAGCATGCAGCTCAAGGCCGACGCGAAGCTGGACCCCGCCTACAACCTGATGACGGGCAAGAACTGGGAGTAGCGCCCCTAGGCGCGCCCGCGGGCAGCTGCCCGCTTCCAACTTGTTGAGGGGACGCATGCTCGAGAAGAGCGCTGTGACGAGGGGCAAGTGGATCGTGGCGGCCGCATGGGCGGTCGTCCTTGTTGGCGCCACGGTGAATGGCGCTGAACTGAATACGCTGCGCGACTTGCAGGTCGCGCGCACGGGAGCTGGCGCCCAGGTGGTTGTCACTGGGAACCGGCCGCCGACCTTCACCGTCTTCCGGCTGAGTGGGCCGGAGCGGCTGGTGGTCGACCTCTCGTCTGCGGATGCCACGGGCATCAAGGGGCACCATGATGGCTCCGGCCCGGTGACGGGCGTGGTGGCATCGCAGTTCTCCGATGAGCGGGCCAGCGTGGGCCGCGTCCTCGTGGCGCTCGACAAGGCGTCTCAGTATGACGTTCGCGCGGACGGCAATCGCGTGGTCATCTCCGTGGATGGCGCCGCAGAGGCTCCCGCGGTGCAGACCGCGGCCGTCGCGCCCAAGCCGGCCGAGGTGAAGCCCGTCGCCGCTCCGGTCAAGGCCGCGGTGGCCGAGGCCCCCGCTGCTCCGACGGTGAAGCCGGCGGTGGCCCTCGCCCCCGCCAAGGCCCCTGAGGCTGTCACGCCGGTGAAGGCCGTGGTTGCCGAGCCGGTGAAGGTGGCCGAGCCGGTCGCGCCCGCGAAGCCCGTGGTCGTCGCCGAGGCCGCTCCGGTCACCAAGGAGCCCACGAAGGCGCCGCTGCCCGAGAACGTGGTCGCTGCCGAGGCGGATGAGCGCGAGGTGGCCAACCCCGCGCACCACATCACCCAGCTGGCCCTCAACAAGGACACGCTGCGCGTGGGCACCGATGGCGACATCGCTCGCTACGAGGTCCTGGAGCTGGCGGATCCGCCGCGCCTCGCGGTCGATGTGTACGGCGTGGGCATGGCGACGAAGGCTCCGCGCGTGAAGGGTGGGGTGCTGGATGCCCTGCGCGTGGGGGCTCACTCGGACAAGGTTCGGCTGGTGCTGGTGGCGCGGGGCGCGATGCCCGCGTACCGCGTGGACCGCACGCAGAATGGCCTGGAGGTCGTGCTCGGCGAGTCCGTGGCGCGCAAGCCGGCGCCGAAGGCGGAGCCCAGCGCGATGGTCGCGGAGATCTCCGAGACCGAGCCGATGCGCTCGACCCCGATTCCTACCCCGGCCGCCGCGCCGCAGGCCGCGATGGTCGACGTGAAGGACCTGTCCTTCGACGAGAGCCCCGCGGGCGGCCGCATCCAGCTCAAGCTCTCGGGCCCGGTGGTGTGGAAGGTGGACCGCCCGGATCCCCGCAGCGCGGTGCTGACCCTGGACAACGCGAAGCTGCCGCGCAAGTTCGAGCGCAGCCTGGACACCAGCGCGCTGGAGACGCCGGTGAAGATGATCAGCGCCTTCACGGTGCCGGGTGAGGGCCGCAAGGTGCGCCTGGTGGTGGCCGCGGACGGTGCCATCGAGGAGAACGTCTCGCAGGGCTCCAACACGCTGAGCTGGCGCCTGGACGTGAAGGGCGTGAAGACGGAGGAGGTCGCCGTCGCTCAGCGCACGGCCGGCTTCACCGCCGAGGCCCCCGCCTACGCCGCCGAAGGCGCCCCGCAGCAGTCGCGCTACAAGGGCAAGCGCGTGTCCTTTGAGTTCAAGGACATCGACATCCAGAACCTCCTGCGCGTCATCGCGGAGATCTCCAAGCGCAACATCGTCGTCGCCGACGACGTGTCGGGCCGGGTGACCATCCGCCTGCGCAATGTTCCCTGGGACCAGGCGCTCGACCTCGTCCTGCGTACCAAGCAGTTGGGCAAGGAGGACCTGGGCAACATCATCCGCATCGCGCCGCTCAAGACGTTGGAGGAGGAGGCGCGGCTCCGCCAGGAGCGCAAGAAGTCGCTCCAGCAGCAGGAGGAGCTGCTCGTGAACCTGCTGCCCGTCAACTACGCAGTCGCTGGCGACATGGCCGCGCGCGTGAAGGACGTCCTCAGCGACCGCGGTTCCGTGACGGTGGATGCGCGCACCAACGTGCTCATCGTGAAGGACATCCGCTCGCACGTGGAGAAGGCCCGCACGCTCGTGCGCAGCCTCGATACGCAGACGCCGCAGGTGCTCATCGAGAGCCGCATCGTCGAGGCCTCCACGACCTTCAGCCGGTCGCTGGGCGTGCAGTGGGGTGGTCAGGCTCGCATGAGCGCGGCCACGGGCAACTCGACGGGACTCATCTTCCCGAACTCGGTGGGTGTCACCGGTGGCGCGGGCGGCACGGCGATTGGCGTGGCTGGAACTCCGAACTTCGCGGTGAACCTGCCGGCCGCGGTGGGTGAGGGCGCCGGTGGTGCGCTGGGCTTTGTGTTCGGCTCCGCGGGTGGCGCGCTCCAGCTCAACCTGCGCCTGTCCGCGGCGGAGAACGAGGGCACGGTGAAGACCATCTCCGCGCCCAAGGTCACCACGTTGGACAACAGCCTCGCGCGCATCAGCCAGGGTCTGTCCATCCCGTTCAGCCAGACGTCCGCGAGCGGCGTGAATACGACCTTCATCGAGGCCCGCCTGTCGCTCGAGGTGACGCCGCACATCACCCAGGACGGCAGCATCCTGATGTCCATCAACGCGCAGAACAACCAGCCTGACGCGTCCAACACGGGCGCCAACGGTCAGCCCTCCATCCAGCGCAAGGAGGCCAACACCCAGGTGCTCGTGAAGGACGGCGACACCACGGTCATCGGCGGCATCTACGTGCGCCGCGGCTCCACGGCCTCGCAGCGGGTCCCGTTCTTCTCGAAGATTCCCGTCCTGGGCCTGCTCTTCAAGCGGCAGACCGAGAGCGACGAACGTCAGGAACTGCTCATCTTCATCACGCCTCGTATCCTCAACCGCCAGTCGATCGCGCAGAGCCTCTGATTCGGCTGCCGCGTCCTCTCACAGGAGAGCGTCTCTCTATGAAGCGCGTCTTTTTCGCCGCGGCTGTGCTGGCCCTGGGTCTGGGGGCCTGTGTTGACTCGCCGACCGAGATCCAGGTCTTCGATGCGAAGCAGCTGGATGTGGAATGCAAGGTCACCGCGACCGATCCGAGCATCCTGAACGGCTCGGTCAACTTGAACTACGCGGTGAGCTACATCGCGGCGTTCATGGTGAACTCCAGCCTCAACCAAGGCCCGGTTGTCATCGGGAGCCTGCCCGTTGACGGCACATCGGATCCCGACGCGGTCTACATCGACCGGATGTCGGTGACGTACAAGGCGACCCTGCTGGACTCCTCGGTCGGGGGCTCTTCTGGGACGAATCTCAGCATGGACCCGGAGGAGGTGCCGGTTCGCCTCGCGGTTCGGGGAGCCACGAAGGACAACATCGTGGTGCTCGACCTCGTCACGGTGGCGGCCTACAACAAGCTGAAGGCCGCCGTGACCGCTGGTCAGTACGCCCAGGTGCTCGTGACCTTCAAGTTCAAGGGAAAGACCGCGGGAGGTGCGAAGGCGGAGTCGAACGAAGTGACCTTCCCGCTCAGCGTCAGCAACACGCCCATCAAGATCCCCACCTGTGCGTCAGGGGTGATCTTCAAGGCGGTTGGGCCGTGCGGCACCTTCGGGGGCCAGGATGGCGTCTACCCGGAGTGCGTGAACCCGTAGTCTCCTCGGGCCCGTCGCTGGTCCTCCACGAGCGCTTGCCATGTCCTTCCGCACACACCTCGAGTCGGTGGTCAATCAGGTCGACGGGGCCCTTGCCTGCAGCGTGATGGGCTTCGACGGCATCTCCGTCGAGACGTTCCAGAAGGACGAGGCGGTCGAGGACCTGGACCTGTCCGGGGCCTGGGTGGAGTACGCCAACCTCCTGACGCAGCTGAAGAACGCCGCGGAAGCGCTGAAGACGGGCGCGGTGACGGAGGTGAGCATCAACAGTGAGAAGGTGCTCACCATCATGCGGCTGGTGTCCCCGGAGTACTTCCTCGTGCTCGCCCTGAGCGCGGAGGGGAACTACGGCAAGGGGCGTTACGTCCTGCGCGTGACGGCGCCCAAGGTTCGCGCCGAGTTGTAGCGGGGAGGCCCGAGGGCCTCCCATGCCTGTCGGGCAACGCACCGCACGCACTGCTCCTTTCCTCTTTTCAGGAACAGGGGCATGGGCTAGACACCCCGGACTTTTCGCAGCTTTCGTAAGTCCGAAGGAGTCGGTCCCATGGCCGGTGTCATTGACACGTCCGAGTTTCGCAACGGGTTGAAGATCGAGATCGACGGCGAGCCGTTCGTCATCGAACATTTCCAGCACGTGAAGCCGGGCAAGGGCTCGGCGTTCGTTCGGACGAAGATCCGCAGCCTGATCAGCGGTCGCGTGCTCGAGCCGACGATGAAGTCCGGCGACAAGGTCGGCCGGCCCGACATCGAAGAGAAGAGCATGGAGTACCTGTATGCTCAGGGCGACGACTTCTACTTCATGGACAAGCACAACTACGAGCAGACGTTCCTCACCAAGGACGTGCTCGGAGAGGCGCGCAACTTCCTGAAGGAGAACATCAACGTCGATGTGCTCTTCTACAATGGCAAGGCCATTGGCGTGACGCTGCCGAACTCGGTGGACCTGAAGGTCACCACGTGTGACCCGGGCGTCCGAGGCGACACCGTGTCCGGCGCGCTGAAGCCGGCGACGCTGGAGACAGGCTTCACCGTCAACGTTCCGCTCTTCATCAACGAGGGCGACGTGCTCAAGATCGACACGCGTGATGGCGGCAAGTACCTGACGCGCGTGGCCACCGCGGGATAGTCGTCCGCATCGCGGCGACTTCGGAGGGAGTGGACGTAATGGCAACGAAGCGCAAGGCAGTCCGGGCGGCCGCGCCCGCCACCGAAACGCGTCAGGCGGGGACGACGTCCCTGGACGTCGAGGCCCTCCGGCAGATTGTGGAGATCCTCGAGTCGTCCGACGTGACGCGGCTGGTGTGGACGCGCGGCGACGAGAAGCTGTTCATCCGCCGTGGCCATGCTCCGGAGACCACCATCGTTCACCACACGGCGCCTTCCGGGCCGAGTGTGACGGTGGCGCCGCCGGCGGAGTACGCGGCCCCCGCAGCGCCGCGCGCGCTGGCGGCTCCCGCTCCGGCCGCGACGCCGGCAGCGGCTGCCCCCGAGAAGGCGGCGGAGAAGCCGGGGCTCGTGATTTCGAGCCCGTTCGTGGGGACGTTCTACCGGACGCCCGCCCCGGATCAGCCCGCGTTCGTGGACGTGGGCTCGGTGGTGAAGAAGGGGCAGATTCTCTGCATCGTCGAGGCCATGAAGCTGATGAACGAGATCGAATCCGAGGTCTCGGGTCGCGTGGCGGAGATCCTCGTCGAGAACGGTCGCCCGGTGGAGTTCGGCCAGTCGCTGTTCCGCATCGAGCCGGTCTGAGCCTGAGGTGCGGGTGCCCGGCTTGTCCCGGGCGCCCCTCCAGGCACTCTCAAGGAGCACGGCGTGTTCAAGAAGGTGCTGGTTGCCAACCGTGGGGAGATTGCCCTGCGGGTCATCCGTGCCTGCCGCGAGTTGGGTATCGCCACCGTGGCGGTGCACTCCACGGCGGATGCCAACGCGCTGCACGTGCGCTTCGCCGATGAGGCGGTGTGCATCGGGCCGCCGGCCTCCAAGGAAAGCTATCTCAACGTCCCGCAGTTGCTCTCCGCGGCGGAGATTACCCGCGCGGACGCCATCCACCCGGGCTACGGCTTCCTCTCGGAGAACGCCGAGTTCGCGGAGGTCTGCGAGAACTGCAAGATTCGCTTCATCGGTCCCCGGCCGGAGATGCTGCGGCTGATGGGCAACAAGGTGCGCGCGCGCGCTGCGGCCCGTGAGGCGGGCATGCCGCTGCTGCCGGGCAGCCCTGGCACCGTGAAGGACCCGAAGGAGGCCGAGGCCTTCGCACGGGAGATTGGCTTCCCGGTCATCCTCAAGGCCGCCGCCGGTGGTGGTGGCAAGGGGATGAAGATCGTCCGCGATCCGAGCGCGCTCGCCCAGGCGTTCGCCACCGCGCAGGCCGAGGCCGTGGCGAGCTTCTCCAATGGCGACCTCTACATCGAGCGGTATGTGGAGAAGCCGCGCCACATCGAGATCCAGATCGTCGCGGACGAGCACGGCAACATCATCCACCTCAATGAGCGTGAGTGCTCGGTGCAGCGCCGGCACCAGAAGCTCATCGAGGAGTGCCCGTCGCCCGCGCTGTCGCCGGAGCTGCGCAAGAAGATGGGCGAGGTGTCCGTCGCGGCGATGCGCAAGCTTCGCTACAACAACGTGGGCACCATCGAGTACCTGCTCGACGAGCGCGGGCAGTTCTACTTCATGGAGATGAACACCCGCATCCAGGTGGAGCACCCCGTGACGGAGTTGGTCATGGGAATCGACCTGGTGCGCGAGCAGATCCGCATGGCCTACGGCCACCCCCTGCGCCTCAAGCAGGAGGATGTGCAGATTCGCGGGCACGCCATCGAGTGCCGCGTCAACGCCGAGGATCCCATCACCTTCGCGCCGTGGCCGGGGAAGATCACCGGCTACAGCGTGCCCGGTGGCTACGGCGTGCGCGTGGACTCGGCGGCCTACGAGAACTACACGGTGCTGCCGTACTACGACAGCCTCCTGGCCAAGCTCATCGTGCACGCGGAGGACCGCGAGACGGCCATCCGCCGCATGCAGCGGGCGCTGTCCGAGTATGTGGTGGAGGGGATTCGCACCAACATCCCGTTCCACCGCGCTGCCCTGGTCGAGGATGCCTTCCTGGAGGGCAACTACGACACCCGCTTCGTGGAGCGACTCCTGGCCAGCGAGACGGGGACCCACCGGCTGAAGAAGGCCGTGGAAGAGACGCCCTAGGCGCTGGTGCGCTGGGCGTGACGCCTGCCTGGTGGCCAGCCACTCAGGCGGGTGATCCGGCCCCGGGGGGGACGCCGGGCTGTTTCTTGACCCGCATCGGAGGATTCCGTTAGCCTCCGACATCCCCCTCAGTTGAGGACAGAAACCCCCGAAGTTCCTCGGGGTTTTGGCCTGCCGGAAGCCCACGCTCGATGGACAAGAACAAGATCATCGAAGCTGCCGCGAAACTCGTCGCGAAGGGTGCCTACGACAAGGCCATCAAGGAGTACCAGAAGGTTCTGGAAGTCGATCCGAAGGACATCCGGGTCCTCCAGAAGATGGGCGAGCTGTACCAGAAGAAGAACGACAACCCCCAGGCGGCGCACTTCTTCACGAAGGTGGCCGAGAGCTACTCCTCGGACGGGTTCTTCCTCAAGGCGGTCGCCCTCTACAAGCAGGTCCTCAAGCTCAACCCCAACCTGCTCGAGGTGAACCTCAAGCTGGCGGAGCTGCACCAGCAGCTCGGGTTGATGTCCGAGGCGATGGCCTACTTCCAGATTGTCGCCAACCACTACGACAAGGCGGGCGACACCAAGGCCTCTCTCGACACGCTGAAGAAGATGGTGGATCTCGACCCCGAGAACGTGGCGTCGAAGATCAAGCTCGCGGAGCTGTACGCGCGCGAGAACATGGCCAAGGAGGCGCTGCAGGAGTTCAAGCGCGCCGCCGAGTACCTCAAGCGCAACTCCCGCATGGAAGACTGGCTCCGCGTCGCGGAGCGGTTGTCCTCGCTCGAGCCGGACAACCTCTCGCTGGCCAAGGAGCTGGCGGCGGCGTACCTCCAGCGCGCGGATCAGAAGCGGGCGCTCGCGAAGCTGCAGGTGTGCTTCAAGGCGGATGGCCGCGACGTCGAGACGCTGACGCTGCTGGCGCAGGCGTTCCAGGGACTGGGCCAGACGTCGAAGACGGTCTCCGTCTACAAAGAGCTCGCGAAGATTCATCAGGAGCGCGGCCGCGCGACCGAGGCCGAGGCGGTCTGGACGCAGATCGAAGTGTTGGATCCGCAGGATCCGGATCTGCTCGCCCGCCGTGCGCCGCTAGAAGAGCCTCCCGCGCCTGCTCCGGCCCCGGCGCCGCAGCCCGCCGCCCCCGTGGCCGCGGCTCCTCGTGCCGCGGCGCCTGCCCCGGTCGCGCAGCCGGCTCCCGCGCCCGCGCCGGTCCAGGCGCCTTCCGCGCCGCAGGGCATGGGCCGCGAGCAGCTCTCGAAGCTGCTCACCGAGACCGACGTCTACGTGAAGTACGGGCTCCACGACAAAGCGCTGGAGCACCTGCGCAAGGTGTTCTCCGTCGATCCGGAGAACCTGGACGCGCACGAGAAGGCGTACCACATCTACGTCGCCGCCAATAACGTGGCGCAGGCCTCCGAGCAGTTGCTCAACGTGCTTCGCCTGTGCACGCGTCGCGCGGATGTGCAGCGCGCGCAGCCGTACCTCCTGAACATCCTGCAGGAGAACCCGGCGCATCCGGAGGTGCCGGCGTTCCTGGCGGTGCTGCGTTCCGACGCCGCGGTGGCCGCGCCGGTCGTCAGCCCGATGATGGTGGAGTCGTTGGGCGAGGACGCCATCCTGGTGGACTCGAACGACGATGAGATCCTCGTCGCGGAGCCGCCGGACGATGCGCTCGCGCAGCCTCCCGGGGATGAGCTGGCCCTGGCCGCGCTGAGCCACGGGACGGACTCGGACGAGGTCATCGACGACGGCGCCGACAGCACGGTCGTCAGCGAGGAGGCCCTGGTCGGCGAGCCCATCACCTCGAACGAGAACGAGGTGTTCGAGGACTCGCCCGCGCCGGAGGACCTGGCGGCGGCGGCGCTGTCGGATGCGTTGGTGTCCGACGACGGGCTGATGTTGACGGACGAGCCCGGGTTGTCGTCGATGCACGACGACGAGCCGCTCGTGTCGGGTGGAGAGGACGAGACGTCGTTCGCGGACATGTCGTCCGACGAGGACATGTCCGCTCCGAGCGACGACCTGGGCGCGATGGCCCTGGGCGACGAGGAGGACGCACCGCCCACCCGTGTCCTGTCTCCCTCTCGCGCGCTGCTGGATGAGGCGGCACCGGACACGTTGCAGCTCCCCGCGCTCTCGGAGGATGAGCCCGCCGAGTTGGGGGGCGCCGCGTTCGAGGAGGACGAAGTTCCCACGCGCGTGGGCATCGCCGCGCTGAGCAGCAGCGACTTCGACGCGCC
Organism: Citreicoccus inhibens; assembly: GCF_019039035.1. GTDB lineage: Bacteria > Myxococcota > Myxococcia > Myxococcales > Myxococcaceae > Citreicoccus > Citreicoccus inhibens. Next base: position 37,743 of record NZ_JAHNZT010000006.1, on the reverse strand, counting down.
GGGCCTGGGCGAGGAAGACGACGCTCCCACGGCGGCGCATGCGATCGCCTTGGCGGCCGCGGACCTGTCCCCGCTGGAGGACGACACCGAGGCGACGGCGGTGGCCGAAGTGGAGGCCCTGCCCGAGACGGAGGCCCTGCCCGAGGCAGAGGCGGAGTTCGAGGACGAGCCCGCGGCCGAGGAGTGCGACGAGGCCTCCTTCTTCCTCGACCAGGGCTTGCTCGAGGAGGCGCGAGAGATCCTGGAGACGGTGGCGATCGCCTTCCCGGGCCACGCGCGCGCGGGCGAGCTGATGGCTCGCCTGGAGGAACTGGAGGCGCAAGGCAACGCGCCCCAGGATGAGGCGCCCGCCGAGCCGCTCGCCGTGCCCAGCGTGCAGCCCGTCACCGAGTCCACGGGGGAGCGCGATGCGTTCGACCTCGCGGCCGAGCTGGCGGGGGAGATCGACGGCCTGGGCGGCGAGGCGCTGGCGGAGGCGCCCCCGGCAGAGGACGACTTCCAGTACTCGGTGGACGAGGTCTTCGCCGAGTTCAAGAAGGGCCTGGCGAAGGTGGTGAAGCCCGAGGACGTGGACACGCACTACGACCTGGGCATCGCCTACAAGGAAATGGGCCTGCTGGACGACGCCGTCCACGAGTTCGAAGTGGCCCGCCAGGGCTGCGTGGGCACGAAGCGCGAGCTGGACTGCCTGACGATGACCGGCATGCTTCACACCATGCGCGGCCAGCCCGCCGAGTCGGTGCGCGTCTTCAAGGAAGGACTCGCGAGCCCGCTGGCGGTGGGGGAGGTGGCCAAGGCCCTCGGCTTCGAACTGGCCAGCGCGTACGAGGCGCTGGGCGAGGCGGGCAAGGCGCTGTTCCATTACCAGCGCGTGGCCTCGCAGGACGCGAAGTATCGCGAGGTGTCGGCGCACGTGACGCGATTGGCGGCGACGACGTCTCCCGAGAGCGACGAGGCTCCCGCGGCCGCGAAGGGCGCCGCTGGAGGCAAGGGCCCGAGCGCCGCTCCCACCCAGGTGCCAGCCGCTGGCGCGCCCAAGGCGCGCAAAGTCGGCTACGTGTAGTGTGCTGCCACGAGGTCCGGCGAACCGATGACGACCTACCTCGATTTCTTCGAACTCACCCAGGAGCCCTTCTCCAACGCTCCGGTGAGTCGCTTCTATTACAACTCAGCTCAGCACTCGCAGGCGCTGACGCGGCTGATGCACGCCGTGGGCTACATGAAGGGCCTGTCCATCCTCATCGGGGACATCGGCGCGGGCAAGACGACGCTCGCCCGGCGCATGCTCGACTCGCTGCCGGAGTCTGAGTACGAGGCCGCGCTGCTGGTCATCATCCACTCGGGCATCACCGCCCACTGGCTGTTGCGGCGGATCGCGCTCCAACTGGGCGTGGAGAATCCCGCGCAGGAGAAGCTGGCGCTCCTGTCCCAGCTCTACCAGCGCCTGCTGCAGATTCACGAGTCCGGCAAGAAGGCCGTCGTCCTCATCGACGAGGCGCAGATGCTGGAGACGCGGGAGATCATGGAGGAGTTCCGGGGGCTGCTGAACCTGGAGGTCCCCGAGCGCAAGCTCATCTCCTTCGTCTTCTTCGGCCTGCCGGAGATCGAGAAGAACCTCAAGCTGGACCCTCCGCTCGCCCAGCGCGTGGCGCTCCGCTACAAGCTGGAGCCCTTCACGGCGGAGTCCACCGAGGCCTACATCAAGCATCGGCTCCGGCTGGCGGGCTGCCCGCGCATGCCCTTCACGGCCGAGGCGCTCCTGGCGGTGCATGCGCACTCGGGGGGCACGCCTCGCGTCATCAACACCTTGTGCGACAACGCCCTCTTCGAGGCGTTCCTGGCCCGGCAGGAGAGCATTGGCGCCGAGCTGGTGAATCGCATCGGGCAGAACCTCGGGCTCCAGGGCGGGGCGGCCGCCTCGTCGGCGAGCGAGCAGGCGGCGCCAGCGACGTCACTGCCTCGCACGGCGAAATCCAAGATCGATCTGGCGGAGATCGACCGCTACCTCGAGGGGCTCGGTAAGCTGTAGCGGTCTTGGCATCCCAGGGCCGCAACGGTGCGCGCAAGGCGCTGCTCGTGGTGCTCCTCGTTCTCTCGGGGAGCATCCTGGTCCTGCGCACTCAGGCCTCGTGGGATGCGGCGTGCACGCTGGCGCGGCGCCACCTCCCGGGCGTGCTGGGGATGGACGTCGGCATCGGGCGGTGCGAGTTGGATCCGCTGGGCTCGCGCGTGCTGCTGCATGGCGTGTCGCTCTTCACGCCGGGCTCCGACACGCCGTTGTTCGCGGCGGATCTCGCGGAGGTGCGCTTCGGCTTCTTCGGGCCGTTGGGCCGGCGCTTCACGTTGGGGCAGGTGCGTGTGCGGCACCCGCGCGTCAACCTGGACCTGTCTCAACCCGCGCCCGCGGCGCCGCGCGAGCCGGGGCGTTGCTTCCTGGCGCCGTTGGATCGCCTGCGCATCGCGAAGTTGGACATCACGGGCGCGGAGGTGCGGCTCGTGCTGCCTCGCGGCCGGCGGGTGGACATCACCAACCTGGACGTGGGCTGGGTGGAGCGCTGGGGCGTCATGGAGTTCGACGTCGAGGCGCGCAGCGGACTGGTGCAACTGGGCGCGGACGGCGGCGAGCTGGCGCTGGGCCGGTTGGTGTTCACCGGCGTGTTGGACCCCACCGAGGCGCAGCTCGACGTGGAGCGCGCCGAGGTCACGCTCGACGACTTCACCACCACGCTGTCTGGTCGCGTGGAGACGCTGTGTCAGCCGCAGCTCGCGCTGGACGCGCAGGTGTTCCTGCCGCTGCAGACGTTGCATCGCGCGCGCCTGTTGCCCCGGCCCGCCACGGGGCACCTGTGGTCTCGCCTCTCCGTCACGGGGAGGCCCGCCGCGCTCGCGGTGTCCGCGGACGTGTCCGCCAGCAACCTCGCTTACGAGAAGTACGGGCCCGTGAGCCTCACCGCGCGGTTGGCGTACGTGGGGGATCGCGTGCGAGTGGAGGAGCTGTCAATCCCCGTAGGCAGCGGGCGCGTGAAGGTGGCGGGCTCGCTGCGGTTGATGCCCGACCTGCCGGTGGAGGTGTCGCTCACCACCGAGGAGGCCTCGCTCGGCCGCATCCTGGAGCGCGCGGGCATCGTGGGGTCGTGGGTGGACTTCCCCGCGAGCGTGACCGCGCATCTGTCCGGCACGTTGCTTCCTCGCCCCAATATCTCAGGGCCTTTGGAGCTGCGCGCCGGGCGCTTCGTGCTCGCCACGCGGCCGTATGACGCGCCCGAGTCCCTGGGCAAGACGCTGCTCGAGTTCGACCGGGCCCGCGCGCAGACGCTGGTGAAGCTGCTGCCGGACCGGGTGACGTTCGCGAACATCACCGCGGACTCGGGGCGCTCGCGGGTGCGCGGCGACGTGACGCTCTTCTATGACAAGGCACGTGGCCTGGACATCCGCGGCGGCGGGGACCTGGAGCTGGCGGACTTCGGTCACATCGCGAAGCTGCCCTGGTCGGGTCGCGGCTCGGCCACGTACGTCATCACCGGGCCGTACTCGGACGTGAAGGTGGAGTCGAGCCTGTCGCTGCGCGACTTTGTCTTCTGGAACCTGGGCCTGGGCGTGGTGCAGGGCAAGCTGACGTACTCGGGGGGCGTGATGGCCTTCCCCTCGCTCACGGGCCAGAAGGGGCGCACGCAGTACTTCGGCAAGGGGGCGCTGACGTTCGGGCGTGTCTTGCACGCGCGCCTCGACGTGAACGTGCCGCAGGGGCGCACCGAGGACCTGGTGGACGTGGTGGCGGGCCTGAGCTCCTCGCTCGCGGTGATGCAAGGGCCGCTGACGGGGACGGCCTCGGGGCGCGTGGAGATCGACAGCCCCGTCGAGAAGCTGGAGGGCCTGGTGGCCTTCGACATGAAGGACACCCGCTACTACGGGCGGCGCTTGGGGGCGGGCTCGGCGCGGCTGCGCTTCGTGGATGGCAAGGAGATGGTGCTGGAGCGCACCGTGTTGGAGGGGCCGCAAGGCCGGCTGTGGGCCGAGGGCACGCTCCTGTTCGCGGGTGGGCTGGACTACCGCTTCGGGGGAGACCACCTGTCGTTGACGGAGGCGGTGGGGCCGGAGCTCGGCGAGCGCATGGGCATCCAGGGGGTGCTCGAACTGGATGGGCGCGTGACGGGCAACGGGGAGTTGCCGGTGGTGGAGGCCTCGCTCAAGGGGCCGCATGTGATGTTCGCCTCGCGAGACCTGGGGGCCATGGACCTCCAACTGCGCCAGGTGGGCAAGGACCTGCGGGTGGACGGCCATCCGTTCCGAGACGCGCAGGGCTGGATGACGATGAAGGTGAAGGAGCCCTATCGCTTCGACTCCTCCATCGCGTTGCAGCTCCCGGAGATTCGCCCGCTGCTGCCTCAGGCGTCGTATCTCCAGGGCGTGTCCGGCTCGCTCGCGGGCCGCGTGTCCGCGCAGGGCCCGTTGCTGGACCCCGCGTCCTACGAAGCCTCCGCGCAGGTGCAGAAGCTGGTGCTCACCCGCGGCGAGCTGCGCGCGGACAACAAGGGCCCCATCTCGTTGACGTATCACGCGGGGACGTTGGAGGTGTTGCCCTTCCGCTTCAGCGGGACGTCGCTGGACGTGACGCTGGGCGGCTCGGTGAGTGGCAAAGGCATGGCCGTGAGCCTGCGTGACGGCGCCATGGACGTGCGCCTCTTGGAGCCCTTCCTGCCCGGAGTGGAGCGCGCGAGCGGGCTCCTGCGCGTGGACGCCGAGGCGACGGGCACGTTGGACGAGCCGTCCCTGGTGGGCTCCGCGGAGCTGTCCGACGTGCGCGTGACGATGCGAGACCTGCCCGTCAACGTGCGCGGCGTGTCGGGGCGGTTGGAACTCACGGGCCAGCGCGTGCTGCTGGAGCACTTGCAAGGGCAGCTCAACGACGGGCACGTGTCCGCGCGCGGTGACGTGCGGTTGGAGCGCTTCAAGCCGAAGCGCTTGGGACTGACGCTGCAACTCGACGAGGTGCCGTACCGGTTGACGGAGGACCTGCCCATCACCGTGTCCGGCCTGCTCCAGGTGATTGGCCCGCCGGACGGCCTCACCGTCACGGGGGGCCTGGACATCGTCAAGCTGCGCTATCAGAAGTCGGTGGACGTGGAGTCGCTGCTCAAGGGGCTTCAGCGCCGGACGGCGATGGTGGGCGGCTTGCCGGGCGAGCGCGCGCGCGACCCGTTCGTCACCTGGGACGTGAACGTGCACTTCGGTGACGTGCGCGTGGAGAACAACCTGGCCAAGGCGCGGCTGCTCGGGGACGTGCGGCTGACCGGCACGGACGTGCGGCCGGGGCTGCTGGGGCGCGTGGAGGCGGCGGAGGGCAGTCAGGCGTTCTTCCGCAACAACCCGTTCGCCATCAACCAGGGGCAGGTGGAGTTCCGCGACCCGACGGGGATCGACCCCGTGTTCGAGGTGCAGGCGCAGACGCAGGTGCGCGAGTACGTGGTGCGGCTGCACGCCTTCGGCAAGCCGGCGGACCCGCAAATCATCTTGTCGTCCGAGCCCGCGCTCACGGAGGGTGATGTCCTGTCGCTGTTGACCCTGGGCGTGACGAGCTCGGACAAGGACACGGCGGCCTCGGCCAGCGCCGGGCTGGCGGCCGAGGCCCTCTTCAACGTGTCCGGTCTGGACCGGCAGCTCCGGCGCTTCTTGCCGAGCAACCCGGTTCTGCGCGACCTGTCCCTTCAGATCTCCACCACCTACAACGACGCCACGCGGCAGGCGGAGCCCACCGCACAACTGGAGTCGAAGTTCCTGTCGGAGAAGCTTAAGATCGGCATGACACAACCGGTGAGCGGTCGCGGGACGCGGGCGCGGGCCGAGTATCGATTCGACGACCGACTTTCCGCGCAGGCCCAGTGGGACAACGAGAACAGCGAAGCCTCGTTTGGAAACCTCGGGCTCGAGCTGAAGCTGGGCTGGGAGGTCGAGTAGCCGCGTGGGTCGCGCTGGCGCTCGCGTGGGCGTGCGCGGTGGGGCCGTGGCAGGCGCGCGCGGAGGACGCTCCCGAGGTGGTCTCGGTGGAGCTGCACCTGCCGGGCGGCACGGACGCCGAGGGGCTCTCGTCGCTCGTCGCCGTGCGCAAGGGACAGGCGCTGTCGCCGAGCGCGGTGCGTCGCTCGGTGGAGCGGCTGTGGGCCACGGGGCGCTTCTCGGACGTGGTGGCGCGCAAGGAGGACGTGCCCGGTGGCGTGCGGCTCGTCTTCCTGCTCACGCCCTTGCTGCGGCTCTCCACCGTCTCCGTTCACGGCAATCAGGTCCTCACGACCGCCGAGGTGCTGGAGGCCAGCAACCTGCTGGAGGGCGGCCCGTTGGACCCCGAGGAGCTGGAGTCCGCGGTCGGCGCGGTGCAGGAGGCGTATCGGGCTCGGGGCTATGACGCCGTGAAGGTGGACGCCTCGCAGGCGCCCGTGCCGGGTGGCGGGGTGGCAGTGACGCTGCGCCTGGAGGAAGGGCTGCCCACGCGCGTGCGGCAGGTGACATTCCTCGGCGCTTCGGACCTGCCTCTGCCGCGACTGATGGACACGCTCGGCATGCGCCCGGGCGACGTCTTCGACCGGGGCAGGCTGGAAGCGGGGCTGGAGCGGCTGCGCGTGTTCCTGCGCGAGGACCACCGCTGGAGGGCGCGCGTGGGCGTGCCCACCGTGACGGTGGAGGAGGGCGGGGCGGCGGTGGCCGTTCCGTTGAGCGCGGGGCCGCGCTTCACGATGCGCTTCCGGGGCAATCACCGCATGCCCGATGTCCTCCTGGCGCGTGTCGCCGCCTACGAGGGGGAGGACACGCTGGATGACGTGGTGGAGGCGCGGCTCGCGCGCAAGCTGGAGGCCTTCTACCGACAGCGTGGCTTCCATTCGGCGCGTGTCCGGGCGCACTCGGTGGAGCGCGCGGACGGGGCGGTCGCCGCGCTCACGTTCGACGTGGAGGAGGGCCACCCGCTGCGGGTGACCGAGGTGCGCTTCCACGGCAACACGGCCGTATCCAGCCAGGACCTGCGCGCGCAGCTCACCGCGCGCGTGGCGGCGGGCGAGACTCGGCCTGAGCTGGACCTTCCCCTGCGCGATGATCCCCTGGCGATGGAGGGGCGCCACCCGCCCGACATTCAAGGCGTGGAGCCGCCGCCCGACCCCTCCACGGTCTATGTGGAAGAGGCGTGGCTGGACGCGGCGGACGGCATGACGACGGCCTACCGCGAGCAGGGCTTCTCCTCCGCGCTGGTGACGTTCCGTGGCCTGACGATGGACACCGTCCAGCACACGGCGGTGGCGGACTTCGACGTGGAGGAAGGGCCGCGCGCGCTGGTGCGTGACGTGCGCTTCGAGGGCATGCCGGCCGACGTCCACTCGGAATGGACGCGCGCGATGTTGAGACGCGGCGCGCCGCTGAGCTTCGAGCGGGTGGAGCAGGTGCGCGCCGCGACCGAGCGCGGCTTGGGGCACGAGGGCTACCTGTTCGCCCACGTGGCCAACAAGGTCACGGTGGATGGCGAGGGCAAGGCCGCGAGCGTGGTCTTCGAGGTGGACGCCGGGCCCCGGGTGCACGTGGGCAAGGTGCTCATCCAGGGCCTGACGCGCACGGATCCAGACGTGGTGCTGGCCTACCTGGACCTGAAGGAAGGCGCGCCGCTGTCGATGGAGGACCTGGCAGATGGGCAGCGGCGGCTGGCGCGCCTGGGGCTGTTCAAGCAGGCCGAGGTGTCGCTGGCGGATCCCAATCGGCGCGAGGGCTCCAAGGACGTGCTCGTGTCGGTGCAGGAGCGGGCGCGGTTGGATGGCGAAGTGTCCGGCGGCTACTTCCTGGTCGACGGTCCCCGCGTCACGTTGGACACGGCGTGGCGCAACGTGGATGGCAAGGGCCTCAACGTGCTCGCGCGCGGCAAGGTGAACTACGCGGGCTGGAGTGCGCAGGCGCTGGGCTCGGACCGGAGGCCCGCGGGGTGTGACTCAGGCCTCGCACAGGGCTCGGCGTGCGACTCGGACCTGGATGGCCTCAGCGGGCTCGGTGGGCGAGGCAACCTGGCGCTGTCGCAGTCGCGGCTCTACTTCCTCTCTCCGCAGGAGGTGGGCGCGCGGCTGGACCTGATTGGCGAGCGCGTGCACCGGCCCTCGTACCTGTCCACGCGGTTCGCCGCCGTGGCGGGCTTGGACTGGGCGGTGTCCTCGTGGCTGAACCTGTCGCTCCAGTACGAGGTGGAGAACAACCGGCTGCGCTCACGCGCGGGCGTGTTGGAGTTGGTGAACCGCGCGGATCAAGAGCGCCTGCGCTATCCGTTCGGTGACTTCGCGCTGCACTCGCTGCGACCGGCCGCGACGCTCGACTTCCGTGATGACCCGGCCAATCCCCGGCGCGGCATGGTGCTGACGACGAGCGCGGAGTTCATGCGCGGGCTCAGCGTGCGGCCCACGGATGTGGCGGGAGATCGCGTTCCGGCGTTCCCCATCAACAGCGTGAAGCTCGCGGGCAATCTCAGCGTGTACGCGCCGCTGGGGCGCCGCGCGAGCGTGGCGTTGAGCGCGCGCGCGGGCACCATCGTGCCGCTGACGGAGGGCGCGCAGAACATCGGCTCGAAGCTGTTCTACCTGGGCGGCTCATCGAGCCTCCGAGGCTTCCGCGAAGATGGCGTGCTGCCGCAGGACGTGCGGCAGGCGCTGCACCAGCGGCTGAGCGATTGCCGCTCGCTGATTACGCCCTCGGGTTGCTCGGAGGACTTGAAGGCCGTGCTCGCGGGGCAGTTCCCCACGAGCCAGGGCGGTGAACTCTACACGCTGGGCAAGGCGGAGCTGCGCGTGCCCGCGCTCGCCGCGCTGGACCTGGGCCTCTTCATCGAGGCGGGCAACCTGTGGCAGGACCGCACGCTGTTCGACCCCACGGAGTTGCGCTACTCGGCGGGCGTGGGGTTGCGCTACGTGACGCCCGTGGGCCCGCTCGCGTTCGACGTGGGGTTCAACCTGGACCGCGACGAGGCCGTCAACGAGGCCCCCACGCAGTTCCACTTCAGCATCGGGGCGTTCTGATGACCGGGCCTCTGGCGGGACACGCGTCCTGGCGCCGCGGTGTGATGGGGCTGAGCGTCCTGGCGATGCTCGGGGCCTGGGCTGGGTGTGGACATGCGGCGCCGGCGGAAGCGAAGCCCGAGCGGCCCAAGTGGATGCCCCCCGACGGAGATTGTCCCAAGGGCTCGCAGCTCCAGATGCAGCGGTTGGGGCTGAAGCCGGGGGACCGCATCCCCGTCATCGTGGACAGCATCCAGGACCATCCGGGCCCGGCTCGTTACAACTACAGCTTCGTCATCGCGACGCCGCGCGCGGACGGCGAGAAGATGCTGCCGGGGGCGCGCATTGGCGGGCGCTTGTTCGTGACGAAGCACCGGGTCTTCGGGCGGTACGACCGCATCTTCGTCCCCGAGAGCGGCGCGCTGTCCGTGCCGTTCTGTGGCGTCCTCTTGGATTCGCGTTGGGATCGGGATGGCGAGGGGCTCATCGCGTACCCGAGCCCCATGAAGGGCTTCTCCGTGGTGCAAGACAACACTGGGGTCATCCTCGTGGTGGACCGCTACCCGTGAGTCATCCACTCGATGCCTGGACGGCGCGGCTCGGCGGCGCGGATCCACGCGAGGTGTCACGCGCGTTGGAGGCGATGGGGACGGCGCTCGAGTCCGAGGATGCGCGGGCGCGAGAGCGGGCCGCGGGCATCCTGTTGGAGACCCTGCCGCGGGCGCGGGCGACTTCGCGGGCCGCCATCCTCGCGCTGCTCCAGTCCTCGTGGTGGCCGCCCCAAGTCTCCTTGGCGGAGCAGGCGTTCGGTGCCGTGGTCGCGGCGCTGTCGCGTGCCGACGCTGACTCTCCGGAAGTCGTAGACGCGGCGATGGTGCTGGCCCACGTCTGTCGCGTGGTGCCCGAGCAGATTCCTTCCCTGGAGGCGGCGCTGGCCCACGCCTCGCCCGCGGTGAGGCGTGCCGCCGCGAGCGCGGTGGGGCGGGTGGGCGTGCCCGCGCTGACGCTGCTCCCCGCCTTGCTCCCTCGCTTGGACGAAGAGGGCGAGGTCGGGGACACGGCGTTGGAGGCCTTCGTCTCGCTGGCTCCCTCGGCGCCGAACAGCACGGCCTCGGTGATGCTCGCGTTGATTCAGCGCACCGAGGGCGCGCGGCGCTACCTGGCGCTGGCCTCGCTGCGAGGACTCCTGGAGGAGCTGCACCGGCAGCGGCTCCCCCTACCTGTCCTCCCGGACTTGGAGGCGGCGTTGCTTCAAGTGTGGGACGACGCCGAGCCCACGGCGGGCGTCGAGGCGCTCGTGATGCTGGGGCTCGCCGCGAGTCCCTCGCCGCGCGCGGTGAGCGCCCTCATGCAAGCCTTGCGGGCGGACCGCGCCGAGGTCGCCGCGACCGCTGCCTGCGCCCTGCTGCGAAGCGGGTGGGCGACCGAGGAGGCCGTGGGCGTGCTCGGCGCGCAGCTCGTCTCGGACGTACCCGACACGCAGGGCGCTGCGCTGACGGCGCTGGAGTCGCTGGACCGCGAGGCGCTGGCCCGAGCCCGGAGTGTCTTGGCGTCATGCGCGAACACGGCGAGCCCGCTGACGCGCGATGCCCTGCGGGCCTTGCTCTCGCGCGCACGCTGACCGCGCGACTACGCGTGGCGCAGGAAGAACGCGAGCGTCACGAGGATGCTGAGCGCCGAGACGCAGCGGCGCAGGCCGCGCGCATCCAGGCGCCGCGCGAGGCGAGCGGCCCCATAGCCACCCATCACCGAGGACCCGAGGAGCGCGAGCGTCTGCGGCCACCACACCTTGTCCGCGACGATGAAGCAGACCACCGCGACCGCGTTCGTCGCGGCGACCAGCAGCGTCTTGGCGGGGGTCGCGGCCCGAAGGTCCACGGCCCCGAGCAGACCCCAGACCGCCATCATCATGATGCCCACCGCGCCCCCGAAGTAACCGCCGTAGATGGCGAGCACGAACTGCGTGGCGAGCACGCCACGCGGCCTGGGCTGGACGTGACGCCGCACCCACTTGCCCACGGAGGGACCCGCGACGAATGCGACCGTGGCGAGCAGCAGCAACCACGGGATGAAGGCATCGAACGCACGGCTCGGGGTGCGCAGGAGCAGCACCGCGCCCACCAGCCCTCCGGCCACGCTGGTGACGAGCAGCGTCCGAAGCGGCAGGCCATTCAGTGACGTGAGGTCGTCTCGGTAGGCCCAGGTGCTGGCCAGGCTGCCGGGCAACAGGGCGACGGTGCTCGATGCATTCGCGCAGGCCGAAGGCACGCCCGCCCAGAGGAGCACGGGGAGGGTGACGAAGCTGCCCCCGCCCGCGACGGCGTTCATGGCGCCCGCGAGCGTCCCCGCGAGGCAGAGCAGGACGAAGGTGTTCATACCCCGAGGCTTTCTCGGCGGCGTGCTCTGGACAATGCGCCATTCCCAGAGGGAGCCTTCGAGAATTCCGAAGGCTGGACCCATGCGCTTCGACCTGACCGACCTGCGATTGTTCCTCCACATCATCGACCAGGGCAGCATCACCCGAGGCGCCGAGCGCTCTCACCTCGCGCTGGCGTCCGCGAGCGCGCGCATCCGCGCGATGGAGGACGAGCTGCGCGTGCCGCTCCTCGAGCGGGAGCGGCGAGGGATTCGGCCCACGGAGGCGGGGCGGGCCTTGGCGCACCATGCGCGTGCCGTGTTGCAGCAGGTGGAGCACTTGCGCGGGGACCTGGCCACCTTCGCGAGTGGACTGAAGGGACAGGTGCGCCTGCTGACCAACACCGCGGCCCTCACCGAGTTCCTTCCGGCGCGGCTCGGCGCTTTTCTCTCCACGCATCCGCACGTGGACGTGGACCTGGAGGAGCGTTCCAGCGCGGAGATTGTCCTGGCCGTGGCGGAGGGGCGCGCGGAGGTGGGCCTCGTCGCCGACTCGGTGGACCTGGGGCGGCTCCAGACCTTTCCCCTGCAAGTGGACCGCCTGGTCCTGGTGACCGCGCGGGGGCATGCGCTGGCGACGCGGCGAAGCGCGCGCTTCGAGGCCATCCTGGACGAGCCCTTGATTGGCTTGGAGGAGGGCAGCGCGCTCCAGGAGCACCTTGGGGTGCACGCGGCCCGCATGGGGCGGAGGCTCCGGTATCGGGTGCGCCTGCGGAGCTTCGACGCGGTCTGCCGGATGGTCGCGCACGGCGTGGGCGTGGGCGTGGTTCCTGAGTCCGCTGCCACCCGGTGCCAGCGTTCACTCCCTTTGCGCAAGGTGGCCTTGGAGGAGCCCTGGGCCGTGCGCCAGTTGTCGCTGTGCGTTCGCGCGTATGACGCCCTGTCCACGAACGCGCGCCTGCTGGTCGACTCGCTGCGCGGCGCAGCTGTCTCCGAGCGAGTTCGCTGAGGTGAATCGCACCCGTGTCGCTGGACGACGATGCTTGAGGTGGCTGTCGGGTCCCGCCATCCTCCATGTCTGGGATTGACGCGGCTCCGCGAAGCAGTGTCCAGAACCGAGCACTCCGAGCATGCCCCGCAGGGCAATCCCGCTGCGCGCCGGCTCCATTGGTCTCATAAAGCAGCATTTCGCGATAATCGCGAAATAGCTGGAGGAGCGATGACGACGCTGAAGCTGGGAGTGTTGACCCTGTCGCTGCTGCTCGCCACCCCGGTGCTCGCGGGAGCGGCGGAGCCGGATGTCTGGATAACGATTGGCTCGGATGCGCTGGTGCCGGCGCGGGCCTCGTTCCAGGGGCAGGGCTTGGAGTTGCCTTCGGTCGTGCGTGAGAAGGATGGCGTGGCGGTGCTGCGCGTCCCCGCGTCGCAGGTGGAGAAGCTGGCCGAGGTCATGCACTCCAAGCTGAATCGCTGCGCGGGCTTCATCGCGCATGACTCCGAGGCGCAGGCCCTGGCCGCGGTGGAGGCGGGGGCCACGCCGCGTGTCGCGCCCGCGCTGGTGAGCTACACGTTGGACAACGCGGCGACGGTGAACGCGCTGCTCCCCCAGGTCGCGGAGAGCAGCCTGCGCAGCACCATCACCTCACTGTCCACGTCATGGACCTCGCGCCGCTACAACCAGCAGGGCGGCCTGGATGCGGCCAACTGGCTGAAGAGCCGCTGGACGACGCTGGCGGCGGGGCGCGCGGATATCTCCGTGGCGTTCTTCACGCACCCGGCCTCCACGTCGCCGCAGCCCTCGGTCATCCTCACCATCCAGGGGACTTCGCTTCCCAGCGAGGTGGTGGTGCTGGGCGCGCACCTGGACTCCATCAACGTCAGCGGCTCCAACCTGAGCGCCCCCGGCGCGGATGACGATGCCTCCGGCGTGGCCACGCTCACCGAGGTCATTCGCGTGGCCGTGGCGAAGGGCTACCGTCCGGCGCGCACGGTCCAGTTCATCGCCTATGCGGCCGAGGAGATTGGTCTGAAGGGCTCGGCCGCCATCGCCGCTCAATACAAGAGCAGCGGGAAGAACGTGGTGGGCGTGCTCCAACTGGACATGACCAACTATCGCGGCTCCAGCTACGACATCGTCCTGGTGTCCGACTACACCACGGCCGCGCAGAACACGTTCCTCACCAACCTCATCAAGCAATACATGCCGGGCGTGACGAGCACGTCCACGCGGTGCGGGTATGCCTGCTCGGACCACGCCTCCTGGTACAACCAGGGCTACGCCAGCTCCATCCCCTTCGAGGCGCTGATGGGCCAGGACAATCCCTACATCCACAGCGTCAATGACACGCTGACGCAGACCGCGGGCTCGGCGCAGAACTCGGTCAAGTTCGCCCAACTCGCCGCGGCCTACGTGGCGGAGTTGGCCAAGGGCACCGCGTCCACGGCCCTGGACACCGCGCGCCCCTGACGTGACGGGCTGGCCCGCGTGGCCATTCCCTTGACGCGCGGGGGCTCGCCCACCGAGCCTCCGCGCTGCACCATCGCGAGGGGATGTCATGCGTCACGGTGTCGTGAAGGGAATGCTTGTCCTGCTCGCGCTGCTGGTCTGCGCGGGGTGTCAGCGCTTCTTCGTGCGGACGGACGCGCTCCAGGCCGTGAAGCGGATCGCCATTGTTCAGCACGCGGTTGATCCGAACGGCCTGCGCGGCGCCACCCATCTGCTGGAGGCCAAGACCCGGACGGCCGAGGCGAACGTGAAGACCTTCGCCCGGATGTGGACGGAGGGGCGCTACGAGGTCGTGCCGCTCGACGTGGTGACGGCGCACCCAGTCTATGTGTCGGTGAGCACGCCGGAGGTGGCGGGGTACTACACCGCGCCGGGGATGCGCTTCGTGACGGGACGGCAGGCGGTCGAGTCCACCACGCTCGCGCCGGAGATGGCTCGGACATTGGCCACGGCGCTGGACGTGGACGCGGTCGCGGTCATCTACGAGCGCTGGAGCTTGTCGACCGAGGTCGTGGGCATCCGGTCTCGGGCGTTCTCCACGCTCGTCGTCACCGTGTATGGCCGAGACGGCGCGCCCGTCTGGACGGACGAGGCGTTCGGCGAATCCGAGGCGACCCTGGCGACGCCCGGCGGCGTGGTCGCGACCGAGCTGCCCGCCCTGGTCCTCGCGTTCAATCAGAGCTGCGCGGCGGCCTTGGACGTGATGCAGCGTCGGTTGGCCGCCGCGCGCTAGGGCCGGGCGCGCGCTATTCCGCGTAATAGAAGGCGTTGCCCCACTTGAAGGCAGTCGTCCCGGCGGGAGCGGTCATGATGTAGCAGTTGGCGCCATCATAGTACCCCTCGCTGCACGTGCGCCCCGGTCCCGCGGACACGTAATAGCTGTTGTTCCAGATGAAGGGCGTGCCCGACGGCGGGAAGCGCTTGATGTAGCAGTTGGCGCCGTCGTACCAGGGCGTGAGGTAGGTGCCGTTGTGATAGCGGACCTGCGCGCCGCACGGCCGGTCGGGATCCGTCACGCGCGCCAGCCGCATCTCCGTGTTCGCGCCACCCCAGACCATGGAGTGGATGAGCAGTCCGATGTTGCCGGTGTTGTCGTAGCTGAACGAGTTGGCGTTGTGGTCGTCCTCGTCATCGATGTGGATGTAGCCCGGCTGACGCCAGTAGGACGAGGCGTGGTCCGACGCGGCGAACACGCCGTACTCGAAGCCCAGCCAGGGGAAGCCATGCATCCCGCTGCGCGTCGTGGCCATGAACAGACAGAAGTTGAGGGACGTGTTGCGGTTGGACACGTTGGGCCAGATGTTGCCCGTGAAGGTGTTGCGGTTGTTCGAGTCCTCGTTGTCCATGTTGCGGGTGAAGGGAATCCCGCCCGGCGGGCAGCGGGACCCCAGGCGCAGCACGGAGTAGGTGGCCATGGCGAGGTCGCGATTCCACACGTCGACGAGGTTCGTGAAGCGCGTGCCATCCACCCGGCAGAAGCCCAGCCGCGTGCCCGCGTTGTTCTGCCGCGTCGCGCCCACCCAGCCCCAGGTGTAGTTGTCATTCCGGCTGTCTTCGTCGTCCGTGTAGAACTCGATGTACTCGCAGCCCGGCGGGCAGGCCCACGGGCGGCGGGGAATCACCCCCACGTCATAGGGGCCCAGCGCGGTGGCCAGACGCCTGGCTTCTTGCGGCGCGGGCGTGAAGGCGCAGTTCATCTTGGAGATGGCCGAGTCCTCGGGGTAGCAATCCTTCGCGTCGCAGTAGCGGCCGTCCTTGCAATAGGTCGCCTCCTGGATGGGAGACGCCACGCACTGCTCCAGCGTCGCGCCTCGGCACATGGCGCGCGAGATGTCGGCCTCGGGCTTGAAGCATTGGCCGGACTCGCTCGCTGCGTTCTCGCAGTAGCCCCCGTTCACGCACTCGCCCAGGCCGAACCGCGTCTCTGCCAGCTTGCACTCGCACAGCGCTTGCGAGGCCGCGGCGTCACGGGGCTGACAACCGCAGCCATCGCAGTAGGCCGCGTCCTCACAACGGCCCACGCCGCAGCCGCCCGCGGGCAGCTCGCACGTGGGGCTCATCTTCTCTCCCGCGCACATCACCCGGGAGATGGGCGAGTTGGAGGGATGGCAGCGCGACGTCTCTCCGCAGGCGCTGCCGTCGCAGTACTCGCCTTCCACGCACTTGCCCACGCCACACGTCGGGTCGAGCAGGCCGCAACTGCAAGCCAGCAACGACTGGGGCGCGTCCTCCGCGTAGCACTGCGTCCCATCACAGAAGCGCTTCTCGACACAGCCTTCGGGGATGGGTTCGTCGGCCTGTGCCCAGGCGGGCGAACTTCCCAGCACCGCGAGCGCGAGCAGGGGTGTCAGCAAAGACAGTCCAGGTTTCATGACGGGGCTCCGAGGGTGGGTGAGCCGCGACGGCCCGACCCTCGCCTCGGGCCGCCGAGCGGGGCGCCAGGACGGACGGCCCCGCTCGCGGCTTTGCTAGAGCACGCGCCATGCCAGGAAAGACGAGATATCCAAGACAGGTGCGATGGGCTGGGCGTGACGTGGCCTGCCACAGGGGGCGGGACGGCGTGGCGCCGAGCGCTACATCCAGACGTGACAGTGTCCGCTGGGGCCCGGTGGACCCCGGAGGGTCCGGTATAGAGTCCGGCCGTGTTCTACGCGTTCGTGCGAGCCGTGGTGTCGCTGGCCCTTCGCCTCTTCTACCGGGTGCGGGTGAATGCCCCCGTCGAGGAAGGAGAGGGGCCGGTGCTCTTCGTGGGCAACCACCCCAACGGGCTCATCGACCCGGCGCTGGTGTTCATCCTCACGCGCCGCCGCGTGACGTTCCTGGCCAAGGCGCCGCTGTTCAAGCTGCCTGTGATTGGCGCGCTGCTGCGCGGCCTGGATGCGCTGCCGGTGTACCGCAAGCAGGATGACCCCGCGCAGATGGGGCGGAACGAGGGGACGTTGGAGGCGGCCCGGGGGGCGCTGGTGGCGGGGCGGGCCCTCACCATCTTCCCCGAGGGAAAGAGCCACTCGGAGCCCATGCTGGCGGAGCTGAAGACGGGCGCGGCGCGCATCGCCTTGGGCGCGGCGCGTGAAGGCGCTCGGGTGCGCATCGTCCCGGTGGGCCTCACCTACGCGCGCAAGAACGTGTTCCGCAGCGAGGTGCTCATCGACGTGGGGCCCGCCATCGACGTGCTGCCGTACCTGCCCGCGGACGCCGCGGGAGAGCCGGACGCGGTGCGCGCGCTGACCGAGCGCGTGGCGGAGGGGCTGCGCGCCGTCACGCTGAACCTGGAGGAGTGGGCGGACCTGCCGTTGATTCAGCTCGCGGAGCAGCTCTTCGCGCTGAAGCGCGGCGGCCCGCTCGATTCGGAGCGTCTGCGCCTGTGGGCGCGCGGCATCCAGGTGTTCCGAGGCGAGGCCCCCGATCGCTTCGAGCGGATCCGCGATGACCTGTCGTCATTCAGTCACCGGCTGGAGCTCGTGCGCGCGGCGGGGCCCGCGGACCTGTCTCTGGAGTACCGCGAGGACACGGTGGTGCCCTTCGTGGTGAAGAACCTGCTGGCGCTGGTGTGTGGCCTGCCATTGTTCGTGCTCGGCATGGCGCTCTTCGGGTTGCCGTATCAGGTTCCGCGGCTGGCCAGCCGCAAGACGGAGCTGGATGTGCAGGCCACGGTGAAGTTCCTCACGTCGTTGGTGCTCGCGCTCATGTGGTGGGTGGGGCTGACGGTGGGGGCCACGCTGTGGCGAGGCTGGCCGTGGGGCGTGGTGGCCTTCGTCGGCGTGCCGCCGCTGGCGCTCCTCACGCTCTACTTCGCGGAGCGCTGGAAGGCGCTGCGCCGCGACCTGAGCGTGTTCTTCATCCTGGGCAACCGCCAGCGGCTGCGCGCGCTGCTGCTCACGGAGGGCGAGCGGCTGACCACCGAGGTGGAGCGGCTGGCGGAGGAGTACCGGCCGAGGCTGGATGCCCCGGCCACCGTCACGCGGTGACGCGCCCGCGAGGCGCGGCGTCGCGGAGCAGCCTGGCCCCCAGCAGCAGCGCCAGTCCGCCCAGCAGCACGGGGAGGGCGTTGACCTCGATGGCCGTCTTCAAGCTGGCCGCGTCGGCGATTCGGCCGATGAGCACGGGCGAGATGGCATCCCCGAGCAGGTGGATGCAGAGCACGTTGAGTCCCATGGCGAAGGCGCGGAACGCGGGCGGCACGCAGTTGACGATGGCCGCGTTGATGGGGCCGCTGTTGAAGAAGACGAGGAACTGCGCCACGCCGATGGCGATGAACGTGAACGTCGAGTCTCGCAGATTCACCGCCAGATACATGCACGGCGCGGCCAGCAGCAGGCCCAGGCCAGACAGCCACAGGCCCCCGCCTTCGCGCCGACGGTCCAGTTTGTCGCCGAGCCACCCGCCCGTCAGCGTGCCCGTGAGGCCCGCCACGGCCGTGATGGCGCCGAACACGATGCCGGTGGTGTTGCCGGGCATGCCCCGCTCGCGCTCCAGGTAGGTGGGCATCCAGAAGCCCAGGCCGCCAATGGAGAACGTCATGAGCGTGTAGCCCGTGGTGGTCGCCCAGAAGGCCGCGTTGCGCCCCAGCCCCTTGAGGCCCTCCAGGAAGGGCAGCTTCACGGGCGCGTCGGGGCCGTCCATGGCGCCGCGCTGGGGCTCGGGCATGAAGAACGCGAGGGTGCCGAGGATGAGGCCGGGCACGCCTCCCGCGTAGAAGGCCCAGTGCCAGGAGTAGCTGTTCGTCATCCACGCGCCCAGCCCGTAGCCCATGGCCGCGCCCACCGGGATGGCGATGTAGAAGAACGACAGCATCCGCGTGCGCAGGTCGCGCGGATAGAGGTCCGAGATGATGGAGGGCGCCACGGCGCCGTAGCCGGCCTCGCCAATGCCAATCACGCCGCGCGCGATGAGCAGCGTGATGAACGACGTGGCGGCTCCGCTGGCGCCGGTGGCGAGGCTCCACAACAGCACGCCGCCCGCGACCAGCAGCTTGCGCGGCATGCGGTCCCCCAGGAATCCGCCCAGGGGCGAGGCCAGCATGAACACGATGATGAACACCGTGCCCAGCCAGCCTGACTGTGTGTCGTTGATGCCGAACTCGTGCTGAATGGCCGGCAACGCGACCGCAATGATGTAGCGGTCGAGGTAGTTGATGAGGTTGATGAGGGTGAGGATGAACAGCGCGTAGCGCGCCCCCGAGGCGGCCGAGGGGGGCGGGGGCGTCACGGGCATGAGGGGCGCTCCGACTCCAGCGGACTCCGACAGGGGCGTGGCGTTCATGAGTGAGCCGCTCCCGCGCCGAAGCGATGGGCGAGCAGACCCCAGCGGAGACCCCGGTCGCTCACGCGGCACCCGTCGAGGCCCAGCGCCTTCACGGCCTCCAGGAGGATGAGCGCTCCGGCGGGGATGACGTCCGCGCGCTTGGGCTGGAGCCCGGGCAGCTTGCGGCGCTCCTCCAGCGAGAGCTGACAGAGGCGGTCGGCCAGCGCCTTCAATTCGCCCAGGGACAGCGTGCCGCCGTGCACGCGCGCGGCGTCATACGGGTCGATGGCGTGCTGGATGGCGTAGAGCGTGGTGACGGTGCCCGCCACGCCCACCAGCACCGAGCCTGGGGGCGCGGGCGGATGCGGATGCGCGGCGAAGGTCTCCCGGAGCGAGGTCTCGATGCGCGCGCGGTCCTCGGCGGTCATCGGATCCGCGTGCACGAAGCGCTCGGTGAGCCGCACCGCGCCCACGTCGTAGCTGTGCCGGAACTCCACGGTGCCCGCGCGGTTGCCGAAGATGAACTCAGTGGAGCCTCCGCCGATGTCCACCACCAACAGCGGGCCGGCCGCATCGGTCGCGAAGTCCGAGTACACCGCGGCGAACGAGAGCTGCGCCTCCAATGCGCCGGAGATGATCTCCACGGTGACGCCCGCGCGCTGGCGGGCGGCCTCCAGGAACTCGGCGCCATTCTGCGCGTCGCGCGCCGCGCTGGTGGCGGACACCGCGATGCCCTCGGCGCCCAGGGCTCGGGCCTCGTCCGCGAAGCGCGTCAGCACCTCGAGCGTGGCCTCCATGCCCTCGGGCGACAGGCGGCGGCTCTGGTCCACCCCCCGACCGAGCCGGGTGATTTCCGCCCGCTCCAACACGGGCTCGAAGCGCCCGTCCGGTGCGCGCTCGGCGACGAGCAGCAGCACCGAATTGGTTCCCACATCGATGGTGGCGAAACGAGACATTTGCGGCAGCCTACTCAACGCAGGAGCGCTTCCAAAGCCTCAGCGAGCCGCTGGTAGTCCGCCATCGTGTTGTAGAGCTGGGCCGACACGCGAATGTGGCGTTGGGGCGCGCGCGGCCATGGAACGACCGGGACCTCGATGCGGTACCGCTCGAAGAGCTGGACGTGCAGTGGATCCAACCCGAGCGGGTTCAGGGCCTCTGTGCCCGGGGGCAGCGCCACGGTGGCCATGCTGCCCACCAGTTCGTCGGGGCAGTGCGGCGCGACGCCCAGGCGCTCGCACAGCATCGCGCGCGCGGCCAGGGCCTTGGCGTGATTGGAAGCCATCACCGCGGGCCAACCTCCGGGGAGCATGCCGCCCATGACGCGCACCGCCTCGGGGACGCAGAGGAATGCGGAGGGGTCGTGCGTGCCGGTCCAGTCGAAGTCCAGCCGGAACTGCGAGCGGTCGGTGCGCGTCGCGTTGAGGCCGTGGCTGATGGCCAGGGGCTTGATTCCCGGCTGCAAGTCCCGACGCACATGGAGGAAGGCGGCGCCCTTGGGCGCGCACAGCCACTTGTGGCAGTTGCCCGTGTAGTACCCGGCGCCGAGCGAGCGGAGCGAGAGGGGCAGCATGCCCGGCGCGTGCGCGCCATCCACCAGGGTCTCCACGCCGCGCTCGCGCAGCGCGCGCACCAGCTCCGGCACCGGCATGATGAGCGCCGTCTGACTGCTGACGTGGTCGATGAGCAAGAGCCGCGTGCGCGGCGTCACGCGCGCGAGCACCGCGTCCACCAGCTCCTGCTTGGAGGCCACGGGCCACGGCAGCGTCGCCACCACCACGCGGGCGCCCCACCGGCTGGCGGCGAAGTCCAGCGCGTTGCGGGACGCGTTGTATTCGTGGTCGGTGGTGAGCAGCTCGTCCCCGGGCTCGAAGCGCAGCGAGCGCAGCACCGTGTTCACGCCCGTGGTGGCGTTGGTCACGAAGCCGAGGTCATCCCCATCCGCGTCCAGGAAGGCGCCGAGCGCGTGACGAGCGGCGTCGAGCAGCGGCTCGATTTCGCGGTGCAGGAACCGGACGGGCTCGGACTCCATCCGGGCGCGCAAGTCCGCCTGGTGGCGCAGCACCTCGGTGGGACAGGCTCCGAACGAGCCATGGTTGAGGAACGTAACTTCGGGATCGAGCCCCCAGTGGGAGCGAAAGGTCGCGCTCATGGCCCATGGACTGGACCCGAGCGCGACCCCACTGTCAACGTTGGCCCGGACTCACGGCGACGCGGGGGCCGCGCCCCAGTCAGGCGTCAGCCAGCTCCCCTTGTCCATGGGCAGGGGAAGCTGGTTGCTGCCATCCGACGTCATGACCCACAGGGTGGGCGTGCCGTTGCGGTTCGAGCTGAAGAGGATGAGGCGCCCGTTGGGTGAGAACGTCGGCTCCTCGTTGTTGCCCTGGTCCTGCGTGAGGCGCGTGATTTTGCCGGAGTCCACGTTCACGGTGAACAGGTCGAACGCGTTGCGCTCGTCGCGCGCGGTGAACGCGATGAGGTCTCCGCGCGGCGACCAGTCCGGCGTCTGGTTGTAGTTGCCCTGGAAGGTGAGCCGCCGCACGCCGGAGCCATCCGCGCCCATGACGTAGACCTGCGGGCTGCCGCCCCGGTTCGACACGAACGCGATGCGCTTGCCGTCCGGTGACCACGAGGGGCTGGTGTTGAGGCCGTACGGCGTGTCGGTGATGGCCTTGGCGCCGCTGCCGTCCGCGTTGGCCACGTAGATTTGCGCGCTCTCGCCCTCGGCCAGCGCGTACGCGAGCCGCTTGCCGTCCGGCGAGTACGCCGCGCCCGTGGCCATCTGGCCCTCGGTCACCAGGGGCTTCGCCTCGCCGCCCGGCGTCTGGACCCAGATGTCGGGCCGGTTCTTGCGGTACGACGTGTACGCCACCTGTCCGCTGGGCCCCAGCGTGGGGAGGATGTTGGTGCCGCCCTGCGTGAGCGCTTGGGCGTTGTTGCCATCCCAGTCCGCCACGAACACGTCGCGGTTGGAGCCGGCCTTGCGCACGTAGGTGATGCGCGTGAGGAACGGGCTGGGCTCGCGGGTGAAGTGCCGGTAGAGCGCGTCCGCCAGCGTGTGCGCCAGCTTGCGCGGCTGATCCGCCGGCGCGTCCTTGGCCACCTTGAGGTCCTCGCGACCCGTGGCCACGTTGAACAGGCGCAGCTCGGCGCGCAGCGAGCCGCCGTCCTGCGCGAGCGAGACCTTGACGAGCGACTCGGCGCCCACGTCCGCCCAGCGGCTGAAGTTGATGCTGCCGGCGGTCATGCCCTCCTTGGCGTCCGCGGTGAAGCTCGCGCGGTCCAACACCTGGAAGATGCCCGAGGCGGACAGGTCATAGCTGAGCGCCGCGTCGAAGGGCGCGGCCAGCTTCTTGGCGCCGGGGTCCTGCGCCACGGGCGCGGGCGCGGCCAGGGGCAGCGGCCGGAAGTTGGCGCCGGAGATTTCGATGACGGGCGCCTGGGCGAGCGCCGCGAGCGGGAACAGCAGGAGCGAGAGCAGGAGGGCTTTCATGGGCTGAACACCAGGACGACGCCGCTCTTCTGGAGCGAGTCGCGAAGCGCATCGGGAGGAGGAGAGTAGGGGGATGCCTTGCGCACGGCCGCGAGCACGGCCGAGTCGAACAGGTCGTTGCCGCTGGACTTCGCCAGGCTCACGTCCAGCACCTCACCGGAGCGGCCCAGCCGCACCGCCACCTGCGCCTTGAGGTACAGGCGCTCGGCGTCGGGGATAGTGTCCGCCACGTTGTAGTGGCGGCGCACCTGGGACTTCAGCAGGCCGTAGTAGCGCTCGCCCTCGGCGGTGGCCGAGTCGCCATCGGGGTCACCGTCCTCGGCGCCTTCCAGGTCCTCGGCGGGCTGGGACTTGGCCGTCTTGTCGAACGCGCCGAACAGCCGCTTGCGGCGGTCCTCCGCGCTCTTGTCGCCCTTCTGCGGCGTGGGCTGGGCGGCGGGCTCGGGCTTCACGCCGGGCACCGGCACGGCCACCTTGGCGGGCTCGGGCTGCGGCGCTTGCGGCGTGGCCACGGGCTTCGCCTCCACTTCCTTGGGCGGAGGCGGTAGCTGCTCCTTGCGCGGCAGGAGCTTGGGGTCGCGCGGCTTGCCCAGGCGCACAAGCGACGCCTTGATGGGCTCGGGGTTCAGGTCCACGGGCGGCCGCGAGGCGAGGCGCGCGTAGAGCACCGCCGCGAGCAGCACGCCCACGTGCCCCACCACGGAGAAGACGAGGAAGCGCGACAGCCGCGAGGGTCGCGTCAGCAGCAGGCTGTGACTCACCGCGGGGTGCATGGCCTAGCGCTTCGCCTCCTTGGGCTTGGCCGCCGGAGCCTTGGACGCCCGACCCCCGCCGGACGGGTCCGTGATCATCCCCACGTTGTGGATGCCCGCGTGCTGCGCGGCGGCCATGACCTCCACCACGACGCCGTAGGGCACATCCCGGTCCGCGTGGAGATAGACCTCCTTGTCCGCCTGGGCCTTGGCGTTGGCGGCGAGCTTCGCCTCCAACTCGTCCAGGGAGACCTCCGCGTCGCCGATGTAGACCTTGCGCGCGGCGTCGATGGAGAGCACCAGCTTCTTGTCGCTGGCCTCGACGGGGGTGGCCTTCGTCTCCGGCAGGTTCACCTTCACGCCCTGCTGGATGAGGGGCGCGGTGACCATGAAGATGATGAGCAGCACCAGCATCACGTCCACCATGGGCGTGACGTTGATCTCGCTCATGGTGGTGCGGCCACCGCCTCGGTTGCCTCCGCCCATTCCCATGGCCGTGCGCTCCCTACCGGAAGAAGTGCCGCTTGATGATGTTGAGGAAGTCCGCGGAGAAGTTGGACATCTCCGTGTCGAACACCTTGATGCGGCTGACGAACGAGTTGTAGGCGACCACCGCGGGGATGGCCGCGAAGAGCCCCGCCGCCGTGGCGAACAGCGCGTTGCCCACCGGCGCGGCCACCGTGGCCAGCGTGGCGTTGCCCTTCTCGGCGATCTCGTTGAACGCGCTGAGGATGCCGATGACCGTGCCGAACAGGCCCACGAACGGGGACGCCGCGCCCACCGTGCCGAGGAACGACACGCGCGCCTCCAACTCGGTGATTTGCGCGGTGGCGGCGCGGTTGAGCGCGCGCTCCACGTTCTCGATGCCGCCCAGCTTCGCGCTCATGGCGTCCTCGGAGGCGCCTTCCTTGGTCTGCGCCAGCTTGCTCAGCTCCTCGTAGCCAGCGCAGAACACCTTGGAGAGCGGCGAGCCCTCTAGCTTCTGGGCCGACTGGTAGATGGCCTCCAGCCGGGAGGCCTTCCAGAACATGTCGAGGAAGGTGAGGGACTGTGCTCGCGCGCGCGACAGCTGCGAGGCCTTCATGGCGATGAGGGCCCAGGACGCGACGGACACGCCCATCAGGAGGAGAAGCACCGCCAGCTCGATGAAGGACGCATCGCGGATGATCTCCACGTAGTTCATGGCGGCGAGCGCCAGGGGCAAGTGGGGTATCATTGGACTTCAGCGCCTAACATTCACGGTCCGGACGGTCAAACAAACGCGGCGCGCCT
The DNA here is from genome assembly GCF_019039035.1 of Citreicoccus inhibens. Taxonomy (GTDB): domain Bacteria; phylum Myxococcota; class Myxococcia; order Myxococcales; family Myxococcaceae; genus Citreicoccus; species Citreicoccus inhibens. The sequence continues at coordinate 13,113 of NZ_JAHNZT010000006.1, read as the reverse complement.
GCCCGCCTGGGCGGTGAGGTCCGGCGCTCGTGAATAATTCCCAGCCGAGGGCGTCCTCAGGCGCATACCGCGGGCCGACGACCTCAACCCCGACGTACGGATGCCCCCATGAACTCCCGACTGCTTGTTGCCCTCCTCTGTCTCGTCGCTGTCTCCTCCGGCTGCGTCATCCACGACAACGGCTGCGACACCTGCGAGGTCCAGGGCTCCCCGGGCGATGTGCGCTTCATGTGGACCTTCGGAGGCAAGCGCTGCTCCGACGACCCCAGCGTCAAGGGCGTGAACATCTCCATCCCGGGTGAAAACCTGGCCAATGGGGGGCGCTACCCGTGCAACGCCAACGGCTTCGACGGAATCATCCTCCATGACTTCGTGCCGGGGACGTACTCGTTCGACATCGAGGCGGTGAACTACAACAACGAGCGCATCTACGTGGGCAGTGGCCGCTTCACCGTCAACGGGAACGTGAGCGTGAACATCGACCTCACGCCGCTCGGCCAGCCGACCTCGTATGCGTACGTGAACTGGCTCTTCCCCACCCAGGCGGGCAGCTCCTATCCCACGTGCGGCCAGGCGGGCATCGCGTACGTGGATGCCCGAGTGGATGACAGCAACTGGAAGCGCTTCAACTGCAGCGAAGGCAGCGGCGGCAACAGCGTGCAGTCCCCCTACCTGGATCCGGGGCAGCACTACCTGGAGGTCGTCGCCCTCGATTCGCAGATCCGCCCGGTCTACTACTACGGCGGTGGGTTCGTTTCGCAGAACGGCACGCCGGTCTCCGTCACCGCCGAGACGTGGGAGATTGGTGGGGCCTCGGTGCGGTGGGACCTCTATGACGGCAACACGCGGCTGTATTGCTCGCAGGCCGGGGTCTCGCAGGTGAGCATCAACTTCCAGGACAAGTTCACCGGCAAGTGGGTGTACGGCCTCACCGGCGAGTTCTACGGCTGCGATCAGGCGCCGGTGGTGTTCGAGTTCCTCCGCCCGGGCAGCTACTACGTGTCCATCATCGCCACCGGGTCCAACGGCCGCGTGTACCGCTCGCCCTCGAACCTGCCCCCCATCGACGTGATTGCCCACCAGTTCCCGGGTCCGAACGGTGCGTTGACGGTGCCGGTGGCGCGCACCAACTAAGCGCAAGGCAGGCTGGGGAGTGAGCCGCGGGTCGGGACCTTGGGGGCCCCGGCCCGCTGTGTCTTTCGTGCCGCACCTGGCGCTGGCATCAAACGTGATAGGCAGTCCGCGCATGCGGCATGACAGCCACGGACCCATTGGAGTCTTCGACTCCGGCATCGGCGGGCTCACCGTCCTCAAGACGCTGATGGCCCATCTCCCCCATGAGAGCACCCTGTACCTGGGGGACACCGCGCGGGTGCCCTATGGCACCAAGTCCAGCGAGGTGGTGACCAAGTACTCGCTGAAGAACGCCCAGTTCCTCCAGGCCCGAGGCATCAAGCTGCTGGTGGTTGCGTGCAACACGGCGTCCGCCGCGGCCCTGCCGGCCCTGGCCGCCACGCTTCCCATCCCCGTGGTGGGCGTCATCGAGCCCGGCGCTCGCGCGGCGCTGGCGCGCACCTCGGGCGGCGGGGTGGGGGTGATTGGCACGCCCGGCACCATCCGCTCGGGGGCCTATCAGCGGGCCCTGGAGGCGGGGGGCCGCGCGGTGCGCGTGAAGGCGCGCGCCTGTCCGCTCTTCGTGCCGTTGGTGGAGGAGGGCTGGACCACGGGGGACGTACCCATGCTCGTGGCGCGCGAGTACCTGTCCGAGTTCGCCCGCGACGGGGTGGACACCCTGGTGCTGGGCTGTACCCACTACCCGCTGCTCAAGGGCGTCATCGCCGAGGTCGTGGGGCCGCAGGTGTCGCTGGTGGACTCGGCGGAGGCCACCGCGCAGGCGGTGGTGGAGCTGCTCGCGGCGAAGGACCTGATGGCCCCCGCGGGCGGCCCGCCGCCCTCGCACCACTTCTTCGTCACGGACGTGCCGGAAGTCTTCGCGGACGTGGGCGCGCGCTTCCTCGGGCGCCCCATTCCCTCGGCGGAGCTGGTGGACCTGTCGTTCTGACGGGCCCGGGCCGCTCTCAGGTCGAGGGGCGCGTGGGGACCGGGGGGGCTTCCTCGGTCGTCGCCTTCAGGAGTTCGCGGGCCGCCTGCACCACGGGGGCGTCGGTGGTGACATTGGCCTCCACGATGGCCTGGGCGGCCTCGGCGCCAATGTCGTCCTGGCGGGGCAGCAGGCCGGTGACCCGGGTGATGATCCGCTCCAGCGTGGGGAAGAAGTGCACCATCTGGAGCGGCCGGTTCAGCCAGCCCACGGTGATGCAGTAGTACTTGTTGAAGGGCGCCGTGTGGTGGATGCGGTGGTGCGCGGGCGGCAGGATGAGGTGCACGCGCTGCATGAAGCCGATGATCGCGGGCGGCGCGTCCGTGTGTGACCACTTGTGGAACTGGTTGGTCGCCATGACCCAGAAGATCATCGCGCCCAGGAAGCTGGCCATGAACACCCAGCCCGGGCTCGTCATGGGCAGGGCCACGGCGATGGCCGCCACCGGCAGGGACACCAGGCAGTTGTTGCCGTTGGTCTCGACGAAGTCGTGGCGGGTGATGGCCTTCTCGTCGACGTGGTGCTCGCGGAACGGGCGGATGAACGCCTTGCCGAGCACCGGCATGTCGGTGGAGCCCCACGTGTCGCCCATCCAGTGGACGAAGCCGGAGACGAAGTCCGCGGCCATGTAGCCCAGGAGCACCGCGCTCAGGAGCATCCATGGGCCATGGTGCGGCGACCCGGAGAGCCGGTACGCGAGGAACGCCTCCAGTCCGATGAACCCGACGATGGCGCTGATCTCCATCGCGCGGATGGCCGGCGAGTATCCCTCCGCCAGCGCCTGGGCGTCCTGCAGGCGCACCTTGTTGGTGAGCGCTTTGTCCTTCGTCATCCGTGGCTCCCTGGGTGCCTTCCGCGTGGGTAACGGGTCCCGGCTGGTTGTACGTACCCCAGCCGCTTTTAGCTTTTCAATGCGCGTGCCGCTGGCCCGGTTGCTGGACGACAGGGCGGCCTGCGTGGTGCCGCCGCGGCGCGCGGACGGAAGGGAGGGGCGGGCAGGCACGCGACGCGCGCGAAATGCGCGTGATGCTTACCTTGTGCCGTCACACCCCCGCTGCTACGGTGCCCCCCTCGGCAATGGCGAAAACCTTCGAGAAAGCCGTCACCGGCTTCAACCACAACATCAAGCACAAGGGGAAGGTCTACCACGTCCAGACCGAGGACTCGGGTGTCAACAACCCGCACATCATCACCCACCTGTTCGTGGGTGGAAACATCCTCGCGTCGAAGAAGACCTCCTACGCCGACATCCTCAATGCGGAGAATCTGGCGGAGGTCGTTCGTGAGTTGATGGAGGAGCAGCACAAGGAGATGCTGCGCAACCTCATCAACGGGGTCTACGACAGCTACGAGTCCACGGCGCGGCACTACCAGCCGGGGCAACTCGCCAGCGAGGCGGATCAAGCGCAGGCCCGGCTCCCGTCTGCTCCCGTTCCTCCCCCCAAGCCCCAACCGCCCCCGCCCCCGCAGGTCCAGCCGGTGGCTCCCGCGGCGCCCGTGTTCCTGCTGCCTCCCGAGGTGGCCGCGGCGCGAGCCCTCAAGGAGAAGCCGAAGATCAACGAGGTGGGCGTGGAGACGCTCTTCGGCGAGGACCTCATCTCCGAGAAGAGCCTCGACGAGGTCATCCTCAGCTACCTCGCTGGCGAGGGCGAGCAGTAGTCCCCGCCGCGCGCGGTCCTGGCCTCGCGCGGCGGATGTCCGGTTCTGGTCGATGCGCCGTGGGCCGGCTTTGACCGAGCACCCACGGCCTCCTGGATAATCGCGGGCATGTCGCGCACGACGACAACTCCCGGCGCCGCCTTCGAGGCTGGCGCACGCGGAGGGCACCGGGTGGTCGACGCCGAGTCGCTGACGGAGGAGGTCCTCCGAGGCATGTCGGAGTCGGACTTCGATCGACTGCCCTTCGGGGCCATCAAACTGGATGCGCAGGGCCGCGTGGTGGCCTTCAACGCGGCCGAGGCGGCCCAGTCCCGCCGCTCGCCGCAGCGCACCTTGGGCCGTCGCTTCTTCGAGGAGGTGGCGCCCTGCACGGACGTCGCCGCCTTTCGAGGCCGGCTGGACGCGCTCGCGGCGCAGGGCGGCGAGGTGACGGAGAGCTTCGACTTCCGCTTCGAGTTCGAGTGGGGCCGGCGCGACGTGCGCATCCGGTTGATGGTGCTGCGCGACGGCGCTCGCTGGGTGTTCATCACCGCGGTGGGACGCGGCTGAAGTCTCTGCCTCCTCGCGAGGGCGTGAGCCTCAGACGATGCCGCCGTTGGCGCCCACCATCTGCCCGTTCACCCAGCCCGCCTCGCGAGAGGCGAGGAAGCCGACGACGTTCGCGATGTCCTCGGGTCTGGCCAGACGGCCCAGGGGAATCTCGCGAGCCAGCGCCTCATGGTGCGCGGGGGCGATCATGTCCGTCTCGGTGGCGCCTGGAGAGACCGCGTTCACGGTGATGTGGCGCGGCCCCAGTTCCTTGGCGAGCACCATCACGAACTGCTCCACCGCCGCCTTGCTGGCCTGGTAGAGGCTGAAGCCGGGCTGAGCCAGGCGCGTGAGGTTCGTGGACACGCCGATGATGCGTCCGCCCTCGCGCAGGCGGCGGGACGCCTCCAGGAACACGTGGAAGGTGCCGCGCGTGTTGACCGCGAAGCCCGTCTCGAAGTCCTCCGCGGTCATCTCCACGAAGGGGCGCACGAAGAGGGTGCCCGCGTTGGCCACCGCGATGGTCGCGGGGCCGAGCCGCGCCTCCGCGTCATCGAAGAACCTCCGCACGTCCTCGTGTCTCGTGACGTCCACGGGCAACGCCACGGCCTGTCCTCCTCGGGCGCGGAGCTCGGTCGCGAGCGCCTCGGCCGGAGCCCGGTTCGCGTGGTAGCCCACGGCCACGGCCGCACCGTCGTGGGCCAGTCGCTCCGCGATGGCGCGGCCGATGCCCCGCGAAGCTCCCGTCACCAGCGCCACCTGTCCCGTCAGTCGTTCCATCGCGTGCTGTCTCCTGGCAATGCCGCGTCCTTTGGGAGCGGTCCGGTTGATGGAGAAGGAATGCGCGAGGCACGGCGGGTTGATAACTGGTGCCGTGTTGGAAGGACTCTTCAGCCTTCCTGAAAGCCGGGCGGAAACGCGATGGACCGCATGACGAGCATGGCGGTGTTCACCAAGGTGGTCGCGAGCGGGAGCCTGTCTCAAGCGGCGCGCGAGCTGGGCTTGTCTCCCGCGGGCGTCAGCCACCACCTCACCACGCTGGAGGACTGGCTGGGGGCGCGGCTGCTCCATCGCACCACGCGGAAGCTGAGCCTCACGGAAGTGGGGGCGGGCTTCCATGCTCGGTGTCTGCGCATCCTCGAGGACGTGGAAGATGCGCGCGGCGCGGCGGGCGCGCAGCAGGCGGTGCCTCGCGGACGCTTGAAGGTGAACGCGCCCATCTCCTTCGGCACGCGCCACTTGTCTCAGGCGATCTCGGACTACCTGCTGGCGTATCCGGAGGTGGGCGTGGACATCACGCTCAATGACCGGAAGGTGGACCTGGTGGAGGAGGGCATCGACGTCGCCGTCCGCATCGGGGCGCTGCCTGACTCGAGCCTCGTGGCGCGGCGACTCGCGCCCAGCCGCTCCATTCTGTGCGCGGCGCCCGACTATGTGGCGCGCGCGGGTGCGCCGCGGACTCCCGCCGACCTCGTTCATCACGAGTGTCTGGAGTACGCGTACCGAGCCACCCCGGGTGAGTGGCGGTTTCGCGGCGCGGACGGGCAGGAGTCCGTGGTTCGAGTGAGCGGCCGGCTGACCGCCAGCAACGGCGAGCTGCTGCGCGTGGCCTTGCTGAAGGGGCTCGGCGTGTCGCTGACGCCCAGCTTCCTCATCGGTGAGGACGTGGCCGCGGGACGACTGGTGCGACTGTTGCCCGAGTACGCGCCCCCGGAGGTGGGCATCCACGCGGTGTACCCACGCGGGCGCCACCTCTCCGCCAAGGTGCGCAGCTTCATCGACTTCCTCGTGGACCGGTTCGCCGGAGAGCCGGCCTGGGATGTGCGGCGGACGGCTCCGATGGCCCGGCCCGCGCGGGCGCAAGCGGGCTCACCTGGGCGGGCCGTGAAGGCTCGGGGCGCACCTCGGGCCTCCACCCGCAGGAAGTGAGGAGGCCCTCGCACGACGTGCATGCGGCGGCGCAGCCGAGACGTGGTAGGTTCAGCGACCCACGCCCCGGCCATGATTCAGTTCTTCCACGTGTACAAGGCGTATCCCGGCGATCCGCCGGTGCTCCAGGACATCAACCTGAACGTGGAGAAGGGCGAGTTCGTCTTCCTCACGGGCCCATCCGGCGCGGGCAAGACGACGCTGCTCAAGCTCATCTTCTGCGGTGAGAAGGCCACCAAGGGGCAAATCCTGGTGGGCGGGCGCAACATCGCGCGCATCCGCGAGTCCGCCGTGCCGTACCTGCGGCGCAACATCGGCGTGGTGTTCCAGGACTTCAAGCTGCTGCCGCACCGCTCGGTGGCGGACAACGTGGGCTTCACGTTGGACGTGCTGGGCGTGCCGCGCGCCGAGGGCCGCGAGAAGGTGCGCCGCATGCTCAAGTTGGTGGGCCTGGAGCACAAGGCGGACGCGCTGCCCTTGCGACTCTCCGGTGGAGAGCAGCAGCGCGTGGTGATTGCCCGCGCGCTGGTGAACGATCCGACCATCCTGCTCGCGGACGAGCCCACCGGAAACCTGGACCCGGCGCTCACCGTCGAAATCATGGACCTGCTCACCCAGGTCAACATCCGAGGCACCACGGTGGTGGTGGCCACCCACGACGCCACGCTGCTGGCGCGCTATCAGAAGCGCACCGTGCGCCTGGAGCGCGGGCAGATCGTCTCCGACGAGGACGGCGTCAAGGCAGCACGCCGGATGGCGGTATGAGCGCGCTGGCGAAGACAGCGTACTTCTGGCGCTCGGCGGCGGGAGGTCTGCGGCACTCGCCGTTCGTCCACTTCATCGCGGTGTCCACCATCGCCATCGCGCTGTTCGCGGCGGGGCTGGCGCGCGGGGCTTCGCGCGTGGTGGACAACCTCCTGTCCTCGCTCGGCGGCGAGGTGGAGGTGACGGTGTACCTGGCGCCGGAGCTGGGCGAGGACGAGGTGCACGGCGTGCACGAGCGCGTCCAGCAGCTCCACGTGGGAGACGTGACGGTGGTGCCGCCCGAGGCCGCGCTGGTCCGGCTTCGCCGCGAGTTGGGGGACCTGGGCGAGGCCCTGGCGGAGCTGCCCGAGAACCCGCTGCCCGCGACGCTGGAGGTGCGCGTGCCTGCGGAGCGCCGTTCGCCCGAGGCGCTGCGCACGCTCGCCAAGGAGCTGCGCGCTCAGCCTGGTGTCACGGCCGTGGACTACGGCGAGGCCGCGGTGGAGCGCTTGTCCGCCATCGCGCGGGCGCTGCGCTTCGGTGCGCTGGTGGCCTTCCTCGTCGTGCTGGGGACGACCATCATCATCGTCGCGGCGACGCTTCAGCTCGCCATCTACTCGCGGCGCGAGGAGATCGAAATCCAGAAGCTGGTGGGCGCCACGGACCGCTTCGTCAAGGCGCCCTTCCTGTTGGAGGGGTTGCTCCAGGGCTTACTCGGCGCGGGGTTGGCGCTGTTGGGATTGTGGACCTTCGGTCGTGTGCTGGGCCCCACGCTGGGCTCGCTCTTCGCGTTCCTGCTGGGCCCGGGTGTCTCCACCGCGTGGGTGGAGCCGCGCACCGCGCTGGAGTTGGTGGCGGCGGGCTGTGGGCTCGGGCTGGGGGGCAGCTTCGTCGCGGTGGGGCGCTTCCTGCGCGTATGAGCCGCCTGCTGGTCCTCATGTTGCTGCTGGGCGCGTTCTCGGCTCAGGCTCAGAAGGACGAGGAGTCGGAGCGCGCGGCCGTGCGCGAGAAGCTGGCCGCGCAGCGCGCCACGCTCGCGCTCATCGAGGCGAAGAAGCTCTCCGTGCTCGAAGGCATGGAGCTGATGGAGGACATGGCGTCGTTCTCGCGCCGGCGCGTCCGCGCGTTGGAGGGGGACCTCTCTGTCTTCCGCCGCCGCGTCGCCCTGGCCGAGCGTGAGGAGGCGGTGCTGCGCGAGGCCCTGCGCGCGCAGCTTCGCCGCCTGTCGCCGCGGCTGCGCACGCTCTACCGCCTCATGCGCCGCCGCCCGCTGGAGGTGCTGCTGTCCGCGGAGGACTTCTCCGCCCTCATGTGGCGCGCGCGCGCGCTGGAGGCCAGCATGTCCGGCGACCTGGAACTCCTGCGCACGGTGCAGCACGTGGCCACGCTCCAGCGTCAGGCCACGCTCGAACTCAAGCGGCTGCACGCCTCGCTCGCGGGGCGCGTGGCCTTCCTCCAGGAGCAATCGAAGCAGGCCCAGGCGCAGCAGGAGGCGTTGGAGGAAGTCGTCGGGCAGCTCGCGGGCGAGGCAGAGCTGGCCAGGCGCGCGGTGCGCGAATTGGAGGGCGCGGACGCGGACCTCACGCGCATGCTCAAGGACCTGCACGAAGCCCCGGCCACCAGCGGCTTTGGTGCGCTCAAGGGCAAGCTGCCGCGTCCGGCCACGGGCGTCATCGAGGTGGGCTTCGGCAAGGTGGTGAACCCGCGCTTCAACACCGTCACGGTGCAGAAGGGCGTGGACCTGCGCGCGCCCTCGGGCTCACCCGTGCGCGCTGTCGCCGAGGGCACCGTCGTCTTCGCGGGCTGGCTGCGCGGCTACGGCAACCTGCTCATCCTCGACCATGGCGATGACTTCCACACCCTGATGGCGCACCTCTCCACCGTCATCCCCACGGTGGGCGCCCACGTGTCCGCGGGCGAGAGCGTGGGCGAGGTGGGCGACACCGGCTCCCTCAAGGGCGCCTACCTGTACTTCGAGGTGCGCAAGGCGGGGCAGGCGGTGGACCCGGCGCTCTGGCTGGCTCCCGTCCCCTGACGCGCTGCGCCGAATCCAGGGCATCATTACCTTGCGGCGGACAGTCCCTTGGCAAGGAGCGGTGGGCGCATGGACCTGATGGACGGGATGCAGAAGGCGATGCGGCGCATGCTGATGGTGCGCGGTGTCCAGTCCTCGACAGTGCGCGTGGGCGGGCAGGTGGTGCACCACTACCAGCTCGAGGGGCAGGGCAAGGGGCCACCGGTGCTGCTGGTGCACGGACTGGGCGGCTCGGCCAATGGCTTTGGCCGGACGTTCTTCGGGCTGGCGCGGCGCTTCTCGCGCGTGCTCGCACCGGACCTGCCAGGTCACGGCTTCTCCAGCGAGTACCGCGGCGGACCGGTGAGCGTGCGCAACCAGTTCGACGTGCTGCGCGCGTACTGCGAGCAGGTCGTGCGCGAGCCTGCCTTGGTCGTGGGCAACTCGCTGGGAGGCGCCCTGGCCGTCACCCTGGCGGCCGAGTGTCCCCAGTGGGTGAAGGCCCTCGCGTTGGTGGCGCCCGCGGGGGCGGAGCTGCCGGAGCCGGTGCTCGGCGCGCTCCTGGGGGCTTTCTCGGTGCGCACCACCGAGGACGCGCGCGCGCTGACGAAGCGGCTCTTCCACAAGGCGCCGCTGCCGGCGCTCTGGCTGGCCTCGGAGCTGCGCAAGTTCTACACGACGAACACCGTGAAGGCGCTCACGCAGGAGGCGCTGGAGACGCGCGCCAGCCTGGAGCCCGAGGCCGTGCGCAACCTGGCCATGCCCGTGCTCTTCCTCTGGGGCGGCAGTGAGCGCTTGCTGCCGCCCGAGATTCTCGCGTGGTACCGCACGCACCTGCCGGTGCACGCGGAGGTGCACGTGGTGGAGGGCTTTGGCCACGTGCCGCAGATGGAGCGCCCGGACGAGCTGGTGTCCTACCTCACGCGCTTCGCGGATCGCACGGGGCTGTGAGCGCCGGGAATCGCGCGCGCGACCGGGTGTAGACTGCCCGCGCGCCGCGAGTGCGCACACCCCCGAGCCGGGAAAGGATGCACCGCCGTGACAGGGCTTCTGCAACCGTGGCGTGGGATGCTGGCGGCCCTCGTGCTCCTGGGAGTGCCCGCGTCGGCGCTCGCAGAGGGCGCGCCCGCGCGCGTGGTCGAGAAGGACGACTCCGCCTATCGCCAGTTGGAGCTGTTCGCGCGGGTGCTCTCCTACGTGGAGAACAACTACGTGGAGCAGCCGGACCGCGCGCGGCTCATCCACGGCGCCATCCAAGGCATGTTGGAGACGTTGGATCCGCACACGCTCTACATGCCGCCGGAAGTCTTCCGGGAGATGAAGATCGACACGTCGGGGGAGTTCGGCGGGCTGGGCATCGAGATCGCCCGCAAGGCCGAGCACATCGTCGTCGTGGCCCCCATCGACGATACGCCCGCGGCGCGCGCGGGCATCAAGGCTGGAGACGAGCTGCTGGGCATCGACGGCGAGAGCACGCAGGGCATGGACGTGGGGCGCGCGATGCAGAAGATGCGCGGCCCGGCGGGCGGGCGTGTGTTGCTCACGGTGATGCGCGCGGGCTTCAACGCGCCTCAAGAGATCGCCATCATCCGCGACCACATCCGCATCGTGTCGGTGGAGGGCGCGCTCTACGACGGTATCGCCCACATCAAGGTGAAGAACTTCCAGGACCGCACGGACCTGTACCTGCGCAAGGAGCTGGAGCGGCTGCGCGGGCTCAACGGCGGCAAGGAGCTGCAGGGGCTGGTGCTGGACCTGCGCAACAACCCGGGCGGCCTGTTGGATCAGGCCGTGGCCATGAGCGACCGCTTCCTGCCCGGCAACCTGCCCATCGTCACCACGCGCGGGCGCGACGGGCGCAACGCCACCGAGGAGCGCAGCCGAGACCGAGACACGGAGAAGGACTATCCGCTGGTGGTGCTCGTCAACGCGGGCAGCGCGTCCGCCTCGGAGATTGTCGCGGGCGCGCTCCAGGACCACGGGCGGGCTGTCATCATGGGCACGCAGACCTTCGGCAAGGGCAGCGTGCAGACCGTCATCGAGCTGGAGGACGGCTCGGGATTGAAGCTGACCATCGCGCGCTACTACACGCCCAAGGGCCGCAGCATCCAGGAGAAGGGCATCACCCCTGACTTCCTCGTGCCGGAGGACCCCAACGGCAAGGCGGGCCGGGAGTCCGTGCGAGAGAAGGACCTGCGGCGTCACTTCAAAGCCGAGCCCGCGGTGGCCTCGGAAGCCAGCGCGGCGCCGCAGACGCTGCCCGCGAACCTGCGGGACTGGGATGTCACGGCGAAGCTCTCGGACTGGCAGTTGCGGGTGGCCCTCAACTACCTCCACGGCGTGGCTGCGGGCCCGCAAAGGCCGGTGAATCGGCCTCCGGGAGGCTCGGCGGGTCGTTAAACCCCTTTCCCCTCTGGCATTCTGGCACCCAGTGCGTGTAATTCGCGACGAACGAGGGTGACAGAGTGATGCGACGTCCTTTCAATCGCGCGCTGCACGCGGCGCTGAGCGGCTGGCTGGTGGGACTGTTGGCCGTGGGTCCCGCGGCGGCACAGCAGCAGCACATGACCTTGCGGCTCGTGCCCCAGGCGCTTCCGGCGGCCACGGGGCCCCGGGTGACGGTGGTGGCCGTGCCGTTGGACCCGTCGGCTCGCGAGGACGCGCTCCGGCTGTCCTACTGGGCCGAGCAGGCCCTGGCCCGCTCCGGGCGGCTGGAGCCGGTCCGGATGGCGGACGCGCTGGACGCCGACGGCGCCCAGGTCCGCGAGGCCAAGGCCGAGGAGGGGGCCACCGCCATCAAGGAGGGCCTCCACGCCTATGACGAGCTGGACACGCAGAAGGCGCTCCAGCAGTTCGACAAGGCGGTGCGCGCCTACGAGCAGAGCGACCTGTCCCGGCACTTCACCGAGCTGAGCCACGCGCGGGTGATGAAGGCCGCGTCGCAGGTGGCCAATGGAGAGAACAAGGCGGCCGAGCTGGAGATGCGCGCCGTGCTGGCGGTGGATCCGCGCGCGCAGTTCTCGCCCAACTTCTTCCCGCCCGAAGAAGTGTCGATGGTGGAGAAGGAGCGCAAGGCGCTGCTCACCGCGAACCCGAGCTCGTTCCAGATTCGCTCGCAGCCGGTGCCCGCCGAGGTCTACGTGGACGGCGTCTTCCGCGGGGTGACGCCTGTCACGGTGACGGGCCTGCCGCTCGCGGACCACTACGTCACGCTGCTGGCGCCCGGCCATGCGCTGATCCAGGGCCGCGCGCGCGAGGGCGAGGTCTCCTTCACGCTCCAGCGCTTGCCCGCGCAGACGCGCGTGGAGGCCCTCACCCAGCGCGTGGTGAAGACCCCGAACGGGCCGGATCGCGACCTCGCGCTGGCTGAGCTGGCCGCGCTCGTGGGCGCGCCCCAGGTCGTGGCGCTGCTGGTTCGCGGCGGGCCGGGTACGGCGCCGCTCGATGTCACGGGGGTGCGCCTGGATGCCGCGGATGGCCACAACCTCGCTTACGCCCAGGGGCCGGTGCCGCGCGGGGACGCGATGGCCACGGGCTCGCAGGGGCTGCTGACGGACCTGGTGGCCACCGATGCGGCGCGCGTGAACGGCAAGCCGCTCAAGCACTTCTCAGGTGGCGCGAGCTCGGGCCGCCGCACCGCGGGCTATGTGCTGCTGGCCACGGGCGCGGCGCTGCTGGCCGGGGGCATCTACTTCGGGCTGGAGGCCTCCTCGAAGCAGGACGTCTTCAAGCGGACGCCGCAGGTGAGCCCGCGCGCCCAGGACCTCAAGGACACGGGCAAGACGTACGCCCTGGTGGCGGACGTGGGTCTCCTGGCGGGCCTCGTGTCGGCTGGCATCGGCGGCTACCTGTCCTTCACGAGTGGCAGCGAGGGCGGGTCCTCGTCGAAGGGCTCGCGCTCGTCGCCGCCCCCCGCGCGTCCGGCCGCGACGCCTGCGTCCTCTCGCTCGCTGGCGCTGCCGCCCCCGCCCAAGGGGACGCAGACGCGCGAGCCGACGCCCACCCCCGCGGTGACGACGGCTCCCGCGAAGCAGCCCGCTGCCGAGCCGGTCGCGCCGGCGCGCCCCGCCGCCGAGTCCGTGGCGCCCGCCGCCGCGCCCGACTTCGAGCCGGTGGCGCCCGCCGAGACGCCCGCGGC
>NZ_JAHNZT010000069.1 GCF_019039035.1 Citreicoccus inhibens | reverse complement strand
GAGGCCGCACTGCGCGCCTCTCCCTCCGTCAAGGACACCGTCGTCGTCGTCCGCGAGGACATCCCAGGTGACAAGCGCCTCGTCGCCTACCTCACCTCAAAGGACTCCTCTGGCCTCTCCGCCGACGTCCTCCGCGCTCACCTCAAGCAGCGTCTCCCCGAGTACATGGTGCCCTCCTCCTTCGTCGTCCTGGAGGCCCTCCCCCTCAACTCCAACGGCAAGGTCGACCGCAAGTCCCTCCCCGCTCCCGAGGCTCCCTCCTCCGCCTCCTCCTTCGTCGCTCCTCGCACCCCCGTCGAGGAGACTCTCGCCAACCTCTTCGCCTCCGTCCTCCATCTCGACCGCGTCGGCATCCACGACGACTTCTTCGCCCTCGGTGGCCACTCCCTCCTCGCCACCCAGGTCGTCTCTCGCATCCGCTCCGACCTCCGCGTCGAACTCCCCCTCCGCGCTCTCTTCGAGGCCCCCACCGTCGCAGCACTCGCCCTCCGCATCGACTCGTTGCCGGGCGCGCGTGTGCATGTGCTCGAACCGACGTCGCGAGAGTCGAAGCTCGCGCTCTCGTTCGCGCAGCAGCGTCTCTGGCTCATCGATCAGCTCCAGCCAGGAAGCGCGTCCTACAACCTGTCGATCGCTCTGCGCCTGCACGGCAGCGTGAACGTCGAGGCCCTGCGGCACACCTTCGAGGCCCTCACCGAGCGCCACGAGTCCCTGCGCACCACCTTCGCCGAGCATCACGGCGAGCCGGTCCAGCACATCCATCCGCCCAGCCGCTGGGTCCTGCCCATCACCAACCTCTCCGCCCTGCCCGATCCCGAGCGCGAGGCAGAAGCGCGGCGACTCGCCGAGAACGAGGCATGGCAGCCCTTCAACCTCGCGAAGGGACCGCTGCTGCGCACCGCGCTGCTGCGCCTGGGCGAGGAGCACCACGTGCTCCTCCTGACGATGCACCACATCGTCTCGGATGGCTGGTCCATGGGCATCCTGGTGCGGGAGATCGCGGCCCTGTACGCCGCGCTCAACACCGGCACCACGCCGAACCTCCCGCCCCTGCCCGTGCAGTACGCGGACTTCGCGACCCGTCAGCGCCAGTGGCTGCAAGGCGAGGCGCTGGAAGCGCAACTCGGTTACTGGAAGGACCAGCTCGCCGGAGCCCCGTCCGTCCTGGAACTGCCGACGGATCGCCCGCGCCCCGCGGTGCAGTCGCAGCGCGGCGCACGCGTCACGCTCTACCTCGGCACCGCGCTCTCGGACGCGCTCAAGGCCCTCGCGCAGCGCGAGGGTGTCACGCCGTTCATGCTCTTGCTCGCGGCCTTCCAGACCCTGCTCGCGCGCTACACCGCCCAGGACGACATCTCGGTCGGCTCCCCTATCGCCGGCCGCACGCAGGCGGAGACCGAGGGCCTCATCGGCTTCTTCATCAACACACTCGTCCTGCGCGCGCGCATGACGCCGGACCTCACGTTCAAGGAACTGCTCGCCCAGGTGCGCGCCACGACGCTCTCCGCCTACGAGCACCAGCACGTCCCGTTCGAGAAGCTCGTCGAGGTCCTCCAGCCCGCGCGCGACCTGAGCCGCAGCCCGCTCTTCCAGGTCATGTTCGCACTCCAGAACGCGCCCATCGAAGCGCTCCGCGTCCCGGGCCTCTCGTTCCAGACCATCGAGCTGGGAGCCGAGTCCCACTTCGCGAAGTTCGACCTCTCGCTGGTCCTCCAGGAATCGGCCAAGGGCTTCGCCGGCACGCTCGACTACAGCACCGACCTCTTCGACGAGGCCACCGTCCAGGGCCTCGTGCGGCACCTGACCGTGCTGCTCGAGGGCATCACCGCGCGGCCCGAGGCTCGCCTCTCCAGCCTCCCGTTGCTCACGGCCGACGAGCGCCACCAGCTCATCGTCACGTGGAACGACACCCGCGCGGACTTCCCGTCCGAGGCCAGCATCCAGCAGCTCATCACGGAGCAGGCCCGCCGCGCCCCTGAGTCACTCGCCCTCGCCTACGAGCAGGATACGGTGACGTATGCGCAGCTCGATGCGCGCGCCAACCAACTGGCGCACTACCTGCGGACGCTCGGCGTGGGTCCGGAGGTGCGGGTCGCGCTGTGCCTGGAGCGCTCGCCCGATCTCATTGTCGGAATGCTGGGCATCCTCAAGGCAGGAGGCGCCTTCGTGCCGCTGGATCCCGCCTATCCGCTCGAGCGCCTGGATTACATGCGCCGAGACAGTGGGGCCCCGCTGCTGCTCACCCAGGGCACACTGGTCCAAGGGCTGCGTGACGCCGAGGGACTCACGGTGGTCCAGCTCGACGACATCCGAGCCCACGTCGCCACCCTCCCGACCACCGCGCCCGAGACAGGCCTGTCGCCGCTCAACCTGGCCTACGTCATCTACACGTCGGGCAGCACGGGCCAGCCCAAGGGCACGCTGCTGCACCACCGCGGCCTCGTGAACACGTCGCAGCAGACGCAGCGCATGCACGGACACGCGCCCGGTAGTCGCGTGCTCCAGTACGCGGCGGCCAGCTTCGACGCGAGCATCTTCGAGGTCTTCGGCGTGCTCGTCGCGGGCGCCACGCTGGTGCTCGCGCCGCGCGAGCGCCTGCTGCCCGACGAGCCCTTGCGCAAGCTCCTGGTGGAGCAGCGCATCACCGCCGTCACGCTCACGCCCACCGTCCTGGGCCAGCTCGGCACCGAGGGCCTCGAGGGCCTCACGGCCCTGGCCTCGGGAGGCGAGGCGCTCAACCTGGAGCTGGCGCGCCGCTGGAAGCCGGGCCGCACGCTCATCAACGCGTACGGGCCCACCGAGAACACGGTGGCCACCACGTTCTCCTACGTGGACGACAACGCCACGCGGCTGACCATCGGCAAGCCGTGGGCGAACGTGCAGACCTACGTCCTCGACGCGAGCCTCGGCCCGGTGCCGGTGGGCGTCGCGGGCGAGCTGTATGTCGCGGGCGTGGGCCTGGCGCGCGGCTACCTCGGGCGGCCGGCCCTCACGGCGGCGAGCTTCATCCCCAACCCGTTCAGCGCCGAGCCTGGAGCGCGCATGTACCGCACCGGCGACCGGGTCCGCTGGCTCGCCAATGGAGAGCTGGAGTACCTCGGCCGCATCGACTTCCAGGTGAAGCTGCGCGGCTTCCGCATTGAGCTGGGGGAGATTGAGTCCGCGCTCCGCAAGCACGCCGCGGTGAAGGACGCGGTCGTCATCGCGAGGGAGGACGGCGGCGACAAGCGCCTCGTCGCCTACGTCGTCCTCCAGCCCGAGCACACCGTGGAGACCAGCGACCTCAAGGCGCACCTGCGCGAGGCCCTGCCCGAGCACATGGTCCCTGGCGCGCTGATGCTCCTCGACGCGCTGCCCATGAACGCCAGCGGCAAGGTGGACCGCAAGGCCCTGCCCGAGCCCACCGCCGCGGCGCTGTCCACGCGCAACCACGTGGCGCCACGCGACGAGCTGGAGATGCAGCTGGCACGCGTGTGGGAAGAGATGCTCGGCATCCGGCCGGTCGGCGTGCGCACCAGCTTCTTCGAGCTGGGTGGGCACTCCCTGCTCGCGGTGCGGATGGTGGCGGCACTGCGCGAGCGCATCGGCCGGACGCTGCCCCTGGCCGCGCTCTTCCAGCAGCCCACCATCGAGCAGCTCGCACGCATCCTGCGCGAGGAGGCCCCGGCGTGGACGCCGCTCGTCACCCTGGAGCGAGGCGAGCCGGGCCAGCGCCCCCTCTTCCTCGTCCACCCGGTGGGCGGCAACGTCCTGCCCTACGGCGAGCTGGCGCGGAAGCTCGGCCCGGGCTTCCCGGTGTACGGACTCCAGGCACGCGGCTTGGAGGGCCAGCCCACCACGGAAACCATCGAGGAGATGGCGGAGCTCTACATCGAGGCCATCCGGGGCGCGCAGCCCCACGGCCCCTATCGACTGGGCGGCTGGTCTCTGGGCGGCGTCGTCGCCTACGAGATGGCGCGCCGGCTCCAGGCGCTGGGCGAGACGGTGGAGCTGTTGGCCATGATGGACTCGCACGTGCCCGCGCTGGCCAAGGCCTCGGAGGCCGCCGCGTCACTCGCGCCGGACGTCCTGGTACGGCTCTCGTTCGCGCACACCGCCGCCAACGCGTTCGGAGGTGAGCTGCCCGTGTCGGATGAGGCGCTCGAGCGGATGGACGACGACGCGATGCTCGCGCAGCTCCTCCAGGCGGGCCTCGCGGCGCACATCCTCGATGCGAGGACGGGCCCCGCGCAGCTCCGCGCGCTGTTCACTGTCTACCGCGCGAACATGCTCGCGATGGACCACTACGCGCCCCAGGCCTACGCGGGCCGCGTGTTGCTGCTCAGCGCGAAGCAGGAAGAGAACAGCACGGTGCCGCGTCATCGCGGCTGGGCGGAGTTGGTGACCGGCCTGGAGGTGGTGAGCGTGGCGGGCCCGCACGCGCAACTGATGCAGGAGCCGCACGTGGACGAGGTCGCGGCTCGACTGCGAGAAGCACTGGGAGCCGCATAGCGCGTCGCTCCCTCGGCCCCGGGCGACCGGGGCGGGTGCGCACGAAGCCCAGGAGGCAGCCCCTCCGAGCCCGTGCGCACCCAGGCGGGGTTAGAGGCTCTTGCCGTCGAACGGCACGACCTTCAACGTGGAGACATCCACGTTGTCGAGGCAGCGGACGTTGATGGCATACATCTCCTGCCCATCCGGCCCCTTGCCCTGCCCGAACGGGCGCACGCCACAGGTCGAACAGAACAGGTGGTGGATGTTCTTCTTGCCAAACTGGTAGTCCGTCAGGCGCTCGCGGCCGGCGTGCAGATTGAACTGCGAGGCGGGAACGAAGCCCAACATGCCACCCGTCTTGCCACAGATGGAGCAGTTGCAGGCAATCATGGGCTGCGTGAGGTCCATCTTCACGTCAAAGCGGACCTGGCCACAGTGGCAGCCGCCCGCGACATTCTGGAGGTTGGTCATGCGCGCATCTTGCGGCAGGTCCTGCACCGCGCCTTGTAAAAACACGACGCGCCCTGTCCCGTCCGGCATTGCCAGGCTGCGTCAAGCCGCAGGGCGGACGTCCTCTTCGAGTGGCGCGGGGACCTGAACAGGGTGAAGGCCCAGCACGCGCTCACGCGCCGGCCACGGCCAGGCCCCGGTCACCATGGCCAGCTTGCCCGTCATCGCCACGCTCACCGACACGAGCATCGTGCAGATGTACGAGATGATGCCCATGTCACCGAACACCTGATTCAGGTACGAGGCCACCACGCCGATGATGACGAGCGCGGCGGCACGGTGCTCGGGCGCATGGCTGCGGTGGTAGGCGCGCGCGATGAGGTACACGGTCGCGACCAGGTACATCCAGATGCCAGTGAAGCCCAGGACGCCACCGAACGCGAGCAACCCCAGCAGCGAGTTGTGCGGGTGGTAGCGGAACTGGGGGAACACGAAGGCGATATCGGGCATCGGGTAGTCGAGCACGAACTCATGCCCGTAGCCGGTGCCGATGATGGGATGGCCACGCCAGGTCGCGATGAGGTTGAGGTTCTCGATGTCGCGATAGTCCAGCTCGCCCTCCGCGTGCTGGCCGTCCACGAGCGAGCGGACCGTCTGCACGGGCTTGAAGATGCCGCTGCTCGAGTTCCACCCCACGGCCATGTAGAGAACGCCCACGGGCATCATGAGCAGGGCCGCGCGCGTGACGAGCTTCTTCAGGGGCGTCCAAGGGTTGAACAGGTACGCGGCCGCGATGGAGCCCACCATGCTGACGTAGGCGAGCCGGCGGTCATTGAAGAACATCCCGATGAACACCAGCACGATGATGATGATGCCGCGCAACGCGTGAGCGAGCTTGGGGCGCTCGAGCCAGCGCGCGATGCACACCATGAGCGCGAAGATGAACGTCATCGAGTCCGAGTGGCACGTGGTGTACTCGACCTCCTTGCCCAGCGAAGGAATGACGACGAGCGCGAAGTAGGTGCTCACCGCAGACTTGGTGAGCGCACCCGCGATGACGGTCCGGGCCACCGCGGGCCAATCCTCGGGCCCGCGCAGGCTGTAGTGGAACATCATGACCATGAGCGGCATGCAGGCCGCTTGATGCCACTGCCACAGCGAGTTCTTCACATCGCCGCCATTGATGATGCCCCAGACCTCCATCCACAGGATGGTGATGGCGGACAGCGCCACGATGCCGATGAGCGGCTTGGGCAGGGGGACCACGGGCGGATCAATGGTGGAGCGAGTGGCGCGCCGGTAGATGCCCAGCCCGATCAACCCGATGATGAGGACATCCACGAGGGGGAAGCGCAGCGCGCCAATGCCCACGAGCTCGTGAAGCTGGGAGAACAGCAGTTGTCCCAGCGGGAAGAGCGGCGAGCGCCACAGCATCGACTGAGGGCGCTCGGGCGTGTAGTCCACCGCGAGCACGAGATAGAAGACCGTCAGCGCCTGGTAGCGCAGGGGAATCTTCAGCATCACCCACAGCACCGTGGCGGCCGCCACGGGGGCCATGGCGATGACCGGGTTGCCATCACTGACGGCGGCGCCCCCAATACAGGCCAGTCCCAGGACCGCGATCAGCGCGGCATAGCGCCAGTAGGAGGGACGAGGGATGGGGTGCATGGGGCGCGGGGAAGGCTATCTCCCACCAACTCCGCCCGGAAGCCAGGAGGCGAGCGAACGCCGCCCCTCTGTCCTGCCCCGAATGGAAGTGCACGAGCCGGGAATCGAACCCGGACGGCCCTTGCGGGCCAGCGGATTTTAAGTCCGCTGCGTCTGCCAGTTCCGCCACTCGTGCGTGGATGCGCCGTTGCCCGCATCGCGACCTGCCCACCCGCCTTGAGGCCGATGAAGGCACGGACGGAAGAACCGTCCGTGGACAGGCGCCGGAGGCAAGCTAGCCGCACCCGGTGGTCGCAGCAAGCAAGCGGAGAAGCAGGCCCGAAGGCCACCCGAGCGAGTGGCCCCGACCCACTACTCACCCTGGGTCAACAGGGCCCGACGCCGTAGGCGGACGTGTATGTGACGGTGAAGGAGGACGGGCTCATCACGCCGTCCTTGTCAAAGCACCGCACCTCAACCCACGTCTCGGTGGGGCCCGGTCCGGCGATCCACCGCACCACCTTGCAGTAGTTCGAGGTGGCGCCGTAGCCGGTCACCATGGACATCGAGTGGTTGAAGGCGCCGGACTTGCTGAAGCTCACGACGTAGTTGTCCTCGGGATGAGAGACGCTGGCCGTCCCCGGGGCGATGCAGATGACCTCATTCGCGAGCTTTTGATAGGCCGCAGGCGCGCTGGAGGGGCCGTTGATCCACGCATGGCCGCCGACGTGGTTGGGGAACAGGGCCTCGCGCTCGAACGAGAACGTGAACATGCTATCAACGGGGTTCCCCGCCGTGTCGTAGCAGCCCACGTACACCGTGGCGACGGCTCCGGCGCCCCAGCTGAGCACCTTGCAGTGCTGCGCTGTGGCGCCGCCATATGCAGTCACATGCACGCTCGCGTTCGAGAAGTTCATGCCGGGCAGGGTGACGGTGTAGCGCCCGGTCGCGGTCTGCGTGACGGAGTTGGCCACCCCCGTCGAGTTCCACTGGTAGTTTGTGGGAACGGAGATAGCCCCAGGAATGGTGGTCGCGGTCGCGGCACCGCTCCAGAGGTAAGCCCCCAAAGGATAGGTCTGGAACATCCCCGTCATGTCGAGGAAGGACACGATGAAGGCGCTCGCCGCAGGGTCGCCATTGGGAGCGTGACACCAGACGTAGATGGCGAGCGTGGTGCCCTCCGGGGTCCAATTGTTGACGCGACAGCGCTCAGGCGTCGGGCCATACGCGACGACCTGGACGTCACCGGCGGCACGCCCGAGGCCCGCCATACGGACCTTGTACCGCCCCGTGAACCCAGCCAGGGTCTCGTAGGTGATCGCACCGCCCGTGGAGTTGTAGAGGTAGTTCGGATTCACCTCCGGCTGATTGGGGTCGACATAGGCGAACCCCTCCCCCACCGTCGCGATCGCCGCCGTTTCGCTCGCCAAGCGAGTTGGCGAAGGTTCCACCGCGTCAGGCCCCGCACCACAAGCCACCAGCCCCCACGAGCACAGCACCGCGAGCACACACCGCAACTCAGTCGCCATCGGTCGACCCTTTCGTTCCGTTCGAATCACGAGGAAGAACGCCCCCCAGTCACACGGGCCCTCGCCATCAAGACGGCGACCATCGAAATTCTTGATTTTCAATAATTGCAGCAATTTCACGCGAACCAGACCAGCCCACGCCATCGACGAAAGCCTCCTGTCCACCGTGGCGAAAGCATCAAGGCGGCTGTGAGTCCGCCGCCGAGCCCCACTCACCGAAGGCCAAGAGACAGGACCACCAAGCCCCCGCCTTGATGACCGAGGCAAGGGAGGCGCCCAAAAGGCTGGCTGAAGGTGCCCCCCAAGCGCGGCCCCAGCACAAGCCCATCAGTGCAAGACCGCCCCTCACATCACAGCGGAGAAAAGAGCCGCACAGCGCCCCCCTCTCCTCACGTTCGGGCCCGGTTCAGGTCCATCGGAGCAGGCCCACCCCAAGTCCCCACAGCATCGGGACAGTGGGCGGAGACACGCACAGCGCGAAGCGCTCCTCGCAAGTCCGCTCCCAATCCGACTCCCAAGGACCAGGACGACCGACGAAACCAGCCGCAGGTCCGGCAGAGTAGACGCGCGCTCAACGAGCAGCACCGAATCCGTTCACGCGTATCCAGCACCAACCCCGATCCCGGGAAACACCCCCCTCGGACGCAGCGAACTGACGATGATGCCAATAGAGATGGGCACCAGGATGGCCCCCCATCCTCAAGTTCGCGTCCAAGTCGAGCCTTGAGGAGTGCCCCAGCGCACCTCACGGGAGCCAGCGGCAAAGGAGTCAGGCCGCAAGGAGGCGACCGTTAGCCACTGGGCCCAAATAAGGGGCGCCCGGAGCCAGGAGTGGAGCCAACGGGACGTCCGACTCGCAGCGCTCCCCAGAAGGAGTGGGGGCGCAGCCAGTACATGGCGGACGAGCGTTCGACAGGGCCGGTAAGACGATGGCTACGGATCAGCCATGAACTGCGAGGACAAGTCCCTGCAGCGAGCGCCCTTCGGGCAGCCTGGCGAGGAAGGCAGGATGCACTTGACAAGCGCCAGGCGCGGGGTGGCGCGAACGGGCCTATCTCTTCAGTCTCGGACGCAGGGGGTACGGACGGACGTCGCTTCTCGCCGCCCCCTGGTATAAAGCGCCCCCCATGCTCGAGACCGTCACCAAGGGCTTTCGCGCCGCAAAGAACCGCCTCGCCGGCAAGAGCGAGCTGACCCCGGAGCTGATCGACGAATCGCTCCGCGACATTCGAGTGTCCCTGCTCGAAGCGGACGTGGCATTCGATGTCGTCAAGAAGTTCGTTGCCCGCGTTCGAGAGAAGGCCGTGGGTGAGGTGGTTCAGACGACCGTGACCGACGCGAGTGGGCAGAAGCGTCGCGTCAGCGCGATGGACCACTTCATCAAGATTTGCCACGACGAGTTGGAGGCCCTGATGGGGCCGGTGGATACCAGCCTCCATCTGAAGCCGAAGGGGCAACTCTCGAGCATCATGATGGTGGGCCTCCAGGGCTCCGGAAAGACGACGACGACCGGCAAGATCGCCAACAAGCTGCTCCAAGAAGGCCGCAAGCCCCTGCTCGTGGCCGCGGATATCTACCGGCCAGCCGCCGTGGATCAGCTGAAGGTCCTGGGCGAGCGACTCAAGGTTCCGGTCTACTTCGAGCCGGGTGTCGCCCCGCCCGAGCTCGCCAAGCGAGGCGCTGCGGCCGCGCGCGAGCAGAAGTGCGACGTGGTCCTGGTCGACACGGCGGGACGACTCGCCATCGACGAGGCGCTGATGGCTGAACTCGAGGCCATCAAAGCGAACGTAAACCCCGACAACATCTTGCTCGTCTGTGACGCGATGATTGGTCAGGACGCGGTTCGCACGGCAGCAGAGTTCGATCGCCGTCTCGGACTGGATGGCTTCATTCTGACGAAGCTGGATGGTGATGCACGTGGTGGCGCGGCGCTCTCCATCAAGGAGGTCACGGGCAAGCCCATCAAGTTCCTCGGCATGGGCGAGTCGATGGACAAGCTTGAGGAGTTCCGCCCGGCTGGCCTTGCGGGTCGCATTCTCGGGTTCGGCGACATCGTCGGCCTGATGAAGGACTTCGAGAAGGTCGTCGACGAGAAGAAGGCCGAGGACGACGCGCGCAAGCTGCTGTCTGGCCAGTTCACGATGAAGGACTTTGTCGAGCAGATCCGAATGGTCCGGAAGATGGGGCCACTCAAGGACTTGCTGGAGAAGTTCCCACTGTTCGGCGACCTGACGGAGCACCTGAATCCTGACGAGAAGGAGCTGACGAAGATCGAGTCGATGTACGACTCGATGACGCAGAAGGAGCGTCTGCGTCCGGACCTCATCAACGCGAGCCGCGTCAGCCGCATCGCCAAGGGAAGCGGTCGCAAGCCCGAGGAGGTGCGAGAGCTGTTGAAGAAGTTCGGGATGATGCAGCAGGTGATGGGCACCATTGGCCAGAACCCGGGACTGCTGGGGCGCATCCCTGGATTCAAGCAGTTGGGGCAGCTCAGCCAGATGAAGAACATGGATCTGGGGAGCATGTTCGGCAAAGACGCGAAGATGATGGAGAAAGCCATGAGCGGCATGGGCGGAATGGGGATGCCCATGCAGTTGCCGCAGATGGCCCCGGGGTATACGCCCCCGCTCGGCCAGGCCGCGATGGCCAAGGCGCGCCTCATGGGCTACGCGCCGCCGTCCACAACAGGCAAGCCTGAGGATCGCGACGCCATCAAAGAGCGGCGCAAGCGCGAGAAGGAAAACAAGAAGAAGAACCGCAAGAAGAAGTAGCGACACATCACAGAACGTCTGCGGTTTTCGTGCCCGCGCTCCGAATCACCAGGGGTCGCGGGCACACGCATTCCAGGCGCCTGTGCCCCACCACAACATCCCTGACCTCGGACCCAAGTCCACGCCCTGAGACAGCACAAGGTCAGTAGCGGCGATCTGGAGCCCGACAAGTACCAAGCACATCACGGAGCGAAACGCGCCGAAAGCGCCTCTCCGCACGCTCAGCCTCCATCTGGAACAACTCTTGCGAACGAGCCCCAAACCATGATCCCACAGCACCGGCCCCTCGCCCTATTGCTGCTCTTCGGCACGCTCACCGCCTGCATGGAAATCCCAAAAATTGAGGCACCGCATCAACTTCTCCCGAGTGATGCGGGATATCAAGATAACGAAGGCAATCCGCAAGAAGAGCCGAGTGATCCCAGCAGCAAGACCGATGGCGGCGAGCAGGATCTCACTAGTCCACGCATTGAGAACACCAAACCAATTAACGCATCCACCGCAGTAGAAGCCACAACCGCAATCGAGTTGACTTTCTCGGAACCAATTAGCCAACAAACATTTCGAGTCGCAGTTTCACCACAAATTCCTCTCGCCACCCCATTATGGAGCGATCATGACACCAGGGTAACATTCCGCCCCACGCACGCGTTCCCTCTCGCGACAACATTCACCATCACAGTCCAAGCAACAGACCTAGCAGGCAACGCGCTCCCCCCCTTCCTTCTCTCATTCACAACCCAATCTGCCCCTCTTGAGACCAATCGCCCCAAGCTTCTCTCCTCAACACCAAGCGACGGCGCAAAAGGCGCCGCTATCAGTACCGCCATACGACTCACGTTCTCAGAACCCATGAACAAATCAAAAACAGAACGCGCATTTGCAGTTTCCGCCCCAACAACAGCAGGCGCAGGAACAATTTCATGGAACGAGACGGATCAAGTGATGATCTTCACCCCAGCAGCACCGCTCCCATTCGGCACACCCATAACCTGGACACTCGCAGCAACAGCAGAAGACCTTGCAGGGAATCAGCTAGCTGCGCCGTCAACACAGACATTCCAAACGATACAATCAGGAACAACCCACATAAGCATCGACTTCACCACCAGCGGCTCAATCGCTGCCCCCTCATACTTTCTACAAACCCATTACTACAACGAAGCCCTCGTCGGAAAAAGTTTCGACAACCAGTCTTATCGGCTTTTTCTTGGATTTAAACTGAACACCCTCCCCGCCACAACAACAAGAATCACACATTCTCAACTACTCTGGAAGCTAAGCACCATCACTGGAAACCCGTTCTCGAAGCTCGGAAATCTCTATCTTGAGCCGGTAGACATCGGTGAAGAGCTAGCTCTCTCCTTTGATGGCGAAAATCCGAAAACAGCGATTGACTACAACACATCATCTCTGAGTGGCCAGCTAATCATCCCTCCGACGAGCATCCCTCCACAGATATCTGTCCCAGTGACCAATTGGACAGCAGCCGACTGGAATAACCGCACAACGCGAAACAGCAGGACACAGTATCGCCTCCGCTTCGAAAATGAAGAATACGACAACACCATTGACGCATTGATCTCCGACGCAGAGTCGAGCCCTGGTCTTGCCGAGCTAGTAGTCACATACGAATATCAATAAACAAAAAACTACGCCGGCAAACATGGCCCGCGCCCCGGGTGTTTCCCCTCCGAGAGGGGGACACCATGGCACGGACGACGGCTCGCCCAGTCGCTACCCGCGAAGTGAGGCTCGACAGCGAGCGCAGGCGCTGCGAGGCATGTGGCAAGAGGACTCGGGCAGCTTGGCGCTCTCGTCGTTGCGTGACGACGCTCACCGGGTGCGTGGGGCTGTCCGTGCAAGTGCGGGTATGCCACCGGGAAGACTGCCTGCTGGAGGGCGTGGCGCTGAGAGCCGAAGGCGAGGGCCGCTGGGTACTGCCCGAGCACGAGTTCGGCCTGGACGTGCTGGCGTTCATCGGCGAGCAACGTTACCGGGAGCACCGCAGCGTGCCTGAAATCCACGCTCGGTTGCGACACAAGGGCATCGCCATTTCCGAGCGCACCTGTACCAATCTGCTCGACCGCTACGACGAACTCGTCAGCCTCAAGTTGCTCGACTCCGGGCGACTGCGAGAGGCACTCAAACGGCAAGGGAGAGCGGTGCTTGCCATTGACGGGCTCGCTCCGGATGTGGGCCACGAGGTGCTGTGGGTGGTGCGCGAATGCCTATCGGGGCAGGTGCTGCTGGCCCGCCCTCTGCTGTCTGGGAGTGAGCAGGAGTTCGTGCCACTCCTCAAAGAAGTGAAGCGCGCGTTGGGGCCACTGCCCACCGTCGGAGTGGTGTCCGATGGGCAGAGGAGCATCCGCAACGCCTTGGCCCATGCGCTGCCTCATGTGCCGCACCAACTCTGTCATTTCCACTACCTTCGTGAGGCGGCTCGGCCCCTCTACGAGGTCGACCGGCATGCAAAGAAGGAGTTGAAGAAGCGGGTACGCGAGGTGAGGAGTGAGCTTGCCCGGGTTCTGTGGACAGGTGGGTTAAGCAGCCAGCGGCACCTGTGAGGCGGTTTTCTCGAATTCGGCAGGACTGACGTAGCCGAGTGAGGAGTGCCGCCGCTTGCGGTTGTAGAACACCTCGATGAACTCGAACAAACCAGCCTTCGCCGCCTCGCGCGTCGAGAAGTCCGCTTCGTGCACCAGCTCTGTCTTCAGCGTGGAGAAGAAGCTCTCCACCACGGCGTTGTCCCAGCAGTTGCCCTTGCGGCTCATGCTGCACCGGATGCCGCGGGTGGTGTAGCCCCCATTTCAAACGGACAGGTCACTAACTCATAGGACCCGCCTAGGAATGGACGCGAAGACACACGAAGTAGAGGTCATCCAGCCAGTCCGAGCAGGACGTCGTCGACGCTTCAGTGCGGATGAGAAGCGCCGGTTTCTGGATGAGACGATGGTGCCCGGGCAGAGCGTTTCCTCGGTGGCTCGCCGGTACGGGCTGTCGGCGAGCATGTTGTTCCACTGGAGGAGGCTGGTAGAGGAAGGGACTATGTCCAGCCTAGGCACAGAAGAAT
>NZ_JAHNZT010000068.1 GCF_019039035.1 Citreicoccus inhibens | reverse complement strand
GGAAGGAGACGGCATTGCGGTGTGCAATGGCGACACCCTTCGGGCGGCCGGTGCTGCCGGAGGTGTAGATGAGGTAGGCGAGGTTGTCCGGGAGGGCGGCAGGGGGCAGCGGCGACTCCGGGAGGAGTTTCAGCTCGGAGTCGGAGTCGAGGCAGACGGGGGTGGCGGAGTGAGGAGGGAGCGCCGCGAGCAGGTGTGAGTGGGCGACGAGAGCGGGGCCCTGAGCGTCCTCCAACAACCAGGCGAGGCGCTCCTTGGGGTAGGTGGGGTCGAGGGGGACGTAAGCGGCGCCAGCCTTGAGGATGCCGAGGACGCCGATGAGCATGTCGGCGGAGCGCTCGACGCAGAGGCCGATGCGGGACTCGGGGCCCGCGCCGAGGGAGTGGAGCCGGTGGGCGAGCTGGTTGGAGCGAGAGTCGAGCTGGCGGTAGGTGAGTGAAGCCTCGGGGCTGATGACGGCGAGGGCGTCGGGCGTGCGTGCCGCCTGGGCTTCGAAGAGGGAGTGGAGCAGCGAGTCGTGCGGGTAGTCGGCCTGCGTCTGGTTCCAGTCGACGAGGAGCTGCTGCCGCTCGTGCTGGGGCAGCAGCGGGAGCTGGGTGAGCTGCGAGTCGGGCTGAGCGACGATGCCGTCGAGGAGGATGCGCAGGTGCTCGCCCATTCGAGCGATGGTGCGCTGCTCGAAGAGGTCGGTGCTGTACTCGAATGAGCCTTGCAGGCCCTGCTCGGTTTCGACGAACGCGACACTGAGATCGAACTTCGAGCTTCGGGTCTCGAACTCAACAGGCTTGAGGGAGAGGCCCGGGAGCTGGAGGGCACGCGAAGGCACGTTCTGGAGCGCGAGGAGGGACTGGAAGAGAGGCGCGTGGCTGAGGCTGCGGGCAGGCTGGAGCGCTTCGACGAGCTTCTCGAAGGGGACGTCCTGGTGCTCGTAGGCGGCGAGGACGGACTCGCGGGTCTGCTGGAGCAACTGGCGGAAGGTCTGGGCCTCCGACAGCTGCGCGCGCAGGACGAGGGTGTTGACGAAGAAGCCGATGAGGCCCTCGGTCTCAGCGCGAGTGCGGCCCGCGATGGGGGAGCCGACGGAGACGTCGAGCTGGCCTGAGTAGCGGGAGAGGAGGGACTGCCAGGAGGCGAGGAGGACCATGAAGAGCGAGCCGCCTTCATGGAGAGCGAGAGCCTTGAGGGAGTCGGAGAGGGACTTGGGAAGAGAGAAGGCGAGTGTGGCGCCGGTGGTGCCCTGGACGGCGGGGCGGGGCTTGTCGGTAGGCAGCTCGAGGAGCGGCGGGGCTCCGGCGAGGTGACGCTTCCAGAAGTCGACCTGACGCTGGAGGACGTCACCCTGGAGCCAGCCACGCTGCCACGCCGCGAAGTCCGCGTACTGCACGGACAGCTCCGGGAGCGGAGAGGCAGCGCCTTGCGCGAACGCGGCATAGAGCGCGCCGAGTTCACGGAGCAGCACGCCCAGCGACCATCCGTCCGAGACGATGTGGTGCATCGTGACGACGAGGAGGTGCTCGGTGTCGCGCAGCTTGAGCAGCAACGCGCGGAGCAGCGGGCCCTGCTGGAGGTGGAAGGGCTTCTGGATCTCCTCGGCGATGTGCCGGCGTGCCTGGGCCTCGCGCTCGGAGTCCGGTGTCGTCGAGAGGTCCTGGATGACGAGCGGGATCGAGAGCGTGGGTGCGATGCGCTGGACCGGCTGTCCTTCGTGCTCGACGAAGGTGGTGCGCAGGGACTCGTGGCGGCGCACGACTTCCGCGAGCGCCCGCGACAGGACGTCGAGATCGAGCGCGCCTTCGAGGCGGACGGGGACGGGGATGTTGTAGAGCGCGGTTCCGGACTCGAGCTGATCAATCAGCCAGAGGCGCTGCTGGGCGAAAGAGAGCGGGAGCGCCGTGTCTCGCGCGGTGGGAACGAGGGCCGGCACGGGCGACGACGGGCGGAGGGAGTCGACGCGGAGCGCGAGCGCGGCGAGCGTCGCGTCCTCGAAGAGCGCGCGCAGCGGGAGTTCGACGCGGAACTCGGAGCGGATGCGCGAGACGACCTGCGTAGCGAGGAGTGAATGCCCGCCCAGCTCGAAGAAGCTGTCATCGAGACCTACGCGCGGCTGGCGCAGAACATCGGCCCAGATGGCGGCGAGCGCCGTCTCGGTGGGCGACGCGGGCTGACGGAAGACGCGCGACGAGGACGGCGCGTCGGGCTCGGGGAGCGCCTTGCGATCGACCTTGCCGTTGGAGTTGAGCGGCAGCGCCTCCATGAAGACGAAGATGGAGGGCACCATGTACTCGGGCAACCCTTGTCGCAGGTGCGACTTGAGGGCGTCCAGGTTCGGCGTGAAGCCGGCCTTGAGGACGAGATAGGCCACGAGCCGTTTGTCCGCGCCGTCACCCTTCGCGACGACGACGGTGTCCTTGACGGAGGGAGAGGCGCGCAGTGCGGCCTCGACTTCGCCGAGTTCGATGCGGAAGCCGCGGACCTTCACCTGGAAGTCGATGCGACCGAGGTACTCGAGGCGGCCGTCGTGGAGGAAACGGACGCGGTCGCCGGTGCGGTACATGCGACTGCCGGGAGGGCCGAAGGGGACGGGGATGAAGCGCTCTGCGGTGAGCTCCGGGCGGAGGAGGTAGCCACGAGCCTGGCCATCGCCAGAGAGGAAGAGCTCGCCAGCGACGCCGATGGGAGTGGGCTGGAGAGAGGAGTCGAGGACGTAGGCGCGGGTGTTGGAGAGAGGGCGGCCGATGAGAGGAGTCTCGTCGCGAGAGACGAGGGAGAAGGTGGAGTAGGTGGTGTCCTCGGAGGGGCCGTAGAGGTTGAAGAGCTTGGAGACGAAGGGGAGAGCGTAGACGGCCTGCGAGAGGGCGAAAGGCAGGGCTTCGCCAGCGAGGTTGACGACGCGGACGGAGGAGGGGACAGCGCCAAGGCGGAGCAACTGGGCCATGGCGGAGGGGACGGTGTTGAGGAGAGTGACGCGGGAGGCGTCCTTCAACTCAGGGAGCTGAAGGGCGTTGCGGGCGACGATGACGGAGGCGCCGCAAGAGAGGGGAGCGAAGAGCTCGAAGACGGAGAGGTCGAAGTTGAGGGAGGTGGAGGCGAGGGTGCCCTGCAACTCGGAGGGAGAGAAGGTGGAGAGGGCCCAGTGGAGGAAGGAGACGGCATTGCGGTGTGCAATGGCGACACCCTTCGGGCGGCCGGTGCTGCCGGAGGTGTAGATGAGGTAGGCGAGGTTGTCCGGGAGGGCGGCAGGGGGCAGCGGCGACTCCGGGAGGAGCTTCAGCTCGGAGTCGGAGTCGAGGCAGACGGGGGTGGCGGAGTGAGGAGGGAGCGCCGCGAGCAGGTGTGAGTGGGCGACGAGGGCGGGGCCCTGAGCGTCCTCCAACAACCAGGCGAGGCGCTCCTTGGGGTAGGTGGGGTCGAGGGGGACGTAAGCGGCGCCAGCCTTGAGGATGCCGAGGACGCCGATGAGCATGTCGGCGGAGCGCTCGACGCAGAGGCCGATGCGGGACTCGGGGCCCGCGCCGAGGGAGCGGAGCCGGTGGGCGAGCTGGTTGGAGCGCGCGTCGAGCTGGCGGTAGGTGAGAGAGGCCTCGGGGCTGATGACGGCGAGGGCGTCTGGAGTGAGGGCGGCCTGCTGCTGGAAGAGGGAGTGGAGCAGCGAGTCGTGCGGGTAGTCGGCTTGCGTCTGGTTCCACGCCACGAGGAGTTGGTGGCGCTCGTAGTGGGGCAGCAGCGGGAGCTGGGTGAGCTGCGAGTCGGGCTGAGCGACGATGCCGTCGAGGAGGATGCGCAGGTGCTCGCCCATTCGAGCGATGGTGCGCTGCTCGAAGAGGTCGGTGCTGTACTCCAGCGTTCCGACCAAGCCGCGCGGCGACTCCTGGAGCGCCAGCGTGAGGTCGAATTTCGCGGAGTACCCGTCGAGCGGCAGCGGCTGGAACGAGAGCCCCGGCATGCGCAGCGACTCGGCGGGCGCGTTCTGCAACGCGAACATGACCTGGAACAGCGGGCTGCGGCTCAGGTCTCGCGCGGGCTGAAGGATCTCGACGAGCTTCTCGAACGGGACGTGCTGGTGATCATAGGCCGAGAGCGTGGTGGTCCGAACCTGCGCGAGCAGCTCGCGGAAGGTCATCTCGGGCGTCATCCGCGCACGCAGGACGAGCGTGTTGACGAAGAAGCCGATGAGGCCCTCCGTCTCCGCGTGCGTGCGGCCGGCGATGGGCGAGCCCACCGAGATGTCATCCTGCGCGGCGTAGCGTGAGAGCAGGACCTGGAACGCGGCCAACAACACCATGAAGGGCGTGGCGCCCTCGCGCTGGGCCAGGGCCTTGAGGGACTCGGTCAGCTCCGAGGAGAACGTGAGCGAGACATCGCCGCCACGGTGCGACTGCACGGGTGGGCGGGCCTTGTCGGTGGGCAGCTCCAGCGCGGGCGGCGCACCCGAGAGCTGCTGCCGCCAGTATCCGAGCTGGGCCTCCAGGGCCTCACCCTGGAGCCACTGGCGCTGCCAGGACGCGAAGTCCGCGTACTGCACGGGCAGCGGCGCGAGTCGAGGCTCGATGCCGGTGCTGAACGCCGCGTACAGAGACGCCAGCTCCTGCACGAGCACGCCCATGGACCAGCCGTCGGAGACGATGTGGTGCATCGTCACGAGCAACAGATGCTCTTGCGTGTCCAGCCGCACGAGTGATGTGCGCAAGAGCGGACCGTGGGTGAGGTCGAACGGACGACGCGCCTCGCTCGCGACCATCGCGCGTGCCTGAGCCTCGCGCTGCTCCGCGGGCACGGACGACAGGTCGGTGATGGGGAGTGGCCAGGCGCGCGCGGCGTGGATCCGCTGCGCGGGCTGACCGCCCTGCTCGGTGAACGTGGTGCGCAGGGCCTCGTGTCGTACGACGAGGGCCTCGAAGGCGCGACGCAGGGCCTCGACGTCCAGGGTGCCACGCAGGCGCAGGCCGGCGGGCAGGTTGTAGGACGCGCTGCCGGGCTCGAGCTGATCCAACAGCCACAGGCGCTGCTGCGCGAACGACAGCGGCATGGTCTCCGCGCGCGGGACCGGGACGAGCGGCGGCGCCTGCACGCGCGTGTTCCGGTCTCCATTGAGGCGAGCGGCGAGCGCGGCCACCGTGGGGGCTTCGAAGAGGGCTCGCAGCGGCAGCTCGGCGCGGAAGGCCGCGCGCACGCGCGAGACGAGCTGCGTGGCCAGGAGCGAGTGGCCACCCAGGGCGAAGAAGTCGTCGTGGACACCCACGCGCTCCAGACGCAAGACCTGCGCGAAGAGCGCGGCGAGCTTCTCCTCGGAGGGCGTGCTGGGCGCGACGTAGGTGGACGCGGGCTGGCTGACGTCCGGCGCGGGGAGCGCCTTGCGGTCCAACTTGCCGTTGGTGTTGAGGGGCAGCGCCTCCAGCGTGACGAACGCCGAGGGCACCATGTACTCGGGCAGGTGGTCCTTGAGGTGGGCGCGCAGCGTGGCCGTATCCACGGTCTGGCCATCCTCGGCCACCACGTAGGCGACGAGGCGCTTGTCTCCGGGCACGTCCTCGCGGGCGAGCACCACGGCCTCATGCACGGCGGGGTGCGTGAGCAGCGTGGCCTCGACCTCGCCCAACTCGATGCGGAAGCCGCGCACCTTCACCTGGAAGTCGATGCGGCCCTGGTACTCCAGCGTGCCGTCGGTGCGCCAGCGGACGCGGTCTCCCGTGCGGTACATGCGGGCGCCCGGCGTCGGGGTGAAGGCGTCCGGCATGAAGCGATCCGCCGTCAGGTCGGGCCGTCCCAGGTAGCCGCGGGCGAGGCCCTCGCCTCCGATGAACAGCTCTCCGGCCACGCCCACGGGCACGGGCTGGAAGTGCGCATCCAACACGTAGGCCCGGACGTTGGGCAGCGGCCGTCCGATGGTGGGCACGTCCGAGGAGTCGAACGCGCACGCGGTCGCATCGACGGTGCACTCGGTGGGGCCGTAGACGTTGAACACGCGCATGCGCGTGTTCGCTCCGAGGTGGCGCCACGTGGTGGTGTCCACCGCCTCGCCGCCCACGAGGACGCGGCGCGGGATGTTCGTCTGCTCCAGCAGCCCTTCATCCACCAGCAGGCGCAGGTGCGCCGGCGAGCAGTCCAGCACGTCCAGCGCGTCCTTCCCGATGCGCCGCACGAGCTCACGCACGTCGCCGCGCGCCTCCTCTGGAACGATGCACAGGGCGTGGCCGTCGAGCACCTGGATGAGCTGCTTGACGGACGCGTCGAACGACAGCGGCGCGTTGACGCTCACGCGCTCCGCGACGCGGGCCTCGGCGTGAACGGTGCGGGCCAGCGCCAGACGCAGGTTCAGCACCGAGCGGTGCTGGATCATCACGCCCTTGGGGCGACCCGTGCTGCCCGACGTGTAGATGACGTATGCGAGGTTCTCCGGTGCGACGGGAACCGCGGGCACATGGGTCGGTCGCCCGGTGTACGTGTCGTCGTCATCCAGGCAGACGTCCTGGGCCGCGTGCGGCGGCAGCGCGGCGACGAGCCGGCGCTGGGTGAGGACCACGGGCGTGCCGGTGTCCTGAAGGACGTGGGCCAGCCACTCCTTCGGGTAGCTGGGGTCGATGGGCACGTAGCCACCGCCGGCCTTGAGCGTGCCGAGGATGCCCACGAGCGCCTCCACCGAGCGCTCCACGCAGAGCACCACGCGCACGTCGGGGCCGACGCCCAGCTCGCGCAGGCGGTGCGCGAGCTGATTGGCCTTCGCATCCAGCTCGCGGAAGCTGAGGCGGTCCTCGCGGCACAGCACCGCGAGCGCATCGGGCGTGCGCGCGGCCTGCTCGGCGAACGCGTGGTGGATGAGGGTGTCACGCGGGTAGTCGGCGCGCGTGTTGTTCCAATCGCCCAGGAGCTGACGCCGCTCGGGCGCGGTGAGCAGGGGCAGCGAGGACAGCGAGGCATCGGGCCGCGCCACGATGGCCTCGAGCAGGACGTTCAGGTGTCCGGCCATCCGTTGCAGCGTGGCTGGGTCGAACAGGTCGGTGTTGTACTCGAACGTGCCGGCGAAGCCGTCCCGCGTCTCCTGGAGCGCGAGCGTGAGGTCGAACTTCGAGGTCTGCGACTCCTGGGTGAGGGCCTGGAACGAGAGCCCCGGCATGCGCAGGGCCTCGGTGGGCGTGTTCTGGAGCGTGAACATCACCTGGAAGAGCGCGCTGCGGCTGAGGTCGCGAACGGGCTGGAGCACCTCGACGAGGCGCTCGAAGGGCAGGTGCTGGTGCTCGTACGCGGACAGCGTGGTGGTGCGCACCTGCCCGAGCAACTCCCGGAAGGACTCGTGCGGACGCACCTGGGCGCGCAGCACCAGCGTGTTGACGAAGAAGCCGATGAGGCCCTCCGTCTCTCCGTGCGTGCGGCCGGCGATGGGCGTGCCGACGCTGATGTCATCCTGGCCGGAGTAGCGCGCGAGCTGGAGGTGGAAGGCCGCCAACAGCAGCATGAACGGCGTGGCGCCCTCGCGCTGCGCCAAGGCCTTGAGGGACTCGGACAGGGCGAGCGGCAGTTGCACGGAGACGGCCGCGCCGCGGTGCGTCTGCACGGGCGGACGGGGGCGGTCCGTGGGCAGCTCGAGGACGGAAGGCGCGCCGGAGAGCTGCTGCTTCCAGTACGCGAGCTGCGTGTCGAGCGCCTCGCCCTGGAGCCACTGACGCTGCCACGCGGCGAAGTCCGCGTACTGCACCGCCATCGGCGTCCACTGGGGTTCGGCGCCTCGCGTGAACGCCGCGTAGGCCGCGGCGAGCTCGCGGACGAGCACGCCCATGGACCAGCCGTCGGAGACGATGTGGTGCATCGTCACGAGCAGCAGGTGCTCCTGGGGCGCCAGGCGCACGAGGGCCGTGCGCAGGAGCGGACCCGCCGCGAGGTTGAACGACGTCTGGGCTTCACGCGTGGCGTGGCGCAGGGCCTCGGCCTCGCGCTCGGACTCAGGGAGCGCGGACAGGTCCGTGACGGACAGTGCCCATGTGCCCGCGGGATGGATGACCTGGGTGGGCTCGCCCTCCTGCTCCACGAAGGTGGTGCGCAGCGACTCGTGACGGTGGACGAGGGCCTCGAAGGCGCGGCGCAGGGCCTCGACCTCGACGGAGCCCGTCAGCCGCAGCGCGCTGGGGATGTTGTACGAGGCATCGCCCGGGGTGAGCTGATCCAACAGCCACAGGCGCTGCTGCGCGAAGGACAGCGGCAGGGCGCCGTCGCGCGGCACGGCGCGCAGGGGCGGAGCCTGGACGCGGCTGCCCGGCGCCGCGTCCAGCTTCAGCGCGAGCGTGGCGACAGTCGGGGCCTCGAAGAGGACGCGCAGCGCCATCTCCACGGCGAAGACGGAGCGCACGCGCGACACGAGCTGCGTGGCCAGGAGGGAGTGGCCGCCGAGCGCGAAGAAGTCGTCGTGGATGCCCACGCGCTCCACGCGGAGCACCTCGGCGAAGACCGCGGCGAGCTTCTCCTCGGTGAGCGTGCGCGGCGCGACATAGGCGGACGCGGTCAGCGAGGCGTCCGGCGCGGGCAGCGCCTTGCGGTCGAGCTTGCCGTTGGCGGTGACGGGCAGCGCCTCCAAGACGACGAAGGCGGACGGCACCATGTACTCGGGCAGCTGCTGCTGGAGGTGCGCGCGCAGCGCCTCCACCTCGAGCGTCTGGTTCGCGCGCGGAGCCACGTAGGCGACGAGGCGCTTGTCACCGGGCACGTCCTCGCGGGCGAGCACGACCGTCTCATGCACCGACGGGTGCGAGAGCAGCGTGGCCTCAATCTCTCCCAGTTCGATGCGGAACCCGCGCACCTTCACCTGGAAGTCGAGGCGCTGGAGGTAATCGAGTTGGCCGTCCGTGCGCCAACGCACCTGGTCGCCCGTGCGGTAGAGGCGAGCGCCCGGCGCGGAGGCGAACGGGTGCGGCACGAAGCGCTCCGCGGTGAGCGCGGGCTGACCGAGGTAGCCCCAAGCGAGTCCCTCGCTGTCGAGGAACAGCTCGCCGGGGACGCCCACGGGAACGAGGTGCAGGTTCGCGTCGAGGACGTACGCGCGCGTGTTGGCGATGGGCCGGCCGATGGGCGGACGTCCGCCCTCGGAGGCGCCCGCGGCGACAGGCGTGGCCGTCGCGACGACGGTGCTCTCGGTGGGGCCGTAGTGGTTGTAGAGCGTGGTGGAGACGGAGGCGGGCGGCGCGTGGTGGAGCGCGTCTCCACCCGTCAGCAGGGCCCGCAGCGCGATGCTGGCGGGCCACGGCTCGCGCAGCACGGCCTCAGCCATCGGCGTGGGCATGAAGCTCACGGTGATGGCCTCGTTGGCGATCCACCCCAGGAGCTGGGCCGGGTCGGCGCGCACGGACTCGGGGGGCACGCGGAGGCTGCCGCCCGAGGCGAGCGGGGGCCAGATCTCCCATGTCGAGGCGTCGAACGCGACGCCGGCCGTGAGCGCGGTGCGGTCCTCGGCGCCCAGCGCGTAGCTGCGCTGGTGCCACGACACCAGGTTCATCAGGCCGCGGTGGTGCACGGCCACGCCCTTGGGGCGGCCCGTGCTGCCCGACGTGTAGATGACGTAGGCGAGGTCCTCGGCGCCCACGACGTCACGCATGCGCGGCGCGGCGGGCAGCTCCGCGTCCACGCGCACGACACGCGCGGCGAGCGGCGGCACGTTGGCCAGCAGGTGTTCCTGGGTGAGCAGCACCGTGGCGCCGCTGTCCTCGACCATGAAGGCCAGTCGCTCCGGCGGAGACGACGGCGCGATGGGCACGTAGGCGCCCCCCGCCTTGAGGATGGCGAGCAGGCCGGTGATCAGCTCCACGGAGCGCTCGGCGCAGATGGCCACGCGCGCGCCACGGGTGACGCCCAACTCGCGCAGGTGGGCCGCGAGGCGGTTGGAAGCCTCGTCGAGCTCGGCGTACGTGAGGGACTTGGCCCCCGCGTGGATGGCCTGCGCCTGGGGCGCCCGGCGCGCCTGCTCCGCGACGACCTGATGGATGGCGACGTTCGAGGCGAAGTCGACGCGGGTGTCATTCCACGCCACGAGGAGCTGCTCGCGCTCGGACGCGGTCAGCAGGGGCAGCTCGGCCACGGACGTGTCGGGCTGCTGGACGATGGCCTCGAGCAACACGCCCAGGTGGCCCGCCATGCGCTGCACGGTCGAGGCGTCGAAGAGCTGGGTGCTGTACTCGATGTTGCCCGTGAAGCCGCGCGGCGACTCATCCAGCGACAGGGTGAGGTCGAACTTGGCGGAGTTGCCCTCCAGCGGAAACGCCTGGAAGGACACGCCCTGCACGCGCAGCGCCTCGGCGGGCGCGTTCTGGAGGACGAAGACGACCTGGAACAGCGGGCTGCGGCTCAGGTCGCGGACGGGCTGGAGCACCTCGACGAGCTTCTCGAACGGGAGGTGCTGGTGCTCGTGCGCGGCGAGCGACGTGGTGCGCACCTGCGCGAGCAGCTCGCGGAACGAGGCCCGCGGCTTCACGCGCGCGCGCAGGACGAGCGTGTTGACGAAGAAGCCGATGAGGCCCTCGGCCTCCTCGTGGGTACGGCCGGCGATGGGCGATCCGACGTTGACGTCGTCCTGTCCGGAGTAGCGCGCCATGAGCAACTGGAACGCGGCCAGCAGCAGCATGAACGGCGTGGCGCCCTCGCGCTGCGCCAGGGCCTTGAGGGACTCGGCGAGCGCGGGAGGCACCTGCACGGGGACTGTCGCGCCTCGGTGCGACTGAACGGGCGGGCGCGGTCGGTCCGTGGGCAGCTCCAGCGCGGACGGCGCGCCGGAGAGCTGCTGCTTCCAGTAGGTGAGCTGAGCGTCGAGCGCCTCGCCCTGGAGCCACTCGCGCTGCCAGGCGGCGAAGTCCGCGTACTGCACGGGCAGCGCGGGGAGCCGAGGCTCACGGCCGGCGCTGAAGGCGGAGTAGCTGGCCGCGAGGTCGCGCACGAGCACGCCCATGGACCAACCATCGGAGACGATGTGGTGCATCGTCACGACGAGGACGTGAGACTCGTCCGCGAGCCGCAGCAGCACGGTGCGCAGCAGCGGGCCGTTCACGAGGTCGAACGGGCGGCGGGCCTCATCGAGCACGCGCTGCCGCGCCTGGTCCTCGCGCTCCGACTCGGGACGCGAGCGCAGGTCCACCAGGTTCAGCTCCCATCGCGAGGGCGAGTGGATGCGCTGGAACGGCTGCCCCTGCTCCTCGGCGAAGGTGGTGCGCAGCGCCTCGTGCCGCAGCACGAGGAACTCGAACGCGCGGCGCAGGGCCTCGGCGTCCACCGGGCCCAAGAGGCGCAGCGCGACGGGGAGGTTGTAGGACGCATCCCCAGGCGAGAGCTGATCCAGGAACCACAGACGCTGCTGCGCGAAGGACAGCCGCGGCGGTCCGTCGTGGACGGCCTTCTTGAGCGGCGGGCGGCTGGCGCCAGCCTTGGCGACCTGGAGGCGCTCGGCGATGGCGGCGACGGTGGGCGCCTCGAAGAGCGCGCGCAGCGGCAGCTCCACGCCGAAGGTGGCGCGGATGCGAGCCACGAGCTGGGTGGCCAGGAGCGAGTGGCCTCCCAGCTCGAAGAAGTTCTCGCGGCGGCCGACGACGGGCACCCGGAGGATCTCCCGCCACTGCTCGGCGAGCTGCTCCTCCAGCGGAGTCGAGGGCGCTTCGTAGGGCTGCGAGGAGCGCAGCTGGGACGCCTCGGGCGCGGGCAGGGCGCGGCGGTCCACCTTGCCGTTGGACGTGAGCGGGAGGACTTCCAGGGCCACGTAGGCCGCGGGCACCATGTACTCCGGCAATGAGCGGCGCAGGTGCTCCCTGAGGGCGATGACGTCCACGCCGGTGGTGCTGCTCGTGACGACGTAGGCCACCAGGCGCTTGTCGCCGGGGCTGTCCTCGCGCGCGACCACCACCGCGTCCCGCACGGTGGGGGCGGTGCGAAGCGCGGACTCAATCTCACCCAGCTCGATGCGGAAGCCGCGCACCTTCACCTGCGCGTCCACGCGACCCACGAAGTCGAGCGTGCCGTCCTCGCGCCAGCGCACCACGTCGCCGGTGCGGTACAGGCGCGCGCCCGTCTCGCCGGAGAACATGTCCGGCACGAAGCGCTCGGCCGTGAGGGCCGGGCGGCCGGCGTAGCCACGCGCCACGCCCACGCCACCCACGTACAGCTCGCCACGCACGCCCACGGGCACGGGTTGGCCGCGCGTGTCGAGCACGTACGCGCGCACGTTCGCCAGCGGCCGGCCGATGGAGGGCACGCGACCGTCCGGCACGGACTCGCCCAGCGTGGCCACCACCGTGGCCTCCGTGGGGCCATACGAGTTGATGAGTCGCCGCCCCGGTGCCCAGCGCGCCACCACGTCCGCGGGGAGGGCCTCGCCGCCGGAGATGACGGTGCGCAGCGCGGGCAGGTCGTCCGCGGGCGTGGCCGCGAGCGCGGCCGGGGTGAGGCTGATGACGGAGAGGTTCTCCGCGCGCAGCAGCGCGGGCAGCGGCGCGCCCGGCATGAGCTTGTCCAGCGGCGCCAGCACCAGCGAGGCCCCGTTGCACAGCGTGGTGAAGATCTCCTCCACCGAGAGGTCGAAGCTGAGGCTCGCGAACTGGAGGACGCGGCTGCCGGGCGCGATGCCGTAGACCGTCGCCTCGTGGGTGACGAGGTTGGCGACGGCGCGGTGCTCCACCGCCGTGCCCTTCGGCGTGCCCGTGCTGCCCGACGTGTACAGCAGATAGGCCATGTGGCCGGAGGTGACGCCCGTCGTCGGCGCCTCGGTGGGCTCCGTCGCGAGCGACTCGCGCTCCTGGTCCAGGAAGAGGGCCTTCGCGTGGAACGCTTCAGGGAAGCGCTCGCGCAGCGAAGACTGCGTCACCAACGCCGCGGCGCCGCTGTCCTCCAGCATGAAGGTCAGGCGCTCGCGAGGCAGCAGCGGATCCAACGGCACCCAGGCGCCGCCGGACTTGAGGATGCCGAGCAGGCCAATGACGATGTCGAGCGAGCGCTCCACGCTCAGGGCCACGCGCACCTCGGGCCCCACGCCGCGGCGCCGCAGGGCGTGCGCGAGTTGGTTGGCCCGCGCGTCCAGCTGCGCGTAGGTGAGGTGCTGTCCCTCGTAGGTGGCGGCCAGGGCTTCCGGTGCGCGGCGCACCTGGGCCTCGAAGAGCGAGTGCACGCAGGTGTCGGGGAACGGCGCGCGCGTGGCGTTCCAGTCCACCAGGACCTGTCGGCGCTCCGCCAGGGAGAGCATGGTCACGGCGGACAGGCGCCGCTCCGGGGCCGCCATCAGCGCGGAGATGAGTTCACGCAGGTGGCCCATCATGCGCTCGACGGTGGCCGCGTCGAACAGGCCCGCGTCGTATTCCAGCTCGCCCACGAAGCCGCGGGGCGCGTGGCTCAAGGTCAACGTCAGGTCGAACTTGGCGACGTTGCTCAGCCGCGTCACCGGGCGCAGCGTCAGGCCCGGCACGGACAGCTCCGCGGGCGGCATGTTCTGCAGGATGAACATCACCTGGAACAGCGGCGCCTGGCGCAGGTCGCGCATG
This sequence comes from Citreicoccus inhibens, assembly GCF_019039035.1. Lineage (GTDB taxonomy): Bacteria > Myxococcota > Myxococcia > Myxococcales > Myxococcaceae > Citreicoccus > Citreicoccus inhibens. The sequence continues at coordinate 1,297 of NZ_JAHNZT010000068.1, read as the reverse complement.
GGCTGGAGCTTCTCGTAGGGTACGTGCTGGTGCGCGAACGTGGCCAGCGTGCTCGTGCGCACGCGATGCAGCAGCTCGCGCACGGTGGGGTCGCCATCCAGGCGCGTGCGCAGCACCACCGTGTTGGTGAAGAAGCCGACGAGTCCCTCCAGGTCCGGGTGGTCACGGCCCGCGATGGGCGTGCCGACGCAGATGTCCTCCTGCCCCGAGTAGCGCGCCATCAGGAGCTGGAAGCTGCCCAGCAGGAACATGAAGGGCGTGATGCCCTCGCGGCGGCAGAATGCCTCCACGGCCTTCGACAGCTCGGTCGAGAACTCGACGAAGACGTGCTCGCCCGCGGGGTGGTCGCGCTGCGTGCGAGGCCGATCGGTAGGCAGCTCCAGCGCGGTGGGCGCGCCCTTGAGGTGCTCGCGCCACCACGACAGCTGGCTTTCGAGTTCCCCGCCGTCCAGCCACTTGCGCTGGTTGACGGCGTGGTCCGCGTACTGGATGGGCAGGGCCGCGAGCGGCGAGGGCTGTCCCATCGCGTACGCCTGATACAGCCGCGCCACCTCACGGACGATGACTCCGTGGGACCAGCCGTCCGAGACGATGTGGTGGATGTTGAGGAGCAGCAGGTGCTCCTGCGGGCCGAGGACGACCAGCGTCGTGCGCAGCAACGGACCCGTGGCGAGGGAGAAGGGCTGCTGGGCCTCGGTCTCCGAGATGCGCTCCACCCGTGCATCGCGCTCGGCCTGCGGGAGGCTCCGCAGGTCGATGAGCTCCATGGGCAGGGGCGTTGGCGGAGTGATGATCTGAACGGCTCCGTCCACGTCCTCACGGAACGTGGTCCGCAGGGCCTCGTGGCGATGCACCAGGGTCTCGATGCTCCGGCGCAGGGCCTCGACATCCAGCGCGCCACTCATTCGCAGCGCGATGGGCAGGTTGTACGCGGCGCTGCCCGGCGCGAGCTGATCCAGCAGCCACAGGCGCTGCTGCGAGTAGGACGCGAGCAGCTTCTGGTTGCGATCCGCGAGCGGGATGCCGGCCTTCGTCGGCGCGCCCGAGGTCGCGCGCTGGGCCGCGACCTTCTGGAGGAACTCCGCGCGCTTCTCGGGCGAGAGGCTGTTGATGCGCCGGGTCAGCTCCTCCGCCGTGGCGGGCTTCTCCTTGGCGACAGGCGTCTTGGCTTCGATGCGACGGGCCAGGGCCTCGACGGTGGGCGTCTCGAAGAAGGCCTGGAGGGGCAGCTCGACGGCGAAGGCCGTGCGGACGCGAGACATGACCTGGGTGGCGAGGAGGGAGTGGCCACCGAGTT
>NZ_JAHNZT010000067.1 GCF_019039035.1 Citreicoccus inhibens | reverse complement strand
GTAGGGTTTGTTTTTTTGGGGGAAAGTGTGTTTTGAAGTGATTTGTTGTGTTTGTTTGTATTGGATGGTCCGGCGCGGCATCGGACAGCAGCGTCGCGCCCACGAGTGGACGGCGGTTGCCTTTGGCGCGCACCCAGCCCCGGAGGGTGATGGGTCCCTCGCCCTCCCCCGCATCCGCCACGGCGACCACCGGGGCCTCGAAGCGGTACTCGAAGAACAGACGCACGGCCACGGGTTGGCCATCCATCGTGGCGGGAGCGAAGCGCAGGCGCGGCGCGGCGTGCAGCGCGGCCTCGTCCAACAGCGGATGCACCCCAGTGACGAGCGTCGCCGAGTCCACCTCGCCCGCGTCATTCACCAGCAACTCCAGACGCACCGTGCCCCCCACCGCCTCCGCCGCGAGCGCGGGAGGGTACGGCGCGGGTGAATCCTCCAGGAGCACGGGGGGCACGAGCGCCCCCGTCGTCACACCCGCGTCCACCGAGTCGCCCGCCGCCGCCCAGCCCGCGTCCGTGCGCTGAACGTCCACCTCCACCGCCGAGCCCGCATCCGCGCCGCCCGCCTCCGCGCGCGCGCCGGCCGCCCACAACCCCAGCCACACCCCGAGCGCCAGCGCCCCCCCGCGCCAGGACATCCTCGCCTGTCCCCTCATGTCGTCAGGTGTCCCATGCCCCGGCCCTGCGCGCATGAGGCCAGGGGCAGGGCACCGCTGACAAGGGGAACACACACGCCCTGTCTGTCTGCGGGCCGCCATTCACTGCTCAACACCTGGCAGGCCCTCCCGTCCACCACTGGAGAGAGCACCCGTTCCTTGGGGCGGGAGGACGCGCCCGGGGCCGCTCCACACCTTGCGTTCGACTTCCCCCCTAAACCGGAACTTCATGAGACTCCCGCGCCCCCTCCCATTCCTTCCGGCTCAGAACTGCTCGCGGTGAGGACGCCATGATTCCTCCCCCCGGCCTGGGCCACCTGCCGCGAGGCATGGTGGCGCCCACGGTCTGCAGCCTCCTATTGCTTGCGGGGCTCGTGCCGTTGTCCGTCGCGGGCGCGGGTGACCGTGATGCCCCGGACACCCTCATCCTGGACGGGCCTCCGGAACAGAGCCTCACGCCCACCGCGGACTTCCGCTTCGACTCCAACGCGGCGCAGCCCCGCTATCGCTGCGCCCTGGACGGCGCGGCCTTCCAGTCCTGTGGTCCCACCTTTCATCTGGGGAACCTCCCGCCGGGAGACCACGAGCTGTCCGTGTATGTCATTGACCTCGCCACGGGGCGCTATGATCGCTCGCTCGCGACGTGGGCCTGGGTGGTCCAAGACCCGAACCCCGCGGTGGGAGGCAGTGGCCCTTGAGCCTCATCGGCGCGGGGGGAGGATGGCCGAGGCCACCAGCGTCACCAGCTTGAGCTGGTGGCGAGGCAGACGGCGCAGGGTGCGCAGCAGCCGCCGCATCTCCGGGAGATGATCCTTGTCGGGAGAGTCCTCCTCCCAGACGGCGGCGCCCGCCGCGGCCGCCGTGACGAGCCCCATGGACACGTCCGCGGACAGCTGGAGCGCCAGGCACAGGCGGAACAGCGTGGGCACGCTGGGCATCATCTTCCCGCGCTCGAGCCGCCCATAGACCTCCGAGGCGATGCCGATGCGGTCCGCGACGTCCGCCTGGGTCAACCCGGCGCGCATGCGCGCGGCCTTGGCGGCCACGCCCACGCTGAGGGACAGCTTCCGCTCGATTCGCCGCCGGGCGAGCTCCGGCGCGGGCACCTTCCGGCTCCGGGCGGGGCGGAGACGGCTGGGGGCGACAAGACCTTCGGGGTGGGTTCTCACCACATCAACCTTGCGCGTGTGGCCCGGCGAGGGACCCGCGCCCTCGCGGACCTCCCGCCGGCCGGTCAGTTCCCGGCCGTTATAACCCACCACGTCATCTGAACCTATGCCGATACGGCAGGTTGTCTCCCTTTTCCGGAGACCAACCCAGGGCGACATGGACACACTCCAACACACACCCCTTCACAGGAGGCGCCACGATGCGCCGAGGCACGGGACGGACACCCGCCCAAAGCCTCGCATCGCGGAGTGGCGGGCTGCGCGACGAACTCAGAGAACCGCCATGGCCTCGACAGACAGTCCTCTGCGCACGAATCGAGACCTCTCCCTCTGAACGTGGTGACGCTGCATCTTGAGCAGACCGTCCTTGCGGATCCGCTCCACGTTCGCCTCGGGAGTCCCGTGATAGAGCACCGCGGGTGGAACCGCCGCGGGATAGGCCAGGTCGATGGCCACCGAGTGCCCCTGATTCGCCCGGATGCGCAGCCCATCCTCGCTGACGGCGAATTGGCGCTTCGCGCTGGATGCGGCAATCCGCTCGACCCAGCCCTGCGCATCCAAATGGACGCCCACCTGCTCAGGCTGGTGCCGAAGAATGAGGCTCAGGAATTTGCTCAACGCGGTCAGGCGCCGGTCACTCAGGGTGTGCCCAGCCTCTCCGGTCCGTCCCTGCCAAACGGAGCACGACGCCCGCTGCCCCAGTGGGCCAGGAGCCGTGCGGTCCGCTGCGCACTTCCCCTGCGCCATGACGGGCCCTGGCCCCGCACGAAGCGCTTCTCATCCGGCGGGGGACGGCCCAGGATGACACAGGATGTCTCCTCGCGCCGCTCCTCGACCCCGCTGTGAACGCTGCAACCTCGCGACGCACTTGTGCCTGTGCGCCGAGATCCCCCGCGTCGAGACGCGCACCCGCTTCATCCTCGTGATGCACTCGCTGGAGCTTCGCAAGAAGAGCAACACGGGGGGATTGGCCGCGCTCGCGCTCACCAACTCCGCGCTCATCACCCACGGCGCCCCCACGGAGTTCCTCGACGTCGCGGCCCTGTCCGAGCCCGGCACGTGGCTGCTCTTCCCCGACGGCCCCACCCCGCCCCTGGATGCCCCCGCCCCCCGGCAGCTCGTGGTGCTGGACGGGAGCTGGTCCCAAGCACGGCGGATGACGCAACGACTGCCCATGCTGCGCACCCTGCCCCGGCTGGTGCTACCGCCGCCGCCCGCGGGGATGCTCCGACTGCGCGAGACCTCGCACCCCGCCGGGATGTCCACGCTGGACGCCATCGCCCGCGCCGTGGAGCTGCTCGAAGGCCCCGAGGTCGCCGCGCCCATGGCCCGGCTCGCCGAGCTGCGGGTGAAGCGCATCGCCGACTGCGGCTCGCTGAGCTGAGTCCTGGCCGGATCGCAATCTTCTCCAAGCCAGTTGGACCGCTGAGCGATTGGCTTGCCGCCACCGCACCCGGGTCATAGGTTTGCTGGCGGATGCAGGTATCGACCGTTCTGAAGCTCGAGTCTCTCCGGATCTCCGACTGTCGGTGCAGCGCCGGCCCCGATGACGCGCCCTTCACGGAGATGCACCGCAATTTCTCCGTGGCCTACGTCCGCCGCGGCACGTTCAGCTACCAGACGCAGGGCGAGTCCTTCGAGTTGGTGAGCGGCTCGCTGCTCGTGGGCAGCCCCGGCGACGAGTACCGGTGCGCGCACGAGCACACGCGCGGAGACGAGTGCCTCTCGTTCCACCTGGCCCCCACGCTGCTCGACGAGATGGGGATCCGCCCCGAGGTCTGGCAGGCCGGGGGCGTCCCGCCCCTTCCCGAGATGATGGTGCTCGGAGAGCTGGCACAGGCCACCGCCGAGAAGCGCAGCGACGTGGGCATGGACGAGGTCGGCATGGTGTTCGCGTCGCGCTTCGCCGAGGTCACCTCGGGGCGCGTCCACAAGGCTCCCTCCGCGCGGGCGCTGGACCGTCGCCGCGTGGTGGAGGCGGCGCTCTGGATGGACACGCATTCACACGAGCCCATCGACCTGGAGACGACGGCTCTGGAGGTCGGGCTCAGCGCCTTCCACTTCCTGCGGCTGTTCTCCAAGGTGGTGGGCGTGACGCCCCACCAGTACCTGCTGCGGTCGCGGCTGCGGCACGCCGCGCGCCTGCTCGCGGACGACACGCGCACCATCACGGACGTCGCCTTCGATGTTGGCTTTGGTGACCTCTCCAACTTCGTGCGGACCTTCCACCGCGCGGCGGGCGTGTCTCCGGGAAGATTCCGACAGACGGCGCGCGGCGAGCGCAAGCTCCTCCAAGAGCGCCTCACCCTTCCGCCCGTGAGATGAAAATCCAGGCGCGTTGGCCCGCACGAGGGCCTCTCCGGACGGAGCCCTCGCCCTGAAGTGCGGAGCCGTTGAAACGCAGCCGGGCCTCCCTAGGTTCCGCCCTCCTCATTCCCAAGGAAGGCCCCATGACTCGACGTTTCCTGCCATCCCTGCTGGCGATGGTCGCGCTCTGCGCATGCCTTTACTCCGGCGCCAGCTCCGCGCAGAACGCGCAGTCCGGAACCATCAGCGACGGTGACTTCATCACCGTCCCCTCCGGCACGACGAGTGATTGGGCGCTCCTCGTGGCCCCACGCGAGATGGGCTTCGAGGAACCGGGCTCCGAGAGGGACAACGCCCTGCTGCGCATCGAGTGCTACGCGGTGCCCATCAACGCGTACACCTGGCGCGTCGTCGCGCGCTTCAAGATGCGCCCCTGGAGCAACGCGGATGGCTATTGGAACGCCGGCTCCGCCAGCTACGTGCTCGTCCACAAGTAGCGAGGCGGCGCACCGCGCCGGGTGATCGCAACTTCCTCCAAGAGCGCCTCCCCCCGCATCCGTACCCTGTGGGTCTCTCTCAACAGGAGACCCACGTGTTCGACCACATCGGATTGAAGGTGAAGGACCTGGATGCCAGCGTGCGCTTCTACACCGCCGCGCTCGCCCCTCTGGGGTACGTGCTGTGCTCGCGCGACGCCTCCAGCGCGGGCTTCGGGCCCCAGGGCGAGCCCGCGCTGTGGCTGTATGAGACGCCGGGCCTGAAGAATTCGGGAACGCACGTGGCCTTCCCGGCCACGAAGCGCGCCCCGGTGGACCAGTTCCACGCGAGCGGCCTCTCGGCGGGCGGCACCGACAACGGCCTCCCCGGCCTGCGCGCCGACTACAGCCCCTCGTACTACGCCGCGTTCCTCAAGGACCCGGACGGCAACAACATCGAGGCGGTCTGCCTGAAGTAATGCCAACCACCGGCCTCGGCGAGCTCCCCCTCGCCGAGGCCGTGAGCGTGGCCATTCGACCCCTGTCTCCGCGCCCTCAGGGAAATCACTTACCCAAGGCCCAGGGCAGCCCACACCGATGGCGCGGCGTCCACCTGCCCCGACAGTCAAAATGACAGCCATCTGATTCCCAGAGCACATTCGCCACTATTTGACTAAAGACATCATGCATGGGATGTGATTGTCGCCTCATTCCCTGCGGGGCGGGCGGGGATCCCCTTCACATCCAGACGCGGCAGCCGCGCTCGGCCCCATTCTATTCCTCACACGGCGGATTCCACGGGAATACCAATGGACAAGAATTCTTCAGAGAATGACAACCGGGTCCGGAAGATCATCATCGTCGGCGGCGGAAGCTCCGGCTGGATGGCGGCCGCCTACCTGCACAAGGCCCTGAACTTCAACGTCGACATCACCCTCATCGAATCCCCTCGCATCCCCCGGATTGGCGTGGGCGAGGCCACCATTCCTACCATCAAGGAGGAGCTGTTCGATTTCCTACAGATTCCTGAAGAGGAATGGATGTCTGAATGCAAGGCCACCTACAAGCTGGGCATCCGATTCCAGAATTGGAAGAAGCCCGCCTCGCAGGGCGGCGACCATTACTATCACAACTTTGGAGAGATGCCGGAGGTGAAGGGCATCCCGCTCTCTCACATCTGGATGTATGGCCGGCAGCGGCAGGGTCGAACCGACTCCATGGAGTACGCCTGCTACCCCACGTCTCCCATTTGTGATGCGTTGAAGTCGCCCCGGTTCATGGATGGCAGCAAGGCCGTCCATTATGCCTATCACTTCGACGCGCTCTTGATGGCCAACTACCTCAAGAAGTGGTCCATCGAGCGAGGTCTCACCTACATCAGCGACGACATCGTCGAGACCCCGCTCACCGAGGACGGCAGCATCAAGTGCCTCAAGGGCGAGAGCGGCCGGGTCTACGAGGCGGACCTCTACATCGACTGCAGCGGCTTCGCGGGGCTGCTCATCGAGAAGGCCCTGGGCGAGCCCAAGATCACCTTCCACGACAGCCTGCTCACGGACCGCGCCGTCGCCGTCAACATCCCGTCGGACTCGGCGACCGAGGGCATCCGCCCCTATACGACCGCGAGCGCCTTCAGCTCCGGGTGGACCTGGGAGATTCCGCTCTACGGTCGCTCGGGCAACGGGTATGTCTATTCCAGCGCATTCCAGACCCCCGAGGAGGCCGAGCGCGAGGTGCGCGCCTGGTTTGGAAAGAAGGTCGACAACCTCGACGTGCGCCACATCAAGTTCGTCTCCGGCCGCCGTCGTCGCTCCTGGGTCAAGAATTGCGTCAGCTTCGGACTGGCGAGCAGCTTCCTGGAGCCGCTGGAGTCCACGGGCCTGTACTTCGTGTACGCCGCGCTCTACCAGCTCGTCGCCTGCTTCCCGAACAAGCAGATCGAACCCGCCCTGCGCGACAAGTTCAACGAGCGCGTCTCCTACATGGTGGACGACGTGCGCGACTTCATCGTGCTGCACTTCTGCACGTCGCCCCGCACCGACACGCCCTACTGGCGGGCCAACCAGAACGAGCTCAAGCTCCCCGAGACGCTCAAGGAGGTCCTGGAGCTCCAGCGGGCGGGCATCCCCATCCGCAAGAGCTACGCCTCGAACGAAGCGCTCTACGCCTCGTTCGAAGCGGGCTTCGACCGCTTCTGGACCAACAGCAACTTCCAATCCATCTTCGCGGGCGTGGGCTACCTGCCTCGGCAGCCCATGCCGCTGCTCCAGCACCGCCCCGACATCCTCGCGGAGGCGGAGCGCGTGTTCGACGACGTCCGGAAGAAGACCTCCCAGATGATGTCGCGGCTGCCTTCGCAGTACGACTACCTGACCGCGCTGTACGCGCGCGGGGCGCGTCCCATGGAGGAGGCCAGCCGGCAGAAGGCCAGCTGACCGCCCCCCGCGCGGCCTCAGCCGTGCGCACTCCTCCGCGGGTCCGCACGGCTGTCACGCATGGGGCTGGGCTGCTCCTGCGCGACCTTGTTCACCCAGCGCCGATAGAACGCGCGGTACTTCAGGATGAGCTGGTCGTACTTGCTGAAGGCCCCGCCCGCGTCTGACTTCATGTTGTTCCAGATGGCCACGTCGTAGCCCGCGGCCCCCCAGGTCTGGAGGCCGAAGAGGACGAAGTTGGCCGCGCTGCGCGCCACCCCGCTCCCCTTCTTGATGGCCAGCAGCATGTGCATCACGGTCTCGTCCTTGTCCACGGGCGTGACGCACTGGAGCAGGCGGTACTTCATGTCGCCATCCAGGCTGACCGTCATGATGCAGCCTCCCGGATAGCCATCGAAGTGGAGGTTCATCCGGCTCATGTTGAGGCCCAGCGCCCGCGAGACGATGCCCACGGGGCCGAAGTAGCGCTCCACGTGGAAGTCGATGCCCGCGCCAAACCAGGCGCCCTCCCGAGCCAGCCCCTCCTGCCCTGGCGGCGGGTTCGACTCGTCATCCAGCTTCAGCTCGAAGGCCGTGATGGGCAGCTGGTGCACCGGGGCCGCGTGCTGCGCGTCATAGAAGTTCTCGATGATGCGCAGCACCGAGGTCCGCGTCTCATACGCGAAGCTCAAGCGCATGAAGTCCCGAGGGCTCTCCGCCTCCGCCATCTCGGGCACGGGGAACAGCGGCACCTGGGTGCCATACCAGACCCAGACAAAGCCATACCGCTCGGTGGTGGGGTAGACCGCCTGACGGGCCGTGGGCGGAATGGGCTCCAGCCGAGGCACCGCCGTGCTGTGCCCCGGCACGTGGCTGCACGCACCGGTGCTGTCATAGCGCCAGTTGTGGAAGGGACATTGAATGCATCCCTCCACCACCTTGCCCTTCGCGAGGCTCGCCCCCAGGTGCGAGCAATAGCGCTCCATGACCACCGGCTGGCCGGACGCATTGCGCCAGGCCACGAGCGGTTGCCCGAAGAGCTTGATGGCCACGGGCTTGTCCTTCAATGCATCCGACCGCATGGCGACGTACCAGCTCGCCGCGGTCTGGCCGGTGAGGTCGTTCACCCCCAGGGCCGGTCGGATGCGCTCCTGCTCCAGGCGAATGTCGCCGCTCATGTGTCTCACTCCCGCGAGTTCGTGATGGCCCTGCCCACCCCATGCGCTGGCCGCGCGCGCCTACTTCAGCGCGAGCTCCAAGCGGTGCCCGACGTAGGACTTCAACAGCGAGAACATGGGGTTGTAATCGAAGTACTTCTGCACCTCGGGCGGCGCGCCTCGCTGGGTCCAGTTCAGGAGCCGCAGGGCGGGCACGAGGCTGTATTTGGAGTTGTTGAGGTGCCGGTTGGCGCCGGTGATGCAGTAGCCGAAGCTGAAGAGCGGACGCGCGAACTCCTCCTTCTCAATCAGCTCGTGGATGCGGGCCGCGGCCTCCTTCGGGGACTTGCGCTTCTCCGAGACGGCGTCCACCTCGGCCTTTGCCGCGTCGAACAAGCGGCAATAGTCATCCATGTCCGCGCACAGGTAGCCCAGGTGCGGCGGGTTGTCGTCCAGGTGGTCCAGGTGGGCCTCGTTACGGTCCTCCTTGAACCGCGCGTGCGCCTGAATGAGCCGGAACTGTCCGAGCATCGTGCCCACCGCCCACAGCCGGTGGAAAGCGTCCCAGAGTTCGAAGTCGGAGAAGGCCGTGTAACAGCAGCTCACGAAGTCGTCGTTGTGCTCCAGGAGCTTCTGCTGCAACCGGTCGATGTACTCGAAGCGCTCCGGCGAGAAGTCGTCGTCGCGCAGCGCCTTGATGAGGCGCGCCGCCAGCGCGTGGATGGCCACCGACGTGTTCTCCAACCCGCGCGAGAAGAGCGGATCAATGAACCCCGCCGCGTGGAGCATCAGGCAGTAGCGGTCGCCCACGGTCGTCTTGGACGAGTACTGCAACCGGTCCGACTTCACCCAATCGCGCACCGGACGCGCGTCCTTGAACTGCGCGGCGATGGTGGGGAAGCGCGCGAGGAACTCGTCGAACTCCTGCTGCGCGGAGATGTCCGTCTTCGGGTGGACGCGGGGGTCCAGCTGCAAGCCCACGCTGACCAGCCCGTTGGTGGCGCGCGGGTGGTTGTTGAAGGGAATCACCCACAGCCAGCCGCCGTGGAACATGTGGTGCAGCGTGCCCTCGTGCCAGCGCCAGCGCTGCCCCTTGGGCTTGAAGATGTCATCGAAGGGCTTCACCCCCACCATGTGCGTGTAGAGGGTGCGCGAGTGGGTCCGGTAGCGGCAGGGCTCCTCGCGCAGGCCGAACTTCAACGCCAGCGGGGCGCGGGGGCCACCACAGTCAATCATGTACCGCCCGGTGTAGCGCTCGCCCTGGGTGGTGGTGACGGCCACGCCTGTCTTGCTCAGGTCGTAGTCCTTGATGGTGGTCTTCTGCTTGACCGTGCACCCGTAGCGGATGGCCGCATGCATCAGATAGGCATCCACGTCCTGGCGGTAGAAGTGGCTCTCCGGCCCCCAGGGCAGCTCGGGGATGACGCACTGGGTGAAGTGCGTGGGATTGTGCTCCTCGTTCGGCTTGTGGAAGACGAAGCCGAAGTTGCGCTTGATGCCGGTGCTCGAGGAGACCTTCTTGAAGGTTGAATAGAACGACGTGATGTCCTGGATTTCGGGCACGCCGTAGCGGTCCGCGATGATGCGGTTCATCAGCGACGTCTCGGGGATGGAGGACTCGCCAATGGTGAAGCGCGGGTGGGTCGCCTCCTCGACGATGAGCACCCGAAAGCCCTGCCGGCCGAGGATGGCGCCCATCTGGCTGCCGGACATCCCCGAGCCCAGGATGATGACGTCGTAGTGATTGCTGTCTCGAACCTCATTGACCGTCGATTTCATGGCCGCATTTCTCCCAGAGATGGGACGTCGAGCTGCTGAGGAGTGAGCGCCGCGGGCTCAGCGCGCGTTGCGCTTCAAGGGGGGCTCTTCGCTCACCGCGGGCGCTCGCAAGGCCAGGGTCAGCCGCAGCCGGGCCTCTCGGGTCAACGCGAGGAGTTCATCGAGCATGCTGGGCGCGTAGCCACCGCTGCCCACGGAGTGGGCCTCGCGCTCCGCCAGATAGGCCTGCTCCGCCAGCTTCACGTGCGGAGCCCGGAAGCGCAGCAGCACGTCGAAAATCTTGTCGAGTGCCTTCAAGCCCGCCCGATGGCGCTCCGTCAGCGCGGGAGGCGAGCCCACCTGCTCCAGCACGCGATCCAACACCGAGGGCTGGTGGAGGAACTGGCGGTAGATGTCCCGGAAGCGAGGGAGCACGTAGGGCAGGTACGTCTCCTTGAAGTCCTTGTAGTTCGCGTGCTCCGAGCGAGCGCCCCACAGGACGTGCTCCAGCACGAAGAGGGGCATCTCCACGGCGCCGGGGCCCAGGTAGGACTGTCCCCCCACGCGGATGGGCTCGTAGTAGGGCCGCAGCTCGTGCATGAAGTTGCGCGGCGAGATGTTGCGGTACGCGTAGACGATGGAGTCCACCATCTTCTTGAGCAGCTCCGTGATCTCGTCGCAGCGGGGCGCGAACTCGGCGGAGTCGAGCGACACGTCGTGGAGGTCCACCGTGCGGAGGATCGCGGCATCCAGCGCCGCCATGGAGATGCGCACGCTCTCCAGCAGGTGAATCTCATCGGCGCAGGTGGTGTACCGGCGCTCCAGGTGGTCCGCGGACGGGTTCCACACCGTCACGTGGAGCAGGGTCTCTCTCGGGGGGAGCTGTGTCGTCCGCGCGAGGGCGAGCAGGATGGGCTCCAGCCCAGGGACCACCTCGACGGGCTCGTGCCCATGTCGCTTGAGCGACCCGAGGAAGAAGCCAATGTCACGCATGGCCGCCGCGGCATCGAGGAACTCCCACCGCTCGGCCAACTCCAGCTTCGGAAGGAGGCCCTGGAGCAACGCCAGAACCCCCGGCACGTCACGCTGCTGATTGAGGACGGGCAGGCGACGCAAGGTCGCCACCGCATTGAGAGGATCCAGTGCGGCAACCATCTCATGCGTGAAATTGGAATTCTGTCCTGGATTCATGAATGGCAACCTCAAGGAATCCCCCGCCGAGTCCCGTGTCCAGACCCTAACATATATCTTTCACATACCAAACCTGCCCGACATGCCCTGGACACATCCAGGCGATCGTCAAACTTCCACATTGGCAGGAATTTCCACCCAAACCCTTGCGGGCCTCGCGCGGCGCAAGGGTCTAATAGAGCCAGTGATGAACGGCAGGCAAAAGCGAACACTCCGCTCCCTTTGCCTTCTGTCTTCCTACCAACACCCGCCGGCACTGTTGGCCATCCCCAGACAATCGCCATGGGACCGGAGGGCCGGATTGTGCGCCAGTCAACCTTTGCGGGAAGTCCGGGCGCCCCCATGCCACACATTGGCAACCCGGACGAATTTCCTTGCCAGACAGCGCGCCTGGCCCTCGGTCACGACCACGTGACGCACTGCCGGGCAAGGAATGGGCATGTCGCCCGGCATCGCACCTCAAACCCTTCCATCACGGCCGCCCTCGGCGAGGGCGGTGGGGTCAGGGCATCCGCGTGTCGGTCGCGACCCAGTTCAGCTCCCAGGACTTGCCGCCATCGTCGGAGAAGGCCTGTTCGAAGCGGATCGTATTGGCATCGACCGGGATGATCTCAAAGCGAACGAGGACGTTGCGCCCGTCGAACTCCTCCTGGTCCTGGAACTCTCCCCGGCCGCCCTTGAAGCTCCCCAGCATGGGCGGGGTGAGGGTGCCGCCCTTCACGTTGGCGTAGTTGAGGCTCCATTGGCGGGACTGCGGGTTGTAGAGCCGCAGGTTGAGTCCTTCGAAATGCCCCGTGGGTCCATCCACGACGAGTTCGACCAGATTGGCCCGGCCATTCCAGACCGGGCGAACGACGGTGGTGCCGTCATACTCGGTCCACTCGTTGGAGCCGGACAGGGGATGGAGGCGGCGCTTCAGGTGTGTCCTCCAGGTCCCTATCTCGAAGTCGAAGTCATGGTTTCGGTCGTCGCGGGCCTGCGCCTCGGTCGTGGGGTTCGGGACGTGGGAGCATGCGGGGAGCGCCAGACAGGCGCACAGGGCACTGGCGAACCAGCGCGTTGAGGAAGGGCGTGCAGGATGGTCCATGGCATTCTCGAGGTGAGTGTGAAGCGCCAGGACCCTAGGGAGCCCCGATGAACCACCACAAGAACGCACCTGAAGGTGCGTATCCCCGAGCCGCGCGGCGCAACCCCTTGGAGGAATGCCCGCTGACCGCGACGCTCGCGGCGGTGGGCGGCAAGTGGAAGCTGACCCTCATCTACTGGCTCGCGCATGAGGAGCATCACTTCTCGGGCCTGCTGCGCCGAGCCGCGCCCATCTCCCACAAGGTCCTGACGGAGCAGCTGCGCGAACTGGAAACCGACGGCCTCGTGGAGCGGGAGGAGACGGGGCCCGTGCCCACCCCGGTGCGCTATCACCTCACGGAGTACGGCCGCACGGCGCTCCCGCTGGTGGAGTGCGCCCGCGTCTGGGGCTTGCAGCATCTGGAGCGCCGAGGCGGACGGCGCACACCCGGGACCTCTGCGCTGAGTTGCTCCAACGTGACCGCCACCGGCGGCGTCCTGGACTGATGCACGCGCGGCGGTGACGCCTACGCCCCCTTCAGCTCGACGGTGTTGCCCTCGGGATCCTGGAGATAGAACGAGCGGCCCTCACCGGTCGCGCCATACCGCTCCCCCGGCGCGAAGATGGCGACGCCTTGCGCCTCCAGATGAGCGCGAATGGAGTCCTCGTCGAACGGCCGCACGGTGAGGCAGAAGTGGTCGACGTTGCGGCCCTCGCGCCCAGGCGCCGCGCCGCCCGCGCCCCCCAGCTTTCCATCCAGGGACACCAGGTCGATCAACGCCGTGCCCGCGCGCAGGTGCGTGAGGCCCAGATGCGGCACCACGCGGTCCACGGCGCAGCCCAGCACGTCCCGATAGAACGTGGTCATCCGCTCCAAGTCCACGACTCGCAGCACGAGGTGATCCACGGTCACAGGCTGGAAAGGGCGCGGACTCATCTTCAAAACTCCGTTATCTTGAGGTCGAGACAGTATGCCTCGAAGTATCTCGACGTCAAGACATCGAGAATCCAGCCATGAGCAAGACAGCCGAAGACCATGTCGACCGCCTGCGGGCCCAGTGGGCGAGGGAGCTGCCCGGGCTGGACACCCAGGGCATGGAGATACTGGGGCGAGCCCGGCGCATCACCCTGAGGGTACGTCCCGCCATTGAAGCGGTGTTCGAGGAGTACGCGCTGGACACGGGCGAGTTCGACGTCGTGTCCACGCTGCTGCGCGCGGGACCGCCCTACCGCATGCGCCCGACCGAACTCTACAAGTCGCTGATGATCTCCTCCGGAGGACTGACCGACCGACTGACCCGACTGACCCGAGCGGGACTGATTCGTCGCGCGGAGGCAGAGGGGGACGCCAGGAGCATTCCCGTGGAGCTGACGCCCGAGGGCCGAGCCCGCACCGAAGCAGCGTTCCGAGCCGACATGGCCGTCGAGGCCAGGCTGCTCAAGGGCCTGTCGAAGAACGACCGAACAACCCTCGCAACGCTCCTGCGAAAGCTGGCCGTGAGCCTGGAGGAATCCGCGAGGGAGGACTGACGTATTTGCCCAGGCTCTTCCGAAACGCGCATTCATCACGAGCACACAATGCCCATGGTTCGCTGTCCACACCATGAGTTGGAGGATGTACAGGTCGCCTGTGAGCATGTTGCGAGCGCGATGGAGCTGAATCAATTCATCCCCGTCCACATCCGCGTGGATGGATGGGGAATGCCCCTGTTGCTCTGTGATTCCTGCCGAGCCATCGCCCTGGAGAACCTCCGGGCAAGGGCCACCCCTCAAGGAAATGGGTACGACTTGGATTGGGGAGCGGACCCGAGCGGCGACTGCGTGCGGTGCGCGAACGACTGGTTCTCCAGACACGGGCAGGGCGACCTTGAGACGTGGGTCACCCAAGCCAGACGAACCGCTGGCTTCAAGGCGTCAGGCAGGTGAGCGGCTACACCACGGTCGTGTCCTGCTACTGAGCCCGGGGGCGAAGCACTGTCCTCAAGGAGACAGCACTTCGCCCGCGCGTCGTGCTCCGAGGGCAGGGTGTTGGCCATAGACTGGCAATCAGACCGTATCACGCACAGGTGGGCGGTCGGACCGACGTCCCTTGGCGCGAATGGCATGCAAGGTCTGAAAATCCAAGCACTCGCCGGCCCCACTCAAAGACTGGAGTATCGAAGCCATGAAACGAATCAACTCACCCATCAACACGCCTACCAGCCCTCGTCCCACCGCTCGCCCAGAAGTACGGTCTCCCACGCCGAGCCGAGCCACGACGCCGCCCGCCCCCTCAAACGTCGCCACCCAGAGCGGGCCCTCCGGACCGAGCCCCTCAAATCCCGCCCCAGCCGTCCTCCAAGCCCATCAGGGCATCAGCACCTTCACCCCTCCGGCGACCACCTCCACGCAGGCCGCGAGCAACCAGCCCCCGCGCACCACCCATTCGCAGGGTCGCTGCCCCTCGCTTGCCACGCCCCCCGCCAACCCTGCACGCCCCCCACGTCCGCCCCCACCGCTCAACCTGGACAATGCCGCATGCCTCACCCATGGCATGGCTCCGGAGCATGTAGCGAGTGCTCTCGAGCAGAAACAGCTCACCTCCGCCTATCATCGGGAGGGCCCGGAGGGCCGCTACTCACGCCCTGCGGATAAGAACGGCGGTGGCGCCCTGGCCGTCTACACGCGCGCCGTGGGAACGCAGCAATCCGCCTGGCCCGCCAAGGGATATGGCGTGGGGAGCAATGACAGCCGAGTGCAGTTGATCCTCAGTCCCAATGTACTGCAAACCCCCAATCATGGGTGGCGAGCGTCCTCCACGGACAACGGCGGTCTCGTCCCTGGCGCGACAAAGAATGACCAGGTCGGACTCCCTCAAGGGGATCCCCTCAAGAGGACCAAGCAACTGTGGGGAAAACAGACCGAGTCGGGCCGCAACGGAGCCTTCAACGCCACCGTGAACAATTCGTCCATTCAGGCAAACAATGAGCAACTGCACTGGGAGAAGGTCCCCCTCGAAGGAAACCTCAAGGGAATGGTGGTGACGTCCCCGGCCAGCTTCGAAACCTTGATGAAGCAGAAGGGCGCGCAGCAGACAGAAGGCGTGCCTGGACGGGGCACTATCCAATTCGGGAGCCAGAACGTTCCCGTCGTCCTCGCCGCGAAAAACTCCTCGCTTCTCTCCACCCTGCAGAGCACGGGCATCGCGGATGACAATGGACGCGTCCGCTAAAGGGCAAAGCCGGAAAGTCCCTCTTATGCACCAACGCTGTCTTCAGAGTGGAGAACCCGCTCTCCACTGCAGCGTTGTCCCTGCAGTTTCCCTCGAAGCGCATGCCGTAACGGATGCCCGAGGGCAGCCATGACGGAATCGCAGCCTGTCTGACACGTGCATTCCCACCCAGAACACGCTGAGGGATGTGCCACACACCGAGGCCATCAGGACGAAGTCTGCCCCACAGGAACCGAGCTGACGGGATGGTTACATGATGGTCGTGTACTGTTTCTTGATGACGCCAGGAATGTTGGCGAGTTGGAGCGTCCGTCCGCCCACGGTCACCGTGCCCTCGAAGAGGCCCACGGGCAGCTCGAACCGACTGCGGCAGAGGGGCTCCTCGCGGTTCTCGGAATGGACATGGATGGGCTGGAAACACAGGTCCACCGAGCCATCCACGGCCCTCACCCGCCATGGGGACAGCAACTGCATGTCGAGGTACTCGAAGGTGACGGGAGCCAGAGGGTAGGCGCTGTCCCCCAGCCACAGCGCGTTCTCATTCGCCACGGACCCCTCCGGCATGAAGTCCTCCCGGAGGTTGAGTCCCAAAGGCGTCCCATCCGCCAGTCGTCCGGTGGCAAAGGCCCAGCGCCACGCCGAGTGGGGCGTCAGGCTGTACTGCGTGTAATCGATACCACCCAGGCCGCTCTCTAGGGGCTGTCCCTGATTAATGCAGCCACAGAGTCATGGCCGCGACGTGGAGGACGGCGAGGTAGCAGGTCGCCGTCTTGTCGTAGCGGGTGGCGACGGCGCGGCATCGCTTGAGGTCGTGGAA
>NZ_JAHNZT010000066.1 GCF_019039035.1 Citreicoccus inhibens | reverse complement strand
TGTCCGGGAGGGCGGCAGGGGGCAGCGGAGTCGAGGGGAGATGCGGCAGCTCGGAGTCGGAGTCGAGGCAGACGGGGGTGGCGGAGTGAGGAGGGAGCGCCGCGAGCAGGTGTGAGTGGGCGACGAGAGCGGGGCCCTGAGCGTCCTCGAGGAGCCAGGCGAGGCGCTCCTTGGGGTAGGAGGAGTCGAGAGGGACGTAAGCGGCGCCAGCCTTGAGGATGCCGAGGACGCCGATGAGCATGTCAGCGGAGCGCTCGACGCAGAGGCCGATGCGGGACTCGGGGCCCGCGCCGAGGGAGCGGAGCCGGTGGGCGAGCTGGTTGGAGCGAGCGTCGAGCTGGCGGTAGGTGAGAGAGGCCTCGGGGCTGATGACGGCGAGGGCGTCGGGCGTGCGTGCCGCCTGGGCTTCGAAGAGGGAGTGGAGGAGCGAGTCGCGGGGGTAGTCGACCTGCGTCTGGTTCCACTCGACGAGGAGTTGGTGGCGCTCGTGCTGGGGCAGCAGCGCCAATTGCGCGAGACGGACATCCGGCTGGGCAACGACCGCGTCGAGGAAGACGCGCAGGTGTTGCGTAAGCCGCGCGATAGTGTGCTGCTCGAAGAGGTCGGTGCTGTACTCCATCGAACCTTGCAGGCCCTGCTCCGTTTCGACGAACGTGACGCTGAGGTCGAACATGGAGCTGCGGGTCTCGAACTCGACGGGCTTGAAGACGAGGCCCGGGAGATGAACCGCGCGCGAAGGCACGTTCTGAAGCGCGAGCAACGATTGGAAGAGCGGCGCGTGGCTGAGGTTACGCGTGGGCTGGAGCGCTTCGACGAGCTTCTCGAAAGGAACGTCCTGATGTGCGTAGGCGGCGAGGACGGAATCGCGAGTCTTGTGAAGCAGCGCGCGGAACGTCAGGGAGTCGGAGAGCTGTGCGCGCAGGACGAGCGTGTTGACGAAGAAGCCGATGAGGCCCTCCGTCTCAGCGCGCGTGCGCCCCGCGATGGGCGAGCCGACGGAGATGTCGAGCTGACCGGAGTAGCGCGCGAGGAGCGCCTGCCAGGACGCGAGGAGCACCATGAAGAGCGAACCGCCTTCATGGATCGCGAGCGCCTTGAGCGAGTCCGTGAGCGCCTTGGGCAGAGAGAAGGCGAGCGTGGCGCCAGCGTTGCCCTGCACGGCGGGTCGAGGCTTGTCGGTGGGCAGCTCGAGGAGCGGCGGGGCTCCAGCGAGGTGCTGCTTCCAGAAGTCGACCTGACGCTGGAGGACCTCGCCCTGGAGCCAGCCGCGCTGCCACGTCGCGAAGTCCGCGTACTGCATGGGCAGCGGCGGCAGTGACGTGGGGGTGCCGCTGCGGATGGACTCGTAGAGCGCCGTCAGCTCGCGCACGACGATGCCCATGGACCAGCCGTCCGAGACGATGTGGTGCATCGTCACGAAGAGGACGTGGTGCTCCTCGGACAGGCGAAGCAGGGCGGTGCGCAGGAGGGGCCCATTCGCGAGGCTGAAGGGCTCAGAGGCCTCATGCGTCGCGCGACGACGCACCTCGGCCTCGCGCTCGGACTCGGGCAGGTTCGACAGGTCCGTGACCTCCAGCGCCCAGCGGGCAGGAGGCTGGATGACCTGGATGGGCTCACCTTCGTGCTCCGCGAAGGTGGTGCGCAGGGACTCGTGGCGCTCGATGAGCGCTTCGAATGCACGGCGCAGGGACTCCACGTCCACGCGGCCATGCAGGTGCAACGCGGACGGGAGGTTGTACGCCGTGTTGCGAGCGTCGAGCTGATCAATGAGCCAGAGGCGCTGCTGCGCGAACGAGAGCGGGAGCACCGTGTCGCGCGCGGAGGGGCCCAGGGGCATCGCGAGGGAGGCGGTGGGCAGGAGCGCGTCGATGCGCTGGGCGAGCGCCTCGACGGTGGGCGTCTCGAAGAAGGCCTGGAGGGGCAGCTCGACCGCGAAGGCGGCGCGGACGCGCGACATGACCTGCGTGGCGAGCAGGGAGTGCCCGCCCAACTCGAAGAAGCTGTCGATGACGCCGACCTGAGGCGCCTTGAGGACCTCGGACCAGATGCTGGCGAGGAGGGTCTCGGTGGGCGTGCGGGGCGCGACATGCTGCCGCTCGGACTGCGGGGCGTCCGGCGTGGGCAGCGCCTTGCGATCGATCTTCCCCGTGGGCGTCAGGGGCAGCGCGTCCATCACCGTGACGACGGCAGGCACCATGTACTCGGGCAGCCGCGCCTTGAGGTTCGCGCGCAGGACCAGCGCATCCAGGGTGTGGCCGGGCCGCGGCGCCGCGTAGCCGAGGATCCGCTTGTCGGCGCCCTCGCCGCGCACGATGACCGCGGCGTCTCGGACGGACGGGTTCTCGCGGAGCACCGCTTCAATCTCTCCCAGCTCGATGCGATAGCCACGCACCTTGACCTGGTTGTCGACGCGGTTGAGGTACTCCAGCGCGCCGTGCGCGTTCCAACGCACGCGATCGCCCGTCCGGTACATGCGTCCGCCCGGCGTCGCGCCGTAGAGGGCCGGCAGGAAGCGATCCGCCGTCAGGTCCTCGCGGCCCAGGTAGCCGCGCGTGACCCCCTCACCCGCCAGGTACAGCTCGCCCGGCACGCCGGGCGGCACCGGCTGCAGGCTCTCATCCAGCACGTACGCGAGCGTGCCCGCCATGGGGCTTCCGATGGGGATCGCGCTCGTGCCGGGCTCCGCGAGATGCGCCGTGCACCAGACCGTCGTCTCGGTGGGGCCGTAGACGTTCCACAGCGCCGTATCGAGCGCGATGAGCGAGTCGGCGAGGTCTCGGGGGAGCGCCTCTCCGCCGATCATGCCCATGAGGCCGCGGCCGTCCCAGCCCGCCTCCAGCAGCAGCCGCCACGTGCTCGGCGTGCACTGGAGCACGGTGACGCCACGGGCCTTCATGACCGCGCCCAGGCGCTTGCCGTCCATCGCGACCTCTCGCGGGACGACGACCACCTGACCGCCCACCATCAACGGCAGGAACAGCTCCAGCACGTGGATGTCGAAGGACAGGGTGGTGACGGCGACGATGACATCGCGCTCGGAGAACCCGGTCGTCGCGCGGATGGCCTCGAGGAAGCGCGCCACGCCGCCGTGCGGCACCTGCACGCCCTTGGGACGGCCGGTCGAGCCAGAGGTGTAGATGACGTAGGCCACGCAGTCCGCGGGCACGTCGATCCGCAGCGGCGAGCTGTCCTCGCGCGAGATGGCCGCGGCGTCCTCGTCCAGCATCACCACGCGGGCCGAGTGCTGGGGCAGCGTGGTCATCAACGACCGCTGCGTCACCACCACGGGCATCCCCGTGTCCTCAATCGTGTACGCGAGCCGATCCGCAGGGAACGCGGGGTCCAGGGGCACGTACGTGCCGCCCGCCTTCAGCACCGCGATGACCGCGACGACCAGCTCCAGTGAGCGCTCCACGCACAGGCCCACGCGCACGTCGGGGCCCACACCCAGCCGCACCAGGTAGCGCGCGAGCTGCGACGCGCGCGCCTCCAGCTGCGCATACGTCAGCGACGCATCCCCGAAGTAGACCGCGATGCGGTCGGGCGTGCGCTGGGCCTGCGCCTCGAAGGACGCGTGCTGCGTGTGCCAGCCCAGGGGTGCCGGCAGCGGAGGATTCCAGGTGGAGAGCACCTGGATCCGCTCGTCGGCGGTGATCATCGGCAGCCGCGCCACCGTCTCGTCGGGACGCGCCACCGCGCCCTCCAGCAGCACGCGCAGGTGCTCCACCATGCGCTGGATGGTGCTGGCGAGGAAGATGTCCGTGTCGTACTCGAGGAACGCCTGGAGGCCGCGCTCGGTCTCCAGCACCTGGAGCACCAGGTCGAACTTGGACGTGCGCGTGTCCAGCTCGCTGGCCTCCAACTTCACGCCCTCCACGGACACCGGGCCCGCCCCCAGCGAGGCCTGGAGCGTGAACATCACCTGGAACAACGGGCTGCGGCCCTGGATGCGCTCGGGCTGGAGCGCTTCCACCAGCCGCTCGAAGGGCAGGCCCTGGTGCTCCTGCGCACCCAGCACCGTCTCTCGCACGCGCGCGAGCAGGGTGCGGAACGGCAGCGTGTTCTCCACCTGCGTGCGCAGCACGAGCGTGTTGACGAAGAAGCCGATGAGGCCCTCGGTCTCACCGCGCGCGCGGCCCGCCATGGGCGAGCCCACGCTCACGTCTTCCTGTCCCGCGTAGCGCGCCAGCAGCACCTGCCAGCCCGCCAGCAACACCATGAACAGCGACGCCCCTTCGCGCTGGCCGAGCGCCTTGAGGCCCTCCATCAGCTCGCGCGACAGGTGGAAGTCGTGCCGGGCCCCCGCGCCGCTGCGCTTCGCGGGCCGCAGCTTGTCGGTGTACAGCTCCAACGCCGGGGGCGCGGCCGCGAGCTGCTGCTTCCAGTAGCCCAGGTGCTTCTCCAGCACCTCGCCCTGGAGCCACTCGCGCTGCCAGACGCCGTAGTCCGCGTATTGGATGGGCAGCGGCGGCAGCGGCGACGGCAGGTTCCGCGCGAAGGAGCCGTAGAGCATGGCCACCTCGCGCACCAGCACGTTCATCGACCAGCCGTCGGAGATGATGTGGTGGATGACGATCGTGAGCAGGTGGTCCTTCGCGCCGCGCTGCAAGAGCAGCGCGCGCATGAGCGGACCCTGGTGGAGCTGGAAGGGCCGGGCCGCGACCTCGCGCGCCGCGTCCCAGAGCGCCTCGTCGCTCGCGCCCGTGGCGTCGCGTACCTCCAGCGCCAACGTCGGCTCGGCCGCCACGCGCTGCACGGGGCCGGTGCCCTCTTCGACGAAGGTCGTGCGCAGCACCTCATGGCGGCGCGTCACCTCGAGCAGCGCGCGCTCCAGCAGGGCGACGTTCACCTCGCCCTCCATGCGCACCGCCATGGGCACGTTGTAGAGCGACGTCCCTGGCTCCAGCTGATCCACGAACCACAGCCGCTGCTGCGCGAAGGAGAGAGGAAGCGGCCGCGAACGGTCTTGGATCGCGATAGTGCCCCTGGCCGTGTTGCCGGAGGCCGCCTTCTGCGCGGCGACCTTCTTCAGGAGCTCCGCGCGCTTCTCCGGAGACAGGTTCGCGATTCGCTTCGACAGGTCGCTGCTCATCTCGTGTACTCCGCGCTGGGAACACAGCTCTGCTTCGCGGTGGCCTGTGCAACGGCCCCGCGACGTCCTGCATCTTCAGATGCCGGTATGACGCCCTGCTCAGCTCTCCCGGGAGCTACGCGGGGTTGGTCAGATTCGTCATGATCATATTATTCCGCGCCGACACGGCCTGTCATGATTGCCCCCGAATGCACCGAGAGCCCGGGGCCACTGTGACAGAGCGCGTGTCTCGCGCGTGTTTCACGGAATACATGCCTGTAGCGATGGATGGCTTTGGGCCCGAGTCTCAGGGCCTCGGGAACGGCCCGCCTTCACACCTTCTCAGGTTCTGATGTGACTCCGCGCGCAGGCACGCGCGTCCTCGAACCGCGCGACGGCAGCGGGGACGCACCCGCTCCCCCGCGGCTGCTCGCGCCAGACGTCCGAGGTTGGCCTCCCACGCCTCGCGGTGGGCGTCCAGCCCGCGCGGATCAGAGAACGGGGCCCGGATGCACCTCGATGTGCGTTCCGGGCGCCTCGGGGGGCAGCGCGACTCTCGCGCGACCTACGGCCCCGCCTGCTTCGCCGTGGCCTCGGGGGCGGGGGTGGGCTTGCTGGGGGCCACGGTCTTCCCCGCGGCGGTGGTGGCCGTCTTCGCCGCCTCGGCGGGAGTCTTCGCCGGCTCAGCCGGGGCGGGCGCCTGGGCCTCCTCCTTCGCGGGAGGCGGCTTGGCGGGCATCGCGAAGATGGGCTTCTCCGGGACGATGCGCGCGCCGATGCGGACCTGCTGCTCCATCATCCGCGACCAGAGCGAGGCCTTGTTGCCCACCAGCGCGTTCTCCGCCACCACCAGCGTGCGCACGTCCTGCGCGCGGCGGTACAGGCGCGGCGCCACGTTGGGCTGGGAAGGGTCCGAGTCGCTCACCTGCACCTGCTCCTGCACGCTGATGTCGTTCGCGTTGAAGGTGATCGTGGAGGTCAGCTCGAACTTGCGCTGCAGCTTGTTGGGCAGCTCGAACAGCTGCTCGCGCGCCAAGGGGAACCACGCGGCGCCCTGGCACGCGCGGGCCTTGTCGGACACCGACTCGCTGAAGAACCGGTTACGCCGCAGCGGCAGGATGCGCGCGTGACGCCGGCACACCTCCTCGCCGCCCTCGGCGATGCAGGCGTCACCCTCGGCCACCAGCAGGTCCGTGCCGCTGACGTGCTCCAGGCGCAGCTTGGTGTTCTTGGGCATGGCGCGCAGCGAGCCGAGCGCGTCCACGCGGAAGCCCTGCTCCGTCGTCTCCACCAGGGCCACCGGGCCCAGCGCCTCTCCGTTGGTGAAGCGGCGGGTGATGACCCACACGAGCCTGCGGTTGGCCTGGAGCGTCTCCAGCACCAGGTCGCCCTCGGTCAGCTTCTCCGGAGGCGGCAAGGGCAGCGAGTCCGGACCTGCTTCATGGCACTCGTCGGCGACAGGGTCCTGCCACCAGACGGGCGCGCCAGCACAGTCCACGGCGGGCCTCGGCGCGGCCCCCGTGTCCTGGTCGTAGCCGTGGAGCAGCAGCGCGAACCATACGTCCGGCGCGGGGAAGGAGCGCGCGTTGGGGCCCGCCTCGGCGAAGCACATGGCGGGCTTGGGCACGGTGGCGCACCCGGCCAGCAGGCTCAGCGCGACGATGGGAACGAGGAGCGTTCGTCTCATGGAAGGTTCCTCAGGCATTCGCGAACTGGAAGTCCCAGTCGCCCTCGGCGGTGAGGGCGATGTGCAGGCGCGGAGGCACCGCGCCGGAGACGAGCCGCTGGAGCAGCTCGCGCGACAGCACGGGCATGAGCGAACCCTGGAGGATCTGCTCCATGTTGCGCGCGCCCATCTCGGACTCGGTGCACCGGCGCGCCAGTTCATCCAGCAGCTCCGGCGCCAGTGTCGTCTCCACCCCGTGCGCCGAGCGCAGCCGGCCCACCAGCTTGTCCAGCTTCATCTGGGCGATCTCCCGCATCACGTCGCGCTGCACCGGCCCGTACGGGACAATGGTCATGCGCGCCAGCAGCGCGGGCTTGAAGTGCTTGCTGAGCACGGGGCGGATGGTCGTCATCACCTGCTCGGAGGTGGGCGTGTTGCCATCCTCGAACATGCGCATCACCAGGTCCGAGCCCAGGTTGCTCGTGAGGATGATGACGGTGTTCTTGAAGTCCACCGCGCGGCCTTCGCCATCCGTGAGCATCCCCTTGTCGAACACCTGGTAGAAGAGGTTCATCACCTCCAGGTCGGCCTTCTCGCACTCGTCCAGCAGCACCACCGAATAGGGGCGCTGGCGCACGGCCTCGGTGAGCATGCCGCCCTCGCCGAAGCCCACGTAGCCGGGGGGCGAGCCGATGAGCCGGCTCACCGTGTGCTTCTCCTGGAACTCGCTCATGTTGAGCGTGGTCATGAAGCGCTCGCCGCCATAGAGCGCGTCCGCCAGGGCCAGCGCCGTCTCCGTCTTGCCCACGCCGCTGGGGCCCACGAAGAGCATCACGCCAATGGGCGTGTCCGGGTTGCGGATGCCCGCCTGGGAGATCCGGATCAGCTCCGCCACCTTGCGCAAGGCCGCGTCCTGGCCGCGCACGCGCGACTGGAGCCGGGACTCCAGGTTCAGCACGGCGTCCAACACGTCGTTGCGCATCTTGCCCACGGGCACGCCCGTCCAACTCGCCACCACCCGCGCGACGATGTCCGCGTCCACGTCCGCGTGCACCAGCGGCTCCGCGCCGCGCCGCTCCTCCAGGCGCTGACTGGCGGCCTCCACCGCGGTCTTGAGCGCTGCCTTGTCCGCGTCCGGCGCCGCGGTGTGCAGGGCCTTGCGTGCATCCAGGAGCGCCGCCACGGCCGCGCGCTCGGCTTCCCACCGCGCGTGCAGCGCGGCCCGCTGGTCCACGCGGGCGCGCAGCCGGGCCTCCACCTCCGCCAGTGCCTCATCCTCGGGCGCCGAGCCGTCGGCCAGGTCTCGCTGCCGCGCGGCCTGCTCCCGCTCCAGGCCGGAGATCTCCTGGTCCATCGCGACCAACTCCTCGGGGCGCGTGGACAGCTCCACCTTCACGCGCGCCGCCGAGGTGTCGAGCAGGTCCACCGCCTTGTCCGGCAGCAGCCGCCCGCTGATGTACCGCGCGGACAGGCGCACCGCCGCCATCACCGCTTCGTCGCGGATGATGACGCCGTGCGCGGTCTCATAGGTGGGGCGCAGGCCGCGCAGCATCATCTCGGCCTCCGCTTCGCTGGGCTCCTCGACCTTGACGGGCTGGAAGCGCCGCTCGAGCGCCGCGTCCTTCTCGAAGTACTTCTTGTACTCGGCCCAGGTGGTGGCCGCGAGCGTGCGCAGCTCGCCGCGCGCCAGCGCGGGCTTGAGCAGGTTCGCGGCGTCCGTGCCGCCCTGCGCGCCGCCCGCGCCGATGATGGTGTGCGCCTCGTCGATGAACAGGATGATGGGCGTAGGAGAGGCCTTCACCTCGGCGATGACCGCCTTCAGCCGGTTCTCGAACTCGCCCCGCACGCCCGCGCCCGCCTGGAGCAGGCCCAGGTCCAGGCCCAGCAGCTCCACGTTCTTCAGCGCGTCCGGCACCTCGCCGCGCACGATGGCCCAGGCCAGTCCCTCCACGAGCGCTGTCTTGCCCACGCCCGGCTCGCCCACCAGGATGGGGTTGTTCTTCCGGCGCCGCGACAGGATGTCCACCATCTGGCGGATCTCCCGGTGGCGACCAAAGATGGGGTCCACCTTTCCCTCGCGCACGCGGCCGGTGAACGAGGTGGCGAATCGCCGCAGCGCCTCATCGCCGCGCGCGCCCTGCGGCCCGCTCGGGGCCGCGCCGCTGCTGTCGGCGGGGAAGGCCTCCACGTTCTCCGGCGACGGACGCAGCACCTCGTCCAGCGAACTCATCAGCTCGTCGCGGGTGATGGCATCCAGCTCCGGGAACAGCTCCGCGGTGTAGCGCGAGCGCCGCTGGAGGAACTGGACGAACAGCATTCCCGAGCGCAGGCGGATGGCCCCGTGCTCCACGGAGGCCAGGAGCCACGCCTCCTCGAACCACTGGAAGAGCGTCTCGGAGAACACCGGCCGCGCCGTGTTGCCCGAGCGCAGGAACTGGATGGCGCGCTCCATGCTCGCGGCCACCCGGTGCCGGTCCACCTGGAAGTGGTGGAGGATGCGCGCGACGTCCGAGTCCTCCGCCTCCAGCATCTGCGCCAGCAGGTGCTCGGGGACGATCTCATAGAAGTGCCCGGCGCTCGCTCGGGCAACGGCCCCCTCCAGCAGTCGGACAGCGGTGGGCGTCAGGCGACGGACGAGCGCTTTCGGATCGACGTGAATGGGAGCCCCCAAAGACAAACGGTGGTCAACGGTATACCCAGCGACTCGCGCGCGGTAAATCCCCGCGCCCGGCCCTTCTGACGCTTCACAGCACGGGCACGTTCAGCCGGGTCCGTCGGCTCGTGCCCAGCCAGGTGTCCCGCCCCAACTGGCTCGGCTCCTGGCGCGACAAGCGGAACTGTTGCTGGACGCCCTCGGTGAGGCCCAGCTCCAAGTCGTACTCCAGCGGATCCCTCACGAAGATGGACACCACCTCGCGCACCAGCGGCTGCAAATCCCCCTCTTGCATGAGCCGGCGATAGGCGCGCGGTGGCAGCGGGCTGATGTGGATTTGAATCTTCCCCGTCCGGTCAAAGGCCTTGCCACCCAGCAGCATGTTGCGCCCGAGCACGTGGTTGGCCCGGCCCAGCTGCACGCGCGCGTCGATGTCCACCCATCGGCCCACGAACTGGCGCACCGTCACCCGCGCGCCCTCCAGGTCGTCCCCCAGCACGTCCTGCAGCGCGACCTCGAGCTGATCCGCCGTGCGCGCCCGGCACCCCAGGAGGGGCGCGATGCGCAAGAGCCGCCACGTGGGCAGTCGCCCCTCGCGCGGCTTCTCGTAGGTGTCGAAGCCCGCCAGGGCCAACAGCCGCCGAGACCACTGGTCCGTGAAGGTGGAGTTCGTCTCGCTGGAGACCCGGTACTTGGACTCGATGCGATACAGCAGCGACAGGAGCCGGTGGTGGAACAGGTCCAGGAACTCGCGGCGCACCGCTTGATCCGGATCCTCCTGGGCTACCTCCTCGGCCAGATAGTGGGGCAGGGGGCTCACCGAGCCCGTGAGGCCCAGGAAGCGCGTCACCACCTCGAACAAGGGGCGCCGGGTGAACGAATCCTCCGGGCGCACGGGCACCTCGCGCAACGTGACCTCGCTCACTTCCCCGGACGAGAAGGCCAGCGAGGGGTCGTGCCGGAAGCGGATCATCTCCTCCGTGACGGGGCCCGCCCCGCCCACGCGCGCCGCCTGCGCCGTCAGCCGCTCCAGGGCCGCGACGACCTGGAAGAAGCCGAGCCTCGGCGCGGCCTCCTGGAGCGTCTTCGCGCTGTCTACAAGAGACGCTGGGAGCCGTTCCTCGGAAGCCACGAGTACTCCGTCTGCGAGGGGTGGAGGCGGATGGTCAGCTCATTGAACGAGTTGATGGTGACGTGCGAGGCGAGCAGCTCGTCCAGGATGCTCCCGAAGAGGAACGTGTCCCCCATGCCCATGAAGTTCGTCTCGTCCAGGTCCACGAGCGTGCGGTGGCCCCGCAGGGGCGCGCCCTCCAGGAACCGCGTCACCGCCTTGGTCTCCACCGCGCGGATGGCGTTGATGCGCAGGCGGCTGGCGCGCGCGGAGAGGTTGTCCGTGAGCGCGTGGAAGTTGTACAGCTCCATGAGCCGCCGGAGCGCCGCCGCGTCCGCCAGCGAGTGCTGGTTGATGGCCAGGTGAGACAACAGCCGCCAGTGCAGCTCGGACCCGAGCGGCGCGCGCGCGGGCCGGCTCACCGGCGAGATGTTCTTGAAGCGCGCGTTGGTGGGGCTCTGGGGCGTGGACGCCGTCAGGTCACCCACCTGGAGTCGCGCGGTCAGCGAGCGGTTGGTGCACGTCAGGTCGATGGAGAGCGCCTCCTCCGAGCCCAGCACCGGGGCCATGTCGCGCGGTGTCTCCAGGGTGATGAACGTGTCGATGCCTTCATCCAGCGGCGAGTGCATGCGCCGCAGCCGGTAGAAGGATTGCTCGGCGCCCCCGCCCGCGGTGTGCGTGAAGTCGAAGAAGGGGCGGTAGGTGCGGCGGTCGTTGCGGCCGGCCTGGAGGCCCGTCACCGAGTCCACCGAGTAGATCTCCGCGTGGTGGGCGGGCAGGTCCGCCGCGCGCAGGAGGTGCTCGCGATCCAACGCGTGGTGGAGGATGGGATCCGAGGGCACGTTGAACAGGTTGACGACGGGCACGCAGTGCAGCCGGAACATCTCCCGGTGGATGCGCGCGTCCATGGGCGGCGGGCGCTCCAGGTGGAAGGAGATCTCGAACTTGTCCTCCTGGACGGCGCCGGCCGCCGCGTCCAGGCCGCGCACGTCGAAGAAGAGGAACTTCTCCGGCAGCGTCAGGTACTCCTGGAGCAGCCGGTAGCCCTCGCTGGCGCGCGGCCAGGGGAGCAGTCGGAAGTCCCGATCGAACCCCACCGGGTGGATGGACTGGGCCGGCAGGCGCACGCCGTCGCCTTGCGAGGACGCGCCCCGCACGCGCACCTGCTTGCAGTAGCGCAAGAGCCACAGCAGCACCACCGAGCTGGCGGACATCTCTCCGTGGATGAACAGCCGCAGGCCCTGCGCGCGGAACACCTCGGCGCGCCCCTGCTCGGTCGTCTGGAAGTACAGGCGCAGCACCGGCGAGGTGAGCGACGAGCGGTCCAACAGCGCGTCCGTCAGCTGTACCGGCAGGAAGTCCACGTCCGCGGTGGTGCGGAACACACAGGACGTCCCGTCGATGGGTTGCGAGGCCACCTCCGCCCCGGCCGGGACGTGCGCGCGCCCGCGCTGCGCGCGCAGGTGCGGCGAGAACTCGACGATGGACGAGGCGGGCAGGGGCCGCAGGTAGTGCGGCAGCAGCAGCTCCGTCAGCCCGTGCACCAACTCCGGGACGTCATCATCCACGCGCTCGCGGATGCGGGCGGTGAGGAAGGCGAAGCCCTCCAAGAGCCGCTCCACGTCCGGGTCCGCGCCGCGCTCCACCAGCAGACCCGCGACGGACGGGTTGGCCATGCCGAAGGCCCGTCCCATCTCGCGCAGATATGACAGCTCACTCAGGTAGTACTTGCTGAACATCCGCGCCCTCTCCCAGTCCCCACGGCGTCCGCCGTCCTCACCACAGCTCCACCCGTCCACCCGGGCTCAGCTGCGAGTGGAAGCGGACCATTCCCTTGCGCTCCCGCGTGGCCAGCTGCGCGGTGATGTCGAAGCGCAGCGCCGTCGGGTCAATCTCATCCGGCACGTACGTCACCACCACGTTCTTCAGCCTCGGCTCGAACTCCTGGATGGCCGTCCGGATGGACTGTGTCATCCGAGGGATGGCGGAAGGGTAGCTGTGGATGATGTCATTCAAATCCAGGATGCCGTAGTGCGGCGTCGCCACGGATTCACCCTTGCGCGTGTTCAACAGCGCGCGCAGGTGCTCCGCGATGGACTCCAACACGTCGCCGGACGGAGCCAGCGCGCCATTGCCTTCCGCGATACGAGACAGCAGTCCTCGGGAGCCCATGATTCGTCAGCGTCACTTCGAGCCCCCGGCCCGGCCGCCAGGGCCCTGAGGCCCGGGCGACCGGTCGGGGACAGGACCTCAGCGCTGCTGATCCCAGGTGTCCTCGTGCGTCACGCCACCATTGGTGAAGGTCCAATTGATGGTGTGGAACACGAAGGTGATCTCCTCCATGGGCGGGTGCTGCGTGCTGGTCGGCACGAACACATCCGGCACCACCTGGGTGATGGAGTCGATGCGCGCCTGCTTGATGGACACCGTGTAGAACTGCTCGGTGGTGCCATCGCCCAGCGGGTTCGGGCGGAAGAACTTGAAGGTGCCCTCGATCTCCTGGTTCTCCGTGAGCGCCTTCATGAGCAACGGCGAAGCCTTGTCGAGCCGCTTGCGGATGACGAGCGGCTTGTACTGCCGGCGGCCCGTGGCCATGCCGGAGCCCGCCTCGCGCACGGTCTTGACCTCCTGGTTGTAGGAGACGCACTCGATGGAGCCATCACGGCCGAGGCTCTTCTGCGTGCTCTCGCCCTTGATCTCCGACCCACTCGCCTTCAGGAACAAATGTACTGTTTCGGCCATTCGCGTGACCTCGTGCAGTGCGCGCGGTGGCGCGCGGTTTGAACCAGACTCACCGCGAGCCTGGGTGTGACAGAGCCCTCAGCCTAGATGGAGACACCGACGTGAAGAGGGGGGCTCACTCCTTGTCCAGCTTGCCAATCAAAGACAGCGTGAAGGACGCGCCCATGTACTTGAAGTGGGGGCGCACCTGGAGGCTGCACCGGTACCAGCCCGGCTGCCCCTCCACGTCCTCGACCGTGATGCGCGCGGCGCGCAGCGGACGGCGCGAGCGCACGGCGGGCGCCGGGTCGTCCATGTCCGCGATGTACTGGCTGATCCAGTGGTTGAGCTCGCGCTCCAGATCAGACTTCTCCTTCCAGCTGCCAATCTGCTCGCGCTGGAGCACTTTGATGTAGTGTGCCAGGCGGGTCATGATGAACATGTACGGCAGCTGCGTGCCCAGGCGGTAGTTGGTCTCCGCCGACTTGCCCTCGGGCGTGTTGCCGAAGAACTTGGGCTTCTGCGCCGAGTTCGCGCTGAAGAACGCCGCGTTGTCCGCGTCCTTGCGGAACACCAGGCCGATGAGGCCCTCCTCGGACAGCTCGTACTCGCGCCGCTCGGTGAGCAGGACCTCGGTGGGAATCTTGGTCTGCAGCTCGCCCATGGCCTCGTACTGGTGCAGGGGCAGGTTCTCCACCGCGCCGCCCGACTGGGGGCCAATGATGTTCGGGCTCCAGCGGAACTTGGCGAACGAGTCCGTCACGCGGGTGGCGAACGCCGTGGAGGCGTAGCCCCACAGGTACTTCTCGTGCGACCCGACGACCTCCTCGCTGAAGTTGAAGGCCTTCACGGGGATGGTCTTCTCGCCGTACGGCAGGCGCAGCAGGAAGCGCGGCAGGCACAGGCCCACGTAGCGCGCGTCCTCGCTCTCGCGGAACGAGTGCCACCGGGCGTACTGCGGCCCCTCGAACAGGGACTTGAGGTCCTTCAAGTCCGGCAGCTTCGTGAAGCTGTCCTCGCCGAACATCTCCGGGCTGGCGTTGGCGATGAAGGGCGCGTGCGACATGGCCGCCACGGACGCGCACTTGCGCAGCAGCTCCATGTCCTGCGGGCCGGTGCCGAAGTCATAGTTGCCGCACAGCAGCCCGTAGGGCTTGCCGCCGAAGACGCCGTATTCGTTGGAATAGGCAATCTTGTACATGCCGGACTTGACGACCTCGGGCGAGTCCTCGAAGTCCTTCTGCAGGTCTTCCTTGGAGAGGTTGAGCATCTCCACGCGGGTGTTCTCGCGGAAGTCCACCCGGTCCACGAGGAACTTCAGCGAGCGCCACGCTGACTCCAGCTTCTGGAACTCGGGGACGTGGAGGATTTCATTGACCTGCGAGCTCAGCCGCTTGTCGATCTCCGCGATCATCGCGTCGACGAGCGCCTTGTCCACGCGCTCCTCGGAGCGGTTGGGCGCCAGCATCTCCGTGATGAAGGCTTGCACGCCGCGGCGGGCGACGTCGTAGCCCTCGTCCTTCGGCTTGAGCTTGGCCTCGGAAAGAATCTCGTCGAGCAGGGATACGTCAGCGACGTTGCTCGTGGACTTCGAAACTTGGGTCTCGGTTCCCATGGTGTTTCAGTTCCCCCGCGAATGATTACTTGGACTCGGCTTCGGTCTTGAGGCCCAGCTCCTGGATCAACTTCTTGCGACCTTCCTCGTCGTTCAGCAGGGTCTGCAGCTTCTTGCGGAACGCGGGCAGGTTGCCCAGGGGGCCCTTCAGCGCGTTGAGCGCCGAGCGCAGCTCCAGGAGCTTCTTCAGCTCGGGGACCTGGTTGACGATGCTCTCCGGCGCGAAGTCCGAGAGGTTCTTGAACTGCAACGACACGTTCAGCGTCGCGCCCGCCTCGCTGGAGAGCTTGTCCGTCGCAGTGAGGCTGACCTTGAGGTTCTGCTGGGCCATGACCTCGTTGAAGTTGGACTTGTCCACGTTGATGGGCGCGCGCTGCTCCACGGGCCGAGCGTCCTGCTGGCCAGTGAAGTCACCCATCATCAGGACCTTCAGGGGCAGCTCCACCTGCTCCTGGGCGTTCCCCGTGGCGGGCTTGTAGATGATGTTGACGCGCTCGGTTGGGGCGACAGAACTCTCTTTGCTCATCTGCGGCTTTCTCCTTGGGTGTATCGGTAAAGACGCGGGCGTCGCATGGAGGGGGAGCTTCGCCGCGGGACCTTCGGGTTGCTTCTACTGACGCACGCGCAGTGCAGCGGTGGGGTCCAGCTGCGAAAGGCGACGATAGCGGTTTCGAACTTTGACTGACAACCAAGCCCCCTCGACATCCGTTTGTGTTGCAGTGTGAGTGGACAGCCAGCCTTCGAGGCACGCCGCGGCGAGCGCGGGTTCCCACGCATCCAGGGAGTGTGAGCTGACTTCAACGTCCAACGCTTCGAACAAGGCGCGGGCGAGCGGCAAAAATCCCGCGTTCGCGGCCTGTCTTGCCAGGGCCAGGCGCGCCAGGAAGCGCTCACGACCCGTGAGGGTGGAGGCCACGGTGGCTTGAAGTCTCGCAATGGCATCCGCGAGCTGGCCGGAGTCCGCGAGCGCGCGCGCCTCGTCCTCCAGGGCCTGCGTGTTACCGCTGCCTGACATTGCCAGGGGCGCCATGGGCGGCAGCGTCAGCGCCACCGCTGCCCTCGGCGTGGGGCCCGGAGCGCGGGTGTCCAGCACCTCCGCGCGCAGCCACGCGCGGGTGGGCTCGTCCGTCAGCGGTGAGCCGTCCGAGGCGAGCAGTGACTCGGCTCCGGGCAGGCGCCGCAGCAGGCTGCCCAGCTCCATCACGGCGGTGTGACGGGCCTCCGCATGCGACGCGCCGAGTCCTGTCAGCGCCTCCACGGTGAACCGGTGGAGCGTGAGCGCGAAGCGGTGCTGGTGCAGCGCGGACTCGGCCTCGTCCAGCACCTCGCTCCAGCGGCCATGGCTGGACATGGTCTCCAGCCGCGACATCAGCGCGGTGGGCAGGGGCGCCAGGACGGTGTTCCCCTGGGCGTTCGCGGTTGGAAGCGCGGACAGGTGCAGCCACAACCCCATGCGCTGCAGCCGGTACGCGAGCGGATCCGCCGAGCTCGCCTGGCGCAGCGTCGTGGCGGCCCCGAGCAGCGAGGTGCCCACGTTGCGCAGGAAGTCCGTGGCGCCCTCGGCCGTGACGGGCGGTTGGCTCGGCGGCGCGGGCAGCTCCACCCGCGGCGCGGGGGGCGCGACTGGCGCGGGCTGGGCGGGCGACGGGGCGGGGCCCGTCGCCACCGCGACGGGGGCCTCGGGCGCGGGGGGCGGAGC
>NZ_JAHNZT010000065.1 GCF_019039035.1 Citreicoccus inhibens | reverse complement strand
CCACGGAACTCAACGAGGACAGCGAGACCAGCCGGTCCCGCCGTCGCAGCGTCGAAGGCGAACTCACGACTGCCGCGTAGGATGGGGAAGAGGTCGCGAAAAGCGTCGGGGCCGATTCGCTCCTCCAACTCCTTCACGGCGGCCTTCAGCTCTTCAACGTCCGGCAGCGCGAGCCGCCGCAGGCTCGCCCGCTCACTGGGCGTCGCCTCCGCGAGGGCTCGGGCGCCCTTGCCACTGGCATACAGCGCCACCATCAGCGCAGCCGGAGTCAGCTCGCGGGTGGCCTGCTCATACTTGCCCCGCGCCAGTGAGTACGCCCCGTGCCCCGTCCCTACCACCAGGTGAAAGAAGCCCACGGGCACACCGAAGGTGAGGTGGTCGAAGGCTCCGGCCGCGACGCTTCCAGGCGCGTAGTGCCTCGCCGATAGCGCCTTGCGCACTTCGTCGAGCGCGTCCTGGTACGGCGGTGGAAGCTGGCTGCGCTTCACTGTCATGAGGTCCGAGAACTGGGCCTCAACACTCGCCGGGCTGCTGGAGAGCATGTCCCGGCCGACTCGCCCCAGCCCGCGCAGCACGTCACCTGCCTGTTCGCTCCGCTCCGGGAAGCCCTCCAACGCCAATCCGCGTCGCTTCAGTTCCTCGCGGACGACGGACATGGCGCCCAGCGTCTCCCTCAGCTGCTTGTCGCGGGCCAGCCGCTGCACCACCTCGCGCAGCTCATCGTCGAAGGACGAGTGGAGAACGAAGAGGGCGAGCACTTCGGAGTACGGCACGCCGTACTTCTCGACGGAGGTGACGACGAAGGCCGCGCGCTTGCGGCTGAGGACGGCCGAGGCCAGCGCGTCCATCGGCCCCCGGGCCCCCAGGAGGACGGCGTCCCAGTCCGTGAGGGACTCCACCAGGGCGGACATGTCCACCCCGCGCTGCATGGCCACGAACTCCGCGGGCGAGGTACACGCCAGGAAGGGCGCCAGCACCTCCCGACTGGAGTCCAGGCGGGGCCAGCCCGAGGGCAGAGCCTTGCCGCCACAAACAAAGGCCTCGCCCTCCTCGTCCGAGCCCCGCGCTCCCTTCTTGTTGACGGCATTGCCGACAGGCGCTCGCCGGTAGCCCATCGGCGCCGGCTCTGGCGTCCCAACCGCGGAGCCCGACGCCTCCCCCTGGTACACACCCGTCGCCGCACTCCTCGCGGAATGGGAGGGCACGGAAAGGGGACTGAAGGGTAGGGCCGCCCCACGGCCCGTCTGGCCCGGCCTCGCCTGCAACGAGGCACACCCGGAGGACAGGAGAGCCACCACCAGCGCGAGGCCAAGCCCGCCGCGCGAGGGCCGCTCAGCGCGCATTGTCCACCCCCAGCCCTACCGACGCGAAGGCGCCTGGCCGCAGCGTCCCTTCCGCTGTCGGGAAGAGCAGCGTGCCGCCCTGCCCTACCGCGTATAGCTTCCCCCCTAGGAAGCGCCATCGAGCCTGGGCCGAGGCGAGGTAGCGCGCCCCCGGCTGGCCCGCGCCCACCCCGACGCCGCCCACCCCGACTGAGAGGTTGCGGTGGAAGAGCTGCGTCTCCAGCCGGCCGTCCACGTCCACCCGTCCCCAGGTGAACACCTCGGTGCCCATCGACAAGCGGAAGTGGCGCTGCCCCAGGACACTCAGGCTCTCCGCGTCCCAGCTCAGAATCACCTCGCCATAGGCCGAGTACCCGTCCGGGAAGGGTGCGTCCGCCTGGGGCATGGCAGTCGGGCCCGCTACCCGGAAGCGCGCCAGCTCGTAGTCCGGGCCGAAGGCCCCCTGTCGGAAGCCTCCGCGCTGGAGGCGGCCCTCCAGACGCGCTCGCAGGTCCATCCTCGAGGTCAGGTACTCCGCGCCCAGCCCCGCTACCGCGCCCCACGCGCCGCCCTCTCCGGGGCGTCCACCCCAGCCCGCATTCGCCTGCAGCTCAAAGCCCCCCTCGGGGTTGCGGCGCCGCACGAGAATGGCCGTCCCATCGAGGTGGGCCAGCGTCATCGGCTCCGACGTCCCTCCCGCCTTGCCCCAGTCATGCACTGCGGACAGCGCCAGCGTGTACTGCATGGGGTACGGCTGGCGGCCCATGAGGAGGTGCTGCATGTCCAGGACGACTTCCGCCCCCAGCAGCCGCGCGCCCAGCACGTCCGAGGCGAAGGCCTCCACGTAGAAGGGCCTCAGCATGCCCGTCACCACCGCCCCCGCAGGGTGGTAGTCCGGGTTGCCCCGGTTGTTGTAGCGGCGCACTAGGTGCCCGGACAGCAGCGTGTAGGACTCCAGGGCCCCCACCCACACGAAGTTCGGTGCATCGCCCCCCAGCGTCAGCATTTGTACCACCTGGCCCCAGTCGGAGAGCTCGTCCCAGTCCTCCTTGCGCACCAGACTGGCGCCCGCCTCTCTTCCCCACATCCGCAGTCGCACTGGAGCGCCCAGCTCGAGTTGGAGCAGTCCTGGATTGACGACCTCCAGACGCGGGTGCACCTGAAGGAAGCCCTCGTCTCGGTCAGCCCCCTTGCGTGGCAACAACGCCCACGTCGTCGTCTCCAGACTGAGTCGGTTTGACCAGCGCGACGGTGGACTGGACGCGGGGGGAGGCGAATCACTCTCCTCCGCAGTGCCATCAGCGTCGACGGAGTCCTCCTCGCCCAACTCGTCCGCGCCCGGCTCGAGCAGAATGCTTTCGTCAAGCCCGGGGATGCCCTTGTACTCGGGCGGCACCTCCGCTCGCACGACTCCAGACAGCAGCACGGCCACAATGGCCCAGCTCCGACACGTGCACATCGACGCCTCCTGAAAGGGCCCCGGCCGGGGCCAAAGACAGAGGTCCCCCATTCGGGCCGGCAGGGCGCCAGTCCGCGGGCGACTGCATTGCACTGAGGGAGTCGCCTACCGCCTGGCAGAGCCAGCGCATGGACGGACGACTCCCGCTACGGCGGCTGGGAACTCCAGCGCCGCACCACAGCTTCTCCGAAAGACAGACGCATCCCGCTACGACTCCGGGAGACCCCAGCGCCGCATGACGATTCCAGCGAAAGGCAGACGTGTCCCGCTATGACGCCGGAAGGCCCCGGCGTCGTGATGATCTCCTTCGCGAACAGGACAGGACTGACGAAGAAGGCGTCAGGGCGCTGGCCGAAGCGGCCCCTTCGAGAGGGCGCAGACGACCTTCCCCGAGCCCGAAGAACGGCAACCGCACACACCACCAGGGCGCCCGACGCCCACGTTCGAGTTCAACAGAGACTTACGACGGCGGATCGGAGGCGTCGCCCTCGGCGTGCTCAGCACCGCGGCGAGACGACGGGCGAGCACGTGCTCGCGCACACTTCCACACGGAGAGGTTCACGGGTCCCCCAGGACTCCACCAAGACTGCATCCAACAGATGCAGTTAATTGAACCCTAAAAGGACATTCCCGACAAGCCCCCTTCACGACGGATGCGGGTCGTCTTCAGACGGCGCAGCGCCGGAGGCCCCCTACGGGAAGACTACATTGGTGAGGGTGACGGTCCGGCGTCCATCGGCATCCCAGAGCTTGAGCATAAACGAGCCTTGAGGGGACTCTGACGAGGACTCGGCCTCTACCACC
Organism: Citreicoccus inhibens; assembly: GCF_019039035.1. GTDB lineage: Bacteria > Myxococcota > Myxococcia > Myxococcales > Myxococcaceae > Citreicoccus > Citreicoccus inhibens. The sequence continues at coordinate 13,291 of NZ_JAHNZT010000065.1, read as the reverse complement.
ACGCGCTGGAAACCTGGGCCCGCGACGAGGGGGCCGGACTGCCACACCTGAAGGACCCTCAGCTCCTCGCCGGCCTTGCCCCGGAGAGTGGCCTCTTTGGCCATCCACGGTTGGACGCCCTCGCCTGGCTTGAGCCTGACCTCGATAGCCACCCGGCGTGCCGCGCGATATGCCCGAACACGATGTTTGGCGACTGCCACTCCTGGGGCCAGAGCGGCAACCTCGGTCAGGTCGCGGAATTCAACGCCGTACCCACTGAGAACCTCTGTCGAGATGAGGCCCGTCAACCCGTCCGGAGCACTTTGCTCCATGCGCAGACGCTCGTTCTCCTCCTTGCACTTCTCGACCTCAATGCGTGCCTGCCGAACCTCCTCCTGGTAGGTCTCGACGCCCCTCTTGCGTCGATAGACTTCGACAAGCGCCTCCGACCGAGCGGGATGCGCGACCAGAACAAACGTCGCACTTGCCGGGGCCGCTCCGTCCTGGAAGCGCACCGTCATCTTGAGCCGTTCCCCCGCGGAGACTCGCTCTGACGGAACCAAACGCAATGTACTGAGGCCCGCATCCAGCACCGAAAAGCGCTCGCGGCCCTCGATCATTACTCCGTCCCGACTCAGATCCGCGTCAAAGAGAAACACCGTCGAGAGCCCTGGGCTCACCGCGACTTCAGTCGCCGCCTGCCCATCATCCGAGACCAGCTCGATTCGACGAATGCTCAGCCCTGCGACAGCCGGGGGCGACTGCGCCAGCGCCGGCCCTTCGCCAGCGAGGAGGAAGAATAGCAGCACGGCCGACAGGGAATGATGCACGCGACGTTTCTCCTCGACCAAGCCAGCAGCGACACCGCTGCAACTCACGAGCGTCTGTCAAGCGCGACCGAGATACTTCATTCAAACTCGCTCACTGCTTTGACGCCGACGGCAGAGTACACACGAGCCTTCCCCGAATCCCCCCCTCCATCTTTTATCGCCAACCCACGATTGCTTGAGGTGTCCAGCACCTCCATGCATACGGGGAAGCTTCCCTTGCTGGTGCGCGCCCGAGTCAGCCGGACATAGACCCGGTCCGCCACAATGAGCCGCCCAGACAATGTAGCCCCGGCTGCAGTCCCCAGGAGGATCTGAGCAGGGCCTTCCTTCACCGTGATGACCCTCTCTTCCCCCTGGACGAAGGATCCACCCTCCTCGCGCCCAATCTTCATGCCTAGCTTTCGCATGCCCTCCTCAGCGCCCGGCGGGCACTGCTCGGGCTCCGGAGGAGGGCGCACTTGCGCGCCCGTGCAGGCCAGCGCGCCGCAAAGGGCCGTTGCGGCCAGCGTCGCGCCCGCGCTCTTCGCGGCCCGCTTCGTTGAAACCGGGGGGACTGGGGGAGTGTCACTCTTCGGCGTCGTCACGGTGGCTGTCACCTTGGGATTCGCCGCGTCTGGCGCGACGGCCGCAGGTGTTGCCTCCGGCCCGGTTGGAGCTGCGGCTCGGGCAGCTTCAGGGTTCTTTGCATTACGCGCTACTTCTTGGCTGTGGGCTGAAGCCCCATGTAGAGGGGCGGCCGGGCGAAGGAGAAAAGCCCCCGAGGCGAAGGCCACGCAGAGCAGGCCCGCTCCCAGCACCCGCCCTTTCCTAAGACGCGAGTAAGAGGTGCGCCGCCCCACCTCGGGGACAAAGGACTCCGTCATCGCGCGTGACAAGTCCGCCGCCTCGCGCATCGGGTCAGGCCGCGACGACTCCTTGGAGAGAGCAGCTCCCGCGCCAGGAGGCAGCGCAGGAGCCAAGGCCACGGGTGCATTCTCGGGTGGGGCTTCGGCAGGCCTCTGCGGAAGCGCAGCAGGCCCTGGGCCAGGAGGCACCCCTCGGCGCAGCTTGCGCAGCGGGACTTTCATCCACTTCAACCACTTGTCGTCCCCACCCTCCGTCGTCGCGGACTGCGGCCCGTACGTGTCGCAGAGGGGAGTCGTCCAAGCTTCCCCCTCCGCCTGGGCCAATAGCCCTTCGAGGGCCACGCAGACAGCATTCGCGTCGGGACGCGCGGCGGGCTCCTTCTCCAGCAGCCGCATGCACAACAGGCCGAGTCCCGCAGGGACGAAGCGGTTGGCGAGGTGAGGAGGCACGGGAGACTTGCGGATGACACCCTCGACGTAGCTTGCATCTGTCCCTTCGTCGAAGGGCCACCTCGCCGTGAGGAGGCGGTAGAGGACAATGCCCAGGGCCCACACGTCATCCGAAGGCACGGACTCGTAGCGGGCGCTGCTTTGCCCCAGGTGCTGCCGAATGAAGAGCCAGGCCTCAGGCGGCCGGTACTCCATGGTACCGGGCGGCAGCAGGGACTGGGTGACGCCTGGGGCGCCCTTGTAGGCTCCAATGCCGTAGTCCACCAGCACCGCCAGGCCGTCCGCGGCGCGCACCATGACGTTGGCGTCCTTCACGTCCCGGTGCACCACTCCCGCCGCATGCGAGGCCGCCAGGGCCCGCGCCACGTCGAGCGTCACCTTCGCCACCTGCTGGGCCGAGGGGTTCTCCTCCCTCACCCACGTGCTCAGCTTGCGCCCCTCGACGTACTCCATGGCGATGAGGGCGTAGTCTCGCCCCTTGTCCTGCCAGTACGAGAAGCCGCGAATGCCCACCACGTTGGGGTGACTCAAGCGCAGGAGAATGGAGACTTCCTTCTCCACCCGCCCCTCCACGCGCTGCCGCTCCACCAGCTTCAACGCGCAGGGCTGCCCGTCATTCGTGGCGAGGTACACGGTGCCGAAGCCGCCCTTGTCCAACTGCCGCACCACCGTGTAGCCCTTCACCACGTCCCCGGGGAACAGCACGGCCGGGGGGCCGTCGTCCCTCATGGCGACTTCCTCTCGGAGACTGCGGACAACAGGACTGCGGCTCCGTGCATTCAGCACCCTCCCCGGCGCGGGCCGGACGCTACCAGAAGCCCCGGGAAAGCAGGTGCACTCTCCTTCTGGCAGCAAGTCTGAAGCCCTGATGACTGCACCTGACAGGTGCAATTTCAAAGCTACCTCGGTATGATTTGGGCATGTTCATCCACCCGCCCGCCCCGCCTCCTCCAGCCGAAGGGCCCCCTCGCCCACTCTCGCAGGTGCTTGGCGAGACGGCGCGCGAGGCCCGCCTGCGCGCTCGCCTCACTCAGGCCGAGGTCGCCAGCCGCTCGGAGATTGCCACCTCCGTCTACCAGCGACTCGAGCGCGGGCGCCTGCTGCCCAGCCTCCCCACCCTCTACCGAATCTGCACCGCCCTGGGGCTCTCGCCGAATGAGCTAATGGGCTTCCCTTACAACCTACCTGCGAGCGAAGCCTCCATCTCCTCCGCCCGGAAGGAGCTACTGCACCGCATGCGCCAGCTCGATGAGCGCCAAGCCTTTGCGCTCCTTCGCTTCCTGCGAGGCTTCCGTTGACTGCCTCCACACTCCATTTTGGGTAGAGTCACGAGCACCTCATGAATGAAGACCTTGCAGCCACCATTGGCGCCATTAGTCGCGCGGCTCGGGAGCAGATGGGCCTCACTCAGGCGGAGGTCGCCGACCGCGTGGGGCTGGTGCCTCCCGTCTACAGCCGGCTGGAGCGCGGGCAAATGCTGCCCAGCGTCCCGACGCTGTACCGCCTCTGCACCGAGCTGATGCTCTCCCCGGAGGACTTGCTGGGCCTCGCGGACTCATCGGCGAAGGGCCCTCGCACCCACCCCGAGGACGACAGCAACCTTCGCCGGCTTCTCTTCCTGGCGAGGAAGCTGGACGAGCGGAAGCTAGACGCGCTCGTCCGCATCACCACCGAGTTGGCCCGCTGACAGCTTCGCGAGCGGCGGGCCGCTACGGCTCGCCGCTCGCTCGCAGCGCCTTCGTCACCCCGACTGCTCCCCCAGGGACGATACCCACACACGGTGAGGCGCGCGCGCATCCGGCCCAGCCCCTGCAACGAGCCGGCACGCCCGCAGGGAGCCGGCTCCAAAACATCACTCACTGGCCCCTCTCACTACGGGGGCAGTGGAATGCAGCAATTCAGAGCCCCGTTTGCACACGTACCAATCGCACCTTCCTGGGGAGGACAAGGAGTACGGCGACAAAAGCCCAGGCTGGCAGCACATGCCAGGGTGTCATGGGGAGGGGTGGGTGTGCTTGCGTCAAGAGACTCAGTCCCTAGCGGAATTACCATCTGAGTGGTTTGCGTGGGACTAGGCAATTCTCGTTCGAACGACGAGGCCTCTTCGCCATCCAGCCCCGAGCACCCCACCGAGAGCAGCGCCACCCCAGCAAACATCATCCACAGCTTCATGTTCGCGCAACCTTTCGCTTAAGGAAGCCACAACCGCGCAGAGCTTCCCATTTCAGCGACCCAGGCGCTCCCCCATTCGACACGAGCTAAAATGCGCGCGCCCCACTGAGAACACCACGAGTTGCGCCTGGAAACTCGACGTGCGGTGCCAACGCGATTACCTGCCTCTGACAGCCCAGACTCGGAACATTGCGCAGTAGGCCCTATGTCTTGCTGAGTACTCTCAGCTCGTGCGAATCCAGCCCCTCGGGGTAGAGGCCGCCCTCGCCGAACTCCACCTTGTCGCGCATGCCCCCGCCTTCGGACACTACGAGGGCGGCTTCTCGCGCTGCCTCCGCGCGCCCATAGGGCTGTGCCGACAATGCCTGGGCCGCACCGCGGAGGGCATCGCGCAGGTCCGCCGCCGAGGCGAATCTCTCATCCGGGTTGAGCCGCAGGGCCGTGTGCAGCACGGCTTTGACTTCGGGAGGAAGCCGGGACACCGCCCTCTCGACGAAGTCCGCGTCGAGGGTGGGCATGAGCGCCTCCATCTGCTTCAGCGGAAGCGTAGGCTGCTTCTCCAGCCGGAGCTGACTCTCCTTCGCCCTGGGTGGCACGTCCTGCACGTCAAAGAGGTGCAGGCCCGACAGGACTTCCACCAAGAGAGAGGCCAGGCTGAAGACGTCGGAGCGCGGCGTCAGAGGCTCCCGCTCGAGGTACTCCGGGCTGACGTACGCGACGTCGCCCCGCAGCAGACTCTCTGGCGACTCCTCGCGCCCCACCAGCAGCGAGTACGCGGAGCCGAAGTCCAGCAGCTTCACCTCTCCGTACTTGCCGACAATGACGTGCCGAGGGCTGACGTCCCGGTGAATAATGCCCAGCGGCCTTCCTCTCGGACTCGTCAGAGTGTGCGCGTAGTGGAGCGCGTCCGCCAACTCGGCCCCGACGTAGAGGGCGAAGGCCACCGGGAGGGGCTTCCCGCGCACGACAGCCGCCGTCACCAGCGTCTCCAGTGAGGGCCCCTCCACGTACTCCATGACGACGTACGGGACGTCCTCCTCCTCGTCCAATTCGACGTGGAAGACCTGGGCGATTCCCGGGTGCTGAAGAGCGAAGGCCAGTTGCATCTCCTCCGCCAGGCGCCTGCGGCCCAGGTACTCCATGGGACTGGGGAGGCGACGGACGAGGCAGGGGCCCGACAGAGACTCGTCCGCCACGCGCCGCTGCACCTCCAGCAGCACCTCGCCATTCGCGCGCACCTCCAGCTCCCGCACCGCCTCGTAACGCACGTCGCCCAGCGTGAAGAGGTAGCGAGGAGAGTCTGGGGTGGGCGGCGCTCTCCTGGGCGGTAAGTCTTCCGTCGTCCGCTCTACTAGGCTCTTCGTCATGGGAATGCCTCCACACCGACTGGGCCACGGGCAACCACGCAAGAATGCGGGGTGCGCCACCAGGCACCTTCCAGGTTCATTGACGCACCTCCCAAGTAACATGCCAAGAGGACGTGTGTGAAGCCCTTGAGGCACTCCCAGAGGACTCACAGCCTCCACGCTCCGCCTGGAATGGCATAGCCCTCGCCTGGGTAGAGAGGGCCTCAGCCCTCTCGGAATGCCCAAGAGGGCAATTGGCTGTGGGCAAAACCGAGAACGAGCTGGAGGGGCGGGCCATGGACGCGGCACGAGAAAGGAACGAGCCCTATGGACAATGAAATCGCATGGAGCCCCATCCGCACCCTGGCGCGTCGCATCTTCTCCCAGGGAGAGCCACTGGCCCTCACAGAGGAAACGAAGGCGCTGCTGCGACGGACGGCCTCAGAGGTGGGCCTCAGCGAGGCCGACGCCCAGACAGCGCTTGCCTCCGAGGAGGGTGCGTTGAGTCTCTTGCGCGACTCGTCGCAGCGAATCCACGAAGGCGCCCGCCGCCTCACGAGTGCGCTGCACCGAATGTACGAGCGCCAGCATGCAGGGGACCTCGACGGAGCACGGAAGGAAATGCAGGAGGTGCTCACCGTCGAAGTCGTCCCCCATTACCGGGCCATCGCGTAGGGCCAGCTCGACGACATGACAGGCAAAGCAGGGTGACGGAGATGGGGCAGCGCCCATTGCGGCGCCCCAGCCGCCTCTTACTGTCACGCTCCAGCAGCGGCGCCTGTAGCGCGCCAAGCCTCAGGCTGCCGCGACATTCTCGAAGGGACGCACCACCGTCTTGCCATCCCCCACGCGCTCCAGCGTCGCCGCCCTGGCCTGGGCGTCGATGGCCGTCACCGTGGCCAGGATGGTTCCCCGCCTCTGCTTGTAGCGGACCTTCTGCCCCACCGAAGCACCTTGCTGCAGGCTCCTCGCCTCGAGATGAAGGCGAAGAGGTGGCCGGAGTCGACGTCTTTACTCCAGACGGACTTCACCAGCACCATGAGGCCATCAATCGACTTGTGCATGTCCACCGCCTCGGTGACCGGCACCACACGCACGGACGAGGGAAGCGTGAACACACCTCACCCGCCCAGCGTGGTGACAAGTCCAGCGACGTAGTTGACGTCGGCGCCCACGGGGAACCGCAGCCGTGCTCCGGTGGCCAGCACCACCTCGAGCGGCAAGTGACTCACCTGCGCGACGGTCGTCACCGTCCACCGGCAACAGGCGAACTGCCGGAGTCTTCCAAGCACGCTGGCGTCGGCGCTGGTACACCCGCGACGGCAGCGTGCTCAGCCGCAACCCTTGCCGCGCGGAGAATTCCTTCTGCGTCAGGCCGCCCGCCTCGAAAGCCTTGGCGACCGAGAGCCACTCCTGCTTCTCAACCGGCCTCGACATCCTGGCCAGGGCCCACCACGACTACTACCCCGGCAATGCCTCCCGCAACGTCGCTCGCCGGACGGCTACCCCGCGCCGCACCGTGAGCGCCTAAAGGACTGGCTGCGCATGCTGGTCCGCCATATGCTTTTATCCTACAGAATTTCTCAAGTGAAGGAGTCTGAGAATGTGCCACAAGCCTTCGTGCCCCTCCTCCGGGGATGAATGCGCCAAGAAAGGCGCCGGGTGTTTTGATTGCTATACCGTATGCAAAGGGCCACCTGTTCAACGGCCTCCTCACGCGTTCAGCGAGGGCGTCCAAAAACTCCTTGGGGGAAATAAGCCGAAAAGGGTCCCATCGGATGCCCCCAGTTCATCTTCGAGCAGCTGGCTTGACAATGGCTCTACCCAGAACCCTCTTTCAGCGTTGGAGGAGCAGTTGGTGTCGATGCTTCACAATGAGGTTCCTCTGGAAAGTATCAACCCCCCGAAGTTAGTACCGCTTTATAAACTTCCGCGCAAAAACACGGTTCCAGAGACAGCGCCCGGCGAGACGTCGGTACCCAACATACCCGGGGTCCGAGTTTGGGTAAGCAATGCAACTGAGATTCTCCAAGCTACCGGTATGGAGGTCGAGAAGCACCCGGACGCCCCCATGATGCCGAATACCTATCAGGGTTCCGTGACGACCGTGTACGTCCGGTTTCGAATCGAAGGAAAGCTGGAAAATGCAGGTGCGGGGTACTGGCTGGCGCCGTCCCTGAGTCATCTCGTCACGTCGGTTTACGTGGGGCTCGCTTTCAACCAGCTGAGCCAGGATGACGTCGTCGACATCGGGGTCATCAAGGGAACACGAACGGTTATCTCGTTCCCTTGCTGTTACAGCGCCCAGGTCTCTCCGGGGGCAACCACCTGGTCCTGCAAAAAAGGGAACACTGATTCTTCAGCCCAACGCTTCGTGTCATTTCGCCTCGGTGACGTGGGCGTCGGGCACCCTGAGTGGGTAGAAGCCACGAAGGACGACGGCGGAATGAATGCGCGGTCCCAGGGGGAGGGCTTGGGACACAATCGACTCTTGGTTATCATGACGGAGCTCTTGACCACACGCATCTTGGAGAAAATCAACGGTATTCCGTAGCTGCGCGGAGAGGTGTTGATGTCCATCCGCGAATGGGACGGAAACTCCGGATGGCTCTGAGACGGCGCCGTACCGACATTGGGGGGATCGCAACGGCGGCGCGTCACAGAGTTTCGCAGGGCTGCGTGCGCCGCTGGGCGGAGCGCCGCGACGACGGCGGACGGCGAGGAGCCGTCGCCGACAAGCGGCCCGTCACCTAAGAGGGTGTTGTCGACCCATCAGGCTGGTTCGACAACCCCCTCTCAGACTCCAATTCGAAGATGGAGAGGCTCGCCCAAACTCATGCCGCCTCTACCTTCGCAAAGGGCCGCACCACCTGCTTGCCGTCACTGTCTCGCGCCAGAGTCACAGTCCCTGCCTTCTCGTTGATGGATGTCACCTGCGCAGTGAAAGAACCCCGCCCCTGCTTGTAGCGCACCTGCTGCCCCGCCTTGAAAGGAGACGCGGCCGACTCCTGGCTGGAGGCTCCAGGCGCAACCTCGGCGCTCACCTTCCGCGGACGTCCACGCCGCTTGGGAGCCGGAGACTTCACCTTCGCAGCCGGCACCTTCGCCACCTCGCGCTTCAGGGCCGCAGCTGCCGAGGCGCGCTTCAAGGCCGGTGCACGGCTGGGGACGACGCCCAGGTAGCGGGCAATCTGTTCCAGGAGTTCCACTTGGCGGCCCAGCGTCTTCGCCACCTCGTCCGCCACCACGGCACGAATGGCGCCCATCATGTCATTCTGAATCGTCACGTCGCGCACTCTCTGCGAGCCTCACGCCCGCCGTATTGAGAAACCATTTGCCGCTGCATCGACAATACACGAACTCCTAGAATTCCAACGCAACACCTGCTTCAGAATTCCCGCATGGTTTGATTCGGCACGAATCAACCAACGCGCGCCACTTCTCGCGCTGCACGCCCCAGTTTTCAGCGTGGGCAATGGCCCGAAGGCGCCGCTCACTCAGAGGCTCTACCCCGTCCACCGCATCCAGAAACAACACCGCCTCCTGGATGTCGGGGGCCAGCAACACCAAGTCGAGCAGCTGCGTGACGCGCGCCCGGGTGAACTCCAGCTGACAGGCCATGTCCGCGGCACTCTGCACCTGTCTGCGGCAAATGGCGGCTTCGACATGGTGGGCAAGCGCCAGCATGCGGGCCACGTGGGACGGACGCCTGGACTCCGCCAGCGGCGGACGGGGTTGCCCCTCGCGCAACTTCACGCCCGCCCTGCGGTGCACGCGGTGAAAGCGCGCGCTAACTATGTGCCCCTGCGTCGGAGCAACGCTCGTGCTCATGCCGCGGCCTCACCACGCTCGGGCGGGGCACCGTCACCGGCGTGGGCCAAGTGCACGTCCACCTGGCCCGTCGCCTCATTCACCACCACGCGGCCCACGAGGGCGCGCAACAGGCGTCCCCGGTTGACAGCCGTCAGGGCCCCACACACCACACTGAAGTCCGCCAAGGACTGGGCCACCCAGGCCGCCTCCAGCTCTTCCCCCTTCACCGCATCCAGCGCGCGCTCAACTTGCGCCAGACGCTGCTTCAAGCGGACGGCCTCCTCCTCCGCTGCCGTCAGCTTTGCCTCGACGACACGACGGGCAGGGCCGTCCAGCTTGGAAAGCGAATCCACCCACCTCTCCGACTCCTTGGCGGCCCGAGCCAGCTCCTTCGGCAGTTGCATGCGCTCGGTGCGGAGGGCCTGGTGCTTCGCCTCCATGCGCGCGGCGAGGCGGGCGTAGACGTCCCCCGCGAGCGCCCCGCCCACCGAGGCCTCCCGGAGCCTCGCGACGACGAAGTCCTCTAGCGCGGGTGCCGGGAGCGGGGCCGCCCGGCAGCCCTTCTTGCCGCACTTGTCCCGGGTGACGCAGCGGTAGTACCGGTACTCACGCTGGCCCTTGCGCGTGCTGCCGGGAGTCATCGCCTCGCCGCACAGGCCGCAGCGCAGCAGGCCCCTTAGCACGTAGTCGGGGTTGCGCCCGTGCGACTGGAGCCCGGGGCTGCGTCCCTCCAACATCGCCTGCACCCGGCTGAAGACGCCCCAGTCCACCAAGGCCGGGTGTTCCCCCTGGTGCGTCTCCTGGCCGTAGGGCGTTAGGCCCGCGTAGAGAGGGCTGCGCAACAGGCGCAGCACATCCTGCGTCGCCCACGCCCGAGCGGCGCGGGTGGCACCATTCTGGGCCGCGTAGCGCTTCGTCTGCCGGCCGCGCTCGTTGAGGAGCTGCGCCACCGCAGCAGCCGTCCCGTGCTGGAGGTACAACTCGAAGGCCTCCCGCACTACCACCGCCTCGTACTCATTCACCACCAGGCGCTTGTCCACCACGTCGTAGCCCAGCGGTGCGCGGCCTCCCGTCCACTTCCCCTTGCGGCGCGCGGCGGCCACCTTGTCCCGCGTGCGCTCCGAAATCATCTCCCGCTCAAACTCGGCGAAGGACATCAGCATGTTCAACGTCAGCCGCCCCATCGCGTCTGCAGTGCTGAAGTTCTGCGTCACCGAGACGAAGGAGGCGCCCGCCATGTTGAGGCGCTCCATGACTTTCGCGAAGTCGAGCAGGGAGCGCGAGAGGCGGTCCACCTTGTAGACAACAACTACGTCCACCCGGCCCGCGTCCACGTCTTGGAGCAACCGCTGGAAGGCAGGCCGCTCCATGTTCGCCCCGGTGAAGCCACCGTCGTCGTACCGCTCATCCACCAGCGTCCAGCCTGACTGGCGTTGCACGTACGCGAGGCAGGCCTCGCGCTGCGCATCCAGGCTGTTGAACTCCATCTCCAGCCCCGCGGCGGTGGACTTGCGGGTGTAGACGGCGCAGCGCTTCGCGTCCGTCGGCGTCGGCTTGCCCTTCCTCATTCCTCCTCCGGATTCTTTCCTGGCTTCGCCGGCCGCGCGGACTCGTCGCTCGTGGCTGGCGGCGGCCCAGCGAGGCGCTCCGCCACGGCCACCAATAGCTCCACGCTGTCGTTGAGGCGCCGCATCTCTCGGACGAGGCTTGGCATCGTCGTCTCGTAGAAGCGCTGCCCCATGTGCGTCTGGAAGAAGGAAGGGCCGCTCATCGCGCCACCGCCTTCGAGCCGCCGTCCTTTAGGCTGAAGAAGGTGAAGCCATTCCAGGCAGTGCCCGTAATCAGCTTGGCCACGCTGGAGAGGCTGCGGTGAAGCTGGCCCTCGTACTCAATCCCGCCCTCGCGCACCGTCACTCGGTGCTGCGTGCCCTTGAAGACGCGCGTCAGCACCGTCCCCAGCGGCGGCAGCCGCGCGTCGCGCCCGTCCGCAGCAGGCGCACGTGCGTCCGCAACGGCTGGCGGAGGCGGCACGGAGGGTTTCGCATCCTCCACCTGCCGCATCCTCCAGCGCTCAGGCAGCTTGTCCCCCAGCTCCGCAATGCGTGCGACAGCCCGCGTGGAGAGTCCGCCTTCCGCCAATTCTTGAATGCGGAAGGCCAGGCGCTTTCGCAAGTAGTCCCGGTTGCGGCTGCGCGTGGGCTCGCCGTACAGCTCCTGGTACTTCTCCGCCAACTCCGGCACCGACATGCTGGCCAAGGCAGCCAGTTGCTGCGGCAGGTCCGCCAACTGCTTACGCGCGGCGCGCGCAGTCTCCTTCTTCGCCACGGTGTCTCCTTTTCCCAGGGCTGCGCGCCCTCGGGCGAACCCCATGGACGCTCTGTCCCCAGAAGAAGACAAGTCGAGAGTCCGAGACTCAGCCATGCGCGCTCTCCTTCGTGCCCCACGTTGGCGCCTGTCGTTGCAGCTGCGCATGTCGGCGCAGCCAGAGTTCCCAGAGGGCCTCGGCGAGTACGTCGACTGCATCCTCGCGTCGCTGTCGCGGGGCACTCGGCCGTTCGTCCGCGGCGACACATTCCTGCTTCGACAATTTCGGGCTCATCACCATGACAAAGGCCACCTGCAAGCATGGGGGGACATTCGCACGCGGCCTTCGTGCCTCGCGGCCACTCGCCGCGAGGCACACCGCTGGCAGCCCACTACCCATTGGCCTCTTCTGTTGCGGAGTCATAGCCACCACTGCGCGCACGCCAATCGCGGACACCCTCGGTGGAGCAAGGGAAGTCCCCCACCGAGGCGAGGTGCGTGCGAGACAAGTCCAGCACCACCGCGCGCCGGCGGTTCATTCGCCCGTCGAAACAAACACGCTCATTCAGGGCGACGACGTAGCCCCCTTCGCGGAGGTTCTCCTGCAGCAGGCGTCGCAAGGCCCTCGTGTCCACCACCTCGCCCTCGTAGTCGATGCGTTTGCAGTGGGCCCGGAAGGCGTCGTACGCACTCTCCAGGTGCAGGTAGAGGCGGTCGCCCTCGAAGACGTAATGCACCCGGTGCCGCAAATGCCCTTGAACGGCCATGACGCCCAGCATCTCGAGGAAGGTGTCGAGGGCATTCTTCACCCCGGCTTCCGCTTCGAGGATATCTGCCAATACGGCGTCGACTGCTTCGCGGGCCCCCAAGTCCACTGGCAGCGAGTAGCCGCACTCCTGCGCGAACTCCTCGAAGAGGTGAATGCCCAGCAGCATGGCCGCCAGATTGTCGACGACGCGCGGAGGCACTTCTCGTCCTTCGAGGAGGACGTCCGCCACCGTCCGGGCCACCTGGAAGTCCTTGGCGAAGTCACGCCCCAGGCAGAATTGAATGTACCGCGGTGCGAAGAGGGCGAGGTTGACGGACTTCAGCTTGCGGAAGGCCGCCCTGCAGTCGCGTCGCTTCAGCGTCGCCTTCTCGGGGTTGACGGTGAGAAGGCGCTCGAGGAGGGCTGCCTCCGTGGGGCGAGTCTCGCCCGCCACGCACAGCGGCGCGTGCAAGCGGTAGCTCACCACCGACAAGTCCGAGCGGCCTCGCTCCTCCGTCTCCCCGCGGTAGAGGCGCCGCATGTAGCGGTGCAAGAGTTGGAGCCGGTGCAGCGGCATGTCGTAGGGCTTGTACTCGTCGGCCACCACCGGCACGGAGCGCGTGGCGGACAGCAGCTTCACGAGGGCGAACTCCGTCTCCGTCACGCTGTAGGCGTCGGCGCCTGGCACGCCGAAGAGGGGCCAAAAGACTTCAGTGCACATGCTCGACTTGCCGCTGCCTTGAGTGCCGTGAATGAAGAGGAGCGGGAAGGAGCCCACCTTCTCCATGAGGCGCGGCTTCATCG
>NZ_JAHNZT010000064.1 GCF_019039035.1 Citreicoccus inhibens | reverse complement strand
GCGCATAGGCCTGTGCTGAGCACCCAGGGCCCCTACCAGCAACCGCGAGCGATTGGGAGTTGACCGAACTGAACGTTCGGCCAACCCCGAGTTGTTTTCCGAACGCGAGACCAGGGACAGCCCCTAGCCGCCCTCCTCCGCCTATTTGAAGTGCACCGCGCAACTCCCATCCGAGCACTGCCGTCCCGCGATCCGAAAGCGATAGCGAGCGAAGACTCGATAGGCCAGGTCGATGACCTGCCGCAGACCGGGCACGTAATAGACGTACAGCAAGCGGCCCAAGGTGCGGCGCCCCAAGGCGCGCACAATGGCCTCGGCCCCTTCAACGACCCGGCCATCCGCTTGGACCAGTTGCATCGCCCGCTCGCACCGCTCCGCGGAGATGCCAGGGAATGAGTCCAAAACACCCTCATCCCGGAAGGAGCGCAGCTCCGTTCCCTGCCCCCCGAGCAGCCGTTTCATCTCCCGTGCCGCCCCACTGCAAATGCGGCAATGACCATCGTAGAGGACGACATCATGCCCTGGTGCCGTCGTCTGAAGTCGCGTCATGGACCACCTCTCCGGGATGGATATGTCAGCGCGCCCGCAGCATGTCATGGAGCTTCCCGTGCACGCTGCGCCAGATGTCATGCTGCCGTTCAATGGGGTCCATCAGCGTGAGCCCCACGCTCGTGGCTGGGGAGCTGCCCTGGAAGGCTGAGTACTGGCGAACACGCGTGCCCCCCCGGCCGTCGTCCTCGAAAACGAAACGGTTGGTGCCTCGCAGCGGATGACCGTCCAAGGTGGTGATGTGCACCGTGCGATTCTGAGCGTCGAGGTGCACGGAGATGGGCGCCCACACCGGCGGCATCCCTTTCTCCTCGAGGAACAGTTTGGCGCCATCCGCCAAGGAACTCGTGGCCGGGCGGAGGACGATGCCCGCGGCGCCAAAGAGCGCGTTCGGTTCACGCACGAACGTCCGGTACGCCGTCTCCGCCGACACGCCGGGAATCACGCTGGCGTAGTCCGTCAGCGACGTTGGCGCCCCAGCAATCGGCGGGCTGGCGTCCAACATCTTCAGATGCTGCCGCGCGTATGCATCCACCGCGGCACCACCTCGAAGGAGCTGGCTCGCCGCGGCTGCCTCCGATTGCATCGCGGTCAGCGCCCCCTGCTTGGCCTGCTCACGCAAATTCCCCGTGGGCTTCGGCGGGAACATGCCGCCGATCGCGAAGTCGAACTGATTGCCCTCACCCGACCGAGGCCGCGCGGCTCCACCATTCATCGCATTCGGAAGGGGCTTCTCTCCTCGAAACACTTCCACGGAGTTGCGAACCGAGTCGCTCCGCGCCGACACCGAACTGCTCGAGAAACCACTCCGGGATGAACACGCCACAGGGTCAGCCGCTGTGGGCTCCGGCAGAACAGGCGTGGTCGACGATTCGATTCGGGACATGTCAGGCACCTTCGAGACAACGAGGTGCCAGCCCTGGATGCAGTGCGAGGACCACCGCCCAGCAGAGCGAAATCAAGGGGTTGTCACGGCTGGGCGTCCAGTCCCTCGCACCACCGTCCCACCCGGCGGAAGCGCCCTGAGTCCGCATGGACAGGAGGTCTGAAAACAAGAAAGCCGGCACCCTCGTCGAGGACACCGGCCTTCTGCTCAGCACATGCGCGAGCCATTCATGGCTCGACGACGACGTTCAGAGACTCAGGACTGGCGGAACTCCGCGTCCACCACGTCGTCCTTCTTCGCGCCCTGCTGCCCACCGGCCGCAGCCTCAGGCCCCGCGTCCGCGGCAGGTGCGCCCTCAGGGCTGCCACCCGTCGCGCGGTACATCGCCTCAGCCGCCTTGTAGCTGGCCTGCTGCAGCTTATCGAGCGCCGCCTTGATGGCGTCCTTGTCCTGGCCTTCGCGGACCTTGTTCAGCTCCGCCACCGCCTCTTCGATGGACTTGGTCACGTCCGGGCCCAGCTTGTCCTTGTTCTCGCGGACCATCTTCTCCGCGGCGTAGGACTGGCTCTCCGCCTGATTCTTGACCTCCACCAGCTCACGACGCGCCTTGTCCGCGGCCTCGTTGCTGCGGGCGTCGTTGACCATCTTCTCGACCTCGTCCTTCGCGAGACCAGACGAGTGGGAGATGGTGACCTTCTGCTCCTTGCCCGTCGCCTTGTCCTTGGCGGTGACGTTGAGGATGCCGTTCGCGTCGATGTCGAACGTCACCTCGACCTGGGGCACGCCGCGCGGCGCCGGAGGAAGGCCCGTCAGGTGGAAGCGGCCGAGGCTGCGGTTGTCGCCCGCCATCTCGCGCTCACCCTGGAGGACGTGGATCTCCACCTGGGTCTGTCCGTCCGCGGCCGTGGAGAAGGTCTCCGACTTCCGCGAGGGAATCGTGGTGTTGCGCTCGATGAGCTTGGTCATCACGCCACCGAGCGTCTCGACGCCCAGGGACAGCGGCGTGACGTCCAGCAGGAGGATGTCCTTCACCTCGCCGGAGAGCACACCCGCCTGCACCGCGGCGCCCACCGCCACGACCTCGTCGGGGTTCACCGAGCGGTTCGGCTCCTTGCCGAACAGCCGCTTCACGGCCTCCTGAACCATCGGGATGCGCGTGCTGCCGCCCACGAGCACGACCTCGTTGAGGTCCTTCGCTTCCAGCCCCGAGTCCTTGAGGCACTTGCGGCACGGCTCCAGCGAGCGCTCGACGAGCTTGTCGATCATCGCCTCGAACTTCGCGCGCGTGAGCTTCACGTTCAGGTGCTTGGGACCGGACGCATCCGCCGTGAGGAACGGCAGGTTGATCTCCGTCTCCATCGCGCTCGACAGCTCGATCTTCGCCTTCTCCGCCGCCTCCTTCAGGCGCTGGAGAACCATCTTGTCCTTGGAGACGTCGAGCCCCGTGTCCTTCTTGAACTCGGCGATCAGCCAATCCATGATCGTCAGGTCGATGTTGTCGCCACCGAGGTGCGTGTCGCCGTTGGTGGCGAGCACCTCCACGACGTTCTCACCCACCTCGAGGATGGAGATGTCGAAGGTGCCGCCGCCGAAGTCGTAGACGGCGATCTTCTCGTCCTTCTTCTTGTCGAGCCCGTACGCGAGCGCGGCGGCCGTCGGCTCGTTCACGATGCGGCGAACCGTGAGGCCCGCAATCTCACCGGCGTCCTTGGTGGCCTGGCGCTGGGCGTCGTTGAAGTACGCCGGAACGGTGATGACCGCCTCGGTCACCTTCTCGCCCAGGTAGTTCTCCGCGGCGCGCTTCAGCTTGAGCAGCACCTGCGCGCTGATCTCCGGCGCGCTGTACTGCTTGCCGTCGATCTCCACGCGAGCATCGCCGTGCTGGCCCTTGGCAACCTTGTACGGGACGAGCTTGGCCTCTTCGCCCACTTCCTCGTACCGGCGCCCCATGAAGCGCTTCACGGAATAGATGGTGCGCTCCGGGTTCGTGATGGCCTGACGCTTCGCCACCTGACCGACCAGGCGCTCTCCATCCTTCGTGAACGCGACCACCGAGGGCGTGATGCGGCTGCCTTCCTCGTTGACGATGACCTTGGGCTCGCGACCCTCCATGATCGCGACCACGCTGTTCGTGGTGCCCAGGTCGATCCCGATAATCTTGCCCACGGTTGCTATCCTCCGGAAATGACTGCGGTTTTCCTACGAAGTCCTGATGTACGCCCAACGTAACCACCCACCCCTCGGTGTCAAACGAGCGAGGGGTTTTCCGATCCTCCTGGAGGGAAGGTGGGGCGGGTGAAGGCGTCGCGCAGTCCACATCGGCCCGCTCGCCCCACGCCACTCGCCTGCCACCTTCACGGGACGGGTGCGTAACGCGCTCTACACCGCTGTCACCCGGCGGTAGCAACCCGCGCCGTCATCGATGACCAGCGAACCTCGCAACCCACTGGAATCACAGTGGGTCGCACCCACTGACGCCTCGCGTCAGCGACTGGCGAGAAAACTGCACAATGGGGCGAGCGTCGCGTCACGAGCCCCCCTGCCCCCCACCTTGGAGCCCATCATGATGGTTCAGCCCCTCCGCTCGCCGGACCTGCGCCGCGCCCCCGCGGCCGAGTCCGAGCCGAAGGTCGCGGTCATGCTGAACGCCAACGCGCGCAAGGTCGACGCCCGGGTCGTGAAGATGCTGTCCCATGTGGTCCCGGAGCAGGACTTGTTCCTCTCCCGCTCGGAGCTGGATGCGCGCCGCATCGCCCAGACGGTCCTGGAGCGCGGGTACCCCACGGTCTTCACGGGCGGCGGCGACGGCACGTTCATGGGGTTCGTCAATGAGGTCCTCCAACAGGTGGGGCCCCGCGGTCGGTTCGCGGGACAGCAGGCGCCGCGATTCGGCATCCTCAAGCTGGGAACGGGCAACGGCATCGCCGCGCACGTGAATGCCTCGGGGGCTCGCGGCGACGGCATCCTCAACGACGTGCTCCGCGCGCGAGCGGGAGAGGTCCCCGGACATCGCGCCATGGACCTCCTGCTGGTGGATGGCCAGCGAGCTCCGTTCGCGGGCCTCGGCGTGGATGGGAAGATCCTCAACGACTACATCTGGGTGAAGGAGAGCCTGGGCAAGGGCATGCTCAAGAGCGTGCTCACCGGCGGTGGCGGCTACTTCTCAGCGGTCGCCTTCAAGACGGTGCCCTACTACCTGACGGGCTCGGTCCAGGTGGAGTGCGAGGTCATCAACGGCGCCTCCGAGGCGTACCGCATCGGACCGGACGGCCGTGAGATGGGTGAGCCGCTCGCTCCGGGCGCGGTGCTCTTCCGTGGCGAGGTGATGATGGCTGCTGCGGGAACCATGCCCTACTACGGCTATGGGTTCCGGATGTTCCCCCACGCCAGCTCGCGACGGGGCTTCATGCAGCTGCGGCTCGGCCAGGTGACCCCGACGCAGGTTCTCACCAACCTCCACAAGCTCTGGAACGGTCGCTGGAACCACGAGGGCATCCACGACTTCCACACCCAGGGCGCCACCATTCGCTTCAATCGCCCCATGCCCTTCCAGGTCGGTGGAGACGCGGCGGGCTACCGTGATGTGGTGTCCCTGGCCGTGGCGCCCGAGTCCATCGAGCTGCTCGACTTCCACGGCGCCATGCAGTGAGGCACCGGGGCCTCCCCCCCTGTCGAGGGCGGGAGCAGCCCAGCTCAGCCGCGATCCCGCGACGCCGGCGGCTTCTCTCCCGGCTCCTTGCGACGGCCCACGATGAAGGCGTAGCTCGCGCCCGTGCGGCCATTGTGCTCGCGATGCAGGGCCACCTCCTCACGCGGGCGAGCCGCCTCCTCGGCGGGTAGCACCGTGAGCTGGGCCTCCATCTCTTGGTAGAGCGAATCCAGCTCCGCGTCGTGGAGCGTCTCGGCCGCCTCGGGCTCGAAGCCCGCGGCCTCCATCGTCTGCATCAGCTCACGCGGAACCAGCAGCGGAGCACCGAGCCGATGCTCCCAGAAGTCGAGGGCGGCCTTGGGCGCGTGCCGTCCCACCCGGGCTGGATAGGTCAATCCGAGCCGCCCTCGCTTCGCCAGCAGCGGACGCAGGCGCCCCAATGCATCGGGCAGCGCGTAAGGCACTCGCCCTGGAATGAGAATGGCGTTGAAGCTCGCGGCGGGGAGGTCGAGCGCACTCAAGGAGACCTTGCGCAGTTCGACCCGCTCCAGCACGCCGCGGAGCTGGGCTTGTTCCCGCACGGAGGCGAGCAGGCCATCGTCCGTGTCCGCCGCCACGACGGTGCAGTTCAGCTCTTGAGCCAGGAGCAGGGCCGCCTGGCCATCAGGCCCCGCGCCCAGGACCAGAACACGGGAACCGGGTTCGAGCTGCGCCACCTTGGCGAACCGGCGCGTCGCCTCATCCGTGCCGAACGCGCGCTGGGCGCTGGCGGGTTGATACAGCGGGAAGTGCACAGCGAGGCTCATGTGGCTCCCTCTTATACCCACCCCGGCTGGACTTCCAGCCGGGGGCCACCCGAGCCGACCCGCGACAGGCGCCTCCGCTCTGCCCGCTTCACAGGTAGTAGACGATCCGCTTGTCCTGGTGGAGTTGGGCGTAGATGGAGCGCCGTTGCTCCTCGGAGAGCAAGTACACCGAGACGCTGAGGGACACGTACTTGCCCTTGCTGCTGGGCTGCTCGTGGATCGAGTCCGGGGAGATCTCTGACCCCATCATCCGCCGGAACAGCTCGCGGACATGGTCGACGAAATCAGGCGCCTGAGCACCCATGACCTTGAAGGTGTAGACCGACGGGTACTCGATGAGCGGCTTCTTCTCCTCGTCGGGGGGAACGGGTGACTCTGGGGATTCCTTCTTCATGAGGCTCTCGATGCGTGGCGGCGGACGGCCCGCTAGAGGAGGTTCGCCGCGAGCTCGGCCAGGGCGCTCCGTTCACCCTTGGCCATGGTGATGTGACCCGCGATCTTCTCGCTCTTGAACCGGTTCACCACGTGAACCAGCCCGTTGTTGGTCGCGTCCACGTACGGGTTGTCGATCTGGAACGGATCCCCCGTGAGGATGATCTTCGTGTTGTCCCCCACGCGGGTGATGATGGTCTTCACTTCGTGCGGCGTGAGGTTCTGCGCCTCGTCCACGATGATGTACTGGTTGGGGATGCTCCGGCCGCGGATGTACGTGAGCGGCTCGATCTCCATCAACCCCAGATCCAAGAGTTCGTGGTAGCCGCGGCCGGCCTTCTTGTCCGCGCGGCTGAGGTTCATCAAGAACTCCACGTTGTCGAAGATGGGCTGCATCCAGGGATTCAGCTTCTCCTCGACGCTGCCGGGCAGATAGCCGATGTCGCGCCCCAAGGGGAAGATGGGCCGGCTGACGAGCAGCTTCTGATAGAGCCCTTCTTCGGTGACCTTCTGGAGCCCCGCGGCGATGGCGAGCAGCGTCTTGCCCGTGCCCGCCTTGCCCACGATGGTGACGAGCTTGATGTCGTCGTTGAGCAACAGGTCCAGGCAGAAGGCCTGCTCCATGTTGCGAGGCCGGACTCCCCAGGTGCCCTCCTTGCTCTGACGCGCCAACGGAACGAGCCGCCCCTTGACGCCGTGGAAGCGCGCCATCGCGGTATGGGACGGATTCGTCTCGTCCTTGAGCAGCACCAACTCGTTGGGGAAGAGCCGGTCGGCTTGGGCGATCTCCACCTCGGCGCCGGGGCGGTACAGCTGATCCACCTGGTCTCGCGGCGCAAGGAGCTCGGTGAAGCCGGTGTACAGCTCGGTGATCTCCACCCGCTCGGTGTCGTAGTCCTCGGCGATGAGGCCGAGCGCGTCCGCGCGGATGCGGAGGTTGGTGTCCTTGGTGATGAAGACCGCCTGGGTCTCCGGCTCCTTGCCCATCAGGTCGATGGCCACCGCGAGGATGCGGTTGTCCATCAGGTTACTGTCCGCCATGGAGAGCGGCAGCTCGCGCGACGAGAAGCACACGCGCAACATGCCTCCATGCGGAAGCGGCACGCCCTCCTTGAGAGAGCCCTCCGCCCGGAACGAGTCGAGGTAGCGCGCCACCAAGCGGGCATTGCGCCCCAGCTCGGAGAGATCGCGCTTGAACTGATCAATCTCCTCGATCACATAGATGGGGATGATGACGTTGTTGTCCTTGAATCCGTAGATGCTGCGGGGATCGTGAAGCAGGACGTTCGTGTCGAGGATGAAGTTCTTTCGCATCGTGGGTGGCGCGACCTGACGAGGTTCGGGTGCGACCGCTGACGGCGTGCGACGGGGGTGGGAGTCCAATATAGGCTCCGCCTCGCGAGGAAGCAGCCGCCTTCCCGTCCGAAAGGCGAGCTGTCGGAAAGTCCACGCGGCGAGAGCGCCGCTTCTGGGCTCCCTAGGTAGAACGCCCAGAGCGCGCGACCGCGTCCCGTCCAGCGTCTGACTCGGAGCGATGGGGATGGGGAGCGAGCGGATCATATCCGAGCAACTCCGCGACTCGCTCGGGAGGCGGCCCTGGCGGCATGCGCTCCCAGGGGAAGCGCGCCTGGAGGGCCTCTTCGTCGATGGCCAGCAGTGTGTCCGCGTACTGTCGATACGGCTCGCGCCAGGAGCGGGACTCGAAGCGCCGGGCCATCCTCCGTGACAGGGGCGCCACCATGGGCAACGGGGTGAAGAGCGCCGACTGCCTCTGGGGGTCGCGCAGACAGCCCAGCTCCACGGCCCACGCGAGGAGCCACCGCGGCCGCTGTCGCCCAGCACGGCGCATGGCCGAGAAGCGCCCCTGCGCGGCGCCGTCCACGAACCGGAAGGTCCGCTCGTACACGGATGCCGCGGAGAAGGTGGAGGGAGTCAACGCGAGCGCCTCAGCGCCGATCCGCGTCGCCATCAGGAGGAGAATTTCCAATATCTCCTTCGACAACGAGAGGCCCGGATGGGACTGCCCGGGCAGGGGGGGACGGGTCCAATCGAAGTGACGGCCGGGGTGCTGCAACAGGATGCTGTCGAGGTAGAGAACCTCCGTCTCGCCGAGTGTTCCGGTCAACCCGAGTTCGGCTCCAGTCGTCCGGCGAAGAGAGAGGTCCGCGACGGGCGCGTAGAACCGGCGACTCCAGAACGTCAGGCGGGGATGGAACGGATCCTCGCTGGAGAGGCGCAGCTCCAAGGGCCCCACCCGGTCCTCCACCCGCTGGACGAGACCGTAGGCACGCAGGGCATGCACCACGCCCTCGCGGCTGTACGTGCCGAACGCGAGGTTCGCCCGGTGAGCGTTCATTTCCAGACCCAAGTCCTCGAGCGAGAGGTCCTCACACGAGGAGGCAGACAGGTCCGCCGTGCGCAGGCGCTGATAGATGCGGCGAAAGGCGGGGCTGACCTGCTGCGTCCGGGACATGGAATCTTCTCAATCGTAGCGGATGTCGACGATGGTGAGTTCGATCTCCCCGCGTGGGCGGCGGACCTCCACCGTCTCCCCTGGGGCCTTGCGCAAGAGCGCGCGCCCGATGGGGGACTCGACGCTGATGCGACCTCCCGAGGCGTCGATCTCGTCCGAGCCGACGATCTGGTAGGTCGTGCGCTCGCCGTCCTCGTCCTCGAGGGTCACGGTGGCGCCGAAGTAGACTTTCGAGCGGTCGCTCTGTTCAGCCGGGGTGACGATGGTAGCCGTGTCCAGGCGGCGCTGGAGGAAGCGAATGCGCCGGTCGATCTCCCGGAGGCGCTTCTTGCCGTAGATGTACTCGGCGTTCTCGGAGCGGTCCCCCTGGGCGGCCGCGGCGGAGACCTCGGCGGTGACCTTGGGCCGAGCCTCGTTCAGCAGCTGAAGCAGCTCCCGATGCATCCGCTCGGCGCCCGCGCGCGTGAGGTAGCGACGGAAGGGAGCTGCCTCGGCGCCTTCATCGAGGTCATCGTGCTCGTCGGGGGAAACATCCTGGGACATGGCCCTTCTATACCGCCCCTGGGTGACAGCGCGGCGGCATCGTGCGCCGGGACGTTCACCGGGAGTCCTCCCCACCCCGTCAGGAAAGGTGCCATGCGCACGCCAGTGGAAGTCCCGAGGCACTGCTGGTAGGAAGCGCGTCGCCGGTCGGTCAGGCGGCCCGTGACTTCCGGTTTCGAAAAAAGAATAGTGCGAGTCGCTAGCTCAGCTGGTAGAGCACCGGCCTTTTAAGCCGAGGGTCGGGGGTTCGAGCCCCCCGCGACTCAAGTGCGTGTCGTCCCCGTCGTCTAGAGGCCCAGGACGCTGGCCTTTCAAGCCGGTAACACGGGTTCGAATCCCGTCGGGGACATAGGAACAGCCCCGTAAGTGCCTGAAATCTTTGGGCACTTACGGGGCTGAACCGTTCATAGGGGTTCGCTGGCGTCCGCTCGATTACGTACGGATTACGTACGGGCTCGACCCTAGGAATGGACGCGCCCCTCCCCGGTCCGTGAGGTGCGATTCCCTGCCCTGCCCGAGAACCTCGGGAAACTTTGATCAGGGGTAGAATCGCCGGGTGCCCACCCCTCTGCCGCGCTCTTCAAATTTTGAGTTCCTGCGGATCCACGACCCGCTCTTGGTCGCCTTGGGGGCACAGGCGGAGCGCTACTTCGCGGAAGATCCCACGACCTGCCTGATGAAGCTCAGACAGTTCGCGGAGGTCCTCGCCCAGCGAGCCGCCGCGAACCTCGGTCTGTACGCGTCCACGGACCAGAGCCAGGTGGACCTCATCCGGGCCCTGGACTCGCGCGGTGCGCTGACCGTTGAGGTCCGGCAGGTCCTCCACGACCTTCGTCGAGCCGGGAACGTGGCCGCGCACGAGGCCCGCGGGACGCACAGCCAGGCCCTCCACGGGCTGAAGCTCGCCCGCGTGCTGGCGATCTGGTTCCACCGGACCTTCGGCAAGGAGCGCGGTTTCAGCCCGGGGCCGTTCATCCCGCCTCCCGATCCGGCGCAGGAGTCCAAGACGCTCGCACAGGAACTGGAACGTCTCCGGAGCGAGCTTGCGCAGGCCACGCTCGGTGCTGAGGCAGCCAGGGCCGCTGCCGCTGAGGAAGCCCGGCAACGCCTCACCGCCGAAGAGCGGGCCCGAAGGGACGCCGAGGAACGCGAGGTGTGGCAGGCGCTCGCCGAGGAGGCCGAAGCGAAGCTCAAGGCACGCCTCGACGCTGTGCAGAGCCAGGCAAATGCGGCGCCTGCCCAGCAGCTCGACCTTCTGCTCAAGAGAGCGCAAGCAGCCGGTGCCGAGCTGGACCTGGACGAGGCCGACACGAGGCAGCTCATCGACGAGCAGCTTCGTCAGGCGGGCTGGGAGGCTGACTCGCAGAACCTGACCTTCGCGGCCGGCGCCCGGCCGCAGCGTGGACGCAACCTGGCCATCGCGGAGTGGCCCACCGAGAGCGGCCCGGCGGACTACGTTCTCTTCGCCGGCCTTGATGCCCTGGCCGTGGTTGAGGCCAAGCGTCGCCGCAAGGATGCGGCCGGCGCCATTCAGCAGGCGAAGCGGTACAGCGAGGGCTACCAGCGCCAGGGTGAGGAGGTGCTGCCCGGAGGGCCATGGGGCAAGTACCTTGTGCCGTTTCTCTTCGCGACGAACGGCAGGCCGTACCTGCGGCAGCTTGAGCTGAAGAGCGGAATCCACTTCCTCGACGCGCGGCGCCCGACCAACCATCCCCGGGCGCTCGCCGGATGGTACGCCCCGGCCGGTCTGCGCGAGTTGCTCCAGCAGGACCGGGAGGCGTCAGAAGCGGCGCTGCGCGCGGAGCCGACCGAGTACCTCGGCCTGCGCGACTACCAGATCAAGGCCATCCAGGCCGTCGAAGCGGCCCTGGAGAAGGGGCGCCGCGAAAGCCTGATAGCCATGGCCACGGGCACCGGGAAGACGCGCACGTTCATCGGGCTCGTCTACCGGCTCGTGAAGACCCGGCGCTTCCGCCGGGTGCTCTTCCTCGTGGACCGGAGCGCCCTCGGGGAGCAGGCCATCAACGCCTTCAAGCACGCGCGCCTGGAAAGCCTTCAGACCTTCACGGACATCTTCAACGTGAAGGGCCTGGAGGAAGTTCGACCGGACCCCGAGACCAAGCTCCACTTCGCCACGGTCCAGGGGATGGTGAAGCGGATCCTCTACAGCGACGACGGCGAGAGGCCGAGTGTGGACGACTACGACTGCATCGTCGTGGACGAGTGCCATCGCGGCTACACGCTCGACCGGGAGATGAGCGACTCGGAGCTGAGCTTCCGAAGCCAGGACGATTACATCAGCACGTACCGCCGGGTCCTCGACCATTTCGATGCTGTGAAGATCGGCCTGACGGCGACGCCCGCCCTCCACACCACGCAGATTTTCGGCGATCCGGTCTACACCTACAGCTATCCGGAGGCGGTCATCGACGGCTGGCTCGTGGACCACGAGCCGCCGATCCGCATCAACACGGAGTTGTCCGAGGGGGGCATCCGCTGGGCTGCCGGCGAGGCGGTCCCGACCTACAACACCCGGACCCAGCAGCTCGACCTTATCCACATGCAGGACGAGCTGTCTTTCGACGTGGAGTCGTTCAACACACGGGTCGTCACCGAGAACTTCAACCGTGTCGTCTGCGAGGAACTGGCCCGGCAGATTGACCCTGCCGCTGACGGGAAGACCCTCATCTTCTGCGCCACAGACGCGCATGCGGACATCGTGGTCGCGGCGTTGAAGAAGGCGCTGGATGCCCAGTACGGGGGCGTGGACGACAACGCCGTGATGAAGATCACCGGCAGCTCGGACAAGCCGCTCCAGCTCATCCGCCGCTTCAAGAACGAGAAGCAGCCGAGCATCGCCGTCACCGTGGACCTGCTCACCACCGGCATCGACGTGCCGCCCATCGTGAACGTCGTATTCCTGCGGAGGGTGAAGAGCCGCATCCTCTACGAGCAGATGCTCGGTCGAGGGACTCGCCGCTGCGACGATATCGGCAAGGAGGTCTTCCGCATCTTCGATGCAGTGGACCTCTACGGGGCATTGGAGCCCTTCACGTCGATGAAACCGGTGGTCGTGAACCCATTCTTCACGTTCACGAAGCTCGTCGACGAGCTGCTGGACCTGAAGGATGCGGAGGCCCAGCAGCAGGTCATCGACCAGCTCGTGGTCAAGCTGCGGCGGAAGAGACCGGTCCTGGAGGGCAGGTCGGCCGAGTCCTTGGAGGCAGCGGCCGGGATGCCTGTTGGCGAAGTGCTGACCTTCCTCCGCAAGAAGTCCCCAGCGGAGATCGCGGCCTGGCTCTCGACCCACAAGCAGCTCGGCGAGGTCCTTGACACCGCCACGGGCCCGGGTCCGGTCGTCTACGTCAGCGACCATGTGGACAAGCTGAGGTCCGTGGAGCGCGGCTACGGGCCCGGTCGCGTACGGCCCAAGGACTACCTGGACGAGTTCGGGACCTTCATCCGACAGAACCAGAACGTGCTGCCGGCGCTGATGGTGGTCTGCCAGCGGCCCCGCGAGCTGACGCGGCAGCAGCTCAAGGAGCTGAAGCTGGCGCTCGACAGGGCCGGCTACAACGAGACCTCGCTCCAGACGGCCTGGCGGGACATGACCAACCAGGACATCGCCGCCTCCATCATCGGATTCATTCGACAGCGGGCCCTGGGCGAGGCGCTGGTCCCGTACTCCGAGCGAGTGGATCGCGCCCTCGGCAAGGTCCTGGAGGCGAACACCTGGACGACACCGCAACGCAAGTGGCTGGAACGGATCGCCAAGCAGCTCAAGGTCGAGACCGTCATGGATAAGGACGCCCTCAACCGAGGTCAGTTCGAGGCCAGCGGCGGCTTCACGCACATCAACAAGGTCTTCGAGGGCCGGCTGGAGCAGGTTCTTGCTGACCTGAGAGACGGCCTCTGGCAACAAGGTGGCAAGGTGACTGGATGAACACGAACGCGAACGACCTCGTACAAAAGCTCTGGAACCTATGCTCCCTCCTTCGCGAGGACGGAGTGACCTACCACCAGTACGTCGCCGAGCTGGCTTTCGTTCTGTTCTTGAAGATGGCGAAGGAGACCAGGCGTGAGGACCAGCTCCCCAAGGGCTACCGCTGGGACGACCTTGCCAAGCGGGAGGGCACGGAACAGCTCCGGTTCTACCGGGAGCTGCTCCTCCACCTCGGCACCCACGGCAGCAAGCGCGTCCAGGACATCTACGCGAACGCCAGCACGTCGCTCCGGCATCCGAAGAACCTGAA
Source organism: Citreicoccus inhibens (assembly GCF_019039035.1). Lineage (GTDB taxonomy): Bacteria > Myxococcota > Myxococcia > Myxococcales > Myxococcaceae > Citreicoccus > Citreicoccus inhibens. Next base: position 4,870 of record NZ_JAHNZT010000064.1, on the reverse strand, counting down.
CGCGCTCGTCAGGGCTCTTGATGCGCTCGACTGGTATGGAGTGGACCGGGAGAACCTCGGTGACCTCTACGAGGGCCTCCTGGAGAGGAACGCCACGGAGGTGAAGTCCGGAGCGGGTCAGTACTTCACGCCTCGGCCCCTGGTGGACGCGATCGTAGCCATGGTGAAGCCCCAGCCCGGTGAGTCCGTGCAGGACCCGGCCGCCGGCACCGGCGGGTTTCTCATCGCTGCCGACCGGCACGTCCGCGCCCAAACCGACAACTACTTCGACCTCACGGAGAAGCAGCAGGAGTTCCAGCGCCAGAAGGCGTTCTACGGCGTGGAGCTGGTTCCGGAGACTCGGCGTCTCGCACTGATGAACATGGCCCTGCACGACCTGGAAGGAGATCTGATCCTTGGCGACACGCTCTCGCCTGTGGGCCGGGACCTGCCGAAGGCCGACATCATCATCACGAACCCGCCGTTCGGAACCAAGAGGGGCGGCGGCAAGCCCGAGCGCGACGACTTCACGTTCCCGACCTCGAACAAGCAGCTTGCGTTCCTGGAGCACGTCTACCGGGGCCTGAAGCCCGGTGGTCGCGCGGCCATCGTCGTCCCAGACAACGTGCTCTTCGAGGAGAACGTCGGCCAGGAGATCCGCGCCGACCTCATGGACAAGTGCGACCTGCACACCGTCCTGCGACTGCCGACGGGCATCTTCTACGCGCAGGGGGTGAAGACCAATGTGCTGTTCTTCACCCGTGGCCAGACAGACAAAGGCAACACCAAATCCGTCTGGTTCTACGACATGCGGACCAATTCCCCTGCCTATGGGAAGCGGACGCCTTTCCTCCGGGAGCACTTCGCTGACTTCAAGAAGGCGTTTGGCGACGACGCTTATGGCAAGAGCAGGCGCAAGGAGCAGGGCGCCGAAGGTCGGTTCCGGAAGTTCAGCCGCGAGGAGATCAAAGCCCGTGGCGACAACTTGGACGTGCTCTGGCTCAGAGACGAGGGGCGCGGGAACTCGGATGACCTGCCCGAGCCCGAGGTCATCGCTGCCAACATCAGGGAGCAGCTCCACGTCGCCCTGGAGGAGATCGAAGCACTCGAAGGAATTATCATTGCTCCGGAAGGAAGGCCATGAGCACGTTCGACCTACCGCAAGGCTGGGCCGAGACAACGCTGGGCGCACTGGGCCGCTGGTCGAGCGGTGGTACTCCTTCGCGCGGCAACTCCGCTTTCTACGGCGGGAAGATTCCCTGGGTAAAGACAGGCGAGCTTCAGGACGGCGTCATCAAAGCGACCGAGGAGAACATCACCGAGGAGGCGCTTGGAGCGAGCGCCGCAAAAGTCTTCCCTGAGAGGACGCTCCTCGTCGCGATGTACGGCGCCACCATTGGCAAGGTCGGCATTCTGGGGACTCGGGCCGCCACGAACCAAGCGTGCGCAGCGCTTGTTGCCGAGGGACTAACGACCGACCTCATCCCGTTTGTATTCTATTACCTGCGCTCACGTCGCGACGATCTGAGGGCCGCCGGTCAAGGCGGGGCGCAGCCCAACATCAGCCAAGCCCTGCTGAAAGAATTCCCCTGTCGGCTTCCTCCCCTCAACGAGCAGCGACGCATCGTCGCCAAGCTCGAAGCCCTCCTGGCCCGCAGCCTCCGCGCGAAGGAAGCCCTGGACGCCATCCCGGCGCTGCTGGAGCGATTCCGGCAATCGGTGCTCGCAGCCGCGTTCCGCGGCGACCTGACGAAAGACTGGCGCGCTGCCAACCCGGACGTGGAGCCCGCATCAAAACTACTGGAGCGGATCCGCTCCGAGAGGCGCCGCCGCTGGGAATTGGCCGAACTGGAGCGGATGCGGGCCAAGGGGAAGGTGCCCAGGGATGACGGGTGGAAGGAGAGGTACGAGGCCGCTGTCCCTGCAACGGAGACAACAGGTCTTCTGCCGGCTGGCTGGGCATGGGCGACAGTTGACGAGCTTGGCGAGGAGACAGTCTACGGAACCTCTGCCAAGACCAACGATGACTCTGGTGGAGTACCTGTCCTCAGGATGGGGAACCTCCAAGATGGAAAGCTTGATCTCGCCGAACTGAAGTATCTCCCTAAGGACCACAGCGAGTTTCCGGGGCTGCTACTCAAGCCGGGAGACGTGCTGTTCAATCGGACCAACAGTCCCGAACTCGTAGGCAAGACAGCCGTCTACTGCGGCGAACCCAGGCTTGCATCGTTCGCGTCCTACCTGTTGCGCGTGCGCGTCATTCACCACTCGCCCCTGCTCTTGTCTCACTTCATCAACGGTCCTGCCGGGCGTGAGTGGGTCGCATCGGTGGTGAGTCAGCAGGTGGGGCAGGCCAATGTGAACGGTACCAAGCTCCGGGCCTTGGTCGTTCCGGTCCCACCGCGTGATGAACAGCGTGCAATCCTCTCTCGGATTGACGAAGCACTGGCCCGAGCCAATCGCGTCATGGATGTCGCTCGGGAGCAGGCGCGAAGGCTCCAGTCTCTGGATCGGGCGTTACTCGCGAAAGCCTTCCAGGGCGAGCTTGTGCCCCAGGACCCCACCGACGAGCCCGCCTCGGTCCTCCTCCAGCGGATCCGAGCGAAACGGGACAAGCCCGCTGACGACGAACCTGGCCCGCGCACGAAGCGGCGCCGCGAAACCAAGGTCGCCTAACCATGCCAATTCCCGACTTCCAGAGCGCGATGCTCCCGGTCCTCCGGCTCGCCCAGGACGGCAAGGACCACACGCTCCGCGAGGCCGCGGAGGCCATCACCGTGGAGTTCAAGGCCACTGAGGAGGAGCGCAACGAGTTGCTCCCCAGTGGCCGCCAGCGGCGCATCCATAACCGAGTCGGCTGGGCGAAGACCTACTTGCAGAAGGCCGGCCTCTTGGAGCCGAACGGGCGCGGGCGCTTCCGCATCACCTCCCGTGGCCGGGAGGTGCTCCAGCGCAGGCCGAGCCGCATCGACATGAAGTTCCTGGAGCAGTTCCCGGAGTACAACGCCTTCGCGGCACTCCGGCATGATGCCGATGAAGCGGAGCCCTCCGCGCCGGAGCTTCCGTCAGCCACAGAGACCCCAGAGGAGATCCTCGAAGAGAGCTATCAGGAGCTGCGGAGGCGCCTCGCGGACGAACTCCTTGACCGCATCAAGGCTTGTGACCCGAAATTTTTCGAGAAGCTGGTTGTCGATTTGCTGGTGACCATGGGCTACGGCGGCTCCCGCAAGGACGCCGGGCAGGCCGTCGGGCAGAGCGGCGACGAAGGCATCGACGGCATCATCAAGGAAGATCGCCTTGGGCTCGATGTCGTCTACATCCAGGCGAAGCGGTGGAACAACACGGTCGGCAGGCCCGTGGTTCAGGCGTTCGCCGGCAGCCTTGAGGGACAACGGGCCCGGAAAGGTGTGCTCATCACGACCTCGGACTTCAGCCGGGAGGCCCGGGACTACGTGCGCCAGATCGAGAAGAAGATCGTCCTCATCGATGGCGGCGAGCTGGCCAAACTGATGATCGACCACGGGGTTGGGGTCACCGAGGTTGCCACCTACACCGTCAAGAAGCTGGACCTCGACTACTTCGGCGATGAGGAGTGAGCGCTTCCCACCACACCGCCGGACCGGCAGGAAGCGGCGACGCAGACGGTGATGGAGCAGGCCGAACGGTTCTGTGAAATCTGGGCCGAGGGCGGACTATTGGGGGCGCCAGCGACTGCGAGCCCGGACTCCCCGGCCAACGTGGTTCACTTACCGGCGCAGGAATATCAGTACGATCCGGCGAAGCCGCTTAGAACCTATTTCGGTAGGGAAGAAGGTCGGCCTCCTGCCGGGTTGAAGAGGCAGGAGGACGCAGCCATGGGGTAGTCAAGAAGGACGATGGCTGGCGAGTGCCAGACGAGCTGTGGCGACGCATAGAGCCGCTGTTGCCTGCTCGGCCGGAGCACCCGCTGGGCTGCCACAACCCACGAGTGCCCGACCGACAGGCCCTCGATGGGATTCTCTTGATGCTGCGCACGGGGATGCAGTGGGGTGCGTTGAAGGCCACGGGCCTATGCCATCCGTCCTCCGCCTACCGACGCTTCCGGGAATGGTTGGCCGCGGGTGTCTTCCGCAAGTTCTGGCGCCAAGGGCTGATGGTCTACGACGGCCTGGCGGGCATTGGAGTTGCCCCCGTCAAATCGGACACGGTCAGAGGGGTGATGCTGCTCTTCGGTACTCGATGGGGGAACGCATCTTCAGGCCCTTGTGAGGGTGCACGTGATTGTAGTCGTCGAACCACGTGGGCAACTGTCGAAGGACGGCCTCCGCACTGTCCAGGCGAGCCAGGTGGACGTAGTCGCGCTTGAAGCTCTTCACGAAGGACTCGGCCATCCCGTTGCTCTCGGGTGAGTACGCTGGAGTTGTGCGGATGAGCAGGCCCAGCTTTGCGCCGAAGGCTCGCGTCTCGTGGGCGGTGTAGGCAGGGCCGTTGTCGGTCAGCCATTCGATGGGGTGCGGCGTCACGCGGCTCCCCGCGCCGAACCGGTACTCCAGCGTCTCGGCCATCAAGTCCCGCACCAACTCGCCCGTCAGCGCGCCCGTGGTGGCCACGAAGCGCATGGCTTCGCGGTCGCAGCAGTCCAACGCGAAGGCCACCTGGACGCGCTCCCCGTTCCAGCATCGAATCTCGAAGCCGTCGGAGCACCAGCGCAGGTCGCTCTTGAGCGTCACAATGGTCCCCTCGTGGGTGCGAGTGGGCTTGCCCGTGTGGCGCGCCAACAACAGGCCCGCGGCCTTCATCACCCGGTAGACGCGCTTGTGGTTCACCCCGGGCTTGCCCTCGGCTGCCCGCTGTCGGTTCACCAGCGCCGTGACGCGCCGGTAGCCATAGCTGGCCCGCTGGTGGACGACGG
>NZ_JAHNZT010000063.1 GCF_019039035.1 Citreicoccus inhibens | reverse complement strand
GGGGGAGTTGGAGTACCTGGGGCGAGTGGACGCGCAGGTGAAGGTGCGTGGGTACCGGGTTGAGTTGGGGGAGGTGGAGGGGGCGTTGAGGGAGGAGGAGGGGGTGAGGGAGGCGGTGGTGGTGGCGAGGGAGAGGGAGGGGGTGAAGCAGTTGGTGGGGTACGTGGTGGGGGAAGTGAAGGGGGAGGAAGTCCGGGAGGGAGTGAAGAGGAAGCTGCCCGGGTACATGGTGCCGAGCTGGGTGGTGGTGTTGGAGGCGTTGCCGTTGACGCCGAATGGGAAGGTGGACCGTCGAGCGTTGCCGGAGCCGGAGGCGCAGCCGTCTGCGGAGTCCCTTCGCAACCACGTCCCACCGCGCGACGAGGTGGAGCACGCGCTGGCGACGATCTGGGAAGAGCTGTTGGACGTGCGGCCCGTGAGTCTCCACGACGACTTCTTCCAACTCGGAGGACATTCACTGCTGGCCATGCGGCTGGTCGCGCGCATCCGGGAGCGTCTGGGGCGGAGCCTGCCCGTCGTGGCGCTCTTCCAGGCCAGCACGCTCGAAGCGTTGGCCGGGCGCGTGAAGCAGATCTCCGAGCCCTCGTCACCGCTGGTGGCGCTCAATCCCACGGGAACGCTCCGTCCGTTCTTCTGCGTGCATCCCGTGAGCGGTCAGGCCGTGCCTTACGTGGAGCTGGCTCGCCACCTCGGAGCCGAGCAGCCGTTCTATGCGCTTCAGTCTCCGGGCCTGGAGGACGGAGCCGCTCCGTTGACCACGGTGGAGGCCATGGCGGAGCGCTACATCCAGGCGCTTCGTGCGGCACAGCCGTCCGGTCCTTATCGCCTGGGTGGCTGGTCACTCGGAGGCGTCGTCGCATTCGAGATGGCGCGGCAGCTCACTCGCCAGGGTGCGCAGGTGGCGCAGCTCGTGCTCATCGACGCCTACGCGGACCAGTCACGTCCCGCCGAGAGCCATGCGAGCGGATGGATCTCCGAACGCTTCGTGGAGTTCACCGAGCGACTGTTCGGGAAGCCCGTTTCGCCCGACGCGCTTCAGTCCGCGTATCGCGTCTTCGAGAGCAACCTGCTCGCGCTCTGGAACTACGTCCCGGGGCCCTACGCTGGCGCTGCCCTGTTGATCCGTGCGAGCGAGACCGAGTTGCCAGACCGGGGCGAGGACGGCGGGTGGCAGCGCCATGTCTCGGGGCCGGTGAAGGTGTGCGTCATCGCGGGAGATCATCACGCGGTGGTGGCGGCACCCGCGGTCGAGGCGCTCGCGAAGGCCATTCAAGAGGACTGACTACCGTGAGCGGAGCAGCACCCAGCGGGTGACCGCGAGGGCACCCCCTGCACCCGCAAGCAGGGCCAAGGGGCGCTTCAGAGAGGGCACGAGCGCCGCCATGAGGCCGGTGGTGACCTCGCGGCCTGCTCGACGCAGCACGGGCTCCTTCGCCGTGCCACGCCTCGCCGCCCACTCCTCGTCGAGTGCCTCCGCGAACGCGTGCACGAAGCCCCGCGCCGCCCGCGCCGCGACCTCTTCCGCGAGGGGCGCCAGGGCCTCACGTGACTTGTCGAGCTGACTCACCGCGCCCTCGATGGCGCCCGCCGCGGCGACGCGGGCCCGCGAGCCCGGAGTTCGATCCGCCTCCAAGCGCCCCGCCTCGGCGGCGGCCGATCGCTCCAGCCACACGTTCAGCCGTTTGAGGACTTCATGCGCGGCGGTCTGTAGCTCGGGGTTCGCGCGCTTGAACTCCGACGTCAGGCCTCGCATGGCCCCCTCGGCGGCGATGCGGGGCCAGGTGCCCGGTGGTTGGGCTGGGCGCTCGGCGCATTCGTGCGCGAGGCGACCGACGACGGTGAGCGCGTCCTCGACGAGTTGACGAAGTGCCCCATCCAGATTCGGCAGCTCCGCCTGCAACCCCTCGGCGGCGCCTCGTACGGCGCCGCTGGCGACACCTTGCACCGCGAAGCCCTCCAGCGAGAGCGCGAGCTGACGCAGCAACTCCCAGGGCGCGAGCCGGCGGTCATTCCCCATGGGGCAAGAGGTGCGGGCCTGTTCGCCAGAGCACAAGTCCGACGAAGCAAGCGCGCGGGCCGAAGGTTGGCTGCCTCCCATCTCGCACGTCCGTCGCCGACGCGGACCGAACGGCGAGCGCCGGGCTGTGCGGATGACAGTGGTCTCGCGTCCGAGGGACGGGGGGCGCGGAGGGACTCGGTGCCTAGCCTGCCCGTCGACACTTGCATCGCTGGGAGCAAGCCGATGGGAAGCCTCGTACCGAGGTCGAGACTGTTCTGGGGTATCGCCGCGCTGATCGTGGGCGTGGTGGGGTGTGGCGGAGATGTCTGCGGGGACGGGTGGGTGACGGGCAACGAGGCGTGTGATGACAAGAACCGCACGTCAGGGGACGGCTGTGATTCGAACTGCGCCATCGAGGCAGGCTTCACCTGCACCCAGTGCCCTGTCCCCTCGGGCGGCCTGCCGTCGTTCGATGGCGGGGCCTCGATTGACCTGAGCCAGGACGAGGCCGTGTCCCAGTCCAGCACCGTGGCGCCGGGCGTGGATGCGGGGCTCCCCTGCAAACCTCAGCCGAGCGTGTGCACTGACATCGACGAGTGCGCGAACGGCACGGCGCACTGCGACTTCAACGCCCTCTGCACGAACACCCCGGGCCACTACACCTGTACTTGCAAGGATGGGTACTCGGGCGACGGCATCACGTGCACGGACATCGACGAGTGCGCCACGGGGACATCGGGATGCAGCCCCAACGCGCTCTGCACGAACACGCCGGGGGCGTTCGTCTGCACCTGTAAGCTCGGGTACTCAGGCGACGGCATCACGTGCACGGACATCGATGAGTGCGCGAATGGCACCGCGCTGTGTCTGCCGGGACAGACCTGCACCAACACGCCCGGGAGCTATGAGTGCAAGTACAACGTCTGTCTGCCCCCGCTCATCAGCTGTGGCGGGACGTGCGTGGATCCTCGCAGCGACCCGAACCACTGTGGAACATGCACCACCGCGTGCACGCAGAACCAGAGCTGCGTGGGCTCCGTCTGCGTGGGCATGGGCAACCTCCAGTTCAACGTGACGTGGAGCCGGGCGGGCGACGGAGACCTCCTGGTGGTGACGCCGTCCGGGAAGGTCATCTCCTATGTCAACCCGGGCCCCAACGCGGCCACGGACTTCGGTCGGCTCGACCGGGATGACCAGACGGGCACGGGGCCGGAGAACGTCTTCTGGGACGTCGCGCAGACGCCGCCCGCGGGCACATACAACCTGTGCTTCAACACGAGCGTGTTCTTCCCGCTGCCCACCCCGGCCACGCCCGTGGACATCGTCCTGACCGCGCGCAGGCCCGGGAAGGCTCCGGTGGTCATCAACAAGCACCTCACGGAGAGCACGGTGAGCGTCTTCTGCGGCCCGCTCACGCCGAACTTCGTGGGCTCGTACACCCTGCCTTGAGGGAGTCCGCCTTGCCGCCCGACGCGACCTCGTTTCACCTGCTGGCCAAGCCGACCGGCGCCATCTGCAACCTGGACTGCAAATACTGCTTCTTTCTCTCCAAGGAGAAGCTCTACCCGAACAGCACGTTCCGCATGTCCGACGACACGCTGGAGCGGTACGTCCAGCAACTCCTCGCGAGCCAGCCCGGCCCCGAGGTGGAGGTCGCATGGCAAGGCGGAGAGCCCACCTTGATGGGGCTGGAGTTCTTCCAGCGCGCCGTGCAGCTCGTGGAGCAGTACCGTCGTCCCGAGCAGCAGGTGCGCTACTCCCTCCAGACCAACGGAACGCGGCTGGATGAGGCGTGGGGCGCCTTCCTCAAGGAGCACCGCTTCCTCGTGGGCCTCAGCGTGGATGGCCCGCGCGAATTGCATGACGCCTATCGGGTCAACAAGGGCGGTGGCGGCTCGTTCGATCAGGTGATGCGCGGCCTCTCGCATCTGAAGCAGCACGGCGTGGACTACAACATCCTGTGCACCGTCCACGCGGCCAACGCGGACCACCCGCTGGAGGTCTATCGCTTCTTCCGAGACGAGTTGGGGGCGTCCTTCATCCAGTTCATCCCCATTGTCGAGCGTGTCACGCCGGAGCTGCGGCCCCTGGCCAATCAGGGCTGGGGCGCGGGCCCCGGGGAGGAGCGTCCGCTCTATACCCAGCGCGGGAACCACGTCACGGAGCGCTCGGTGGGCGCGGCCCAGTTCGGGCGCTTCCTCGTCGCCATCTTCGACGAGTGGGTGCGCAAGGACGTGGGGCGCGTCTTCGTCCAGATGTTCGACTCGGCGCTGGGCGCGCACGTGGGGCAGTACAGTCTGTGCATCTTCTCTCCGACGTGTGGGAGCGCGCTCGCGCTGGAGCACAACGGTGACCTGTACTCGTGCGACCACTACGTGGAGCCCGACTACCTGCTGGGCAACATCGCGGACACGCCCATGGGCGAACTGGTCGCCTCGCCGCGACAGCGCAAGTTCGGTCAGGACAAGCAGGACTCGCTGCCTCGGTACTGTCGCGAATGCCCCGTGCGCTTCGCGTGCAACGGCGGGTGTCCGCGCGAGCGCTTCATCTCCACGCCGGACGGAGAGCCGGGGCTCAATTATCTCTGTGAGGGTTACCGGCACTTCTTCTCGCACGTGGATCCCGCCATGCGAGTCATGGCCGAGCTGTTGCGGCGAGGACGCGCGCCCGCGGAGGTGACGCGCCTGCTCGCGGAGGAGGAAGCACGACACCTGCGCGAGGCCCTGGCCCACGCGGGCCGAAATGACCCATGCCCTTGTGGCAGCGGGCTCAAGCACAAGCGCTGCCATGGCGCGAAGGACCCGTCACCCCACGCCTAGCGGTCCATCGCGCGGAGATAATCCCCAATCAAAATCCCGGGCGCATCCCTCCATTCTCCAGACAACAACCCCTGAGTTCTCTGGAGGGATGCCGTGAGTCTATTGCTCGTCCTGGGTGTGGTCGCGGGAGCCTCGGTCGCTCAGTCCCCGCCGCCACGAGAAGCGGGAGAAGTTCGAGTCCACATCGACACGGAGTCGCCGGACGTAGAACTCTTCCGGGTGACGGGGGAGGGCGTGGCGATGGGGACGGAGGGCTCGCTGCGAATCGAGCAGTTCCGGCGCGAGTGCAAGGCCCCGTGCAACCTCCTCATCCCTCGACCCGATTCGGCCTTCTTCGTGGGGGGCAAGGGGGTCACGCAGTCCCGACACTTCTCGCTCCTGGATCAAGGCGCGGACGTCTCGCTTCAGGTCCGTGTGGGAAGCGCTTCGCTGCGCTCGCTGGGATGGTTCGCCACCGCCGCAGGCATCATCGGGATCTTCGCCGGCAGTGGCATGCTCCTGGCCAGCACCTCGAACGAGCTCAACATTCCGCGCAAGCCCGCGCTCATGTCGCTCGTGGGGGGCGGGGCGCTGTTCGCGATTGGCCTTCCCTTGCTCGTCTTCAATGGGACGGATGTCTCCTTCGGCAGCGCGCAGCCCGGGGCAGATGGTTTGGGGCGCGCCTCTCGCTAGGCGCCACGCATCGTGATGACCCCGTAGGCTAACGTTCCCGCATGAGCATGCTCGTCCCTCACGTCGTCAGCCTCGTGTTGCTGTCCACGCCGACGGAAGCTCCACCCGTCACGCGCTGGGGGCTGCAATGGGACGCGGCGCCTGGCTGCATTCAGGCCGCGCCGTTGGCGCTCGCGGTGGAGTCGCGGCTGGGGCGCTCCGTCTTCGGCGCCCTGTCGGATGTCGTCATCCATGGAGGGGTCGAGCGCGCCTCCACTTCGGGGTGGACGGCGCGGCTGACCCTCGTGGACTCGCACGGACAGGTGCTTGGGAGTCGCGAGGTCGCTACGCGGGAGGACTCCTGTGCGTCGCTCGACTCGCGGCTCGCGCTCGTCATCGCCGTGATGATCGACCCCGAGCCCGCGCGTGCCCCGGAGCCATCCGTGCCTCCGGAGCCGCCGCCTGCGCCCACCCCTTCCACCCGCGAGCCACCCGTCGCGGAGGCCTTGGAGGACTCGGTGGCGCCTTGGCCGGGCCGCTCCACGGTCTCCCTGTCCGCGGCCGTGGCCACGGGACTGGGCGTCCCGATTGCGCCCGGGGCCAGCGTGGACTGGCGAGGGGCGGAGCGCGTGAGTTGGCTCGCGCGCCTCTCGGTGTTTCCGGCGGCCACCTCGGGCTCCGGGCCGAGTGAGGTTCAACGCATGGCCGTCGCGCCAGAGGTCGGCGTGTGTCCTTGGGGGCTGGGGCGCGCGGATTGGGCGCTGGCGGGCTGCGTGACGACGGGGCTGTCGTTCGTCATCGCGGAGAGCCATCGCGACGCTGAAACGCAATCCCAGTTGCTCGTGCGCGGGGACCTGGGCGCGCGGTTCCAGTGGGTCCACGCGGTGGCTCGGACGACGGGACTGCAAGCCGGCGCGGGCGTCAGCATGGGATGGTCGCGGCCCGAGGTGACCCACGTCGGGCCGGACGGTGGCACCGTGACGGAGCCACTGGGCTCCCCCGTGCAGGTCCACTTCGACGTGGGGTTGGCGTTCCGAGGCCCCTGAGCCCGCTCAAGCCAGCAGCTGCATGAGGTCCGCTCGGGTGATCGCCGCGCCTCCGGAGTCGCCGCCGAGCGCGGACTCGAAGAGCGCGCGTTTCTTGTCCTGGAGCGTGAGGATCTTCTCCTCCACCGTGCCCTGGGACACCAGCCGGTAGACCATCACCGGCCGCTGCTGCCCGATGCGGTGCGCGCGGTCCGCGGCCTGCGCCTCGACGGAGGGGTTCCACCAGGGGTCCACGAGGAACACGTGGTCCGCCGCCGTGAGGTTGAGGCCCGTGGCGCCCGCCTTGAGCGAGATGAGCATGACGGGGGGGCCGCTGGGGTCCTGGAACGCCGCGGCCACCGCGCCTCGGTTCGCGGTGCTCCCATCCAGTCGGATGAAGGCGATGTGGGCCTCGCGCAGCGCGGGCTCGATGAGGTCGAGCATGGAGGTCCACTGCGAGAACACCAGCGCCTTGTGGCCGTCCTCCACCGCGGTGCCGAGCGCCTCGATGAGGGCCTGGACCTTGGACGACGTCGCGGCCTGCTGGCCCGGCACGAGCGCGGAGTGGCAGGCCGCCTGACGCAGCCGCAGCAGGGCCTCCAGCGCCTTCAGCACGCTGCCGCCTTCTTCCAACTGGGCCACCACTTCCTCTCGCGTGGCGGCGTAGACGGCGTCATAGACGGCGCGCTCGCGCTCGCTGAGCGTGACGTGGCGAACGGCATCGGTGCGCGGCGGAAGCTCCGGCGCGACGTCGCGCTTGAGCCGGCGCAGGACGAACGGCCGGATGCGCGCACGCAGCTTCTCCGCCGCGCCCTTGAGGTTGTCGGCCACGGGGCGGGCCCACCGGTCATCGAACTCCTTGCGTCCGCCGAGCAGGCCCCGGTTGGTGAAGTGCATCAGACTCCACAGCTCCTCGAGCCGGTTCTCGATGGGCGTGCCGCTCAGCGCGATGCGGAAGCCCGCCTCCAACCCGAAGGCCGCGCGCGCCACCTGGCTGTCTGGGTTCTTGATGGCCTGGGCCTCGTCGAGCACGACGGTGTCCCACGGCTTCGCACCCAGCTCCGCCGCGTCCAGGCGCAACAGCGCGTAGGTGGTCAACGTGACGTCCGCGGCTTCGTCCAGGGCGCGGTTGGGGCCGTGGTAGACGCAGACCTTCAGCGAGGGACGGAAGCGCTTCAGCTCCGCTTCCCAGTTGGGCAGCACGCTCGTGGGGGCCACCACCAGCGTGCCGGGCCCGAGCGTGCAGATCGTCTGGAGTGTCTTGCCCAGACCCATGTCGTCGGCGAGGACGCCGCCCAGTCCCGCGCGTCGCAAGAACGTGAGCCAGGCCACGCCTTGGAGCTGATAGGGCCGCAGCGTGGCGGTGAGGTCCGTGGGCAGCGGCGCGTCCGGAAGCTTCTCGAAGCCCTGGACGAGCGGCGCGAGCTTGTCGAACTCCGGGGGCGGTGGATGATCCAGCGAGTCGCACAGCCCCGTGAGCTGAGGGATGGCGTGGTTGGCGAGCCGCCCGTCCGAGCCCCGCGCGGCCAGGAGATCCGCCACGTGCTGCCCGTTCGCCTGGAGCCACGCGGACGGCAGCGGCGCCCACCCGCCGCCCTGGATGGGGACCAGTCCGAGCCCTTCCTCCCACGCGCGGATGACGGCCTCGGCGCTCACCGTCACCGGGGCCTCCGAGTCCAGCCCCTCGACCTGGAAGTCGAGCGAGAAGCCCACGCGCGGCGCCCCCGACGCGGTCGCGCCCGAGTCGATGGACAAGAGGGGCCGCAACTGCACGTTGGGGCTCACCACCTGGGCCGCGTTGCCCGTGAGTCCGCCGCGCCAGCGCCGCAGCTTGTCCGCGAGCTGAACGGCCTCCTTGCCCTGCACCGTCACGCGCCGGCCGGGCACCATGTTCAGTTCATCGCGGAGCTGGTGGATGAGGCTCTGCTCGGCGGGCTCGTTGCGCACGGGCACCGGGCCTTGCAGATGCACCACGCGGCCCTGATCGATGCGCACGGTGGGAGGTGACCCGTACACGAGCGTGGGCAACACCGACAGGCCCGTGTCCAGCGTGTCCACATCGAGGGAGATGCGAGGCTTGAGCGTGCGATCGATGGCGGGGAGTCGCCGGCTCTTGACCTCCACCGGCATGCGCCGCGCGATCTCCGGCAGCACCTTGCCGGTCAGCTCACCGAGCTGCGCTGGGGAGAAGGCGCGCTCCTGCGGCAGCTTCTCGAGGCGCGAGCCCGTAAGCGACTGCTCCGCCAGGCGGCACAGTGCGCCGGCGCACAGCACGATGCCGGGGACGATGACCTCGGTGATCCGCGGATCCTTCTCCACCTTGAGCACGGTCTGCTCGCCTCGGTCCTCCACGGTGACGCGGGGGAAGACCGGCTCGCCGGACACGGACACCAGGGCCCCATCGAAGAGCACGGTGCGCGCGGACTCCAGCGCGCCCAGCACGGCCTCGATGCGCTCCGAGGACAGCGCCGCGTGCGTCGCGGGCAGCAGCTTGTCCACCGCGAGGTCGCACGGCTCCACCTGGATGCGCTGGCGCTCCTCGGGGAGGGTCAACAGCGAGGACAGCTTGCGCGCGAGCAGTCGCGCGGTGTTGTCCGGCCGGACGATGAGCCGTTCGAGCTGGAGCCCCGCGGCCACGCGCCGGAAGCGGTACACCAAGCGCTCGGACTGCGGCGCCGACGCGGGGCGGGGCGCCGCGGCGGGGGGCGGGGAAAGGCGAACGGCCGACGCAGGCGCCGACGCGGGGCGAGCAGTCGCGCGAGGCGCCGCGGCGCGCTGGGACAGCGTCTGGTGCAGGGCGATGGCCGCCGCCACCACGTGCTCGCATGGATCCGCCTTGCCGCGACAGTCGCACTCCCAGATTTCATCATCGGGGTAGAGGACGGTGGTCACTGGCGCGGGGCGCCCCGTGACGCGCACGCGCAGGGTCGCCTCCTCTTCTCCAATGGCCTGGACGGAGACGGCGCCAGCGCGGGCCAGCCCCACGCCCGCGGTCCAGATGCCCGGGGCAGCTTCCTCCCGGACGGTTTCGAGCAGTTCCTCGGTCGCGGACATACGCGCCGCTTCCCTATCGCCTCGCCGCGCCCCACGCAAACGCGGAGGGCATCGCGATGCGGCGGAAAACTCACTAGAGTCCCAGCGCCTCAGACCGCGAGCGCGATGCCTCCATCTTCCCCGGCGCGGAGTTCGCCTCCGAGCGCCGCGCCCCTCGACTTCGAGTGTGTCTACGCGGAGAACGCCGCCTTCGTCTGGCGCACGCTCCGGCGCATGGGCGTGCGCGACGCGGACCTGGAGGACGTGTGTCAGGAGACCTTCGTCGTCGTCCACCGCCGCTTGCCCGAGTTCGACGGGCGCGCGCCGGTGGCCGCGTGGCTCTTCGGCATCTGCTTCCGGTTGGCCTCGGACTATCGCAAGCGCGCGCACATCCGCCGCGAGACCGCGGTCGCGCAAGTGCCGGATGAGGCCCGGCCTCCCGAGCAACTGGAGGCCCTGGCTCGCGCCGAGGCCCGCGCACGGCTCGACGTCATCCTGGACACACTGGATGAGGACAAGCGCGCGGTGTTCGTGCTCTTCGAGATCGAACAGTGGTCCATGGCGGAGGTCGCCCAGGCCGTGGGCTGCCCGTTGCAGACCGCCTATGCCCGGCTGTACGCCGCCCGCAAGCAGGTCCAGGATGCGGTGGTTGGCGCCGAAGGAGGCGAGAGATGAGCCCCCCCGAACCCGTGCGCCTCCTCGCGAAGGACTCCGAGGCCTCTCTCTCGCTGCGCGAGCTTCTGACGACGGCGCTGCGCTCGGATGAACCCACGGCGGAGCAACTCGCCTCCCTGTCCGCGCGCGTGATGCCCCCGCCTGCCGCGTCCACCGGGACGCCTTCGCCGACGAGCCCGCCCTCGGGAGCGCTGGGCTCGGGGGTTGCTTCCGGCGCGGTGCTCAAGGTCGTGATGGTGGGCGTGGCCGCGGTCACCGGCGTGGTCGGGAGCTTTCAGGCCGGGCGCCTCTATGAGCGAGAGCGCCCCCAGGTGTCCGCTCCGGCGCAAGTGTCGCAGCGCGCGCCCGAGGTGGCTCCACCGAGCCCACCGCTCGCGCCCGCGGAGCCCGAGCCCGTCCCCAGCACCGCCTCGGTGCCACCACGGCCCCCCGTGCCGGCACCGCTGAAGCCGTCCCCCCTCGCGTCGTCCCGTCATGAGCCCGTGTCTCCGCCGGTCGCCGAGCCCGCGCTCACGGACGCGGAGCTGGCGCTGCTCGATGCGGCGCAGCGGTCGCTCCAGCGGGGGGATGCCGCCGCGGCGCTCGCGGAGCTGTCTACCCATGCCACGCGCTTCCCGAATGGCGCGCTCGAACAGGAGCGGGAGGTCCTCGCCATCGAGGCCCTGTGGCGACTGGGCGAGCGCCATGCCGCGCGCGAGCGGGCCCGCGGCTTCGCTCAGCACTTCCCGACCTCGTCCCACCTCGTCCGCCTCCAGGCGATTCTGGCGCCTGATTCGCCCTGAACCCCGCGTCCCCTCGTACTCCGGTGCGAGTCAGGCCAGGACCCGAGCGCTGGTGCGCCTGGTCTCCCGTCCTTCGACAGTCGGGGCGTTCCCCCGTGCCTGTCACCTGCGATGGTTCAGGGGTATCACTTCTATCGAGGGCACCATGAAGCGAATCCTTCCCTTGATGCTCGTGCTGCTGGTCCTCGTGGCCGTGGCGCGTTGCGGGCAATCCTCGCCGGATGACACCGCGCCCCAGGACACCACCTCCTTCGCCGACGTGCCTTCGGGCGCGGTGGCGCGGACGTCCTCGCGCATCAAGCACGTCTTCGTCATCGCCCTGGAGAACCACGCGGCCGAGCAGATCTACGGCTCGCCTGACGCGCCGTTCCTGAACGAGGTGCTCCTGCCGAGCGGCGGGCACTCCACGAACTACCTGGATGACCTGCCCGAGCTGCCGAGCGAGCCGCACTACATCTGGATGGAGGCGGGCACCAACGCCCTGGCGGGCAACACGTTCACGACGAATGCCGCGCCCTCGTCCTCCAACAGCACGCCCACCTCCCAGCATGTGATCGCGCAGCTGCGCGCGGCGGGGTCGGGGTTGAGCTGGATGTCCTATCAGGAGGGCCTGAACTCCGTGACGGGGGCGTGCCCCATCGTGGCGGACGGCTTCTACGCGCCCAAGCACGACCCGTTCGTCTTCTTCCAGGACATCGCGGGCAACCCGCCGTCTCGCACGAATGGGTACTGCGCGGCCCACCACCGGCCCTTGAGCGCGTTGCTCACGGACGTCGCGAACAAGAACGTGGCGACCTATTCCTTCATCACCCCCAACCTCTGCAATGACATGCATGGGGCCTCGGGGTGTCCGGACAGCAACACCATCCGCGCGGGGGATGCGTGGCTGCGCACCTACCTTCCACCGCTCCTCGACTTCGCCAACGCGAACGCGGGCGTCGTCTTCATCGTCTGGGATGAGCCCGAGGCCACGGGGACGTTGCCCTTCCTGGTGCTCGGGCCCGGGGTGAAGCGGGGGTACGCCAGCGCCGTGCCGGTGTCGCACAGCTCCCTCGTGAAGTCGCTGGACCGCATCATGGAGTTGCCCGCGCTCCCCACGGTGGAGACGGCCAACGACTTCAGCGACTACTTCGAGCCGGGCGCGTTCCCCTGAGGCCAGGGAGGCGGGCGAGGGCCGGTCCGGCGGCCGCGCCCCGGTGGCCTCCGCCGCGCGGAAGAATCTGCGGAGCCTGTCCCCGACCCACGTCCCGGCTGTGTCGTGCGGCCGCGTGGCTACGGTTTCCTCAGCGCTCGGCTCCGGGTCCCCCGAGGCCGTGCTCCGAGGGGAACGCCAATGCGCCGACTGCTCGTCATGGGCTTGTTGGGATTTGCCGCCTGCTCGAATGGAACCACGAAGGGACAAGACGCCGCACCGCGTGCGCAGCAGGGAACAGGTCGAATCGAAGGGAAGCTCACGCCCTTCCAGGGAGCGGGACAGCAGTCGTGGCGCCCGAGTGCCGCGTTGGCCGTCCCCATCTGGCGTGAGCTGACGAACATCGCCACACGCCCGCGCGGTTGGATGTCACCGCTCAGCCCGCGTCGCACCGTTCGCGCGGCGCAGGAGGACGCGCCCGTCGCCGGCGAGGTCATCCTCCGCTTCGACGTCCCGAACCTCACACCCGACCAGGTGATTCAACGCGTGGGCATCCCCGGCTACCGCGTGGCGCACAAGGGCTATGCGAGCCAATACCTGCACCTCGTCGCCTTCGAGCGCGCCGGCCCGAGCGCGTTGCAGGTCTCCGCCCAAGACACCCAGGGATTGGTGGAGCAGCTCGCCACGCGCCCCGGGGTCCGGTTCGCCGAGCCCAATCGGTGGGTGCGACGACTCGCCACGCCGGATGATCCAGGCTTCGCCTTTCAGTGGCACTACCTGGCGTTGAACCTCCCGGCGGCCTGGGATGTCCAAGAGGGCAACCCCGCGCTGGTGGTGGCGGTCATCGACACGGGCATCGTTCCGCACCCAGACCTCGGCGATCGCATCCTGCCGGGCTACGACATGATCTCCGATCCCACCAACGCGGGAGATGGCGATGGACGCGACAGTGATCCGACGGACCCCGGAGGCGATGAGCCGAGCGGTGGCTCGTCCTGGCACGGCACGCACGTGGCCGGAACCCTGGGCGCGCTGACCAACAACGGCCGCGGCGTGGCTGGAGTGACGTGGGCCGCGCGAATCCTCCCGGTGCGCGTGGTGGGGCGCCAAGGCGGGAGCACGTTCGATGTCGCGGCGGCGATGGAGTGGGCCGCGGGCGGCGCGGTGCCCGGTGTGCCGCCGAACCCCACTCCCGCCAAGGTCATCAACCTGAGCCTGGGCGCGAACACGCCGCCCCAGCAGGCGTATCAAGAAGTCATCGACGAGCGCGTGGCGGCCACCCAGGCCCTCTTCGTCGTGGCCGCGGGCAACGAGGCCCAAGATGCGTCGCTCTCGTCGCCGTGCAATCAGAAGCAGGTCATCTGCGTGGGGGCCACGTCGCTGGTGGGCCGGCGCAGCAGCTACTCCAACTTCGGCTCGGACGTGACGGTGATGGCGCCCGGCGGCGAGATGCGCCAGGACCTCAACGGGGACGGCTATCCGGATGGCGTGCTCTCCACCGCGCTCAACGCCGCGCTGCAGCCGGCCTATGTCTTCTACGAGGGCACCAGCATGGCCACGCCGCACGTGGCGGGGGCGCTGGCGCTGCTGGCGTCGGTGAAGCCGGACCTCACGCTGGATGAGGCGCGCACCCTCATCACGCGCTCCGCGGTTCCCGCCGAGTCCTGCCCGGAGGGCTGTGGCGCGGGAATCGTCAACGCGCAGGCGGCGCTGCGCCTGTTGCAAGGCGCAGACACGTCAGCGCCGCCGCAGCTGGCGGCGAACACGCCGGGGTTGTTCTTCCTCGGGGACGGGGCGCTCCCGCTCTTCGTCTACAACGAGGGCGGCGGGGAGCTGCACGTGACCGCGAGCGCGGATGGCGCACAGTCCTCGAACGTGTCGTTCCCTCAAGGGAACTCGGTGACGGTGCCCGCGCTGAGTGCCCGAGCCCTGAGCATCGCGGTCACCACGTCGGGGCTGGCCGCGGGCGACTACTCCGTGCCGCTCGTGCTCAGCAGTGACGGAGGCAGCGTGCCGGTGACGGTGAAGGTCCGCGTGGGCGCGCGGTCCGCGCAGGACGCGGTCGTCGTCCTCGCCTACCAGGACGCGCAAGGCAACTGGCGCAGCAGCCCGGAGCTGACGACGGTGGCGAGCGCGGCGAGTGGTTACCGCTACGCCCTGACGGTGCCCGCCGGCACCTACGTCGTGACCGCGGCCATCGACGACAACCAGGATGGCACGCTCTTCGAAGAGGGGGAGCGCGTGGGCATCTGGCGCAACCGGGACAGCGTGGAGCCCATCACCCTTCATGACGGGCAGACCGTGTTGGGCATCGACTTCGACCTCGTGCCCTTCATGCCCGTGGGGACGTCGCCGTAGCCGCGCGTCAGAGCGAGATGAACTCCGACTCGCCGGGGACCTTCCCCATGCGCTGCTCCTTCCACGCCCGCTTCGCCTCTTCGATGCGGTCCTTCGAACTGGAGACGAAGTTCCAGAAGATGTGGCGCGGCCCATCGAGCGGCTCGCCGCCGAACACCAGCACGCGCGAATCCTCCGTCGCTTGGAGCAGCACCTCCGTGCCTCGGCGGAACAGCGCGAGGTTCCCGGCGCCGAGCGTACCCGTCGTGAGGGAGACGGAGCCCTCCGCGACATAGGCCGCGCGCTCGTCATGGAGCGCGGGGAGCTTGAGGACCGCGCCGGCCTCCAGGGCCACGTCCGCGTAGAACAGCTCGGAGTGCGTCCTCACGGGCGATTGCAGGCCGAACATGGAGCCCGCCACGAGTCGGACGCGGACCCCGGCATCCTCGACGGTGGGCAAGCTCTCGGCGGCGTGATGGACGAAGCTGGGCGCGGTCTCTTCGTCAGCGCGGGGGAGGGCGACCCAGATCTGGATTCCGTACAGGCGCCCGTTGTCAGGCTTCCGCGTGGGGGCCCGCTCGGCGTGCACGATGCCGCTGCCCGCGGTCATCCAGTTCACGGCGCCGGGGCGGATCCACTGCTCGGAGCCCAGGCTGTCCTTGTGCAGGATTTCCCCCTCGAACAAATACGTGACGGTCGACAGGCCGATGTGCGGATGCGCCAGCACGTCCGCGTGGAGCGACGTCGGGCCCATCTGGTCGAGGAACACGAAGGGCCCCACCATCCGACGCTGGGCTTGAGGCAGGGCGCGCAGGACGTGAATGCCGCCCGGCAGGTCCGCGCTCTTCGCCGCGAGGATCAGCTCCACATCTGGCGCTTCCTGGACTCCAACCATGGTCGCTCTCCTCCTCGCTGCCGGGGATGCGTGGGGAGCGCCGGGCGCAAAGGGGCCTCGGCGCTCGACCCGGGGTGACTCAGACCTGAAGGCCCTTCTCGACTTCAGCCAGGCGATAGCGCGCCATCGCGAGGTTGGCGTTGGCGCGGTGGAGCGCGACATAGAGGAACAAGCCCTCACGCGTCGAGAGCGGGCGGATGATGTGGTACTGCTCGCCCAGCGTGATGAGGATGTCCTCGATGCGGTCCTTGATTCCCAGGACGGTCATCGCCTTGACCTTCGCGCGCACGACCTCGGTGTTCGCCGCGGCGGCGGTCTCGATGTTGAAGTTGGCATTGCCGCCAATGCTGCCCAGGCACATGCCACTCTTTGCATCCACCAGACAGGCCGCGAAGGCGCCTTCCGTCTTCAGCGTCTCTTCCAGGGACTGCTTCACGTTCGCCATGACGTCTCTTTCAACTCGGGTGTGGGACAGGTGTTGCTCGACGGATGGCACCAACTCGTCGAGGGTGAAGGTGAGCTGGCTCGAATAAGCGCGCGGCTGCGGCACGAAGAGCGCCTGCGCGTCTGGGAGCGACAGCAGCAGGCGCAGCTGCGAGGAGAAGTGCTGGACGAGCAGCTCTCGGAGCGTGTCGCGAGGCACCAGCCCCCACGTCACCAACGTCTCGCAGAAGTTGCCGCCGGTCTTGCGGCACTCCGCCATGACCTCCTCGACGTCCTCTCGGCGCACGCACTGGTGCTGGATCAGCACCGCGGAGAAGTTGTGGCCGCCGGGGCCATTGACGACCGCCCAGGCCACCCGGCGCTCCACCACGAAGATGCGCCCCGAGACCGTGGCGGACTTCACCACGACCTCTCCGCCTTGGTCGCTCTCCAGCGCCTCCAGCAGAACGGCTCGGACTATCTGCCTGGGCGCCAGTGGCACCGGTCGTGAAGCGCGTTCCATGCGTGGGAAATGAGACGGGGTCGAGGCGACCCGGCTGGGGCGAAATGCCTCAAATATACAGCGGCACCCGGGGTGCGCAATCCGCTTCTGACGCGCTGAATAATCACGCGTAAACACGTAATTCGCGGCTGCACGAGCGGCTGGCCGACTTGACTCAGAGTCCGAGCGACGCCTTCAGCCCCAGGATGACGACGTCCGCGGCCACTTGGGTCGCGCCCGGGTGATGGATGTACTGGACGTTGGGCCGGAGCAGGAGCCAGGGGGTGGCGTGCAGCCTGTAGTAGAGCTCGGCCTCGTACTCGGTGCGTGAGATGGCGGTGGTCGGAGCGTGCGCCTGCTCGAGTTCCTGGAAGGTGATGGCCCGGCGATTGGCGTGCGTGCGGCCGATCGCGAGGCCGACGTCGTCGTCCGGGCGGCTCGCGAACGGCGCGGTGTAGAGCAGGCCCGCCGTGAGCTGGTTGTCGACCGCGGCGGTGTTGCGGTCCGCCTGGGCCAGGCGCAGGAAGACATTGAGGCCCCGCACGGGATTCGTGCCGGAGGGGGACTGGGTGAGCTGCTGGCGCGCGATGAGATAGGCGCCATAGCGGCCGGAGCGGCGCAGGAACGGCTCGCCGGTGAGCGGCTGGGGCTGACGGTCCACGTCGAACAGCACGTCGTCCGCGTTGGACGTGTCGTACCAGGCGCCCACGACGTAGTGCCCGGTGAGCGCGCCCTCGCGAAAGCGCGGATCCCAAGCGAGCTCCGCGGGGATCATCACGCCCGTGGCCCCGGAGAAGTGCCCGATGCTGAAGTTCTCGTTCAGGTTCTCGGGGTTGATCTCATACGCCGCCAGCTGAAGGGAGATCTCCTGGCTCGGCTGCCCGCGCAGGCGCGTGCCCCATTGGCTCACGGGCCAGTTGAACCAATACGAGCCCACGATGTTGCCGGGCTGCGCGCCACAGAAGGTCAGGTTCTGGAAGTCACAGGGGAAGTCCGCGGTGTCCTCGCCCACGGTGAGGCGGCCCAGCTTCCACTTCAGTCGCTTGTCCAGGAATGACT
This sequence comes from Citreicoccus inhibens, assembly GCF_019039035.1. Taxonomy (GTDB): domain Bacteria; phylum Myxococcota; class Myxococcia; order Myxococcales; family Myxococcaceae; genus Citreicoccus; species Citreicoccus inhibens. Next base: position 1,559 of record NZ_JAHNZT010000063.1, on the reverse strand, counting down.
GCTCATACCAGAGCTGGGTGATCCGACCGACCTCGCCGCGGCCATAGACTTCCTGCACGAGTTGGAGCGTGCCCAGCGCCATGTCCGCGCCCAGGTCATTGCCCGTGCGGTACGTGACGGTGAACTGGAGGCTGCCACCCGGCACGCCCACGAGCGCGTCCAGGTTCACGCCCAGGCCCGCGGTGAGTTGCCCGGCCTGACGCAGCGCGTGTCCTGTGCCGCCGCGCGCGTTGTAGGCCAGCTCCGTGACGTAGCCCACTTGCAGGGCGACCCCGGCGTCGAACAGGCGCTGCCGCCAGCCACCCCAATCGCCCGTCAGGCCAGGCGGGGGCGTGGTCGCCTCGGCCGCGAGGGCGGGCCGCGGCCATGCCCCCACGAGGAGCAGTCCCGTCAGCCAGGCCCATTGCCGCATCGCGTTTGAACCTCACCCCGCCGCACCGCGGCGCAAAGACAATGTGCGGGGGATCCGCGTGCTTGCGAAGCCTCGCGCGACACGGCGGATGCCATCTGTTGGGTGCGGGCCAGGCCGTGGCATGCCGCACGGCGGCATGCCTGTGTTGGCTGAAAAACAGTTGGAAAATGCAATTCAGGCAACTCCAGAGGCCCGCTTTCGACAATCGAGGTGGGGAAAATCTCACGATGTCGGAGGAGCGCCATGTCCACGAAGGTGAGCGGTCGGATCTCCACGTTTCCCACGGTGAACACCCGGACCGCGCAGACGCCCCAATCGTTGAGGGGCACCGAGCAGCAGCTCCTGTCCACGCTGCGACAGCTGACGAGCAGCCCGACCGACGGGGGACGCACGCGGGTGGATGTGGCGCGGACGAGCTTCGAGCCCTCCACGACGCGCTCCACCGCGAGCGTCCCGCCGCTCCTGCCGGACAGCAAGCCGAGCGACAGCGCCATCTCGAAGGGCGTGGACGAGGCCTTCCAGCACGTCTACGGCGGGACGCAGATTCCCAGCTCGGCGGACCGTAACGAGATGCGCCGGTATGGTGACGAGCTGCGGGGGCAGGGCAAGAACGCCACCGAGATCAAGTACGCCGTCATCGAGAAGCTGAAGGCGAAGCGGGACGGGTTGGGCAAGCCCCCCGATGACGCGACCTTGAATGGACTGGCGACGGATGTCTTCAAGTCTGTCTTCGGCCGCGCGCCCACGGGCGCGGAGTTCGAGAAGTGGAAGGGCGTGGCCAAGGACCTGGCCGGCAAGGGAATGGACGCCACGTCCATCAAGTACAACCTGCCGTCGCAGATGCGCGAGGTCCGGGACGGCCTGGACAAGACCAGCCCCGCGGTGCTGGAGGGGTTGGCCAAGGGCGTGTTCCAGGAGGTCTTCGGGCGCGCGCCGTCGGGCTCGGAGCTGGCGAAGTGGAAGGGCGTGGCGCAGGAGATGGTGGACAAGGACAAGATGAACGCGTCCTCGGTGAAGCTGAACCTGCCGTCGCAGATGCGCGAGGTCCGGGACGGCCTGGACAAGACCAGCCCCGCGGTGCTGGAGGGGTTGGCCAAGGGCGTGTTCCAGGAGGTCTTCGGGCGCGCGCCGTCGGGCTCGGAGCTGG
>NZ_JAHNZT010000062.1 GCF_019039035.1 Citreicoccus inhibens | reverse complement strand
CTACTGCCCAGCGCTGGGCCAGTGAATTCCTCACCCAGCGGCGCATGCCTACTTCTCTGGCGAAAGGCGCCCGTCCTCGGTGACGCGCAGCACGTAGGTGTCCGCGCTCCCGTCCACACGGCCACAGGTAAGCTCGTCGAGGCGCTGGTTCATTGTCGCCACAACGAGGTCCCCCGCGGCATTCAGCGCATGTGCCATGGGCGCGCCGGGCAGCTCCACCCAGGGCGTGGCGCGCCAGCCCGCCTTGGACGCGTCGATGCGAACCAAGCGTCCATCCCCGCCATACAGGTGCATGACGCCCTCCGCCACCACGAGGGCACCGTGCACCCGCACGACAAACAGAGGATTGGAGTCCGGTGCTTCGAGCACTGTCACCCGGCCCTTCTCATGCACCTCTAGCGAGCCTCCGAATTCCCCAGCGTCATGGCCAACAAGACAGGCCTCGCCCATGGGCTCGAGGACGGCAGCAGAGTCTGCCCCGGGCACACCCTCGCAAGGGCCATTCGCGGGCGCGACTTTGTCCTCCATCGTGTGCAGCACCAGAGAAATGCCGCTCTCGTCCGCTGGCCATTCCTCACTGCCCATCCGACGTAGCGCCTCACAACTGCGCGGCGAAGCTGGGCCCTGCCTCGCCGGCTCTGGCTTCAATATTTGAATGCTCCGCTGCGCATTGCTGCGCACCACAGGAGAGGAGTGCGATTCCGCCACCTTCTGAAGTAGCGGCAGCACCTCTTCAGCGTGAGGACGGAAGGCCACTCTCCCCAGTGCCTGGATGGCAGCCCCCTCCACCTCGCTGTGTGACGAGCTGGCTGCCTGGCGTAGCGCATCGAGCGCGGCTGGGTCCCCCAAGCGCCCAAGGGCTGCGGCGGCCCGCGCACGCGCCCAACCCTCCTCCCCCGTGGCCAACAGGTGCAGCAGCGGCGCGGTCGCAGCAGGCCGCGCCACGGGGCCCAGGGAGGCGAGACTCGTCAGGGCCCGCCCCTGGCATTCCGCGCGGGCCAGTTGCTCCAGGACGACGGGTACGGCAGCAGGACTGTCGAAGGCCACCAGCGCCTGCAGCGCCACGGGCGCGAGGCGAACATCCGCCCGCTGCAGGGCCTGGACAACTTCCGGCACTGCAGCCACGCCTCTCTTTCCCGCGGCCCCCAATACCGACACCACGTAGGCCGCGCGCGGCGTGCACCCGTCATAGATGGCCTCGCAGCTTGGCAGGGGCACGGCAGGGCAGGACGTCCCCGGTGGACGTCGCAGGGTGGGTTCCGCAAGCTCCCGCGCCAGCAGTGCCCGGAGGCGTGGCACAAAAGTCTCCGCGTAGCGGTAGCTGCGGCGCGACAGCACGTAACGCACACGCACCAGCGCCGCCCAGCTCGACTCTGGGTTCTCCAGTACATCCAGCAGCACCGGCACCAATTTAGGGCCGAGTTGCTCCAGCATCGGGAAGGGGGACTCCTCGAGATGGCGCGCAATCACAGGGCCTGCACTCGCATCATCAATAAGAGTGAGGGCGTGAAGGGCCATCCCACGTGGCTCTCTCTCATACGCTTCGAGGAGCGCTGGCACGGCCCCCTTCGCCTTCTCTCGCATGTCCGCCAGCGCCTGAGCTGCGCCCCCGCAGACTCTCCGCTCCGGGTGTTGGAGAAGCGCAATCAGCTGGGGGATGACGGGCTCCCCGAGTCGCCCCAACTTCCAGGCAGCGCACTGCTGCGCTTCCGGGAGCCTCCTCTCCTCGGCGTCTGGGCCATCGACGTCCCGGAGGAGCGCCAGGCACTCCTCCTCACCTTCACAGCAGCCCTCCCACGACATGACGTCGTCGCGCTTCCACGTGTGCCGGGAGCATGCCAGCCCCAGCCCCAGCGCCAGCACCGCGCATGCGAGCAATGCGGGCACGCGGGTGTGTCCGTCCTTCGCCGCAGTCTTCATGACGACTTTCTCCCCCATCCCTCCTCGGAGGCCCGAGGGGTGCAATGTAAATCTCTCGATGGAAAACACGAGGTGCTCGGCACAGCGACTCAGCGAGTCCTGACGACGAGGGTGCCAGCCAGCCTGTCGTGTATGCAGCGGCGCTCGCGGCTGTAGACGAAGAACACGTCCACGAGCCAGAGCGGACCACACATCGCGCTCAGGACGCCGGGCAGGATGTTGCGCAGGAGGATGACTCGCCAGAGTGCGACGGACTGGCCGTCCTCGCGCACCAAGCGGATGCCCACCAGTCGCTTCCCCAGACTCTGCCCGCTACTGTGAACCAGCCACGCCTGGACTGCCCACACGAGGAACATCGGCGGCCAGAAGACTCGCGCCTGGAGGGCAGCCCAATCACTGTCTGTCTGAGCAACCAGCGGGAGCAGAAGGGAGCTAACAACGAGGGAGGGCGTCCAACACACGGCCAGGTCGATGAGACTGGCCAGGAGGCGCACACCAGGCGTAGCGAGCGCGGGGACAAACTGTCCGCACCGAAAACAGAGTCCAGACTCAGGCGTCAGACAAACAAAACAACCGAAGGTGCCACACCGCACGCAGAGGCCTGCGACTGGCACGTCGGAGTGCTCGGGGCACCGGGCGCTGACAACGGACGACACAGCCTCGGAGTAGTCGGACATGGGCAGCCGCACTCCAGCCATTCCTGGAGCAAGCCGGCAACGCGTTTCCCTGTCCCGTCACACTTTCGTGGGTGCAATCCGCCGTAGCACGGCGGACAGCACCACCTAACGGGTACATTCCCTGAGCGACTCAGGCAGCAACAACTACGGCATTACGGTTGAGCGAAGCGCCCGACTCTCACTCTAACGACTGAGCTTGTCCAATGCCTCCTTGATGAGGCGCTGAGCAGTTTCGCGCATCGCAACTTCGTAGCGAGAACGCTGCCTCCAGTAGAGGTAATCAGGCACAGCCGGTTGTTCTCGTCGGTAGAGGAGGAGACGATCTTGAACCTGACGAAGCTTCAGATCCGACAGGCGGCCCTTGCTCTTGACCCCTTCCGTCCAAAGCATGTCAATGTCTCCACTGAGGAGGTCCTGTGCTGCATGAGCGCGCCTATGAGCCTTGATCGTCTTGATGCAGTGCTGAAGAGCGGGAACAATCGGTACCGCGAAGCCTACAAGGAAATTGGACAAGCTCTGGCCTGTCGCGACTCCGGCGGTGATTGCCGCGACAACGAGAGCCAGGGCAGTTATGGTCAGGAGAAGCTGATACTCACCCCGGGCACGATGGTCCCACACTACGCAGGTCCGCTGGCAGGCGAGAATCTCGAGCGGGCGGGGCAGCATGGACAGATCTGGGTACCAGCCCTTGAGGCGCTCGTCCCCCTTGCCGCTGCGGCCAGCATCCACGATTGTCTCTGGTATCGGTCGCGCCCCAAGGGCAGGGTTCCAGGCCAGTCCGAAGACTTGTGTGTCGAAATCCTCCTGAATGAGCGCTGCCATCTGCCGGTTCTTGTCCTCTACGCCATCAACGAGAATGAGTTCAACAAAGGTCCACAGCAGCGCGGCAAGGCTCAGCCCAGCCGACAGCGTCGGGCAAAAGAGCGCAGTCGGGATGGATGCGATAGCGAGCAAAGTGCCCATGAACGCACTAGCGCCGCGAGCTAGTTTCCCTCGCGAGTATAGGACTCGTTGAGCAGCGAGTCGTTCGAGGTTTTCCGCGAAATTCTGTCTGATGGCGATGTCACTCGATGCGGACACGGTGGCCCTCCTATCGGCGGGAAGGGAACCAACCATTGAAGACGATTCGCCACTGGCGGAACGCCTCGTCGATCAGCCCGCTCTGCTCAGCGGAGAGCGCAGCGTCAGCATGGAAAGCAGCGTGCGCGGCATGCTTCACAAGAGCCTCCGCCTGATGTGCCGTGTAGACAATTGGAATGCGACCTGAGATGCCTAGTGGATCATTGAGCGCGCTGCCACCGCGGTCTCGGAGCAGCCGGAAGGCATCAAGAAGGCAAGCCCCATAGGTCTTGATGCCTTTGCAGGTGCCTGCTGATGCAAGGAGAAGCTCAAGGTGAAAGGATAGCAGTGGAACACTCGGTGTGCGTGCATACTTCCATGCCTTGAGAAGCCGAATCGTCCCTTTGAGCTTGTAGCGGGAGGCCGCCCCTTCTTCGACAAGGTACTTACTGTGCCGCTGCGGTGAAGTTAAGAGCCACCCGCCCACACCATCGGGAATGGCGAAAACCGGGTAGCCATCTTGCCCAGTAGTACCCGACCAATATCCAGGCACGACGTCCACTGCGCCTTCGCCTCCCTTGAAGTTGACGACAACAGAGGGACCGTCGTTGCGAATTTCCGTGGACTTGAACCGACTGCCGAGCGCCCTCCGAACGTTCGCCAGCACAGTGCTGGACTGCACCACCTTCCCCCCATGCATCACATCGGCCTTGCCTAACACGGCCAAGTAGTCCACATCGGAGTAGCCGCGGATTGCGGTTTCACGCGTGTGGCTGCCAATGACGGCCAGCCGATTGAAGTTTGCAAACGAAGTATCCAGTGCTTGCTCTATGCTGCGCCGATGCGAAGCCCGGGCATCGACCTCCTTCGGATTCGGCTCAATCGCCTCAAGCAGTTTGGCGAAACCATCTGCAACACTCCTGAACATGCCTCCCCCATTCAGTGCGTCATTCATGGCACCTATACCAGGATTGAGTAGCCGGGATGGGACGCCGCGGCCTGTAGGCAGGGTCGATACGGCCCCACGTGCCTGCCAAATATTCGGCCCCTGCGTCCTGGATGCGTCAAGGCCACTTCGGGCAGCGCGTCAATGGGAGTGAGGCGCGCGTGCGGCCCGCGCGGCGGTGGTGCTGATGCGCCCCTCCAGGAACTGGATCGTGTGGTGCCTCGTGTATGGGACCAACTTGCCCACCAGGACGGTGGCGTGGCGGGCGCCATCTACCTCCGTCACCTCGACGTAGGCGTCCCGGGCACGTGGGGTACTCGCGGCGCACGGCACGCGGCAGGCCGAACGTTCGGTTCGACCTGCTCCACGTTGAGTGAGGTTGCTGGCAGAAGCCCTGCATGCGCAGCACTGGCCCATGCGCCGACATGAGCTGAGCGATGCCGAGTGGAGCTGTATTGAGGCCGTTCTGAGTCCCAGGACTGGCCCGCGCTCGAAGCGAGGGGACCGCGACTGCATCAACGCTGTGATGTGGCGAGTGAAGGCCGAGGTTCCGTGGAGAGACCCTCCCGAGCGGAGCCCCTCTCGCAATCAGTGGTCCGAAGAATTCAGGCAGGTCAGTCGGCTTGTCCTGTCTGCCCAAACGCGCTGAGGGATTTACACAAAGTGAAAGAGAGGCGCCGAACCAGGGCAATTTCATACCTTGATGGCCGATGTGGCATTCGTCTTCTCCTACTTCCTCCGCCGGCATCCGTCAGCCAGGGGCAAATAGCGTTGGAATGTCGCTCGTGATGCGCCGCACGACCCCGCTCCGCAGCCAGCGCACAGCAGTATTGAAGTCGGTCGTCCAACAATCACAGTCACTTGGTGCTACCGGCTGGTACTTGAGCAAGTACGCTGGTGTCGCGAAATCCGGTAGCAACCATCGCTCAACCGTGTAAATAAACGCACTCCAGCGGCCTCGGGCGGGACCTAGCGAGACTGCGAGGAGGTCAAACTCTCCAAAGCGATAGGGCCGAGTGGATTCACCTGTCCCCGTCTCGCCGGCGCGACTCTTTTGCAGCTCGACTATGAAGTGGGTGCTTGGCCACTTCACTTTTTTCTTCCACTGGTTGTTCGCGTAGAGGGGTTTCCCACCTTCTGAACGCTGCATTTTCACCTGGACCTTCACCTGCGGGTACGGTCCCTGCGGTGACGCGCCCTCGGGGCTATCCGTCAGGAGGAAGTCGTATGGACGGTCGGCCCCCTCAATACGCAGCTCCCGCCACTTGGGAGCAAGCAAGGGGAGCACTTCAGCAGCAAACGAACCTTCGGCAATCACCCCACGAATCATCCGAACGGTGAGATCTCCTGCACGTGCGAAGGCCTCCAAGATCCCTTCTGCGGACACCATCAGCCGCTCTTCCATGGGGTGCTTCGGAAGCGAGTGCCGCAGGTGCAAGTAGAGCTGCCGCCGCTCGCTCTCGCTCAGCCCGTCCAGCAGGCGCTTCAACTCTTCGACATCCAGTGGCTTAGTCATCTGAACCGTGGTGCTTGCGAGGCCGTCCCGCCAGCTGGGGCTCAAAGCTGAGGACGTCCAGGCGATGAACGAGGACGTAGCCCGCCACAGTGGTCGTCCTGAGACGGCCACGCTTGATGAGCCGTGAGATCGCCTGCCGCGACACACCACGGAGACGGGCGGCGTCGGCCTGGGAGATCCACTCGTCTGCTGGCGGGGAGGGATTTTGGGTTGACACCGTCAACCAATTTCCATAGATAGAGGTGGGCGCCTTGATGCTAGCCGTGGATAGCTGGTGGTCAACTTCGTATCTACCCCTCTGACACCACCGGTATCTCGTTCGCCCCTGGAGATCACCTCATGACCCGCTCGCAGGAGGCTACTCTTGCACACGCCGAGGCCCCGCACCCCGCAGCCCTCGTTCCTGCTGCTGCTCCATTCTACGGAACGGAGCACGGTGCTGCCTACGTGGCGGACTCGCGCGACGTACTGCGCCAGTTGCCCGATGCCTCGATCAATCTCGTCTTCACGTCCCCCCCATACGCCCTGCATTTCAAGAAGGAGTACGGCAACGTCCATAAGGACGAGTATGTGGAGTGGCTGCTCACCTTCGCCCGCGACATCTTTCGGGTTCTTAAGGACGATGGCAGCTTCGTGCTCAACATCGGCGGCAGCTACAATAAAGGGCAGCCCACCCGCTCCACCTACCACTTCAAAGTGCTGCTCGCACTGGTAGAGCAGGTGGGGTTCCATCTAGCGCAAGAGTGCTTCTGGTATAATCCTGCGAAGATGCCCGTGCCAGCTGAGTGGGTTACCGTGCGACGCATTCGAATGAAGGACGCGGTCGAGTACGTCTGGTGGTTCTCCAAGTCGCCATGGCCAAAGGCGAACAACCGCAACGTCCTCAAGCCCTACAGCGCGGACATGTTCCGCCTCAACCAACGAGGTGTGCGCGCGACGGTGAGGCCCTCGGGGCACAACATCGCGGCGAGCTTCGACAAAGTGGACGCGGGCGGCTCCATCCCGGCCAATTTCTTTGAGGAAGAAACTCCTTCGGACCTCATCAAGGCCGGGAACACCGCCGCCAACGACCAGTACACCAAGCGCTGCAAGGAGGCAGGGCTGAAGATCCATCCCGCGCGCTTTCCGGCGGTCCTCCCAGACTTCTTCATTAAGCTACTGACGGACGAAGGGGACGTGGTTGTCGACCCCTTCGGAGGCTCGAACACCACGGGCCGAGTAGCGGAAGGGCTGGGACGGCGCTGGTTGGTGATGGATGAAGTACGCGAGTACCTTGAGGCGAGCAAGTTCCGCTTTGACACCCTGCTCCCCGCTTCGGTCACTGCAAGCCTCGGTCGGTCGCCGGCCCCTTCTAGGTCTACGCCGAGGGTAGCGAAGCCCCCTAAGGCCGGTCCCACCAAGCGCACGGCATCCAGAAGCGGCAAGGGCGCAGCCCGATAGCGCACCGCCCCCCCCTACTTCTCAGGGCGAACCTGGCATCGCGTAGAGAGAGGGCGCGGGCACTCGCCGCACGCAAGAGTGGCCGCCCTACTGCAATCCACAGCACTCTCCCGGCGGTTGGAGGCGCTCATGAAGAGGTAGAGGGCCTGCTGGACGAGGCGCGGGTTGTAGGCGTGGAGGTCACGATGAAAGGTCCTCAGGTCGATTCCACGTGCGAGCGCCTGCAGGAACTCGCGCCGTGCGCCATAGTCGGCCGCCCCTTCATAGTTCACCGAGGCCAAGAAGCGGTCGACATTGCTATCCACCACGACGAAATACGTCCAGTCGAGCTGAGCAGCCCACGGGCCATTGGGGTTCAGATCCGGGTTGGCTAGGATCGAGAGGTACATGTTTGCCAGCTTGTAGCTGACCCTCCACACCCGCAGCAGCGCGGCCTCCAGCGCAACCGCCCGGGCACGCCGCGTGCGATGGCTGCGGCACACCTGCGTGAACAAGGCAGCCAGGCTTGGCTGACCAGCTTCGTGCAGCAGCAGGGCTGCGGAGGTGGGAACCTTCCCGAAATCGCCATAGCGCCGGAGCAGCTCAGCGTGCCGCTTCAGGTCGCAGGCAGCCACAGGACGCTGTCCGCACATCCCTTTGCCGCCAGCATCTTTGCCGACGTCACAGCTCGCGTGTAGCGCTGCGACCGAGTGGCTCTGCACACACTGGTTGTTCAGGGCATGGACGAGGAGCCGAGGCACATCGGTAAGCTCTCGGATCTCATTCGCACTCAACCCCCGGAGGATACGCAGCACCTGCAAGTCGCGTTGCCGCTGAAAAAGTACTGTACCCACCAGCAGTTGGAATAGGGCCGCAGCATCCCCACGCTGCAGCGCGGTTGGCTCGAGCGCAAACTGCCCAAGCCGCTCCTGGCTGCAGAACATAGCCAGGGTGCCAGGGTCCTCCGGTGTCGCGTAGTACGTCTTCAAATACCATGCGACTACCTCAACTGCTATTCGATGCTGCGCTCGCGTCGGGACGGCCATGGTTTGCACAGGGACTTTGCTGCCGAGCGGGAGCAGCGCCCGCATTTGACGGGATGGTTTGGCGACCCTCAGAGGCTAAGCAACCAGAGGGGTAGGCTCAACCACGAACCGCGGCGACCTCCCAGCTGAAACCGACGGTCGAGCAGCCCGCGCGTGCAAGATCAGCCAGCTCCAGTACCTCACCTAATTCGACAGCCTGTAGGCCTGGGGATACCGCGGGCGAAGCGACTCGCGCTTGCGAGCCGTCGACCCTACCGCCTGTCCGGTGGGGGTTGTGTCTACCGCCCAGCCCGGGTGGAACAGCGTGGAGTTGCCCCCGTCAAATCGGACGCGGTCAGGTGGGAACTGCGGCTTGTCGGTATGCGATAGGGGAGCGCATCTTCAGCCCCTTATCGGGCGGAGGAGTAGGCACTTCGACCAGCGCAGCCTACACTCGGTACCGCAGCGCATTCGACGCTGGTAAGCGGGACAGTAGGTGTGGCTCCATGAAACCTGGAGTCGCCCGTACTTGGCCATGTGGCGGAAGGCGAAGGACCCATTGGGAGCAATGACGAAGCGAAAGAAGGTCGAATCGACGCCCCTCCTTCCTGGACTTGACGCGAGTCCGGCGCGAGAGGCACCGACGCGGCTTGCGCCCAAGCGGCTCACCTCGGGCACGCACCACCTCCGGCCCTTCTTCGGGTATTACGGCGGTAAGTGGCGCGACGCCTTGAAGAACTACCCTCCTCCCCATTTCGGGATGATTGTCGAGCCCTTCGCTGGCTCCGCTGGGTATGCGCTCAGGTATGCCGACCGAAAGGTAGTTCTCTGCGAAATTGACCCAATCCTTGCCGGCGTCTGGCAATACCTGATTAGAGTGAAGCCAGAGGAGATCCTCGCAATTCCTGACCTTGCACCTGATGGTTCGGTGGAGGATCTCGCAGTCTGCCAAGAGGCAAGATGGCTCGTCGGTTTCTGGCTCAATCGAGCGACTGCGAGTCCACGAAAGCGCCCATCGAGGTGGATGAGGGATGGGATTCGCCCTGGGTCCTTCTGGGGCCAACGTGTCCGAGAGACAATTGCGTCCCAGGTTGGAGCGATTCGGCACTGGAAGGTCTACACCTGCAGCTACGCCGACTGCCCGGTGGCTGGCCCAGCCACTTGGTTTGTCGACCCTCCCTACCAACTGGCGGGAAAGCACTATCGCTTCGGCTCAGAGGGCCTGGACTTCGCTGCGCTCGCGGAATGGTGTACCTTGAGAGCAGGGCAGGTCCTCGTCTGTGAGAATGCAGGCGCGACTTGGCTGCCATTCCAACACCTAGCAGAGGTGAAGACCACAAGGGCTGGGCGCAGGTCTCTGGAGGTACTTTGGACGAACCAGGCGGAGACTTCGCCAGGCACCTCCCTGGACACGGGCACCTGAGCAGTGGTGCCCGGCAGTTGGTGTTGTACCAAGGCTGTGCCTACCCCAAATTCGGTCGCCCCGTCATGAATGCGCATGCCTACCTAGAATCCGGTCGCTGCATCATGAGCGCATCAAGGCCACCAGGGGCCTTGCGTCACTGTGAGCGAGCGAGGCGCACACGAGGCCATTAAGTTCCAATGCCGGCGAAGTGGGGGCGGGATCGCCAAGGGCACCGTCCGGCCTTGAGGTTCGGCGTCCACCCTCCTCCGCCGGCGCACTCCAGGGCCGCGTCCAGAAGACGGTGGTGCGGTCCAGGCCGAACTGGACGCCCTGCCCGGATAACCGTCTGGCCAATGACGTGGCGGATGTGCTTGAAGACGGATGGGCACGCGCTCAGTGAGCGCCATTTAGCACATTGTCCGCGAGAGCCATCGATAGCCGCAGTGTTATGCTGCGCGACTAGCATACATCGGATGGAGGGGAGCATGCTCTACTTGGTCGTTTACCATCGCAATCACCCGACTCCGCCTTGGAAGAATGACTGGCTCGACGATGACAGGGTCAAGACCATCCCCACGACGCCAGCGGTTGGACGTCTATGCGATGCAGCCAAAGGGCGCGATGAGCGGGTTCGCTTCCATAGGTGCGGCTACGGTACATTCCGACCGCTTGTTTGTTCCGAAGCGCGAGTAGCTTCCGTTCAGTTCGTAGACAGGGAGTTGTGCTTGGTGCACTTCGACGGGCACACTGTGCTGGACGAAACCCCGCCAGTAAGTCCCCCACAGGGGACCAAGTGGTATCCAGCATAATGGGGTTGCCCCCGTCACAAACCGGACACGGTCGGTGGAGTGAAATCGCGAACCCGAGCACTCCCGCGAAGTGCTAGGGGCTGTCCCCGATTAATGCAGCCGGAGAACCATGGCCGCGACGTGCAGTCCGGCGAAGCAGCAGGTCGCCGTCTTGTCGTAGCGGAGGGGTGTACCGCACCGCAGAGGGCTGCCTGGGTTGGCGTGGACCTCGATGGCTGTGCAGCAGCTCCGCATGCCGGGTGCCCTGCTTGGCAAGCCCTTTCTGGCCCAGAGGTCGCCCACTCGTGAAGTGGAAGAGAGGGACTTCTCTCGGCGGTATGTCGCATCCTTCGCGTTCACGAGATCCCGAAAGTCCGCAGGTGGACGGAGAGATGAGGCGCATTGACCCTGCCCTTCTTGCACCTGCACAATCGTGCAGAGACGTCACCTCACGGGGGCATGCGTGAACACGGTGTGGCTGAGCGAGCGGCTGCTGCGGGGGCTTGGAGCCAAAGGGCATGACTCACTGGCAAAGGCGCTGGAGCACGTAGACCGAACCCCGCCGCCCATCAACCGCAGCAGCTTGGATTTCGAAGTGGCCGGTCGGCGCTTCCGTGCTGCCAGCATCCTGTCGGGGATAACGGGCATCTTCGACGTTTCGCCCGCCGCAGACGGGGCACCGCAGGAGACGTGGCGCGACGTTATCCTTCCTGGTGACGTCGTCGAGGAATTCATTACTCACCGCGACTGGGGGGAATCGCTCTTCCGGCGAGTGCTCGACGTGGCCAACATCGACTCGGCACGCGAGCGGGCGGGCCTCAAGTACGTCCGCGAGAAGAAAGTCCATGCCATCTTCGCCCCCGGCGATTACCACCGCCTGCACTTCCTCGTGGAGGCGCCTCGTTTCACGGCAGTGCTAGGTCTGTTCGACGCTAAACTTTGGGCCACACATTCTGGTTCTGCTTCAATCCGGCAGCCACCTGAGCAGCAACTGTCAGGCTTCAGCAAGCTGCAGGAGGCGGCACTTGAGATGCGCGGGATGCTTGAGCCACTGGACCGGCCGCGAATCACGGAGACGCCGCCCCCAGAGGTGCCGCTCCGTGATGGGTGGATTCCCCTCAACCGGCTGCGCGAACTCAACATCACTGACCAGACCCTCATGCGGCAGGTTCTCGGCATGCGCATTGAGGATGACCTCATCGGTTTGATGGACCACCTCAGCGAGGGGCAGTACGAGGCCGTCGAGCGCGCCTTCCAGCACAAGCTCATCGCCGAGGCGCGTCGGCGCGAACAGCGCCTTACGACCCTCGAGGTCTACCAGATGAGCGCCACGGGGCGCTCGGCATCCCTAGGGCTAAGCTTCGAGTCTGCGCTCGCCATGCTCACCCAGCAGCAAGCCTCGGTGGTGAAAATGGAGCACGACGCCCCCATTCGCCTGCAGGGTGGCCCGGGCACGGGCAAAACGTTCACGGCCGTCATGCGGGCAGGCTACGTGGCGAGGCGCGCAGAGGAGCAGGGGCAGCGGTCACGCATCGGCTTCCTCGTCTTCAACCCCGACCTCGGGGTGAAAGTGCTGGAGCAGGTCAGCGGGCTGGGCCTGGAGCGATTTCTCGTCCCTTCCCATCCACAGCACATCGCCATCACCAGCCTCCACGAGTGGTGCGCCCGCTTCGTGAAGGTGGATGAGCTTGGCATCGAGCCGCTCGCCCCCTACCGCGCAGAGAAGGGGGACGCAGACCGCCACGCGGCCCTGCGGCTCGCTGTCGACGAAGCGCGACGCCGGCTCACCGATGGGGAATACAACTCCCTCTGGTCGCAGTTCGACGCCCGCAGCAAGAACGGGCTCTGGGAAATCGAGACTGAGATTAGCCAGTTCATCAAAGCTCGAGACATCGCGGACCTCACCACCTATCTCAACGAAAGGCGGCCCGCTGGCTGGTGGCTTGCCGCAGCGGAGAAGCCCTTCAAGCGCTTCGTCTGGGAAATTGCGACCATCTACAACGAGACGCTCCGGAACCTTGGCTTCGTGGACTCGGACGACCTGACGAACGACGCCATCAAGGAGGTGTCCAAGACGGTGTGGCAACAGTACCGTAAACCGGAGGACGGCTTCGACTACCTCATCCTTGACGAGGCGCAGGACTTCTTCCGAAACCAGCTCACGCTCCTGCGCCATCTGGTGAAGCGACCCGAGGGGATGATGCTGTGCTTCGATCAAGCGCAGGCCGTCTACGCCCGCTATCCCAGCCTGCGTGACATTGGCTTCGACACTGACTTGCGCTTCCAGGGTACCCGCCTGGAGCAGAACTTCCGTAGCACCCGGCAGATCGTCGCCGCCCTTCACCAGCTCATCACTGCCTACCCGACGCTCGGCCTCGTCGACAACTGGGGCGCATTTCAGACGGGCAGCGAGGGGAACAACGGCGAGCGCCCAATAGTCAGCGGGTTTGCGGGGGAGCAGGCAATGTTCGCCCAGGTGCGCGACCTTGTGCGCAGCTACCTTGACGGAGGGGGCAAGCCTCGAGATGTGGGCGTCATCGGCTTCGATGATGCCCTCCTGGAGCGAGTGGGCACCTTCCTCGTAGCCAACGGCATCCAGCATCACCGCCCCAATGGCGAGGGCCGGCGGACGCCACAGAAAGCCATCACCCTCAGTTCGGCGCGGCAGATTAAGGGCCAGCAGTTCGACCTCTGCATCGTGGTGGGTGTGGACCGTGACCGTATGCCGGACTTCAGCAGCGTGAAGAGCGAACTGCACCGAGAGACGCGGCGCGAGGACGA
This sequence comes from Citreicoccus inhibens, assembly GCF_019039035.1. GTDB lineage: Bacteria > Myxococcota > Myxococcia > Myxococcales > Myxococcaceae > Citreicoccus > Citreicoccus inhibens. The sequence continues at coordinate 5,511 of NZ_JAHNZT010000062.1, read as the reverse complement.
CCTACGCCTGTTCCTGGTGGCGCTCTCGCGCTGCCGCAGTTCGCTGCACGTCCTCTGGTCCGGAACGGAGCCTAGCGAGTTCATCCTCGCCATGGGCAACGCGGTGGATCGCCGCGGCTGAATCACGAGCGAGCCGGCTGTCGGCCTCCGCTGTCAGCCGCATTCGCATGAGGCGCCCGGTGCGCGCAGCAGGCGTCGGGCACGGGCAGAGCAATACCCCGAGGAAGGTAGCCGTCAGCAGAAGCAGGGGTGGATACAAGCCCAGGGCCTGCGCCGCCATAGTGGCCCAGCATCCCACATCAAACCACTTCGGGAGATTCTGGACGCGAGACCCAATCCGCGATAGCCGGGGAAAGAGCCCCACGGAAGTTTGCGGAGACTCAATCGGGCCCCGAATTTTCCGGACTCCACCTAACCCTAGGATGTTCCTCGTGTTTTCCGTCGCAGTCTCTGGAGCTAGTGCCGAGAACGAGTTCGCGCGGGGCTTCAGTCGGGGAGCTACTTGAAAGGCCCTACCAACCGGTAGGGCCTTTTTTGTTTAACACGGGCCTCGCGATGACATCGCGGGGCCTTCGTGTTTAAGCCCCTGAATCCCAAGGGATTTTGGCTCGCGGTGCTGAAGAGGGAGCTCTCGGCTCTCCACCCCGCAGACCGAGATGCCCCCTCTCCTCGGCCGCTGATTGGGCTCTCTGGACCGCTCTTTCACCCGTTTTGGGGAGAGAGAGGCCGAGAGTGGTTAACAGTTTTGTTAACCACTGCGGGCAGCCGATTCTGAAAATCCAGGGCTTTCGATGTCGTACCTTCCAGGGTTTCGTCATTTCCCTTTCTCAAAAGGCCGAAATAGGCCACCTGTTAATCGAGAGAGCGAAAAGCGGCTCACCGTTACTCGGTATTCTCGATTTTGTCGCGCGGCGCAGAACTGTTGCGCATAGGGACGCTGTCCCGGACGGGGAGCTTTTCAGAGCGTTCCCCACGCCCTCCGCAGCATTGGCCCACGCGTCGCTTCGAGCGAGCTGAGCGCCGAGCGCACCGGGTCAAAAGCATCAGAGAAGCTGCGGAGCCCGGGCAACACGCCGGCCCGGGCAAGTTGCCGCGCCTGCCGTTCGGCAGCATCCAGCGTTCGGCGAAGATTAGTCACTGTGGCGTCGAACGTCGCGGCGCGAACTCCCCGGGCCTGATGGAGCAGACACTGTAGGTAGTGGCGGAACGCCTCCTGCTCGCCGAAGCCAACGGAGCTCGGCTGCACGCCCGAGAACAACGGCGCGGCATAGGTGCTGCCGAATGACGCTGGCGGAGCCATCGACGCGAGCACTCCTCGCTGCTGCGCCATATCAAGGAAGGCTGGCTTGTACTCGGAGAGGCTCGCCGGATCGTAGTACCATACAGCCTTCCTCTTGATGTCCTCTTCTGCGGCAAGGAAACGGTCCGGAGAGAACGCTCGCACGTTCATCCAGGTGCCCGAGGCGATCGCGTTGACAGAGGCTGCACCAAGGCACAGCAGTTCGTGGTTCGCGTAGCCGACGATGACGGTCTTCCCAAGTAGCCGAAGTCCAGCCGCCAGTTCCAACGCATTCGCGAGCCAGATGGGATCCTGAACGATGTAGTCGCCATTCGTGTGCTCGAAGAGCAGGTACGCTCCCTCAACCTCTAGCGATTCGAACTCGGCGAGCACATCCTGGATCCCAGAACTGTTCCGAACACTGTCGGCGCCGAGCGCGACCGTCGCGTAGAGTGGAATGCCAGCGTTCATGGTCACCGCGTGTTCGGCCGTCGCCCGAACGGTCGCGAGCCAGTCGTCGTCAATCGTTGTCGCCATTAACCCTGGGAGAATGACGGCCGAACAGCCGAGTTCTCGGTTGAGCTGCAGCACCGCGCTCATCAGCGTCTGCATGCCTGGCCCACCGAAGAAGCCGTTGGTCTCGTAGCTGGCCGGCCAGTAGTCGTGCGCGGTGAGGCGGAAATGGTCGCTGCGTGGGACGTAGAATTGAGGGTCTACGAGGACCTGTCCGCCGGGCAGGTCACGAATCTCATCCGAGAGCTTCACGAGTTGCGCTCGCTTCAGGTCTCGTGGGCTCAGAATGACGGTCCCACCGCCCCACGAGCGAACGAGATGGCGGCAGTGCTCCATCATTCCGAAGCCAAACTGAAAGTGCAGGTCCATCAGACATTCCTTACGCCAGCGGGAGCGATGGCATGGATAGAGGCGATCTCGGTCATCCACTTCAGTGCATCGGCAACGGAGCGCGGGCGCTGGTTCGGGTACTTCTGCGTGAGAGCGGCGACGAGATCGGCAAACGAGCCATCGCAATCAGCCGCCAACTGCAGCCGAGGAAGCTGCTGCTGCTCGACACGCTTCAACACTTCGAGTTGATCGCGCGCCCCAACTAAAAACGGATTGATACCCGTTGCGCACTCGTAGAGCAGGACCCCAGCAGCGAAGAGGTCCGCCCGTCCGTCGATCTCTCGCTTCCGATTTCGCATCTGCTCAGGGGGCGAGTACCCGACCGTGCCGACACCGAAGGCGAACCGAGTGGCCGTCAACGACTCGAGGTCGAGATGTCGAGCCAGGCCGAAGTCGAGCAGCCAGAAATTGCCGCTCCCGTCGAACATCATGTTCTCCGGCTTGATGTCACGATGCACAATCCGCTTGGCTTCGGCCAGCGCCAGCGTCGCGAGCAACTGCACACCGAGCCGAACGACAACAGCAAAGTCAAACGCGCCCATGCGGAGAGGCGTGCGCAGCGTAGTGCCTTGAACGCGTTGCTCGCGCAGCCAGATGCAGCTCCCGATCGGTGTCGCGAGCTCACCGGTCTCAAAGACCCGAGGCACGCGCTCGCACTCGATGAGCTGCCCTGCGAGCACCTCTCGCTCGAGGCGCTCCTCACCCGTTGCCTTCAGCAGGAGCTTCAGCACGACGTCGCCGTCGCTCGAATGCTGCGCGGCAAAGACCACCTTCTGTCCCCCTGTCGCGAGCGGCTGCAGACCAGAGAGCTGCGGAAACTGTGCAGCGATCCACGGAATATCCATGCTCAGCTCCCTCTTCCATCAGATCGCGCCCGTTTCACGAGCAATGCGCCAAGTCCATTCGTTGAAGAGCCACGAGCCGTAGGAGCGCGGCACGACGCGAATCGACGACGCGCACACCTTCGTCACTCGGTCTTCCTCGAAGCCGAGCACTCCGACCCCGAGGGACGAAGCTACGCCCATGAGGCGCTCCCCAGCACGTCGACGTGGAAGCAGTGCGTGCGATTCGGAACTAAACCACGTGTTCGCACTCGCCTGCTCAAGCGCTCGCTGCGTCGCAGAGACCTTCGCCTCGATGGCAATGATGCGCTCGACAGCAAAAATGCGCTTCATGCTGCGAGCCCGGCATTTTGACTTCCCAATCGACACGACGCCGGCCTCCTCAAGCCGAGTCAGCATGCCGTTGAGGCCCCGCTGAAAGAGCCTGTGCAGGAACGAGAGCTCCACCACGCCTTGGGTCGCCAGCAGGTGTAGAAGCCGCAGGTCCATCGCGCGAAGGCGCTCGCGTTCGGCGATCCATTCGCGAGCCAAATCGCTGCGCCAGACCACCCCGACGAGGTCGGGGAAGCCAGTATCGATCGCAGGCTCGGCGAACACTGTCAGGCGCCGGCAAGGGCGAAGCTGGATCGTGGCCGTGTTGAGGAAGGTCTCGACGAGCAGGTGCTCGGGACCTGAAACGGGCCCACGGAAACGCAGCCCAAGCCCGCCCTCACTCGACGAATGCCCATGCGACGAGTCGACGAGGAAGTCCGCCCACATGGACGCACGACGTCCTCCTCCGCTACGCGGCGGGTCGAACACACTCGAGGGCGTCGCCAGCGTCACGTCTCTCCCCACGCTCACTCCCTACAATAGTTAACGTGCGGCCCGCTATCGCCGTTTTTGTTGGACATTCTGGTCCAACTTTACCCTGCATTGCCTCAGAGGTCAGAGATCACCCAGCCTGCACTGAGGGCAAGCTGACGGTCCCTCCAGTCACGAGCGATGACGCCCCCTCGCTTTCGGAAGAACTGCGTGAGCGAGTAGTCCAGCAGCGACTGGCGGGACTGCATGTACCGACGGGCGAGGAGGAAGCGCACCAAGCCGCTTGCCAACGCGCACCAGGGACTCCTTCCTCCTCTGGCGCGGCCTCCCATCATCTGCCCAGCCGTCGCAGCAACCCCACGTTGGCGCCAAAGCAGAAGAAGTGCAGCGCGTTCGAAGGCAGAGGCAGACCTTCTGGTCCATACCACCCAGGGGTGACTCCCTCGCGGCCGGCAGCGCCTCGACTCGCCATGGGGAGATGCCCACTATCTCCAGGAAGGCTGCCCGCGGCGCTGACTGGCGCCCGCTGTGGACATGGGCGCTTGGGGCGGCGCTGTGTACCGCACCTGATTGTTGAGACACCAGATTGGTAGCAATCAGGCGGCTTGCCGTTGCATGAGTTCTCGCCGGGCCTGAGTCGGCGAGAGGAAGTCGTGGCGCTCCAGCAGCCAGTGCTCGTTGTACTGGCGAGCCCAGTCGAGCAGAGCCAGACGGAGTGCCTCCACGGTTTCGAACGAGCGGACCCAGAGGAGTTGCTCTTTGAGGGTCCGGATGAAGCGCTCGGCACAGCCGTTGCCTTCGGGGCTGCGGACGAAGGACGGACTGGAGTCGGCGCCCAGGAAACACAGCTCGGGCTTGAAGTCCGAGCGCAGCGTCACCTCGGCCTGCGCATAGCGGGGTCCGGTGTTGCACGGCCCGAGGAACTCCGGCCGGGTGCGTCCCTGGAGCGCCCGGGCCTGCCCCCGTGGCGACCCACCGGCATGCGACAGGTATTCAAGGCCCCATCCTACGAGGCGGCGTGGCGGCGCTTTCGCTGGCGCGCGCTCGCGCACCTCGGAGCGCTCCTGGGGGGGGTCTTCTCCGCCGCGCTGCTGACGTTCACGCGCGGCGCCGTCTTGGGAGGGCCAGGCTGCTGGCGCAAATACCTGGGCCTCTCGTTGTTCATCACGGTGCCCCTCACCTCGCACCGGGTGACGCGCTGGCCGTGTCCCCGCTGCGGACATCCCTTCCATCAGCGGGGCAACGTGGCCCTGTGCACCACCCCGAGCTGCCTCCACTGCGGGCTGCCCAAGTGGGCCGCATCCGCCCACGCTCAATAGAACTTCAACTGTCGCGTCTTGTTCTGGAGCGGCGAGATGACCGCGTCCTGCGGCGGAGGCGTGTGGCCCGCCAGCGAGGCCGCCGGCATCGAAGGCGTGAGCGCGCCCACGTACAAGAGTCCATGGAAACCCCAGGACAAGGACGCGAACATCTGGATGTGCGGCGTGCGCCCCGCGACACCCGCCACGCGAGGAGTGGGCTCCGCGACCACGATGCCGCACTGAAGCGCTCCGGCTCCCGCGAGGTCACAGGCCCAGCGCTGTCCAGGCGAGTAGCTGAGCTCGAGCACCTTCACTCGCGGGTCCGCCTCCGCGAGCCGCCAGCCCATGGGCACGAAGTCCGCGTCCCATGCAGTGCCCCGCT
>NZ_JAHNZT010000061.1 GCF_019039035.1 Citreicoccus inhibens | reverse complement strand
GAGCACACCCGCATCCGAGAAGCCGATGATGTCCGCACGACCGTCACCGTTGACGTCCGCCGAGACTCGCGGATGCCTCTCCACAAGCCAACCTCCGGCGTTGTAGCCGAAGTCGGCCAGCCAGAGCCGGGGTTGGGCGAATCCGGTACCCGTGGACAGCGCGACGAGCACACCCGCATCCGAGAAGCCAATGATGTCCGCACGGCCGTCACCGTTGACGTCCGCCAAGACTCGCGGATGCTTCTCCACAAGCCAACCTCCGGCGTTGTAGCCGAAGTCGGCCAGCCAGAGCCGGGGTTGGGCGAATCCGGTACCCGTGGACAGCGCGACGAGCACACCCGCATCCGAGAAGCCGATGATGTCCGCACGACCGTCACCGTTGACGTCCGCCGAGACTCGCGGATGCCTCTCCACAAGCCAACCTCCGGCGTTGTAGCCGAAGTCGGCCAGCCAGAGCTGGGGCTGGGCGAATCCAGTACCTGTAGACAGCGCGACAGTCACACCCGCATCCGCGAAGCCGATGATGTCCGCACGGCCGTCACCGTTGACGTCCGCCGAGACTCGCGGATGCCTCTCCACGCGCCAACCTCCGGAATCAAAACCGAAATCCCGCAGCCATGGTCGCTCCCCGTAGAGTTGCACAATGCCCGCGATATCAGTCGCGCTCAACTTCCCGTTCCCGTTCCAATCTGGGTTGCAGTAGTTCATCACCGAAGCAAGGTCCCAGGCACCAATCATTAGGTTGCCGTTTGAACCCTGCTCGGGCTCAGTGCACGAGGATGGCCGGTCCGGGCGGTTCTGCTCATGCGCGAAACCGAGAGCATGACCGAACTCATGCACCGCGATTGCCCGGATACAGAATTCCCGGCTGGACTGGCAGATCGGGCTCCAGTTCGCGAAGGTGAAGTTGAGCACCATTCCCTCGCGATAGCCATCCAGACGAGCGCCAAGGCCCTTTGTGTGCGGCCCCGTGTCGGCAATGCTGATGCGGATGCCTCGGGATATTGACGTGCATGCCTCCCAGCCGATGAAGTTGACCGACGAGACATCTACCCACGTGCCAAGCACCGCGGCCTTCACCCAACCTCGCTCAGTGGCATTCGCGGCAGTTGAGTTCTCCCAGCAGACGCTAATGACTGGAGATTGCCAGAGCGAGGTCGTGTCGACGTAAAGTTCTCGCGCATCTGCTGAGATATGCTGCGCGTGCTCGTTTGGCATCTGGAGCTGCCCATCGGGGCCACATCCCGTGCTGAGAAGGGCTCCGTGCATCACAAGGAGGCTCGACAAGACTATCAGGGCAGGAGTTTTCTTCATGCGGCTCTCGCGTTCAAAGGGTCGAATAGCCAGTTTGGCGAACAGCAAGTCAGAAATCCACGCAAAACAAGCATAACCCCATGCCGGCTGGAGAGTTTGAGTTGGGCTGGAACCATCAAAGCAGCGCGCTGTTGCCCCTTTCTCCCCTATCCCCACATGCAGTGATTGGGTGCGTTCGTGTGCCTACCCAAAATTCGGTCGTCGAGTCATGGGGGCGTCCTGGTCCCGCTCAGCATGGACCTTCAACCAGGCTTGGCGCCGGAGGGGGTACGTCGAGCAGATGCGGCGCCACGTCCACACTTCGCTCCGCGTCCACCACGCTGGAGGCGGCTGGAGGCCGACGTCTCGCAGGTTGCCGAGGCCACGGTAGCCAACGCCGTCGAGCCCGAAGGCAGTGTTGGACTCCAACACCAACGCCTTGTCCGTCTCAGCATGGTGGTCCACGACGAGGAAGGTGTGCCCTGAGTTCCACTGGCTGCGCCAGCCCTGGATGAGTGTCCAAGGCTGGGGCGGAACATCCGCCGACGGCGCCTGTAGGGCCATGCCGGACTCGACGGCCGCCGTCACGGGCGAGAAGGCGTCCTCTGGGGAGCTGATCATCATCTGCCGATGGCGGCGCATGTCCCACGAGAAGGCCGCGCCATGCGCCTCGGAGAATGCCTTCACCACAAGGGCTTCGACGAAGGTGCAGCAGTTGTTCAATCGGGGCGGCGCCACAGGGACACGGACGCCTGGCAGTGCCCACGGGTAGTACGCCCGGCTCGCGTCGTATCTGTAGTCGGCAAATGCGCCCAGGAGCGTGAAGAGACGCTCCTCCGAAGCGGCCAGCGGCTCGCTGTCGAACGACAGCCGAGCGAGGGCAGGGGCGCGCTCCTGGGAGACGAGCGTCGCGTAGCGCTGCGTGCGCCAGCGCGTGCACACCCAGGTGTCGAACGCGCCGAGTCTCGGCACCAGCAGCCGGGCGTAGTCTGTGTCGGGCGTGGGGTGGAGGGCCTTCTCCTCGAGCACAAGGTAGTCCCCCGCCTCGACATTGCCCTCAGGTGACGTGCTCGTGTCGGGCCGTGCGAAGCCACGCAGGCGCGCAGGCAGTCTCGCGACGCGGTAGGTGTCCATGGAGTCTCCTCTGAGCTGGCAAGCCGCCTTGGCGCGTCGCGGCTCATCGCGACACCGTCACAAAGCGCTCGGGCCGATGTCCCCGATTTCGGGCCTGAGGCCTTTGCCCTGAATGGAGTCAAGGCATGCGGCTACAAACGCCCTCTCACTCGGGGGCGCCCCTCCCACCGCGCGCCTTGCCTCCATCTGGTGCGGGAGGCCTGTGTGCAACGCAGCGTCAAAGTCTTCGTCCTCTCCTCTGCCTCAGGCGCGGCGCGCCCAGGGCTTGGCCTCACCGTCGAGGCCTCGACTTCGGACGGACTCCTGGAGGCCGTGCGCGCTGAGGTGGCAGCCCGCGGCCAGCGAGTGCGTGCCGTCTCTCACACCCCCACGGGCCTCATGGCCTACGTGGAGGACCGCTCGTGAGTGGGCCGGCCGAAGTCCACCAAGCCGAGGAACGTCTCCAGTCCATCCTCAAGGCAGTGGTGGTGGGCGCGCGAGTGGACGAGCCTGCCAGTCGCCCCGGTGGCGAAGAGGATTCGGCCTTCAGCGAGGCGGGCGCGCTCCAGCCCCCGTATGAGCCAGAAGCCCTCTGTCTCCTCGTCGAGCATTCAAATTCGCTGCGGCAGAACGTCGACGCCTACGCCACTAACATCGATGGTTTCGGCTTTCGCTTCGAGCCTGCCATCGACTTCGACGCCGACGGGGCGCGGGACAAGGTGGCCGACGCGATGGCTATGGAGCGCGCCGCCGCGCATGCCGCGGGCACTCTCCCTTCAGGGACGCCCCTGTTCCCAACGGACGAGGAAGTCGCTACGCATGCCGAGGAAGTGCGACAGCAGGCGCGGATTGAGAAGGCCCGCTTGGAGTCCTTCTTCGATTTTGCGTGCTTCGATTCCAGCTTCGTCGAGCTTCGACGGCGCACACGGCACGACCTTGAAGTAACGGGCAACGCGTACTGGGAGGTGCTGCGCGACGGCAAGGGTGACATCGCTCGCTTCGTCTACGTGCCCTCATACACCGTGCGCCTCCTCCCCTTGGACAGGGAAGCTGTCGAGGTGCGCGAGCGCGTGAGAGTCTCCGCCGTCACCTTCGACACGGTGAGTACCCGTCGGCGCCTGCGCCGCTATGTCCAAGTGCAGGGCGGCGAGCGCGTGTACTTCAAGTCCTTCGGGGACTCGCGCGTCATCTCCCGCCTCACCGGCCGCACCTTCCAGGACGTCGCCACCCTCAAGGCCGCGGACGCCTTCGACGGTCCCGCCACGGAGCTCATCCACTTCGCCATCCACTCGCCGCGCTCGCCGTACGGAATTCCACGCTGGGTGGGCACCCTCTTGTCCGTCCTCGGCTCCCGGCAGATGGAGGAGGTCAACTACCTCTACTTCAACAACAAGAGCGTTCCGCCTCTCGCCCTGCTCGTCTCCGGAGGAAGGCTCTCCGACGCATCAGTCCCGCGTATCGAGCGATTCATCGAGGAAAATCTCAAAGGCAAAGCCAACTTCCACAAGATTCTCATTTTGGAAGCCGATGGCGGCGGCACCGGCGACGGAGGCCGCGCGAAGATTGAGCTGCGCCCGCTGACAGACGCCCAGCAGCAGGACGCGCTCTTCCAGGCCTATGACGCGCGCAACATCGACAAGGTCGGCAGCGCCTTCCGCTTGCCGCCGCTGCTGCGCGGCGATGGCCGAGACTTCAATCGCTCCGTGGCCGAGGCTCAGCTGCGCTTCGCCGAGGACCAGGTTTTCCAGCCCGAGAGAGATGAGTTTGACTTCTTGTTGAACCGCAAGGTCCTCGCCGACATGGGCGTGCGCTTCTGGCGCTTCCGCAGCCAGACGACGGCCACGAGGGACCCGGAGCGCATGACGGAGATGGTGGAGCGCCTGGTGCGCGTGGGCGTGCTGACTCCCGAGGAGGGCCGCCAGCTGGCTGGCGACATCTTCCACCGTGAGTTCAGGAAGATTGGGGACGACTGGGTGAAGCGCCCGCTCACGCTCACGCTCGCGGGTATTCAAACGGGCGTCGAGGACTTGCGGCCCCAGAAGGACAAGGGCGCGCTCTTGGGCGAGGCCAAGCGCCTGCTCGGACTGCGCGAAGAGCTTCGTGCCGAGGAGGAGCGTCTGGCCCAAGGACGCCTGGCGCTCGCACGCCGCCACATGGACGCCGAGCACATCCCCGTGCCGCAGGAGGAGTTCGACAGGTGGTTCTCGGCGAGGGAGTCATGACGCCCGAGCAACTCCAGCGCGCGTGGGTTCTCCAGGCCCAGGCGGACGCCGAGCGCGGTGTCCTCGAGTGCCGCATGTGCCGCGGGCGCGTCCTCCTGGAGGAGACGACGACGCTGTGGCGCAACGGCCTACTCGTCTTCGCACTGTGTGACAGGTGTGCGGGCAGCCACGACGTTGTCTTCTCCCCCACTCCGGCTGGCGTCGAGGTGCGCGCCAGGCGCCGCCGCCCCGTGGAGTTGGTGGCGAAAGAGGTGCCCCATGTGCACGGCCCCCGCTGACAGCCTCCTCCTCCTGCATGAGGCGCGGGCCGTGGCGGACACGCTCCTGGGCGACGTCCTGCGGCTACCGGTGGCCAAGGCCCTGGACGTCGGCACCGCCGCGGGCATGGACCGCGCGGTGGCCTTGCTTGCCGCGCGCCTGCGCCGCGCCGTCGGGCGCGCGGACGTGGACGCCATGCGGGAGGCCGTGGCCGTCCTGGACGTGGACTGGAGGACGACAACGGCCGCCCAGCGCAGGCGCCTCGTCGCCCAGGCACTGGAAGCCGCAGGGCAGCACACTGCCCTCATTCCCTCTCGCATCCAGGCTCCCCTCGGCGACGCAGCAGAGGAGGTGGTGGCCTCCACCCGCAGCCACGCTCGGCGCGAGCAGGGCCTCGCCCTCGCCGCCCGATTCAACGCCATGGACAGGCGCGTGGCCCACCACATCGTCCGGACGCAGGGTAACTTCGTGCGGGACGAGTACGGTCGCAGGCTGGACGCCTTCGGAGCAGAAGCCCGGCGCCTTGTGGCCGAGGGGCTTGAGGCCGGCCTCGAGCGAAGCGACATCGCCGAGTCCTTGGAGCGGGCCGCGCGCGGCGCCCTCATCGAGCGGGCCCCTTTCTACTGGGAAGTCGTGGCGGGCAGCTTCGTTGGCCAGGGGCGCGCCTTTGCGCAGGTAAGTAGCTACGCCGAAGCCAGCATCCGCCGCTACCGCATCGAGGCTGTTCTCGACGAGGCCACCACCCAGGTGTGCCGCTACCTCCATGGGCGAACCTTCTCAGTGAGCGATGCCCTCCGACGCTTCGAGCGCGTCGAGGCGCGCGCTCGGCCAGAGGACCTGAGGCAGGAGCTGCCCTGGGTGCGGGAGCGCCTTGACGCAGACACCGGGCGTGCCCTCCTCTACGTCAACCGAGGTGGCCAGGAAACGCGCCTGGCCGAGGTGCTCCGCTCCGCTGCCGGCAAACATGACGACGTCGGCGAGTTCCGCTCGCTCGTGTCAGACAGGCAGCTCGCGGACGCGGGCGTGGGCTTCCCTCCTTTCCACGCCCTCTGCCGCACCACGACGCTCGCCGTCACCTAAGTGATGTCCCCGAAATCGCGCCGCAGGCCTTTGTCTCTTCCGGAGACGAAACGCCATGCCGGCCACCTCGACACCGCCCCCCACCGCACCTCCGACGACGGAGGGCACCGCGACTCAGCAGCCGTCGACTTCCACCGCCAAGTCCGAGGCGACGACAACCCTCGTCTGGCCTCGCGACTTGAATCTCCCCACCTCGGGCGAGCTGACGTGGGGGTTCGACCCGGAGGGCCTCCGCGATGGGTAACACTCTCGCCAAAGCCCTCGCCCGGGCCCGCCACGTCCTGGAGTCCCTCCAGGCAGAGCCCGTGGAGAAGACGGTCTGGGGCAGCCCCGCGGGCAAGAAGCGTCTGGCGAAGCGCCTGGTGGCCATGCTGCCCGCGCACAAGACATACGTGGAGCCCTTCGCCGGCAGCGCCGCCGTGCTCTTCGAGAAGGAGGCCGTGGACGTCGAGGCCATCAACGACGCGGACACCGAAATCGCCGACGCCTACAAGCTCATCCAGAAGCTGACTCCTGCGGGCTTCGCCAAGCTGAAGAAGCTGCCGTGGGTGGGCGACGAGAAGACCTTCAAGAACCTCTACGACGCCACACCCAAGGGCGACGTGGAGCGCCTGCACCGCTTCCTCTACCTGACGCATTTCTCGTACGGGAAGCTACGCGGTCGCAGCTTCAGTCCCAACGGCGCGGGCGTCGAGGCGAAGACGCTCGCGCGCATTGAGGCATTCGCGCCGCGGCTCAAGCGCGTGAAGGTGTACTCCGGGGACTACGAGAAGGTGGTCCGCAAGTACGACGGGAAGGACACCGTCTTCTTCTTGGACCCGCCCTACCCTGGCTACAACGTCGACGTCGGCGAGGGCGACTTCGACGAGGAGCGCTTCTACGGCGTCCTCAAGTCGCTCAAGGGCCGCTGGCTCATGACGTATGGAATCCGAGGCAAGCTGCCCGGACTGCTGAAGGGCTCCGGCTTCGTGGTGAAGCGCATCCGGACGCCGCGCACCATCGCCGCCATGCGCGGCGTGGGCGGCTCTTCCGTGCTGACGCAGTTGCTCGTCTCCAACTACCAGCCCGCCGCGAAGGCGCTGGAGGGTGGCGACGACTTCGTCGTGGACGACTGGCAGCCGGAGGAGTCGCCCGGCACCACTCCCTTCATCACCACGACGACGCTCCTCAAGGGCGTCTCTCCCGACGACGAGCGGTACGTCTTGGGTGTCGTCCTCGAGCCAGAGACGGTGGACGCGCAGGGCGACGTCTACTCCGCCGCGGAGATTCGGCAGGCCGCTCACCGCTTCATGGAGGAATTCGGCGGCCTGGGCCTCATGCACCAGATGCGCGTCAACGGGCATGTCAAGGTGCTGGAGAGCTACCTCACGCCCGTCGACTTCACCCTGGGAGAGGTGCAGGTGCGCAAGGGCACGTGGCTCTTCGCCGTGCGCGTCCTCTCGGATGAGCTCTGGCAGCGCGTGAAGGACGGGCAACTAACGGGCTTCTCCATTGGGGGCACGGCGCGTCGGCTCCCCGAGGCCTCTCCCTCTACCGAGACGCCCCCTTCCGACACACCCGCCGCTGACTCTCAGCCGGAGGCCGCATGACGAGCAGCACCCAAGGCTCCGCGTCCATCCACCGCCTCGTCGACATGGTGGTCGAGGAGGTGTCCCTCGTGGACCGGGCCGCCAACAAACACCGCTTCCTCCTCGTGAAGCGCGACGGAGACACCATGGACGACGCTTCCCAGCACACCACCCCGGCCGCAGGCAAAAGCAGCACCACCTCGGGCACCACCAAGGCCGACGGCGAACTCCTCGCCACGGCCCAGCAAGCCCTCGAAGCGGTGACGGCCCTCGTCGAGGCACTCGCCTCCACGGAAGGCGCCGACGACGTCCGCGTGGTGGAGGTGGCCCAGCACCTGCGCGCGCTCGCGGACGTGTTGGACGCGGACGAAGACGACTCCGAGGAGGATGTCGAAGCGCGCGAGAAGTCGGCCACCGCTCATTCGGCGCCAGCACAGTCCACTTCACCCGCGCCCGCACCTGTCCCGGCCCTTGAGGCCCCTGCCCTCGTGGAGAGCCTTACCAAGCTCACTGAGGTTGTTCGCTCGCTGGAGGGCTCATTGAAGGAGCAGAGCCAGCGGTTGGGGCGCGTGGAGAAGCAGCACGGCCTGCCCAACAGCAGCGCCTCCTCGGAGCGCCCACCGAAGCCTCCCGTCGAGGACGTCGGCTGGCCGCTGGACCTCAACAAGCCCCTCAACCGGGAGAGCGTCGACAAGGCCCTCTCCTTTCACGACGTCTGACGTCCCCCCGCCCCAGGAAGCCCCTCAAGCCGAAGGAACCCCCATGAGCCGTCTCGACAACAGCACCCTCTTGGCCAAGGCGGACCTGGCCCTCGCCGACCTCACGGCCGGCGGTGGCATCCTCCAGCCCGTGCAGGCGCAGAAGTTCATGCGCTTGCTCATCAAGCAGAGCGTCTTGCTGCAGCAGTGCACCGTTGTTCCGATGGCTGCGCCGAAGCAGCAGTTTTCCAAGTTGAAGTTCGGCAGCCGCATCCTCCGCCCGGGCCAGGAGGCCACCGCTGTCCCCGCCGCGCAGCGCGTGAAGCCGGACCTCTCCCAGGTGGAGCTCGACGCGAAGCTCTTCAAAGGCGAGGTGCGCCTCAGCGACGAAGTGTTGGAGGACTCGATTGAGCGCGGCGAGTTGCGCCAAACGCTCATGGAGATGATGGCGGACGCCATCTCCCGCGACATGGAGGAAATCCTCGTCAACGGAGACACGGCCTCCGCGGACCCATTCTTGGCGACATTGGACGGCGTGCTGAAGCAGGCCACGAGCAACGTCGTGGACGCGGCCGGCGCCCCCATCTCCAAGGACGTCCTGGGAGACTTGCTCAAGTCGCTGCCCTCGGAGCACCTGCGCGACAAGAGCAGCATGGGGTTCCTCTTACCAGCGTAGACGCGGACCTGGACTACCGCAGCACGCTGGCGGAGCGGGCCACGGCTGTCGGCGACAAGTTCTTGGAGGGTGACACGCCGGTCCTCTACTCGGGTGTCCCCGTGCGGCCGATTCCGTTGTGGCCGGAGAACCTCGGCGCGACGAATGACCGCACGGCCATCCTCCTGTGCAACCCGAAGAACATCCACGTCGGCATCTGGCGACAGATTCGACTCGAGTCCGCGCGCGACATCTCCGAAGGCACGCTGAAGGTGGTGGCCACACTGCGCTTCGACGCGAAGTTCGCCGAAGAGTCCGGCACGGCCAAGGCCATCAACGTGCAGCTGTGAGGCCCACCATGGACAACGCAAACACCCTTCTCGTCCGCCTCAAGGCCTACGACGCACGCCGGGGCCATGTGCTCAGGCGCTACACTTATGCCGGCATCAAGTTCCAGGAGGAACGCGGCTGGTATCGAGTCGTGAAGCCGGTGGCCGACTACCTCCGCACCGTCCACCAACTGCCCAGCGACACCTACTCGCCGCTGGCCTTCGACGTGTGCACGGAGGCCGAAGCGAAGGCCCTCGACGCCACCGAGGCCGATGAGGCCAAGACGAAGCGCAGCGCCAGCGACGAGTTGAAGCTGAGCCCGGCGCGGCCCGCCGGCACGCTGACGACGGAGGACATTCCAAAGCAGGCCGTCCACACGCCCGAGGAGAGGGACGGCCGGCGTAGCAGGCGAGAAAAGGAAAACTGAGTTCAGTCAGATTCGAACCACCCAATGAGCTCCTTCCAGCTGACCGTCACTCCATTGCCCTGCCGTGTCTTTCCTTTACACCACTCAATCTTAGCCTTTCCAATTCGAAGGTCCCCCAGGAACGTTCCGTCCGTATCGTAGACATCCAACGTCACGCCGGTGTTTCCGAGGTCCATGTTTACATCCAGGTCTTTGATGCTCACCTTCATTTCGCAGCCCTCCTCACAAGAAAGAATCACCCTGAAATGGCCTACGCAGCAGTCGCCGACCTGCGAGCGGAGGGAGTAACCCTATCAACAGCAAGCGATGCGCGTCTCCAACTCCTCCTCGAAGAGGCGACGCGCACCATCGACAAGGTGACGGGGTGGCACTTCGAAGCGCGCTCGGCCACGTTGCAGCTCGACGGGCGAGGCACTCCGTCTCTCTGGATTCCGGTGCCGCCCATTCGCCTCTACCGCCTCGCGCTAAATGGCGAAGACGTGTCCATCTCCCGGGCGCACCTGGTGGTGGTGGGTGCTCCGGTGGGCCCGGGCTTCGACGGCCCGCGCCTCACCCTCCGCCACGGGCGCGTCTTCCCGCGTGGCGAAGGGAACGTCATCGTCGGCGCCCGGTGGGGCTACACCGAGGCAGACGGGACACCGGAGGGGCACACGCCACCCGCCATCCGCCGCGCCTGCATGCTGCTCGTCCTGCGCAGCCTCTCGCCGTTGGCGGACGAGTCCTCGCTGGAGGAGCGCACGCGCTGGCGCGTGGTGGAGGAGAGGACGCGCGAGCAGAGCTTCCGACTCGACAGCGTCCGACCCTCGGCGCGGCTCCTCACCGGCGAGCCTGAGGTGGACGCGCTGTTGTCGCCCTACGTGAAGCCCTCGCTGCCCGGTGCGGCCTGATGCGGGGCCGTCTCATCTTCCCCTTTCTCGCGGAGATGTACCGCCTGGACACGGCCGCCATGGCAGGGCCCGGCCCAGGGCCCCACGCCAGCGGGTACGACGCGGACTTCCGCGAGCCCGTGTTGGCCGACATGGACGACGACGGCCTGGCCGAAGCCTTCCGCCGCGAATTTCCGGCCGTGCGTGTCCCCTGCCAGGTGGAGCCGGAGGCCTTTGAGTCCTTGCGCATGGCCCCTTCCGGCAACAGCCCTCGGACGAGCTTCGAGCTCATCTTCCACTTCCGCGACTTGGAGCGCCTCGGCCTCGTCGACGCGGCCACGGGCGACGCCCTCATCCGCCCCAGCGACAGACTGGGCGGCCTCTACGACGTCACGGGCACCCTCGTGCAGGCCGTGAGGACACCGCCCGGACTGTACGTCACCGAGGCGCGCCCCACGGGCTTCGGGCTCCACCGGCGAAGGCCACGCCGCAACCTCCTGCTCGTCACCTTCAACGACAGGCCACAGGCCCGAGGTGTCTCGTGAAACTGGTTCTCGCTGCTCCACTGCTCGCCACCGCCCTCTTGGCCCGCTGCAAGGCCCCGGACGGCTGTACTTCAATGGCAACACGCTGCGCGGGCAACGTCGCCCAAATCTGCAACGCGGACGGCAGTTGGCAGGTGCTCGCCGACTGCGACGCCGTCAGCAACAACAGCGGCTCCGCATTCACCTGCGCCTACGTGAATGACGAGGACGCCGCAGGCTACACCTGCGCGCCAGCCGACTCGGACGCGGGCAATGCGCACGGCGGTGTCCTGTGAAGGGCTACCTCCAGTCGCTGCCGGGCGTTGGCCCCCTCTTCCAGCGCGACATGCAGTCGGCGGAGGTGGCGGCCTTCTGGCGGTACATGCAGGAGCGCTTCCGCACGAAGGTGGCGAGCAAGTCGGACTCGCTCGAAATGCGGCTCGCCGCCGAGGCCCTCCAACGTATGGGCATCCTCGACAAGCAGCGCTTCCTCGAGCGCTTCACCACCACGGTGGGCCGCACCATTTACGTGCCTTTCGAAGTGGGCGTGCCACAGGGGGGCTGGGACTTGTGGGGCCAAGTCGTGGTGTGCGTCCACGAGCACCAGCACGTCGTCCAGCATGACGAGGAGGGCCCCAGCTACGAGCTGAACTACCTCACCAGCCCCGCCTCTCGGGCGCAGTACGAGGCCGAGGCCTACACCTGCAACCTCGAGCTGCACTACTGGCGCTACGGCACCACGCCCTCGCCTCGCGCGCTGGCGGAGAAGCTCCGGGGGTACGGCTGCCGGCTCGAGGACATTGAGGTGGCCACCCACACGCTGGCCCTCACCTCGGCGTCCGTGCGCCGAAGCGCCGTGGTGCGCGAGGCCACCCACGCAGCCCTCGAGTGGCTCAACTCGCACGTGCCCCACCTGCGGGCAAAGCAGGACTGAGGCAGGCATGGCCGTCTTGCGCACTGGAGACTGGGCTCGGGCCCGCCAACTGCTGGCGGCGTGCTCGTCGCGCCTGGAGGGCGCCTTGCAGACAGCCCTGCGCCAGGAGGCGCACGCCCTGCGCAACGAGGTAGTGCAGGGGCTCACCCAACAGGCGCCTGGCGGTGAACCACTCCGCCCGCCATCTCCCCTCACACTCGCGGCGCGCCAGTTGGCGGGCTTCAATGGGACGAAAGCGCTCCTCGTCTCCGGCGCGCTGCGCAACTCCATCTCCGTCGTCGTGGAGGGAGACGAGGCCTTCATTGGTGTGTCGCGCTCGGCGAAGAGTCCGGACGGAGAGTCCCTCGTCGACATCGCGCAGCTCCAGGAGTACGGCGGGCCTCCTGTCGTCATCCCCATGACGCCGCGCATGCGCCGCTACCTCTTCACGCTCTTGCGCAAGGCGGGCCAGGCCCCCACCGGAGGAAGCGGGCGCGGCGTCGTGGTGACGCAAACGCCTGCGCGGCCCTTCCTGCGGCCGGCATTCGCGCGATTCCGCCAGGGTGCCAGCCGCCGATTCTTGGCCCGGGTGGCCAAGGAGCTGGGCCTTGGAGGGCCGGGGTAATGGCCGGCCTCTCCCTCACGTCCGTGACGCCCTCCTCAGGGCCCACCAGCGGCGGAGACATTCTCCGCCTCGCTGGCGTGGGCTTCGCCGCGCGGGTGGCCGTGCGCCTGGGCGGACTGCGCGCAGAGGTGCTGTCCGTCCGTGAAGAGGCGGGCACCTCGTATGCGGACGTGCGGACACCGGCCCACGAAGCGGGCCGTGTGGACGTGGAGGTCCTCAACCTCGCCGCGGACGGTCGCCCCATTCCGGGACAAGCCGTCGTCCTGCCGGGGGCATACCGCTACCTGCGCCCGCGCATCGCCAAGGAGGCGGACCTCACGCGCCTCGTGCGCACGCTGCTGCGCGCGCTGAAGAAGCAGGTGGTGGCCAACGTCAGCGCCAGCGTCTCCGTCGACTACGACGACTCGGTGGCGGACGGCCTCAACGTCATCGCCATGGCCTCGCTGCCCTCGGCGGTGTTGTCGGGCCCCACGCTGCGCGAGAGTCGCCGCTACTCCACCAACGTGCTGTACGAGGACGTCGCACAGGGCCCCTCCGGCGTGGAGCTGGTGCGCAGGCGCCCCGCGTACACGGTGGACTTGGCCTTCACCCTCACGGTGGCCTCCGAGCGCACGGCCGAGCTCTTCAACCTCCTGGCCGCCGTGGCCACCTTCCTCAACCGCAACCGGTGGCTCGTCATGCCACGCGACGCGGAGGACACCTCGAGCGGCACTGTCCGCTGGGAAATGGACGCGGACGGCGAAGCGCGCACGCAGCTCGGCAGCCGCGACGACGTGCGCGCCTTCACTTGGAGCCTGGTGGTGCGCGGCTTCGACGTGGACGAGGGCCTACCCCTCGACATCGGCAAGGCCGTCACCGAGGCGCACCTCGACACGGACTCTCTCTCTGGAGGCACCTCATGAGTGTCACCCTCACCAATGCCAATGGCCGACTCCTCACCTTCCTCCTGCCCCATGAGTCGTACTGCGTCGCGTGCGGCGAGTGCACCTGCACCGTGCAACCTGGACGCGGCGGGCAGCGCCTGCCCTCTTCCCTCACGCTCGCTTCGGGCGTCACTCAGGAGGACGTGCCGGAAGCCGTCCTCAGTGTGCCTCGGGTGGCTGCGTCCATTCGCCGGGTGACGTCGTGGTGACGCGACAGGTGGCCCAGGAGACCCCAGCTCCAGTAGCGGGCCCCGAACTGTCAGCCCCGTCCCATTCCATGCCGGAGGCAGCAGTGCGCGTGCCCCGGAAGAAGCGAGGTACTCCGTGAGCCGTGAGCTGCTGTCATCCAAGGTTGTCGTGGTGGAGGAGGAGCCTCGCGTCCGTGGCATTCCCTCCGCGCCCACGTCCGTGGCGGGGGCTGTGGGCCTGGCCGAGCGTGGCCCCATCGGCAAGCCCGTGCTGTGCACCTCCATGGAGGACTACCAGGCCACCTTCGGCGGCTTCACGCCGGACTCGGACTTGGCCCTCGCGGCCATGGGCTTCTTCGAGAATGGCGGCAGCCACCTGTGGGTGGTGCGCACCGTCCACTACGAGGACACCGCCAACCCTGAGTCGCACACGGCCACGCGGGCGACGGCAGCGCTCACCACAGGCGGCGGGCCCACGCCCGCTGTCGCCTGGGGCACCCTCCGCCCTCCCTTCACTCTGGCGGACGGGCAGCGACTGGAGGTGGCCGTCAACGGCGGCGCGGCGGTGGACGTTGCTTTTGCCGGGACGGCGGCCTCCGTCGTGGCGAGCCGCCCGGGCCCCTATGCCCTCAGCGCCGGCCAGCCGCTTCGCGTGCGTGTCGACGGCGCGCGGGACGTCTTCGTCTCATTCAGCGCGGGTGACTTCGCCGACGTGACGCAGGCCACGCCGGAGGAGGTGGCTGCCGTCCTCAACGCAGGCCTCGTCGGGGGCCGCGCCACCGTCGAGGCCGGCGCGCTGAGAATCTCCAGCGACACCCTCGGGGCGGCCAGCCGCCTGGAGGTGGGCGACGAGGTGGCCAACGCTGTCTTCGGCTTCCCCCTCGGCCCGCACGTGGGTACGGGCAACGTCCAGAGTCTGCGCGCCGTTGAGCTCAACGAGGTGCGCTCCCTCGTTGAGGCCTCGGTGGCGGGCGTGCGTGTGGAGGCGTCTTCCTTGGGGACGCTGCAGCTGCGCACTCAGGCCACGGGGCCTGGCGCTTCTGTGCGTGTGCAAGGGGACGCGGGCCTCGGCTTGGGCCTGGACGCACTGCTGCACCAAGGCGCTACCTCCGGAGACATGGACGCCCTGCGCTTGGTGGCCAAGGACGCGGGCGCCTACGCCAACCGGCTGGAGGTGGAGGTGCGCGCCGCCACCAACGGCTCGCCCGATTCCTTTGACGTCCTCCTCCTCGAAGACGGCGCCTACCGCGAGTCCTTCCCCAACCTCTCGGCCACCGAGGGCGACGCGCGCTACGTCGAGCGCGTCCTCAACGACGGGCGCGCTGGCTCCCGCTACGTTGAGGCATTCCTGGTGGAGCCCGGCGCCGTCCCGGACGTGCAGACAGTCGCCCTCTCGGGTGGCGCGGATGGCCTCGTCGGCCTTGGCGACTCTGACTTCATCGGGGCCGAGGCCGTGAAGACAGGCCTCTACGCGCTGGACTCCGTGCAGGAGCTATCGCTCATCCTCGTCCCCGGCCGGGCCACGCCTGCCGTCCACAACGCCATGGTGCGCTACTGCGAGGTGGCGCGCGACGGCCTGGCCTTCGCCATTCTCGATTCGCCTGCGGGCTACAGCGCCACGGACATCGTCTCCTATATCTCCGAGGAGGCAGCCCTCGAAGGACTGTCCGAGCACGCCGCGCTGTACTGGCCCCGCGTCAAGGTGCTCAACCCCGCGCGCGGCGTCTTCGGCAACGTCGAGCAGCTCGTCGTCCCGCCCTCCGGCATTGTTGCTGGCGTCTACGCCCGCAACGACTCCGCGCGCCCAGGCGGTGTGTATGACTCGCCCGCAGGCATTGAGGCGGGACGCATGCTGGGTGTCCTCGGCTTCGAATCCAGCGAGGTGCTGGAGGAGAAGAAGCGCGACGTCGTCTATCCCCACCGGGTCAACCCGCTCACCACCGGGCCGGGCCTGCCGCGCTTCATCGATGGCAGCCGCACGTTGAAGGCCAGCGGCAACTTCCCTTACGTCGGCGAGCGGCGCGGGGCGTCCTTCATCGAGAAAAGCCTCAAGGCGGGACTGGAATTCGCCCGGCACCGCAACAACACCGAGGGGCTGCGCGCCCAGGTGCGGCGCTTCATCACCGCCTTCCTTCTCGTGCAAATGCGCAACGGGGCCTTCCGCAGTCAGGAGCCGAGCAAGGCCTTCTTCGTCGACGTTTCCGACGCCCTCAACCCTCCGTCCGTCGTCTTCGCAGGGCAGTTGGTGGCGCGCGTGGGGCTCGCGACTAACAAGCCCGCGGAGTTCATCGTCCTGCGCATCGCCCAGGACACCCGCGCCCTCGAAGCCGAGCTGGCCTCGGCCGGCGCGTAAGGAGCCTCTCCATGGCCATCATCGGGCAGCCACGCAGCTTCCATAAGCGTTTCAAGTTCTTGGTTGAAATTGACGACGTCGGGCACGCGGGTTTCCAGAAGTGCTCCGAGCTGTCCGTCGAGGTCGCCAACGTCCAATACTTCGAAGGCGGCAGCCTCATCCCCAATAAGTCCCCGGGGCGCCTCACCTTCTCGGACGTCACCCTCGAGCGCGGCGCCACGCAGGACCACGAGCTCTTCGACTGGTTCCTCTCCGTGGTGGACGCTGCCAGCGGCCTGGGCCTGCCGGACATCGGCTACAAGCGCAACCTGGACATCGTCCAGCAGGACAGAGACGGAACCACGCTGCGCCGGTGGAGTCTCTCGCGCGGGTGGCCGGTGAAGTTCGTCGCGGGCGAGTGGGACAATGAGAGTGACGAGACGGTCATCGAAAGCGTCACCCTCACCTACGACTTCTTCGAACTGCACCCGTGAGCGGTGCAAGTCTCCGCTCCATTTGTCTAGCGCTTGCCAGTAATTGGGCGACCTCTCGCTGGCTCGGCGCTTGAACGGGCCTCTACGGCCGCGCAGAGTCGCTTTAGCGCTCCCGAAGACGCTTCGTATTCCAGCGGAAGCGACACGAGGCGGGCATCTCTCACACTCAGAATCCCATTTGAAACCAAGTCGAATATGCGGGTCTGATACGAACCGAAGAGGGCCTCATATCTGTCGGCGATCGCTGGACAGCCCACGGTCCCGGCGAGGACCTTTCGCCAAAACACTGCCAACTCGCAGTTGGCATCATTGGCTGACTTAAGTGCGCTGAGTTGCTTTGAGAACACCTCATCATCGCCAACCCCGGGCGCATGTTCCAGATCGACAAAGGAGGCGAGCAAGAGCGCCGAGGTATTGATGCTCTGGAGATATGCCCGAAATGGATTGTCGCCAGATGTACTTGGCTCTACGCGTCGCTCTGGACAGGAGTCGAAGTAGATGACCGGTGTGAACCTGAGAACATCGATCACAGCCATCTGATCAAGCCATGTCTTATGTCCTTCCGCAGCTGCTCCGGTTGAACAGAGAAGGGCAAGCGCAAATATCGAGGAGAGCCTGCTCCTTGAGCGAATCACGGTGATTTCGTCCCCCGCTTGCCGGTGTACGGGTTTGTATTTCCTCTCGTGCTGTAGTTATCCTTCTTTGTGGAGTTCGGACTTGTTCTATGGTGCGGCTGGACATATGTGCCATTGCGCTTGACGTAGGGACGTACTCGGTTTGCACCGGACGACGCTGTTCCGCCGAGAAGCACTGCCAAACAAGCCATTACACAAATGATTGTCTTCATTCGGGGCCTCCAGGATGTAGTATAGCGTAGGCTTGCAGAGCGCAGCTAGCACTGCGGGGCTGGAGTAGGAGTGACCCACTGCAGGGTGTCCAGAAGAGAAGCAAAGAGATCGTTTAGTCACCATCGAGGGCAGATGCGCGGATGGGTCCCCGACGCCCCGGGGCAGTTCCCTGGAAATTCTCTCTTGTCTCCGTAAGCACAGCCGAAGCGCGTGTCCCCGATATTCGGCCCAAAGCCTTTGTCCATACCGGAGGAAGGCCATGGCGGAAAGCATCACTTGCCCCTCGGGGCTGACGGGCCGCGTTCGCGGCATGAAAGTGCGAGAGGAGCGGATCCTCGCGGACAGGGCGCTGGCGAAGAGCGGCGGCCAGGTGGATGAGCTGCTCTCCGCGTGCTGGGAAGAGCTGGTGGAGGCAGGCCCCTATGCCTTCGCCGACGGGAAGGTGAACTGGGGCCAAGTGCTCCAGGGAGACCGCTTCTTCGCCCTCCTTCAAGTGCGCGTCCTCACCTACGGGCCGGAGTACGCCTTCGCCGTCCCCTGCCAGAGCGCCTCCTGCCGCGCCCGCATCAACTGGGAGCTGGACTTGATGCAGTTGCCGGTGCGCCCCCTCACCGATGCCAGCCGCGCCTCCTTCATTGCCGGTAACCGCTTCGAGACGACGTTGCCCGACGCCGGCAAGCGCGTGCGCTTCCGGCTGATGACAGGTGAGGACGAGCGGCGACTGCCGCAGTTGCAGCGCGCCGCGCCCGAGAAGATGCTGTCTTCCGTCCTCGCATACCGGGTGCTGGACATCGACGGCGTGGACTCGCGCGATAAGCGCCGCTTCGTCGAAGACTTGAGCCTCCGCGACGCCGACTTCCTCGTCGACACGTTCGACGCCGTCGACTGCGGCGTGGACACCACGCTCGAAGTCGAGTGCCCCGAGTGCTTCATGCGCCAGGAGGTGGAGCTCCCTTTCGACCGGGGCTTCTTCCTCCCGGGGACGCAGCGGGCGGCGAGGCGCCGGGAGCGCTCCACCTCTTCCCCGGCGTGACGCTAGAGACGTGGCGCGAGGGCCTCTTCAACCTGTGCTGGCAGCAGCACGGCGGTAGCGGCATCGCAGCCTCTCTGGGTGACGCCCTGGAGCTGCCCACCTCGGACAGAGACTGGCTCCTCGAGCGCATCGGCCAACAACGCAGTCGCGAGGCGAAGGCCTTGGAGAAGGCCACGAAGCGGAGGTAGCGCGTGCTCAACAATCTTGGCATGGGTTTCGTCTTCACGGCACGGGACTTGGCCTCAGACACGCTCCAGGGACTGGAGCGCAACTTCATTTCCCTCGACAGGCGTGTGGGGCTGGGCACGGCTCGCATTGAGGGGGCCTTCCAGCGACTTGGCGTCGGAATGGCCCTCATCTCGGCAGGGGCCGTCACCATCGGCGCGTCGCTGTCCCTGGCCAACGCGGCCGGTGAGTTCGGGCAGGCCGTGGCGGGCGTGGCCGCTGTCTCCGGCGCCTCGGCCGAGGAGTTGCGGCAACTTCGTGACGCAGCCCTTCAGGCGAGCCTCGCCACGCAATTCACACCCACCGAGTCCGTGCTGGGCCTGCGAGAGCTCACCCAGGCTGGCTACACCGCCACGGAGTCCATGAAGCTGCTGCAGCCCGTGCTGGACTTGGCCGGTGGCTCTTTGGGGGAGCTGACGCCCCAAGGTGCCGCGGGCCTCGCGTCGCAGGCGATGAAGGCCTTCGGCCTCTCCATCGGCAAGGCCTCCCTCTCCGTCGACCAGATGCTCCAGGCCGTCAACCTCTTCGCACTCAATGCGAATGAGCTGCCCCTGGCCCTCGGCACGGCAGCCCGGGGCGCACAGGCACTCAACCAGAAGCTGCCCGAGACGCTCATCGCATTGGGGTTGGTCAAGAATGTCGTCCCGGGCGTGGAGCGCGCATCCACCGCCGTGGCCGTCGCCATGGAGCGCATGGCGGACCCGGAGGTGCAGCAGCAGTTGCGCGGCGTCGGTGTCGCCGTCACGGACGCGGGTGGCAACTTCCGCAGCTTCCTCGGCATCCTCGATGAGTTGTCCCCCGCCCTCGAGCGCATGACGGCGGCTCAGCGCAGCGCCTTCCTGCTGAAGACGTTCGGCCGAGAGGCTCTCGGAGGTGTGAATGCCATCCTCACGCAGCTCACTGGCGGCGTGCGCAAGCAAACCGGCGAAGTCGTCCGGGGCGCAGAGGCCCTCAAGTACCTGCGCGACGAGTTTGCGAATGCGGGCGGCACCGCCAAGACGTTCCGCGAGCAGATGCTCGACACCTACGAGGGCCAGAAGAAGCTGCTGGCCGGCCGCATGGAGGCGCTGGCCATCGTCCTGGGCGAGCCCTTCGATGCGGTTTTGAAGCCTCTCGTCACCCTCGTCGCCGACGCAGTGAAAGGGGTGCTGGGCGTCTTCGAGGCGTTGCCCAGCCCGGTGAAGCGCGCGCTCGCGGCCTTCACCCTGGCAGTTGGCAGTGTCATCGCCCTCGTCGGTGCTGTCGTCTCCGGCCAGGTGGGGCTGGCCCTGCTGGTGGTGGGCCTCAAGGTGCTGGGCCTCACCGTGGGCGGGCTCCTCGCCACCGTACTTCCGGCCGTGGGGGCAGTCATCCTCCTGGGCGTCGCGGTGGCCGGCCTCGCCTACGCCGTCCGCAACAACCTCGGGGGCCTGGGCGACTTCGTCGAGCGTGTGCAGGAGCGGGTGACACTCGCCTTCCGCGGCCTCGTCCAGCTCTTCACCGACGGCGGCTTCTCCGGTGCGGTGCGGGCGGAGCTGGCCCTCGCGGAGAATGGAGGGCTGAAGGACTTCCTCATCAACG
>NZ_JAHNZT010000060.1 GCF_019039035.1 Citreicoccus inhibens | reverse complement strand
CTACTGCCCAGCGCTGGGCCAGTGAATTCCTCACCCAGCGGCGCATGCCTACTTCTCTGGCGAAAGGCGCCCGTCCTCGGTGACGCGCAGCACGTAGGTGTCCGCGCTCCCGTCCACACGGCCACAGACAAGCTCGTCGAGGCGTTGGTTCATTGTCGCCACAACGAGGTCCCCCGCGGCATTCAGCGCGTGCGCCATGGGTGCGCCGGGTAACTCCACCCAGGGCGTGGCGCGCCAGCCCGCCTTGGACGCGTCAATGCGAACCAAGCGTCCATCCCCGCCATACAGGTGCATGACGCCCTCCGCCACCACGAGGGCACCGTGCACCCGCACGACAAACAGAGGATTGGAGTCCGGTGCTTCGAGCACTGTCACCCGGCCTTTCTCATGCACCTCTAGCGAGCCTCCGAATTCCCCAGCGTCATGGCCAACAAGACAGGCATCGCCCATGGGCTCGAGGACGGCAGCGGAATCTGCACCGGGCACACCCACACAAGGGCCATTCGCGGGCGCGACTTTGTCCTCCATCGTGTGCAGCACCAGAGAAATGCCGCTCTCGTCGACTGGCCATTCCTCACTGCCCATCCGACGTAGCGCCTCACAACTGCGCGGCGAAGCTGAGCCCTGCCTCGCCGGCGCTGGCTTCAATATTTGAATGCTCCGCTGCGCGTTGCTGCGCACCACAGGAGAGGAGTGCGATTCCGCCACCTTCTGCAGTAGCGCCAGCACCTCTTCAGCGTGAGGACGGAAGGCCACTCTCCCCAGGGCCCGGACAGCAGCGCCCGCCACCTCGCTGTGTGACGAGCTAGCCGCCTGGCGTAGCGCGTCGAGCGCGGCTGGGTCCCCCAAGCGCCCAAGGGCTGCGGCAGCCCGTGCACGCGTCCACCCCTCCTCCCCCGTGGCCAACAGGTGCAGCAGCGGGGCTGTCGCAGCAGGCCGCGCCACGGGGCCCAGGGAGGCGAGACTCGTCAGGGCACGCCCTTGGCATTCCGCGCGGGCCAGTTGCTCCAGGACGGCGGGTACGGCTGCAGGACTGTCGAAGGCCACCAGTGCCTGCAGCGCCACGGGCGCGAGGCGCACATCCGCCCGCTGCAGGGCCTGGACAACTTCCGGCACCGCAGCCACACCTCTCTTTCCCGCGGCCCCCAATACCGACACCACGTAGGCCGCGCGCGGCGTGCACCCGTCATAGATGGCCTCGCAGCTCGGCAGGGGCACGGCAGGGCAGGACGTCCCCGGTGGGCGTCGCAGGGTGGGTTCCGCAAGCTCCCGCGCCAGCAGCGCCCGGAGGCGTGGCACAAAAGTCTCCGCGTAGCGGTAGCTGCGGCGCGACAGCACGTAACGCACACGTACCAGCGCCGCCCAGCTCGACTCTGGGTTCTCCAGCACATCCAGCAGCACCGGTGCCAATTTGGGGCCGAGTTGCTCCAGCATCGGGAGGGGGGACTCCTCGAGATGGCGCGCAATCACAGGGCCTGCACTCGCATCATCAATGAGAGTGAGGGCGTGAAGGGCCATCCCACGCGGCTCTCTCTCATACGCAGCGAGGAGCGCCGGCACGGCCCCCTTGGCCTTCTCTCGCATGTCTGCCAGCGCCTGAGCTGCACCCCCGCGGACTCTCCGCTCCGGGTGTTGGAGAAGCGCAATCAGCTGGGGGATGACGGGCTCCCCGAGTCGCCCCAACTTCCAGGCAGCGCACTGCTGCGCTTCCGGAAGCATCCTCTCCTCGGTGTCTGGGCCATCGACGTCCTGGAGGAGCGCCAGGCACTCCTCCGCATCTTCACAGCAGCCCTCCCACGACATGACGTCGTCGCCGCGCTTCCACGTGTGCCGGGAGCACGCCAGCCCCAGCGCCAGCACCGCGCATACGAGCCATGCGGGTACGCGGGTGTGTCCGTCCTTCGCCGCAGTCTTCATGACGACTTTCTCCCCCATCCCGCCTCAGAGGTGGGCCCACGATGTGAATCTCTAGATGGAAAACACGGAGCGCTCGGCCCGGCGCCTCAGCGAGTCCTCACGACGAGGGTGCCGGCCAGCCTGTCGTGGATGCAGCGGCGCTCGGGGCTGTAGACGAACAACACGTCCACGAGCCAGAGGGGACCGCACATCGCGCCCAGGACGCATGGCAGCATGTTGCGCAGGAGGATGACTCGCCAGAGCGCAACAGCCTGGCCGTCCTCGCGCACCAGCCGAATGCCTACCGCCCTCTTCCCTAGGCTCTGTCCTCGCCTGTGAACCAGCCATGCCTGGCCTGCCCACACGAGGAACATCGGCGGCCAGAAGACTCGCGCCTGGAGGGCAGCCCAATCCCCCTCCGTCTGGGCAAAGAGTGGGAGCAGCAGCGCGCTGGCAATGAGCGAGGGCGTCCAACACACGGCTAGGTCGATGAGACTGGCCAGGAGACGCACACCAGGCGTAGCGAGCGCGGGGACAAAGTGTCTGCACCGAAAACAGAGTCCAGACTCAGGCGTCAGACAAACAAAACAACCGAAGGTGCCGCACCGAACGCAGATACCTGCAACTGGCACGCCGGAATGCTCGGGACACTGGGCGCTAGTAACGGACGACACAGCCTCGGAGAAGTCGGACATGGGCAGTCGCACTCCAGCCATTCCTGGAGCAAGACGGCAACGTGTTTCCCTGTCCCGTCACATTTTCGCGGGCGCAATCCGCCGTAGGGCGGCGGACTGCGCCACCTAGCGAGTACATTTCAACGGCCCCAGTAATCACCGGCCGCATCTCTACTGGTGAATACAGCGTGCAGCCATCGCTCCCACTGCGGCACACTTCACGGCAATAGGCCTGCCCCCTGTCGCACCTCCGACAGAGCCAGAATCGCTCCCCGCAATGACGGCACTCTCGCTCTCGAAGCTCGTGCACCCGGGCCTCTGGGTGGACGCTGTCGTGACACGGGCGCTTCTTGTTGCTGCTTGTCGCGGAGAGGTAGCGACTCCAGTTGTCCAGCGGCCTGGCATGCCTCCAGGTCGCTCATCTCGTCCACTTCTGCAGCTCAGCGTGGCCCAAGGCTTCCCGCCCGCCAGTTTTCGGCACCTCGAGCGCCGGGGCGCGGCCCTTCACTCCCGCGCTTCTCCACGCTCGCGTGGATCGAAGACCCGCGCTTCTTGAAGCTCGTCTCCAAGCTCCAATGCTTCCTTCAGAATCTCGTTCTCCATCGTCTTCTTGCCCAGCAACCGCTCCAGCTCCTTCACCTGGGCCTGGAGGCGCTTCACCTCGGACTCGGGGACCACCGATTCTTCTGTGCCTAGGCTGGACATAGTCCCTTCCTCTACCAGCCTCCTCCAGTGGAACAACATGCTCGCCGACAGTCCGTACCGGCGAGCCACCGAGGAGACGCTCTGCCCGGGGGCCATCGTCTCTTCCAGAAACCGGCGCTTCTCATCCGCACTGAAGCGTCGACGACGTCCTGCTCGGGCTGGCTGGATGTCCTCTACTTCGTGTGTCTTCGCGTCCATTCCTAGGCTGGTCCTATGCGTTAGCGACCTGTCCGTTTGAAATGGGGGCTACACCACACCAGGTTGGCGGTCATCAGGCCGCCAGCTTCGGCTGCATCAGCTCTCGCCGAGCCTGGTTCGGCGAGAGGAAGTCGCGGCGCTCCAGCAGCCAGTGCTCGTTGTCACGGCGGGCCCAGTCCCGCAGACCCCTGCGGCGTTCCTCGACGGTCTCGAAAGCGCGCCACACACAGCAAGAGTGAATCGCCTTCTCTACTTTCGAGGCCGCTTCTTGAAGATGCCTCCGATGCCCTTGCGAGCCTGGTTCACCGGATTCTCTATCGATTTCAGCAATGGAACCTTGGGAAGCACGTCCGGCGCGGCGCCTTTCGCGCTGCCAGGCTTCACCTCTGGCGACCTCAACGAGCCCGTAATCGCGAGAGGGATTGTCACTGGCGACCCCACTGGAACCACGCCATGGGTCATCGCCGAGACGAACTGCTTCGAGACCTTGATAGTCCCCTTCAGTTCCAATCGCTCATCGAGCCCCACCCGACCATCCAGCGTCCCATCGCCAAAGTCCGACTGGAACGCCATGGGCTGCGTGAACGAGACCCATCCATCCTGGACCCGGAACTGAGCGCTCAAGTCCTTCAATCGGGTGCCGTGTCCCGCCTGCGGCGCTGTCCCCTTCGCACCCTGGTGCCCAGGGGCTGACTGCCCCTGCACCAGGACCGGAGCCACCGCGGACCCAAGGTCCGCCGTCGTCAACACGCCGTCGCGAAGCTGCACGTCCCCGGAGCCGTTGACGTTGTTTCGCACCTCGGCCCAATCCGCTCCAGTGCCGTTGAGCTGAAGCTTGCCACTGGCCTTGCCCTGCAGCACCGGGTTCCCCGCCAGGGCCTGGAAGGCCTGCTCCGTATCCAATCCGGTGAGGACCGCATGCAGTGACCAGGTGGGCTGCTCCTTCGTCAGGTCCACCCGAGTCCCGGAGATGTCCGCCTGCCCCCCGTAAAGCGTCGCGCGGCCACGCTGGACGAAGAGCACGCCCTCATCCAGCTTTGCCTCCGCATCCACATCCGTAGCAATCAGCGTACCGTGACTGAGTTTCGCGAGCCGGAGGGTGCCGCCGACATCCACCTTCCCGAGTTGGGCGCGCACCGAGACGGGCAGCGCGGTGGATGACGCTTCTGCCGCAGGCTGAGGGGGCAGGGAACCGAGCAAGTGCTTCAGGTCAAGCTCCCCTCCCTGAAGCGCGAACCGCACACGCGGGGGCATCAGCTGAACCGAGGCCGTGCCCCCCAGTTCGAGGCCCGGGCCCTTGAGAGCAATCTGCGTGAAGTTCACCGTTGTGGCCTTCGCCTTGGCCGGAACGATGTGCGAGTCAAAAGCAAACGAGCCGCTCGCCGGGTCACCACGAAGCCGCAGCGCCGTCGCAGCGCCGTGCCCTGCGAGTGAATACGCGCCCCTCTCCGTCTTGACGTCGGCGGTGACATCCACCCGTCCGCCGGTGAAGTACCGGGTCGCCTTTGGCGGAAGGAAGTTCCGAAATGCGGGAACGGAGAGGCCCTTTGCGCGCAGATGCATCGTCAACTTGGGCCATGACGAGCCTGGCTGGCGTTCCCCTGCACCGAGCGGCTCGACCTTGAAGTCCAGCTCCACATTCTGCTTCGGCGCCGCCAGCGCGGCTTTCATGGTGCCCTCGAGCGTCATGCCTGGCCCAAGGTTCTTCACGTCTGCATCGATGGCCCGAAGCGCAACCGCAGCGGTCCCTCCGGCCGAGTGTTGGTCCGTCACATTCACGACGCCATTGCGGAGCCGAATGCGCTCAACGGACGGCTCCTGTTCGGACTGCGTGCCGGAACGCCCGAGCGACTCGTAGTTCCACGTCCCGTCCTTGCGCCGCACCAAGTTCAGCTTCACGCCATCAAGCTCCACCCCGCCCACACGGAGGTCCTTGCCCAAGCTCCGGAGCAGAGGCCAGACCTGGACGCTTGCGCTCGCGCGTGCGGCCTCAAGGAATGGCGGCTCAGTGCCTTCACCCTCGACCCGTAGGTTCGTAATCGTCGCGCCGGGTCTCGGCAGCCAGTGGGCCTCTAGTTTTTCGATGGTCACAGGCCGACCAAAGGATTTGGTGGCGATGGCCTCAACCTGCCCGCGCAGACGCCCAGCTATCCACGTCGGCTTCAGCACCAGCGCCCCGACAACCAACAGCAGCGCAGCGACCGCGAGCCCCAGCGAAACCTTCCACCCACGATGAGGTGTGAACTTGACCTTCAATCCTCCGCCCTCCCTCAGTGAGTCTGCTGCTTGTCGGAAAGAAGCGTCCGCAACTCCCCCATTGAGAAGGATGGCGACAACACCTGGTTGCGACAACGGAGTGGGCCATGGGGCGATGGCCCGGCCCATGGCAAGGCAGCCTCGGAGGGGCCCCATGCGTTGCGTTCGCTTGCCTCCTGACCAAGAAGCATCCTGCCCCCATCACCCGGCCCGAGCGCGCAGGGGCAGACCCCGCTCTCGACCGGACGCCCCCCTCACCTCGTCTTCACCAAGCTGAAACTCCTACGGCGCGGGGCCGGAGGAACAAGGGCGAACTACCACGGCGGAGAAGCCAGCAGGCGCGGCGTCCCGGCTTTCGGCACGGGTGTTCACGGCGCGAGCGTCAGCAGCAGGCGCTGGTTGAGTTGGGCCTTCATGGAGGAGCCATGCATCGAAGCGAGTGAGCGAGGCGCGCTCACGCGGCCGAGCTTGAGCGAGTGGCGGCATCGTCAACATGCCCACGGAACCAGGGCCAGCGAATGAGAGGGCGTTCGCTCATAACTTCTCGACCGAGTCCACAGCGGCTCTCTGCGCTTGCCGCGCTCTGCGCAAGGTGAGGAGTTCACGCACCACGACTTGGGCCACGGCGGCGAGCGGGACCGCAATCACCGCTCCCGCGACGCCCATGAACTCCGCGAGGAACACGATGGAGAGCAGAGTCACCAGCGGGTTCACGTGCGCGGTGCGGCGGTACACCAGCGGCCCGAGGACGTTACCCTCCAACTGCCCGTAGAGGACGAAGTACACGGCAGTCGCCACGCCCTTCCACAGCCCGCCCGTCATCAGGGCCAGCAGCGTAATCATCGAGCCCACGACCAAAGGCCCGGCGTATGGGACCAGGCTCGAAGCGCCGCTCAACAACCCCAGTGGGAGGAAGAAGGGCATCCGGGTGATTGCCAGGAAGACGGTCGTCACCAATGCGTTGAGCGAGCAGATGCCCAACAGCCCCTCGAGGTATCCCCCCACGGAGCGGTAGATGTTCGCGACGATCCGCGCGTAGCGCTCCTGGCTCTCGAGTTCCAGTTCCTCCAACGCGCTGTTCTTGAGGTCGGGACCGAAGACCAGAACGAAGATCGTCAAGAACAGCAGCGTCACCAGCCCACCGAGCACACGGAGGATGCCGCCGACCGCGGAAATCACTGGATTGAGATTCATTGCCCCCGTCGCGCCTTGGCTCTCTTGGCGAAGCTGCTCCTGGACATCGAACCGGGCGTTGAGCGCCATGAAGAACCGGGTGTGTTGCACCTTCTCCCAGAGCATTGGGGCCTCGGCCACCAGCGCACGCCCCTGGCGAATCGCCGGAGGGATGACCAGGAGGCCCAGCCCTACCCCGACGGCAATCAGCCCGACGACCACGACGGCAATCGCCAGGGAGCGCCTCAGCCCTCGCTGGGTCAGCAACTTGACGGCATGGTCCAACGCAATGGCCACCATCACCGCGCCGACGGTGAGCACGAGCGAGACCCGGGTCTTCAGGATGAAATACGCCAGCGCCGTGACGGCAAGAACCGTGAAGCACACGGTGAAGACCGTCTTGGAACTCACCTGGGAGGACTGCCGGCTCGACGGTTCACGAGAGGGCATCGCTCTGTCCTAGTCCATCAAGGGCTGCCGCCAAGGAGGGCGAGGCTACCTTTCGTCTAGGAGACAACCATGGACGGTGTGTCCCGCTGCCCAGCGGGTAAGGAAGCGTCCGGCTCGGACAGGAGCCCTGTCGAGACACGCAGAGAGGAACCCGTCAGACGGGCGCAGTGGAGGGGCGTTCTTGCGAGACTGAGGCAGGAGTGGAAGCGCAACAAGCTGAGTAACGCAGCGGCCGCCCTCACGTTCTACGGTGTCCTCGCCGTCTTTCCCTTCCTGCTGTTCATCGTTGCCCTGGCGGGTCTCGTCATCCAACCCGCGCAAGTGCAAGCGATCATCGGCGCGCTGGGACGCGAAGTGCCCCCTGCATTCAGCCAGCTCCTCTATGCGCAGCTGGCGCAACTCACTTCCATGCCCAGCAGTCGGTTGCTCACGTTCAGCGCACTGGCCTCGGTATGGTCGGCGGCCGCGGGCGTGGTGAGCCTCATCGAGGCCCTCAACACGGCCTACAGCGTGACGGAGAGCCGCCCGCTTTGGAAGGTCTATGGGATAGCGCTTGGGATGATGCTGGCGACAGCCATCCTGGCAGTGCTCGCCGGGCTCATCACCGTGGCGGCCCCAGCCCTCGCCGCCCGATTCGGGCCGCCATGGACGACGCTCGTTGGCTGGCTGCGGCTGCCCATCGCCGCGCTCCTGATGATGATGCTCTGGGCAACCCTCTACTCCGTGCTCCCGGATGCTCGACAGCGATTCAAACTCATCACCCCTGGCTCCGTCGTCGGGGTGCTCGTCTGGCTCACTGCTTCGCTGGGTTTCTCCTTCTATGTGTCCCACTTCAGCACCTTCGGCATCACCTATGGCGCCTTGGGGGGCATCATCGTCCTGCTCCTATGGATGTGGATCTCCTCGCTCGCGCTGATACTGGGCGCAGAGGTCAACGCCGTCCTCGCTCGGCATCCCGCTGGAGCGAAGAGCGGAGCCCGCCTTCGTTCGAGGCGACGGCGGCCCCCTGGCCCTACCCAAAGTCCGGTCGCTGCGTCATGAGTGCGTCAATGCTTCATTCGACCGTGCGTCAATGCGAGTGAGCGAGGCGCGCATGCCGAAGCAAAAACCTCCCTGACACAGGGGGCAGAGGCCCACAAGCGGGCCAAAGAGACGTGCCAGCCGGATCGCCCAGCCGCTAACTGGAGCCGCTGCTGGTAAGAAGAGGGGCATCTGCCATCAGCCCACGCAAGCACGGCGCTGCAATTGGGATCGCCACGGCTCACTCACGCCCCACCATGAACCTCGAACAATGAAATAAATTCGGGCCGCCGCGCAAGCAATGCATCATAACTCGCCTGATGAACACAAAGCACGAACGTGTTTCGGGCACGGCTAGCAGCAACGAAAGCGATACGCTGCTCCTCAGCTGAAACTCCCTCCGACCACCATTCCGCCGATGGGCAACCTCGGCCACTCTTTTGGGGCTTGGGCACAAACAAGGTAACACAGTCGAACTCTGCCCCCTTAACATGGTGCACGGTGCTCGCCGTTAGCCTCGATTGAACCAATGACGAGCCAGCATTTTCCCCACTTGGTGGAGGCCGCGGCTCGTTATCAAGCATTTCTTGCTTGAACCTAGCCCCCAGCACCGTGTTCTTCAGTGGCCGTCCAAGCGCAACAGAGGTGTTCGACAGCATGTGCCGCATCCTGCGCTTCCAGTCTCCCCAGGACTCACCAGGACTCGCCACGCTGTATGCGGCCCATGTGACCCACCCGATGGCTAAGCGCCAGGCCCTCGCGTTAATACCCGCCCGCTGAAGCTCTGACACGGATAGCAACGGGCCGTCATTCAGTACGAGTTCAGCAAGAACCAATTCGACAATCCGAGCTGCATTAGCAGGCGAGCCATCCGCAAGGAGTCTGGCAGCCATGTCCATCTGGCGCACAGTCCGCATGGAGCCAGGGTAGCCGTCTCTCCGTAGATTCGAGGTAAAGTGCTGAACGGTAGAGGATGCACGCCCCAGCAGAGCATAGGATGATGCATTTGGGGCCATCGTGCGAACCTGGGCAAGGAGTAGCTCGGCAGACACCTCACTGGCTTTTGAGTGGGCGTGAACGAGAAGGATGGCTCGTCCATGTCCATTGCCATTAGCGTTAATAGCTTGCCTCGACACGGAGAGCGCCGAAGCGACGCCTGCAACTCGTTCTGCGCATCTGTGCGTCCGCGACAACTGGTATTTCTTGGCTCCCGGCAACCGCAGCACTTCGTGGAAGATTTCCGCACTCGCCCCACTAAACTCATAGATAGACTGGTCAGGATCGCCCACCAAGAGACCGCGCAGCTTCGGATTCTCAAACAAGGCCATCAATGCCCGACCCAGGAACCACCCCGTGTCCTGCAGTTCATCAACGAGGACAACAGGAAAACGCTGACAAACAATTCGTGCGATATTGCTCCCATACACTGGGTGTCGCAATAGCGCTGCCGCCAGATAGTGACTATCTGCGTGAGTAATACGCCCATTCCGCAGCCACTCGCGGCGCTTCTCCTGCAGCACCTCCTCATGGATACCCTTCCCTACGGACATGGACCGACCGAAGCGGTCTACACATGAGAAGGTCGGCATAGCCTCGTTGCCGCCGACAGGGGCGAGAGCAAAGATGCTTACCCTCTCCCCTGGCTTTCCATTCCCAGCAACGTCGACCATCCTCGCCGAAGCCTGCAAGTCGAAGGGAGAAGGAAGGAGTCTCACCCCTCTGGGAGACAAGCCGAGCAGGGATGCGAACGGACGCACCACGAATCGCAAAAAGAACGAGTCCAGCGTCCCCACGAAATGCGGCGGCGAAGAAGTTCCGCCCAGTCGGTCGGCGATTTCCTGCTGTGCTACGTTTGTGAAGGACAGCGCAGCAACTCCACTGCCCCGCTGCCCCCATGCGGACAGGTGGCGGCGCAGAACCTCGACAAACAGGCGCGTCTTTCCACTGCCTGGGGCGGCCTGGACGACAACGATCCGGTCCTTAGCATTGAGCACGTCCCGCTGCTCCGGCGTCAACTCCGTAGCTGCCGGTGAGTTCACTTGCCCCTCCTGCAAGCATGCTCAAATGCGTCGCAGAGGTATTTGGGAACAACGAAGGGCCTATTCAAATCTTCCAGGCGTGCAGCAAGCAAGTGCGCAAACTCAGCTTTTCCTGGACCACCCCTAAAATGACACAGGGCGCGCCACAGCACGAGCGCCCGCTCCTCTGGCGCAGCCAGATTGGCAACAAGCTCCGGCTGGAGTGGAGACTTCTTTTTCTGATGATAATATTCCAACCACGCATCCACCATCACAGATGCATTCTCCAAAGCCTCGCTCGCAAGATTAAACTCAAATGTCACCCTAGAAATGAAGACCCGAGCAGTTTGGTGTCCAGAAAAGGAGTCTCGAAGACTGGCAACACGGTCGCCCTCTACAATCAAGGAACCGTTGGGCTCACGACGCGGATGCGCTGAGGGACTATTCGCACCCTCAATTGGCGGATCGCCGTCCGTGACGATAGAAAGCGGCAGCTGCAACTTCCCGGGGCCGAAGAGCTTTCCAAGAATTCGGAAGTCCACTCCGTGAACGGGGACAATGCTGACGCCGCACGCCGCCAAGTCCATGCCGAGGCGGCGCGCAAGCACAGGCAACAACAAGGCTTCCGAGATCCCTTCAACAAGAATGACTCCTCGAGCAAACAGCATCGAAGCCCGAGTCACGTCGAGCATTCGCCGCAACTTGCTGAACTCCTCAGTGTTGAGGCCGCAATTCCGCAGTCCAGCAGCATATGGCCGCCCATGCTCATCGCGATGCATCACAGTGATTGCCGCTGGCGACACATGCGCAGCAATGGTTGGCGAGTGCGTTGTCACAATCGTCTGAATACGTGATTCCGCCCCCATCGATGCCCCCCCCACGAGACAGTCCGCAAGAAGCGTCTGTAACTGAGGATGCAGATGTGCCTCCGGTTCTTCCACGAGCAACAGAGAGAGAGCAGCATTAGTGAGATTTTCCAACTCAGCCAAAACCGTTCCAACATATAGAAGATTGTTGTATCCAAGCCCATTTCGATCAAGATCCGCAAGCGCAGACATTCCACCTGACGTCCCGCCGTGGCGTTCTGCAAACAAAAGTCTCAACCCGCGCGCAATTCGTTCGAAATTCGGCTCAGCAGTCCGGATGGCAATTTCTTGTCCAAGAACTGAACCCGATGCCATCCTCAGGACATCTTGGATGCGACTTTGTGCCCGCAGGATGAGCGTGGACTGCTCCAGTCGCATGTTGGCATCCTGAACAATTTTCTCGACCACTTGGCGCTCGGAATCACCAGGCGGCGACTGAAGCACCAGCAGGCGTCCAAGGCGACTATTACGTCCCGGGACAAGCGCGCTTAGTGCATTACGAAGTGCCTCAAGAAATGTTACCGGAAGAGACTGGAGAACTTCCTCAGGCACTGCAGCCTCGGCGTCAGGCCGATTCCCAGCCCAACGCCGCGAGTGCCACCGTTGCTGCGCCGCGCTCCAACGCCATTCGAAGTGAATACTTGCCACCGAAGCGTCTGGCTTCGCGGCGTCATAGTCGAGCAGTTCAATGAACTCTGCCTTTTCCTCATCGCTCAAACCAGAATAGGTGAGATCAATGCGGATAACGCCATCCAGTTGCCCGTCCGCAGACGCGGCTAAATCGTCTGGTCGCAACCGAACCGGCTCTCCATTGGCAGTTGAAGCGGCGCCCAAGGCCGCACGGATCGCGTCCATCAGGTTTGTCTTCCCGATGTTGTTCTCTCCAAGGAGAACATTTAGGCCAGGGGCAAGTTCAAGCGAGAAGGCACCGAGATTACGGAATCCATTCACTACTACATGACTCAAGTACACGCCCCCTCCTCCGTTGTTGATGCCTAGAGTAAACGGGAAGATGAAGCCTCAAATCGGGCGTTCTGGCCAGCGCCCTGCAACCACGCACACTTCATGAAGCCTGGGGCCCCAAGGCCCCAGGCGGGCCGCTGCGCGGCCTGGCGCGACAGATGTTGCTGCTACGAGCGTTAGCAGAGAGTGCCAATGCGCCCCCTCGTCGTGCCCACCGCCAACCTATTAGCTGGTTCGCGCTCGGCACGACGGTGCGTCGCGCTCGCCGAGCAACATGGAAACGAACTCAGCGTCGCCCTGCCTTTGTGGGATAGCGCCTGCATCGCGCGGCATCGAAGTGCCGCAGCCGCATATGGTCATCAGAACGCGTCGCATTTCCACCCCGGGTCTGTTCAGACCCGATACATGGGGATGTACATGCCTATGCGTCGGCCGCCGCGACATGGGCCCTGCGGCCGTATTGAACAGGTGTGCCTACCCAAAATCTGCTTGCTGCGCCGTGGGTGCCTCAAGGCCACTTTCGGCAACGCGTCAATGCGAGTGAGCGAGGCGCGCGAATGTTTACTTCATTTCTTCGAAATCACCAGGCTTCCAGCTCCTGTCGAATGCAGCCCGCTCTGGGCCATAGATGCGGATGAAGGCAAACCACCCCTTGCCGGGTGTGGTCTTAATCCACCGCTGCTGATTCCCACCAGGCGCTCCCGGACCAAAATAGAGTTCAACCTCGGGGAGTCCAGCGGCGTCCCTGAGTTCGAACAACGAACGCAAGGCCGCCCTATTTTGTTCATTCTGAATCTGCGAGCGCGTAGCGACGTCATAGACAGTGACAGACCAAAACAGTCTGCCGGGCACCGGCTGCGGAATACTAAGCTTATAGCTCTTGCCACCATCCAGAAACATGCCCGTTTTGTCGCGCACGCCAAGCCAATACAGCGAACCGGCCCCCATCACTCGACTAAACATGGCCGGCGAAGCCACGATTGCCTGGGCGAACCATCGGTCGCGAGCTTCCAGGTCGACACCAGCCGGCGTTTCAAACTGCGAGCTATTTGGAACCAGGGCAGCCCACTCCCACTTGCGGTCCGGCCAGTTCAACCTGTCGGGCCGCGCGCTGTAGAACGCGGAGACTAGCAATTGATCGCGCCCTATCTTGGCCGCGAATTCCAAGATGGCTCGCTGGCCCGCATCGGGTCTGAATGGCTTTCCCTTCTCGATACCAAGCGCCGACAACTCTCCGTACATCGGCAGGTATTTCTCGACAATCGGCTCCTCGTCAATAATCTTCTTGAGGACCTCCCAGAACTGAAAATTGTCTTCCCATCGCAGAGGGGTGGCATCCATCGTCTGCCCAGTCATGTCCACAAACTGAAGAAGTCTGGGACTGGCAGCAGTCGCAAGTGGATAGACCCTAATTCTACGGAGCGCATCCATTGCCTCGTTGACGTCACCATCGACCGGCAGAGCGCGTACCGCGATTAGATTCTTGAGTGATGGCGAACGCCCGATGTAGTAGCCAGACGGGACATCCGCATCGTATCCAGGTGGCAACACAAGATGCCTGCCGCCTCTCCCCGCATCCGGCCCAGGGAGGCCCATGTCGAGGACCCATCCCTGATGATGATCGTCGACCAAGCTGATCAACGGACCTGGCGGCAACTCAATGACCATCGGCCCGCTCGACAGGTCGAGAGTTCCAGCCCCATAGGGCGTGTCGGAGTTGGCGGTGAAAGCAATTTGACGAGGATCCGCAGACAATATTGCGATGGATTCATTATCAAGGATGCCTTTCTCCCGATTCCCGTTGAAGATTCCTTCTGCCGACACCGTTGGAAACCAGAACCGATAGGCCATCACCGCACGGTGAAAGGCTGCATCATCGCGAGAGCGCCGAGCGGTTGCGGAGGTCGGATAGCCGCGTTCGAATTCATAGGGGACGGTCGGTACATCTTGCGCGGAAACAGGAAATGCACCGCTCTCAAGCTTGCGCTTCGAATCCATCGAAGCACCTCCAGTTGCGCCTAAAGACGAATCTTCAGAATCAAGACAACGGAACAGCATCGCTCACATCATTTTCACAACATCGTCTGGAATCCAGCTCAGGTCGTAGAAACTCATTGTCGCGCCATAGAGACGCAGCGACGCCGCAAAGCCCTGTCCTGGGACGGTTCTGATCCAGTTCGACTCCGGCGCACCGGAGGGTAGCTTCGGCCCGAAGTAAAGGTCATAGGAGCCGTCGCGATTCTGCGAGACTTGTCCCATGGAGTTGATCGAGGGGAACGACTGCCCTGCGTCCACCATCGTTCCGTTCACCGGACTGTAGAGTGTGACCGACCAGAACATGGCCGCGGGAACATTGGCTGGAAGATGGAGGCGATACGTACGGTCCCCCACGAGATAGTCGCCGTCGCCGTCCCTGAAAGTGCTGGGGTATCTCGCCCCCAGGCCAGGCGCGTTGATGTTCATGTACGGCGCCGACGAATAGGCCATGAGGAAGAACGTCGCCTGAACGTCGACATTGAGGAACGTATTTCCAAAGAACCTATCATCAACGCCAGAATAGGCATTAATCCAATGTCGCCTACCCGGGTAGTAGAGTCGTTCCGGAAGCACTTCGCTGCTAACATTGAGTGACTCTGCCATCTTTGGCGCAACCTGTGCCGCGACCTCGAGAATCTGGCGATGGCGCGAATCGGGCATGAATGGCTTGCCCTTCACGATTCCAATCGAGGCCATCATGCCTCGCAGATATAGGTCTACCGATTCAACCGGCTCATAGTCGAGAAACTGAGCGAGCTTTTCATAGAAGCTCACATCGCGTGGGTACATCATCTTCGCAAGGACGCCAGATGCGTTGGGAAACTGCATCCTCTTCCAATCCCCGGGGATGCCCATGCGCAGAGGGTATACAAGCGTCTTCTCTATGTTGGCGACGGCCTGACTCGTGTCTGGTCCGCTGGAACCCTTTGTCGCGGGTGCACGCCAGAACAGGAATACGTTAAACGTCGACGAGCGAAAGACGTGGTAACCACTGGGAATAGGTCCGTCGTGGTCTGGCGGTAGAAGCAGATAGACTCCGCCGTGCCCCTTGTCCGGACCACCGACTCCAACATCGGTCAAGGCGCGTTGCCAGAAATCGGTGAACATGCCGATCAGTCCGGGTGGAGCAACAACCACAAGCGGTCCATCCTTCTTCAAGTCGAGATAGCCCTGAGCGTAGACTACATCTGCGTTCGGCGTGGGGATGATCGCCTTAGCGTCCATCCGTGTCTTCCACGTTGGCAAAATGTTGTATCCGGCACCCCAGAGTTGTTCTGAACCATCACGGATTGCCAGCATGTTCACCGCGGGTAGAGCCCCCAGATAGACTTGCACCGCGCGCTGGAAGTAGAGCTCCTCCAGTAGGCGTGTTCTAGCGTCCTCGGCAGGATAGCCATTGGGAAATGGTGCGCTGGCAAGGTCGCGCCAGTACGCGTCCCGAGCAGGGAGGGGCTGAGAACTCGGCATCACGGTCTCTCCTTCACGCAGCAGAGATAGCGGCACAACTATCCAGGGAGTGGGCACTGCTTCGACAACACTCCCGAGGTCCCAGTGGCCCACCGGTTCGGCTACCTCACGAACTCGGCCAATACGCTCAACGCTTCCCTGTGACAAATGACTGCACTCGCGGCCATGAACACGGCTCCAACAGCCGGGCCCGAGCACATGACGGTGTCATTATTCAACAATCTAGGTTCGCAGTTCCCGGTGACAACCCCGGCCGGGCAACCCTCCATTCAAGGGCTCGCGAGGCCGCACTCCCGGAATTCACCCGCGGGAGGTCTGGGTGGTTCTGAATCTCTGCCGCAGTCGAGAGCAGGCAAGCGCGGAACAATGCGAACGGAACCAAGTATCGAAAGGAGATAGTGCAGCTGCGAGTCTACCCACCAAGACTTCGCTCACGACAGAATGAGCAAGCCACAACGCGCGCTATGTGAATGAGCGAGTCGCGCGGGCAAGGTTCGCGACATCAACGACATCATCTCGGCGCAATAGGGAGGCTGTGCCTACCCAAAACTCGGTCGCCGCGTCATGCGCGCGTCACCGCCGCATTCAGCAGTGCGTCAATGCCAGTGAGCGAGGCACGCGGACGGCCCGGGTGGTGGTGGTGCTGAAGCGTCCCTCCAGGGACTGGAGCGTGGCCCCTCGTGCATGGGACCTTCTTGCTCGCAAGGACGGTGGCGTGGCCGGCGCCATCTACCTCCGTCATCTCGGCGTAGGCGTCCCAGGCACGTGGGCGCTCGCGACGCTCCGCACGCGGTACAGCCCCGACGCCGCCACCCGCACCGTGGCCGTGCCGCTGCCTTGGCGCTTGAGGTCCGCCGTCCTACGCAGCCACTCAGCGCCCGCGGGCTGGAGCTCAGCGACGCCGCTTTCGCCGCTCGTGAACGAAGACCTCCACCGTCAGTTCCCGCCGGCCGTCGGCCTCCCGCTCCACATCTTGCGTCCGCCGCATCCACATGGAGGGCCTCCTCCAACAGCAATAGGCGTCGGGCGCGCAGGCGGGGCAATCCCCCAGGGGGTAGGCATCGGCGGAAAGCGTGGGGACGCAGGCGCAGGGCCTCCAGCGAAATGCTGGCCCGGCATCCCACATGGCCCCACCTTGGGGAGTCTGGACGCCATCCCCAACACGCGATATTCGGGGAAACGGCCGCAGAGAAGTTTGCGGACACTCAATCGGACCCCGAGTTTTCCCGACTTCGCCTAACCCCAGGATTTTTCTCGTGTTTTCCGTCGCAGCCTCTACAGAGAGCGCAGAGAACGAGTTCGCAGAAGCCTTCGTTCGGGGAGCTAATTGAAAGGCCCTACCAACCGGTAGGGCCTTTTTTGTTTAACACGGGCCTCGCGATGACATCGCGGGGCCTTCGTGCTTAAGCCGCTGAATCCCAAGGGATTTTGGCTCGCGGAGATGAAGAGGGCACTCTCGGCTCTCTACCCCGCAGACTGCGCTGGCCCCTGCTCTACGCCGCCGGTTTGGCCCCCAGGAGTGCTCTCGGACCCGTTTTGGGGAGAGAGAGGCAGAGAGCGGTTAACAGGTGCTGTTAACTGTCGGGGAGGCGTTTAACAACATTCCCCTGGAGCCCAGCTCTTTCTGCTCTGAGGTTTCTGGGAGGGCGCCTCTCTCTGGTTTTCGGTTGCGTCTCTGGCCTGCTTTCCCGCTCCCGGAGGGCGCAACGCAAGGCCATCGGGCCTCTCAAAACCAGCACTCGAAGTGAAGACGCCTTCAGCGGCCTCGGATCAGCCGACTCCGCCGCCGTTTCACGGAGGGGCTCGGTCGCCGCACCAGGTGGTCGGCACTCCAGCCCACAGCGCCCCAGAATCCTCCGAGAGCGCCTAGACTCGACAAAGAGCCCGCCCCTCGCTCAACGCCGTGGAGCTGCGGCGCCCCGCTGCCGCGTAGCGCATCCAACTCCGCTCAGGCCCAAGAAGCCCCCGCGCTAGGCGTCCCGGAGGAACGGCCTCCTCCGAGAAACCTCGCGCCCACAAAGGGGGCAAACCGGCACGAGCCTCGTACCGGTTTCGAGCGGAGCACCAACAGCCACCTCCGTTGGATTCGCACTCTGTGGAGGGGAAGAACAGGACGGACAGCAGAGTGCTGAACATCATCACCTGCGGCTACGCCGGCCGACCTGGGACAACGGCAACCAGGGTGGAGGGTGTGAACCGCACACTGCGCGTCTTCGAACTCCAAACACAGGACCAAAAGGAGCTGCTGGCCCGCCCCGCTAGGTGGCGGCGACATACCGCCATGGTCGGAGCCTGCCGAGACTCACCGCACTCCGCGCCCAGGAGCATGGGTGCTCAACCCTGATATGGCTCTTGTGACCAAGCTCGTCGAGAACCACATCCTCGACCATCATGCGCAGCTGACGCTTCAGTTTGCTGACTTTGTCGCCGCGGGTGCAGGCGTTGATGACGACATAGCCCTCCGGCTCATCCTGCGAAAACGGCTGATGCGAGCCGACATACTGCACCAGTCTGGCGCTGAAGTTATTCCTGGCAGTACGAGGGGAGCGATTCCACATTCGCACGAAAACACTGTCTCTATGAAATCGCGTGGTTATGCCGGGCATACTGTAGCCACCCAACGAACACTGATATTGAATGGCATTGGCCAAAATCAACGGACGGCGACTGAGGTTAGCGCCCCTTAGAAGCCCCAATGCCATCCACAGGCAGTTCCTGATCCCTTCTCCTGTCTCGCCGTTTGCAGGGACTGGGTCGTCGCGGTCGCAATACTCTTCGACGTGCGGGGACTCAAGGATGAGGATGACCGGCGCGATATCTCTCGGTGCCTCATCGGCTGGCCGCCTATTGAAGCTTAGTGGGGTCTGGCCCAGGTCAGCCACATACTGATCGGGACACTTGTTACCAGGAACAAATTCCTTGAGGTGCGCGCATGCGACGTCCCGAAACACCTTATCCAATCTTGTCATGCTCATCTCCAGAATCCTCTTCGACATCGGCGCACCGCCACTGCGCACGTCGTTCGGCCTCAACGTCGCGACAAGGGCTGCAACGGTTCATCAACGAATGCGCCCACCAGGACCGCGAGCAGCAAGAGCGCCATGCATGGGGAACCAGTCCCTGGCTTGCGCCATCCTGGGCGGCCCCTCTACTAGCACGAGGAGGTACAGCACCTCGTGCCTGGGAGGACAACCCGCCCGACTCCTCCACGCGGACAACCTGTCCCTGCTGAATGAAGAAGAACCTCGTGTTGATGACCTTCC
Source organism: Citreicoccus inhibens (assembly GCF_019039035.1). GTDB lineage: Bacteria > Myxococcota > Myxococcia > Myxococcales > Myxococcaceae > Citreicoccus > Citreicoccus inhibens. The sequence goes on along the minus strand of NZ_JAHNZT010000060.1, from coordinate 4,359 downwards.
CTCCGAAGGCATTCTTTCCCCGGAAGGAGCTCTTCACAATCCAGAAGGCATCGCGCGCAACAGGAGCCGACGACGAAACGTGCTTATAGGAGTCGGGGTCATTCATCACCTTCTTGAGGTGCCGCTCGACCTCCGGAACGGAGCCATCCCACGGTGAGTTCATAGGCCTCTCCCCGCGCATCTCCACCATCAGCTTCTGGGCCGCGAGCTGGAGCTTCTCCAGCCCGGGCTGGATGCGCTTGCGCTGGTGGGCGAATTGCCTCGACAGGCTGTTCCACTCCTTCGTCTTGGCGACCTCGAGCCCCTCCTACCCCTTCAGGGTGGCATCGACAGCATTCAACTCCACCTCCGCTGCGTCCCATTCCTTCGCCTTGGCCTGAACCAACGCCCGCCGCAACCCGGCGGAAATCGCCGGCCCCTGAACTTTGAAGTCCTCCCTCCCGCACAGCTCCCTCGCGCTCGAGAGCAGGCTCGCCGCATCCGCGTTGCCTGGAGCCAGAGCCCTCGCCCACTCCAGGTGAGGCGCTGCCTCGGCAGGCCTCGCCGCGGCCAACGACTCGCGGCCCTTTGACAGGTACGCCTCGCCGCATCGCGCACGGCTCTCCTCCGGAATACCCGGAGGGCCTCTAAGCTGTTGCACATTCAGGAACAGCCTTCCAACAACAACACAGGCTAGCCAACCCAAGGTCAGAACTACCCCGGGCCCACACGACCCTCCGCCACTTCAATTCGCACAGTCCAGACAGCTTGCACGAGTCCATTTGCCCTATTGTTCTGACAAATTTCCGAGAGATGCTCTCTGCGGCGCCGCATGGATTCTTGGAATCCCAGTCCTTCGGCGCATTCCTCGCAGTCAGAAACTCAAGAGGCCCCATGCTCAAGAAGACAGTTTTCCTCGTCGCTTCCTGTAGCGCATTGCTGCTCGGTTGTGGCGGAGCCCCTGAGACGGAGCAAGACGTCAATGAGGAGGTCATCTCCAACCTGCTTGAGGCTGGCTTTCCCCTCAACGACATCATGGTCGCCGACGGCAACGTGTACGTCGGGCGCGACGCCCATATCACCCTCCAAGCTTCGCGCGAGATGCTCCAGGCAAACGAGACGAGTGAGGAGCAATACCGCACCACCAACCAAGTGGGCACGGGCGTAACGAAAATCTGCGTCAATCCCACCGCCGATTTCAACACTTATCCCATGCTGAGCCAGGGGCTCGACCTAGCCATTGCCAATTACAACGCGCGAGCACTCCGGCTAACATTCGCGCGTGGACCGACTACGGGCTGCACCGCGAATATCACTGCGCAAACCATGGCCGGCACTGGCGGCTCCGCGGGCTTCCCCTCAGGTGGTCTACCCTACGGAGTCATCAACATCGGAACAGGACTTAACACGTACAGCCTAAACGTGAACAAGCACGTCATCACCCACGAGTTGGGCCATACCATCGGATTCCGCCATTCGGACTACTACAATCGCAGCATCAGCTGCGGCTCCGGCGGAGATGAGGGGGATTCAGGCGTTGGAGCCATCCTCATCCCCGGGACGCCTGCCACTGCCGTCGTCGGCGGGTCGATCATGAACTCCTGTTTCCGGTCAACTGAAACTGGCGAATGGACCAGCACCGACATCACCGCACTGGGTTATCTCTATGGCACCGGCGGCGTCGCAGCCTGCTCCAGCCTCAACTTCGTGGCATACCGCGGTCAGAACGGGACGCAAATCAGCTGCAGTTGTCCCGGCGCAGGCTCTGGCTCCGTTTGGGGGACGGACACTTACACCGATGACTCAGATGTCTGCGCGGCTGCGGTGCACACCGCCGCAATTCCCTCCAGCGGAGGGACAGTCCTCGTCACCATCCGACCGGGACAGAGCAGCTACACGGGCAGCACCCGCAATGGAATCACCACGCTCTCCTACGGCGCATGGAACGGAAGTCTCTCCATCGCCAGCGTGACGCCACCCGCTAATTGCACGAGCTACGACTTCACGTCATACCGCGGACAGAATGGGACGGCGATCCGTTGCAGCTGCCCCACTGTTAGCGGTGGAACGGTGTGGGGGACGGATACCTATACGGACGACTCCAGTGTCTGCGCGGCAGCGGTACACGCGGGCGTAATCTCCACCAGCGGCGGAGTGGTGCTCGTCACCATCCGGCCAGGACAAGGCAGCTATACGGGCAGTACTCGTAATGGCATCACCACGCTCTCTTACGGGGCATGGAGCGGAAGCTACTCGGTCAGCCCGTAACTCCGCCGACAAGGCCCTCCGGGAGGAGCATCTTCCGGAGGGCCAAGCGACCGGCCCGACGCTGATGTAGCCTCCCCCCGCATTGCCGCAGCAGTGCGCGAAGCTCAAGACAACTCATTCCCACTCGGAAGTCGCCCTCAGGAACCACACCAGCTCATTCAGGTGCAGCTCATTCAGGTGCAGCTCATTCCGGACGCCCCCTTTCGCGGAGAGGGCAGCCGAGCTAAGGAATCAGGGGTTGGCGTCCACCACACAAGGAGGAAGCCCCAGTCATGGCCGGTACCGCTCCGCCTCTTTGAAATACTGGGTGAGCGAGTACTCCAGCAGAGACTGGCGGGACTGCATGTACCGACGCGCACGGAGGAAGGGCAGCCAGACGCGCTTGCCCACCCGCACCTGGGACTCCTCCATCTTCTCGCGCAACACCCACGTCCCGCCCAACCGTCGCACGAGGACATCTCCCAGGTAGACGCCTAACGCCGGTATCGTATGCCCTTCGATGACGTCGCGCGTGTAGCGCTCGGGGAAATGGGTTTTCCAGAAGTGGAAGTCGAGGTCCGTGAGCGACTCGGGCGTCTCGTCCATGATGGAGGGCACTTCCGTGTGAAGGACAGCCACGAGACCTTCGGACAAGTCTCCATAGGATTCGAGGACACGCTCCGGACTCGCTACATCTGACGGCAACGCGACTGGCATCCATTCCTCTGGCTCGGGCGGCCGGAAGGCGTTGAATTCGGCAATCTTCCGTTGCCGCTCGCTGATGGCGAACTCATCCGGCAGCCGCGAGAGGAACGGCGCCACGTCGGGGTGGAAGCGCGGCTCGACCGGAACCAGTGCGGCGCTCCGCTCCCTCAGCGTGCGCAGCACCGTGTCGAAGTCGAGGTCCGGCCGCAGGTGGACATGCGCACGGGCCTGCGCCACGCGCGCATCGTCGTTCGCGAATTCGGCGGGAGTTGGCCACAGCACTAGGAGGACAGAGCCGTTGGGCAGTTCCTCCACGAGGTGCGCGGGCGTCGAGAGCACTCGCTCGCGACCTACCGACTCCACCAGCTTCGGACCGAAGATGTTCAGCCAGAACAGCTCATAAATCTTGTCGAACCCATCTCTTCGCGCATCTCGTTCCCTGCGACCAAAGCTAGGGGAGCCAGCCAACTGCTCGTCCACAATACTGTGAGCAGACGAGTAAGGAACCGGGTACCGAGCAGCCCAGTCCCGGGCCACACTCACGAGAGTGCGACAGGAATCCACTCCGGAGAAGAAATCAAGCGGTTGCACGTCAAGACGGGAGTGAAAGCTGGACTCGCCCTGCGCGAGCGAGAGGTTGAGCCCCAGCGATACTGCGGGACTCTCCGAGCGGTACAGCCCAATGATTGAGCCGTACTCATCGCGTCGTTCTTCCACCGCACGCCACACGGCCTCTCGAGAATACTTTCGCTTCCGCCCAGACTTGACGATTGTTGGCATCCAGCCTTCGGCATGCTTTTCAAGCGCATCGAATAGCGGCGCCAACGCGCGCTCCACCCCTATTGTCGCGTCGAACATCCCCTCGAAGGTGAAGCTCAGGCTATCCACCTTGTTCAGGTCATGCAGTGTCAACAGCTTCATTGGAACTCTACCTCCACGCCCTTAATCTTCTGCTCCGCTATCTTTGCCGCGCCGGTAAATAACTTCGGGTCTTTTGGCAGAAGCCCCTGTCCTTCATAGACAAGACGAACCCTCTGAACATCCGCCTGTTGCCGCATACCATCCCTAAGAATCTTCAGTGTCCCACCGTAGTACTTCATCGCGTTGCTCGCATCCGTATTCACCCGCACCTGCAACTCCTCCCACTTTAGGAAGCTGAGGTCTCGACTCTTGAAGCTGAACGTCTCCACTCGAGGTGACTGGCCAGGTGAGGGGCGCTCCTCGATGACGAGGACATCCGCGTAGCGAAAGTCTGCCTTTGACACGCCGACGTGCGTCTTGATGCGCGGCTGCTCGAAGTCGCCGAGCCAGCGCCGCTGCGCCCGGGGCAACGCTGCGTCCGCCTCCAGGATGGCGACCATGGTCCGCTCGAAGGCCATACCCCGAGCATAGTAGGCGCGCATCCCCTGGTAGCCCTCCCATTTCAAG
>NZ_JAHNZT010000005.1 GCF_019039035.1 Citreicoccus inhibens | reverse complement strand
GTGGATAGTGTGTGGGTTATGGGTGTGGGTATTGTTGGTGTGGGGGTGGTGGGTTTGGTGGTTTGGGTCAGCAGGGCGGACGGCACGGCCGGCGCGCGCAGGGCGGCCTCCATCGCCTCGGCGGCGGTGGGGCGCGGGGCGCGGTTGCGCTCGATGCGGGCGCGCACCTCGGCGGAGAGGTCCGGCGCCTCGGCCACGGGCGGCGGGAGGACGGCGGCGACCTCGGGCTCGGGCTGCGCGGCCAGGGACTCCACCGGGTCGAGCGCACCGGTCAGCGCCCCCAGGCGGAGGCGCGGCTTGGCGCGGGACACGTTCTGTTCGAAGGCTTTCTTCATCACGGGAGGTCTCAGCCAGCGTGGGTGGCGCCGTTCTTCGCGGCGGCGCCCGCTACCAGGCGGGGAAGGACATTGTCGAGCATGGCCTGGATATCAGTCGCGCCCTTGGAAGTGGGGTCCGCGACGAATACCGGCCGTCCTTCGCTGGAGGCCTGGGCGAACTTGGTGCACTGCCGGATGATGGTCGGCAGCAGGTACTCCGGGTAGTGCGTCTGGAGGGCCTCCAGCGCTTCCTTGGCCAGCTTGAAGGTCGCGTTGAAGGCGTTGACCACGATGTAGACGTGGTCGAGCACGTGGTTCAGGTCCTCTTCCAGGCTCTGCACGGTCTCGAAGAGCAGCTTGAGGCCGTGGAAGGACAGGAAGTCCGCCAGCACCGGAACGAACAGGTCGTTCGCTGCCATCAGGGCGTTGAGGTTGAGCAGGCCGAAGGACGGCGGCGCGTCGAAGATGATGAAGTCGTACTGCGCCTCGACGTCCTTGAGCGCGTTGCGCAGCTTGAACTCGCGGCCGGCCATGGGCATCAGCGCGAGGTCCATGGTGGACATGCTGAGGTTGGACGGGACGAAGTCCAGGTTGGGCAGGGAGGACTTCTGGATGACCTGCACGAGCGGCGTCTTGCGGACCAGCACGTCCAGGAGCGTCTTCTCGAACTCGTCGCCCTCGTAGCCCAGGCACTTGGTGGCGTGGCCCTGGCTGTCGAGGTCGATGAGGAGGACCGCGTAGCCCAGCTCCGCGAGGCGCCAGGCGTAGGACGTGGAGAGGGACGTCTTGCCGGTGCCCCCCTTGAAGTTGAGGAAGAGCTGGCGGCGGTGGCCCACGCGGGGCGGGAAGCGGTCCAGCGTGGTCCGCAGCTCCCAGATGTCATCCGGACCGTACACGTCCTTCCGCATCCCCTCGGGAATCTCCTTGGGGGACACGCCGAGCATCTCGGCCACCTGCTTCGAGCTGTACGTCGGCGCTTCCATGGACGACCCTTCGGATGAGGTGCGCGGCACCTGCAACTTGCCTCAAGCGGCGAAGTATTTGTGCCCCCTTCGCACAATGGCCCCCCGTGCCACCAGCAGGGCGAGAGCCTCCTGCGTCAACTCCGCGGGCGAGGACAGGCCGCCCGCCAGCTCCACCAGCGAGCGTCCCCGGACGGCCACGCGGACCTCCGACAGCATCGCGGCGCAGAGCGATTCGACCGGGGACGGGCCCGGGCGGGACTCCGGAGCACGTGGCTCGGGAGCGGGAGCGCGCACCACGGGGGGCGTGGCCCCCATCGCGACGAGCGCCGCCTGAACGGGGGACAGCCGCGCGGCCGGCGACCGCTGTGCGCCACCCGACATCGGGACGGGCTGCGCGGGGGCGGGCGGCAGGGAGCTGCCAGCAACGGGAGGCCGCGCACCGGCGTTCGCGTGCGGAGGAACCGCGCCCGCCCGAGGTGCGCCCGGAGCAGCCACGGAGGGCGCCTGGGACATGACCGCATGCGAGCCCTGGGCAGGCATCCGGGCACCCACCGCCGCGCCCAGCATCCCCGCAGCGGGAGCCTGCACCGCACCTGCGACGTGCGCCCCCTGCGCATTCGCAACAGGAGTCTGCGCACCCACCGCATGAGCGCCCTGCATCATCGCAGCGGGCGCCTGTGCCGAAACCGCGTGCGCGCTCTGCACCATCGCAACGGGAGCCTGGGCTCCCACCGCGTGCGCGCCTGCGGGCACTGAGACAGTGGCCTGAGCCATGACCGCCTGCGCGGCAACCGGCCGCCCAGCGCCTCGCGCGGCCTCGGCCTGCGCGCTGGCAGGCGCCTCGACGCTCGCGGCGCCCTCGCTCACGCCCAGCGGAGCACGCTTCGCGATCAACGGCGCTTCGAGACGCGCGCGCACCGGGCGAATCGGCAGCGTCGCCAGCCGACGAATCTCCCGACGACGGTGGGCATCGTCCAGCGCGACCACGAAGGACACATCCTGGCCCAGGATGCGCGAGAGGCTCTGGGCGGCGGCCTTGCGCACGCGCGGCTCGGCGTCATCCAGCGCGCCCAGCAGGAGCACCCGGGCGTTCTCCCCTGCCCCCGCCCCCAGCGCGAGCGCGGCCAGCGAGCGCACTTCCGTGTCGGCGTCGTGGATCGCCTCTTCGCCCAGCCGCCGCGCCGTCTCGCCCTCCAGGCCCAGCGCCAGGAGCGACGCGCGACGACGCACCGAGCGATCCGGATCCTTCATCGCCTGCGCCAGATGAGGCGCGGCATCCCGGGGCGCCAGCGTGAGCATCGCCTTGAGCGCCGCGATGCGCACCTCCGGCACCGGCGACGACAGCAGCGGCGACACCACCGACGCGCCCTGCTCCTTGCACAGCCCCGCGAACGCCTGGAGCAACGCGACCTGAGCCGCGGGGTCCGTCTCGGCATGGAGCGCCGCGGCCAGCGCGGGCGCGGCGGCGGGCTGCGCCAGGGCCTTCAGGCGCTCAGCGGCACGAACCCGGGCGGCGCCGTCCGTCGCGGACAGCTCGCGCACCGAGAACCCGAACAACGTTTCATCAGAAGAACCCGCGAAGCCACCGTGCGCGCTCAGCTCGGCGAGCTGCTCCGCGCTCACCCGCAGCCGGCCTTCCTGCAACAGTCGCTGCGCCTCGCGAGCCACGGGCGACAGGGCCACCGCTGCGTTGCCGGATGCCGGCGCGGGCGCCACGGCATCAGGGACCGGGCCCCAGGGAACGGCCGCGCCCTTCGCGGCGGGCACGAGCACCGGCGCCGTCTCACCGCGCAGGATGGCCTCACTGCGAAGCTGCGAGATGAACGACGCGAGATCAAACCCCAGCTCGTCGTCCACGTCCCGCGACATGCCCGAGGCGTGGATGCGGCTGGCATCCAGCAGCTTGCCCATGAGCTGATCGCGCTCCAGGCGCAACGCCTGATTCAAGCGGGACAGCTCGTCGCGCTCGGCCTGCATGCGGCCCGTGCGCACTTCCAGTTCGGCCAGCTCGCGGCGCATCTCCAGGTCGCGCTGGCGCGCCTCGGCCAGCTCGCGCTTGAGGTGTTCAATCTCCTCGCGCGTGCCGTCGAGCTCCCCGTGGAGTTGCTCCGCACGGGCCTCGAAATAGACGATCTTTTCGAGTGCGCTCCTCAGCAGCGCGTCGGGACGCTCGTCACTCACGACCTGGACTGGCCTCCCCGCGAAGCGCCTCACGCGCCCCCGGTTCGCGTTGCCGGATGGGGCTCCGGACACCCGGCACACACCGGGGTTGGGCACCTTACGTCAGGGGGACGTGCGAGGTAAACCCCGGAAACACCAGGGGTTTTCCGTTCAGGCCCTCCGGAAAGATTGACAACGCGTCCCAGGCCGACTTTTCGGCCCCGCGCAGACCCGGTGGATCTCACGCCACCCCTGCACATCCCGCCCGCGCCACCCCACGCACGCCCGTCCCGGCGACAGCCGCCGCGCCACGGCTGGCCTGCCCGCGCACCCCACGCGATGCCCCGCCGCGCCTCCGCGCCGGACCTCGCCACGACTCCAGGAAGCCAAGAAACCCAGGTGCGACAGAAAGGGTCCGCGCACTGCGTTTTCACCGCGGTACGCACGCCTGCCCGCACGCGCCGAGATGTCAGACCCCGCTCGTAATGTCTGTGTCACGAGGTAGCGCACCACCTCCACTTCGCCCCGGAACCTCTCCGCTCTTTTCGCGGGGGGCGAAGGCCCTCTTTTCCCAGGTTTCCCACGCCATGGAACAACGACTGGCAACCATCATTGGAAACGCTGTTCGCGCGGCCCGTCAGCGATTGGAGCTGACCCAGGCGGACGTGGCTGAACGCGTTGGTATCGCGACCGAGGTGTATGGACGCCTCGAGCGCGGCCACATGCTGCCCAGCGTCCGCACGCTGCGGAAGCTGTGCCTCGTCCTCAACGCCTCGTCGGACGTGCTGCTCGGCTTGAGCGCGACGGCGACGGTCGAAGGCGGCGCGCCCCAGCTCGCGGAGGATCCGCCCGAGTACCGCGAGCGTCCCGAGGTGCGCCGGCTGATGCGCACCGTGCGAAAGCTCGATTCTCCCCGGCTGCGGCTGCTGGGTCAGGTGGCGCACGCACTGGAGCGATGAGCCCGCCCGCCGCCTTGCGACGCCCTCGCCGCGAGCCCTTCGTTCGCGCCGAGACAGCGCGGAAGAGACGCGCGCGGCGAGGGCAGGTCGTGAGCGCGACAAGACGGTCTGCGGGCGAAAAGAACGAGTTGCGCGCTGGCGCAATCGCTTGGCGTCCGGAGTGAAGCGAGCACCGCGGTGAGTCCGTACCCTGGAACGCATGCCGCGCGTCCGCTCGACCCCGCCTCGGTTTGACGTTCCTCAGCTCACGGCGCATGCGCTGTGGTGGCTGTGGTTCCTGGCCTTCACGGGAGGCTGGGCACGGCTGTCGTCGTCCGCGCGCGGGGGCCTGTGGCTCGTGGGCGTGGCGCTGGTGTTCTGGAACTACGCCGTGCTGCACAATCACATGCATGTGGCCATCGCCCGTCCACGCGCGGTGCGTTGGCTGGTGAGCCGGACGTTGGGGCTCGCGTGTGGCTTTCCCTATCGCGGCTACGTCATCCACCACCTCAACCATCATCGCTTCAGCGATGGCCCGGGGGATTGGGGCCAGCGGCGGCGCGGCGAGGGCGCGTTCGGCTATTGCGTGCGCTCGGTGTTCGCGCCGTGGCTGTGGCCGTTCGCGCTGATGAAAGCGGTGTGGCGCTCGGCCGCGCGGCACGGTCAGCGCGCGGAGCTGCTGCTCGACTTCGCGGTGGTGGATGGAACGCTGCTGGGGCTCATCATCTGGCGGCCAACGCTCGGCCTGTCCTTCTGGGCGCTGTTGCTCACGGGACAGATATGTATTCACTGGCTGAACCTCGCGGCCCACTTCGGGACGGACCCCACCTGCCGAGACGCCTTGGCGGTGACCTCCACGTCCCGGCTCTACAACCATGTGTTCTTCAATGCGGGGTACCATCAGGCGCACCACGTGAGACCTCATGTGCCGTGGTTCGAGCTGCCGTCATTCACTCGTGAACTCGCGTCGCGGGGGCAGGTTCGTCCAGGACTGGTAAGCCCGTTCGCGCCGATCCACCCGCGATGGGTGGCGCGCGTGGCAAAGCAGTATTCTGCTCGGCTGTGCGACGCGCGGACGGACTCGACGACTACTTCCGAAGCCCCCTCGGTCGATATCTCGTAGGGGACTGTTTCCTTCACTGGTATGCGGCGGCGGACCTCTGCGGGTTCGCGGTGTGGGGACGGCCGGGGGAGCAACAAGCCCAGCGCATCGTCCAGGCGCTGGACGTGGAGCTGGAGCCCGCGCTGCCGCACGACTCGCTCGTCGACTTGCGCCGCGTGGAGGGAATCGACGCGGACGCCTTCGGCGTGATGAAGGACTACATGCAAGCCCACGCCAGCCAGTTCGCGCGCACGGTGCGCCGGCAGGTGCTGCTGCGTCCGGACGGGCTCGCGGGCGCCATCGTCGGAGGCTTCTACGAACTGGTGCAGGGCGGCTATCCCCACAAGGTCTTCACCGACGCCGCCGAGGGGCTGAGCTGGCTGGGTCGCGACGCGGACATGATTGGTCCGCTGGTATCGCGCCTCAACGCGCTGGTGGCCGAGGCCACCGGCCAATCCCCGCTGCTGCGCGAGCTGCATCAGGTGCTGCGCGGAAAGCTGCCCGGCGCGAGCCTGGCGGACGTGGCGCGCACCCTGGGCATGTCGGAGCGCACCCTCCAGCGCCGGCTCAAGGAAGCGGACACGTCCTTCCAAACGGAGCTGAACACGGTGCAGGTGCGCACCGCGCAAGGGCTCCTGTTGGAGACGGACATGAAGCTCACCGCCGTCGCGGTGGAGGTGGGCTGCGCCTCGCTCCAGCACTTCAGCAGCTTGTTTCGCAAGTGGGTGGGCGAGACGCCCAGCGGCTGGCGCGAGCGGCACCGCGGGGGCCCCCCGACGCCGGAGGGCAGCGCGGCCCCCCGCGCGGCGGAAGAGGTCCCACCCCAGGGAGAGCGCCCGCGCACGTGATGGCCCACGCGAACGGGCTCACGCGTCCGCGCACGGAATCCCCGCGGGCGGCGTGACGGGCGTTGGCACGGCGTGCGGCAGGTGGAGGACGAAGCACGCGCCGCCCTCCGCGCGGTTCTCCGCGTCGAGCGCGCCGCCCACGCGCGCCACGTACTCGCGGCACAGCGCGAGCCCCAGGCCCGTGCCCTTGCCCGGGGGCTTGGTGGTGAAGAACGGCTCGAAGAGGCGCGCCCTCACGGACTCGGAGAGGCCAGGGCCGTTGTCCTGTACCTCCACGCGCACCGCCCCCGGCAGCCCACGCGCGCGGAGCAACACACGAGCGGGGCGCGGAGGACTCGCGGACTCCGTCGCGTCGGCGGCATTGAGCAAGAGGTTCACCAACACCTGGACCAGGTGACGCGGCGCCATGCGCACGCGCGGCAGACCGGGCTCCACGTCCTGCGTCACCTGGCCCAGGCTGCGCAGCCGGACCGAGGCGAGGCGCCGCGCCTCGTCCACGCCCTCCGCCACCGAGCACGCCTCCTCGCCCACCACCTCGTCGCGCGAGAAGCGCTTCAGGTCGGTGACGATCTGCTGGATGCGCAGCACGCCCTCCTGCGTCTCCTCCACCACCCGCCGGGCTTCTTCCGCGTCCAGCGCTCCTGGATGAAGCAGCTCCTGCTCCAGGTAGCCCAGGTTGGACTTCACATAGGCCAGCGGGTTGTTGACCTCGTGGGCCACGCCGGCCGCGAGCTGCCCCACCACCGCGAGCCGCTCCATGTCGGCGCGCTGGCGCTCGGCACGGGCGCGGCGGCGCTCGCTCTCCGCGAGCTTCTGCATCGCCTCCATGCGCTCGTGATGCGCGGCCTGCTCCGCATCGCGCAGCCGTCGGTACGTCTGCGCGCCGTACGCGGACACGAGCGCCACGATGGAGAACGACATCACCTGCGACACCAGCGTGCGCGTGTCCACGCGGCCCAGCACCCCGATGAGCCCCATGCAGGCCAGCGTCAGGACGATGGCCACCCAGACCGGGAGCCGGTCCTCCGGGGTGAACACCGCGACGATGAGCGGCAAGGTGTAGAGGACCGGGAAGAACGGGCTGGCGAGCCCACCGGTGAGGTGGATCTCCAGCGTGAGCAACACCAGGCTGCCCACCGTCGCCACCACGCCGCCCGCCGAGCCGCGCAGCCAGGACGCGCCCACCGCGACGCCGAGCGCGACGAAGACCGCGGCCCAGACGAGTTCGAGGATGGCGAGCGAGGGCGCGAACCGCCCGACGACCCACGGGTGCAGCAGCGGGCTCAGCGCGAGGATGCCACCACAGGAGAAGTAGATGCGCCGCTTGAGCCGCAGGGCCGCGGCGGACTCGGGCGGAGGAGAGACGGACAGGGGCACGGCGAACCCAACAGGTGCGGCGAGATGACCCACGGGGTGTGGGAACGGCCACCTCGCGCTCAGGGCATCAGGACGCGGGCACCAGCGGGAACGGGGTGTCTCATGCGCGAACTCCGGTCAGCGCCGCATGCGGCGGGACTTCCCCAGGCGGACGCCGTCTCGGGGTCTCCGCTTCTTCGCCTGTCCGACGCCAGCGGGCAAGATGGGGTCCGGGCACACCGACCGCAGCTTGCATGCCCTGCACTCGGCCCCGCTCCACACCGCCTCGTACAGCGCCGTCACGCGGTCGATGACGTCGAAGTCCTCGGTGGCGAAGCCCAGCTCGAAGTTGCGCGAGTCCTCGCCCTTCGCTCCCAGTCCGGCCCCCGTGAGGTTGGCGCTCCCCAGGTACGCCCACGCGCCATCCACCAGCACGGTCTTGAAGTGCACCCGGGGACAGACCTTCAGTGCCAATCCGCCCGACACCAGCCGCGCCCGCGCATCGAAGGCCGCGCGAAACGGGCGGCTCGGCAGCTCGGCGTGCAGGAGGCGCAGGGACACGCCGCGCGCCGCCAGCCCGTCCAGCACCTCCACCAGCGGCACGAACTTGCCCTTCTGCTCCACGTACATGGCCTTGACGTTGGCCGTGGCAATCCAGACGGACTCGCGCGCGTGGGCCAGCTTCTCCAGCACCACCTCCCGGTACAGCGCGCTGCCGGACAGCAACTCCGCGTCGATGGGGCGCATGACTCCGAGGAGCGTCCCACACAATCCTACAGTCCGCCAGTGCGCGCCCTGTCCAGAACTGACCTTCAGTCAGTTGACGACTGACCCGCGGTCACCTAGCTATATGACCCATGGTCAGCAACACGGCGGGCAAGGCGAGGCGGGCGGTGGCGCCCCAGCGGGCGCGCAAGGCCTCGGACAAGGAGGCGCGCAGGCGGCGCATCCTGGATGAAGCGCTCGCGCTCTACCGGAGCACCACCTACGCGGAAGTGAAGATGGCGGACGTGGCCGAGCGCTCGCGACTCGCCAAGGGCACGGTGTTCCTCTACTTCCCGACGAAGGAGGCGCTGTTCCTGGCGCTGCTGGAGGAGCAGCTCTTCTCCTGGTTCGAGCGACTGGACGCGCGGCTGACGCACGGCGAGGGGCGATGGACGGGCCCTCGCGTGGCGCGCACCGTGGCGGAGTCGCTCGAAGGCGAAGAGACGCTGACGCGACTCCTGGCGCTCTTGCAAACCGTGCTGGAGATGAACGTCACCCTGGAGCGCGTGCTCCAGTTCAAGGAGCGGCTGCTCGCGGCGATTGGACACACCGCGGAGCTGCTCGCGCGGCGCCTGCCCTTCCTCACGCTCGGGGACAGTCAACGCCTCATGCGTCACCTGTATGCATTGGTCACCGGGTTGCGGCAGATGGCGGACCTGGCGCCCGTGGCGCGCGAGGTGCTGGCCCAGCCGCACCTGGCCCCGTTGCGCGTGGATTTCTCGGCCGAGCTGACGGCCTCGTTGACCCACCTGTTGCGCGGGCTCGAAGCCCGCTGAAGGAGACGTGCCATGTCGCCCCAGAGCAGCAGCGCGCCTGTGATTGAGCTTCCTGTCGCCCACGCGCCGGACCTCGCGCGGATGCGCGCGGTGTTCGACGCCCAGCGCGCGCACCGCTGGACGATGTCTCGCACCACCGCGGCCGAGCGCATCGCGCGCCTGAAGAAGCTGCGCGAGGCGATTCTTGCTCGCCGTGAGCAGCTCGCGGACGCCATCCACCGCGACTTCAAGAAGCCCGCCGTGGAGGTGGAGCTGACGGAGATCCACCCCACGCTGGAGGAGCTGAACCACACGGTGAAGCACCTCAAGGGCTGGATGAAGCCGACCCGCGTGGGCCAGCCGATGCTGCTCGCGGGCGCGTCCAGCCACGTGCGCCATGAGGCGCGGGGCGTGGTGCTCATCCTGTCGCCGTGGAACTACCCGTTCCAGCTCCTGGCCGCGCCGCTCATCGCCGCCATCTCGGCGGGCAACTGCGTGGTGCTCAAGCCCAGCGAGAAGACGCCGAACACGTCTCGCTTCATCGCGCAGCTCATCCGCGACGTGTTCCCGGAGAACGAGGTCGCGGTGTTCGAGGGCGGCGCCGAGGTGGCGGAGGGCCTGCTCCAGCTCCCGTTCGACCACTTCTTCTTCACGGGCAACCCGCGCATCGGCCGCAAGGTGATGGAGGCCGCGGCGAAGCACCTGGCCAGCGTGACGCTGGAGCTGGGCGGCAAGTCACCGGTCATCATCGACGAGTCGGCGGACCTGGCCGCCACCGCCGAGCGCGTGGCGTGGGGCAAGTTCATCAACGCGGGCCAGACGTGCGTCGCGCCGGACTACATCTTCGTGCCCGCCTCGAAGGAGCGGGCGTTCCTGGACGCGCTCAAGGGCGTGCTCACGCGCTTCTACGGGGACACCGAGGCGGAGCGTCAGGCCAGCCCCGACCTCGCCCGGCTGGTGGACCCGGTCGCCTGGCGGCGGGTCAAGGACGTGCTCGACCGCTCGGTCGAGGCGGGAGCGAAGGTGGAGACGGGCGGGACGGCGGATGGGCCGTCGCGCTACCTGGCGCCCACGGTGCTGTCCGGGGTGACGCCGGACATGCCCATCATGGAGGGCGAGATTTTCGGGCCGGTGCTGCCGGTGATGACGTACCAGCGGCGCGAGGAGGTGTACGCCCACATCAACGGGGGCGAGAAGCCGCTCGCGCTCTACGTGTTCAGCCAGGACAAGCGCGCCGTGGAGGAGGTGTTCCAGCACACGACCTCCGGCGGGGCCGTGGTGAACAACGTGCTCATCCACGTGGCGAACCCGAACCTGCCGTTCGGCGGGGTGGGCATGAGCGGCTTGGGGAACTACCATGGGCACTTCGGCTTCAAGACCTTCAGCCATGAGCGAGCCGTGTCGGTTCAATGGATGAAGTCGCTCGTGGCGGTGTTCTACCCGCCGTACCGCGGAAAGACCCAGGAATGGGCCTCCCGCGCGACCCGGATGCTGGAGTAGGCAGGCGGCCGGGCTGGGAGCGCGCGCCCACGGTGGGCGCGCCTTCGCGGAGGAGCCGGCATGCGCGTGGTGAAACAGGAAGAAGCCCTGGTGCCGAGCGGACTTCAGGAGTCGTTCGACCGCCTGAGGGCCCATCGCTGGGAGCTGGCGCGCACCGGCGCTCGGGAGCGGCTGGCGCGGCTGGACACACTCAAGGCGCTCATCCTGGAGCGGCGCGAGGCCCTCGCGGACGCGCTGCACCAGGACCTCCGCAAGCCCGCCGCGGAGGTGGAGGCGACCGAGGTCCTCCCCGTCCTGCTGGAACTGGCGCACGTGCGCAGGCACCTCAAGGGCTGGATGAAGCCGCGCCGCGTGGCCGCGCCCCTGTTGCTGGCGGGGACGGTGAGCGAGGTGCACCGCGAGCCCAAGGGCGTGGTGCTGGTGCTCGCGCCCTGGAACTCGCCGTTCCCGCTGCTCATGTCGCCCGTGGTGGCGGCGGTGGCGGCGGGCAACGCCGTCCTCTGCAAGCCGAGCGAGAAGACGCCCCACACCTCGCGCTTCCTGGCCGAGCTGGTGCGCGATGCGTTTCCGCCCGAGGAAGTCACGCTGGTGGAGGGCGGCCCGGAGGTGGGCGAGGCGCTGCTGCGCCTGCCGTTCGACCATTTCTTCTTCACGGGCGGGACGCGCGTGGGGCAGCGGGTGATGGCTGCGGCGGCGCGGCACCTGGCGGGCGTGACGCTGGAGCTGGGCGGCAAGTCACCGGCCATCGTGGACGCGACCGCGGACGTGGAGACAGCCGCCGAGCGCATCATCTGGGGCAAGTTCCTCAACGGAGGGCAGACCTGCGTGGCGCCAGACCACGTGTTCGTGCACGCGTCGCGAGAGGAGGCGCTTCTGGACGCGATGAAGGCGGCGCTGGAGCGCTTCTACGGGAAGACCGAGGAGGCGCGGCGGATGTCGCCCGACCTCTGCCGGCTGGTGGATGACGCCGCGTTCACGCGCGTGCGCACGCTGCTGGACCAGGGCGTGGCGGCCGGGGCGAGGGTGGCGACGGGCGGGGTCGCGGACGCGGAGGCGCGCTATCTCGCCCCCACGTTGCTGACGGATGTGACGCCGAACTCACCCGTGATGGGCGAGGAGATACTGGGGCCCGTGCTGCCGGTGCTGCGCTTCGAGTCGCTCGACGAGGTGGTGTCCGAGGTTCGCGAGGGAGGCAAGCCGCTGGCCCTCTATGTCTTCAGCCAGGACGAGCAGACCGTGCAGCGCTTGCTCCAAGAGACGAGCGCGGGCGGCACGGTCATCAACAACGTGGCGCTGCACGCGGCGAACCCCAACCTGCCGTTCGGCGGTATCGGGCGCAGCGGCGTGGGCGCGTATCACGGGGAGACGGGCTTCCTGACCTTCAGTCACGAGCGCGCGGTGGTTCGACAGGGGCGGACCACGTTCCTGCATCTGTTCTTTCCCCCCTACCGAGGCAAGGCGCAGAAGCTGGCGCGGCTCGCGAGCAAGATGTTCGAGTAACTCCAGACATTCCAGAACAAGGCATCATCAGATTCGCGGAATCCAAGAGACACTTCCGGGGAAACGACGTGAGAGGCTTCACTCTCAAGGCGTGGCATCTCCCCTGGCGGGCGTGGTCACATTCACCCCATGCGATCTCTTCTCGTGTGTCTTCTGGCGATTCCGATGTTGGCGGCTTGTGGTGGGGATGACTCCGACAAGCCCGATTCCTGTGGCAACAACACCGCGCCCACGACGTACAAGGGCGGCGCGATGAAGAGCTGTTCGGGGACGGACAAGGATGCCGTCGCGTGCTGCGTGTACCTGGCCGACACCTGCGCGTACTCCGTCTGCCGCGAGAGCACCTGCGGCAAGTGGGAAGAGAAGGCCTGGAGCTGCGACTGATTGCAGTCTCGGATGAGCGCGGGAGCCGAAACTAGCGGCTCCCGCCGCTCTCCTGGAGCAGGGCGTCACACGCGTAGAGCGGAAAACAGACTTCCGCTCGAAGATTCACCAGACACTGGAAAGCCGGCGCGGAGACCGAACGCCGCCCAGGCCTTCTGCGCCTGTGCGGATGTCGCGCGAGCATTTTGCCGAGCCGCAGGATGGCCTCATCAACCCCAGCCACCGTCAGTCGGGTTGACATGCATACCCGAGACCATCCGTCTCATACACACATCGAAAGCCCGTCGGACAGTCGGCACTCGTCCAACACAAATATTCGCACGTCCTAGCAAACCCATACCCCACATCACCCACCTCTCTCGCGACCATCCCCCAAGACCAGACGCAATCCATCCCTTTCGGACACTCCCAATCAGACCAACACACCCCTTCAGACTTGGCCAATCGGTACGCGAAATAACCACCACACAATGAACCAGCAGCCCCCACAATCAGGATGGCTGCCCAAGCAACCCGTCTCACAGTTCACCCCTCTCGGCCCCATGGTCATAGGTCTCACTCAAGCGGTCCACGTCGAACCAGATCATCCTCCGTACCCATTCGACCATCGAACCCAGATGAGCGCACCTCGCCCTCTCCCGCATCAACCGTCAACCTGTACGAGTGCCTCCACGGGTCTGTCGGTACTCACTGGAACACACAGGGGTCGGGAGGACACGTCGGCTCAGACAAATCGCGAATGTCGCCAGGGTTCACACCTCTCCGAGCGCGATATCTGCTGGTGCCAATCATCAACTGGCACAAGTCACCCTCAGCCATCATCTGGCGTTTCCCGCACTCCGGAACGCACGCCATCTGCCCAAGAGCCACTCCCAACAATAGATTCATTGGCAGCCGCATTCGGGATGCCCTTCTAGATAGTGTTCTCGCAGCGGCTGCCTCCTGATTGTGCTCGGACTGCTGCTTCCAGCGTTCAGCGGCTCGGGCCTGCCCGCCGAGAGCCCCGAGAAAGAAGAACACCGCCTGACCGCGCCCTGAGCCCCACCGCCCTTCTCCGGCAGAACACCATCGAGCGCACCCCAGCGCACACCAATTCACATATCAACACCCGCTCAGCGATTGCGATCAACTTTACAGACAGGAACTACAGGACCATGGTCAGTGCTCGCACACCGATATCCCACAGAACAGTCCGAGTTTTTGCTACATGGCCGCTCACAGGTTCGATACGACGTTACGAGCGCCGAGATCCCGCCACCACTCCACTTCACTTCACGCATTGCTCGCCCTTCCCGCAGTTTGAATCAAAAACACAATCAGACTCCTGAATAACGCAACCACAAAAAGAGAGGCAAAAAACAAAGAAACCGATTCGCCCAGCAAACATGCGCCACCGCCCATTCAACAAACAAACGCCTCAATGAAAGAAGCTCCCAGCCACATCCACAGCCCATGGTCCGCCAAATTTCTCCGCGAAGGCATTGGGCGGTTCCAGCGCATAGGTCGAGTACTCCGTCTCATAGAACCCGCCTTCCTTCACCAGATACACTGACAAAGAACGCTGCTGGCCGAGTAGCCTCCATCCCAATTGGCACCTCGAACCATTGCGCAAGCAGCCCAAGCCCTCCTCCAATGTCCCGACTCCCACCAGGACGTGGATCACCCATTTGCGAGGTACCGCCACTGACGCAGTAGCAACAGCGAGCATCAGGCACGCAACGGCATCCAATAGCCGAGGGAGTCACAGCCACTGCACGTCACTGATAGCCCAGGCAAAGAACTGCCAGAGCACCAAGCCACACGCGCACCAGAAAACCCTGCCCACGCGCAATCGACGTGCTGCCCAAATCAAGCCGAGACAGGCGAGCGAGTGCAGTGCCAGCGACGAGGTAGAACGGTACGACTTTGGCTCCAGGGCGACTGCACCACGATTGCCAAAACCACCCCCACACCTGCCACCATCGGTGCCGCATGATGCCCCCACCGTCTGCTCGACGAATCGAGACGTTCGTTGGGTTCGCAGGTCTCCGTCAACCCATTCGCTCATCGAGTTCAATATCGCAGCCACAGTCACCGCATGGGCATCGGAATTCCCGTAGGGCGAGATCCGGTGCAATGACATTCGGGAGTCGAAAGTGGAGGCATCGCCAAGCTTGCAGTGGAGACACCGAATTCAGCTCGACCGTGCATGCATCTAGGTCCCTCCGACTGGGACACGTGAGCGGGATGCGCATGCAGGTGAGTGACCCGGCGCGGGCCTTGGGGTTCCGGAGACGGGCTCGGTGAACGTTGCCGAGCCCGCCTCGACGGAGGTCAATCTTAGCTGCGGAGGCCGGGGGCCTCGTGGCCCGTGCGCGCCACGTACTCCGTGTAGCCACCGCCGTACTTGTGGATGCCGTCCGGCGTCAGCTCCAACACCCGGTTCGACAACGCCGCCAGGAAGTGCCGGTCGTGCGAGACGAACAGCATCGTGCCCTCGTAGCGCGAGAGCGCCGTGATGAGCATCTCCTTCGTCGCCATGTCCAGGTGGTTCGTCGGCTCGTCCAGCACCAGGAAGTTCGGCGGATCGAACAGCATCTGCGCCATCACCAGACGCGCCTTCTCACCGCCCGACAGCACCCGGCACTTCTTGTCCACCTCGTCGCCGCTGAACCCGAAGCAGCCCGCCAGCGCTCGCAACGAGCCCTGACCCGCGCGCGGGAACGAGTCCGTCAGCGACTCGAACACCGTCCGCTCGCCGTTCAAGAGGTCCATGGCGTGCTGCGCGAAGTAACCCATCTTCACGCTGCCACCCAGCGCCACCGAGCCCTCGTCCGCCTGCGTCGAGCCCGTCACCAGCTTCAACAGCGTGGACTTGCCCGCGCCGTTCACGCCCATCACGCACCAGCGCTCCGTGCGCCGCACGAGGAAGTCCAAGCCCTCGTAGATGGTCCGCTTGCCGTAGCCCTTGTGCACGCCCTTCAGGCTCACCACGTCGTCACCCGAGCGCGGGGGCGGCTGGAACTCGAACAGCACCGTCTGGCGGCGCTTGGGCGGCTCCACCTTCTCGATCTTCTCCAGCTTCTTCACGCGGCTCTGCACCTGCGCCGCATGCGAGGCCCGCGCCTTGAACCGCTCGATGAACTTCAACTCCTTGGCGAGCATCGCCTGCTGGCGCTCGTACTGCGCTTGCTGCTGCGCCTCGTTCTGCGCGCGCTGCCCTTCGTAGAAGTCGTAGTTGCCCGAGTAGGTCGTCAGCGTGCCGCCGTCGATCTCCACCACCTTCGTCACGATGCGGTTCATGAACTCGCGATCGTGCGACGTCATCAGCAGCGCGCCCTCGTACCCCTTGAGGAAGCCTTCCAGCCAGATGAGCGACTCGAGGTCCAGGTGGTTGCTCGGCTCGTCCAGCAGCATCGCGTCCGGACGCATGAGCAGGATTCGCGCGAGCGCCACGCGCATCTTCCATCCACCGGAGAGCGCGCCGACGTCGCCGTCCATCATCTCCTCGGTGAACCCGAGGCCCGCGAGAATCTCCCGCGCGCGCCCCTCCAGGGCGTAGCCGCCCAGCTCCTCGAAGCGGCCCTGCACCAGGCCGTAGCGCTCGACGAGCTTCTCCATCTCGTCCGCCTTGTCCGGGTCGGCCATGTCGGCTTCGAGCGACTTCATCTCGGCGGCGACCTCGCTCACCGGACCCGCGCCGTTCATGACCTCGGCGACGGAGCTGCGGCCCTCCATCTCGCCCACGTCCTGGCTGAAGTAGCCAATGGTGACACCGCGATCGACGGCCACCTGGCCCTCGTCCGGGTGCTCCTGGCCCGTGATCATGCGGAAGACGGTCGTCTTGCCCGCGCCGTTCGGGCCCACCAACCCCACCTTCTCACCACGGTGGAGCGCGGCGGACGCCTCCACGAAGAGGAGCTGCTGACCGTGCTGCTTGCCGATGTTGTCGAGACGAATCATGTGGGTTCGTGGGGCCTGAAGCGTTCGGGGGCGCCCTTATGCCACGGGCGGCGTCCAGGCGGGACTGTTCCGAACCCACGGCGCCTCCCGGCCCTTTCACCCGGCCGGGCAGGCAGCCCCCTTTCGCCCTTCTCCGAGGGCCATCAGGCGTCCCGATGGACCGTTCCCGGAGAGAAGGCCGGCATGCAGATGGCGACGTACTCGGCGCCCTCTTCGTCCGGCGTGCTGTAGCGGACCCACTCTCCGGGCTCGCAGATGACCGCCTGTCCCGCCAGCACGTCGAGCGTCCCGCCCTTGTGCTCCACCCGCAGGAGGCCATCCAGCACCAGGGTGATTTCACGGAACTCGGGCGTCTGGCCGGGCTCCTCCCACCCACCTGGGCTGCGCATGTGGGCCACGCTGAGGTGGGTCGTCTTCGAGTTCCGCCGACCGATGTATTCGTCGATGAGCTTCGGCTTGTTGCCCACCGCCGTGACACGGGTGGGGGCTGGAATCAGCGTCGGCATGACTCACTCCGGAGACGGGATGTCTCGTCCTCCCGAGACCCTACCAGTGCCTCGGCTCGCCGAGCAGGGTGCGCTCGGCCCCGCTCGACGCCCATCGGGATGTCATAGAGTGCCGCGCGTGCTGACCGTCGATCCCCATCCGCTCCTCGACCTCGTCGCCTTCACCTCCACGTTCCCCGCCCCGCTGAGCGCCCTGCCCTCTCCCGAGTGGCTGGCGGCCCTCCTCAAGGGCGATGCGTCCGCGCCGCTCACATCCGATGACGCCGTGCGAGGTGCTGTGAGGGACCTGCTGCGCCACGGCGGCTACAAGCCCACCGGCCGAGGTAAACCCGCCTCCGAGTATCTGGTGCGCGCGGCGGGAGACGGCTCGCTGGGCTCCATCAACGCCGCGGTGGACGCGTGCAACGCCGTGTCACTGCACAGCGGATTGCCCATCAGCGTGGTGGACCTCGACCGAGCCCAAGCGCCCTTCCGGGTGGGCACCGCCATCACGGGTGACCAATACGTCTTCAACGCCTCGGGTCAGACCATCGACCTGGAGGGTCTGCTCTGTCTGTTCGATGCCGAGGGTCCCTGCGCCAACGCCGTCAAGGATGCGCAGCGCACCAAGACGAACGCGGACACGCGCCGCACGATGACGCTGCTCTGGGGCTCGAAGGAGCTGGGCAACCGCACCGAGCGCGCCTTCACGTGGTACCGCGAGCTGCTGGAGCGCCTGGGCGCCACCGTCGAACGGCTGCCCTGACGTCCCTCGCTGTATGCCTTTGATTGGGCTGAACCCCAGACCCAAACGCGCTCAGCCCGCCCAAAGCCTTCCGCAATGACTGACACGGGAGAGCGTCCGCGTGAACCCGACGCGAACGCTCTCCCTGCTTGTTCAACGACTCAGGCTCGCTCCACCCGGATTCGCGCGGGCAGGCCATTGAGGTTGAACTCCTCCTCCTGGCCCGTGAAGCCCTCGGGCCCCACGTGGATTTCGGCCGCGAGCGTCTCGGCCGCGATGAGGTCGTGGGACTCGCGCGTGACTCGCTTCACGCGCTCGTCGCCGTCCACCCACAGCCGGACCCGGTCCGCGTAGCCCAGGTTCATGTCCTTGCGCGCGGCCTGCACGCGGGCGAGCAGCTCGCGCACGAGCCCCTCGTCCACCAGCGCCTCGGTCAGCTCCGTGTGCAGCACCACCACGCCGACTCCCGCTCCCGCGGCGGCGTAGCCCGGGTTCGCCTCGACCAGCGTCTCCAGGTCGTCCCCCGAGAACGACAGCGACTCGTCCCCAAGCGTGATGACCACCTTGCCCGTGGTCAGCAGTTCGCGGTGCAGCGCCCGCGCGTCGCCCGTGTCGAACGCCTTGCGCACCGGCGCCAGCTTGGGCCCGAGCCGTCCACCCACCGCGCGCAGGTTGGGCCGCACCCGGAAGCGCACCACGTCCGCCTCCGCGCTCCCCGGCTCCACGAACTGCACCGCGTGCACGTTCAGCTCATCCGCGATGAGGTCCCGGTACACCGCCACGCGCTCGCGCAGCTCGCTCCGCGCCAGGATGACGTCCGCGCGCCCCAGCGGCTGGCGCACCTTCAGCCGGTTGTCCGTGCGCACCTTCAAGCCCAGCGACACCAGCTCGCGCACCGCGCCCATCTCCGACGCGAGCGCCTCGTCGATGAGGCTCGCGTCCACCTCCGGGAAGCGGGCGAGGTGCACGCTCTCCGGCTGCGCCGTGGGCCACGGCTTGCGCACCAGGTTCCCCCACATCTCGTCCGCGAAGAACGGGATGAAGGGCGCGGCCATGCCGGTAAGGGTCGTCAGCGCCTCGTACAGCGTGAAGTACGCGTCGCGCTTGTCCTGCTCGAAGCCCGGCGCCCAGAAGCGCGAGCGCCCCCGGCGCACGTACCAGTTGGACAGCGCGTCGACCAACGCCACCATCCGCTGGGCCGCGTCGTACACCTGATACGTGTCCAGCGCCTTGGTCACCTCGCGCAGCGTCAGGTGGACCTCGGAGAGAATCCAGCGGTCCAACACCGGCCGCGCCTTCACCTCGCGCCAACCCTGGCTGCGCGCCAATGCCTTCCACGGCATGTCCGCCGCGTCCGCGTTGCCCGCCGCCGGGTTGAAGCCATCCAGGTTCGCGTAGATGGTGAAGAATGAATAGACGTTGCGCAGCTTGACCTGGAAGTCCTTCTGCAACATGCGCACGTTCGACAGCGAGTGGCGCGTGTTCGACCACGTAGGGCTCGCCGCGTAGAAGAACCACCGGAACGCGTCCGCGCCCGGCGCCGTGCTGGCCGGGTCCTGCATCGTCACGCGCTCGGAGGCCGCCAGCCGGGGCACCTCCACCGGCATGACGTCCGCCCCGCGCTTCGACGGCGCCACGCTCAGCGCCGTCAGCTCGGCCGGGGCCAGCAACGCCACGCGGCGCTTGAGCTTCTTGTGCACCTTCACCGTCACGGAGACGGCGACGTCCGGCCGGTCCGGGCGGAACAACTTCACCCGCGCGCCCTCCTGGAGGTCCAGGCCCTCCAGGTCCTCGCGCGCGATGAGCGCCACGCCGGCCTCGCCCTGCGCGCCAACCTCGGCGGCGGACAGCACCGCGAAGTCCATCCGCACGTCATCCAGGATGATTTCCGGCGGCGTGTAGTTGCCCTTGGACTTGGACTCCTTCTTGCCCTCCTTGTCCGAGACGTGGCCGAGCACGATGCAGCTCTTGTAAGGAATCGGCAGGTCGCGCGGCGGCGTCACGCCGATGCGCTCCTGCGTCTCCTTGTCGAAGAGCAGCGTGCTGACCATGAGCAGCGAATAGAACCAGCCGCGCGTCTGGTCGATGGCCTCGGAGATGAAGTCCGCGGGGAACGCGCGGTTGAACGCCTCGCGCGAGCCCGGCGCGTGCGGGAAGCCCCACTGCGCGAAAGGCATACAGCCCGAGTCAAACCAGACGTCCACCACCTCGGGCACGCGCTGGAAGCGCCCCGGCGTGCCCGGCTTCTCGTACGTCACCTTGTCGATCCACGGCTTGTGGACGATGAGGTGCTCGGCGTTGGACTCGTGCGGCTTGTCCTTCAGGAACGCGTGCAGCTCGGCCTCGACCGCCGCCAGGTTGTTGCCCGGCTTCGAGCGCAGCTCCTGGAGCGAGGGAATGGACTCCACCTCGCCCGTCTCCGAGTGGATCCACAGCGGCAGCGTGGTGCCCCAGTAGCGCTCGCGCGACAGGGCCCAGTCCACGTTGTGCGCCAGGAAGTCGCCGAAGCGGCCCTCCTTGATGTGCTCCGGGACCCAGTTGACCTGGCGGTTGTTGGCCTTGGCCTCCTCAATCACAGACGTGGTCCGGATGTACCAGGCGGGCCGCGCGTACTGGATGAGCGGATCCTCGTCCGCGCGCCAGCAGAACGGATACTCGTGCCGGTACTGCTCGGCGAGCACCAGCAGGCCGCGCTCCTTCAGGTTGCGCTGCAGGTCCTTGTCCGCGTCCTTCACGAAGCGGCCCGTGACGAGCGGCACCTCCTCGGAGAAGGTGCCGTCCGGCTTCACCGCGCAGAACAGCTCCGCGTCATCCGGCTGGACGAAGCGCGCGCGGTCCTTGCGGAAGGCGTCGTAGTCGTCCTCGCCGAACGCGGGCGCCGTGTGCACGATGCCCGTGCCGCTGCCCAGCGTGACGAAGTCCGCGCCCACCACGCGCCACGCCCGCGCGTCCGAGCCCCCATCCTTCAGCGGCAACATCACGTCGCCGAAGCGCTGGAAGTACACGTCCGGGAACGGCGGCACGTAGCGCACACCCACCAGCGCGCTGCCCTTCTGCGTGGCCAGGATGGGCAGGTCCTTCTTCAGCTTCTTGGCCAGTTCGTCACGCTGACCGGCCGCGACGATGAGCTTGCGGTCTCCCGCGTCCACCGTGACGTAGTCGAGCGACGGGTTGACGGCCGCGTACATGTTGGACGGCAGCGTCCAGGGCGTGGTCGTCCAGATGAGCAGCGCGGTGTCCGGCGTGTCGCGCAGCGGGAAGGCCACGTAGACGCTCGGGTCGTCCACCGTCTTGTAGCCCAGGCCCACCTCGGCGGCGCTGAGCGCGGTGCCGCCGCGCGGCCACCACCACACCACCTTGTGGCCCTGATACAGCAAGCCCTTGCGGAACAGCTCCGCCAGCGCCCACCACACGCTCTCCACGAAGCTGCGGTGATAGGTGACGTAGGCCGTCTTCAGGTCCACCCAGAAGCCGATGCGCTCCGTCAGCCGCTCCCACTCGGTCGTGTAACGGAAGACGGACTCGATGCAGCGCTCGGTGAACGGCTCCACGCCGTAGCGCTCGATCTCCGCCTTGCCGTGGATGCGCAGCTCCTTCTCGACCTCCACCTCCACGGGCAGGCCGTGGGTGTCCCAGCCGGCCTTCCGGGGCACCTGGAAGCCCCGCATGGTCTGGAACCGGGGGAACAGGTCCTTGATGACGCGGGTGAGGACGTGGCCGTTGTGGGGCAGGCCGTTCGCGGTAGGCGGGCCCTCGTAGAACACGAAGGAGGGGGCTCCCTGACGGGCCTCGAGCGAGCGCTCGAAGATGCGGCGGTCCTTCCAGAACGCGAGGATTCGGCGCTCCTCGGCGGGGAAGTCCATCTCCACGGGCACCGTGTTGAACAGGGGCGGGGACGAGTCAGGCATGGGGTGTTGATACCACCCGGAGCACCCGTTTCCACCCTCTCCGAGCCCCCACGTCCACCAGTGCTCCTGTTGACCGCTGACAGGAGAGCCGCCAGACTCCTGTCAGTGACTGACACCAAGAGCCGGCCCGACATCCCCATCGACCGCATCCCAGGCACGGTCGACATGCTCATCCTCCAGACGTTGACGGTGGGGGCGAAGCATGGCTGGGGCATCTCGCACCACATCCGCGAGACGTCGCGGGACATCCTCCAGCTCAACCAGGGGGCGCTCTACCCGGCGCTGCACCGGCTGGAGGACCGGGGGTGGATCCACGCGAAGTGGGGCGTGTCCGAGAACAACCGCCGCGCGCGCTTCTACACGCTGAGCGCCGAGGGGCGCCGGCAGTTGGAGCGAGAGACCGCGGGCTGGCTGGAGTTCGTGAAGGCCGTACAGCGCGTGATGCAGCTCTCTCCCACCTGACTCACCCCGCTCGCGAGCCTGTCCATGTCCGACCTGTCCAATCTGAGACACCGATTGACGCGCCGCCTGCGTGCCCTCTTCGACCGGGGGGCGCTGGAGCGCGAACTGGATGACGAGCTGCGCTTCCACCTCGAGATGGAGGTGGAGCACCTGATGCGCCAGGGGCTGTCGCCCGAGGCGGCCCGCGCCAAGGCCCAGCGCGAGTTCGGCGGCGAGGCCCGCGCCAAGGAGGCGGCGCGCGACGCTCGCGGCCTGCGGGTGCTGGAGGACGCGGCCCGGGATGTGCGGCTGGCGCTCCGGTCGCTGCGGCGCAGCCCTGCGTATACGGCCGTGGCGCTCCTCACGCTCGCGCTGGGCATCGGGGCGACCGTGGCCGTGTTCTCGGGCGTGGACGCCGCGCTGCTGCGCTCCCTGCCCTTCCCGGATGCGGGGCAGCTGGTGATGCTCCACGAGACCAACCGGAAGTACCCCGAGATGCACTTCGCGGGCGCCAACTTCCGCGAGGTGGAGGAGCACGGCACGGGGCTCTCCTCCGTGGCGTACTACGGGGAAGACACCGTCACGGTGCTGGGCGGCCTGGAGCCACGGCGCTCGCCCTCCGCGCTGGTGAGCCCGCGCTTCTTCGACGTGATGGGCGTCCGCCCGCTGCTGGGGCGCGGCTTCACCTCCGACGAGGGCGCCAAGGGCCAGCCTCCCGCCGCCGTGGTGAGCCACCGCTTCTGGCAGCAGGTTCTCGGGGGAGATCCGAGCTGGGTGGGGCGCACGCTGCGGCTCGGCTCGGGCGACACGCGCGTCGTGGGCGTGATGCCGCAGGGCTTCCAGTTCCCCGCGGGGGTGGACGTGTGGCTGGCCTACGTGGACACCAATCCGCATCGCACCGCGCACAACTGGAGCGTGGTGGGCCGCCTGCGTCATGGCGTCACCCCGGAGCGGCTGGGGGTAGAGCTGGCGGCGCGCTTCGCGAGCCTGAAGGCCGAGCTGGGAACAGCGATGGACGCGGAGGGCGTCATCGTCACGCCGCTCCAGACGTTCCTGTCCCGCGACAGCCGCACGCCGCTGCTCGTGCTCCTGGGCTCGGTGGGGCTGGTGCTGCTCGTGGCGTGCGTCAACCTGACGAGCGCGGGGCTGGCGCGGGCGCAGGCGCGGCAACGCGAGCTGGCCATCCGCTCGGCGCTGGGCGCAGGACGCGGGCGGCTGCTGCGCCAGCTGTTGGTGGAGAGTCTGGTGTTGTCCTTCGCGGGCGGAGCGCTGGGCGTGGGGATCGCGGTGGGGCTGTTGCACCTGCTCGGCACGGGGGCCTCTCCGCTGTCCACCCTGGCCGCGCCGACGCTGGATGCGCGCGTGCTCGGCTTCGCGCTGGCGGTGTCGCTGCTGACGGGGCTCGCGGTAGGGAGCGCGCCCGCGCTGCACGTCACGCGTGACCTGCGCGGCGCCATGGCGCAGGGAGCGACGGGGACAGGGGGCGGCCGGCTGCGAGGGCGCGCGTTGCTCATCAGCGCGGAGGTGGCGCTGGCGTTGATGCTGCTCGTGGGCGCGGGGCTCCTGCTCAAGAGCTTGCATGCGCTGCTCGGCGAGGACCCGGGCTTCCATCCCGAGCGCGTGCTCATGGCGGAGATCTCCTTGCCCGAGTCCCGCTATGGCAAGGAGGGCAGCCACTACGGTGACGGCGACCGCGTGCGTGGCTTCTACGAGCGGCTGACGCGGGAGCTGCGCGAGCTGCCCGGCGTGGAGTCCGTGGGCGTCATCAACCAGGTCCCGCTCAGCGGGATGTCCATGACGTCGGGCTTCATGGTGGATGACGGGACGGTCACCGTGGGTTCGGCGGGCTACCACATCGTGGACACGAACGCGTTCGCCACGCTGGGCGTGCCGCTCTTGCGCGGCCGGGCCCTGAGCGAGGAGGAGGACCGCGCGGGCTCACCCCATGTCACGCTCATCAATCGCGCCATGGCGGAGCGCTACTGGCCGGGCTCCGACCCGCTCGGGCATCGCATCCGATTGCCCGGCATGGACGCGCACAAGAGCGAGTGGATGACCGTGGTGGGCGTCGTGGGTGACGTGCGCCAGGACGGGCTCGATGCCGCGCCCAAGCCGCAGCTCTTCGTCCCGCAGTCACAGCGCCCCGAGCGACTGATGGCCGGCGCCACCGTGCTCGTGCGCGCCTCGGGTCCGCTGTCCGAGCTGGGGCCTCGCGTGCGCGCCGTGGTGCGCGCGACCGACCCGGACGCGCCCGTGGAGGTGTCGTTCATGGCCGACCTGGTGACGGGCTCGGTGGCTTCGCGCCGGTTGCTCGCGGTGCTGATTGCAGGCTTCGCGTCGCTGGCGCTGTTCCTCGCGGCCGTGGGCATCTACGGCGTGCTGGCGTACTCGGTGGCGCAGCGTCAGCGTGAACTGGGCATCCGCATGGCGTTGGGCGCGAGGCCCGGGGCGGTGCGCGCCATGGTGCTGCGCGACGCGATGCGGGCGGTGCTGCCGGGCGTGGGCGTGGGACTCGTGGGCGCCTTGGTGCTGACGCGCCTTCTGCGCGGACTGCTCTACGGCGTGAGCGAGACGGATCCAACCACGTTCGTCGGCGTGGCGCTCGCGCTGACCGCCGTCGCGCTGGCGGCGAGCTGGATTCCATCGCGGCGCGCCACCCAGGTGGATCCGCTCCTCGCCATCAAGGGAGATTGAGGCCCCGAGGCAGCACGAACGGTTGAGGCCTCCGAGGCGTCACGGTGGATTGACTCATGGATGGGGCACGAGCTTCAGGCCATCGATGATGGCCTTCGCGACGTCGTCGGGCGGCGGCGTGACATCGATGACCAGCGCGTCCGCCGGTGCCTCCAGCAGCGCGAGCTGACTGTCCAGGAGCGCGGGCGGCATGAAGTGGCCCGTGCGCTCGAACAACCGCTTCACGATGACCTCGCGCGGCGCATACAGCGACACCCAACGTTGCCGCGCGGAGTCCACCGTGAGACGCGAGCGGTAGGACGCTCGCAGCGCCGAGCACGCCAGCACCAGGTCCTCCCCACTGCTCAGCGCGTCCGTCACCCGGGCCGTCACCCGGGCCAGCCAGGGCCCCCGGTCCTCATCCGTCAGCGGCTGACCCGAGGCCATCTTCCGCACATTCTCGGGTGGGTGCAGGTCATCCGCGTCCACGAAGCGCCACCCCAGGCGCTGCGCGAGCACGCGCCCCACCGTCGTCTTCCCCGAGCCCGAGACGCCCATGAGGGTGACCACCATGCCGGCCTGCCTCCCGAAAGCCGCGTCCGCGGCCCGCCGTAGGGTGGCGCGCCTCGCCCGCGACCGCCACCCCCCGCGCACTCGGAGTGCCAGGGGAAGGTCAGACGTGCTTGGTAATCTTTCTTCCATCGCCGCGAGGGACGCGGCACGGAGGGGAGACGCCATGGCGGACATCACGGACGGTGAGCAGCACTTGATGCAGGGCTCGGGGTCGAAGCCGTATGTCCTGAAGAACACCGGAGGGGTGTACTCCTGCTCGTGCCCCGCGTGGCGCAACCAGTCCATCGCCATCGAGCGGCGCACCTGCAAGCATTTGCGGAAGCTGCGCGGCAACGCTGAAGAGGACGCTCGGGTGGGCGCGCCCGCGTCGCCCGCGCCCCGCCCGAGCGCCTCCGCTTCGGGGGACGCGGAGGAGTCCTCGGACAAGGCCCCACCCCTCCTGCTGGCGCACGCCTGGCAGAACGATGTGGACCTCACCGGCTGGTGGATGAGCGAGAAGCTCGACGGCGTGCGGGCGTACTGGGACGGCAAGAAGCTCTGGTCGCGCCTGGGCAACGAGTTCCACGCGCCTGAGTGGTTCACCGCGAAGCTGCCGGACTTCCCACTCGATGGGGAGCTGTTCGGCGGGCGCAAGCGCTTCCAGCGCACGGTGAGCATCGCGCGGCGGCAGGACAAGAGCGACGACTGGAAGGAATTGACCTTCGTGGTCTTCGATGCGCCCTCGGAGGAGGGCGTCTTCGAGGCCCGCCTGGAGCGCTGCCGCCAGTGGATGGAGAAGCACGCACCGCCCTACGCCTCGTGGCACAAGCACGAGCCTTGCCGCGGCACGGAGCAGCTTCGTCAGGAGCTGGCGCGCGTGGAGGCGCTGGGCGGAGAAGGGCTCATGCTGCGTCAGCCCGGCTCGCGCTACGAGGCGGGTCGCTCGCACACGCTGCTCAAGGTGAAGAGCTTCCACGACGACGAGGCGCGCGTGGTGGCGCACCTGCCCGGAGCCGGCCGACACAAGGGCCGCCTGGGCGCGCTGGACGTGGAGCTGCGCAATGGCAAGCGCTTCTCCGTGGGCACCGGCTTGTCGGACGCCGAGCGACGCGACCCGCCGCCCGTGGGCACCGTCATCACGTTCCGCTACCAGGAGCTGTCCAACGACGGCGTGCCCCGCTTCCCTTCCTACGTGGGCGTGCGCATCGACGCGGCGCCCTTCCCCGCCAGCACGGCGACGGACCGCAAAGCCTCGCGAGCCTGAGCACCCCCCGGAGGGGTGTGCGGTATTCGTCATCGCAATCCCGCGAACTCTCGACTGCGACCGCGGGCCGGCCGCGCTCCGCCCCGCGCGCGGTCTAGAGAACGACGGTACGCAACCCGTGGATGCACCTGGGTTCGCGTGTCCTGGTGTCTGCTCGGGGGGACCATGCACTGCGAACTGTGTCTGTCCGAGCATGCCGAGGACGTGGTGTGCAGCCACGTGGCGTGGCCTCAGGTCGGCGCGAGCGCACCCGTGTCCGCCGAGGCGCCGCCTGCATCCGCCTCGCCCGCGACCGAGCCGACACCGGAGCCGGTGGACCTGACCGGCCGCACGCTCGGGCACTACCGGCTGGTGCGGCGACTGGGCGTGGGCGGGATGGGCGCGGTCTATCTGGGCGAGCAGACGCTCATCGGCGCGCGGGTGGCGGTGAAGGTGATGCACCCGCACCTGAGCTCGGACGAATGGCTGTGCGCGCGCTTCTACGCGGAGGCCCGCACGGTCAACGTGGTGGGGCACCCCAACATCGTCCGCATCTTCGACATCAGCGAGGAGCCGGGCGGCATCCACTACTTCGTCATGGAGTACCTGGAGGGTGTGCCGCTGTCTCAGTGCGCGCGGCCCATGCCGGCCGCGGCGCTGGTGCCGTTGCTCGCGCAGGCGTGTGACGCGCTGGATGCGGCCCACCGGCAGGGCGTGGTGCACCGCGACCTCAAGCCCGACAACCTCTTCGTCGTGACGCAGGCCCAGGCGCCTCCCGCGCTGAAGGTGCTCGACTTCGGCGTGGCCAAGGCGCGGCGCGCGTCGGCCGGAGACGAGACGGCCGCGGGCATGGTGCTGGGAACGCCCGCGTACATGGCGCCGGAGCAGTGGGCGGGCCAACCCGTGGATGGGCGCGCGGACATCTACGCGCTCGCCGTCACCGCCTACTACATGGCCACGGGCCAGCTTCCCTTCGAGCGTGGGCAGATGGCGGAGCTGATGCTGGCCACCGGTCCGGTGGCGCCGCTGGCCCCGCACGAGCTGGCGCCCCAGGTCTCCGAGGCGCTGTCCCATGCCCTGCTGCGCGCGTTGGCGCGCCGGCCCGAGGACCGGTTCGACTCGGCGCTCGACTTCAAGCACGCACTGCTCGCCGCGGCCCAGGACCCTGCTTCCTCCACCCACCTCCCCGAGGCCGACATGCTCATGGACACCCCGTCACTGCTGACGCCTCCGCTCACGTGGAGCGCCCGGGTGAGCCGCCCCACCGGCCCCGGCGCGGTGGACGTGGCCTGCACGGCGCTCAGCAAGGGCGGCCTCTTCATGTGCTGCGCCGAGCCCTTCCCGCTGCTGTTCACCCGCCTGGAGTTCACGCTCCTGCTGGAGGGCGAGGAGGTGCCCTGCGCCGGAGAGGTGGTGCGCCACGTGGACGCGCGCCAGGCGCGAGCGTGGGGCATGTCCTCGGGCGTGGGCGTGCAATTCATCAATCCCTCCGAGCACCTGCGCACGCTCATCCACCGCGCGCGCACACCCCGCCCCGGCTCCCTCATGCGAGGCCGGGCGCGCGAGGCGAGGCCCTGACAGCCATTCCGGATGGGAGGGACTCGCGCGCCGAAACCCTCCACCGTGCAAGCAATGGATTGGGTTCCGGGAAGATTTCGGAGGGATTCCGTACCCCCACCGCAGTCCATCCCTGGAGCCACATCAATGACGTCGCGGATGCTACCGCGGTACCTCGTCGTGCCTTTTCTCGGACTCGGTCTCACCTTCGCCGCGCCGGTGTTCGCGGCCTCGGGAGGCGGTACGGGAGGCGGCACCACCCAGCCCCCCATCACCATCTCCCACGCCAACCAGCTTCCCTTCTCCGGCACCATCGCCGGACAGGCCAATGGCAGCGTCAGCCTGACGTTCCGGCTGTATGACAGCCCCACGGTGGGCTCAGGCAGCGTCCTCTTCCAGGAGACGCAATCCGTCACGGTGGCCTCTCAGGCGTTCACCGTGAAGCTGGGCGCCAACACCAGCGGCGGCATCGAGCCGGCGGCCCTGGCGGGGTTCTCCAACGTCTACGTCGCGTTCACCCTCAACGGCAGCACCACGGAGATTGGCACTCGCACACCGCTCAACGCCGCGGCCTTCGCCCTCACGCTGGCGCCGGGCGCGACCGTCGCGGGACAGAGCAGCGCGCCCACCCTGGAGCTGGTGGGAGACCAGGCCTATGGCGCCACGGGCATCCCCACCGGCCTCAGCCCGGCCCTCTCGGTCACGGAGAACGCCGCGGGCGCCTCCGCCGCCACCTTCGCCAGCACATCCACGACCGCGACCAAGCCCACGGTGAGCGCCACCACGGCCAGCACCCAGGGACGCGCGCTGCTCGCCCACGCCACGGCCACCTCCGGCGCCACCGCGGGTGTCGAGGGGCGCTCCGCCTCCGCCAGCGGCACGGGCGGCCTCTTCGTCAACACGGGCGGTGGCGACCTGCTCCAGGCAGGAACCACCGTGGGCGGCACGCCCGCCTTCCGCGTCACCAACAGCGGCGATGTCTTCGTCAACGGGACCCAGATTGGACTGCCCGGTCCCCCGGGCCACGAGGGCAAGCCGGGCGGCAACGGCGCCGATGGCGCCGACGGCGCGAAGGGCAAGGATGGCCCGCCGGGCGGACCGGGCCCCTCAGGCTTCAGCAGCATCTTCGCCGCATGCGTCGACAACGCGCCGTCGGCCTGTGGCGTGGCCT
This sequence comes from Citreicoccus inhibens, assembly GCF_019039035.1. Taxonomy (GTDB): domain Bacteria; phylum Myxococcota; class Myxococcia; order Myxococcales; family Myxococcaceae; genus Citreicoccus; species Citreicoccus inhibens. The sequence goes on along the minus strand of NZ_JAHNZT010000005.1, from coordinate 364,052 downwards.
GCGGAAACCTGGGCGCCGTGATGGCGGCCATGCAGGGCTACTGCCACGTCGCCCTCCCCAACACCACGGGCTGCGAATACGCCGGCACCAACGGCGGCTGCTGCATCTGCCGGCAGTGAGTCCGCGTCCCACGGAGGAATGTCATGAGACTCTCTCGCGCCTTCATCCTCGGACTCGGACTGGTCCTCGCCCCCCCTGCGCTCGCCGCCTCCGGCGACCCGGGAGGCGGAACGACCACGCCGCCCCCCTTCACCCTGTCCAACGCCAACATGGTGCCCTTCTCCGGGAGCTACCCCGGACAGGCCAATGGCACCGTCTCGCTCGTCTTTCGCCTGTATGACTCGCCCACGGTGGGCGCGGGCAGCGTCCTCTTCCAGGAGACGCAGTCCGTCGTGGTCACGTCACAGACCTTCGCCGTCAAGTTGGGGGCCAACACCAGCGGAGGCATCGCTCCCAACGTCCTCGCGGGGCGCGCCAATGTCTATGTCGCGTTCCTGCCCAACGGGGGCACCGCGGAGGTGGGCACTCGCACGCCCCTGCATGCCTCCGCCTTCGCGCTGACGCTGGCACCGCTCGCCAGCGTCGTGGGTACCAGCGACGCGCCCAGCCTCACCCTCGTGGGAGACCAGGCCCACAGCGACCTGGGCCTTCCCATCGGAGACCAGCCGGCGCTCAACGTGATTGGCAACGGGTTGGCGTCCGCGGCCACCTTCTCCAGCGCGTCCACGACGACGACCCGGCCCATCGTCAGCGTCACCACGCCCAGCACCGCGGGCAAGGCCGTCCTCGCCAGCGCCAGCGCGACCTCCGGCGCCGCCGCGGGCATCGAGGGCCGCGCCGCCTCCGCCGCGGGCACGGGAGGACTGTTCATCAACACGGGCGGAGGTGACCTGCTGCGCGCCTCCAGCGTCGTAGGGGGCTCGGCCCGGTTCCGCGTGGCCAACACCGGCGACGTCTTCGTCAACGGCGCGCAGGTCCCCCTCCAGGGACCCGAGGGCCCCCAAGGACCGGATGGGCCCCGCGGCGCGGATGGCCACAATGGTGCCGAGGGGCCTATCGGCAACCAGGGCCCTCCGGGCCAGCGGGGTTCGGACTCCCCCGACGCGTTCGGCCGCTTCGCGGTCTGCAAGCAGCTCCCCGCCGCCCCGGCTGGCGCAAGCTGCGCCACCTACTGCGGAAAGGCCGGCGTGAAGGCCCAGACCCTCTCCAATCCCGATGGCTGTCAAATCACATCCAACCAAGGGACCGTCATGTATTGCGAGTACCTGGGCACCGACGGCATCTGCTGTCTGTGCGAGCCCTGAGGCTCAGCGCACGGTGAACGAGCGGGACGTGCCGGTGTAGGGCCGCACGCGCCCGTCCCATCCCGACTTCCAATCCCCCTCGTGCATGAGCCGGTAGATGCCCGGCGCCGTGTCGAGGGGGATGCGCCAACTCACGGTGACGCGGGAGCAGCCCAGCGTGGGCACGCAGTTCTCGCGTTCCCAGTGGTACTTCGTCTCCCAATCCCAGTCATAGGCCACGTCCACCCAGGTGCCGTCATACATGCGGCGCTGCACCCGCATGTACGTGCCACCGAGCTTCAGGTCGTTGCGCGGGTGGCCGCCCCAGAACGTGACGGTCACCGTGTCTCCCCGCGTCGCGGCGGGCTTCGCATCCGTGATGACCTGACCGAAGTCCACCCACAGGAGCTTGTCGTCGAACATCACCCCGGGCTGGAGCCCCACCACCGCGGCGCGCAGGTCGCGCGGCGTGGGCCCGGGCGCCAGCGTCCGGCTGTCGCGCAGCGCGGAGGCCAGCCCGTCAAAGCCCTGCTGCAAGGCCGCCAGCGTCCACGGGCCAAAGTGCGTGGAGGCGCCCTCGTAGTCCTGCCGCGCGTACTCCTCCCGCGTGGCGACGTAGCCCGAGTACGCGTTCGACAACCCCGCGATGACGACCTCGGTCACTCCCATCGGAGCCAGCCGCGCCGCCACCGTCTGTCGCAGCCGGCGTCCCGACATGGTCGTCAGCTCGAAAGGCACCGCCACCAGCGCCACGTTGCCCAAGGTGACCAACTGCAAGGGCAACACCTCGGGCGTCCAGGGGTAGGGCCGCATGCTGCCCATCTCCAACACGATGGGCTTCTCCGCCTGACAGGGCGTGGTCACGGCCGCGCAGGTGAACTGACTCCACAGCGCGTGCACGGTGGCGCAGGACGCGCCCTCGCTGCCGAAGCCCGGGCCGTCCTCGGCGCCCGCGAGCATGGACAGCCCGATGGCGGCCGGACACGTGCGATGCGGCGTGCCATCCGCGAACGCTGGCGCCACGTCCACCGCATCCATCTTCACGTGCACGTGCCGGTAGTCCACGCCTCCGGTGACGGGCGTGCGCGCCTCCAGCCACAGCCGCAAGGCGAAGTCGTGCTGCTTGCGCGCGGACAGCTCCGTGTCCTCGAAGTCGTCCGCGCCACCACCGTGGGTGCCGCCCAGCACGTTGGGCGAGGAGTCTCCTTCGTTGGCGTTGGCGAACGCGGCGACGAACGAGTCCGAGTCCGGCGTGTAGCGCGTGCCTCGCTCCAACTCGAAGAGGTACGAGGCCAGCCCCTTGTTGTCCCCGCTGATGAAGTGGTTCTCGTTGCCCATGGACGTGGCGTGCACGGCGAACCAGTCGATGAGCCCCACCTCCTTGCCGTCCGTCCGCGTCAGGCGCAGCAGCGTCATGCGCGTGTCCACATCCGTGGTGTAGCGCTCGCGCTCCTCGGGCGGGTTGAGCTGGTAGGCCAGCGGGGAGCGGTTGCGACTGGCCCCGAGCAACTCCCCCGCCGCCAGCCGCAGCGTGCCGGGGGCCAGCCGCGCGTGCGCGCGGGAGATGGAGTCCACGATGCCCGAGACGATGGCCTCGAAGTTCTGCGGCACGAAGCCGAACGTGGTGAGGTTGTAGAGCGTGTAGTGCGAGTAGCCACCCGGCCCCGAATGCGTGTGCGTGGCGCTCAAGAGGACGTTGTCCTCCGTGTACAGGTCCCCGAAGCGCGCGCGCAGCCGCTCCACCACTTGCTGCTTCACCGCCTGGAACACCATCCCCAGGTCCGCGCTGACGAACACCACGCGCTTGCCATTGCACGGCGACGCGATGACGAACGCGCGAGAGCGCAGGCGGATGTGGATGCCCGCCGTCTTCTGGGCCACCTGCGCGTAGCCCATCATCCCCACCTCCGCGGCCGGGCCGGTGATGTCGGAGAGGGCGGCGCCCACGAGGAACTGCGTCGAGCCCGCGCACGGCGACTCCGCGGGGCCCGACGACGTGAGCGGCGCGGCATGGCTCACGGCCGCCAGCCCGCAGAGCAGGAGACTGAGCGCCGGGCAGAGTCCGACGAAGTGTGTGCGCATGGCATCCTCCGGGGCCAGGGGGACGGCCCCTTCGTCGCACGCGAAGGTGGCCACGGAGGATCTGCTCGGACAGGGGCGCGCGCGCCACGCGTCGTGAGCGTCACAATGACCCGGCCCCCGAGGGCGCGGCCCCGGTGCGACCGCGGGTGACGGCTACGCCACGCGCACGGCGTGAGACGCGGCGGACTCCAGCACCACGCGGAAAGTCGTGCCCACTCCGAGCGCGGACTCCACCGTGATGAGGCCGCCCAACGCGCGGACGATGGTGTCGCAGATGGACAGGCCCAGGCCCGTGCCCAACCCCGGGGCCTTGGTGGTGAAGAAGGGGTCGAAGATGCGGCGCAGGTGCTCGGGCGCGATGCCCCGGCCCGTGTCGCGCACGTCCACCAGCACCCGGCCCTGCGCGTCCTCGCGGGTGACGAGGCGAATCTCGTTCGCCTCCATCCGCCCCTCGTCGATGGAGTGCGCCGCGTTGATGACGAGGTTGAGGAACACCTGGAACAGCTTGCCCTCGTTGCCCCGCACGGGCGGCACCGCGCCGTACTCCTTCACCAGCCGCGCGCGCGGGCGAATCTCGCTGGCCGCCATCTGCGTCACCGAGTCCAGCACGCGGTGCACGTCCACCGGCTCCTCGTGCGCGTCGTCCACGCGCGAGAAGACCTTGAGCTGGCGGACAATCTGCCGCATGCGCTCGGCGCCGTCGCGCGCGTCGTCCAGCACCTGGCGGCACTCCACCAGGTCCTCCACCGCCAGCGCGCGGGGAAGTCCCCCGAGGGCCCGGTTGAGGAACTCCAGGTTGGACAGCACGTAGGCCAGCGGGTTGTTCAGCTCGTGCGCGATGCCCGCCGCGAGCATGCCCATGGAGGCCATGCGGTCCCCCAGCATGAGCTGGGCCTGCACGCGCTTGCGCTCGGTGAAGTCGCGCGCGACGGTGACGCGAGCGGGCGCGCCGTCGAAGAGCACGCCCAGCGTCACCAGGTCCGCCACCACCACCGAGCCATCCCGGCACTGCAGCGGCACTTCCTGCGCGCGGGCCGCCAGCGAGCCGTCCTGCGCCTCGCTCAAGTGGCGCCGCGCCGCCTCGCGGTCCTCGGGGCGCACCAGCTCCAGCAGGTTGCGGCCGAGTAGCTCCGCCGGATCCTGATAGCCCAGGTAGAGCACCATGGCCGGATTGGCGGACAAGAGCGTACCGCCCGCCGCGTGCACGACCACCGGATCCGGGAAGCCCTCGATGAGCAGGTGGAAGCCCGCTTCGGTCCGGCGCAGGGTGGCCTCGGTGCGCACGCGCAACGCGTCCGCGGTACGCTGCTCCAGGGCCAGCGACAGCGCGCCGGCCGCGCCGGACAGGAGGTTGACCTCCATGGGCGACCACGCGCGCCCGCCGTCGCAGTTGTCAAAGCCGATGAAGCCAAACAGCTCGCCGTGCACCCACAGGGGTAGAATCAGCAGCGATTGAATGCCCTGCTCCGCCAACACCGGCGCGATGCCGGGCGCGAAGTCCCAGGGCACGCCCTGCACCGCCTCGCCGCGCCACAGCCGCACGGACTGCTCGGCGCGGAAGGACTCGTCCACGGGGAAGTTCTGCGTGTCCGGATTGTCCAGCTCGCGCGAGATGCCCGGGGCGCACCACTCGGCGCGCTGGGACTGGAGCAGGCGGCCCTGGTTGTCGCGGTGGAACTCGAAGACATAGGCCCGGCTGGCCCCGGAGACCTGGCCCAGCGGCTCCAGGATGGCGTCATACAGCGCGCCGGAGGGCTCGGGCGCGAGCAGGCGCCGCTGCACCTCCACCACGGCCTCCAGGTAGCGCTCTCGGGTGGTGGCGGCGTCCTCGGCGCGGCGGCGCGCGGTGACATCCACCAGGGTGCCCACCACGTCGCCCGCGCCCCCGGGCACGCCCGTGGCGGACAGCTCCACCCAGCGCACGCCCACGCCGCCGTCCAGGCGCAGCTCGCGGCGCACCGGCAGCGGGGCGCGCGTGCGCGCCGCCTCCAGCAACGCGCGCGCCGTGTCGCGGTCCTCCGGGTCGAAAATCTCCACCAGCGGCCGGCCCTGCCAGAGCGCCGCGGGCGAGCCCACCAGGTGCTCCCAGGGAATGCCGACGAAGCCCAGCCGCCCGTCGCCATCCAGTTCGAAGATGACCTCGCGCAGCAGCGCCGAGGATAAGTGGGCGCGAACTCGCGCCGCGGGCTCATTCAAGGCATCAGGCGCGACAGCGCGCGCACAGCCCGTGCAAAAAGGCTCCGGCCTATCGCCGGACGACTCGAAGCGCCCTGTCTCGCGCTGCTCCTGCGACACCGCGGTCTCCTCCCCTGGGCCTGGGATGCGAAATCCCACTTCCGCCCGTCACCGTCGGCCTACACAGGCCGTGTTCCCCGTCCCGAGAAACCTCGCCCGAAGCATAAGTCCCGCGAATGTTGCCAAGTCAATGGATGGGGGGGTGGTTCACTTGCCGTCGGGCGGTTCCCACCCTCCAGGGGCCCCGGAACGGGGCAGGTCGCGCCGGTCTCCCAGCACCCGCGCCGGCACGCCCCCCACGATGGCCCACTCCGGCACATCCCGCGTGACGATGGCGCCCATGCCCACCACCGCGTGGTCTCCCACGGTGACGCCATCCGTGATTCCCGCGTTCGCGCCCACCCAGACGTCCGAGCCGATCACGATGCCGCGCGAGGTGACGGGCTGCTCGCGCACGGGCCGGTCCGGCGCCATGCCGTGGTCGAAGGCGTAGAGCGTCGCCCCGGTGGCGATGCGCGAGCCCGCGCCGATGCGGATGCCCGCCGCGCCGCCATCCAGGCTCGCCCGCGCGTTGATGCTCACGCCGGGGCCCAGCTCCACCGGCCCATGCACGAACGCCTCCGCCGCGATACTGCACCCGGGTGCCAGGCGCACCGTGCGCCCCAGCTCGGCGAAGATGCGCGCCTGGGGCGCGATGAAACACCCCTCGGCGATCTCCACCGTCTCCATCTCGCGCAGGTGGTCCTGCACCTCGCGCTGCCACGCCTCGGCCCACCCGCGGTGGCGCGGCTTGAGGACGAAGTACAGCCAGGGCATCCAGGACAGCCGCTGCTTGTGCTGCTCACGTCGGCGCGCATCGAGGTCCACGCGGCCTGCCTACCATGGCGCTCGCGGCGCGGGACACGCCGCCGTCAGTCCCCGGCCTCCACTGTGAAGTGGCAGCGCTCGCGCTCGGCGGCGATGGTGGCGCTGTCGTCCTGCCCGGGCATGAGCCGGGACACCATGTCGTCCGGCTCCCAGAGGTACGGCTCGCCCAACAGGCGCACCCGCCCCTCCGCCAGCGCCCGCGTGGCCTCCACCAGCGGCAGGGTTCTCAGGTCGCGCTGGAGCGCCTCGAAGCGCCCCTGGCGCGCGGAGTCCAGGAAGCGGAAGCGGGCGCGCGCCACCACGGCCAGGTGGAACCACATGGGGCGGAACGCCACGCCCGCCAACCCCAGCCGCGTCGCCATGGTGAGCAGCATCTCCGTCGCCTCGCGGCCCAGCCCCAGGCCCGGCACCTCCTGGCCGGGGAGCTGGGGACGCAGATCGCTGAAGCGGGCGCGCGGGTGGCGCAGGCTCAGCCAGTTGACGAAGAGGAAGTCCTCGCCGCCCAAGCGCCGGCGCTCCAGCACGCAGTCCGTCAGCAGGTGCTCCTGGCCCGCCGCGTACCCCAGCACCTTGATGCGGTCACCCGCGCCCGTCGCGCTCACGTCAACGCGCAGCCGGCGGTAGCCCAAGCGCTCCACGTGCGACAAGAGGCCATAGCGGAACAGCGCGTACTCCACCGCCTGCGCCGTGTAGTAGCCGAGCACGCGGGGCCGCGTGTCCGTCGCGACGCCGAGCGAGCCCTCCAAATCCTCCAGCGTCAGCGGCTCCTCCATCGGCGTGCTGCCTTCCTGCGTCAGCAGGTGGGCGATGCGCTGGAAGCGCGCGCTCAGCGGGTCATAGCGCGCGGTGATGCGCCGGCTCGCCAGCCCCGACAACACCAGCACCGTCCCGGCGAACACCTTCCACGACTCGGCGTGGTAACCGCCTCCGGGCAGCCACACGCTGGGGCGCCCTCGCAGCGCGGTCGCCAGCGCCACGTCTCGCTTGCGCGCGCCCTCGAGGGTCAGCCCCACCCGGCCGAAGCGATCTCCCGCGAGCACGTCCCCGCCCGCGATGACGAAGGTCAGGTCCGAGCGCGGCATGCGCGACAGCAGCCGCTCCACCAGCGAGACATAGGTCGCGTCGTCACACGGCTCCGGCACCCGGGTCTCGTCCACGCCCACGGGCAGCGCGCCCCAATCACTGCCCGACACCGAGCCCAGCCACACGCGCTCGTGTCCCGCCAGACACGCGGCCGTTCCATCCGGTGGGTGCGCGTCCAGGTCCAGCACCGCCACGCGCCCGTCGAAGCCCTCCGCGCGCAGCTCCGCGAGCGCCACCGCGATGTCATTGACGGCGCAGAAGCCCCCACCCCGGTCCGGGCCCGCGTGGTGGAAGCCGCCCGCCATGTTCACCGCGGGACCTCGGCGCAGCAGCGCCAGCCGCGCGGCGCCCAGCGTGCCGCCACACACCCGGCGCACGTTGTCGAGCAGCGTGTCCACCGGCACCTCGGACGGGTCCGCCGCGTAGATGCGCGCCAGCGTCTCCGCCTGCCCAAGCGACTCCAGGTAGCGCGCCTCGTGCACCCGCGCGAGTTGCCCGTAGGACACCGGCTCCGGATGGTGCACGTCCGCGGCGCGCACCACGCCCGACTCCAGGAGGTACCACGTGGTGAAGTCCACGCCGCGCGGCTCGATGCCCACGGTGGACTCCACCGCGGACAACGGCAGCCGGTAGGCCTCGTCGTAGAAGACAGGCACCCGCTCGCGTCCCACGCCCAGCCGCGCCAGCCAATCCCGAATCATTCAGGCCTCGTCCCCGGCGAGGCTGCCGGACCCGGACGAGACGAACCAGGAGAAACACCGCAAACGGAGGGGAGGGGCACGCGGATGGAGGTCCTGTCCGGAGAAAGCGGAATGGAGGGTTCTTTACAGATTTTCTGGCTGTTCCGTTGATTTCCGAGTCAAACCCAGAGTAACCCATGCGCCCGGCAGGACCGCTCTGCTGGCGGCCTGCACACCCAGGAGGTAGCCATGCACGCCGTTCGCAGCCTCTGTGTCGCTGTCGCCGCGCTGTTGTTCGTCTCCATCCCGGCGCACGCCGCGGATACGTATACGAAGACCCGGTATCCCATCGTGCTCGCGCACGGCATGGCGGGCTTCGATTCGCTCTTCGGAGTGGTGGACTACTTCTACGGCATCAACTCGGGGCTCGCCTCGGGTGGAGCGAGCGTCTACGTGACGCACGTGCCGTCGTTCAACTCGAGCGAGGCGCGCGGCGAGGCGCTGCTGGCGCAGGTGCAGGACATCGTGGCCCGCACGGGCTGCGGCAAGGTGAACCTGGTGGGTCACAGCCACGGCGGCCTGGACGTGCGCTACGTGGCGGCGGTGCGCCCGGACCTGGTGGCGTCCGTGACGACGGTGGGCACGCCGCACAAGGGCGCGGACCTGGCCACGTACCTGCGGGCCAACGTGAAGGGCGGCAGCTTCAGCGAGTCCGTGCTGGCCTACTTCGCCAACAGCCTGGGCACGGTGCTGGGGCTGCTGTCGGGACACACGTCGCCGCAGGACGCGGTGAAGGGCCTGGACGCGCTGACCCAGGCGGGCACCGCGGCGTACAACGCGAAGTTCCCCGCGGGCATCCCGGCCGCTTCCTGCGGACAGGGCGCGGCCACGGGCACCAACGGCCAGCGCTACTACTCGTGGTCCGGCACGTCGGTGCTGACCAACGTGCTGGACGTGGGTGACGGCTCGCTGGGGCTCTCGGCGTTCTTCTACAGCGAGAGCAACGACGGCCTCGTGGGCCGGTGCAGCTCGCACTTCGGCACGGTGCTGCGCGACAACTACGGCATGAACCACCTGGACGAGGTGAACCAGGTGCTCGGGCTCACCAACCTGTTCGAGTCGAGCCCGGTGTCCGTGTTCCGCGCGCACGCCAACCGCCTGAAGGCCGCGGGCCTGTAATCCGCTTCCGCCGTGGGGCGCGGCGCGGGAGCATGCCCGCCGCGCCCGCCTTCTCTTCCGCGCAGCCCGGGGAGCGACCACCGTGAAGCCTCGCGCCATGCTCGTGGGAGGTGCGCTCATCGTCCTCGCGGGCGCCGCCACGCTGCTGCTGCGCACCGCGCCGCCCGCGCAGGTGCGAGAGCCGGTCGAGTCCGCGCCGGGCCCGAGCGGGCTTCCCTCCTCGACCGTGGGGCGCCCCGCGCGTCCGGGGGCTGCCGCTCCGATGGGTGCGGTGACTGGAGCGGGTGAGCCCTTGGCGCCGCCGGTTCCCGGCTCGCTCCAGGACACCACGGAGGACGGGGCGCTGCGCGTGGATGCCTCGGGCCACCTGGTGCTGTCCGCGGACGTGCGGCGGCTGTTCGACTACTACCTCTCCGCCACCGGGGAGGAGTCCCCCGAGTCGCTGCGCGCGCGCATCATCGCGTCGATGCGGGCGAAGCTGCCGGCCAGCGCCCTGGATGAAGCCCTGCGGGTGCTGGACGACTATCTGGCGTATCGGCAGGCCGCGCGCACGCTGGAGGTCCCCGCGGGCAGCGGGCCGGAGGACGTCGCCGGACGCCTGGATGCCGTGCGCCGCTTGCGCCGCGAACACCTGGGCACCGAGGTCGCGGACGCGTTCTTCGCCGAGGACGAGCAGCACGACGCCGTGGCGCTCCAGCGCATGCGACTGGAGAAGGACACGACGCTGTCTTCGGAGGAGCGCGCGCGACGCATCGAGGCCCTGGAGGAGACGCTCCCCGCCGACCTTCGCGCGCTCCGCCAGGAGGCCCTGCATCCCTTGAAGCAACAGGCCGCGGAGCGGGAGTTGGTCGCCGCGGGCGCCAGCGCCGAGGACCTGCATCAGTACCGGCTCTCCACCGAGGGACCGGAGGCCACCGCGCGACTGGAGGCGCTCGACCAGGAGCGCGCGGAGTGGCAGCGCAAGCTCACGGCGTTTCGCGCGAAGCGACAGGCGCTGACGGCGAGCATCGCGGACCCCACCGAGCGGGCCGCCGCGGCGCAGCGGCTCCTGGTGGACTCGTTCAGCCCCGAGGAGCGCGTGCGGGTTCAGGCCCTGGATGCGATGGACGCCGCGCAGGCCCAGCAGCCCACGCCCTGAGCGCCAGCATCCACGCGAATCCAGCCAGCCACCCGCCCAACACGTCCGATGGGTAGTGCACGCCCAGGAACACGCGCGTGACGCCGATGAGCAGGCACAGCCCGAGCGCCACCCCGTGGAGGTAGGCGCGCGGACGCGAGTCCTCGGCGCGAGGCAGCAGGACCCAGGCCAACGTCAGGTACACGATGACGGACATCATCGCGTGGCCGCTCGGGAAGCTGAACGACCTCACCTCCGCGAGGTGCGGCACCACGGAGGGACGGGCTCGCCCCACCGCGAACTTGAACACGGTGTTGAGGCCCCAGCCCAACAACACCCCGCCCCCCAGCCACACCGCATCGCGCCGTCGCCGCGAGCTCCACAGGAAGCCGCACGCGCCCACCGTGACGAGCATCAGGACCGGCGCTCCGCCCAGGGACGTCACATCGCGAGCGGCATCCGCCAGCCCTCGCGGCCCCCGAGGGACCGCCACATCCTCCGGGCGACGCAAGGCCAGGACCGCGCGCTCGTCGAGCGCTTGCGTCGCCCCCAGTGACACCGCGGACGCAATGGCCAGGAAGCCCAGCGCGCAGACGACGACGCCCGCCCATCCCGCGCCGCGCCGCGCTCGCTCCTCGCTGCCACCGGACACACCCTGCCGCCGCTCCATGCGCGCGGACACTGGCGCCCATGAGGTCCGTCTGTCCATCGGAACGGCGCGCGAGGTGTGCGGCGCACGGCGCCCGACACCTGACGCCCGCGCGGCGTGGCGCACGCATGACGCTCGGACACGGAGCACGCGCTCGGCGCCCTGCCCCGCCTGATTCGATTCGAGCTGTGAGGCTCAGGGCGTGGGCGGCGACGGTTCCAGCAACATCCCGTCCACGACACCGTAGGCATAGGCGGCCAGGAAGGCGTATGCCCCCGCGACCCAGGCCACGTTGAGCGCGCGGGCCGTGGATGCCTCCGCCGCGCTGTAGCGACCATCTGGCCCGCGCATCGCCAGCGCCGTGCCCAATGACGCTCCCGACACCGCCAGGCACACGCCCTGCGTCACCGCCAGGGCCGTGCCCGCCGCGGGCCGCCCGTGTCGGAAGTGCCCCACGCCCAACGGCGCCAGATACCACGCGCGCGACGGGGCTGGCATCGCGGCGGGCGTGACGCCCTTCGGGCTCGTGGCGCCATTCGCGGCGCTCGCGACAGGGCGCGACTCGGGGATGAGGCGAGGACGGCGCTCCACCGCGAGGGCCGCGATGCGCTCGGCCTGCGCGGTCCGCACACGCTCGACGAAGGCGATGAAGTCGGGCGGGTACTGGAGTGGATCCAAGCGCACGGGCCCCTCCACGGCCGCCAGTCCGCGCACCACCTCGTTCTCCGCGCGCCTCGGGTCCTCTTGCGCGTGATAGGTGGCGGCCAGGAGCAGATGGGCCTCGGCCTCCAGCGCGTCGCCCTCCAGGCTCAGGGGATAGAGCAGGGCCTCCAATTGCGTGCGCGCCTGCGCGAGGTCTCCGGACTCGTAGGCGGCTCGCGCCAGGTCGAGCACCGACGCGGCCAGGAGCACCGCCACCACGGGCAGCCCCATCATGGCGCCCCCTCCAACACCACCTCGGTGCGCTGCCCCGCCACGCCCTCCACCTCGCGCTGCACCGGGGCCTCTCCCGCACTGCGAGCCGTGATGAGGTGACGGCCGTGTTCGACTCGGAGCGGCGCGGGCAGGGGCGCGGTCCCCACCTCCTCGCCGTCCACGAACACGCGCGCGCCCGGGCGAGCCTTCACGAGCACTTCCGCCTTGCGCACCGGCAGCACCACTTCTCGCGCGACCGTCTCGCCCGCGCCGAGCGTGACCGAGACCTCCACCGCGTCACAGAGCGGATTCACGAACCGGAGATGATGCGTGCCTGGAGGCAACGACAGCTCTCGAACGCGGGGCGTGTAGCCTCGGCTTTGACCTTCCACGAAGACTTCGGCCCAGGGGCGCGTCGTCACTCGCAAGGTGGCTCGGGCGGCCTCGGAGGTCGGCGCTTCGGAGGGTGACGAGCGCTCCGGGGCGGGGTTCGCAGGCGCCGCATCGTGGGCGGTCGCGTGAACCGCGACGCTGCCGCTCGCGGGCTGAACTCCCGCGGGGCCTGAAGCCAGTTGGACAGGCGCGGCTGTTTCAGTCTGCGCTCGCGAGCCCACCACGCTCCCAGCAGCGGGCACGCCGCCGACAGCCACTGTCCCCACGGATGACTTGGACTCAGGGACAGCGCCCCGCCCACTCGGAACACGTTCGGTCGGAGGCGGACCTCGAACATCGCGCGCACCCGTCTGCACGGAGTTCGCGGGTGTCACGGGAGAGGAGCCCGCCGCGGCGAGCGGCCCGGTCCCATTCACGCCGCCACTCGGAGCCGTGGTCCCTGCCGCCCCATCGCCCCCTGGGACTGGCGGAGCGAGCGAACCACGCTTCGACGTGGGGTGACGGGCTGCCTCGGTGGATGCCATGTCGCGTCCGGACGACGCGGGGGCCGAGACATTCAGTGCCGCGTCATGAGCCGACGACGCGACCAGCCACCCGCCCACTCCCGCCACGCACACGCCCGCGCCCAGCGCCACGCCCTTCCACGGCCCCCACGCGCGGCTCGGCCCTCGCCGTCCTCGCAGCAGGGACACCACCTCCGGCGAACCAGGGCGCAGGGCCATCGCCGCGTTGAGCACCCTGGCGGCCTTCGCGCCTTCTCCTCGGTCCAGGAGCGCGCGGCCCTCCACCAACAGGGACGCGAAGCGCGCGGACCGCCACGCCTCGGAGCGCTGGGCCGGCGCCAGGAAGAACGACCGGGACATCTCCGCCGGCGGGCCCACCTGACGGGCGAGGAGCTCCGCCAGCGCCTCCGCCAACGCGTCTCCACCCACCGGGCGCTCGCGCGCATCGCGCGCCAGACACCTCGCCACCAGCTCCACCACGGGCGCGGGCGTCCCCGGCGCGACGTCCGCGAGCGACGGCGCGTCCTTCGTCATCACCGCCGCCACGAGCTGGGCCGTGCCCTGCCCCGCGTGCGGAAGCGTCCCCGCGCACAGCTCGAACAGGATGACGCCCACCGCATACACATCCGAGGCCGGCGAGAACGCGCCCGTGTCGATGCGCTCCGGCGCCATGTACGGCAGCGAGCCGGTAATCCCTCCCGTGCTGGTCAGCCGCTCCTGGTCCGCCAGCGCGGCGATGCCGAAGTCCGCCAGCTTCAGCGGCCCACCGTCCGCCACCAGCACGTTCTCCGGCTTCACATCCCGGTGGACGATGTCCCGCGCGTGCGCTGCCCCCAGCGCCCGTGCCAGCTCCCAGGCCAACACCAGCGCGGCCTCCACCGGGACCGGCGCCAGGGACTCGGCCAGGGCTCGCAGGTGCTGACCCTGCACCCACTCACAGACGAGGTACGGGCCTTGCGCCGCGTCCTCGCCGTAGTCGTGGACCTCCAGGACGTTGGGGTGCTTGAGCGAGGCCACCAGCTCCGCCTCGCGACGGAAGCGCTCCGCTCGCCGCCCGTCCCCGCCAGAATGCATCCGCTTGACGGCCACCGGTCGCGACAGGCGCAGGTCGGTGGCCAGATACACCGTCGCCATGCCGCCCCGGCCCAGCTCACGCTCCAGGCGGTAGCGGCCCGCCAGCACTTCACCCGTCATCGCGGCGCCATTCTCCGGGAGCGCCCCCCGTCAGGCAACCCGGGACGGCTACGGCTTGCAGGCCTTGGTGGTCCCCACCACCTCACAGGCCCCCAGCGCCCCTCCCGGACAGTCCCGGTCCAGCGCGCACCGCTGCCGGCACCGCAAGACGCCCCCCGCCTCCCCAGACGGCAAGCACGCCCCACACCGCGCGCAGTCCAGCGAGCTTTCGCATGTCAGCCCCAGCGTCTCCGGGGCCTCCATGCAGCTCTCCACGCAGACCCCGTCCGCCGCGCACCGGTACCCCGCCGCGCACGTGGACGCATTCGGATTGCAGGTCTGCTCGCACCGCTCCCGCTCGGAGTTGCAGAACACGTTGACCGGGCACGTGAACGTGTCCGTGCAGTGTCCGCCAATGCGCTTCCCGGGCTCGCAGAAGCCGTGCAGGCCGCAGCGCTCATCCAGCGGGCACGTGAAGTCCGTGGTGCAGCTGTCCCCCTGGCCTCCATCGACCTCCGTGCCGCCATCGGTCGCCGGTCCCCCGTCCGGCTTCGTGCCCCCGTCGCTCCCAGTCCCGCCATCCGTCCGGACCGAAGGCAGACACGCGAACAGCGGACCGGTGCGATTGGGCACCTGCCCGCACGCATAGCCCGCGCGCGTGCAATCCGAGCCACATGCGCGCAAGCACTGCCCCAGATCCAGCGCGCACACGCTCCCCTCCGGGCACCCCTGCGCCGCCGAGCAGCGCATCAGGCAATAGCCACCCGGGAATCCCCCGCCACAGTCCATGCCCGCGCCACAGTCCGCATCCACGCCGCACGCGGCGCCCACGCGCGCGTCGCGCACCGCCACGCAGCCCCCCGCCACGCACGCCTCCCCTTCCGAGCAGGGAGCGTCATCGTCGCAGCGGACGCGGATGTCGAGCGGACAGCCCACCGCCAGGAGCAGCGCGGGGGCCAGGACGAGGAGCAGAGCGAGACGAGGCATTGGAGCAGGGACCGACTCTACGCGGGCAGACGAGGAAGGGCAGCCTCGTGACACGAGACCGCCCTCCCCCTCACGCGTCGCGGTGAGCGCGCGTTACATGCACACGCCGGGCATGTTCGGCATGCCCTGCATGCACTGCTTGCTGAGGCACTGGTCGTTGTTCATGCACGGGAAGCCCGTCGAGCCCATGCTGCACATGCCCAGCACCTGATTCGCCGCGAACTTCACGCAGCTCCACTTGGCGGGGCAGTTCGAGTCCGTCTTGCAGACGCCCGGCATGCAGAAGCGGCCCTTCGCGGGGATGAAGCCATCGTTGCACACCGAGCCGGACAGGCCCGTGGGGCACACGCCGTCCGCGGGGCACGCCGGGAAGGTGGCGCAGTAGGGCTTCTTGGAGCCCTCGTCGTCCGGGTCCGTGCAGACGGAGTACTTGTCACACCCGTCGTTGAACGTGTTCGTGTCCACGGTGCACGCGGCGGGGGCCTCGGGCGGCTTCAGGCTGCACAGGCCCTCAAAGCAGAACTGGTTGGACTGGCACTGGCTGTCAGAGGTGCACGTCGGCACCACCTTGTTCTTGCAGTAGGACACGCCGCCCCCATCCGACGTGTCGCAGTACTGGTCCGCCGCGCAGTTGGCGTTGGACTGACAGCCAATGGCGCAAATGCCGTTGAAACAGAACTGGCCGGCGGGGCACGCGTTGGTCGCGCTGCACAGCCCGCCGCCCTGCTGCGAGGGGTTGTCCTTTTCTCCCCCACCACCGCCCTTGCCTCCACCTTCGGAGCTGTCCCCGCAACCCACGACCGCCAACGCCAGGAACAGGCTCACCACCATGTGCTTCATGACCGGACTCTCCTTGAGGAATCGTTCGTGATGCGTCCGGCGCGATGCCGTCGCATACCGGGGCACCCCCTTCGCAACCCGCGTGCCCACCGCCGCTCACGGCTGGGCCGCGTGCGATATCGCGGAGTTACGCGGGCGGACGCGCGCTTCGGGCGCTGGGGCTCGGAGGAAACGTGCCAGGGTTGGCACGCGCGAGCGCGCTCCCTGTGGGCGGCGTGTCAGTCCCCCTCACCCAGGTAGCGGAACAGCGAGCGCAGGCCGATGCCCAGCGCCGCCGCCGCGTCCTTCTTGCTGCCCCCGCTGCGCGCGATGGCCTCGCGCACGTAGCGCTGCACGAAGGCGTCGCGCGCGTCCTCCAGCGGAACCATGGGCGAGCCATCCGCGCCCAGCTCCAGGTCCTCGGGCCCCAACAGCTCCCCCGAGGCGAGCACCGCGGCGCGCCGCACCCGCGAGATGAGCTCGCGCACGTTGCCCGGGAAGGGGTGGCCCCGCAGCGCCTCGGTGGCCTTCTGCGTGAAGCCCCGCGCCTTGCGCCCCTCCTGGCTCAGCACGTGGTGCGCGAGCAGCAACACGTCCTCGCCGCGCTCGCGCAGGGGCGGCACGTCCACGCGGACTTCCTCCAGGCGGAAGAGGAGGTCCGCGCGGAAGGTGCCTCGCTCCACCGCGGCCTTCAGGGGCGCGTGCGTGGCGGACACCACGCGCATGTCCACGGGCCTCGGCTTGTGCTCCCCCAGCCGCGTCACCTCGCGCTCCTGCACCACGCGCAAGAGCCGCGACTGGAGCGCCCATGGCATGTCCCCGATTTCATCCAGGAAGAGCGTGCCGCCATCCGCCGCCTCCACCAGCCCCGCGCGGTCCGCGCCCGCCCCCGAGAAGGCGCCGCGCGCGTGGCCGAACAGCTCGCGCTCGATGAGCGTCTCCGGGAGCGCCGCGCAGTTGACCGCCACCAGCCGCCCGCGCCGCCCGCTGTGCCGATGCAGCGCCCGCGCGACCAACTCCTTGCCCGTGCCCGTCTCGCCCTGGATGAGCACGTGCAGCGACGTGGGCCCCAGCCGCTCCACCTGCCGGTACAGCGCGCGCATGGCGGGGGACTCGCCGATGAGGCCCTCGAAGGTGGCCGCCGCGATGCGCCGGGTGAGGCCCTCCACCTGCGCCCGCAGCTCGGTCAGCTCGCGCGAGGTGGCCAGGAGCAGCGCCGCCAGCGAGGACACCGCGAGCGCCTCCTCCAGCTCCTCGGCCGTGAACGCGGGGGCGCCCACGCACCGCCCCAGGTACACCACGGCCTGAGGCGCGGACTCGGCGCGCAAGGGCAGCACCAGCGCGGACACCAACCGCAGCGCCACCACGCTCGGGGCTCCGGCCAACGCCGCGTCCGCCGCGATGTCCGCCACCCGCACGGGCGCCCCGGACGCCAGCACCCGGTCCACCAGGCTGTCCGCCACGGCGGCCTCCGGCACGGGCCCCGTGGCGCACAGCACGCGGCGCTCGCGCCCCTCGGGGACCACCAGGAACGCGACGTCCGCGCCCACCGCCTCCACCAGCCCGCGCATCACCGCGTCGAGCAACTCCCCCGCCGGACGGCGAGCCAGCAGCAGCGACGCGAACCCCGCCATCACCTCCACGGGCCGAGCGCGCGAGCGGACCGGCGTGCCCTGCGTGACGGGCGCGGCCTCGGCCAGCGCCACGGTCACCGGGCCCACCGTGAAGCTGTCTCCGGCCGCGAGTTGCGCCACGTCCACGCGGCGGCCTCGCACCTTCACCTCGCAGCCCTTGCCCGCGGGCGACACGCTCCAGCCGCGCGCCTCGCGGAACAGCAGCGCGTGACTGGGCTTCACCCCCGCCGCGTCGAGCACCACGTCGCACGCGGCATCGGAGCCCACCGAGAGCACCGACTTGTCCAGAGGGCGACGGCGGCCGTCAGGCAGGATGAGGACCAGGGACATGCCGCCCCACGTATAGAAGATGTGACACCTCTGGGGCGAGGCGTGCGCGCCTGGACTTCCGGCCTCGCGCGGCGTTGTCTCGCCCCGCGAGACTGCTATCACCCGGCTCCCCCCTTTCCCGAGCCCGAGGACGCCCCCATGGCCATCGCCACCATCGACCCGACGACGGGCCAGACGTTGCGCACCTTCGCCCCCCACACGGACGCCGAGGTCGAGCAGCGCCTGCGGCTCGCGGCGGAGACGTTCCCCTCCTACCGGCGCACCTCCGTGGTCGAGCGCGCGAGCTGGCTCCAGCGCGCCGCGGAGCTGCTGGAAGAGAACGCGGACCGCTACGGCCGCATCATGACGCTGGAGATGGGCAAGCCGCTGGAGTCCGCCCGCGCGGAGGCTCGCAAGTGCGCCACCGCCTGTCGCTACTACGTGGCGCGCGGCGAGGCCCTGCTGCGCGACGAGCCCATCGACATGGGGAGCGGACAGGCCTTCATCCACTACCAGCCGCTGGGCGCCGTGCTGGCCGTGATGCCGTGGAACTTCCCCTTCTGGCAGGTGGTGCGCTTCGCCGCGCCCGCGCTCATGGTGGGCAACGTGGCGCTGCTCAAGCACGCGGACAGCGTGCCCCAGTGCGCGCAGGCGCTGGAGGAGCTGTTCCACGAGGCGGGCTTCCCGCGCGGCGCGTTCCAGGTGCTGCGCGTGGAGGTGCCCCAGGTCGCCGGCATCATCGAGGACCCACGCGTGGCGGCCGTCACGCTCACCGGCAGCGAGCGCGCGGGCCGCTCCGTGGGCGGCACCGCGGGCCGAGCCCTCAAGAAGGTCGTGCTGGAGCTGGGCGGAAGCGACCCGTTCATCGTCATGCCGAGCGCGGACCTGGACCGCGCCGTGGAGACCGCCGTCACCGCGCGCCTCATCAACAACGGCCAGTCCTGCATCGCGGCCAAGCGCTTCATCATCGCCGAGTCGATCGCCCCCGAGTTCGAGCGCCGCTTCCTGGAGCGCATGGCCCGCGTGGTGGTGGGTGACCCGACGGATCCAAAGGTGGAGGTGGGGCCGCTGGCCACGCTCTCCATCCTCGAAGGGCTGCGCGCGCAGGTGGACGCGAGCGTGAAGGCCGGCGCGCGGCTGCTGCTCGGCGGCGCGCCGCTGGAGCGCCCCGGATACTTCTACCCGCCCACGGTCCTGGCGGATCCCCCGCCGACGTCGCCCGCGTTCCGCGAGGAGCTGTTCGGCCCGGTGGCCACGCTGCTGCGCGCAAGAGACATCGACCACGCCCTCCAGCTCGCCAACGCGACCCCCTTCGGCCTGGGCGCCAGCGTGTGGACGCGCAACGCGCAGGAGCAGCAGCAGTTCATCGACGGCATTGAAGCGGGCCAGGTGTTCGTCAACGAGATGGTGGCCTCGGATCCCCGCCTGCCCTTCGGCGGCGTCAAGCACTCGGGCCACGGGCGCGAGCTGGCCACGCTGGGGCTGCGCGAGTTCATGAACGCCAAGTCGGTGCGCCTGGGAGGCGGCGGCTCGGCGCGCGGGCCCTCCGCGGGCGCCGCCACCGAGTAGCCCGCCACGTCAGCGCGTGCGGACCCGGCCGCCCGAGGGTCCGCCGTGGACATCCTCCAGGGCCTCGGTGACGGCCTGCACTTCCGCGCCGAGCTGATCCACGCTCTGGCGCAGCCCCGCGCCCGCCACGTCCGCGCCCGACGCATCCGCCGAGCGCACGCGCAGCACCTGCGCGTAGAGGTTCTCCAGCGTGTACGCCAGCCGCGTGTACTCGGCCTCCAGCCGGTCCGCGTCGATGCGCAGGTCCTCCCGCTGGCGGCGCTGCGCGTCCAGCGCGTTCAGCGCGCCTTGGAGCCGCGCCCGCACCACCTCGTCCATCTCGGCGGCGAGTCGCGCCGTCAGCCGCTCGCGGTCCGCCGCCAGCCGCTCGGCGTCCTCGGGCGTGAGGAGGGCGCGCAGCTCGTGCTCGCGGCGCACCAGCGCGTGGCAACCCTCGCGCAGCGCCTGCACCGTGCGCTCGGGCGCGTGCACCACCTCGCGCAGCACGTCGGGCGCCGCGCGCAGCTCAGCGAGCAGTTTGTCGCAGGTGGCATCCACGCGCGCCAGACGCGGGTCCGCGGCCTTCGGGCCGGACGTCGTGACGGGAGGGGCGACCGGCGGGGACTTCACGACGACAGGCGCGGGCGGCGCGACGACCGGTGCCGCCTTCGCATCGACCGGCTCCTGCGTTGGCGTGGGCAGCGCGTCCTGCTTCGACTCGGGCGTGGCCTCTCCCGTGGGCTCGGGCACGGGGTCCGGCAGGTGCTTCGCGGCGCGGAGGAACAGGCCGAGCGCCACGAAGATGAGCCAGAACATGTCCCGGTTGCGCACCGCCATCAGCACGCACACCACCGCGACGACCGTCAGCGCCCCAGCGACCAGCGGCTCCCGCTTCACGGGCTTGGACAGCGCGCTGCGCTCGGCCCGGCGCGCGTCGCGCTTGGCCTGAACGCGCCACTTCTTGTCCCAGCGACGGCGCTCCTTGGTGGTGGGCAACCGGCCCATCTGGCGCACCCACGCCTCCAGGGCCGCGTCCTGCCGGGCCTGCCCTTCCCGCAGCGCCGTTTCCAGGCGGGCCAGCCGCTCATCCTGTGTCGTCGAGGGAGAGTTGGAAGATGGCTCGGAAGGCGAAGACGGAGGCACGCGGTGACGCTAACAACTCTCCGAGGTGTTGAGGGAGTGATTCGCTCGGAGCCCCGCCCGCCCGGCATGCATGTCCATTCGTTTGCAATCCCGCGGGGGAGAACACATTGAAGGGCGCGCGGCCGGGGGACGCGCAAGGGGACTGCCGTGGAGACCATGGACAAGCAGGAAGCGGGGCTGGCTCCAGCGGCCATTCGCACATTGCGGGGCGAGCTGAGCCGCGCGGCCTTCGCTCGCCGCCTGGGCGTCACCCCGCTCACCGTCTACCGTTGGGAGCTCCCCCCCGAGGCACCCCAGGCCCGCCGCCCACGCGGGCAGGTGGCCCAAGCCCTGCGCCGACTCGCCGACGGGGGTGCGCCTGAGCCCCACCCTGGCTCCATTCGCCAGCCGCTGAGCGCTGAGGAGTCCGCGCGCCTGGCGCCGTGCCTGCTGCGACTCACCCGGGCGGAGTGGCGCCCGGCCGAGGAGGAGCTGCTCACCCTGCTCGCCTCGGGGGCGCTGGGGACGGCGGGCGCGCGCGCGCAGGCGGCGGTGGCGCTGGCCTACCTCCAGCGCTGGGGACGCGAGGACAGCCGTGGCGCCTTCGCCACGCTGCTGCCCCACCTTGCTGACGCCCACGCGGGGGTGCTGCCCGAGGCCGTGGAGGCACAGGTCCACGCGCTCGCGGCGAACCTGTACGCCTCGCCCGACGGGAAGCTGTTCGACGCGGACAAGGTGCAGGCCCACGTGGCGCGCGCCGAGGCGCTGCTGTCACCTCAGGGCGACGCGGAGCTGCGGTGCCAGTTGCGCATGGCGGAGCTGGCGTGCGCCTTCTACCTGGGCGAAGCGGAGCGCGTGGCGCGGCAATCCGGCCGCGTCTCCGAGTGCCTGCCCGAGCTGGCGGACCCCACGCTGCGCCTCATCGCGGCGGATGCGTGTGGGCACGAGTCCCAGATTCACGGCGAGGGCTCGCACGCCACGCGACGTTTCCGCGAGACGGCGCAGGGCGCCGCGCGCCTGGGCTATGCCTTCTTGGAGGCGCGCAACCTCGCCTTCCTCGCGCAGCGGAGGTTGGAGGAAGCGGGCGCTCCGGACGAGGCCCTCCGGATGGTGGGCCGCGCGCGCGACACCGCGTACGGCGGGCGCATGGCGCGGGGCTTCTCCTTCGTCTTCTGCGGACGCGCCGAGGCCGAGGCCCTGCTGCGGCTGGCGCGCTTCTCCGAGGCACGCGCGGTGCTCGACGAAGCGGACGCGGTGCTGGAGGAGCTGAGCTGGACGCCGTCGCTCCTCGCCGTGCAGCGCGCGCGCCTGGGCTGCCTCACGGGACGCGCCTCGGACGTGCGTCGGCTGGCGGGCCGATTGGCCGCCTACGCGGGCACCATCCAACGGCCGCTCACCGCCGCCTACGCGCGCTACGTGGAGGCACTGGCGGATGGGGCCGAGGGACACGCGGCCCGCGCCGCCGAGGGCTTCCAGGCCGCGGGCGCCCGCGTGATGGAGCTGGGCGGCTGGCCCTTCCTCCGGCGCGAGTGTCTGGTGGCCGAGACAGGCGCGCGCGTGGACGCGGATCAACGGGCCGAGGCCCGCGTGGCGCTGCGCCGTGCGCAAGCCTTCTTGGAGCGGCTGCCCTCCGCCTGGTACGCCGCGCTGCTCACGCGCCACGAGGGACTCTTGCTCGTGCGCGAGGGACGTACTCGCGAGGCACGCGAGAAGCTGGAGGCGTCCCTGGGGACCTTCCGGCTCGCGGGCGACCTGCCCGAATCCACCCTCACCCGCCTCGCGCTCGCGAGACTGGCGCGCGCGGAAGGGGACCCCGCGGCCTCCGAGCAGGCCGCGACGTGTGAAGCGGAGCTGCGCCGCTTGGGCGTGGCGATTCCTCTCGAGCCGCCGGACGCGCCGCCCCCGGACCCACGCGTCACCGAGCCGCACGCGCACGACACCGGGCCGCGGCTGGGCGCCGAAGCGCTGGTGGTCCCTTTCGAGCGACTGAGCGTGCGCGGCATGGGCGCGCCCCTGCTCCAGCGCGAGCTGCTCTCCATCCTCGATGGCCTGTTCCCCGGCCGCGCGCCGCGACTGGAGGAGCTGGACTCGCAAGGCGGCGCCACGCGGCTCCTGGGTGACAACGCCCCCCCGGCCACCGAGTGGGTGGAGTTCGGGGACGGCTGTGGCCGGCGCCTGCGCGTGGGGCTGGTGGGGCCGCTGCCCGTGGACGGCCGCGCGCTGCTCACGACGCTGTCCCGGCTGGCCGGCTTCGCGCTGGAGGTGGCGGCGCTGCGCGGCTTCGCTGAAGTCCCCTTGCCCGAGGCGCCCGCCGAATCCGACGCCGAAGTCCCGGGCTTCATCGCCGCCTCGTCTCCGATGAAGCGACTGCGCGCGGAGCTGGCGCGCCTGTCCCCCAGCCGCGCCACCGTCATCGTCACGGGCGAGTCAGGCTCCGGCAAGGAGCTGGTCGCGCGCGCCCTGCACACGCTGTCCACCCGCGCGCATCATCCCTACGTGGCCTTCAACTGCGCCGCGGTGCCGCGCGACCTCTTCGAGGGACAGCTCTTCGGGCATCGGCGCGGGGCCTACACGGGCGCGGCCACGGACCACCCCGGCGTCATCCGCGCCGCGCACGGCGGCACGCTCTTCCTGGACGAGATTGGCGAGCTGCCGCTGGACGTGCAGCCCAAGCTGCTGCGCTTCCTGGAGAACGGCGAGGTCTTCCCGCTGGGCGAGACGCGCCCCACGCACGTGGACGTGCGCGTGGTGGCCGCCACGCACCGCGACCTGGGGCAGCTCGTGCGCGAGGGGCGCTTCCGCGAGGACCTCTACTACCGGCTCCAGGTGGTGCCCGTGCGCGTGCCGCCGCTGCGCGAGCGCCGCGAGGACATCATCGCCCTGGCCCGGCACTTCGTGCGCCACCTCACGCCCGAGGGCAACGAGCCGCCGCAACTGGGTCCGGATGCGCTGGCCGCGCTGGTGGCGCACCCGTGGCCGGGCAACGTGCGCGAGCTGCGCAACGTCATCGAGCGCTCCATGGCCTTCGGGCCGCTGCCTGCGGTCCTGGGAACCGAGCAGATGCGCATCGCGGGCTAGGCCCGGAGCCCGGCCCGCGATGCGCTCCACCCTTTTCCCCACACCCCTGTGGGAAGCCTCGGGCCGAGGAACACCCCAGGTCGGGCAGGGGGGGAACCTCCGACCCGGGGTGCGACTGCTGCTGCGTTCACGGCCTCGAAAAGACGCCCGCGGGTCGGCGAGGGGGGGGCACCGACCCGGGGCAAGGAGGCGTCCAACATGACGCCTCCGAAATCCGTCACGTGGCAGACACAGAGCATCTCGCGTGCCAGCGCGCACGGGCCGGTTCCCCGCGTTTGGAAATCATCCCGTGCATCCAAACCCGGGCTCGGGAGCATCCGACCGGGCGTATCCGGATACGGTGGACCGTTCGCGGAGAGCAGGCGGGCTGATGGACGGCGCATCGCGAACGTGGCGGCGCGCGGCGTGGGCGTGCGTTAGTGCGGGCGCCATGACGTTTCCCGCCTCGTCGCGTCGGTTCCGGATCTTCAGCTCCCTGGTGCTCGCCTACACCCTGGGCGTCATCCTCTGGGGCGCCTTCGTCCGTGCGACAGGCTCGGGGGCGGGCTGTGGCGCTCACTGGCCGGTGTGCAACGGCGAGGTGGTTCCTCGCGCGCCCACCCTGGCCACCGTCATCGAGTACACCCACCGGCTGACGAGCGGACTGGCCACGGTGCTGGCCGTGGCCCTGTGCGTCTGGGGCCTGCGCGCCCACGCCAAGGGGCACCCGGTGCGCCGCGCGGCGGTGATGTCGCTGGTGTTCATGCTCACGGAAGGGTTGGTGGGCGCGGGCCTCGTGCTGCTCGAGTACGTGGCGGACAACAAGTCCATGGGGCGCGCGGTGTGGATGGGCATCCACCTCATCAACACGTTCCTCCTGGTGGGCGCGCAGACGCTGGTGGTGTGGTGGTCGGCCGGGCGCGCGCGCGCGACGTGGCGCGGACAGGGGTGGACGGGCGTGCTCCTGGCCGCGAGCGTGGTGGGACTGCTGGTGCTCGGGGTCAGCGGCGCCGTGGCCGCGCTGGGCGACACCCTCTTCCCCGCGTCCAGCCTGGCCGAGGGCATTCGCCAGGACATGTCCGACACGGCGCACGTGCTGGTGCGCCGGCGCGTGCTGCACCCGCTGCTCGCGGTGGGAATGGGCGCGCTGCTCGTGCTGGCCAGTCGCGTCGTCGCGCGGATGCGACCTTCGGCGGAGGTGCGACGGGCGTCGATGCTGCTCGTCATCGTCTACGCGGCGCAGCTCTGCGCGGGCATGGTCAATCTGGTGCTGCTGGCGCCCGTGTGGATGCAGCTCGTGCACCTGCTGCTCGCGGACCTGGTGTGGATGGGCGTGGTGCGGCTGTGCGCCTCCGGGCTCGCGGTGGACGCGCCGGGTTACGACGCGAAGCAAGCGCCGGTGCTATCAGGGGTCGCCTCGCAGGCGTAGCCCTCGGGGCACCACCCCGCGCTCCACCAGCTCGAACAGACCACTGACGAGCAGGGCCAGCACGGCCGCGGGCACCGCGCCCTCCAGAATCAACCCCACGTCATCCAAGCGAATGCCCGTGAGGATGGGCTGGCCGTAGCCCCCCGCGCCCACCAACGCGCCGAGCGTCGCGGTGCCCACGTTGATGACCGCCGCCGTCTGGATGCCCGCGAGGATGGAGGGCGCGGCCAACGGCAGCTCGATGCGCCACAGCCGCGCGCGCGGTGGAAGCCCCAGCGCCTCGGCGGACTCGCGCAGCTCCCCTGGGATGCCCGAGAGCCCCGCGGTGGTGTTCCGCACGATGGGCAAGAGGCTGTAGAGGAACAGCGCCGCGATGGCCGGCCGCGAGCCGATGCCCAGCAGCGGAATCATGAACACCAGCAGCGCCAGCGAGGGCACCGTCTGCACGATGCTGGTGAAGCCCAGCACGCCCTGCCCCAACCGAGGCCGCCGCGACGCGAGCACCCCCAGCGGCACCGCGAGCGCGATGGCCGCCGCGAGCGACACGCCCACCAGCGACAGGTGCTCACGCGTGCGCCGCCACACGCGCGACACAGCGCCCTCATCCCGGACCTTCGCCGCCACGCCCAGCCGACTGGCGAGGAAGTCGGCGGACACGCGCGACTCGGGCACGCGCTCCAGTCGCGCGCGGGCGTTGAGCGCCACCATGTCCTGCTCGGACAGGTGCCCTTCGAGCCGCAGCACCGCGTCTGCCACCCGCGGCTCCCGCTCCGCCCAATCCGCGCGGTACACGAGCACGGCGTCGTAGGCGGGAAAGTGGTGGAGGTCATCCTCCAGCACGCGCAGCGTGTACGCGGCGATCTCCGCGTCCGTCGAGTACAGGTCCGTCACGTCGATGGCGCCCGAGTCCATGCCCCGGTACGCGAGGTCGTGGTCGAGCCCGCGCACGTCACGCTGGGGGAGCTGATAGCGCGCGCGCAGCGCGGGCCAACCATCCGCGCGGTCCATGAACTCATTGCTGAAGCCCAGCTTCAGCTCGGGGTGCTGACGCAAATCCGAGATGCGGCGGATGCCCGACTTCTCGGCCTCCGCCTCCTTCATGCCCAGGGCGTAGGTGTTGTTGAAGCCCAGCGGGCGACTCATGCGCAGGCCCTCCTCCGCGAGCGCCTTCGCCAACGCCGCATCGTCCGCGAGGTGGCGGCGCGAGAAGAGCTCCTGCCGGAGCGTGCCGGTGTACTCCGGATAGATGTCCAGCTCGCCTCGGCGCAGCGCCTCCCAGAGCACCGTGGTGCCGCCCAGCTCACGGCGGTGAACGGCGTTGGCGCCCGCGCCGCGCGCGAGCTGCGTCACCATCTCGCCCAGGAGCACGGACTCGGTGAACTTCTTCGAGCCCACTCGCACGGGAGGCCCGCCCCCTTCCGTCACCGACGCCTCCGTGCACGCCCCCAACAACAGCAGCCCCAGCACTCCGCACAGCGCCGCCCTCACGACGCCACCTCGTCACCGGAGAGCGGCAAGGGACGCTGCGCCTGGATGAAGCGGGTGACGAAGGGATCCGCGGGCCGCGCCTCCAGCTCTCGCAACGCGCCCTGCTGCACCACCCGCCCCTCGCGCATCAGCACGAGGTCATCCCCCAGGAACGCCGCCTCCGCGAGGTCGTGCGTCACCAGCACCACCGTCTTGCGCAGGCGCGCGAAGATGCCGCGCAGGTCCGCTTGCAGCTCGTGGCGCACCAGCGGGTCCAACGCGCCCAGCGGCTCATCCAACAGCAGCACGTCCGGGTCCAACATCAGCGCGCGCATCAGCGCCACGCGCTGCCGCTGGCCTCCCGAGAGCTGCGCCGGATAGCGCTCCAGCGCCTCGGCGGGGAAGCGCGTCAGCTCCAGGAGCACGTCCAAGCGCTCACGCGTGCGCGCCGCGGGCCAGCGCAGGTGCTGGGCCATGAGCGTGACGTTGTGCGTGCCCGTGAGGTGCGGAAACAACCCGCCGCCCTGAAGCGCGTAGCCCACGCGGCGCCGCAGGGCGAGGAGCGGGTCGCCTTCTGCTGGCAGAGGCTGTCCCTCGAAGAGGACGCGGCCGGTGTCCGGGCGCGACAGGCCGTTGAGCAAGCGCAGCAAGGTGGACTTGCCACAGCCGCTCGGACCGAGGAGCACCGTGGTGCGGCCGGACGGCAACGTCAGTGACAGCGGATGCAGTGCCCAGGTGGAGCCGAAGCGCTTGGACACGTCCTCCAGCTCGTACACGGGCACCGTCCTTCAGCGAGGGGTGAACACACCATTGCACGCAGCGGGGAACCCCAGCGCGCCCGACGGGAAATCACAGGCCGCGAACAGCGCACCGCCTTGCCACGTCACGGCGGCGGCCCACAGCACGCGCGCGCCCTCGGGCCCGGGCGTGGTGAACCGGAAGCAGCGCGTGGGCCGCACCTCCAGCCGACAGTCCACCTCCTCCACGGGCCCCGAGCCGGGCAGCGCGTCGTGCAACTCCGCCACGCTCTGGTCGCGCCAGCGCGCGAGCCCCGTGGTGTTCTCCGTCGGAGCGAAGACGCTCCATGAGAACGTCGCGTCCTCGCAGCGGATGCGCCCGGACCGACTCGTGGAGCTGGCCAGACGACAGCCCGGAGGCACCGTCAGCACGCGCCACGGCAGGCGCGGCGGCAGCAGCAGCGCGGCGGGGTCCAACACGTCGCCCTCGGGGTTGCCATGCGCGGCGAGGAACTCGAAGCGCTCCAGGCACCGCGCCAGCTCCGCGCGGTCCTCTCCCGGAACGATGCAGCCGAGCTGACGCCGCCGCCCCGCCAGGGGCGCCACCACCGTGACGTAGCCCGACGCGCGACACGCGCCCTCCGGAGCGCGGGCGGCGAAGCGCAGCGCGGGCCACGACGCCCCCACGAGCGGCAGCGACTCACGCGACTCCGTCAGCCCCGCAGCGCCCAATCGCGCGATGACGCGAGCCCGGGCCTCCGCGAGCGCCCGCGCGGGCTCCAGGTCCTGACGCTCCTCCAACCACAGCGACATCCCCGCGCAGCGCCACGTGCGAGCCGTGGGACTGTCCGGCAGCGGCGTGCAGCCCGCGAACAGGTCACGCGCCTCGGGGACGAAGGGCCCCTCGGACGTGGCGCCAACGAGCGGCACCGCGGGGGGCGGCGGCGCCGGGGTGGCGCAGGAGAAGAACAGCGCCGTCGCCAGCACTGCCCCCGTCATCCAGGCCCCGGTCCTCATGGGGCCGGGATAGGCGCCGGGCCCGGGCCGCGTCAACCGGCCCGAGCCCCGGACGACCACCGGACTACATCGCGAGGGCTACGGCATCTTCGACGACTTCATCTGCTTCTCGAGCTGCTTCGCCGTGCTCTCGTGGCTGTCCACCACGGTCTCGGTCTTGTTGAGCAGCGCGAGGAACGTGGCGTCGTTCTTGTACTCACGACGACCGTCGTTCAAGAGCTCGCGCCCGTCCTTCTGGTCGTCCGCGATGCGCGACAAGAAGGCCTTGTCGAACTCCTTGCCCTGCTTGGCCTTCAGCTCGTTGATTTCCTTGCGGTCCTCATCGATCTGCTTGCCCAGCTTCTCGCCGACATTCTTCATCTTGTCGTTGTAGCCCTGCTGCATGCCGGAGCCACCGACGCCCTCCTGATTGCCGGAGAGGTCCACGGTGTCGACTTCGATCTGCTTGCTCTGGGCCCAGGCCTTCAGGTCCGCTTGATTGCTCTGGTGGTCCTGGAGCAGCTGGCTGGCGAAGGCCTTCACTTGCGGATCCGTCGCCTGTTGCTCGGCCAATTGCGCCAGGGCGATCTGCTTGGAGTTGAAGAGGGCCAGCCGCCCCACGTACTTCGTCCGCTTGGCGGCGGCTTCGCCCACTTGCTTGTCCTGCTTCGCCATCTTGTCGTCCGCGTGCGCGACGACGCCGAAGCCGAACGCCCCCGTCATCATCGTGGCCAGGACGGCTCGCTTGCCCCACGTGTTCTTGCGCATGTCTGCCTCCCATCGAGTGACGCCGAGGGAAGCTGCGAACGCCTGACGAGCACCGGCAATCCGAGCCCGCCTGCCCGCCCCTCCCCACGGGGCGACGGAGCGCCCGTGGGGAGACACGCCCGAACCCCGCACCGCGTCGTTACAGCGCCTTGCGAGGCTCACCCGCCGACCCGGCCGGGGGACGAGCAGCCGGCGCGCCACTCCGCGCCGACTCCTTCGCGGACATCGGCAGGCCCTGGGTCGCCGCGAACATGCGCGCGAGCATCGCCTCGGCCAACCCGGACTGCCCGCCCTGGCCACCGCCCACCGCGATGTCCGGCACGAGCTTCACGCCGTGCTCGGCCAGCACCGTGGCGATCTGCATCGCGGTGTACGCCGCCGCGCCCAGCGCCTCCTGTCCCATGCGATACGCCTCCGCCTTCGCCAGGCCCACCTGACGCACGGCCTCGGCCTCGGCCTGCGCCCGCGCGGCGCCCACGCGGCCCACCTGCTCGGCCTCGGCCTCCGCTTTCGCCAGCCCCACGCGCTTGAGCGACTCGGCCTCGGCTTCCGAGCGGGCGCGCACGGAGGCGGCCTCGCCCTTGGCCGTCTCCACCTGCGCCCGCGCGTTCTGCTCGCAGATGCGCACCTGCTGCTCGCTGCGCACCACCTCCGACTGGATGTTGGCGATGGCCAGCTCGCGCTGGAGGTCCTGCCGCTTCACCTCCGCCTCGCGCTGCACCTCGTACGTGCGCTGAAGCTCCTCGGCGATCTTCCGGTCCGTCTGCGTCTTCATCAGCTCCGCGGGCGGCACGATGTCGCCAATGAGCGTGTCGATGCACTCGACGTCGTACTCCTGCAACGCCACCTGGATGGCGTCATAGGCCTGCTGCTGCCGAGCGCTCCGCGCCGACAGGAAGTCCAGCACCGTCACCTCCTGCGCCGAGTTGCGGAAGTAGTTGCCCACCACCGGCTGGAGCACGTGGTCCACCAGGTTCTGCATGCTGCCCACGCGCGAAATCACGCGCGGCGCGTTCTTGGCGCCAATGTGGATGATTTGCGACACGTCCAGGCTGAACCCGAAGCCGTCCTTGCTGCGCACCAGGATGCTGGACAGCTGCGAGTCGTAGTGGTGCGCCTCCGTGCGGTTGGCCCAGTTGAGGACGATGTTCGTCGTGGGCACCAGCTCCACCTTCATCACGCGCGTGTTGAGCGGGTGCTTGCCCGGCAAGAGCGGCTCCACCCAGACACCCTTGCGCCCGCGCTCCACCAGGTCCCCGTGCGTGAACGCGTCACCGGACACGTCCAGGTGCTCGCGCCCCACATAGGACACCACGACGCCCACGTAGCCGATGGGAATCTCGGTGAGCGGAATCAGCTCCACCTTCACGAACCACGGGTTGAGGTTCCACGCGCCCGCGAGCAGCACCTCCTCCTGCAAGCCTCGGCAGCCGCCCGCGTCGATGAACGCCTGCGGACGCTGGAAGCTGTCGTGGTCCGGGATGATGGGGCCGGCCATGTCGCCCGCCGGCACCGGCCGACCGTCGTTCGCCGTCACGATGCCCACGCGGTCCGGGGGCACGTGGAACACGCGCAGCTCGGTGGGGTCCACGCCGTGCCGCTTGGCATTGGCCACGGTCACCACGTCGAACAGCGCGGGGTTGATGCGGTACGTGCCCGCCGTGAGGATGGAGAGCTGACGGCCGCGCTCACCGCCATGGTCGAGGAACGCCTCGGCGTCCTGGAAGCCGTCGCACTCCACCGCGCACCCCAGGAGCCGCTCGCCGGGCAGGGGCTGACCGTCATTGGCCACCACCAGCGCGACCTCGCCGGGTGGCACCACGATGAGCGGCACGCGCTTCACCTTGTAGCGCCAGCGCCACAGCCCAAGGTGCCAACCCGGGGACAAGAGTCGCGCCTGATACCCCGCCTCGCCCCCGCGCGCGATGAGGCGCCCAGGCGGCAGCGCCGCGCCGAAGCGCTTGATGACCAGTCCGGACTCCCCCTCTCCAATGACGACGCAGCCCACCTTGAACACGAGCCAGAGCAGCACGACGGGCACGCCCACGCCCACGCCGAGCAGCACCTCGTGGGACGCCATGAAGTCCAACATCCGATGTGACCTTCCTTTCGAAGTCGCCTGCTCGGCACTGCATCCACCAGGCCACACGCCAACCCGCTGGAATCACTTGGAGCGGGTGGCGGGGCGTCGCGACGAAACCGAATTGGATTTCCGCATGGCCGGTGATTGATTTCGGCGCATGGCCAACATCCGGTGGGAGGGCCCGCCCCCTCCGTCGTCGCTGTCCGCGCGGCTGACGTCGGCGGGACATCGGCTCGTCACGAGGGGCACGGCCGACATGGTCGTGCTGCACACGGCGGGCGGGGCACGCGTTCCCTCCGCGCCCCCAGGTGGACGGCCGTGGGTCTGGGTGTCGCGAGCGAAGCTCTCACCGCAGGCCTCCACCGAGGCCGCGCTGGCGGGCGCATACGACGCCGTGTGGCTGGGTGGGCCCGCGGGGACTGAGCGCTTGATGGCGCGGCTCGCGGAGCTGGCGGCGCCAGAGACCGCGCCCACCGAGGCGAGCACCTTCGTGGCACGGAGCGCGGCGGCGCGTGCCGTGCTGGAACAGATGGCGCGCGCGGCACGCACGTCGATGCCCGTGTTGATTACCGGGGAGACGGGGACGGGCAAGGAGGTGACCGCGCGCTTGCTGCACGTTTGGAGCGCGCGTCGCGAGGGCCGCTTCGTCCCCATCAACTGCGCCGCCATTCCCAATGAGCTGATGGAGGGAGAGCTGTTCGGCTACGCGAAGGGCGCGTTCTCGGGTGCGACGCACGGCTTCGACGGGCAGCTCATGGCGGCCGAGCGCGGCACGGTGTTCCTGGATGAAATCGATGACACGCCGCTGTCGCTCCAGATGAAGTTGTTGCGCGTGTTGGAGGACCGGGTGGTGACGCGGCTGGGAGAGTCCGAGCCGCGCAAGGTGGACTTCCGCATCCTCGCGGCGACCAATCGAGACTTGCGCGAGCTCATCGCGAAGGGGGCGTTTGGGGCGGACCTGTACGAGCGACTGGCCATCGTGAGCATTCAACTGCCCCCGCTGCGCGAGCGCGCGGAGGACCTGCCCGCGTTGGCGGAGCACTTCATCGCGCGCTTCCAGCGCGAGGAGCCCACCGCGCCGCAGGGACCGCTGCACGTCACGCCCGAGGCACTGGCCGCGCTCCAGGCGTATCCCTGGCCCGGCAACATCCGAGAGCTGCGCAACGTGCTGTTCGAGGTGCTCGTCTACAAGCGGGCGGGCACGGAGGTCCTCCCGTCGGACCTGCCGCGCCGCGTGTTGAAGCGAGGACTGGAGCACACGGCGCGCGGCTGTCTGGACGCGAGCGCCCTGTCACGGGCCATGGACGCGGGCACCTTCAACCTGCGAGCGGAAGTCGAGTCACTCGAGCGAATGGCCTTGTCGGTGGCCCTGGAGCGCGCGGGAGGAAACGCCGTGCGAGCCGCGGCCCTGCTGGGCGAAGTGGGCCGAGGCCGCAGCGCGGACCCAGGCGCCACCGTGCGAGCCATGATGCGCCGACTCACCGTGGGCAGAACCGCCTGACGCCCCGTCAGCGGGGCACGGGCTTCCCGTAGGCGCGCTGGAGCAGCGCATCGCTGGACAGGCCACTGGATTTGGCTGCCTCCACGTCCAGTCCCTCGCCGTGGCCCTTGCCCTGCCCCTCGAACACCACGCGCTCGCCGTCGAACGAGGCCTGCCGTGGACACGCCAGCAACTTGAGCGCCGAGCGCAACAACTCGCAGGGCAGCGTGCGTGCGTCCTCGTACGGCGTCCCCGCCTCCACCACGCCGCGCAGATACAGCACACGCCCCGCATCGAAGCGCAGGGACACCAACCCCTTCCCCAACACCGCCTCCACCTGCTCGCGCGGGCGCTCCTCCTTCCAGGGCTCATCACCTCCCTGGGAGAATGGCAACCACGCATCCCAGGGCAGCGCCGGCAGCGACAGCGCGCGCGTCTCTTCCCTCTTCGCCCGCACCGTGCCTCGAAAGGCCTGACAGTGCGTCGTGTCACAGACGGCCCGGTCCGGATGCCGACTGTGCCGCTCGTTGTGCGCCACCACGCGCGCCAGCGCCACGCGCGCCTCGCCCGTCAAGAGCGCGTCCTCCGCCGTCACCACGCCCGCCACGTACTGGAGCCGCGTGGTGCGAAAGACGAAGTCCGAGCCCCGCCGCGCCTTCAAGGCCCGAGGCGTCGTCGGCACTCCCGGCGGCGGTCGATACGCTGGCGGCACGTCCCACGTGAACACCCCCGCGTAATCTCGCCCCTCCTCCGCTCCATCGGGGAAACGCACGCGCCACGGCATCCCCAGACACACCGCGGGTCCCTTCGCCACCAACCCCGCCAGCGCAGAGAACGCTCCCGGCACCGCGCGAGGAACTCCGGCCTCCAGCGCGAACCCAAGTCCCGGGCACCGCGCCTCGACGACAGTCGGGGCCACCAACCCCAGCACCTGTACGCGCGCCGCCTCCGCCCCTCCACGCCCCTTCCCCCGCGCCAGCACCTTCGGGACCTCGTCCGCGAACTGCCGAGGCATCTTTCCAGGCCGCAGGAGCACCGCCACCACGTCCCCATCCACCGCGACAATCCACCCGAACTGCGGGCGGCTCGCCGCGTCGCGCACCGTGCCCGTCTTGGTCGCCACCCCCACCAGCGCCGAGGACGCGGGCAAGTCGCTCAATGTCCCTCGCGCAGCGTTGTCCGCCAGGAGCGCCATCACGTCCGGACGCGCCTCCGCGAGCAGCCGGTAGGCCTGCGCCATTCCCCATGGGGACACCGCCCGCGTGGAGCGCAGCCCGATGGCCTCCGCCATGTCCACCGCGTCACCCGCGAGCCCCACCGCGGACAGCACCGGCCCCCAGGCCCCGAATGACCGAGGCGCCGAGCCCGCCGCCTCCCAATCCAGGAAGTACCCATTGCACGAGCGAAGGAGCGCCGTGCGCGCATCCACCTTGTCGGGCAGGCCCGGCCCACACGCCCACTCCTGCACGCCCTCTCGCCGCGGCAACACCGGCTGCTCACGCGACGCCGCGTACACGAAGGGCTTCAATGTCGAGCCATACGGCAGCGCACGCCGCACGTCGCCCTCCGCCAGCAACACCTCGCCCGAGTGCCGACTGAGCACCAACGTCGCGGGCGCGGCCTCGCGCACCGCCACGTCCGCCAGCTCATCCAAGGACAGCGGCACCAGCCACCGTGCGCCGTCCTGACACTGGCGCAGCCGTCGCGTCAGCGACGCGGGGAAGCCCGGGCTCTCTCCCAGGATTCGGGCCAGCCCGCGCCGAGCCCGGAGCGTGTCCACCGACGGCGCGAGCGCCACCTCCGTCGCCGCACGCGACAGCGACTGGTACGGGGCCTCGCGCCACGCGGCCAGCTCGCCGCTCGTCATGAGCGCGAACGCCTCGTGGAAGAGCCGGTCCTCACTGGACGCGGGACAGGCCCACCACAGGAACTGATGGGCCAGCTCGTGGCGCAGCGCCACCCGCAGCCGCTCGTCCAACACGCCCGGCGTGTTCTGCCGCAGCTCCACCCATCCCGGCCGCCCCTGCGCGTTGCGCTCGGGGGACAGCACGCTGCCCTTCTGGAGCACCACCGTGCCGGGAGCCCGCGTGGGCGCGCTCCCGGCCTGGGCGACGTACACCGCCTCCACGGACGCCCACGCGGCCTCCGCCTCGCGGCGAAGGTCCGCCTCGGGCGTCACGTCGCCCCGCGTGACGAAGGTGGGAGAGGCCGCCAGCAGCGTGGCGACCACGGCGGCCCACCCCATGAACTACAGGTCGCCCTGGGGCTTCTGCGAGGGCGCAACCTTCAGCACGTCCGCGGCCGTGCGGCCGTGGATGCGCGCCGCGTACATGTCCTCGATGGTGGCGGGCGGCGCCGAGAAGGTGCCGGCGAACTGCGCGCGCATCACGTAGCCGATGACGCGCGGCGTGTTGCTCCACCACGCGGGCTCCTCGAAGAAGAAGGTGGCCCGCTCCGGGCTGAGCTGCCGGCGCTTGAGCGCCTCGGCCGCCAGCGGCAGCGCGTGCGGAGGACCGCGGAAGGCCTTGTCCTCCTGGAGCGGCACGAAGCCCGCGGGCACCGCGTCCTCCACCACGTAGTACGCCGACCGCGCCCGGTTCTCCCCGCGCGCATCCAGCGTCAGCTCGACGTAGACCTCCTCGCCCTGCGACACGGGGGTGCCGGACTCCAGCTTCACCTTCCCACCCTCGCGAAGCACGTAGTACGCGCGCTGGATGGACATGCCCTCGGACTTCGCCTGAACCGAGGAGAGCGGCGTCAGCGCGGACGCCTGCAGCGTGGCCACGCCATCGAAGCCGCCCACGTCCACCGTGCGCGTCCCCGGCGCCAGCGTGGCCACCAGCCCCATGCCGCGCGGCGCGAACTTCACCGCGCCCTTCGTGCCCTTCACCTCCGGCGGCGACATCCCACGGAACGCCTTCGCGTCGCGCTCGATGAGCCACAGCGAGTGCAGCAGCGCGGTGCTCCGGTCGAACGTCGACAGGTCCGGCTCGCTCAGCAATTCCAGGACGCGCTTGCGAGCACGGGTGACATCCAGTGTGCCGAACGAGGCCGCGTGCGCGGTGATGGCCGTCAGGCCCACGCGACGCAGCGGATAGCGGAAGAACGCCTCGGACAGCTGCGGCTCCTGGCCCTGCTTCAAGCTGGCCAGGGTGGCGAAGCCCTCCGTGCTCCGAGCCACCAGCGCGTTGATGCGGTCCTGGAGGGCCGCCTCCTTCATCACGCCCGCCTTCTCCGCCGCGAGCACCGCGAGGGCCAGCGAGTACAGGTCGCCCGGCTGTGCGCCCTGCACGAGCGCACGGACCCGCGCCGCCTGCCGCGGCCCCTGCAACCGCGCCAGCACGTACGCGCGCGTGGCCTCGTACTCCGGCGGCAGGTTCTGCTGTCCGTCGAGCCACGTCGCGGTCTCGGTGATGCGCGGGTCATCGCGATCCGCCAGCCCCGCGTCCACCGCATACGCCAGACCATCCATCGCGATGAGGGTGAGCGGCAGGCTCGGCTCGCTGTAGCCGCCAAACCACGTGAAGCCGCCACCTCGGACCTCCAGCGCGAGGATGCGCGCGGTGCCCTGCACGGCGCGGCTGCGCGCCTCCGCCAGGAGCGCCTGCGTGTCGGTATCCAGCTTGTCCAGCGTGCCCGCCTTCTGGAGCACCTGGTACAGCGCCACGTTGGGCACCGTGGTGGAGACAAGCTGCTCCAGGCATCCGTATGGGTATGTGAGCAGCTCCCGCACGTTGGTGAGCGCCGCGTCCACCAGCGAGGGTTGGAGCACGAGCTGCACGCTCGTCAGCGTCGCCGAGTCCGCCGCGGGGAGCGCCAGCGCGCCACCGCCCCACGCGCTCACCTTCACCGCGTCCTCCACCGCGGCCGGCCGCACGTCGAAGCCCTTCGTGTCCCGCAGCGGGTCCCTGCCACCCGTCACCGCCACCGCGAGCTGCGCGGCGCCCGTGGCCGAGGCCTTCAGCGTCACCGGCACCACCTTCTCGCCGCCCTTGGCCAGCTCCACCTTGGCCTGCGACTGGTCCGCCTTGAGCGCCCCCGCCGACGCCAGCTTCACGTCGAGCACCTGGCTGCCCTCGGCCTTCTCCCCTGCCGACAGCCGCACGGACGCGAGCGCCTCATCGCCCTCACGGAGGAACTGCGGCAGCGCGGCGTACAGGTTGATGCCGCCCCGCGTGGCGAACTCGGACGTGCCCTCGCCGAAGCGACCGGACGTGTCCGCGGCCACCGCCGTAATCACCCACAGCGTCTGGTTGGACGGCAGCGTGAAGCGCACCGTCGCGCGGCCATCCCGGTCCGTCACCACCGCGGGGTCCCAGTGCGCGGTGTCCTTCTCCAGGTCGCGCGCCTGACGGCTGGGCGGCTTGATGGACGCGAAGGCGTGGTCCGGCAGCCCGGACAGCTTGCGCGCCAGCGCCTCGCCGTAGCCGTAGCCCTGGAACTCGGACGAGTAGAAGTTCGAGACGTTGTTGCGCGCGGGCGGGTAGAAGAAGTCCAGCACCTTGGGCCGGAACTCGCTCTGGATGGCGTACACCGCCTTGTCCACCACGCCCACGGACACCTGCGCCACCACGCCCCGGCCCTCGCTATCGGTGACGCGCAGCTCGAGCGCCTGGTCACTCAGCGGCGCCGTCTCCGCGCGCTGCGGCTGCACCGTCACGGTGAGCGTGCGCTCGCGAGGCACCACGCGGAACGCCACGGTGCGCTCCTCCCAGCGGCCCGAGGCCGTGGGATACGCCACGGACGCATACACCGCGCTGCCGAAGCGCTTCTCCACGTCGAAGGCGTGCACCAGCGTGCGGCCCTTGAGCGACACGAGCTGCGTGCCATAGAGCCCCGCGCCCGTCAGCGTCACCCACACCGAGCCCGCGTCCCGTCCAGCCGGACCCCAGCCATCTGGCAGCAGCGCCACCAGCCGAGCCGTGTCCCCCGGCTCCAGCGCGCCCGACAGCGACGCCAGCGTGAGGTTGGGAACCTGCGCCACCGGCTCGTCCTCGGCGCCGATGACGAGCAAGGACTCCTCGCCCGTCCACGCCTCGCCCCGCTTGTCCTTCAACGTCACGCGCGCCAGCACCGCGCCCACGTCTCCCGTGGGCACCTTCTCCCGATGCGTCCCGTCCGCCGCCGTGGTGAACGAGCGCTTGCCCAGGCTCTTCTCCTTGCCGTCCGCGCGCCGCAGCACGAACTCCACCTCGCCCTGCGTGGTGCCATAGGCCTTGCCCGACAGCGTGGTGGCGCGCATCGACAGCATCGCCTCGCCCCCCTTGGACACCACCGGCTCCGAGTAGCGCGCCGTGCCCAGCACCTCCACCTTGGACAGGAAGAAGGCCGCAGTGGCGTTGGCGAACGTCTCCTGGTCATCCCGCGCGCGCACGGTCAGCGTGTAGCGGTACGGCAGGCGCTCCTCGCCCGGCTTCAGCTCGGGGACGGCGATCTCGATGGACGCGTCACCGCTCGCGTCGAACGCGCTCGCGCTGGACCACGGGTCCTCCGTGGCGCTGCGCTCCGCGACCGACGAGTACAGGCGCTCGGGGACGCTCAGCTTGCCCTCCGTGGTGGAGGCGGTGCCGTACGTCACCGCGCTGCCCTGCCCGCCCTTGCCCGCGTCATCCACCCACGCCGGCGCATCCAGCAGGCTGCGGTAGAGGAACACCTCGTACTTCGCGCCCGCCGGGATGCCGCCCGCGTAGCGGCGCGCGTGCACCTTCGCGCGCAGCGTCTTGCCGGGCACCACCGTCTCCGAGTCGGGCTCCACCTCCAGATAGAACGTGGGCTTCACGTAGTCCTGCACCCGGGCCTCGCCCTGGTACGGATGCGTGTCGAGCTCCGCCTCCACGCGCAGCACCCCCGTGCCCAGGTCCTCCGGCACCTTCAGCGTGCCGTTGAACGCGCCGAACTCGTCCACCGTCGCGCGCGTGGTGAGCGCGCGTCCCTCCTGGGACACCAGCTTCACCAGCACGTCGCGCTTCTTCGGCGTGAACAGGCGCGCCAGGAAGGTGTCCGGCTGCCGCACGAGCCCGCGGAACTTCACCTCGTTGCCCGGCTTGTAGATGGGCCGGTCGCTGTAGATGAACACGTCCGGCGCCACCGCCAGCGCGGAGTAGAAGTCCGTGTCCACGATGGCCGTGTCCGCGTCCACCGTCGCGGTGGCGATGAGGCGCGGCTCGTCCACCGCCAGCGTCACCTCACCCTTCGCGTCCGTCGTGCCCGCGGGCCCCTTGCCCTTCGACAGGTACACCTGCACGTGCGCGCCCTCGCGCGGCTTCTGGTCCCGCCCCGCCACGCGCACCAGCACCTGTCCATCCGTCTGCTTGAGCTGCACGGACAGGTCGCTGACCACGAGCACCACCTGCCCCTCCACCCGCCCCTGCACGAGTTGGAGGACGTAGGTCCCGGGCGGCAGCGGCGCGAGCACCACGCGGCGCTCCTGGAAGCCGCCGCTGTAGCCGCTCGTGTCGAAGCCGGGGACGTTGAAGTCCCGCTCCGACCCACCCAGGTCCAGGTTCAGCCACTGGCTGCGCACCACGGAGAAGCCCGGAGGCGTGCCCACCAGCTTCTCCGGCCCCTCGGACACCTTCGCGAGCTGCTCGCCCGAGGACGAGGCCGCCGGCGCCGGCGGCAGCACGCCGATGAGGTCCTCGCGGATGGGCAGCGACATCGAGTTGAGCAGCCACCGCCCCGGCGAGTGCACCGCGTTGAGGCCTCGGCTGAGCGCGCGGCCCGGGTTCACCAGGGTGGGCGGCGCCTGATACGCGCGCCGCAGGTCCGTCTGCGCGCGGATGAACGCGTCCACGTTCTCCGGCTTGAGGACGCGCAGCTCCACGGGACCCTTGTCCTCGAAGGCCACGTCCACGCCCACCGGCTCCTGGCTGCCATAGGAGCGCGGCACGGTGATGTAGAGGGGCTTGGCCGCGGCCACGCCGGACAGCGCGAGCGCGACGAGCGCCACGATGCGATGAGCAATCTTCATGACCCGAAACCTCCAGGAACCAGCGCGTCGCCCTTCACCGTGCCGTGAAGGCCCAGGTACGGGAGCGACTCCAAGTCACGGCGGGCCGCCTCGATTTCGGGCGGCACGGCCTTGGGAAGAGGCGCGTCGCGGCCCGCGCGCACCTCGGATGCATAGCCATCTCGCGTCAGGCCGCTGAGCAGCCGTCCCAGGTTGACGCCCAGGGACACGGACGCGGGCGTCCGCAGACCCGCGACCACCGGGCCCGCGGCGTTGAGCAGGTTGGGGCTCTTGCCCTCGCAGGCGCGGCGCAGGCGCTCCAGCTCCTCCGCCGTGCTGGCCAGCGCCACGTGGTTGCACAACGTGGCGCGCTGAAGCGTGTGCGAGCCCCCCGTGAAGAGCTTCTCCAGCGCGGGCGCGTCCTCCTTGCGCCCCCAGAGCAACGACAGCGCCATGGGCAGCGACGCGTCCCCGCGCGGCGTCCACACCACCGCGACCTGCCGCGTGACGGTGGGGCCCTTGCCGCCGCCCTCCACCTTCCAGAAGTCCTTGAGCGCGTCGGGCTCCATGGACGCGGGCAGCTTGAGCTGGAGCGTCAGCAGCACCGGCGCGTCCTCGGGAATCAGGCGCAGCAGGTCATCCGACAGGGGCGCGCTGTCCAGCCGCGCGGGCCCGTCCATCAGCTCGCCCGCGATGCCCTTGCCCACCAGCCGGTCACCCTCCACCGCGAACTGGAGGCGCGTGTGCTCGCCCAGGCCCAACACGTGGCCGAGCAGCTGCGCCTCGCGGCCGTACGACTTGGGGTCGAACCCCAGCTCCACGTCCACGCCCGAGTCCCCGTCCAGCTTGGGAAGCCCCGTGCACAGGCCCTGGAGCACCACCACCGGGTGCCGCGCGAGCACCAACCGGTCCTCGGACCGCGCCGCCCACAGCGTCTGCTCCGCCACCAGCCAGCGCGACAGGTGGAAGCCCCCCGCGGGCGCCTGACCCTCCCCCCCCGGGCACCCCTCCGCGGTCATCTCGCTGCGGCGCGCCACCTTGTCCAACGCCTGCCACGCCGACGTGGAGGCCGAGTCCGGGCGCGGCAGGATGAACGCCGGAGTGCCCGCGCGCGCATCGCCGCTGAACCACACCGCCCGGAAGGGCACGTCCAACAGCCGGCCCGCCACCACATCCAGCACGGCGCCCTTGAAGTCCGCCTTCAAGTCCTCGCCGGTCGTGCCGAAGAAGGCCGCCCACCCGCCGATGAAGCCCTTGCCCACGGGCTGCGCGAGCGTCTGCTTCAGCCACGCGTTGCGCACCATCGCGTCGCGCACCTTGCCGGGCGCGTACACATCCACCCAGACCGCGGCGGGTGCGGCGCTCCCCGGAACGTCCATCTTCACCGCCTCGGCGGGGACCTCCGGCAAGCCCTCCACGGAGGCACCCGCGGTGGGCGGCCCCTGGCGCTCGCCCGTCGAGAACGACGCGCCCGAGCCGATCCCCGTCCCGCTGCGACGGCCCAGCACGAAGGCGCCCGCGACCAGGGCGCCGATGAGCACCACGCCCGCGGCGATGAGCACGCCCTTGGGAGGTCCGCCGGCCTTGCGGGGACCCGAGGGCGGCGCCGCGGGAGGCGGCGTGCCCGAGGGGCTCGTGGGAGATGTCATGGCATCCACTCCTTGAATCGGAAGAAGCCCAGGAACGCTGCGTTCTGGGGCACCGGGCGCCACTCCAGGGGCGCCTCGGCGGAAAGGGTGTCGAGCACGCCCGTGCGCACCACGGCGCCCGGCTCGCCCGGGTGATAGACAACGCGCGCGGGCGCGTGGGCCCGGTCCTCCGGGCGCACCACCAGCATGAGGTGGAACACAGGGCCCGCGTCGTGCTCCTGGCGGAACGCGAGGATGTCGCCCGTGCGCAGCGACTCGCGCGCGGCGGCATCACGGCCCAAAGGGCCGAAGCTGTGCGTCAGCAGCGTCTCCGCGTCCGCGAAGTCCACGGGCGCCCCCCGCGTGTCCCGCCACAGCGGCGAGGCGAGGCGCCCCGCGTCCACGCGCTTGTAGGCGACGCGATAGGCGAAGCGAATCAGCCCCGCGCAGTCCCGCTGCTCCGGGTGCCACGTCGCGTCCATGCGCTGCACCTGCGCCAGCGCGATGCGCGCCACTTCCTGGCGCAGCCGCACGGCCCGCGCCTCGACCGAAGTCGGCGCCACCGGAGCCGGCAGCACCGGCTTCGGCGCCACGGCCACCGGTCCGGTGGCCACCAGGGACAGCATCAGGGACAGGGCAAGCATGGGAAGCGCGACCGGGGCGGTGGCCCAGGCTCAGTAGTCGCCCTCGCCACCGGAGTCGCCGTTCGCCTGGATCGCCTTGAGCGCCGCATCCAGGTTGGTGGGCCAGCCGGAGCCCTGGGGCTTGGGGTCCTGCGAGGGCACGTAGGTCTCCGCCTGGCCGTCGCCCAGGATGTTCACCCACGCGAGCACACGGGTGGTGCCGGGCGTGGCCAACGGAATGCGCACCATGCGGCGAATCTCGTGCGGCGTGCCCTCGAACAGGACCAGGTTCAGCGTCGCCACGGTGTGCGCCTTGTCACCGCTGGGCCAGTAGTTGGTGGCGATGAGGTACACGCCCTTGGGCGGCGCGCGGTGGACGTAGAGGTACGGGCCGTAGGCGGGCTGATCGAAGTCACCGCCCTGCTCGTTGAGGAAGAAGGTGCCGCCGGACGGGCTCGCCGTGTTGGCCCAGTACACGTGGGCCATCGTCTTCACGTCGAGCGTGCTGCCCGACTCGCTCTTGTCCGTGGGCTCGTAGATGTGCAGGTCCGTGTACACGCCATCCGTGTCGCTCGTGAGGATGGCCTTGAGCGGCACCGAGGGGACCTGCGCGTAGCTGGTGGCCTGCGTGCGCGCCGTGCCGGCCTGATTCGTCGCCATCACCGTGACGACGTTCTTGCCGCTGGCCGCGGGGAACTTGCGGCTGAAGCGCCCGTTGTTCGTGCGCATCAAGTAGCGGTCGCCGTTGATGGAGACGACCACGGGGTCGATGGTGGTGTCGCTGAGCGTGCCCTCCACCAACATCATCCGGTCCACCGTCCAGCCTCCAGACGGAGCGGACAGACGGACGGTGGGCAAGGTCTTGCCCTTGCCAATGGGCACACCGTGCTGACGAGAAGGGGCCTCGGGCGCGGCTTGCGACAGGAGCACGGCGAGGAGGACAGGAAGCATCGCGGGGCTCATCCAGGTAGGCAAAAGGGCGACAGGAGCGTCGTCGAACGGACAGCGTGGGGCAGCACCGTCGCCCATTTCAAGCCGTCTGCCAACTGACTCCCGGCGGGCCGCTCGTGCCAGGTGAGTCCCGGACCGCACGGACCGAGGTCACCCAGCCACGCCCGCATCCAGGCGCGTGGCTGAGGCCCCACGGACCGTGGCGGCGCACGGCGGGTCTACGCGGGCGGACGCTCCCAGTCCTGCCCCTGGACCAGCCCCGCCACCATCGCGGCGATCTGATCGCGAATCTTCTGCACCTCATCCTGCGACTTGCCGGCGGGGTCCTCGAGCGGCCAGTCCACGCGCTGGAGCGCGGGCGGCGCGTTCGGGACAGGCCCGAACGTGCCCAGGGCGACGAGCATCAGCGCCTCGCGCGTCATCGCCTCCGTGAGCAGCTGCGGCTTCACGCTCGACAGGTCCACGCCGATGTCCGCCATGGCCGCCAGCACTTCCGGGCGCACCTTCTGGCCGGGCTCCGAGCCCGCCGACAGCGCACGCGCCTTCGTGGGGTCCGCCAGCAGATTGAAGAAGGCCGCCGCCATCTGGGAGCGACCCTCGTTGTGCACACACGCGAAGATGACAGTCTTCATCCGTACCGCCTCCAGAGGAGCGTTGGCAGTCATTGCGTCCCGCCCGTCCGTTCGAACTAGCACATCCAGCGCGAGTCCGGGCGTCGAAGGCAACGGAGCGTGAAACAACGTTTCAGAGCGTCGCTCCAACCATGAGTGCGTCATGCCCCACGGGGTGGGTGATGGTTCCAGGTGGACACTGCCCCGCTGAACATCCGACCAGCATGGGACCCGTCGCACCCTGGCTGTGCCTAGCTTCGCCGCCGACATGGAGCACACGCCGGCATGGATGTGGTGGGTCTTCTGGGCGCTGCTGCTCACGCTGCTCGGCGTGGATCTCCTCGCTCACAGGGGGAGCCGGGGACAATCCCGCGGGGCAGCCCTCGCGTGGACTGGAATCTGGGTGGCCGTGGGGCTGGCCTTCGGTGGCTTCGTGTGGGCCACGCGGGGCGGCGAGGCGGCCAGCACGTACCTGGCGGCCTGGCTCATCGAGAAGAGTCTGAGTCTGGACAACCTCTTCGTGTTCCTCGTCATCTTCCGAGGCCTCGGCGTCCCCCCCGCCCTGCAGCACCCGGTGCTCTTCCTGGGCATCTTCGGCGCGCTGGTGCTGCGCGCGGGCTTCATCTTCGCGGGCGCGGCGGCGCTGGAGCGCTGGTCCTGGGTGTCCTACGTCTTCGGCGCCATCCTGCTCGTCACCGCGTGGCGCGTGCTCCGCGAGGACCCCGCGAAGCAGGGCGACAGCCGCGCGGTGCAATGGCTGTCACGGCGCCTGCCGGTGACGCGGGAGCTGGAGGGCTCGCGCTTCGTGGTGAAGCGCGAGGGCCGCTGGTTGGCCACGCCGCTCTTCCTCGCGGTGGTGGGGCTGGAGGTGACGGACATCCTCTTCGCGGTGGACTCCGTGCCGGCCGCGTTCTCCGTCACCCACGACACGTTCCTGCTCTACAGCTCCAACGCCTTCGCCATCCTCGGCCTGCGCGCGCTCTACCTCGTCATCGCCGAGGCGGTGGGGTCGCTCGAGTACCTGCACTACGGGCTCG
The DNA here is from genome assembly GCF_019039035.1 of Citreicoccus inhibens. Taxonomy (GTDB): domain Bacteria; phylum Myxococcota; class Myxococcia; order Myxococcales; family Myxococcaceae; genus Citreicoccus; species Citreicoccus inhibens. The sequence continues at coordinate 319,658 of NZ_JAHNZT010000005.1, read as the reverse complement.
CGGGGGTGCTCGGCTTCGCGGGCCTGAAGATGCTGCTGGCCAGCTGGGTGGAAATCTCGCCGCTGCTCTCCGTGGCCCTCATCGTCGTGCTCCTGGGCGCCGCGGTGGGAGCCAGCCTCCGCCACGCACGGCGCCACCGCCCCACGCGGCGCGAGGCGGAGGCCTGAGCCGAGCTACTCCTTGTGCTCGGCGGTCGAGTCGTCGTCGGAGTCGTCCGAGTCGGCCTCGGTGGCCTCCTCGGAGCCCGAGCCCGGCATCGCGCCCGCGCCGTTCGCGGTGAACAGGTCAAAGGCCGGGTTGGCCACCTTGGCGATGCGCGCCTCCATCGGCTTCATGAGCGCGAGGTTGGCGGCCATCGTCGCGCGCTGCTCAGGGGACGCGCCGTTCTCCTGCGCCTCGTGCAAGTCATCGAGCTGCTCCTGGAGGCCCGCGCGCAGCTGCTCCGCCTGGGTGCGCGCCGCGCCGGTGAGCGAGTCACCCGCGAGGTCCTGGTCCAGCTTGGCCACCTGCTTCTCCAGGGCGGCGCGACCCTGGCGAGCCGCCTCCTCCTGGGCCGTGCCCATCGCGGTCACCAGGGTGGACACGTAGAGGGCCTGGGTGATGGTGGTGAACTCAGCGGGGGACATCTTCTGCTTCGTCAGGCCGGACACATAGGCCTCGCGGCAATCCGCCACCAGCCCCGACATGGCATTGGCCGCCTGGAGCAGCTCGGTCACGCCCGGCCGGTGTCCCTGGTCGCGCTTCGCCTCCAGCTCGTGGCTCTTCTCCGCGAAGGCCGCGTAGGCCGGCAGCGCGCCCTCGCGCACGGCGAGGTAGGCCTCCAGCCGCGCGGCGTCCAGCTTCAGGACCTGTCCGTCCGGCGGCGCGGTGAACGCGTAGGTCGTCTGGAGATGGGTCAGCGCCTCCTCCTGCTTCTGGAACCGCGCCGCCGCGGTCCCCAGGTTCGACGACTCCACGGCCTTCTTGCCCACCAGGAACAGGCCAATCCCCGCCATGAGGCCCAAGATGAGGAGCGCTCCACAGCCGATGCCGACGCCAATCAGGACCTTCTTCATGATTTCCCCCTCCCGGTAGGGAAGCGCTGACGTGAGGGGCCGTAGCTACCCGGGCTCGGAGTCCAGAGCAAGCCACGGGCCGGCCGGGAGCCCGGAGTCCAGGCGGCGCGGCAGCGCCACCCGGAAGGATGTGCCCTCTCGCTCGGTGGACCGGACCCGCACGGAGCCGCCATGCGCGTCCACCACGTGCTTCACGATGAACAGGCCGAGCCCCAGCCCATGCCCCTGGCTCGGCCCCTGGGCTCCTCCCGCGCGCTTGAGGGGCTCGAACAGGTGCGGCATCAGCTCGGGCGGGATGGACGGGCCCTGGTTGTGCACAGACAGCACCACGGACTGGGCCTCGCCTCGCGTGCGCACGAACACCGGGCACTGCGGGTAGCCGTACGACAGCGCGTTGTTCACCAGGTTGGTGATGACCTGCGCCAGTCGGTCGGCGTCCCACACCCCATGGCCATCCCCCAGGCACTCCACGTGCAGTCGCCGCGTGGGGTGCGCCAGCTGCACCTCCTCCATCACCTGGCGGACCAGGTCGTGCAGGTCCACGGGGCGCGGCTCCATGCGGATGCCACCGCCCAGCCGCGCCTGGGTGAAGTCGAGCACATCGCGCAGCATCCGCGCGGCGCGCGCGGCGCTGGAGCGAATGCGCGCCACGGCCTTGCGCCCGCGCTCGTCCAGCGTGTCCTGTCGCTCCAGCGTTCCCGCGGCCATGGTGATGGCGGAGATGGGGTTGCGCAGGTCATGCCCCACGATGCCGATGAGCAGCTGTTCGAACCCGGCCCGGCGCTTCGCCTCCTCCTCGGCGGCGCGGCGCTCGGTGATGTCCTGGAGCGCGCCCACCATGCGCACCGGCCGGGCCAGGGCGTCGCGCACCAGTCGGCCGCGGTCCTCGATGACGGCCCACGTGCCGTCCCCGCGCAGGAAGCGGTACTCGGCGTTCCAGTCCTCACCGCCTCCGTCGAGCACGGCGCGGAAGCCCTGGATGATGCGCTCGCGCTCGTCGGGATGGATGCGGCCGGTCCACCACTCCAGGCTCGCGGGCACCGAGCCCCAGTCCACGATGCGGAACACCCGGGGGGCCAGCTCGCTCCAGCGCATGATGCCGCTCATGGGGTCCCAATCCCAGATGACATCGCGGGTGGCCTGGGTGGCCAGGCGGTAGCGCGTCTCCGAGGCCCGCAGCTCCTCCTCCGCGCGCCGCCGGTCCGTGATGTCCACGGACAGGCCCGACACGCTCGTCACCTGCCCGTGGAGGCCACGCACCGGGGAGAAGCGCACCTCGAACCAGACATCGAAGAGCTTCAGCTCCGCGGTGAAGGACTCTCCCGCCAGCGCGCGCAGCGAGGCCTCGCGCACGTCCTCGCGCCCTTGGAAGATGTCGAAGATGGAGCACCCCAGCAGCGAGTGGGGATCCATCCCCACCGAGCGGACGCCCTCGCCCTCGAACAGCGTCATCACGCCCCGGGTGTCCATGGCCCACAGCACGATGGGCAGGTGGGTGAGCACGCGCGTGAGCTGCTCGCGGACCTCGTCCCGCTCTCGCTGGGCGCGCCGCGTCTCCAGCAGCTCATCCGCCGCGACCTGCGCCTCCTCGAGCCGCCGCGGCAGTCCGCCTCGCGCGAGGCCCGGCTCCGGCGGCTCGTTGTCCAGCGTGCGCGCCACGGCGTGCGCGAGGCTCGTGTCGATGGCTCGCGACAGCGCGCGGAACGCGGCCACGTCCACCACCTGATGCTCCTCCTCCAGGACATCCAGGACCACGTCACGCAGGAGGCCGTACTCGCGCACCAGCACCGCCGCGTCCGCGCCCGCCCGCGAGCGGACGCGGCCCTGCTCGCGAGTGAACGCCTCCACGGCCTCGAAGGCATCTGGGTCCCGCAGCGCCGCGAGCAGCGCGTCCATCAACCGCGGCAGGCCCACGTGCTGAGGCGGCGGACTGGCGCCGAGCAGCACGCGCACGCGCGCCTCCCAGCGGCGGAGGATGTCCGCGCGTCGCGCCTCGACCCGGTCGGCGAGTCCGTCGGAGGTCACCGCCCGCGGATTCACGGCGCGCCCTTTCTCCACGAGCACGACGCGGTCACCGGGGCCCGGTGACGCGCGCAGCCGCCTCTTGCCGCAGGAGTCTTCGTCACGCGACCTCGTCTCCCCCATGGCCTGCCCGAAGTGGATGGAAGATGGTCACGACCGCGCGGGCTTGGATACAGCCGCTGGGGCATGTGCGCACCCCATCCTCCTGACAGGCTCGGACACGAAAGGCTGCCACCCCACCGTGACACTTGCCAGCGAGCGCCACCCGTGCGGGTAGGCCGTGAAAGAGGCGACGTGTAGGTACACTGGGCTCCTACCCGGAGTCTGGGTCAGACTGCGGGGCCACACAGTGGCGGGAGATGCACACCATGGGACTGGCTGAACGCAGGGCCGCGAAGAAGTTCGAGGACACGCTCTATCCCCCTCTCAAGCAGCAGGTCGAGACCGCGGCGCACTTCGCCGTTCCCATTGACGTGAACTGGCAGAGCCTGGCGACCGACGAGCAGGCCCATCTGTACGACGAGTGCTGGCCCAAGGTGTTCTTCACTCCACTCACCGAGGCACTGGAGGGCATCACCACCGACGACATGGGGCGAGACGCTCTCAAGTCGGGACTCCATCGCATCGTCATCCGCAACACGGGTGGCATCTACTCAGCGAGTGGAGGCTTCGTGACCTTCGAGGGCGGCGTGCTGACGCTCGACCACGAGCCGTGCACCAACGTGGATGACATTCGCGATCGCCGTGATGCCATCCAGAAGACGCTGGAGAAGGCGCTCTAGCCATGGCCTCGGGCACGGACGTGCTGGCGCCCCTGGAGACATGGGGCACCTGGAGCGTGAGCGAGGTCCTCGAAGCCCTGGCCGCGCTGGCCGAGCGGCGCCGGGCAGGCCTGCCCGTGCGCCTGCCGTATGTGACGCTGCACCTGCGCAGCGGGAGGGACGCCGAGGGCTTCGTCCGTGACCTCGTGGAGACCCGGCACGGCCACACCATCGTGATGCACGTGCCAGGACATGACGCGCGCCTGCCCCGCGCGGACGCGACGTTCATCCCGGCCGCGGCGGTCGAGTCCCTCAGCGTGCACGAGGTCTCCGTGCTCGACATGGTGGACGCCGAGACCCCGGCCCCCACACCGCTCGCGGTGAAGCGAATCCTCGCCGCGCTGTCGGAGCGACTGGGCCGAGTGCTCGGGTCGCCCCTCCGAGTGGAGTGGGAACCCAGCACCGAGCCCGAGGACCCCAGCGATGCACATGCGCTCGCGTACCTCGCGGAGCGCTCCACCGAAGTGCTCGACACGCTCGCCATGAGCGCCGACTCTCGCGATGCCCTGCGCGCGAAGGTCCACCAGGTCCGCTTGCGCGTCGCCCGGGACTCCGCCGTGGCGCTCACCGACGGGACCCTGATGCTCACCACGGGCCATCGGCCGCGAGACTGGTTCACCCGCGCCGAGCTGTCCCGAGCCGTGGCGGCCTTGCTGTAGCGCCCCGGCCCTCATTTCCGACACACCTCGGGACACGCTGACCACAAGCCGAGGCCCGCGCGCCGGGCCTCGGCCTCCAGCGCCTTGAACTCGGCGCGCCGGGCCTTCCCCGCGGGAGGCACGAAGAGGACACATCCATAGCCGCGCTCCACCAACAGCGCGTTGACGTCGCGGCCGTCCACGGAGACATACGCGAGCCGCCGCCCATAGCGGTCCTCGCAGGCCTCGCCGTCGGACAGGTGCACCACGCGCCCCGCCACGAGGCTCCGATTGAACGCCTTCGCCTCCGCGCCATAACACTCGTGCGCGCCTCGGGTCGTCTCCGGCGTATCGACCAACAAGTAGCGAACCCGCTCGCCACCTTCGAGCACGAGCGTGTCTCCGTCGATGACCTCGGCGACCACGCCCGACCCAGGCCCGCAGGGCGAACCGCCACAGGCCGCGAGCCCCAACCCCAGCACGAGCATCACGGCGCGCATGCGACGTTCTCCCGGCCCGGCGTGCCCCGGTCTCCCGCGCCGTATCGCGCGCTCACCGGCGCGAGACAGAAGTTGCCCGGCACATCGTTCCCCACCGCGTCACGCACACCGGGCCGGAGCTGTGAGGCCACGCCCGGAGTCGCCGCGCTGGAGTACGCCACCATGTCGAGCATTCGCCCCTCGAGCGACAGCCGCAGCCAGTGCGCCCCCGCGCCGTTCACGAGGTTGAACCCGAAGGTCCCCAGCACCGCGGGCAACCCACCGTTGAGCGCGGCCTCCTCGCTGCGCGCGATGACGCCCAGACCTCCCGCCTTCAAGTTCAGACACAGCGGGGAAGACAGCAGGCTCGACCCACTCTCGCTGGAGAGCACCAGTCCGTTGAGGTCCACGTCGCGCAAGGCCAGGACCTCCACCCATTCCCCCACGGTGTCCGCGACCGCGCTGGGGTCCGCCATGAACTCCGTCACCACGAGCATGCCCGGGTCGGGACTCCGAAGCGCGCGGGCCCTCCCAGTCGTCCGGTCGATGCACGTCGGGCCCGTGATGCCCGCATCACTCCCCGCATCCGAGAGACCGGCATCCACGCCCGCATCCCCGGTGCCCTTCACCGAGCAGTCGCGGTTGGCACGTCCGGGAGTCCCCAAGTCACCGCGCGCACCGAAGGGCTCCGTGGCCCGGCACCACGCGTCTGGCGAGTCGTTGTCTCGCGCATTCGCACGCGAGGCAGACAACTGGACCGCGACGCCTTCCTCCGCGCCGCTCAATACGACGCCATCGATGAGCGTGTCACCGGAGCGGAGCCACACGCTCCCGCCCGCGTTGCGCAAGTCCATTCCGAATGTGGCCACCGGCGTGGGCAGTCCGCCATTCAGCGTGGCCTCCCGTTGTCGGGCCAGCACCGCGTACTCCCCCGCCGCGAGCGACAGACACCGCGACGACTCCAGCGTCGCCGCCGCCGAGTCCGTTCCCAGGCTCACGCCGTTGAGGTCCACGGGCTCGGTGGCGAGCACCTCCACCCACTCCCCCAAGGTGTCGTCCCCGCGAGGGTTCGCCATCACCTCGGTCAGCACCAGAGAACCGGGGCGAGGACGCAGCAGCGGGCGCGGCCCCACCGCTCCCGGTGGCACACAGGTCTCCCGCGTCCCGGCATCCACACCCCCATCGCGGATCAACCCTCCATCCGAGGTGCCTCCATCCGGAGCCGTCGAGGCACAGGGCTGGTTCGGCTCGCCAGGGCTCCCACGGAACCCTCGCGTGGCCGCGCCCGGCGCATCACACCAGCGCGAGGCGTCGTCATTCCCTTCGGCATCGGGCACCCACCGCCCGTCGTACGTCCGAGCCACCCCGGCCTTCGCGGGCGCGGAGAGCGACACCTCGTCCAGCACGCGCTCACCACACCGCAACCCGAGCACTCCACTGGCATTGCCCAAGCCCCCCAAGGCGTCACCGTACGCATGATCCACATGCTCCGGCAGCGGTCCTTCGCGCACGTCACCGAGCACGAGGTAGCCATTGGCCGGAATCACCACGGACTCCATGAAGGCATGGTCGCGCGCCTGCGAGCCATCCGCCCTCGCCGCATAGAGCGTCACCCCTCGCAGGTCCACGGCGGCTCGCGGCGTCGCATGAACCTCCACGTACTCGTGGCCGGTGTCCGGTCCCTCGGGGTCATTGAGGAACTCGGTGATGACCACGTCTCCAGGGAGCAAGCCCGCACAGACCTCACTCACCGCTCCCTCCTTCGCGCCTCCACATCCCATCCCCCACGCCAGCACCCAGGCCCCACCCACGCTCCCCATCAGACGCTTCACGCTCACGCACCTCTCCCACCAGCCGCGTCAGAAACGGCTCTCCCACTCCAGTTGGAACACATGCCGAGACACCGCCGTCGGCACTCGCTCTGTCCCTGCCTCGAGCTCCCACGCGTAGCGCGCTCGCACGGAGACCGCGCGATGCGCGTCCCATGCCACCTCCGTGCTGGCCCGGGTCGCGCGTTGAGGCCGAGTCCAACTCAGGCGCCCGCGCAGACGCAGGGACGCATGAGGCCGCAGCCGCAGGTCGAGCACGGCGCGCGTCTCATCACGGGCCTCGCTCGTCGCGGAGTCACGCGTGCGAGCCACACCGAGCTGCGCGGCCAGCGACACCGCGTCACCGAGCCTCGACTCCACACGCCCCGTGACACGCAGCCCCGCGTCCGCACAGGGCGCTCCGCCCGCGCGCTCGACACAGTCGCCCGATTCACCGACCCCCGAGTCCTGGTACTCCCCCCAGAGTGACGGCTGGAGCCACGAGACCTCGGTCCAGTCCACCCGTGCCGATGCGCGCAGTCGCACCGTTCCCGCGGTCCCCGGCGCCGCGCCATCTTCAGGGAGCGCCCACGCATCCACCTGACCTCGCGCGCGCCAACTCCTCCCGAGTCGCTGCACATAGCGCGCTCGCGCGCCCAGCTCATTGCGCGCGCGCGAGCCCTCCAGCGAATCCGCCCCCGCGGGCGCGCCGGTGTAGGGATTGGCGAAGCCCCGGGCGTAGTAACGCAGCAGCAACTCCAGCTCTTGCTCCTCCGCGGAGAGCACGGTGCGCTGCACCACGCCCACGCCACCCCCACCCTCGGGAGCGGAGTCGAAGCTGCGCGCCACCTCCAGGAAGAGGTCCACGGGCCCCGCCCCCACGGCCGCATCCACTCCCGCCGCGCCGAAGCCGCCGCCCATCGGGTAGCCCGCGCTGGGGCGGAAGTCGAGCGAGGCACCTTCGACGCTCCACACGGGACGCGCGCCCCACGCGGTCGCGCCCACCCGCACGCGCGAGGACCATCGCAGCGTCGCGTTGCCTCCTCCTGCCCACTCTCGGAATACGCCCGGCAACAGGCGCGCGCTCAGCGTGCCTTGCGGCGTCCGCTCCTTCTCCACCCAGACAGGCACCGCGGGACAGGACCTCCCCCTGCACGGCCCTGCCTCACGCAGCATGGAGGAGGACAGCGAGCGGGACTGATAGGAGCCGAACGCGGTCAACACCCCCTCCGCGCGCTCCCCCACGACACCTCGCACGGTGGCCGCCGCGCCCCGGAAGCCTTCGCTCCAACGAAAGTCCGGCGTGACTTCCTCCGCTTGGGACTCCGCGTCGCACGCGCCCGCGCCCAGGAAGCACCAACGTTCGGGAGCCCCCGCGCCACGGACCTCGTCATCCGGCACGAAGCCCTCGGGCGTGGGCAGCCCCGTCGTGTCCAGCGTGAGCCGCTGACCGAAGCCCAGTCGAAACGCGCCCACCAACACCCGCGCACGCGCGAACGTCCCCTGCACATAGAGCTTGGGGAGCACCACGGCCCGATGCGGAGGGCTCACGACGAGCACCTCTCGACGAGGCTCCCACGTGGGCGGCTCGAACCGACGGCGCGCGAGCGCGGCCAACAGCCCCACGCTCCATCCATCCGGGCTTCGCGCGCGTGCCTGGAGCGCGAGGGGCGGCATCAGCCGATCCGCCATCGCGAAGGCCGTCAGGAGCCGCACGTCTCCGGAGAAATGCGCGGGGCGCTCTCTTGTCCAATATGGCCGCAAGGTTCGCCGCTCGTCGTCGGAGAGCGCGGCGATGAGTCCTCCCGGCGCGGACGACTCCGCGCGCAGGAGCGCGTCCACGCGCGCGTACGTCAGCCCTGGCAACGCATACAGCCAGCCTCGCGTCGCGGACCGCGGATCCACCCCCGTGCGCCGCAGCAGGCGCAGCCCGTCCCATGCGTCCTCCGAGATGGCGCCGTCCTCGTCTTGGGACTCCAGCGCTCGCGCGTCGTCCGACTCGGGCGTGAGCACGTGCGGCGCCGCGTGCCCTCGGGACGCGGTGAACAGCAGCAACAATCCCAGGCAGAGGACCCAACGCACGCTCCGGCCCTCTGCAGGACCGAGACCACCCTTCCCTACAAGAAGGACCGCCGTGCGGGCATCCCGCCCGCGAAGCGAGCGTCCATGCGCGAGACGCGGACCGGGCCGACCGCGCCATCCATGTATGCTGGCGGGCACGCCACACGCAGCGACCGGGGTGCCCCCGGCCCGTGGCTCGCCATGGGATACGTCCACATCGTCCGAGACTTCCCCTCGACCCCGGAGGGCTTCCGCCGCACCGTGCGCATCTACACCCCGGACGGGTACGACGCCGCGGCCGAGCACCGCTTCCCGGTGCTCTACATGCACGACGGGCAGAACGTCTTCGCCCATCCCGAGTCCGCCCTCTTCGACACGTGGTGCGCCAACCTCGTGCTCGAATCGATGGTGAACGAGGGGCGCTCGGAGCCGTGGATCATCGTCGCGGTGGACTCGGGCACCGGCCGGCTCCAGGAGTACTCGCCCTGGGACGAGCCTCGCAGCGGCGTGAAGGCGCGCGGCGAGGCCTATGCGCGCTTCCTCGTGGAAGAGCTGAAGCCATACATCGACCGCACCTACCGCACGCGGCCCTCCGCCGAGTGGACCGCCACCATGGGCTCATCCCTCGGAGGACTGTTCTCGCTGTACCTGGGCCTGCGCTCGCCCGAGGTCTTCGGCCGCATCGGCGCGCTGTCCCCCACCGTGATGTGGAGCGGCAACCGCCTGTTCGACCAGTGGACGCAGCACAGCCGTCAATGGACGCGCATCTACCTGGACGCGGGCAGCCACGAGTTCATCCAGCCCGCGGGCGTGCCGCTCAACTACGGCGAGGCGACGCGCGACTTCTACTTCCACCTCAAGCGCCTGGGGTACGCGGACCACGAGCTGTTCCTCGTGCTGGAGCCCGGGGGTGGGCATCACGAGCGGGACTGGCAGCGGCGCCTGCCCTTTGCCTTGCGGTGGCTGCTGGGTTGAGGCGCCTCGAGTGAGCCCTCGCCGTCCGCTGCCCTACGAGCAGCGCCTCGTCTACGTCCAGGTGGTGGAGGGACTCCTCACGCACGGGCTCCAGGGCCGCGTGTCCCTGCGGCTCAAGGAGCGGCTGCGGCGCGCGGGCATCGACTTGGATCGCCCGCTGATGCCGGCCTACTCCGTCCCGCTGTGGATGTACTGCCTGTCCATCATCGTGGAGGAGACCCATCCCGACGTGCCGCCCGAGGAGGGCTATCGCCGGCTCGCCATCGCGCACGTGGAGGGCTACGGGCACACGCTCATCGGGCGCGCCTTGTACGGGGTGATGCGCCTGCTGGGACCGCATCGCTTCGTGCAACGCATCCCGCAGCTGCTGCGCGGCACGGACAACTACACGGAGGCGGACCTCACCGAGCGCGAGCCCACGCGGTACGAGCTGCGGCTCAACTCGAACCTGCCCATGCCGGGCTACACGGAGGCCCTGCTGGAGTCCATGCTGCGGCTGGGCGGCGCCACGTCTCCGCGCGTGACGAAGCTGCACGCCGACGCGGACAGCACCCTCTTCGCGCTGTGCTGGCAGGAGCGCTGAGCGTCAGGGCGTGGCCTGGATGAAGCGCGCCGCCGCGTGCATGGCCTCCAGGTCCGCGTGCCGGGTCAGGTACATCTCGTTGCCCAGGAGGCTGTGGTAGACGGCCGGCAGCTCGCGGTGCAGCAGCAGCTCACGCCCCAGGTGCTCAACGATTTGCGCGTGCGAGTGCAGGTACTTCCGCTCGGCGCGCCGCGCGCTGTGACACACGTGGAAGCGCGGCGTGTAGCGGAAGTCTCCCACGGGGTCTCCCGTCACCACGCGAGCCCAGAGCCGGTACACGTCGATGTCGCACGTGTAGTTCATCATGTCCGTCATGAAGCCGCCCGGTGGACGCAGGTTGGCCTCCAGCGCCACGAAGCGCCCGTCCGGCAGACGGAAGAACTCCAGGTGGAACCAGCGCTCACGCAGCCCGAACGCCGCCACCACCTGCCGGCCCAACACGTCCAGAGCCGGAGGAATCTCCTGGAGGCTCCAGAACGAGATGTCGCGCTGCTCCAGCACCGTCTCCATGCCCCCATCGCTGTATTGATGGCTGAGCGCGAAGACGATGGCGCCGTGACGGTCCACGATGCCGTCGTACGTGACGATGGTGCCGCGAACGAAGGGCTGCGCCACGTATGACGTAGGCAACGGCTGCGCGAGCGCGGTGTCGACCTCGGCGTCGCGGGTGACCTTGAACGTGTGCGCGGCGCCCACGCCCACGTCCGGCTTGAGCACCAGCGGATAGCCCACGCGCGCGGCGAAGGACTTCACCTGCTCGGCGTCGCGCACGCGCTCCAGGTCGGGGTGCGCCACGCCCGCCTCGCGGAACACCTCCGCCATGCCCGACTTGGAGCGCAGCCGCGCCATCGCCTCGGGCAAGAGCCCGGGCACATGGAAGTCCTCGCGCAGCCGCGCCTCGGCCTCCAGCCAGGACTCGTTGAGGGACTCGATGCGATGGATGCGCCCGTGGCGCCACGTCAGATAGCCCGTGGCGCGCAGCAGCGCGTCGTCATCGTGGAGGGTGGGGACCAAGAAGTACTCGCGCATCGCCTCGCGCAGCTCGGGGCGCAGCGAGTCGTAGGGCGCGTCCCCAATGCCGAGCACGGTGACGCCACGCTCGCGCAAGGCGGAGACGAAGTGGAAGTAGTGGGGCGGGAACTGGGGGGAGATGAAGACGAAGTTCATGGCTCCTGTCGGGCGCGACCCGCTCCGCCACCATAGCGCGCTCCAAGCGCGGCCTGAACGCCACGGGCCGCCGCGGCGCGACAGCCCACCCCGTCAATCGCGCCGCGGCGCGAGGTCCTTCACCGAACTCACCGCCACGTCCACCTCCGCGAGGATGCGGCGCGCGTGCGAGAGGAACACCTCGCCCGCGGGCAGTAGGCGCATGCCACGCGGAACGCGCTCGAACAGGCGCGTGCCCAGCTCGTCCTCCAGCGCGAGGATGTGGCGGCTGAGGGGTGGCTGGGTGAGGTGGAGCCGGCGCGCGGCGCGTCCCACGTGCCCCTCCTCGGCCACCGCGACGAAGGATTGCAGGTGCGTGATGCTCACGGGCGCAAGGCTAGCCCGAGCCGCGCCCGCCTCGCACGCCCCGCCGGCGTCATGCCGAGACAGCATTGGACCGCTCAACACAGCGGGTGCCACCTTGCCCGCATGAACATCCCCCTCTTCAAGGGACAGGAGCTGGAGCGCATCCGCCGCGCGAGCGAGGCCGCCGCCCGGACGCTGACCCACGTGGCGGAGCGCCTCACCCCGGGCATCACCACGGCGGACATCGACGCGTGGGTGCGCGAGGACACGGCGCGGCGCCAGGGCACGCCCAGCCAGTTGGGCTACAAGGGCTTCCCCGCCTCGGTGTGCACCAGCCGCAACCAGGTGGTGTGCCACGGCGTCCCGCGCGCGGACGAGCAGCTTGGGCTCGGGGACATCATCAACGTGGACGTCACCACGTGCCTGGAGGGCTACCACGGAGACTGCTCCGCCACGTTCTGCGTGGGCGAGGTCTCCGAGGACGCGCGCCACATCGTGGACGTGGCGCGACGGTGCCGTGACGCGGGCATCGCCGTGCTGCGACACGGCGTCCGCATGGGCGACGTGGGCGCCGCCATCGATGAGCTGGCGCGCGCGGAGGGATGCAGCGTGGTGGAAGAGTTCGGGGGACACGGCATCGGCCGGAGCATGCACGGCCCGCCGCAGGTGTCCCACGTGGGGCGCCGGGGCACGGGCATCACGCTGCGCTCGGGCATGGTGCTCACCATCGAACCCATGGTGAACCTGGGGCGCCCGGACATCCGCATCCTCCCCGACGGCTGGACGGTGGTGACGGCGGACGGGAGCCTCTCGGCCCAGTTCGAGCACACCGTGCTCATCACCCGCGACGGCTGCGAAATCCTCACGGGCCCGGTGCCTCCCGTGACGTGAGGCCGCAAGTTCCCCGGCGGGAAAAACAGGCGGGTCGTACATTGGGCCTCGATGAAAGGACCCGCGATGACGTCACTGGATGAGCTGTTCCCTTCCGACGCGCAGATTCCCGAGGCCGTGCGACTGCCGGCCTACCTCGAGCAGCGGGAGTACCTGGTGGACGGAGAGCTGCGCCGCTGGGAGGGCGAGCTCAACCCGGTGCAGAGCCCCGTCTACGTGCGCACCGAGCAGGGCCCGCAGCCCCGCGTGATTGGCGCCACGCCGCTGCTCACCTCGCGCGAGTCCCTGGCGGCCCTGGACGCGGCGGTGAAGGCGTATGACCTGGGGCGCGGCGTCTGGCCCACGCTGCGAGTGGCCCAGCGCATCGAGCACGTGGAGCGCTTCCTCGCGGCCATGCGCCAGCAGCGCACCCCGGTCGTCAACCTGCTCATGTGGGAGATTGGCAAGACGCAGGGCGACTCGGAGAAGGAGTTCGACCGCACGGTGGACCTCATCGTCGAGACCATCCGCGCGCTCAAGGAGCTGGACCGCACCTCATCCCGCTTCGTCCAGGAGCAGGGCATCATGGCGCAGATTCGCCGGGCGCCCATGGGCGTGGCCCTGTGCATGGGCCCGTACAACTACCCGCTCAATGAGACATTCAGCACGCTGTTCCCCGCGCTGCTCATGGGCAACACCGTCGTGTTCAAGCCCGCCAAGTTCGGCGTGCTGCTCATCCAGCCGCTGCTGACCGCGTTCCGCGACTGCTTCCCGCCAGGCGTCATCAACATCATCTACGGCAAGGGCCGCGAGACGGTGGGCGCGCTGATGGAGAGCGGCAAGGTGGACGTGTTCGCGTTCATCGGCACCAACAAGGGCGCCAGCGAGCTCAAGCGCATGCACCCGCGCCCGCATCGGCTCAAGGCCGTGCTCGGCCTGGACGCGAAGAACCCGGCCATCATCCTGGAGGACGCGGACCTCGACAACGCGGTGAAGGAGTGCGTCACCGGAACGTTGTCGTTCAATGGCCAGCGCTGCACCGCGCTCAAGCTGCTGATGGTCCACCGCAGCATCGTGGGGCCCTTCCTGGAGCGCTTCACCGCCGCCGTGGAGAAGCTCAAGCCCGGCATGCCGTGGGAGCCGGGCGTCTCCATCACCCCGCTGCCCGAGCCCGGCAAGGCCACGTACCTCCAGGGGCTCGTGGATGACGCGGTGGCCAAGGGCGCGCGCATCGTGAACGCACGCGGCGGTCAGTCCGCCCGCTCGTTCTACGCGCCCACCATCGTGTACCCGGTGACGGGCGACATGCGGCTCGCGACCGAGGAGCAGTTCGGGCCCGTGGTGCCGGTGATGGTCTTCGACGACGAGGACGAGGTGGTGAAGTTGGTGGTCAACTCCAGCTTCGGTCAGCAGCTCAGCCTGTTCGGGCGGGACTCGGCGCGCATCGGCCGGCTCATCGACGCGTTCTCCAACCAGGTGGGCCGCATCAACATCAACTGCCAGTGCCAGCGCGGCCCGGACACGTTCCCCTTCAACGGCCGGAAGGACTCGGCCGAGGGCACGCTCTCCGTGGCGGACGCGCTGCGCGTCTTCTCCATCCGCACGCTCGTGGCGGCGAAGACGACGCCCGACAACACCGCGCTCGTGCAGTCCATCCTCACGCGGCACGAGTCGTCATTCCTCACCACCGACTTCCTCTTCTAGTCGGAGGCCGGCCGGCTCCCTTGAAACAAGGAGCCGGCGGGGAGCCGGCTCCCACGCGACGGGGGAGCCGGCGTCACCTCGCCTCAGTTCTTGTTGAGCGGGCGGTAGCGGATGCGGTGCGGCTCCAGCGCGTCGGGGCCCAGGCGCTTCTTCTTGTCCGCCTCGTAGTCTTCGAAGTTGCCCTCGAAGAAGAACGCCTTGCTGTCGCCCTCGAACGCGAGGATGTGCGTGGCGATGCGGTCGAGGAACCAGCGGTCGTGGCTGATGACCACCGCGCAGCCCGCGAAGTTGAGCAGCGCGTCCTCCAGGCTGCGCAGCGTCTCCACGTCCAGGTCGTTGGTGGGCTCGTCCAACAGGAGCAGGTTGCCGCCCGCCTTGAGCATCTTCGCCAGGTGCACGCGGTTGCGCTCACCGCCGGAGAGGTCCTTCACGCGCTTCTGCTGGTCCTGCCCCTTGAACGCGAAGCCCGCCAGGTAGGCGCGGCTGGGCACCTGCCCCGCCTTGCCCAGGTCCAGGTGGTCCAAGCCGCCGCTGACCTCCTGGAACACCGTCTGGTCGCCGTTGAGCGCGTCGCGGCTCTGGTCCACGTAGGCCATCACCACCGTCTCGCCCACGCGCAGCTCGCCCGCGTCCGGCTTCTCCACGCCCGTCATCATGCGGAACAGCGTCGTCTTGCCGGCGCCGTTGGGGCCAATCACGCCCACGATTCCGCCGGGGGGCAGCTTGAAGTTCAGCTCGTCGATGAGGAGCCGCTCGCCGTACGCCTTGCGCAGCCCCTTGGCCTCCACCACCAGCCCGCCCAGCTTGGGCCCGGGCGGGATGATGACCTCGCCCGTGGCGTCGCGCTTGTCCTGCGTCTGGTTGAGCAGGTCCTCGTACGCGGAGATGCGGGCCTTGCTCTTGGCCTGACGCGCCTTGGGCGACGCGCGCACCCACTCCAGCTCGCGCTTGAGCGTCTTCTGCCGGTGGCTCTCCGACTTCTCCTCCAGCTCCAGGCGCTTCTGCTTCTGGTCCAGCCAGCTGGAGTAGTTGCCCTTCCAGGGCACGCCCTCGCCGCGGTCCAGCTCCAGAATCCACTCGGCCACGTTGTCGAGGAAGTACCGGTCGTGGGTGATGCAGACGATGGTGCCCTTGTACTCCTTGAGCGCCTGCTCCAGCCACGCGACGCTCTCCGCGTCCAGGTGGTTGGTGGGCTCGTCCAGCAGGAGCAGGTCCGGCTTCTCCAGGAGGATGCGGCAGAGCGCCACGCGGCGCTTCTCACCGCCGGACAGCCTGGACACATCCGCGTCGCCGGGCGGCAGCCGCAGCGCGTCCATGGCCATCTCCAGCGTGCGGTCCAACTCCCAGCCGTTGCTCGCGTCGATGGCGTCCTGGAGGCGGCCCTGCTCGGCGAGCAGCTTCTCCATCTCCTCGTCGCTCATGGGCTCGGCGAACCTGGCGCTCACCTCGTTGAAGCGGTCCAACGCGGCGCGGATCTCCTTCAGGCCCAGCTCCACGTTCCCCTTCACGGTCAGCGTGGGGTCGAGCTGCGGCTCCTGCGGCAGGTAACCCACCTTCGCGGTGGGGTCCGGCTTCGCGATGCCGAAGAACTCCGTGTCCACGCCGGCCATGATGCGCAGCAGCGTGGACTTGCCGGAGCCGTTGGGACCGATGACGCCAATCTTCGCGCCCGGGAAGAACGACAGGTAGATGCCCTTGAGAATCTCCTTGCTGTTCTTGACCTTGCGCAGGTCCTGCATCGTGAAGATGAAGTTCTGGGCCATCGCGGCTCTGCCTGTCTCCGGAGGGTTGGGGGACCTGCGGATACTAGGGAGGGCCAGCGGGCGCAAGACGGGACCTCGCGACCCCGCCACGCCTCGGACAGTCCCCGCTGACCCGAGGGGCGCGGTGCGTTGGCGCACTCTGCCCTGACGCCTGGGCGCCAGGGTGTTAGAGGAAGCGGCGCCATGTCCGAGCCTCCTTCTCCCGCCCTGGAGCTCCAGGGTCTCTCCAAGCGGTACGGCAACTTCACCGCGCTCCAGTCGGTGGACCTCTCCATCCGCCCCGGCGAAATCTTCGCGCTCCTGGGGCCCAACGGCGCCGGCAAGACGACGCTCATCGGCAGCGTGTGTGGCCTGGTGCGCAAGACCGCAGGGACCATCCGCGTCTTCGGCCGGGACCTGGACGCGGACCCGGTAGGCCCGCGCTACGAACTGGGGCTGGTGCCGCAGGAGATCAACTTCGACCCGTTCTTCACCGTGGCCGAGTCCCTGCGCATCCAGCAGGGCTACTACGGCCGCCCGCGCGACGACGCCCGCGTGGACGAGGTGCTCACCGCGCTCAACCTCCAGGGCAAGAAGGACTCGCTGACCCGCGCCCTGTCGGGCGGCATGAAGCGCCGGCTGCTCATCGCCAAGGCGCTGGTGCACAAGCCGCGGCTCGTCTTCCTGGACGAGCCCACCGCGGGCGTGGACGTGGAGCTGCGGCGCGACCTCTGGACGTACGTGCGCAAGCTCGCGTCCGAGGGCACCACCATCGTGCTCACCACGCACTACCTGGAAGAGGCCGAGGAGCTGGCGGACCGCGTGGGCATCATCAACGAGGGACGCCTGCTGATGGTGGAGGACAAGGCCGCGCTCCTGCGCCGCTTCGGCGAGAAGCGCCTGGTGGTGACGTTCGCCACGCCGCTGCCCGCGCTGCCCGAGGCGGGTCAGCGCTTCGCCGCGCGCCTGTCCGACGACGGCCGCACGCTGACCTACGTGGAGCGCGATGGCTGCGCGCCCGCGGGGGACCTGCTCCGCGCGCTGTACGCGGCCGGGCTGCCCATCGCGGACGTGGAGACGCGCCGCTCCCGCCTGGAGGACGTGCTCATCGAAGTGCTGCGGGGCCGCCCCTCCGCCTCCGCCGCCTGAACACCCCTTTCGCGCGAAAGTCCTCCGCCGCCATGAACGTCCTTGGGATGCAGACGCTGTTCGTGAAGGAGGTCCGGCGCTTCATGCGCGTGCCGGGCCAGACCGTCCTCTCACCCCTCATCAGCACCACGCTCTATTTCATCGTCTTCGGCTACTCCATCTCCGGCCGCGTCCACGAGGTGGAGGGCCAGCCCTACCTGCACTTCATCGTGCCGGGGCTCGTCTTCCTGGGCATCGCCAACAACGCGTTCCTCAACAGCAGCTCGTCGCTGTTCATCACCAAGATTCAGGGCACGGTGGTGGACCTGCTCGTCGCGCCGCTGGGGCCCGGTGAGCTGATGGCCGGCTTCATCGGCGGCGCCATGGTGCGCGGGCTCGTGGTGGGCGGGCTCACGTGGGCGGTCGCCGCGCTCTTCTCCGGCTTCAGCCTGGAGCACGCGCTGGTGACGGCCTACTTCCTGTTCATCTCCAGCTACGTCTTCAGCGTGCTGGGCATGCTCGCGGCCATCTGGGCGGAGAAGTTCGAGCAGATCAACTTCTTCCCCACCTTCGTCATGCTGCCGCTCACGTTCCTCGGCGGCGTCTTCTATTCCGTGCGCGAGCTGCCCTCGCCGTGGAACACCATCAGCCTCTTCAACCCCATGGTCTACATGGTGGAGGGGTTGCGCTACGGCATGCTGGGCTCCAGCATCTTCTCGCCCGTGGTGGGCGGCGCCATCCTCGCCGTCGTGGCGGCGGTGGCCACCGGGGTCGTCTACGTCGTGCTGCGCTCCGGCTACCGCATGAAGGCTTGACGCGCGCCCGCCCCCGCTCCGCCACGGCGCGGGGGCGCACAGCAGGTCACATTCGAGCCGCCCTCACCACCTCTGTATTTCCCGTCCGGTGAGAAAGAGGGATATCCTCCGGTGGCTCATGGCGGTGCCTTTCGGGAAGTACGAACTGCTGCGAAAAATCGCCTCCGGCGGGATGGGCCAGGTGTTCCTGGCGCGTGAGCACGGAACAGGCTTCGAACGCCTGGTCGTGCTCAAGCTCATCCTCCCGCACCTGGCCGAGGACGAAGAGTTCCTCGACATGTTCCTGGAGGAAGCGCGACTGGTGGCGCGCCTGTCCCACCCCAACCTCATCACCATTCTCGACCTCACGGAGATTGAAGGCCGGCACTGCCTGGCCATGGAGTACGTGCAGGGCGAGGACGTGCGCCGGCTGGACAAGTTCGCGCGCGCGCAGAACCGGCCGCTCCCCATGGGGCTGGTGCTGCGCGTCATCGCGGATGCGGCGGCGGGCTTGTCCTACGCGCACAACGCGCGTGACGCGCAAGGCCAGCCGCTGCGGCTGGTGCACCGCGACGTGTCACCGCAGAACGTGTTGGTCGGCTTCGACGGTGGCGTGAAGGTCATCGACTTCGGCGTGGCCAAGGCGGCCACCAGTGGCCAGCAGACGGCCACCGGCGTGCTGAAGGGCAAGTACCCGTACATGTCACCCGAGCAGGCCAGCGGCCTGTCCGTGGACGCGCGCAGCGACCAGTTCGCGCTCGGCGTGGTGATGTGGGAGCTGCTCACGGGCAAGCGGCTCTTCAAGGGCGAGTCGGACCTGATGACGCTGCGTCTGGTGAAAGACTGCCAGGTGCCACCGCCGTCGCAGCTCAACCCGGCGGTGCCCGCGAGCCTGGACGCCATCGTGCTCAAGGCGCTCGCGCCCACCGCGGACGGACGCTACGCGGACTGCGCCGCGTTCCGGTTGGCGCTGGAGGACTACGCGCTCAACGAGCGGCTGCCCTCCAGCAGCGCGCACCTGGCCGCGTACCTGCGCGAGCTGTACACGGACCGCATCACGAAGGAGGCGGATCCGGCGACGTTGGACCAGCTCGCCGAGGACGCGGACCTCGACTCGCGCTCCAACTCGTCGCGCAGCGGCGTGCCCAGCGCGATGCCGCGCCCCACGAACTCGCGCGCCGTGCCCCGGCCCGTGGGCGTGCCCTCCACCACGCGCTCGCGGCAATCGACCCCGCCGCAGGCTCCGCCACCCGCGGCGCCCGCCCCGGGGAAGGAGGGCACGCGAGGGACCGCGCGCCTGCCTCGGCCGGACTTCGAGTCGCGCAAGCCGCGGTGGCTGCCGGTGGCCGCGGGGGGCGCCGCGCTGGTGCTGGCGGGCGCGGCGGTGCTGATGCTGCGCGAGCCCGCGGGCGCGGCGAGCGTGACGCCTCCGCCCCTTCCGCAGGCCCAGGCGCAGGTCCCCACGGCTCCGGTGGAGCAGGTCCCCGTGAAGCCGGAGGTGGAGCAGCCCGCTCGGCCCGAGACGCCGGAGTCCGTCTCGCTGCTCGTGACGAGCGAGCCTCCTGGCGCCGCGGTGCAGGTGGCGGGCGAGGCGCATGGGAACACGCCCGTGCAGCTCCCGATGGTGCCCGGCGCGCCCGCGGTGCAGGTCACGGTGGCGCTCAACGGCTACGAGCCGGTGACGCGGCTGGTGTCCGCCGCGGACGCGCCCCAGGTCCGGGTGGAGCTGCCGCGCCGCGCGGTGAAGCCGCCCGGCGGCGGAACGAAGCGCACACCGGGCACGGGTCCTTCGCTCGGCATCAAGACGGGGCGCTGACGCCCCGTCTCGGTTGCCGCGCTAGCGCTTGAAGTGGTCGGCGAGCACGCTCGCCACGCTGGCGGTGAGCTTCTTGCCGGTGGGGATGTGCAGGAACTCGTTGGGGCCGTGCGCGTTGCTGGACGGCCCCAACACGCCGGTGATGAGGAACTGCGCCTCCGGGAAGCGCTCGCCCAGCATCCCCATGAACGGGATGGAGCCACCCTCGCCCATGGCCATGGCCGGCTTGCCGAAGCAGTTCGTGGAGGCGGTCTGCACCGCGCGCGACAGCCAGGGCGCCAGCGGCGGCGCCTCCCAACCCGCGCCGGCCTTCTCCCCCTCGAACGTCACCTTCGCGCCGTAGGGCGGCTCCTTCTCCAGCGCGTTCTTCAGCGCCTGCGTGGCCGCCTTGGAGTCCACGCGCGGCGGGATGCGCATGGACAGCTTCACCGCGGTGTAGGGCCGCAGCACGTTGCCGGCGTTCGCCAGCGACGGCATGCCCTCGATGCCCGTCAACGACAGCGCGGGACGCCACGTGCGGTTGAGCACCAGCTCCGTGCCGTCCTCCGTCACCGGGCGCGCGCCCTTCACCCAGGGGAACTTCTCGTACACCTCGCCGCCCAGGGACTCGGCCGCGGCGCGAGCCTGGTCACGGCGCTCCTGCGGAATCTCCGTGTGCAGCGCGTCCAGGAGGATGCGGCCCGTCTTCTCGTCCTCCACGCGCGACAGCACCTGCCGCATGATGCGGAACGAAGAGGCCGCCACGCCGCTGGCGTCTCCCGAGTGCACGCCCTCGGTGAGGATGTCCACGCGCAGGTTGCCGCCCACCAGGCCGCGGAGGCTGGTGGTCATCCACAGCTGCTCGTAGTTGGCGCAGCCCGAGTCCAGGCACACCACCAGCGAGGGCTTGCCGATGCGCGGCGCCAGCGCCTCGATGTACGCGGGCAGGTCGTAGCTGCCGCTCTCCTCGCACGCCTCGATGACCACCACGCAGCGCGCGTGCGGCAGGCCCTGCTCCTTCAGCAGGCGGATGGCCGCGAGCGACGCGAAGGCTGAGTAGCCGTCATCCGCGCCGCCTCGGCCGAAGAGCTTGTCGCCCTCGCGCACGGGGGTCCACGGCGAGAGCCCCTCGCGCCAGCCCACCATCTCCGGCTGCTTGTCCAGGTGGCCGTACAGCAGCACGGTGTCATCCGAGCGCGCGCCGGGAACCTCCATGTAGATGACGGGCGTGCGGTCCTTGCCGTCCGGCGTCTTGAGGCGCACCACCTCCACCGTCAACCCCGGCAGGTGCGCCGCCTGCGCGCGGCACCACTCCGAGATGAGCTGCACCGCCGCCTCCATGTGACCGGAGCGGACCCAATCCGGGTCGAACGAGGGCGACTTGTTGGGGATGCGGATGTAGCGCTCCAGGGCAGGAATGATTTCCTGCTCCCAGATGCGATCGGACGTAGCGAGAGCGGTGTTCACGTTCATGGCGGCGGCATGCTGTGCACGGGCTCGCTTCCGTGTCGATTGGAACGCGTCACCGAGCCCCAGAAAGTAAAGCATTCCGCTCCATCCCGGCCGCCCGGAGCACGAGCGACCCGGCGCCCTCCCCGGCTGAACCTCCTAGGGCTGGATTTCGCGGACACTCAGCCACTTGAAGTCCACGTCCAGCGCGTTGTCCCAACGGAACGTTGCAATGGGACCGCCCCAGGTGATGGGCATGGCGGCCGTGGTGCCGCCACAATGCTGCGCGTCACCGCCCCAGCCGCCGTCATCCACCAGGTCGTAGACCTTCTTCCAGGTGATGCCGTCCGCGGTCTCGTTGACGTACATCTCCAGCCGCACGCCGAGCTGGGTGGTGGACACCGGCACGTTGCGCATCACCGCCTTGAGGCCCACCCAGCGCCCCAGGAGCGAGGTGGTGGCCATCACGAACGGCGTCTGCTCGTACGAGACGTGCCACGTCTCCTTCTGCCATCGGGCGCGGCCGTCGAAGTGCAGGCCCGCCTTGTAGCTGCTGCCCTCGCAGCCCAGGTGCAGGTCGTTGTGCTTGCCGCCGCGCGCGTACCAGTCGAAGTTGTCCGCCGGATCCAAGGTGGAGTTGAGCTTCACGAAGCCGGTCATCTCCACGTTCTTCCAGTCGTTGGGGGCCTGCATGTAGCCCCGGCCCGCCAGCACGTCGCGGTCATAGGTGGTGATGAGTTGCGCGTCGTAGCCGGTGGACGTGAAGACGCCCATGCGCACCTGCTGCTTGCGCATCTTCCACGAGCCATCCGCGTTGCGCGTGATGATGCCCTGGGGGTCGAACCGGCCGTCCCCCGTCGCGTTCTCCGCGAGGAACCACTGCTCGCCGCCGACCTTGTCCGGGTAGAGCATGGTGACGCCGAAGGGGTCCTTGCCCAGCTCAGGGTCGGGCTCTGGCGCGAGGGGCGCGACGGCCAGTTCGGAGATGCGCGCGGACTCGGCGGGGGCATCGCCCAGCACGGTGATGCGCACGTAGCGCGCGACGCGGGGCGCGAACGTGTAGCGCTCCATGGCGGACGTCGTGCCGGACGAGGCGCCGGAGAACACGCGCGTGTACGTGATGCCGTTGGTGGAGAGGGCCAGCGTGAAGCGGCGCGTGTGCGCGTCGCCGTGCAGCCACGCGATGTCCACCGCGTCCACCGTCCGCGCGTCGCCCAGGTCCGCGCGAAGCCACGGCCGCGAGCCCTGACAGGCCCAATACGTGTCGAGGTCTCCGTCGATGGCGGACACGGGGCGGTGACCATCATCGCCGCTCGCCTTCGCGGCCACGAAGCCCCCGGCGGCCCGCGCCTGCGCGCCGAGCGTCAACGTCAGGACGAGCCACCGCGCGAGCCGTGGCGGCGCGCGCCGGCGGGCGCAGGGCGGTGCCATGGCGGCGAAGCCACCTCGGTCGGGATGCGTGGGATTGCCCATCCGTCCTCCTCGCCCCGACCTCCCCGTGTCGCACCGCTCAACGCCCCAGCCGCACCACCGCGGCCGAGGGCCCGTGGAGGTGCAGCCTCCCCGCGTGAAGGGGTGACTCGGAGACAGCGCCCCCGAAGCGCGGGGCCTCGCTCCACAGCAGCAGTTCCGCGGAGGGGAACGCCTGGTCCAGCGTGCCGCGCAGGTTCAGAACGACCGCGAGCCGGTGGTCCCCCGTCCACCGCTCCAACAAGAGTGCGTCCGGGCCCAGGGCGCGCGCATCGTGGAAACCCCGGTGTCGGTCTCGGAGGCTGGGGTCGGTGGCGCGCAGCCGGAGCAACTCTTGATAGAGCGCGCGCACCTCGCGGTGGCCGGGGCGCTCGGCCTCGCTCCAGTCCAGCCGTGAACGCAGGAAGGTCTCCACGGCCTGAGGGTCGGGCACCTCGGTGCCGGCGAAGCGCGCGAACGCGGCGAACTCCTTGCGGCGGCCCTCGGTGACCTGGCGCCCCAACGCCTCGTGGTGGTCCGTGAAGTAGAGGAACGGTGTGGTCGCGTTCCACTCCTGTCCCATGAAGAGCAGCGGCGTGTGGGGCGCCAGGAGCAGCACGGTGCTCATGGCGCGGAACGCGGCGGGGGAGACGTCGTGGCCCAGCCGCTCGCCTCCCGCGCGGTTGCCCACCTGGTCGTGATTCTGGAGGCAGACGACGAAGCGCCACGGCTCCAGTCCCTCGGAGGAAGTGCCGCGCGCGTGCCCTCGGCTGGGGGAGCGCTGGCCCTCGTAGAACCAGCCCCGGCGCAGGGTGCGCGCGATGTCCTCGGCGCTGCCCGTGTAGTCCTGGAAGTAACCGTCGCTGTCGCCCGCGAAGGCGCGGCGCAGTTGGTGATGAAAGTCATCCGCCCAGACGCCATCCAGGCCGAAGCCCTCGTCGGAGGGAGGTCGCAGCAAGCGGCGCTCGTTGCGCTCGTCCTCGGCGATGACGATGACCCGGCGGCCCGGCGCCACGTCGCGCGCGCGCGACGTCAACTCCGCGAGCAGGTGGGGCTCGCCGTCATCGAAGAGCGCGTGCGTGGCATCCAGGCGCAGGCCGTCCACGTGGTAGTCGCGGATCCACATCTCCACGTTGGAGAGCACCAGCGAGCGCGCCAGGGCGGACCGCGCGCCGTCGTAGTTCACCGCGTCGCCCCATGGGGTGTGGTGGCGGTCGGTGAAGTAGTCGTGGGCGAAGACGCGCAGGTAGTTCCCGTCCGGCCCGAAGTGGTTGTAGACGACGTCCACGAGCACCGCGAGGCCATGCGCGTGGGCGGCATCCACCAACCGGCGCAGCCCCTCCGAGCCGCCGTAGCAAGTGGAGGGCGCGAACAGGTCCACGCCGTCGTAGCCCCAATTGCGTGAGCCCGGGAAGCTGGCCACGGGCATCAGCTCCAGCGCGGTGATGCCCAGGTCGCGCAGGTCGCGCAGGCGCGGAATGAGCGCCTCGAAGGTCCCTTCCGAGGTGGCGGTGCCCACGTGCACCTCGTAGAGGACGAGCGAGCGGGGCTCGGGGCCTTCCCAGTCCGCGTCCGTCCAGGCGAAGGCGTCCGGGGCCACGACCTCCGAGGGACCGTGGACCCCCTGCGGTTGGGAGCGCGACCAAGGGTCGGGGAAGGGGCCCTCGCCGTCCACGCGCAGCTTGTAGCGGAGGCCGGCGCCCTGTCCGTCGAGCACCGCGCCGAAGCAGTCACCGGGCTCGGGGAGCATGGGGAGCGTGCCGCGATCGGAGCCATCCGCGTCGAAGAGCACCACCTCCAACCGAGCATGGCCCGGGGCCCAGACGCGCCAGTGCACCCGAGGGCCCGCCTCCACCCAGGCGCCCAACCTGGGCGCGCGCGACCGTGACTCGTCGGACAGGACCATGTCCGACCCAGTTAGCGCAGGAGCCTCACGCGCGGGAGGAATCCCTGCGGCGCGTCCGCGCGCGGCGCATCCTCGTGTTCACCGCTGGACCCCCGGTCTGCCCGCGAGTGGGCATCGACGAAGGCCCATGAACCCACCCCGGCTCGAGCACCCGGCCCCGGTGCCAGCAAGCACCCCAGGGCCCGCCGCGCGAGGGCCCGCTTGTCGCGCCCGCACGCGCCCGAGACAATGCGCTCCGTGCGAGCCGCGCATCGCGGGCCCGCCCCTTCCCGGAGCCTCTTCGGATGAGCCACCACCCCGCCGGTGCCCCCCGCCAGCCCCTCGACGACGACACCGACGTGCCCTCGCGCCTCCGCTCGCTGGAGGTGCTGTCACCTCGGGACATCGACGCCCGCTTGTCCGAGCACGGCTACCGCGGCCAGCCCGAGGCGCGCCGCGCCGCCTCGGTGCTCGCCTACCGCCACATGCAGCGCCTGCGCCGGCTCCACCTGGAGGGCATCCCGCCCGAGCCCGGCACGCGCGAGAACTGCCTCTTCCTGGGCCCCACCGGCTCGGGGAAGACCTTCCTCGTGGAGCTGCTGTTCCGAGAGATTCTCGGCGTCCCCACCGTGCTCGCGGACAGCACGCAGTTCTCCGAGACGGGCTACGTGGGCGATGACGTGAACACGCTCCTGTCGCGGCTCCACGAGGCCGCCGGACAGGACTCCGAATGGGCCGCGTGCGGCGTCATCTGCATGGACGAGTTCGACAAGCTCGCCACCCACCGCTCCGATAGCCGCTTCGCGGGACAGCAGACCACCAAGGACGTGACGGGGCTCGGCGTGCAGCGCAGCCTCTTGCACCTGCTCTCCTCCGCTCGCGCGGACTTCCCGCCGGACTTCGGCTTCACCAGCCGCACCCGCGCGCAGACGCTGGAGATGTCCTGCATCACCTTCATCGCCTGCGGCGCCTTCAGCGGCTTGAAGACCACCGTCGAGGGGCTCGCCCATGAAGAGCGCCTGGGCTTCGGCCGCACGCCCGGGCGCGACACCGCGTCCATCGCCTCGCGCGTGACGGATGACCAACTGGAGAACACCACCGCGTTCGCGCGCTTCGGCTTCATCCCCGAGCTCATCGGCCGCTTCAACCGCATGGTCTCCTTCGCGCCGCTCGACGCGAGCACCCTGATGGACATCCTCCAGCACAACGTGCTGCGCGCGTACGAGCGCGAGTTCGAGCTGGAGGGCCTGCGACTCCAGGTGCCCCAGGACGTGCGCGAGCACGTGGTGGCCCGCGCCCTCAAGCGCGAGACCGGCGCTCGCGGGCTGCGCGCCACCCTGTCACCGCTCCTGGAGCGCGCTGCGTACGAGCACTTCGGGCAGCCCCGCGCGAGCACCGTGCGCCTGGTCCTGGAGGGCACCGAGGTGCGCGCCCTCTCCACCTAGCCCCGCGAGTCCCGGCAGCCGACGCGGCAAGGGCGCGTCCGCAGTCCCCCCGACGCGACGGGGGACCAAGCCCGTCGCTCACCGCGGGGCCACGCGCCTTACGGTTGGCCATGAAACGGGAAGCGGAGGCACCTGCATGCACCACACTCGTGAAATCCCCCGCTCGGGCTGGGCGGACTATCTCTCCCTGCTGAGCAGCCTCGAGCGCGACCATTGGGTGCGCATCGAAACGGACAGCGAGGACACGGGCGAGCAACCCCTGGCCCAGCGGCTGCCGCTCATCGAAATCGCCCTGGAGGAGAAGGGCAGCGACCAGGGCGCCATCGAGGTCATGGTCGGCCGCCCAGGCGACGAAATCACCCACCGCATCTTCTCGCCGAACCACATCTACGCGGAGGAGAGCGACAGCGGCGAGCTGGAGTGCCTCGACATCGAGGACGCGGACCACGTCAAGACGCTCATCTACTTCGACGAGCCGCGGGCGAGCGAAGAGCTGCCGTCCACCACCTGACCCACCTGTCCCCACGAGCGACGCCCGAGGGGCAGGCATCCGCCATTCCAGGAGGGTGCCTGCCTTTCTTCGCCGTCCTCGCGCACGATGGGGCCCATGGACGTCGTCACCTGGGCAGTCTCGCTGTGGCCCCACGTGGTGGCCATCCTGACCGTGCTGGTCAGCGTGCTCGCCACCGCGCACGCGGTGCTGCACAAACGGGATGTCCGCGCCACGGTGGGCTGGGTGGGCGTGGTGTGGCTGGTGCCCGTGCTGGGCGCCGTGCTGTACCTGCTGCTCGGCATCAACCGCATCCGCCGCCGCGCGCGCTCCCTCACCTTGCGGCAGGAGCACGGCCGCTACCCTTCCGCGCCCGCCGCCCCGCCCCTCACCGCCGAGCACGTGGGCCTCCAGCAACCCGCCGCCGCGCACCTCGCCCCGCTCGTGCGACTGGGTGACGCGGTGATGCACCGGCCGCTGCTCCCGGGCAACCAGCTCACCGTGCTCGACTCCCGCACGGACGCCTACCCCGCCATGCTGGAGGCCATCGCCCAGGCGCGGCACACGCTGTCGCTGGCCACGTACATCTTCGACAACGACCCCGCGGGCCATCTGTTCGTGCGCGCGCTCTCCGCGGCCGTGGGGCGCGGCGTCCAGGTGCGCGTGCTCGTGGATGCCGTGGGCTCGCGCTACACGTGGCCTCCCATCATGGGGCGCCTTCGCCGCGCGAAGGTGCCGGCCGCGCGCTTCCTGCCCTCCTGGGCGCCCTACCGGTTGCCCTTCATGAACCTGCGCAACCACCGCAAGGTCATGGTGGTGGACGGCCGCGTGGGCTTCACCGGGGGCATGAACATCCGCAAGGACTTCCTCCCGGGCGAGCACGCCGCCCGGGACTTGCACTTCCGTCTGGAAGGCCCCGTGGTGGGACAGCTCCAGGAGATCTTCGCCGAGGACTGGGCCTTCACCACGCATGAGCACCTCCAGGGCGAGGCCTGGTTCCCGGTGCTGGAGCCTCGGGGCTCCGTGCTCGCGCGCGGCATCCCCGACGGCCCTGACGAGGACTTCGAGACGCTGCGCATGGTGCTCCTCGGCGCGCTCGCGACGGCGCAGAAGTCCGTGCGCATCCTCACGCCGTACTTCCTCCCGGACGCCGCGCTCATCACCGCGCTCAACGTGGCCACGCTCCGCGGCGTGCAGGTGGATGTCCTGCTGCCCGAGCGCGGCAACCTGCCCGTGGTGCAGTGGGCCAGCACCGCGCAGCTCTGGGAGGTCCTTCGTCCCGGCTGCCGCGTCTTCCTCACCGCGCCCCCGTTCGACCATGCGAAGCTCATGGTCGTCGATGGCGTCTGGTCCCTGGTGGGCTCCGCCAACTGGGACCCGCGCTCGCTGCGCCTCAACTTCGAGTTCGATGTGGAGTGCTACGACCCGGTGCTGGCCGCGGCGCTGGGGGCCCTCATTGACGCGCGCCAACGGAACGCGCGGCAGCTCACCCTGGAGGAGGTGGACCGCCGCGCGCTGCCGGTGCGCCTGCGCGATGGGCTGGCGCGCTTGCTCTCGCCCTATCTATGAGGCCGCGTCACAGCAACACGCGGCGCGCCCGCCAGTAGGTCTCCTTGGCCGTCCGGAAGAACGCCGAGTCCGCTGGCACGAGTGAGCGCAGCAGCTCCGCGGACTGCGTCTGTAGTGGGCGGATGCAGTGCGTCTCCACCTGCGAGCGCAGGAAGCCGAGCGGATCCCTCCGGCGATACTCTCCGAAGTATTCGCGCAGCTCGTTGCGCGTGCGCGCCTGCCCGTTGTCCGCGTACTTGGCCACATAGGGGCTGAAGTCCGGGTAGAGACCTCGCGCCCCGAACTCGCCGTGCAGGGTCGTCTTCATGAAGTTGCCGATGAGCAGGTCATCGAACACGCGATAGCGCACCGCCGTCGCGAGTGACTGCCGCGGCGCCTCGAAGGTGATGCCTCGACGGAAGCGGCGGCGGTGGAACTCGACGACGTGGTCCTGGCCGCCCACGCGGAAGCGCACGAAGTCCAGCGCGTCCTTCAGGTGATGGATGGCGCGGAAGTATTCCTGGAGCGCGTGGGCCTCCTCCTTCTCCAACAGCTCGCCCCAATCGTCACCGAACTCCTTGGGGTCCACCGGGTGAAGGGCCCGCTCCCGCGGATGGATTGGCTCCACCGCGTCGCGCGTGAAGTCGCGGCGGATGAACGCGGGCAGCAGCGTGCACGACTCGGACTCGAAGCCCCGCGCATAGTCGTCCAGCGTGGTGGTGTACGCGGAGGCCCAGACGCTGTCCGCGCGCTGGTATTTGTGCATGGAGCTGAAGGGCACGAAGTAGCGCACCCCGTACTGCTCCGCCTGCCTCGCGATGGTGCGGCCCACGGGCGTCTTGCGCGCGGCATAGGGCGGGATGCGCTGATTGTCCTCGGTGAAGAAGTTGATCATGTCCGCGTCGCCGTAGCCGGACAGCGCGAGGAGATAGGACTCTTTGTACTCGCGGACCACCTTGCGCACGAAGCGGCCCCAACCCCGGTCGCCCGCGTCGTTGAGGTTGACGAGCAAGCGCCCGCCCACGTCCACGAGCAGCACCGAGTCCTGGTTCACATCGGGGATGCACAGCACGCGGATGTGCGGCGACAACTGCGTCCACACGCGGTCCGGCAGGACGTGCACGGAGAAGCCCATGCCGCGCAGGTCATCGCGGATGCGCCCGCCGAAGTGGTTGGCCACGAGGAGCGTCCGGTCCCGCAGCTTCTCCAGCGTCTCCATGCTGAGGTGATCCGGGTGTCCGTGAGACAGCCAGACGAAGGGGCACTTCTGGATGGCGGCGCGCTGCTCGGCGGGGACCTCGTGAGACAGGGTCCAGCTTCCGAAGTATGCGCTGCCCTCCATCCATGGATCCGTGACCAGCACGGGGCCATGGTCATGACAGATGAGCGTGGCGTTGCCGATCGTCTCGAAGCCCAGTTCCATCGTGCGCCCCCTCCTGCCCGGGTTTGGAGCCGAAAAAGTGAAGCCCGCGGTGCCCCCACCCCACTGCCCCGGCGGACCGGGGCCATGACTCCGCGTCTGGTCGTCCGCCCTGCCCTCCGTCGAGCGGGCCGAGACGTTCCACGCTTGCCGCCTTCCCTCGGGACACGCGGAGCAGCGCCGGTGGAGCAAGTGGGTGGGCCCCGTCTCATTCAGGCAGGGCAACCCCTCGACCACGGGCCGCCCTGCCCCCGGCCGGCTGGCCCCTGTCGAGCGGGCACGAGCCTCGACACTGAACGATGCGCCCTACGGATTCACGCCAGGGATTGCGACGCGCGAAGCACACTCACGTCATGACAGGGTCAGCGCAAGCTGACTCGGTGACAGATGACAGAGGAGGAGCGACGGATCAGTCGGCGCAAGGCACGGTGCGAGCGGGCATAGACTCCGGGCACCATGAAAGAGCGCTTCCTCTACGCCGATCTCTGGACTTCCTCACCCTTGGCCCATCTGCGCGAGCGCGTGGCGGAGGCCGCCGCATGGTGTGAAGCCCATGCAGCGCGCGGCGACAATGAACGATGTCTGCGCAAGCTCAACAACCCCCTGGATGTCGAGCGGTTCGGCATCTTGAACCAGACACCGGACTGGCTCGTCAGAGACATCTCCTCTCAGCGCACGAAGGCCCTCTTGACCCACCGCATCCCAGTTTCCCCTTTCGAATGGGACAAGCTCCCGGGCCGGCTCCTCGTCTACTGGCCCGACGACAACACCAGCGATGGCGGCGCGGCGAGCGTCACTGCGGAGTTCTTCGATATCCACAACACCCCGCCCTGGGACACGTGGGCCGGCTACTTCGTCGACTCGAAGTACTGCGATCCGCTGGAGCCCGAAGCGATGCGGAGATACGTCCTCGCGTACATCCCAGCGGCGTTCGTGGACCTGGTCGAGGAGGGCATCGGGGTCAACCCCGAGTACTGCATCATGTGGCTGGAGGACTCGAAGACGACCCTGTCCCGAATCCTCGCCGAGGCGGGCTATCGCTGGCGCGGAGCCCGCGACTCAACCCCGACGGGCCACCAGTGAGAGCAGCTGCGCGCCGTAGCGCTCCGTGAGCGCGGGGCCCACGCCGTGGATCGACATCAGCTCGGCGCCCGTGGCGGGCCGAGCCGAGGCGATGGCCCCCAACACCCGGTCCGTGAGGATGCGGAACGCAGGCACGCGCCGCTTCCGAGCCTCCGCGAGCCGCCACGCCTTCAGGGACTCCACGAGCACCGGGGAGGCCTCGGCCGTGGCTGCGCCCCGTCCTCCCGCGCGACGCGTGCGAGCCCCCTCGTAGGCAGCCTCCTCGTCCCCAGAGGGCTCGCTCCACTCCTCCTCATCCGCCGAGAGCCGAGACGCGTTCCACGAGGCCCGCTGTGGAGGCGCCTCCGGCAACGCGCCCTTGCGCCATCCCGCCGGCGACTTCGCCCCAGAGCTTCGCGGAGTCGCTACGTCCTCCGAGCGTCCCTCGCTCGCACGCACACTGTCCCGCGTGCCCGCGCGCCCCTTCGCCGCGCTCTTTCGCGAGGCGCGCTTGGGCGTCTTCGCCGCACCCTTGCGCGAGCCCTTGCGCTTCTTGGACGCGGAGGGCTCCTGCGCCGCGGGGAGCACCACCTGTCCTGGAGCAATCGCGCGCGTGCGGCGCCCCGTGTCCGTCAGGGCCAGCCGCTGGAAGTGGATGACCTGTCCATCCTTCTCGAACGAGTCCTCGTCCAGCCGCGCCAGCCCCGCGCGCACGAGTCCGCCCACCAGCCGCTCGAAGTCGCGGCGAGCCAGGGACTCGCCATACAGCTCACGGTGCATGCGGCCCGTGGCCTGGGCGTCCCGCTCTTGCAGCGACTCCAGGATGCGGCCCAGCGCATGGGCCTCCACGGCCGAGGGCTCGCTGAAGCGCACCATCGCGCAGGAGTCGGGCGCGCAGACATCACACAGTCCACACGCGGCCCCCGAGTCCTGCACGTCACCGAAGTGCGCCACCAGCTGACGCATGCGGCAGCCATGGGCCTCCGCGTACCGGCCCATCTGGTCCAAGTGCAGTTGCTTGCGCTCTCGCTGCGCCACATACGCGGGTACCCAAGACGGCCGCCCGCGCTGCACCGTCTCATCCGGCGTCATGTCCACGCCGCCATGAATCCAGAGCTGCTCCAGCGACTTGTCGAAGACGTCCGGATCCATGCGCACGCGAGCCTGGAGCGCGACCTTCGGCTCCGGCACGCCAGCGGTGGCCTGATAGAGCCGCTCCAACACGCGGGGCTCTGGATAGTCGCGCTTGTGAAAGAACTCGTGCGTCCGCCGGTCCACGAAGGAGTGGAGCAGGACCGCACGCGAGGGCTTGCCGTCTCGGCCCGCGCGCCCCAGCTCCTGGTAGTAGCCCTCGATGCTCGCGGGCAAGGCGGCGTGGATGACGGTGCGAACATCCGGCTTGTCGATGCCCATGCCGAAGGCCGTCGTCGCGACGATGACCTCCAGCGAGCCCTTCAGGAAGGCAGCCTGAACACGGTCGCGCTCGGCGGGAGAGAGACCCGCATGGTACGCGGCGCACGGGAACTCGGAGGAGAGTGCTTCCGCGTACTGCTCGGCGTGCTTGCGCGTGGCCGCGTAGACGATGGCGGGCCGGTGCTCGGCCTCCGCGAGCAGTTCGCGGATGGCGTCACCGCGTCCGCTCGGGTTCAGTTCACGGACTTCGATGGCGATGTTGGTGCGCCGGAAGCCGTGGATGAACGTGCGCGCTGGACCGTTGCTGCCCCCGGCTCCACGCAGCCCGAGTTGCTGAACGATGTCCTTCTGCACATCCGGGGTCGCCGTCGCGGTGAGGGCCACGACGGGCGCGGGACGCAGCAGGGGCAAGCGCGCGCCCAGCAGGCGATAGTCGGGTCGGAAGTCATGCCCCCACTGCGAGATGCAGTGCGCCTCATCGATGGCGATGAGCGCGGGCATGCGGCGCGCGAGGAACTCCCCGAAGCCGGGAACGCCCAGGCGCTCGGGCGCGATGAAGAGGAAGTCGAGTCTGCCCTCCAGGTAGTCCGCACAGACCTGACGGGACGCGGCGCGGTCTCGTCCCGAATGGATCCGGTCCGCCGCGAACCCCAAGGACTGGAGCCGAAGGACCTGGTCCTCCATCAGCGCGATGAGCGGGCTCACCACGAGGGTCGTGCCCGCGCGAGCGAGCCCCGGGAGTTGGTAGCAGAGCGACTTGCCCGCGCCCGTGGGCATCACGAGCAGCAAGTCCTCACCCTCGGTGGCCGCGCGACACACCGACTCCTGGTACGGGCGGAAGTCCGAGAACCCGAAGGCGGCCTTCAGCAGCCCACGCAGCTGGTTCGAGGGGGTGGGGGCGCGATGAACCCGATCAGGCCGGCTCGCCTCGGACTGCGCGCGGCGACTCTTTCGCGCGGGAGCAGGGACGTCATCTTCCTCCTGGTCTTGCGCACGCCGAAGGTCACGAGACGCCGTGCGCCCATCCCATCCCAGCGGCGCCGATGCGCCAGCGGCCCCGCTCGAAGACCGCGCACTACCACTCGCCTCCACAACGCGCGGCGAAGCGCGATGCCCCTCGCGAGGGTCTTCACCCGAGCCCCTCACACGGGACATCGCGTCAGCTGAAACACTGCCCAGGGAGTCGGGCCGGCTCCGCGTCTCCGACTCGAATCGCGTCCCCTCGCTGCCCGCCCGCGCGGCTTGTGCAAGCCTCCCGCCGAGAGAGTCCGCCCCACCTCGAGACTCCTCGGAGTCAGCACGTCCCAACATCGCGCGCTGGCGCGGAGACTCCATGCCGCCCAGGCCCGCCTCGGCATGCGCACGGCCCATCGCCCCGTGCCGAAGCGAAGCCTCCGCGCCGCCCAGGCCCGCCTCGGCATGCGCACGGCCCATGGCCCCGTGCCGAAGCGAAGCCTCCGCGCTGCTCAGGCCCGCCTCGGCATGAGCACGGCCCATTGCCCCGTGCTGAAGCGAAGCCTCCGCGCCGCCCAGGCCCGCCTCGGCATGCGCGCGCCCCTGTGCTCCACCGAAGCGCTGCGTCTGCCCATTCGACGGGGGCGGTGAATACGCGGAGGTCGGCAGGCCTCTTGCTGCGCCGGCCACCACGCGGCTGTCCGCGAACGCAGAATCCACGGGACGACGTGCGGGAGACGCGGACGGCAGGGGCGCGGCCCCCTTGGGCATGCGGCCCACGACCTCGATGACGTACTTCTCGATGCCGCGCAGGAACTCGTCGAGTCTTCCCTCGCCTCGCTCGATGCGCTGGAGCCACGCCTCCCACTGGCCCGTCATCGCGGGCGTCTTCACGTCCGCGTGCACCACCTGGATCAGGTGGATGCCCTTCTCCGTGGCCTCCAGCCGCTTGCCCTGGCGCAGGAGGTACTCGCGCTCCAACAACACCTCAATGATGGAGGCGCGCGTGGCGGGCGTGCCCAGCCCGGTCTCACGCATCGCGTCCGCCAGCTCCTTCTCATCCAACGAGCGCCCAGCGGACTCCATCGCGGTCAGCAACGTGGCGTCCGTAAAGCGCGGCGGCGGACGCGTGCGCTTCTTCACCGCCTTCACGTCCTCCACGGTCTGGGGCTGCCCCCGCTGGAGCATCGGCGGCAGCACCTGCGAGTCATCCTCGGGCTCGTCGTCCTTGTCCTCGCCCTTGCGCGAGTCCCGGAGGCGCGGCGCCTTCTGCCCGCCTCCGATATCCAGCACCTTCCACCCCACCCGCTCCACCTGCGTGCCCGCGCTGTGGAAGCGATCCACCCATGGACCGGATGCGCCCGGTGACGACACCGCAGTGATGACCGTGGTCACCTGCCACACGTGATCTTCATGCCACGCCTGGAGCAAGCGCCGGCACACGAGGTCATAGAGGCGCTGCTCATCTGGAGACAGCCTCACCGACTCCGGCGAGGTGAGCGTGGGGATGATGGCGTGGTGGTCCGTGACCTTCGCGTCATCCACGTACCGCTTGCCCAACGGACGCGTGCCCGTGCCGGGAGCGAGGTCCTCCTCGTAGGGCGCGCGGATGGAGCGCACCACCTCCGGCAAGGTCTCCGCCACCGTCTGAGACAGGTGGCGGCTGGACGTGCGCGGATAGCTCAGGAGCTTGTGCTTCTCATACAGCGCCTGGGCGATCTCCAACGTCCGCTGCGCGCTGAAGCCATACAGGCGGTTGGCGTGGCGCTGAAGCTCCGTCAGGTCATACAGGAGCGGCGCCGGCATGCGCTTGGTCTCGGAGTCCAGCGACTCCACCGCCGCGCGCCCGCGCTTCACGCGCGCGATGACGTCTCCGGCTTCGGCGCCGTCCGCGTCCAGGCGCCGCGACTCGCGCACGCCCTCCATGCCGGGAGGAATCACCGGCTTTCCATCCGGTCCCGAGCGGAACCACGTGCCCTGATAGTGCGTCCCGGGCGGTACGTCCTTGCCCTGCGGCGCGAAGGTGGCCACGACCTCCAGGTAGTCGCGCGGGACGAAGTCGCGGATGGACAGCTCTCGCTCCACCACCATGGCCAGGGTGGGCGTCTGCACGCGCCCCACACTGAGCACGTCGTCATGCGCCAGCGAGTACAGGCGCGACAGGTTCATGCCCACCAGCCAGTCCGCGCGGCTGCGGCCCATGGCCGCCGCGTACAGCGGCTCGTAGGCGCGGCCGTCCTTCAATTGGCGGAAGCCTTCCCGGATGGCCTGTTCGGTGAGCGAGGACACCCACAAGCGCCGCACGGGCTTGCGGCATCCGGCGGCCTCGTAGATGTACCGGAAGATGAGCTCGCCCTCGCGACCGGCGTCCGTGGCGCACACCACCTGGGACACCTCGGCCGCGGTCAGCACGCGCCGGACGATCTCGAACTGGGAGCGGGTCTGCTCGGAGACGACCAGCGGCCAGTCACCGGGCAACATGGGCAGGTGCGCGCGACTCCAGCGCTTCCACTCGGGCCGGATGTCGTGAGGCTGAGCCAGGCCCACCAGGTGCCCGATGGCCCACGTCACCAGATAGCCATTGCCGCGGAGGAACCCCTCGCCGCGCTCATGGGCGCCGAGCACCCGGGCGATGTCGCGCGCCACGGCGGGCTTCTCCGCCACCACCGCGGTGATGGACCCGCGCCCCGCGCGAGACGCCGTGCCTTCCGCGCCCACGTCCCGGGAATCCGATCTGTTCCACCCGGGCGACTCGCCCATTGCGTCCCACCTCACGGCTTCTCCCCTCCCGCCCTGTCCGCCCTACCCCGGACGAACCCGCGCCACACGCGGCCCACCTGCTCCCCTATCGCCTCAGGCTGACATGAGGGAGGCCCCCGTGTCCCTACTCATGAGGGCTGCCCGGGCAGCGAACAGCCAGCCGACTCGGCCCGTCAGGCGCCGCCCCGGCGCCAGCCGCCTCACGCAGCCCAGCGTGACGCTCAGTCGTCCTCGTCATCATGCTTGGGCGAGGGCGGCATCTCCGTGTTGTAGATGTTGATGGAACCTTCATCGATGCTCTTCTGCGCCCCGAAGACGAGCGTCTGAAGATGCGACGGGAACACCGTGTTGGGCACATGCATGCCAGACGCCCCCCAGTAGTGCCCGAAGGCATCCGTGGGCAGGATGAGCTTGTCCCCCAGCACCCGGGACGCGTCCTGAAGCACTTCGTAACAGGTGCGGCAGGGCGTCTTCACGCCCCCGATGAAGGCGGGCTGGAACAGGCTGATTCGCGACGCGCCATTGAGCTGCATCAAGATGGGGTAGAAGAGCTGCTCGGCGTGGATCTTCTTCTTCGTGAAGTAGACCTGCCCCTCGCCCTTCGTGAGCGCCTTGGGGAGCACCACGTAGATCTTGCCGGTCTCCACCGTCGAGTCGACGCTCCAGAACGGGTAGCCCTTGCGCGTCTTGTCCTTCAAGACGGTGATGCCCCGAATGTTCGCCGCGCTCCACCGCATGGCGAGCCGCATCTGACTGAACACGTACTCCCACTTGAATCGGAAGTAGTCCGGGTAGGTGTTCTTGACGATTTCATCCCGGTACACGCCGAGCTTCGCCTTGTGCTCGTTGCCGAAGTTGCGCAGCGACGTGTCGTAGCTCCCGGTCGTCAACCCCGGCAGCTTCAGCTTGTCCAGGAACGCCGCGACCGAGCCGTCCGACTGGAGCGCCTCCAGCAAGGCCTTGGAGAACGTGTAGTTGTTCGTGGAGAGGAAGAGCGAGCCATGCGCCCACATGGCCTGGACCTCCACCGGGTTGTTCGAGTCACCACCGCCGTTGAACTCCACCACGTACACGAGCGAGCAGAGCCGCCGCAGGAACGAGTTGGGTCCCAGTTCGCGGTAGTCCCACGTCAACGACCGGTCCACCAGCTTGGCGCCGTTGACGACGACCGGAGAGGACTTGCTCATCTTCGGGTACGTCACGCCGTTGATGTTCTCGGAGTGCCCCAGGTCCGACTGATACTGCGTGAACGGCACCGGCGTGCCCACGTGCATCGTCGTCTTCATCGGGTCGCGCGCGTCGGAGAGTTCCCCGAAGCGCTTGTTGAACGCCTTCCGGAACTTCTTCTTCTCCTGATAGCGCGACTCGCTGCGCGCCAGCTTCGCGCTCGAGGAGGTGGACCCCAACGTGAACAGCCGAACCTGGTCATCCTCCTGCTGGAACGGGAACAGCGTGCGCTTGGTCTTCTTGATCGCCTGCAATAGCTCCTCGTTCGCGGTCTTCTCCAGGTCCTCGGTCTGATAGAGGCCCAGGTCCGTGACCTCGTCGGGCGGCAAGACCCCCGGGTGCTTGCGCTTCTTCAGACGCTCGGGCTTGTTCCGCACGTGCG
The DNA here is from genome assembly GCF_019039035.1 of Citreicoccus inhibens. Classification (GTDB taxonomy): domain Bacteria; phylum Myxococcota; class Myxococcia; order Myxococcales; family Myxococcaceae; genus Citreicoccus; species Citreicoccus inhibens. The sequence goes on along the minus strand of NZ_JAHNZT010000005.1, from coordinate 282,187 downwards.
GCTTGACGAAGTAGACGTCATCCACCTGGGCGCACTTGGGGCACCGGGGACGAATGCCTTTCTGTGTGGGGTAGTCCAGCGCGGAGCACATCCCAGACGTGTAGTCGCACTTCCGGCAGTGGAAGATGTAGTAGTTGACCGCGATGCGCTCGACCTTGTTGCTCGGGCCGAACTTCTTCGAGCACTCGGAGCACTGCGCTGGCTCGTCAGGCAGCTCGCTCTCGGGGATGAGGTCGCTCACCTTCTTGCAGCTCTGACACTCGAAGTAGAAGAACATCCGGTCGCTCCCTGGCTCGGGTGCCCATGCTTGAGGCACGCCCCCCAGGCGTCAAGTGGCGGACAAGCCAAGCCTGCGCCGCCTGTCCCCGCTCGGCGGGCTGCGGCACGCGGGCGCCGTCGTGTCCAGTTCTCCACGGAGCGCGCTTGCTACCGCTCCGCGAGGAGGACACACCATGGCACTCAAGGAATACCCGAGAGGAAGCACCTTCCCAGGCGTCATCGGCCGCACGTGGGAGCAGTCATCTCCTGCGTGGCCCGCGCCCATCCGCGCGCGCCAGGGCGCGCCCAACGTGCTGTTCATCGTGCTGGATGACACGGGCTTCGGCCACCTGGGCTGTTATGGCTCGCCCATCCGCACCCCGAATCTGGACCGGCTCGCGCGGGGCGGACTGCTCTACAACAACATGCACACCACGGCGCTCTGCTCGCCCACGCGCTCGTGCATCCTCACCGGGCGCAACCACCACTCCAATGGCATGGCGACCATCACCGAGGTGTCGCTCGGCTATCCCGGCTACAACGGCACCATCCCGTTCGAGAACGGCTTCCTCTCCGAGATGCTGCTGGAGCACGGGTACAACACGTATGCGCTGGGCAAGTGGCACCTGACGCCCGCGGAGCAGACCAGCGCGGCGGGGCCCTACAACCGCTGGCCACTGGGGCGCGGCTTCGAGCGCTTCTATGGGTTCCTGGGTGGAGACACGCACCAGTATTACCCAGACCTCGTCCACGACAATCACCCCGTCCCTCCGCCGCGCACGCCCGAGGAGGGCTACCACCTCACCGAGGATCTGGTGGACCGCGCCATCGGCTTCATCGCGGACACCAAGCAGGTCGCGCCCGACAAGCCCTTCTTCCTCTACTTCGCCACCGGCGCCATGCACGCGCCGCATCACGTGCGCAAGGAGTGGTCGGACAGGTACCGCGGCCAGTTCGATGACGGCTGGGACGCCTACCGCAAGAAGGTCTTCCAGCGTCAGCTGGAGCTGGGCATCGTGCCGCCCGGGACGCAGCTGTCTCGGCATGACCCGGACGTGCAGGACTGGGACGCGCTCCCACCGGAAGAGAAGCGCCTCTACGCACGGATGATGGAGGTGTTCGCCGGGTTCCTCGAGCACACGGACCATCACATCGGCCGGCTGCTCGACGCGCTGGAGGAGAGCGGCGAGCTGGAGAACACGCTCGTGATGGTCATCTCCGACAACGGCGCCAGCCCCGAGGGCGGTCCGCATGGCTCGGTGAACGAGCTGAAGTTCTTCAACAACACGCCCGAGTCCCTGGAGCAGAACCTCCAGGCGATGGATGCGCTGGGCGGCCCGCAGTACTTCAATCACTACGCCTGGGGCTGGGCCTGGGCGGGTGACACGCCCTTCCGCCGCTGGAAGCGCGAGACGTATCGCGGCGGCACCACCGACCCGTTCATCGTCCACTGGCCGCGAGGCATCCCCGCGCGCGGCGAGCTGCGCACGCAGTACTGCCACGCCATCGACATGGTGCCCACGGTGCTGGACTGCCTGGGAATCTCGCCGCCCGAGCAGATTCGCGGCGTCACCCAGTCCCCGCTGGAGGGCGTCAGCTTCAAGCACTCCTTCACGGACGCGCAGGCGCCCAGCCGCCACGTGACGCAGTACTTCGAGATGTTCAGCAACCGCGCGCTGTACCACGACGGCTGGCGCGCGGTGTGCCCCTTCCCGGGCCCGTCGTTCAAGGAGGCGGGTGAGGAGTTCGGCGCCTCGAAGCTCGATGAGGACCGGCTGCGCCGGCTCGACGCCGAGGGCTGGGAGCTGTACCACGTGGCCGAGGACTGCTCCGAGACGCGCAACGTGGCCGAGCAGAACCGCGGCAAGCTCATCGAGATGATCGCCCTCTGGTACGTGGAGGCGGGCAAGTACCAGGTGCTGCCGCTGGCCTCGCCGGACCGCGCGGTGTTCTCCGCCGAGCGGCCCCAAATCTCCCCGGACCGACAGCGCTACGTGTACCGGCCGAACACCTCGCCCGTGCCGGAGAACGTCGCCGCGCACGTGCTCAACCGCCCGCACACCATCACCGCCGACGTGGAGGTGACGGACGGCGCCGAGGGCGTGCTGCTGTGCCACGGCGGCATCACCGGCGGCTACAGCTTCTTCATCAAGGACCACAAGCTGCACTACCTCTACAACTTCGTGGGCGAGCGGGAGTTCCACCTCGAATCCGCGGTGGAAGTCCCACGCGGACACGCCGAGCTGCGCTTCGAGTTCGAGCCCACCGGCAAGCCGGACCTCGCGCAGGGACGCGGCACGCCCGGGCGCGGGCGCCTGTACATCAACGGCGATCTGGTGGCCCAGAGCGACATCGACGCCACCATGCCGCTGGTCATCAGCCTGGGCGAGGGCCTCACCTGCGGCCGGGATGACTACTCACCCACCAGCTCCATGTACGAGGCGCCCTTCGTCTTCACCGGCGATCTCCATCAGGTCGTGGTGGACGTGTCCGGCGAGCACCTCCACGACGAGAAGGCCGAGCAGAACGCGCTGATGGCGCGGCAGTAGCCAACCACCCCGGGGATGCGCCGGCGTGGCGCATCCCCGGGGGCGGCTTCACTGCGCCTTGGCGGAGCCCTGCTGCTGGCGCCACGCGGCCAGCACCTCGCGCTCGCGCGCGTCCGCGATGCCCGCCTCCAGTTTGCCTTGACGCGCGGGCGGCAGCGTCTTGAACCACGCCAGCGTGTCGCGCACGGTGTCCGCGGTGGGCCGGAAGGAGAGCCCCTGCGCCAGCGCGCGGGCAATGCCCACGCGGCCCATGCCCTTGTCCTCGCTCGTGCGCGAAATCCACACGGGCATGTCCGACCACGCGTTCACCTTCTGCTTCGTGAGGAACGCGGCCTCCGCCCAGGTGAAGCGCGCGTCGCTGCCCGTGGCCTGCTTGCACGTGTCGAGCAGCGCGCGCATGGGCACCGGCTCTTGCGGGCCCGTGGCGTTGAACGTCCCCGTCAGCTTGCGCTCCACGCCGTGGATGAGCCACGCGGCCAGGTCGCGCACGTCGATGAACTGCACCGGGTCCTCGCCGTCGCCCGGCGCGAGCACCTCGCCGCCGCGCGCCACGCGCACCGGCCAGTACGTGAAGCGGTCGGACGGATCATCCGGCCCCACGATGAGCCCCGGACGGACGCTCAGCGACCGGCCCGGCATCGCCGCCTCCGCGGCCTGCTCGCACAGCGCCTTGAGCGCGCCGTAGGACTCCTCGGTCACCTTCTCCATCGTGGGGTCGGCGATGGTGGCCACGGGCGAGCGCTCGTCGATGCCGTACTCGCGCAGGTCCTTGTAGACGGAGATGGAGGACACGAAGACGTAGTGCCCCACGTGCGGCGCGAGCAGCTCTGCCGAGGCCTTCACCAACCGGGGGAAGTAGCCGGACGTGTCGATGACCGCGTCCCAGGCGCGGCCCTCCAGGGCCTTGAGCCCCTCGCCCTTGCTGGGGTCGCGGTCGCCGCGCAGCTTCTCCAGGTCCGGGAACAGCTCCGGACGCGTCTTGCCACGGTTGAACAGCGTCACGACGTGACCGCGCGCGCGCGCCGCCTCCACGAGCGCGGGGCCCAGGAACTCCGTCCCGCCGAGGATGAGGATGCGCTGGGACCTGGCGGGGCCCGAGGCCTCCGCGCCTTGCTCGCGCGAGGCCGGCGCCTCCGAGCCGCCCGTCTTCGTCGTCGCACAGCCCAGGGCCTGGGCCGCGCCCAGCACCATCGCGCCCTGAATCACACCTCTGCGAGTCCACCTCATGTCGGGGTTCCTCCGGGGTCCAGCAAGGGACGCTGCATGCCCGCCTCAGCGAGCCGGGGCATTCTCTACTGGAGCGACCCCTTCGGGGGATGCGGATTCCACGCGCGCGCGCTGACGTCGGGCCAGGAACATCGACACGCTCAGCCACAGCCCCGCCAGCGGCACCGCCACCAACGACAAGCCCACGTTCCCCAGCCCCAGCGTCGTGAGGCCGCCCTGGAGCCACGAGCTGACCGTGTCGCTGCCTCGGTACACCACCGTGTCGATGAAGCTCTTGGACTTGTAGCGGGCCTCGCGGTCCACCGTGGTGAAAAGAATCTCGCGAGAAGGTCGCTCCAGCGCGTAGTGGCTCGCGCCGCGCAGCGACTTCACCGCGATGAGCATCCACAGCACGGGCATCGCCGCGAGCGCCAGGAACCCCAGCGCGGTGAGCACGGGCGCCACCGCCATGGCCGCCGCGAGCCCCAGCTTCGAGATGACCCGCCCCGTGACGAGCGCCTGCAGCCCCAGCGTCAGCACCTGCACCCAGAAGTCGATGTCCGCGAACGCCGCCGTGCGCGCCGCCGCGTCGCTCGCGTGCGCCGCCACCAGCTGCACCTCCTGGTAGTACAGGAACGTGGAGGTGGCCGCGTACAGCAACACCTGAAGGCCCATGGCCAGGAGGAAGGGCGAGGTGAACATCAGCCGCAGCCCCGCGAACATGCTCCCGCCCACCGGGCCCTCGGAGGTGGGCGCCTGGTGCTGCACGTCATGCGCCCACCGGCTGAGCTTGCGCACGCAGACCGCGCTCACCTCCAGCATCACCGCCGAGACGAGGATGAGGTTGAGCGGCCCCACGGACTCGGCCAACCGGCCCACCAGGAACGGGCCGACAATCATCCCGGCCGTGCCGCCCGCCGCGATGAAGCCGAAGAGACGCTTGCCCTGCTCGCTGGCGAAGACGTCCGCCATGAAGCTCCAGAAGATGGAGACGACGAACAGGTTGTAGACGCTCAGCCAGACGTAGAAGACCCGCGCCACCTCCGCGCGCGCCACGCCGAAGCGCAGCAGCACGAAGAAGACCACCAGGTTGGCGAGGAAGAAGAGATAGACACGCGGGATGACGATGCTCCGAGGCCACCGCGCCACCAGCGCGGAGAAGGCCGGCACCGCCACCAGCATCACCAGGAACGTGGCGGTGAAGAGCCACGACAGGTGCTTCACGTCACCCGCCGTCCCCATCTCGTTTCGGATGGGGCGCAGGATGGCGTAACCGCACATCAACGTGAAGAAGTAGAGGAAGGACCAGAGGACCGCTCCGACCTCCTCGTCCCGGACATCCACGAATCGCTTGAGCATGAGGGAAGGTCGCGCGTCTCGCCGTTCTCGGTGAGCGGGAGCAAACCCTATCTCAAGATCGCTATTCCCGGATTCCACTGAAGGAGGCGCGGCATCGCTCCCGGGTCAGGAGTGGGACGCCGCGCCCCGTTCGGCCCTCAGCGCGACGCGAGGACCTCGCGCACGGTGGCCTCCACGCGGGGGAGCGCCTCTTCGATTTCCGCCACGGACGTAGCGCCCACGGAGAGGCGGAACCAGCCGGAGTCCTCGTTGAGGCCGAACGCCTGGAACGGCACCACCGCGAAGCTGGCCTTCTCCAGCAGCCGCTTGCGGATGTCATCGTTCGTCTTCAGGTCGCCCTTGCCCACCAGGTCGAAGCGGACCGAGAGGTAGATGGCGCCCTGCGGCGCGATGGCGCGCACCGGCAGGCCCGCGGCGCGCATGCGCTCGAAGCCCTGGTACAGCGCCTCCAGCCGCACGTCCACGCTGCGGCGCATGGCCTGCAGGTACGTCTCGCACGCGGCGGTGTCGTCCAGGTAGCGCGCCGTCGCCACCTGCTCGGCCTTGGGAGCCCACGCGCCCACGTGGCCCAGCACGTCGCGCATGCGCGAGATGATGGACGGCGGCCCCACGCCCCAGCCCACGCGCACGCCCGTCGCCGCGAAGGCCTTGCTGATGCCATCCACGAACACCGTGTACGGCGCAATCTCGGGCACCAGCTCCACGGGCGTCACGTGCTTCGTCTTCCCGAAGGTGAGCACCCAGTAGATGTGGTCGTACATGAGGATGAGCGGCTTCTGGCCGCGCTGCTCACGCGACTTGTTCTCGTCCACGATGCGCTGGGCAATGGCCCGCAGCGCGCCGGGGTCCACCATGGTGCCCGTGGGGTTGAGCGGGCTGCACAGGCATAGGAGCCGCGCGGTCGAGAGGTGCGGCGCAAGTTGCTCCAGCGTGGGCATGAAGCCCTTCTCTGGATCCGTGGGCACCACCACGCTGCGGGCCCCGAGCATGTGCGCGTAGTGGTTGTTGTTCCACGAGGGCACCGGATAGATGACCTCGTCGCCGGCATCGAGCACCGCGCGATAGGTGCCGTAAATGATGGGCCGCGCGCCGCCGGCGACCACGATTCCCTCCAGCGGGTACTTCAGGCCCAGCGAGCGCTCATAGAAGCGCTGCACCGCCTGGCGCAGCTCCAGCACGCCATCCGAGGGCGGGTAGTTCGTCTCGCCCGCCTGGAGCGCGGTGCCAATGCCCTGCCCCAGCCCCTGCGGGATGGGGAACTCCTTGGGGCTGAAGTCACCCACCGTGAGGTTGCACACCTTGCGCCCCTTGGCGACCAGCTCGCGAATCTCCGCCGCGATGCGGAGGATTTCGCTGCCAACGAGCCCGCGCACCATCGTGCCAACGGTCGAGTCGTCACGCGTGGGGCGCGGAAGGGAAGTGAGGTCCAGGGCCATGAGAGGGTCTCTCCAGTTCCGGAGTCAGTAGAGGGGGGCACGCGACACCGCGGCCCGGCGGACCCTACACGCCGGGCGCCCCGCATGTCTCAGCCACCTGCATGTGCGCGGACCGCGAAGCACGGGCATGGGGACGACGCCCCGTTCCGCTCGGGCGCGGGGCGACCGGGCATGGGTGTCAGTCCCGTCACACTCACGCCGCAACGAATTCCGAGCGAGCCCCGAGAGGCCGATATGCCCCGGAACCCGTCCCGTTCCAGGGCATGCGACATCCACCCCACCCCGGAAGAGCGTCCCGTCCGTGCGCGTCGCGCGCGGCGGCCGCCGTCCCTCATGCCGAGGCCCCGCCATGAAGCCCCTGACGCAGCACCTGCTCGCCCTCTCGTCCCTCCTCTTGCTCGGCGCGGGCACCGCGCGGGCCGCGCCGCCCTCGTCCATCAACACGCGCATCTTCGGCACGCGCGCCATCGTGGCGTGCGACCCCGTGGGACATCAGTGCGGCATCGCCGTCATCTCGTTCCCCACGGGCATCACGGCCCTGGTGCCGTACGGGCGCTCCGACCTCGCGGTCGCCACCATGGCGCTACCCTCGGTGGATGATGCGCAGGCCGTCATCGCGCGCATCGACGGCGGCGCCGCGCCCCAGGCCGCCATCGACTCGGTGCTGGCCGAGGACCCCTATGGCCCCATCCGCCAGCTCGCCGCGGTGAAGCTGCACCCCGATGGGAGCATCACGCTGGGGCAGACCTCCGGAAACCAGACGGCGGACGCCACGTGCTCCGTGAAGGGCGCCACCTACGTCGTGCAGGCCAACAACATGTCCACCGGCAACCTCTGCCAGGCCATGGCGGATGGCTTCGAGCACGCCACCGGCAGCTTCCCGCGGCGACTGCTCCAGGCGCTCCAGGCCGGCGCGCGCGTGGGCGGGGACAAGAATGGCGAGCGCTCGGGCGTCGTGCGCGTGTGGAACACCACCGCGGACAGCGCCTTCTACACGCACGTGCTCGCGGACGCCGTCGTCAACAGCAGCTACAACGCGCTGGAAGAGCTGGACGTGCAGCTCCACCGCTACCTGGGCGTGCTCGCCGTCCAGGACCCCGCGGACCGCATCGCGCTCGACAAGCCCACGGCGAAGCGCCTCAAGAAGGTGCTGCACCGCACGGGCTACTACGAGGGCCCCATGGATGGCACGTGGTCCAACGCGGCGGATACGGCCCTGGCCGGACTCGTCTGGAACAACTGCTTCTTCGAGAAGCCGACCACCGTGGTGAACGGGACGCGCATGGTGGACGGCCCGCTCGTGCGCTTCATCCTGGACGTGGACCCGCGCGCGCTCGCCCCCGCCACGTCGGCGCCGTGACATCCCCGGCGCGCTGAGCCCTGGCTCCCAGGTGCCCTCCCGTGCGAGAGGAGGGCACCGGCCCCACCCGGAGGGCCGTTGGGAGGACACGCGATGCGGCGGTCTGGACGTGGGATGCGGTCGCTGTGGCTCGTGGGCGCGCTGCTCACGGCGGGGGGATGTTCCAAGAAGGACGAGCCCGCGCCCGAGCGCACCGTGGCGCCCACGCCCACGCCACCCCTGGGCACCCTCCCTCGCGAAGGCGAAGCCGAGGCACGTCCCCCTGTCCACGTCGCCTCGGGCAGCGTCCTCCCCCAAGCGCCGACGCCGACTCCCCCCGGCCCCGAGGAGAGCGCTCCCGCCGCCGAACCAGACTCGCCCGCGTGGACCTCCAGCCCCACCGAGGTGAAGCGCCGTGAGCAAACCCAGGCCACGCTCGTCTCGGTGCGCACGGGCCCCCACGAGGACTACGACCGCGTGGTGTTCCAATTCGAGGGCGCGGAGCTGCCCGGCTATCAGGTCGCCTACGCGAAGACGCCCGCGGTGCAGTGCGGCTCGGGCGACCCGGTGAAGGTGGAGGGGCAAGGGCCGCTGGAGGTGCGCTTCATCCCCGCGCGTGCGCACACGTCCGAGGGCAAGGCCACCGTGAGTGACCTCACGCTGAAGCCCGCGCTGCCCATGGTGCGCGAGCTGGTCCGCACCTGTGACTTCGAGGCCGAGGTGACGTGGCTGCTCGGCACCGCGCGCCCTACGAGCTATCGCGTGCTGGAGCTGAAGGGCCCGTCACGCATCGTGGTGGACGTGAAGCACTGAGGCCGAGCGCAGGGCGTGGTCGCGGGCTCGCTGGCGCGCGATGAGTTCGCGAGCCTCCGCCTCGGTGTCGGCGAACTCGAGCGGCACGCGCCACCGGCCCAGCAGATAAAGGGCCAGCATCAGCGCCTTGGCACCCGCGCGCTCGACCGGGCCCGTGCCCAGGTACACCTGGCCCTTGAACCACGCCTCGCTCGAATGGTGGACGAGGTGGTCGCGCGCCTCGCGCTCCAGCGTCGAGTTCGCCACGTCGGAGATGACGTAGAGCGGATGTCGCGCGCCCAGCTCCTCGCAGATCTCCAGCACCCGCTTCACATCCTCCAGCCGTGAGGGCCCGACGAAGCGGAAGACGAGCAGGTCCGGCGCCTCGAAGGTCGCGCGATGCGTCCCGAATGCCCACTCACGAGGAGTCGTCACGGCGAGGCTCAGCTCCATCCCGAAGACCAGCGGCGCTCGAACTGTTCTCTAGATAGAAGATATCGGCGCCACACGGAAGACAGCCTCCCTCGTGGGCAGGTGGGTCGCGCGAGACGAGCACTCGCACTTCACGGGTCGCGGCCTACTCCCCTGCGTGGGACAACTGGTCCAGTCGGCGCAACAGCGCGGCGTGACGGGTGCGTGACTCCGCGCCACGCGCGCGCAGGGCCAGCGCCAACACACGTGGCAGGTCCAGGGCCGCACCCACGCGGAGACGCTCGCGATAGCGCTGCGCCCAGTCCTCGGGCACGCGCAGGGACCAGTTCCGCGCATCCACGGTGCCCGGCACGTTGTAGGTCTCTTGCATCCCCAAGAGGTCAGCGAAGAAGACCATCACGTTGCGCGCGCGACACGCGAAGAGGTCCGCGAACTTCGCCTGAGCCAACTCGGCGGGGTTCTCCGCGAGCCGTCTCGCGAAGTCCTCACGGCCCTCCGGCTCGGGATGCAGGCGCTGGGACAGGTACGCCGCCTGCGCACGCGAGGCGCCACGCCACTGCCATGTCCCCACCCAGCGCCACAGCGAGGGCGTGTCGTGGTTCCCCACCATCACCCAGTCGTCGGGCGCCGCGTTCTCGCTGCGGTACACGTCGGAGGGGTTGTCGAGGGCTGCCTTCTGCGTCACGCGGAAGCGCCCCAGGCCATGGCGCGCGAGCACGCATCCCAGCTCATAGGGCATCGTGCTGAGCACCTCGCACAAGAGGTCCTCTCGTGCTCGCCCTTGGCGCTGCGCGGTCCGCACCACCGCGTCGAAGAGGACGCTGTAGCGCTCCACCTGCGCGGGCGTGAGCGAGCGCACCCAGCCATCCGCGTGACGGGATTGCGTGCGGTCCAGTTGCTCCGGCCCGACGATGGCGTAGCGAGCCAGCTCGGGATGGTCTGGCAGGTCGGGAGAGGAGAACAGGCGCGCGCCCTGCTGCACCGCGCGCAGGGCATCCGGTTCTCCCGCGCGGTACACCCACGGACACACGAGCCCGTGAGGATGGTCGATGCGCAGGCCGTCGTACTCGCCCAGCATCTTTCCCAGCCGTGCATCCATGAAGCGCAGCACGGGCCCGGGCTGGCGCGCGTCGGCTTCGAAGTAATGCGCGGGATCCATCACCGGATAGTTCCAGGGCTGCCCTTCCGGGTTGGTGCGACTGGGAGGGGCGCCCATCAGGTCCGTGCGCAGGAACAAGCCCCGCCACGCCCACGCGTCCCGAGGCGAGAAGCCAATCTGGAGGTCGCCGTAGAACTTCAGCCCCCAATCCACCGCGCGCTCGCGCAGCTGCGCGTGTTGCGAGTGCACCAGGAACTGGAAGAAGGCGTAGCGGTCCAGGGAGGTCGCGTGCCGAGTCTCCAGTTCGTGCACACGCGCCTCGGCGGCGTCCGCCTCTTCGGGGTGCGGACTGAACAGCCTCGCGTCGAGCGATGGCTCCCAGTGCCGCCAGTCCGCGTCGCCACGCTCGGCGCCGAGCACATCGAAGAGCGAGTCCGGCGTGAGCCATGATGCGTTGTCCCGTTGGAATGACGCGAAAGCCCGCGAGAGTTCGGTGGGTTGTTCTCGTTGAAAGGTGGCCCACGCTTCGTCGAGCGCGGCGGACTGCGCGCGGAACGCGAAGCCGTAACGGACGTCCGGGCGTGAGGTGAACGGGCGCTCGGAGACGAAGCGGGCCAGCGTGTCAGGCGAGAGCAGTCTTCCCCAAGGACCATGCGGGTCGGTGAGCGGCGTGAGCGCGACGTTGAGCACGTTGCGCGAGAACAGCGTGCCGTCGTACGGCGACGCGTTGTACTCGGTGGTCTGCCCTTGGGGCCCGAGCTGGACGCCGGTGAAGCCCAGGTCGCGCGCGAAGGAGAACAGGCGCGCGGCGCCCTCCGAGTACGGCGAACCCCGGCCGAAGTCCTGCCCCGGCAGGCCCGGGAAGCTCGGGTCCTGGATGCTGAGCACCCAGCGCGTGACGCCCAGCGCCGCCAGGGCCTCGGTGACGACCTTGCGATGATCTTTGGGCAGCGGTGTCAGGCTTGCGTCTCCAGGGAGAAGCGACCCTAGAGCCCCGGCGCGCTCACGCCAACCGCTCCGGCGCGCGGACGTTCAGCAGCGACACTGCGCGACCGCGAGCACGTCACGTCGTGAGGGGATGGACGTGCACGACGCGGCCGACGACGTCTCGACGAGGCGCCCAGCCATTGATGCGGCCCACGTTGTTGCCGATGAGCAGTTGCTCCGCCGTGGCCCGCTTCACGAGATGCAGGAGGACCCCACCCCTCCACCGCACCAGCACGATGTCATCGACCTGAACGTCACGCGGGTCCACCGGGCTCAGCGTCACGCGCTGATTGTCCTCGATGCGACCTCGCATGGACCCGCCTCGGGGCCTCACCTCCACGCGCGACCCGCGTGACAACGCCTGCACTGCCTCTGTCGCCCAGCCCAAATTTCGACTCCGTCATTCGAGGGAAAGACGGGCCGACGCCCGGACCGGGAGCGACTGACAGCTGCGCGCGCCGACGAGCCACAAGTGGAGACAACCTTCAAGAAGCGCGGGTCTTCGAACCACGCGAGCGCGGAGAAGCGCGGGAGTGGAGGGCCGCGCAGCGGAGCTCGAGGCGCGAACAACTAGCGGCTGGGGAGGCTTGGGCCACGCTGGGCTGGAAGAGAGGGCGAGATGAGCGCCCTGGAGGAATGCCAAGCCGCTGGACAAATGAAGTCGCTACCTCTGCGCGACAGACACCAACAAGAAGCGCCCGTGTCACGAAAGCGTGCCCCCAGAGGCCCGGGGGCACGAGCTTCGAGCGTGAGTGCCGTCATTGCGGGGAGCGATTCTGGCTCTGTTGAAGGTGCGACAGGGGGCAGACCTACTGCCGCGAAGTGTGCCGCGCCCTGGCGCGCAGAGCGCCACAACTTCCTCTCGCCCAATCAGACCCGGAGAAAGCTGATGCAGTCGAAGCAGACGGCCTGATTACGACCAACCTGGTGTCTCAACAACCCGGTGCGACACACGATCCACTTTCTTTGTAAAGATGGCGGCCACATTATCCATGTGCAATCAGCCCACTGCCGCTCCTTTCGAGTACTTCAAAAACACGGGCGAGTAAGGTCGCTCTCGCTCCGAAGCAAGACTACTTTGGAATTTCAGGAACACTAAAAGTCAGTGGAGCTGGTGCGCCAGGGAAGACTGCTTGCATCCTGACGTAGAATAGCTGCCCCCGAAACAAAACGTCATGGCCAGAACTCTGGAGACGCCAGAGCCATCGATAGACTTCAGCGAACTGCGAACCCGGCAACAGCGCGGTCAACCCACTCTCGACTCCGCTCTGAGATCCATCCGAGAACACGGTCGACGCCGTCCATGAGTCAGGCCAAGCAACGCCGCCATTGGTCGAAAACGTGACGGGCACAAACTCAAGCAAGACAGCATCAGGAATATAGACACGAGCGTCGACCGGAACACATCCAGCCAACCCATCTAGAATCCTTAGAAATGCGGAGGGAGTGCGAGGGCGATCCCCTTTACCTTCCTCCGGCTCCAGTATTCCATTAACCACCATTTGTCGCACCCCCTCATCGCGCAGTCGCCATTGCAGAATGTATTCTGGAGCATCAGTACCCTCAGCAGCAAAAACAAACGAATCAGCCAATCCCGCCCCCTGTTCTCGCACCAAAGAAGACAAGGCTCGACACTGCACAGAAGACATTCCTCCGCGCCAGAACGTTGGCGCCTCGTCCAAATTTCGAGACACCCTCCTCAAAATCCGGCCATCGCCATAAATAGCAATCTTCGGCGACCGATCTAGACAGGGAAATGGACATAGCGACCACAAGACAACCTCAGGCTTCAAGCCAGTATCAACCGTACCCGAAGGAGAGCTAAGTCCTTTGGGGACGCACCCCCCCGACAGCCCAATGAGACAAAAACACACCAAATTTTTGATAAATCCCACGCAATCACCGACCAATATCGCGCCTAGTCGTCCCTGCCAGCACTGCGCCCCTATACGCAGCCAATCGCCGCTGAATTTGCTCACGCGAAGATTGCCAATCCGCCTCCGAAGCAAATCCCTCCGTCTGGAAAACTTTATTTACCTTGCCGTCGGCCAGGCCCGACAAGATATCCGAAATATGATATTCCTCGCATTCAGGGACCGGCATCGAGCGATTCTCAACCATGTCTCGAGTAATTGCAATCTTGGCCATGTCGTTTCGATAAGAGCCTATTTCGGTAGGGAAGAAGGTCGGCCTCCTGCCGGGTTGAAGAGGCAGGAGGACGCGGCCATGGGGTAGTGAAGAAGGACGACGGCTGGCGGGCATTGATTGGCGCTGGCTGGCGTTGGACGGGCCCCAGGGCAAAGCGCCGCTGGGCGGGGGAAGAAACCGGCCTCAATCCCACCGACAGAGCGAAGCGGGGCACCAAGCGCAGTCTGCTGACAGACTCGCGCGGCGTCCCCCTCGGCCTCGAGGTCGCTGGAGCCAACACGAACGACTTCAAGCTGGCGCGCTCCACGCTTGAATCGATTCCCGTCCGACGGCCCCTGCCAAGTCGGGGCAGTTGCCAGACGCTGTGTGGTGACCTGGGGTATGCCTTCAGGTCCGTGCGCGAGCTGGCCCAGGAGTATGGCTTCACGCTCCGGGCCCCCAGACGACACTCCCAGGTGAGGCCCCGGTGCGCACAGCGTCGACGCTCTTCGCCGCGATGGGTCGTCGAGCGAACCCACTCCTGGCTCAACCGCTTCCGACGTCTGCTGGTGCGCTGGGAGAAGCGAGAGGACACCTACGTCGCGATGCTGCACTTTGCGCTGGGCATCATCACTTGGTTCCACGCGCTCCTACCGAAATAGGTTCTTAGAGCCCCGGCGCGCTCACGCCAACCGCTCCGGCGCGCGGACGTTCAGCAGCGATACTGCGACCGCGAGCACGTCACGTCGTGAGGGGATGGATGTGCACGACGCGGCCGACGACGTCTCGACGAGGCGCCCAGCCATTGATGCGGCCCACGTTGTTGCCGATGAGCAGTTGCTCCGCCGTGGCCCGCTTCACGAGATGCAGGAGGACCCCACCCCTCCACCGCACCAGCACGATGTCATCGACCTGAACGTCACGCGGGTCCACCGGGCTCAGCGTCACGCGCTGATTGTCCTCGATGCGACCTCGCATGGACCCGCCTCGGGGCCTCACCTCCACGCGCGACCCGCGTGACAGCGCCTGCACTGCCTCTGTCGCCCAGCCCATGTTTCGACTCCGTCATTCGAGGGAAAGACGGGCCGACGCCCGGACCGGGAGCGACTGACAGCTGCGCGCGCCGACGAGCCACGAGCATCGCGACAGATTGTCCGCGGCCACTGTCGCGCTTGGACAGGAATGCGCTGACGGCGGAGCTGCGCGCGTCGAGTCAAGCGAACCCAAGAGGGAGAAGCGCCGCGGCACACGCCTTGAAGATGGACGCGTGTCATGTCCATTCCGACGCAGGTTCCTCCGAAGCAGTCCTTCGCCCGCATCGCCCGCAACATCTGGCTCACATTGTTGGGGATGTTCGTGTTGCTCCTCATCATCGTCGCGGTCGCCCCTTGCAACCTGGAGCACCCCGAGGACATCGCGAAGCTGGATCTGCACCACATCCGCGCTGCGTTGAAGCTCTATTACAACAAGCAGAGACACTTTCCCTCGACGAAGGAAGGCTTCGCGGCCCTGGTGGCGACCCAGAATCTGGAGAAGATTCCCACGGACCCGTGGGGCCACGAGTACCACTACGTGCTCGATGACGAAGGCCCACGCGTCTGGACGAATGGCGCGGACGGAGCGCCCGGTGGCGACGGACTCAACGCGGAGATCACCATGGCCCGGTTCGACGCCGAGCTGATCTGCGAGATACCGGCGAGCGCCTCCTCTGCCACGAATGGGGCGAGGGACACGGCCCCCACCCACCCCGTGCCTCCCGCCTCACGCCCTCCGCGTTGAACATGCGGCGCAGCCGACTCGGCAGCCACGCACCTCTGTCCGCGAGGATCGCATGAACTTCACCGCTCCCTCTCGCCCACCTTACTCGCCCTGGCGCGTTCTCGTGCTCCTCCTCCGGAATATCCTGGCCGTGTTCGGCGGACTCGTTGTCCTGTGCATACTGCTCAGCAGCACCGGGGTCCTTCCACACTTGGGCGAAATACCCAAAGACGAGCGAGCGATGGAGGACCTGCGTGCCATCCGCACGGCGCTGAAGCGCTATTACAAACAGCAGGGGCACTTCCCCTCTGTCCAGGAAGGGATCCCGGCATTGGTGGCAACACGGCACCTGGACAGGATTCCCACAGACCCGTGGGGCCGTGAGTATGACTACTCACTCGATGATAAGGGTCCACACGTCAGGGCGTATGGCGCGGACGGAGCCCTCGGCGGAGAGGACTCCGACGCGGACATCGAAATGGACCCCATCGAGGCCGAGTTCATCAATTCCTCGCCCGCGAACGTCACTCCTGCCGTGAATGGGGTGCCGGACGCGGCTCCCCTCCCCCGTGCGGCTCCCGCCTCGCGCCCTCTGCATTGAACACTCGGCGCAGTCGATTCAGCAGCCACGCTCGACCGTCGGAGAGAATCTCGTAGACGGTTGGAATCACCAGCAGCGTGAGCAGCGTGGAGGTGATGACGCCGCCAATCACCGCTCGGCCCAGCGGTGCACGGAAGTCGCCGCCCTCGCCGTGCCCCAGCGCCACCGGCACCATGCCCGCGATGAGCGCGAACGTCGTCATGATGATGGGCCGTAGGCGGATGCGCCCTGCTTCGATGAGCGCTTCGCGCAACGGCGTGCCTCGCGCATGCGACCACTTGGCGAAGTCGATGAGCAGGATGGCGTTCTTCGCCACGATGCCCATGAGCAAGATGACTCCAATCAAGCTCATGATGTTCAGCGTGTCGCCCGTCACCAGCAGCGCCAGCACCACGCCAATCAGCGACAGCGGCAGCGACACCAAGATGGCCAGCGGATCCACGAACGAGCCGAACTGGACCACGAGGATGAGATACATCAACAACACCGCCACCCCCAGCGCCAGGAACACCCGACCGAACACCTCGCGCTGATCCGCTGACTCCCCGCCGAGCGACATCACGTAGCCCTTGGGAATCGTCACGCCCTTGAGCTTCACGTCGATGTCTCGCGTCACCTCGGAGAGCGAGCGCCCCTGCACATTCGCCTGGACGTTGATGACCTTCTCTCGGTTCAAGTGATTGATTTGCGCCGGGCCCAGCGTCTGGCGCACCGATGCCACCTGCCCCAGCGGCACCACGATGGGCGCACCATTGGGACCCGCTCCAATGACCAGCGGAAGCTGCGCCAGATCCGAGGGCTGTGTGCGTGACTCAGGCGCCAGTCGCACCATCACATCCCGCGTCTTGCCCGAAGGGTCCACCCAGTCTCCCGAGTCGAGCCCCGCGAAGGCCGGTTGCAGCGACTGCGCCACCTGCCCCACTGTCACGTTGAGCTGTCCTGCGAGTCCTCGGTTCAGCTCCACCTCCAGCTCGGGCTTCTGGCCTCGCGTGGACAGGCCCACGTCCACCGCGCCAGGAACCTGCCGGACCGCCGCCATCACCTTCTCCGCCAATGCGTTGAGGGGCTGCGTCTCCGGGCCGCGCAGCTCCAACTGGATGGACTTCAGCGCGCCTCCAAAGCCACTGGTGAAGACAGAGGCCGTGGCCCC
Source organism: Citreicoccus inhibens (assembly GCF_019039035.1). Taxonomy (GTDB): domain Bacteria; phylum Myxococcota; class Myxococcia; order Myxococcales; family Myxococcaceae; genus Citreicoccus; species Citreicoccus inhibens. The sequence goes on along the minus strand of NZ_JAHNZT010000005.1, from coordinate 265,094 downwards.
ACCCACTTCGAGCAACTCGCCTCGGAAGACGCGGCCCAGCGCATCCTGGTTCTCCTTGCGCTCGGTCCTGGGCTTCAGGCGCACGTACACCAGCGCCTGGTCCACGCCGGGCGCGCGCAGCGGCAGCGGCGTCCCGATGGTCGAGTATGTGTAAGCCACTTCGGAGTGCGCGCGAATGCGGCGCGACACCTCCTCCACCTTGCGCCGCGTGTACTCCAGACTGGAGCCCGGCGGCGTCTCCACCAGCACCTCCAGCTCGCCGCGGTCGCTCACGGGGACGAAGCCCGCGCCACCAATCGTCGCCTGGAGCATCACCGCCCCCACGAGCGAACCCACCGCGAGCAGCACCATCACCAACCGATGGTCCAGCGCCCACGCAATCACGCCCTTGTAGCGATCCGCCTGCCGGTCGAACCAATGATTGAAGTACGTCAGCCCTCGGGAGATGAACCCTCGGCGCGCACCGGACTCCGTCTGGGGATCGGCCCAGTACGCGCTGAGCATCGGGTCCAGCGAGAAGCTGACGAACAGGGACACCAGCACCGAGCACGCGATGGTCAGCGCGAACGGCTTGAACCACTGCCCCGCCACGCCGGACATGAAGGCCACCGGGATGAACACCGCCACGATGGAGAACGTGGTGGCCGCCACCGCGAGCCCGATTTCATGCGTGCCCTCGCGCGAGGCGGTGAAGTGGTCCTTCCCCATCTCGATGTGGCGCACGATGTTCTCGCGCACCACGATGGCATCGTCGATGAGGATGCCAATGGCCAACGTCAACCCGAGCAGGGACATCGTGTTGAGCGTGAAGCCAAACACCCAGACGCTGATGAAGGACGCCAGCGCGCTCACGGGCAAAGCCAGTCCCGTGATGACCGTGGAGCGCCACGAGTTGAGGAAGAGGAACACCACCAGCACCGTCAACAGCGCGCCCTCCACCAGCGCCTGCTGCACGTTCACCACCGCGGCGCGCACCCGCTTACCCGCGTCTCGCACCACCTCCAGCCGCGCCTGCTCGGGTAGGCGCTGCTGAAGCACGCGCACGCGCTCGCGCACGGCATCAGCCACCTCCGTGGTGCTGTATCCCTTGGACTTCAGCACGTCGATGCCCACCGCCTTGCCCCCGTTGAAGAGGGCCTCGGTGCGCGGCTCCTCGGTGCCGGCGAAGACATCCGCTACTTCTCCCAGGCGCACCGTGCGTCCGCCTCGCTCGGCCACCGCCACGCGCGCGAAGTCCTCCGGCGTCTCCAGGCGGCCTCGCAGGCGGATGGTGCGCTCCTCCAGCTCCGTGTTGAGCCGCCCCACCGGCGCGGCGAGGTTCTGGGCCTGCAGCGCCGCGACGATCTGCGCGACGGACAGGCCCGCGGCCTGGAGGGCGGCGGGACGGACCTGCACCGTCAGCTCGCGGTCCAGGCCCCCCACCACCGTCACCTGCGCCACGCCCGCGACCGACCGCAGCTCGCTCACCACCAGCGGATCCGCCAGTCGTGACAGCGAGGGCACGTCGAGCGAAGGCGACGTGAGGACCAGCGACATGATGGGCTGCTGAGACGGATCAAACCGCGTGAGGATGGGCTCCTTCATCTCTTGCGGCAGGTCCGCTCGCTTGCTGGAGATGGCGTCGCGGATGTCCTGAGAGGCCTGCTGCACGTCCTTCGAGAAATCGAAGAAGACCGTGAAGTTGGCCAGGCCATCCGTCGCGCTGGAGGTCGTCTTCTTCGCGTCCACGCCGCTGATGCTGAAGATGGCGTCCTCGATGGGCTCGACAATCTCTCGCTCCACCGTGTCGGGCGAGGCCCCCAGGTAGACGATGGACACGGCGATGACCGGCTGCTGGATGTCGGGGAACTCGTCCGTCTCCAGGTTGAGGAGCGCGACGATTCCGAAGACGACCAACGCCACCATCGCGGTGATGGTGACGATGGGACGCTTGATGGCGAAGTCCGAGATGAACACCGAGCGACTCCCGTGAGGATGAAGGCCCGCGCTACGGGGCGCGCTCCGGAACCGAGTCACGCCCCGCGCCGCCCACGCCCTGGTTCGGAGCGCGAGGCGCTGGGGAGGCGGTCACCTTCACGGGCGTCCCCTCGGTCAGCTCGCGCGCGGAGCCGAGCAACACGAGGTCTCCGTCCTGGAGGCCAGAGCGAACCTCCACGGCCTGCGCCACCTCGTCACGCAAGCCCAGTGTCACGGGAGCCCGCGCCACCTTGCCATCGTGGATGCGCAGCACGGAGGGTGGGTCGCTCCGCGGATCCAACGCGTCCAGAGGCACGGCCAATCCCTGGCTCGCGGTGGAGGCCACGCGGCCCTGCGCGAAGAGCCCCGAGAGCAGCGCCCGCGAGTCATTGGGGACGTCCACATAGATGCGCACCTGCCCCGTCGTCGGATCGACCGCGGGGTTGATGTGCTCCACCTGCCCGCGGAACGTCCGCTCGCCGTAGCCGGTGACATGGAACTCCACGGGCGTGCCAGCCTTCACCTGCGCGAGCTGCACGGCGGGCACCGCGGCCTCCAACCGAAGCGAGCGCGGATCCACCACCGTGAAGAGGGGCGAGCCCACCTGAACGATGTCGCCTGTATGCACCGCGCGCTCACTGACCACGCCATCGAACGGCGCGACGACGCGCGTGCGGGTGAGCTGCTCTTCCGCCAGCTTCAGGCGCGAGCGTGCATCCGCCAACTGTCCTTCCGCTTGCGTCCGAGCGAGCTGAGCACGCTCGAAGTCGCGTTGGGTGATGACCCCCGCCTTCGCCAGCCGCGAGTTGCGCGCCTCATCCGACTGGGCCACGCGGAGCGCGTTGTCCGCCACGCGCAGCGAGGAGCGGGCCGCGAGCACCTGGGCCCGCAGCGTCCCTTCGTCGATGCGCGCGAGGGGCTCGTCCTTGTGCACCGGCTGGCCGGGCTCCGCCTTCACGTTCAAGACGCGGCCACCGACCTCCGCGCGCATGTTGGCGGCCCTCGGCGCCTGGAGCGTGCCGGAGAGGACCGGCCCGCTGCGCAGCTCGGCCGGCTTCACTTGCACCACGTTCTCCGGCCCCAGCGTCACCGAGGCCGGAGTGGCTGGCTCCATTTCGTTGGAGCGCGCGCGACAGCCCGACGCCAGCATCGCGAGCACCGACAGCCCACCACTCCATGCCCACCGCCCACCCATGGCGTGTCTCCTCGCGCTCCCAGCCACCGCTGCTCCACCTGGAGGTGCCACCGGCGGGTTAATCACCGAGTCCCGACGCGCCCACCGAGGGGCCCGCGCGCGCTCCGCCACCGAACGAAGCGCGCGCCCAGGCCGTCCAAGGGCGGACATCACCGAGCCCGTCCCCGGCCTCCCATCACGGCGCGACGGGAGGAATGGCGCCCAACGGCGACTCACTCATCAGGAGCGTGCCGGCTTGGAAATGGGCCGACGCGCCGCAGTCCGGACGATTCAGCCGTCCCGGGCAGCTCACCTCCGTGTGCGCGCGTGTCACGGCGGTGAAGCAGCGCGAGCCACTCACGTCCCACTCCGCCTCGGGGACCCACGGCTCGGTGTCCTGCTGCACGCCGATGGCGTCGTAGACATTCACCCACTGCCCATCTTGCGTGTGGGATTCCCCATCGCCACAGAAGTCCGCGCGCACCATGCGCGTGCAGGCCTGGTGGTACGCCGCCAGACTCCGACCGTCCGGCCGCAGCGCCCACGGCTTGTAACCAAAGTGGATGCACTTCGCGATCGCCGCGCCCTCGCATGCGAAGGTGAAGGCGGACGGATCATCCAGCTTCGCCCCCCCCGCGCCGGGCACCCCCTGGCGGTAGTCCCAGCGCCCCGCCGCGGGGATGGCGCGCAGCGGCTCGTCGTTCGGGCCCCGGCAGATGGAGCGCCACTGCCCATCCTTGTCGAGGAAGGACACGGCATAGGACCACACGTCGTGCTCGGCTCCAGCGCCCTGGTCGGCGTCATCCACGCGCAGCTCCACCGCGCCCCCCTCCCCCAGACGCCCCTTGAAGCGCACCCCCACGAAGTCCGCGCCCGACAACACGTGCGTGCCGATGTTCCCCACGAAGGAGGAGCCCACCAACCGCACCGAGTCGAGCGGGCGCAGCGTGGGTCCCTGCCGCGCATTCGCATAGTCCACGGCGATGAGCATGCCGCTCAAGTCCGAGCCGTTGAGGTTGCGCCCATTGAGGTTGCGGCCGTTGAGGTTGCGCCCATTGGGTGTCGACAGCTCCGCCCCCTGCGAGGACGCCGCCAGGGGCACGGGTGGCCCCCACTCGCTTCCGCAGCCCCACAGCACTCCGGCAACCACCACCACCCCCAGCACCTTGCTCGCGCTCACGGTACACCTCCCGACGCCACTCCTCCGTCTTGCGTCCTGCGACCTCCAAGGTTTGCAGCCGGGGTCCGTGGAGCAAGGTGCGAGCAATCCCCGGTACGGTTGCGATGTCGGTCACGCGTCAATCGTCTGGCACGGCCGGACAGCCCGGCGCGCCGAGAGACCTGCGCGGGGAGCGCGACTCAGGGATTGGACGGCGGTGGATCCGCGCAGACGCGCAGCCCCAACGCCACGTCGCGCAGCGACGGCTCGGGCAGCTCGCGGTTGCTGGAGCGCGCCGAGGTCGATGCGAATGAGAAGCTTCCACCTCGCGCCACGGGACGCCCGGGCTCCAACCACGAGCGGGTCCATTCCCAGACGTTGCCCGCCATGTCATCCGCGCCGAATGGGCTGCGCGACGCCGCGTGGCTGCCCACTTCGTCCGGACCGAAGCCCCCGGGCTCCTTGCCGTACGTCGTGTCGACGTTCGCCTCGTCGGGCTCCAGTCGGTCTCCGTGCGGGAACTCGCGCCCGTCCACACCGCGCGCGGCACGCTCCCACTCCAGCTCCGTGCACAGCCGCGCCCCCGGCACGCGCCCCGTGGACGCGAGCCAGGATGCATATGCCTGCGCATCCGCGAAGGTGATGCCGCTCACCGGGAAGCGCCGCCAGTCCTGTTCGGCGCGGCGCTCCCGCTTCGCGTAGCGCAGCGGCTCACCGATGCGCGCGGTGTACGGCGTGTCCCCGGGCTGGAAGCGCAGGCGCCATGTCCCTCGCTCGGGCTCCAGCGCGAGCAGCCCGACGTAGCCACCGCTGCCCACGTGCGGACGGCGCCGCGCGCGCTCGGAGGCAGGCAGGGCCTCCAGGTACTCCAGCCACTCCGCGAAGGTGGTCTCGTTTCGCGCCACGAGGAAGCCCGGGACCTCCACGCGATGCTGGGGCACGGTGTTGAAGAACTCACGCACGCTCGCCTCGGCGGCGCTGCCGAAGCGCACGTCTCCGGGCGGGACATACGTGAAACCGTGAGGCAGCGTGCCCGCGCGCAGCATGGGCACCACGAGTCGCCGCGACTCTCCGCGCTGCAACAACACGGGCTGCACCGCGTCCTCATGGCCCGGTGCGCGGGCGGTGAGCTGATAGCTCCCCGGTGGCACGGGGACATCGCGCCACGGGCCCACGCCCACGCTCATCGGCGGCCCGAGCACCTCGCGGCCCTGGGCATCGCGCGACACAGGGCGCAGCTCCACGGTGGCGTTCGGAGCCAGCCCCTCCAACGCGAAGCGCGCGGGCGCGGTCCACCGGCGCCACCGCTCCCCGCTCGTGTCATACAGGCGCAGGCGCTGGAGCAGCGCGGGCAGGCCGCCCGTCTCACCTTCGACCTCGGCCCACAGCGCTCGCTCCAAGAGGAAGTCCGCCAGCGCCGCGCGCACATCCGCGCGAGAAGGCGCCAGCGCCAGTGCGCGCTCCAATCGGTCCGCCACCGCGTCGAAGCGACGATGCAGCCGCGAGGCTCGCGCCGAAGCCCGTGCCCAGGCCTGATCCGCCTCGGCCTTCTTGCCCGTGTCGTAGAGCTGGAAGGCGTCGGCACGCTCGGCCTCCAGGGCCTCATGCTCGATGCGGACCTCTTCGTCGGACCGCGTCGCTTCGATGAGCTCATGGCGCACGCGTGCGTCCAGCCGCCAACGCTCGCGAAGCTGGAGCCCACCATAGAGGAGCGCGAGGGAGAGCAGGAAACCCACCGCGAGCACCTGCCGCACCCGCCGACTGCGCACCATGGTGCGCCGCGACTCCTCCAGGAAGTCCCGCTCCCGCCGCGTCAGCTCACTGCTGTCCAACACCGCCGCTTCAGCGAGTTGACGCGGGCCCCACAGCGACTCACGCGCGAGGCACAGCCGCTCCCACTGCGCAGCGGCGGCCTCCAACCGAGCCTGCACCTCGCGGCGCTCGCCCGCATCCGCCAGCCATCGCGCGAGGGTTCTCCAGCCTGTGAGCAGCGCCTCGTGCGCCACCTCGTAGGCCGTGCCCTCTTCCGCCTCACGCGCCACCAACAGTCGAGCCTGGACCAACGCCTCCAGCGCGGCGCGGTAGCGCGGATCATTCCCCACCAACTCCCGGTCCGTCTTGCGCGCGCGCGTCCCATCCGCCGTCACCAGCCGAAGCAGGACCCCTCGCGCGGCCGCGCGACGCTCGGGGAGCAAGAGCGCCACCGCCTCGTCCGCGTGGCGTGCCAGCGCCCCAGCCACGCCCCCCATCGAGTCCAGCGCGGCCTGGGTCATGACACCGGCCGCGCCATCGCGCGCATCCCACAGCTCCGCGAGCGCGAACTGGAGCAGCGGCAATCCACCATCCGCGGCCGAGGAGGCCACCAGCGCACCGACCATCGCTTCCGATTCGAAGCGCACGCCCTTCACGCGCGCCGGCCCGACGATGGCCTCGCGCGTCTCCTCGGCAGACAGGGCGCGCAGGAGGTACAGCGCGCGCGGCACGTCCGAGCCCAGGCCCGGCACCGACGTCAGCCGCGTGAGAAAATCGCTGCGCCCCGTGGCGAGCACCCGCAGTCCACTCGGCCCCTCCACCAGCGAGCCCAGTGCCGAGCCCGCGAGCTGCGCCTCCTCGGGCGACGCGAGGGTGATCAACTCCTCCAGTTGATCCACATAGAGCACCAGACCCTCGGCGGCGCCGAGCCGCACGCGCAGCCAGCGCACCAGCGAGCTTGGGTCGATGCGCATGGCCTCGGCCAACGCCTCGTCCTGCAACTGGAGCAGGGGCGCCACTGCCGCGGCGAGCGCCGCCACGGGCCTACGGCCGGGCACGAGCCGCGCGGCATGCCACCGCCGTCCATCTTCCAGTGCGCCATCCGCCACGGCGGGGAGGATTCCCGCGAGGCACAGCGAGGACTTGCCCACGCCCGAGTCGCCGGTGATGAGCAGGAACGTCTCGGCCTTCAGCCTTTCCAGCACCGCGCGCTGCTCTCGGCGGCGCCCGAAGAACAGGGCCCGGTGCTCGGCCTCGAACGCCTGGAGCCCACGATAGGGATTGCCCTCGGGCACCTCCACGGCCGCGTCCTCGCGGGACAGCAGTTCGAGCGCGTCGAGCAATTGCGTGGCGGAAGCGAAGCGCTCGGCGGGGTTGCGGCGCAGACACCGGTCGACCGCGGCGGCGAACGATGCGTCCACGCTCGGAGCCACCTCGGCCAGGGGGCGCACTTCGCGGGAGCGCACGACCTCGGACAGCTCACGCCAGGGCACGTCACGAAAGGGCCCCACGCCCGCGCACAGCTCATACAGCACGATGCCCAATGAGTAGACATCACTGCGCGCTGTCAGCTCGTCACCAGCCCATGCCTCCGGCGACATGTAATAGGGCGTGCCCACCAGCGCGCCGCGCGGCAATGAGGGCAGGAACAGCCCCCCCAGCGAACGTGCTCCCAGCATCGCGCCCGGCTCACTGGCCAGGTCCAGCGGCAGGGCTTGTGCGCCCAACCCCGCGGGCCGCTTCGGCTCATCCGGCACCGCCGCATGGTCCAGCAACTTGGCGAGCCCGAAGTCGAGCAGCTTCACCTCACCGCCCTCGGTGAGCACCGCGTTACCGGGCTTGATGTCGCGGTGGAGCACGCCTCGGTGATGCGCGGCCCCGAGCCCTCGCGCGAGGTCCCGTCCCATGGCCAGCGCGCGCTCCCACGGAACGGGCCGAGCGAGCTGATCCAAGCTGACACCTCGGATGAACTCGGACACAAGGTAGGGCTGATTCTCCAGCTGCCCCACGCGATACAGCGTCACCACGTTGGGGTGCTGGATGCGCGCCGCGGCGCGAGCCTCCACGAGAAACCGAGACAGCGCGTTGGTGCCCAGCGCGGGGATGAACTTCACCGCGACCGGGCGTTCGAGCAGCGTGTCTTGGGCCAGGTACACCCGACCGGTCCGCCCTCGACCAATGGGCCGCACCAGACGGTACTCATCGAACTCCTTGGGAGGAGTCCACGTGTCGGACGAGGAGCTGGCGGCGGGTGGGCCCACACGGGGTGGCCTATACATCTGCGCCACGAGGAGCAACCCGACCACGGGAGGAAGCGAGGCGCGTGAGGACTCACGAGCCAGCGGTGTCGGCTGGCCGGCAGTCGCGGTGTTCCGAGGCTCACTCCGCGCTTCGCTCCGGAGTCACTCGGGAGTGAAGCGCCCCTTGCCCTTGCTGGGCTTGAGCATGTCTCGAATCTTGTTCTCCAGGTCCTGCGGCAGGCAGGGCTTGGCCACGAACTCGTCCGCGCCCGCCCCCAGCGCGTTCTCCGCGTTGCCCGCCAGCACGTGACCCGTGAGCGCCATCACCGGGATGTCTCGCGTGCGCGCGTCCTGCTTGATGCGCCGCGTGGCCTCCCAGCCATCCATCACCGGCAGCGACAGGTCCATCAGGATGATGTCCGGCTCGCCCTCCTGCGCCTTCTCCACCGCCTCCACCCCGTTGCGAGCGGTGTCGACCTCGAAGCCCACGAACTCGAGGTACTCCGCATACATCTCGCGGGCGTCGTCGAAGTCATCCACCACGAGGATTCGCTTTCGCGCGCTCGCCTCGGAGGAAGCATCCTCACCCAGGGGAACTCCCGGAGCGGTCATGGCCGTGTTCTTCATGGAGCGAGGGCCTCGCATGTAGGGAAAAGGCGGCGCTGAATCTATTCACGCGCCGCCCAACGTGCCCACGCTCCGCGCTCCTGTGTGAGAGGCACGGCGGAGTCATCGCGTGTTCGGAATCCAACGACAGAGGCCGTGAAAGACAGCGCCCCCGTGGAGACATCTCCACGAGGGCGCCGGACTTCAGGATGCGTCGCGAGCCAGAACTACGGGGCCGGCGTCGGGATGGGCAGCGCGGTCAGCGTGGCGAACGTGAGGTCCGTCTGCTGCTGGATGCCCCACGCCGTCGTGTACACAGACGACTGCGGCGCCACGCGCTTGAACTTGATGGTGGCCGTGGGGAAGAGCAGCGACGGGTTCAGCTGCTTGCCACCGTAGGTAAAGTAGAACCGGGTGGTATAGCCCGTGTTGAGCAGCGGGAAGACCGGGGTCTCCGCGGGGGTCTTGGTCCGGATGGGGCCGACCGGGTCAGCAGGGAGCAGGGGGAAACCCGAGAACGGGACGCCCCCCTCGTAACCCAGCTCTCCAATCGCATCGCCAATCTTGTTGCTGCCGTTGAAGTCCGCGTTGAAGAAGACCTCGGACGGAGCAGTGCCGTAATCGAACGCGAGCACCTGGTTGAAGTTGACGTAGATGTTCTCGTTCGGGTCCAACAGCCCGTTGATGCCGCCCGCGGACTCCTCGTAGTTCGCACTGACGACGGCGACATTGTTCGGCGGCGTGGAGACGTCACCCGCGTAGAAGGCGTGCGTCTGGGTCACGGAGTTGGCGCCCGAGAGCGAAGCCGCGCGGAGATAGAGATTGTACTCCTGGCCCACGCTGATGTTCTGCGCCGGGGTCACGGTGAGCACCGTGTTGCCCATGGACAGGGCCTTGTTCACCGACAGCAGCTCGCGGCCGTACTCGTCCGTCATCTGCACGACGAGCGAGGCGGGCTGGATCGGCTGGTTGAAGGAGAAGTAGAGCGCCTCGCCCGGCTTCAGCATGTTGAACTGGGGCTTGAACGAGCCGCCCGAGAACGAACGGAGCGAGGAGTAGCTGATCGACAGACCCATGTTCGGGTCGTAGGCGTACGGCAGCTCCAGCGGGTGCACGTAGGCATAGGAACCCGTCGCGATGTCCGCGCCCGAGAAGTTCCGCACGATGCCGCCCGTGTCGATCACTCCGTCGCCGTTGGTGTCCGTGGCGTTGACGACCAGCCGATAGGAGCTGCCCAGGCGATCCATCTCATTGGGGGACGGAACCTTGTCGAAGGTGACAATGCCCTCCGCGCTGGACTCGGCCTCGACCACGACGCTGCTGCTGGCGTTGCTGCCGCTGCTGGAGACGATGCGGCCCGCCGTGTCGATGGACAGGGTGGCCTTCGCCTGCGCCGCCGGGCGACCGTTCGGACCGATGAGGCCGAACTTCACCGTGCTGTCCGACGAGCCGAGGATGACGGCGCCGATGTTCGCGTTGCCGTTGTTGAGCGGGACGTTGCCGGCCGTCGAGGGAACCGTCGCGGCCGTGCGCAGGGGCGCGTAGCCATTGCGCGTGAACGTCAGCAGCACCTGGGCGCCGCCCGGCACGTCCGGGAACACGAAGTTGCCCGTGGAGTCCGTCGCCGCCGTCTTCGGCTGAGCCGAGCTGCCAATCGTCATCGACACCGTCACGCCATCCAGCGGCGAGTAGCGGCTGTCGAGCACCTGCCCGGACACGGTGCCCTTCGGCGTGGCCGGCACCACCACCGAGACGTTGTTCGGGTCACGAATGCCATCGGCAATTCCATCACCGTTCGCGTCCGTCGGATCCTTGCCACACCCGATCGCCAGCAGCGGCACCACGGCCATCACCAGATGCTTCTTCATCGTCCCCACCTTGTTTGCTTGAATTTTCACACCCGGGCTTCCCCCAAGGGCGCAATGGCCGACACTCTCCGACCTGGGCCCGCCGCGTCAAGACGGCCACCCGAGCACCCATCATGGGTGGTAGCATGTCGCCTCATGTCGGACGTCAATTCACCGTGTCTGGGCTGCGCCATCGTCAGCGGTACCACGCGCCCCGTGGGCGGAGTCCTCGCGCGCGCGTCGGGCTGGGTCCTCCATGGCGTGGCGGGGCCCAGTCCCGTCCCCGGCTGGGTCGTCCTCTCCAGTGAGCGCCATGTGCGTGGCTGGTACGACTTGGAGGACGACGTCGCGCGCGAGCTGGGGCCACTCACCGCGAAGGTGATGCGCGCTCAGCGCGCGGTGCTCGGCGCGGAGCACGTCTATGCCTTCGCCATCGGTGATGTGCTGCGGCACTTCCACCTGCACCTCGTCCCGCGCTACGCGGACACGCCCCAGCGGCTGTGGGGGCGCGCCGCCTTCGATGCGCTCCCGGGCGATCACCGCGCCGCGGAGGAGCTCGAGGCCGCCGCCCGCTCACTGGCCGCCGCGCTCGCGGGCTGAAGCTCCCATCCTTCGCTGACAGTGCGGCCCCGTCCACGCCTCGGTCGCGGGCCGCCTCTCCTCTTGAATCCCGCCCTCGCGCCCGGCCTACGTCTCAGGTCGGTCTCCGGACTGGCAACCGGGACCGAACATGGACCGGGCCGAGCGGAGAGGGAAGAATGGCTCGCGCCCCATGTCATCGTCCCGTCTGGCTCCGTGGCTGCTCTTCGTGTTCCTCACCGCCTCCGTCCCCGCGCTCGCGGACAACACGGCGGACGAGGCGGATATCGCCTTCGAGCTCGGCAACGAGGCCTACTCCCGAGGCAACTACACCGAGGCGCTGCGCTCGTACTTCAACAGCTACCGCCTGGTGCCCAACCGCAACGTGCTCTTCAACATCGCCCGCTGCTTCGAGGCGCTGGGGAAGTTCAACGAGGCGTACCGCTACTACAACGACCTGCTGGGTGAGAACCTGCCGGACGAGGACGCCTCGGAGGTCGCGCGCTCGCTGGAGCGGCTGCGCCCCAAGGTCGCCCTGGTGAAGGTCACCACCAGCCCCAAGGGCGCGGACGTCTTCGTGGACCGCATGGACCTGGGCAGCCGGGGCCGCTCACCTCAGACGCTCGCGCTGTCGCCCGGCCGCCACAAGGTGATGGTGAAGAAGGAGGGCTACCGTCCCACCGAGTCCACCGTCACCGTGGCGCGCGGCCGTGAGGTCCCGCTCGAGTTCGACCTGAGCCTCATCACCGGCGGCGTGGAGCTGACCGGCTCGCCCGAGGGCGCGGAGGTGCGCGACTCCCCCAATGGCCCCGTGCTGGCCCGCGTCCCGGGCAAGCTGCGGCTGCAGCCCGGGCAGCGCGTGCTGTACCTGCGCGCGCCCGGTCACGCGCCGGGCCAGTACGTGGTGGACGTGCCCGCGGATGGCAGCGCCACGCTCGCGGTGGCCCTCAACGTCCAGTCGCGGCCCACGGGGCGCGTCGTCGTCACCGCCACCCGAGACGGCGCCGCGGTGCGCGTGGACGGCAGGCCCGCGGGCTTCACCCCCGCCGTCGTCACCCTGCCCGAGGGGGAGCACGTGCTCGAGGTGGAGAGCCGTGACGTGCGGCCCCTGAGGCAGAAGGTCACCGTGGTGCCGGATCAGGAGCTGAAGGTCCACGCCGACCTGCACTACGAGCCGCCGCCCGTGCGCGCCGCCTCCAAGAGCCTGCTGTCCGTGGACGAGGCCCCCGCCTCCACCACCGTGCTCTCTCAAGAGGAGCTGCGGGCGTTTGGCTGGCACACGCTCGCCGAGGCGCTGGCCGGCGTGCGCGGCATGTACCTCACCGACGACCGCACGTACACGTACCTGGGCGTGCGCGGCTTCTCTCCGCCGGGCGACCTCAACACGCGCGTGCTCATCCTCTGGGATGGCCACTCCATGAACGACGTGTGGGCCGGCCAGGGCTACGCGGCGCACGACCTGAGCGTGGACCTGGACGAAGTGGAGCGCATCGAGGTGGTGCGCGGCCCGGGCAGCGCGCTGTACGGCACCGGCGCCTTCTTCGCCGTCATCAACGTGGTGCCGCGCGAGTCGCTCGGCCCGGATCGCAACCTGGAGCTCACCGGCGCGGTGGGCGCGCTGGGCATCACGCGCGTGCATGCCACCGCCGCGTGGGAGGGCGACGACCGCTCGGTCCTCTTCAGCCTCGCGGGGATGAAGTCCGTCGGCGCGGACACCACGCGGCTGGGGGAAGGTAAGGACAACCTCGTCTCCGGCCTGGATGGAGAGAAGGCCGCCACCGGCTCCTTGCGCGCGCGCCTGGGCAACCTGTCCCTGGTGGCGCATCTGCACGCCCGCTCGAAGAACGTGCCCACCGGCCCCTATGACTCGTTGGTGGGCGTCCCTGGCACGCGCGTGGAGGACCTCCGCGCCTTCACCGAGGCCCGCTACGAGCGTTCGCTGTCCGAGCGCATCACCTTGTCGCTGCGGGGCTCCGCCGACTTCAGCCGCTACCACGGCTACTTCGTCTACAACCAGGACGCCAACGGCAACTCCGAGCCCAACACGGAGGCTGGCGCCGCGGACTGGCTCACCGGCGAGGCGCGCCTGGGGTTGGCGCTGTTCGAGGGCAATCACCTCTCGGTGGGCATGGAGGGGCAGGCCCAGCTCCGCGTGGATCAGAAGAGCATCGGGCCCGCGGGCAGCGCGGCGCTGGAGACGAAGCAGCGCACGCTCCTGTCGCTCTACCTGCTGGACGAGTGGCGCCTGCACCCGCGCCTCTCGCTCTCGCTGGGCCTGCGCGTGGACAAGTACCTGGACCTGGACGCGGTGCCGCTCACGCCCCGGCTCGCCGTCATCGGGCGGCCCTACGACGGTGGGCTCACCAAGCTCGTGCTCGGTCGCGCCTTCCGCGCCCCCAACTATTACGAGCTGTATTTCCAGGACAACTTCGTCACCCAGCGCCCGGCGGATGACCTCAAGCCGGAGACCATCACCACCTTCGAAATCGAGCACTCGCACGACCTCACGCGCGAGCTGCGCGTGACGGTGGCCGGCTACCACAACCGCATCTCCAGCCTCATCGCCACGCTGGAGGAGAGCGTGGAGCCGCAGCGCTGCGGCTCGCCCGTGGGCACCTCGCCCTGCCTCGTGAACGTCAACGGCGCGGGCACCACGCTCGCGTGGGGCGCGGAGGCGGGCCTGCACTGGCAGCCGGGCCGCTGGCTGCTCGTGGACCTGAGCTACTCGTACGTGACGCTGCGGCACGCCTCGCAGGACGTGTCCGCCGCCACGCCGTCGCACCTCGCCTCGGGCCGGCTGCTGATGCCCGTGGGAGAAGGCGACCTGCGCGTGGCCACGCAGGCCACCTACGCGAGCGCCCGCCACAGCGGCCCCGGCGGCGCCGCCAGCGGCGAGGCGTTGCTCATCGGCTTCGGCGTGTCTGGGGACTACGGCCGCCTGCGCTACTTCGCGGGTGTGAACAACCTGCTGGACGCGCAATACACCGTGCCCGTGGGAGCGAACTTCGCCGCCGCGCCGGTGCCCCAGTACGGCCGCACCTTCAATCTGCAGCTCACTGGGACCTTCTGATGGCCGCGCTCGACTTCATCCACCTGGACCATCCGCTGTACGCCCGCGAGCTGGACCTGCGCTTCCGCGTGCTGCGCGAGCCCCTGGGCCACACGCGCGAACAGGTGCTGTTCCCCTTCGAAGCGCAGAGCCTGCACCTCATCGCGCACGACGCCGGCGAGGTGGTGGGCTGCGTCCTCTTCCACCCCGAGGACGCGCACGGCGGGCGCCTGTTCCAGATGGCGGTGGCGCCTCAACTCCAGGGACAGGGGCTGGGCGCCCAGCTGGTGCGCACGCTGGAAACGGGCCTGCGCGAGCGAGGCTTCACGCACGTGCACCTCCACGCGCGCGCGCAGGTCGTCCCCTTCTATGAGCGCCTGGGCTACGCCGTGCATGGCGAGCCCTTCATCGACGTGGGCATTCCCCACCGTCACATGAACAAGACGCTCGCGCCGTGACTCACGTCGTGGGCACGGGGCGCGCCACGCTGCCTCGGCCCCGCAGGAGCGCGAGCAGGCCCACCACCGACAGGGCGATGCCCACCGAACACACGCCGCCCCAACCGAAGCGCGCCCACGCGGTGGTGCCCAGCCACGCACCGCTGGCGCCTCCCGCGAAGTACGACACCATGTAGAGCGTGTTGAGCCGGCTGCGCGCCGCGGGCTGCAACGCATACACGCGCATCTGGTTGGACAGGTGGTTGCCCTGCGCTCCCAGGTCCAGCAGCACCACGCCCAGCCCGATGCCCCACAGCGAGTGTCCCGTCGCCCACATCACGACGAAGGACAGCCCCAGCACGCCAATGGACAGCGCGTTGATGCGGCGATCTCCCCCGCCCTGATCCGAGTAGCGCCCCACCACCGGCGCCATGACCGCGCCCACCATGCCCACCACGCCGAAGAGCCCCGCCACCTGCGCGTCGTAGTGCTGCGGGAGGCGCTGGAGATACAGGGCCAGCGTGGCCCAGAACGCGCCGAACGCACCGAACGTCAGCGCGCCCAACAGCGAGTGCAGTCGCAGCGCGGGCTCGGTGCGCGCCAGATGGCCCAGCGAGCGCATCAACTCCGGATAGGACATGGCCGCCGCGGGGGGCTGCGCGGGCAACGTCATCCGCAGCAGTGCGGCGAGCGCCACCATCAGCCCCGCGCCCATCCAGAACATCGCGCGCCAACCCAGGTGCGTCCCCACGAAGCCCGCCGCCGTGCGCGACAGCAAGATGCCGATGAGCAAGCCGCTCATCACCGTGCCCACCACGCGCCCACGCTCGGCGGGCGGGGCCAGGTGCGCCGCGAAGGGCACCAGCAACTGCGGAATCACCGTGGTGGCGCCCACGAGGAAGCTGGCCAACACCATCCACGCCAGGCTCGGCGCCAGCGCCGCGGCCACCAACGCCAGACTGACCAGCCCACACATGATGAGGATGATTCGCCGCCGCTCATGGCTGTCCCCCAGCGGGACGATGAACAACATCCCAATCGCGTACCCCACCTGCGTCATCGTGGGGATGAGCCCGAGCGAGCTGCCCGAGGCCGCCAGGTCCCGCCCGATGTCACCGAGCAGGGGCTGGTTGTAATAGAGGTTCGCGGCGGTCGCGCCCGAGGCGGCGGCCATCAGCCACACGAGTGAGCGGCGCATTCCCGCCGGCGCGGCCGATGAGGACTCTGAAGGTGTCGTGGACATGGGAAGACCGCGCACGGATAAGCCGCTCGAGGGAGCGCTTCAAGCAAGAGTGGCGCGTGGAGCCCTCGAATCGCCCCCATCTGTCCGAGCAAGCAGCGAATGCCCCTTTGCGCGGTGCGCGTCGCGCAGGCAGGCTCTCGCCCGTCTCGTCCTCTCCTCCCGAAAAGGCCCCGCCCGATGCTCCGAGCCCTGACCTTGTGTGCGCTCCTCCTCGCCCTGCCCGGTTGCGGCTCCAGCGCCGACTCGGGCGACCCCACGAAGGTGACGTACGCGGCGGAGCTGGGCGTGGACCTCACCGCGATGTCTCGCCAGGAGAGCGGCCTCTACATCCAGGACCTGGAGACGGGCACCGGCGCCGAGGCCGTGAAGGGCAAGGTCGTGCAGGTGCACTACTCGGGCTGGCTCCCCGATGGCCGGCGGTTCGATCAGAACACCGGGTCGGACAAGCCCTTCTCGTTCACGCTCGGGCGCCGCCAGGTCATTGACGGGTGGGACGAGGGCGTCGCCGGCATGCGCGTGGGCGGCAAGCGCCGGCTCGTGATTCCCTCCGAGCTGGGCTACGGCGGCGACGGCGCGGGAGGCATCATCCCGCCCGACTCGGTGCTCGTCTTCGACGTGGAGCTGGTGAACGTCATCTAGACGGATGAATCCAGGCCCGGACCTGGAGTAGGAGCACACCCCATGGGCGCTCAGTGGAAGCACAAGGGCCGCACCGAGCACGCGGCCGCGAAGGGAAAGCTCTTCACCAAGCTGGTGAAGGAAATCATGGTCGCCGCCAAGGCGGGGGGCTCGGACCCGGAGAACAACCCCCGGCTGCGCATGGCCATGGACGCCGCGAAGAAGGCCTCCATGCCGCGCGACACCCTGGAGCGCGCCATCAAGAAGGGCGCGGGCGAGCTCGATGAGCAGGTGAACTACGAACTCGTCACCTACGAGGGCTTCGCGCCCCACCAGGTGCCGGTCATCGTCGAGTGCCTCACCGAGAACAAGAACCGCACCGCCACCAACATCCGCATCCTGTTCCGCAAAGGACAGCTCGCCACCAGCGGCGCGGTGTCGTGGGACTTCAACCGCCGAGGCGTCATCGAAGCCACGCCACCCGCCCCCGGCACCGACGCGGAGACGGCCGCCATCGAGGCCGGCGCGCAGGACGTGGAGCCCGCGGATGAGGGCGCCACCCGCTTCGTCACCGAGGCGGCCGAGCTGGACACGGTGAGCAAGGCGCTCGCGGGCCAGGGCTGGAAGGTGTCGGCGCAGAGCCTCGCGTGGCTCGCCAAGAACCCCGTGCAGCTCGACGACGCGGCGCGCCCGGACGTCGAGGCGTTCCTCGAGGGGCTCGACGGCGACGACGACGTTCAGAACATCTACGTGGGGCTCAAGGACTAGCCCCCCGCGTCAGGCGGCGGAGGCGGCACGCGCTTCCTCGGGAAGCTGGAGCGCCGCCACGGCAGCCCGCGGATGGCCACGCTCAGGAGCATGGAGACGGGCAGCAGCATGCCCACCACCTGCATCGTGTTCGTGGGGGGATGGGCCACCATGCCCAGCCCCATCACGGCGACGAGCACGCCACACACCAGCCGGATGAAGATGTCGTTCACGCAATGCGCCCCGTCACGTCGAGTGGCGCGAACATAACGCGGGCTTCGGACACTGCACGTCCGCACCGAGCCCGTTAAGGTGCCTGCCCGTGAGCCTCCCTTCCCACTTCGAGCCCGGACACGAGCCCCCTCACCGCCCCCGGGATGGCGCCCTCTTCTTCCTCGCGCGCGGCCTGGACCTGGTCATCGAGGAGCGCGACGGCGCGGTGGTCATCCCCACCGGCGCGAGCTTCCCCACCTTGATGGCG
The DNA here is from genome assembly GCF_019039035.1 of Citreicoccus inhibens. GTDB lineage: Bacteria > Myxococcota > Myxococcia > Myxococcales > Myxococcaceae > Citreicoccus > Citreicoccus inhibens. The sequence continues at coordinate 247,206 of NZ_JAHNZT010000005.1, read as the reverse complement.
GACGCGCACTTCCTCGGCGTCCTGGACGCGACCACGGACTGCTACGCCGTGTCGTTGCCGCCGGACCACCCGCTCCCCGCCCCCCTGAAGGTGGTGGCAGCCCGCACCCTGTTCAAGCGGGTGGACGAGGCGCGCTTCGCCGTCGTCGGCCGCGCGCTGGCCATCGCCGAGTGGGACCTCATGCACCGCTTCTGCGGGCGCTGCGGCCACGCCACCCAGCTCGTCCCGGGCGAGCGCGCGCGCCGCTGCCCGGTGGACCACACGCCCTTCTACCCGCGCATCGCCCCGGCCATCATCGTCCTCATCACCCGAGGCGACCAGATGCTGCTGGCGCGCAACGCGACGTTCCCCGAGCCCATGTACAGCACGCTCGCGGGCTTCGTGGACGCGGGCGAGTCCCTGGAGGAGACCGTCCGGCGCGAGGTGAAGGAGGAGGTCGGCCTGGAGCTGCGCGACGTGCGCTACTTCGGCAGCCAGCCCTGGCCCTACGGTCGCTCGCTGATGGTGGGCTTCACCGCGGAGTACGCCGGCGGGGAGATCGCCGTGGACGGCAAGGAGATCGCCGAGGCCCGCTGGTTCTCGGTGGATGACCTGCCCCGCATCCCGCCGCCCATCAGCATCGCCCGGCACCTCATCGACTCCTTCATCGCGCGGGTGAAGGCCACGCGGTAAGTCCCGGGAATCCCACGGCCCGCGCCTCCTGTTCGTCAGCGAGGCCGGTGTGCCCTTGACCCGGCCCCCTCGGGTGCGCTTGATGCGCCCGCTCCCGTACGACCATGCCCGCAGCGCGCCCGCACATCGAACCCCGCCGTGTCCCCGCCGCCGACTCCGTGGTGGTGAAGGAAATCTATCTCTCCGTCCAGGGGGAGTCCTCGCACGCGGGGCTGCTCTGCGCGTTCGTGCGCCTCACTGGCTGCCACCTGCGCTGCTCGTATTGCGACAGTGAGTTCGCCTTCCGCGGCGGCCAGCGCGTGAAGAACGCGGACGTCGTCGCGCAGGTGCGCGCGATGAACACGCCCATGGTGGAGGTGACGGGCGGTGAGCCCCTGCTCCAGCCCGGCGTCTATCCGCTCATGGAGGCGCTCTTGGACGCGGGCCTCAAGGTGCTGCTGGAGACCAGCGGCGCCATCGACGTGCGGCTCGTGCCGCCGGACGTGCACAAGATTGTCGACATGAAGACGCCCTCGTCGGGCGAGTCCGGCCGCAACGACTACCGCAACTTCGCCTCCATGAACGCGCGCGACGAGCTCAAGTTCGTCATCGGCTCGCGCGAGGACTACGAGTGGTCGCGGGCGCTCGTGGCCGAGCACGACCTGACCCGCCGTCCCTACGGCGTCCTCTTCTCCACGGTGTTCGACAAGCTCCACCCACGCCAGCTCGCCGAGTGGATCATCGACGACCGGCTCCCCGTGCGCTTCCAGCTGCAGATGCACAAGTACATGTGGGAACCCAACGCGCGCGGCGTCTGAGCGCGGCCCGTCAATCGGCCGTCCACAGCATCGTCCCCACCACCACGAGCCAGACGAGCGTCAGGCCCAGGTTGACGCGCGCCACCCCGCGCAGCGCCCGCACCCGGTTGAAGGCCCGCGAGTTCCACCGGGCGTCGGGCACGCGCCGGGCCTCCTGCTTGACGCACAGCAGGCCCCCCGCCCCGCCCACGAAGGCGCCCAGCGGGAACAGCAGGCCCAGGAGCAGCGCCAGCCCCAGGAAGTTCACCCCCATCCACACGGTCACCGCGCGCGAGGGCGAACCCTGCTCGCGCAGCCACACCACGCACGCGCCGCACAGGGCATCCTCGGCTTGGACCTCGAGGCAGTCACCGCAGAGGAAGCGACCGCAGCGCGCGCAGGTGACCACCGCGCCACGCTCCGGGTGCTCCGCGCAACGGGCGCCGATGAGCAGGACCGAGTCATCGGTGCCCATGGCGCGCGCTTCCGCTCAGAAGCCGGAGGGGGCCACGTGCGCTGTGGCCGAGGCCACGCCGTGCCCGCCCAGGCCCAGGAACACCGCGGCGAGCACCGAGCAGGCCATGAAGCCCGTGACGATGAGGTTCTTGCGCGGGTGCTCGAACTGACTGAAGGCGTAGAACAGCACGTAGAAGGGGATGAGCAGCACCATCATCCCTGTGCCCACGCTGCGGCGGAAGGCATGCATCAAGAGGAACGCCGCGCACACGAGCGCGAGCACCGCGAACAGGATGGCGAAGGGCAGGACCGACACGGCGCCAACCCTTAGCATGCTTGCCCCCTGGCGTGTCCTCGGTGCGCATACTAAGGACGGCCCGCCGCTCAGTGAGCGAGGAGGTCGCCGCCATGTCCGCCGTGAAGACGTTCCTCAACTTCATCTTCGGCTTTGCCCTGCTGGGAATCTTCGTGGCGTCGCTGATGGCCCCGAGTTTCCTCGAGTGGTACAACAGCACCCCGCTCGCCACGCAGACCATGTGCAACCTCCCCCAGGTCGTCCGGGAGGTGACCCACGAGCTCCTGCGCTACCAGCTCATCGGCGCGTCGGTGGGCGCGGGCGTCGGCCTCATCCTCGGCATCCTGCTCGCCGTGCGGGCCCGCCGAGTGGCCCGCCGCGATGACACATCGACGCCGCCTCCCGCCTCGGCGGCGTAGGAGCCGCGCTCAGCCCTTCGAGACGTAGATGGGCGCGGTGCGGCCCAACAGGCCGCCCCCGTTGCCGTCCTGCACGTTGACGTAGATGAAGAGGGGCGTCTCGGGATGGTCCGCGTTCTGCGGGGGCACGACCCATGTGGGCGCGCGCGCGTGGGGATCCGAGAACTGCCCCGCCGGGGTCTCCGGCTCCTGGCGCCAGTTGAACTCCAGCGTGTCGCCGTCCTCGTCATTCACCTCGAGCTGGAGTTGGACGGTGGTGCCCTCCGTCACGCGCACACCGCCCTCGGAGACTCCCGCGAGGGACAGCCGCGGCCCCACCGTGATGCGCGGCAGATGGTTGCCGTCACCGCATCCGATTCCAACCGCGCCCACCGCCAGCACGACGAACATGGACGTACGCACTCGAGACATGGACATCTTCTCCCTGCAAGGAACGACCGAACCCTAGAGCTGCCCTCCGAGGCACCACACTGGTCCTCGAGAGCAGGGTGTCCGCGACTTCACGATGAACCGCACCGGCCAGCGTTCCATGAGCGATTGGGCGGGCGCCAGTCCCATCCCCGCCGCGCCAGGCTCCCCGGCCGCTCGGACGGGGGAAGAACGATGGGCACCGCGCGACATATCCCTCGGACCGGAGGCTAGGGTGTGCGGGCGCGCGGCGGCAGCAGGCGCAGCTTGTCCGCCCGGGTCAGCCGCTTGATGGCGGCCTCGCGGCGGAGCGCGGCGCTCCGGTCCTGCGCGGGCTCGCTCCACACCAGGGTGATGGGCAGGCGGGCGCGCGTGTAGGCGGCGCCGCGTCCCTTCGCGTGCGTGGCCACCCGGCGCGACAGGTCATTCGTGGCGCCGGTGTAGAGCGTGCCGTCGCGGCAGCGCAGCATGTAGACAGTCCAGCCGGGGGATTCGCGGGGCACGGGCCTGGGCACTCTATCCGCCGCGCGGACCCCACCTCCAGGGGCAGCCTGGGTGTCGAGCATCCGGAATCGGCGCGGCAACAGCCCCGGGTCGGACGTAGACTCGCGCCCGTGACACGAAGACAGGTAGCGCGGCTGGGTCGTATGGCGGATCTCTTCTCGCGGGCGATGGACCGCGGCAAGGAGGGGTTGCTCACGCTCAGCTTCCGGCCCGACGAGCTGTATCGAGTCCCCACGGACGACGGCGCCGCCATCGCGCTCGGCCGCTACCATCCGCGCGGCGAGCGCCGCCACGCCGAGCCCGTCATCCTCTGCCACGGGCTGGCCGCCAACCGCTTCCACCTCGACTTCAACGAGCACTACAGCATGGCGCGCGCGCTCGCCCGCGCCGGCTTCGAGACCTGGGTGCTGGAGCTGCGCGGACGCGGGCTCGCGGGCGAGTGCGGCGACTTCACCTTCGACGACCAGGCGGATTACGACGTGCGCGCCGCCCTGCGCACCGTGCTGTCCACCGGCGCCAAGCAGGTGCTCTGGGTGGGGCACTCCAAGGGCGGACTGATGATCTACGCGCACCTGGCGAAGAATCCCCAGGCGCCCGTGAGAGCCGCGGCGGCGCTCGGCAGTCCGTTCACCTTCGCGGTGCAGCCGGGGCTGCGCTCCTTCATCCGCCGCATGGAGCCCCTGCTGAGCCTCAAGGCCATCCCCACCCGCCGCATCACCGGCATCGCCTTGTTGGGCGCCCCCCCGGGCCCCATCAGCCGCTACCTCATGCTGGCGGAGAACATGGAGCCGGAGGTCATCCGCCGCGCCATGGCCAACGTCCCCTCGGACATCTCGGGCGGCGTGGGGCGCCAGTTCGCCCGGTGGATCGTCACCAACCAGTTCACCACCCACGACGGCAGCTTCGACTACCGCCCGCCGCTCGCGCAGGTGCGCATCCCCTTCCTGCTCCTGGCCGGCAGCCGCGACCTGCTCGCCCCGCCCATGGCCGTGGCGCGCGCGAAGGAGCACCTGGGCGGACCGGTGAAGTTCCTCGTCGCCGGGCGAGCCCACGGCTTCGGCGCGGACTACGGCCACGCGGACCTGATTCTGGGTCGCCGCGCGCCGGACGAAATCTTCCCCCTGGTGGAGGCGTTCCTGTCCTCGCACGCGACCCGGGCCTGAGCGGCCGGGTGCCCCCTCCTCCGGTTGTCCGGGCTCCCCCGCCGTGCTAGCCGGAATCCGCCGCCCATGCCCCTCTCCGCCCGCCCCCTTGCCCTCGCCCTGCTGGCGCTCGCCGCGTGCGAGCGCGCGCCGGCGGACGGGCGCGCGGTGATGGACCTGCGGCACACCCGCGCCCCCCGCTCGCCCCCGGCCGTCAGCTGGTCCGGCGACGGGGTCACCACCGACGAGGTGGCCCAGCGCTTCCGCGAGATGAGCCCCGCGCTGCGCGAGCGCTACCAGTCGCCTCCAGCCCGGCGCGAGTACGTCGAGGCGCTCGCCCGCTTCGACGTGCTGGTCCGTGAGGCCCTGGCCCGCGGGCTCCAGGACGACCCGGAGGTGGTGGAGGCCACCAAGCGCGCCCTGGTGAACCGGCTGATGCGCGCGAAGCTGGAGGAGGCCGCCATCGCGGTGTCCGACGCGGACGTCGACGCCGCCTATGCCGCGCGCCGCGAGGACTTCACCCGCCCGGAGGTCGTGCGCCTGTCCCATGTGTTCCTCGCCGCGCCCCGCTCGGACGCGGCCCGCGTGGCGAAGGCGCGCGAGCGGGCCGAGGCCGTGCGCGTCCAGGCGCTCGCGCTGGCTCCAGATGACTTCGCTGGCTTCGGGAAGCTCGCGCGCACGCTCAGCGAGGAGCCCCGCACCGCCCCGCTGGACGGCGACCTGCGTTTCCTTTCGGACGCGGAGCTGACCCAGCAGCTCGGCCCCGAGGTGACCAGCGCCGCGCGCGCGCTCACCGCCGAGGGCGCGCTCAGCGGCGTGGTGCAGACGGACGCGGGCCTCCACGTGCTGAAGCTGCGCGCGCGGCGACCCGCGCTGGACGTCCCCCTGGAGGAGGCGCGCGAGGGGCTGCGCGTGCGCCTGGAGGGCGAGCAGCGCGCCCACGCCTGGGCCTCGTACCTGGAGGACGCCTCCCGCCGCCTGTCGCTGAAGGTGGACACCGCCGCGCTGGACGCGGTGCCCCTGGATGTGGGCGGCCCCATGGAGAAGCCCTCGGGTCCACCGCCCGGAACGGTACCCCCACCGTGAGCCCCCGCTTGCCAGCTCGCCTTCCCGGCACCACCTTCGGGGGGACTTTGTCCTCCCCCACCCCGAGGCCTCCGCGCATGCGCCCCGCCTTTGCCCCCACCTCCTGGCTGCTGTGGTCCACCCTGGTCCTGGGCGCCGGCCTGGCCGGTTGCCACAAGCCCTCGCAGGAGGCCCCGGACCCGTCCGTGGTGGCCACCGTGAACGGCGAGGTGCTCAACCGCACCGACTTCGAGCAGGAGCTGTCCCGCGAGCTGGCCTCCACCGAGGGCCCCGAGCGCACTCCGGAAGAGGTGGAGCCCTTCAAGCGGGCGCTGGTGGACACGCTGGTGAAGCGGATGCTGCTGCTCCAGGCGGCCCGGCAGAACAACGTCGCGGTGACGCCCGAAGAGGTGGACCGAGGCGTGCTCCGGCTGTCGGGCGACTACCCGGCGGGCAACTTCAACGAGGTGTTGGCCCAGGGCCAGCTCTCCATGTCCGAGCTGCGTGCCCGCGAGACGAGCCGGCTCACCATCGAGAAGCTGTTCACCCATCACGTGTACTCGCGCGTGGCGGTGACGGAGGAGGAGCTGCGCGCCTTCTATGCCACCCGTGAGGCGGACTTCCACGAGCCCGAGGAGGTCCACGCCGCGCAAATCGTGGTGAAGGGCCTGGATGAGGCCCGCCGGCTCCAGGCGCAGCTCAAGTCCGGAAAGAAGTTCTCGGACCTGGCGCGCAGGTACTCGCTGAGCGCGGACGCCAAGGTGGGAGGCGACCTGGGGTTCTTCCCCCGAGGCCAGATGCCGCCCGCGTTCGACGAAGTGGTATTCAAGCTGGGGGTGGGGCAGGTTTCGGACGTGGTCTCCACCGAGTACGGCTATCACCTGTTCAAGGTGTTGGAGCGCAAGCCGGCCCGCAAGCGCGAGTTCGCGGAGGTGCGGCAGGTGGTGGAGACCCGGGTGCTGGAGGAGAAGCGGTCGCAAGCCCAGGAAGCCTTCGAAAAGGACCTGCGGGACAAGGCGCAGGTCTGGGTGAACGAGGCCTCGCTGCAGGCCATCCGCGGGCGGCCCACGCCGCACGCGGCCACGGGTGATTGATTGTTCGGGTCTGGGTTACCGGCCTGATGATGGCGAGGACTTGAGATGAAGAAGCTGTTGGCGTTCATGGCGGCGGTGGCGCTCCTGGCGGGCCCGACGGCCGCGCGCGCGGAGCTGGTGGACAAGGTGGTCGCGGTGGTGAACCGCGACGTCATCTCGCTCTCGGAGCTGGAGCAGCGCGCCGCGCCGGAGATGCAGCGGATCAACGCCGAGCGCGACTCGCGCAAGCGCGCCGAGGAGCGCGGCCAGGTGCTGAAGACGACGCTGGACACGCTCATCGGCGAGAAGCTGATGGAGGGTGAAATCCAGCAGCTCGGCATCACCGCCACGGACGCCGAGGTCGAGGAGCTGGTGGCCGACGTCCGCAAGCAGAACAACATCACGGACGCGGCCCAGTTCGAGCAGCTCCTCGCCGGCGAGGGCCTCACCATGCCCCGCTACCGGGACATGATGCGCAAGCGCATCCTGCGAGACCGCCTGCTGCGAATGAAGGTGGGCCCCAAGGTCAAGGTGACCGAGGAGGACCTCAAGGCCGCCTACGCGCAGTACTCGCGGCTGGAGGGCGAGGACACCGAGGTCCACGCCCGCCACATCCTCGTGCAGGTGGACGCCAAGGCCACGCCCGAGGTGGTGGAGGCCGCGCGCAAGAAGGCCGAGGGCATCGCGCAGGAGGCCCGGCGTCCCGGCATGGACTTCTCGGCGCTCGCGCGCGCGCGCAGCGAGGGCCCGAGCGCGGCGGATGGTGGTGACCTGGGCTTCTTCAAGCGCGGCGTGATGGTGGCCGCCTTCGAGAAGGCCGCCTTCACGCTGAAGGACGGCGAGGTGAGCGAGCCCATCCGCACCAACTTCGGCTGGCACATCCTGAAGGTGGAGGAGCGCCGCAACGTGAAGGTCTCCTCCTACGACGAGATGAAGCCCAAGCTGGAGTCCAAGCTGCTCCAGGAGAAGACGGAGAAGTTCCTGGACCAGTACGTCCAGGAGCTGCGCTCGAAGGCCAACGTCGAAGTGAAGCTGTGACGCGCGGCGCGGGGAGCGCCCCCCAGCGGCCCGTGGTGGGCATCTCGCTGGGGGATGTCTCGGGCATCGGGCCGGAGGTGACGGCCGCCGCGCTGGCGCGCCCCGCCGTGCGCCGCGCGCTCGTCCCGGTGGTGTTTGGAGACGGCCCCACGCTGGAGCGCTTCCCGCAGTTCCGCGACTACCAGCGCGCGTCCCCCGAGGAGCTGGGCCGCGTGCATGGCCCCACGGCGGTGGAGGTCACCCGGCTCGCCGCGAAGGACCGCGTGCCGGGCAAGCCCTCGCGCGTGGGCGGGCGCGCGCAGTATGCCTACGTGACGGCGGCCATCGACGCCATGCGGGCGCGCCATGTGGATGCGCTGTGCACCGCGCCCGTGTCGAAGGAGCAGATTTCGCGCGCTGGCATTCCGTTCATGGGCCACACGGAGGTCCTCGCGGAGTCCTTCGGCGTGGAGGTGCTCATGATGATGGATGGTCCGCGCATGCGCATCGCGCTGGCCACCAACCACGTGCCCGTGGCCTCGCTGTCCTCGCGGCTCACGGTGGAGGGGCTCACGGAGCAACTCCAGCTGTTGTCTCGGAGCCTCGCGCCGGTGGTGGGCCGTCGGCCGCGCATCGCGGTGCTGGGGCTCAACCCGCACGCGGGCGAGGGCGGACTGTTGGGGCGCGAGGAGGTCGAGGTGATTGGCCCCGCCATCCAGCGAGCGCGGCGCGCGAAGGTGGATGCGCACGGGCCGCTCGCGGCGGATGGGCTCTTCGCGCAGCCGGAGCGCGTGGGCGCCGAGTACGACGTGGTGCTGGCCATGTACCACGACCAGGGACTCATCCCGGCCAAGGCGCTGGACTTCGAGCGCACGGTGAACGTGACGCTCGGGCTGCCGGTGCCGCGCACGTCGCCGGACCACGGCACGGCCTACGCGCTGGCGGGCACGGGCAAGGCGAGCTGCGTCCCCATGGTGGAAGCGCTGCTCAAGGCCGCGGCGCTCGCCGCAGTTTCGCCTCCAGGTGCGCGACGAGGTCCTCGCCGTCCCGCTCGGGGTCGATGAGCGTCGAGTGAGAGCCCCGGCCGGTGGAGTCGGGGATGACGAGCACCGTCACCTGCCCCGTGGGGCAGCGCCCGAGGCACGGGGCGGGAACGATGCGCGTGCGCTCACCCAGCCCCCGCGACTGGAGCGTCTCTCGCACCCGGCGCGGCAGGTCCACCCCGCCCGCGCTCGCCTCCAGGCGAACGAGGCAACGGTGACACAGATGCAACTCCGTGGTGTCTGTCACTCGGATTCCGGGGGGCGCATGACGTCGAGCCCCGGAGGATAACCGCGGGCCCCCGTGAAGGCACCGTCCCGCGCGCCTCGCTCCGTGGCGTGCACGGGCCCGAGGACCCGTGCACGCCACCTGCCCACGCCCTGCCCCTCGCCCACCACTCGACCCTCCCACCCCCGCCAGGGCATCAAGCCAGGGCGACCTCGCGCCCGCGCCACCCCGCCCGTCTTCTCTTGAACGCCGAATCCTCGCGACGCGGAAGCCACCCGTGAGGACTGTTCCGGACCCACCGCCGCGCGCTACCAGCGCTCCACGTCGTCCGGGCGGAGCGCCATCAGGGGCGAAGGCGGCGCCTTCACCCCGTTCACCGACAGCCCACCGTGCATGTAGATGGGCGTGGCCGTGATGAAGGCCGCCGGGAACCCCAGCGTTGGCGCGGAGGCGTCATCCAACGCCTTCACCTGCGCGTCCGTCAGCTTCAGCTCCAGCGCGCCCAGGTTGTCATCGAGCTGCGCCAGCGTGCGCGCGCCGATGATGGTGGACGACACGCCCGGCCGCCCCTGCACCCACGCGAGCGCCACGCGCGCCACCGTCGAGGACTGCTCCTTCGCCACGCGCTGGAGCACATCGAGGATGCCGTAGGTGCGCTCGGTGAGCGAGGCATCCAGCCGCGCGCCCCGGTCCGACTTCAGCTTGCCCGCGTTCTCGCGCGTGAACTTGCCGCTGAGCGCGCCTCCCTTGAGCGGCGACCACGGCGTCACCCCCAGCCCCAGCTCGCGCGCCATGGGGATGAGCTCCCCTTCCACCGTGCGCTCGATGAGCGAGTACTCAATCTGCAGCGCGATGAGCGGCGCCCAGCCTCGGAAGGAAGACATCACCTGCGCCTGCGCCACCTTCCACGCCGGCGTGTCGGAGATGCCCGCGTAGCGAATCTTGCCGGCGCGAACCAGGTCATCCAGCGCGCGCAGCGTCTCCTCGATGGGCGTGTGGATGTCGTAGCAGTGCATCCAATACAAATCGATGTAGTCCGTCTGCAGGCGGCGCAAGGACTCCTCGCACGCGGCCACCAGGGACTTGCGGCCCGCGCCACCTCCGTTCGGATCCGACGCGAACAGGTTGCCGAAGAACTTGGTCGCGATGACGAGCCGGTCGCGCTTGTTCGGGTGGCGACCGAGATGGTCCCCAATGATTTTCTCCGAGTGGCCCCGCGTGTAGAGATTGGCCGTGTCGATGAAGTTGCCGCCGCGCTCGATGAACCGGTCCAGGATGGCCGCGGAGGTCTCGACCGAGCTGCCGAAGCCCAGGTCCTCTCCGAACGTCATCGCGCCCAGACAGAATGGACTGACCCGAAGACCGGAACGACCCAGGGTGAGGTAGTGCTGGAGTGACATGGAACTCCCTACGAGAGGACGTGAGAAACGGCGGCCGGAGAGCTAATCCGACGCACAGCCCCTCGCCACTCAACTCCCTGCGTTTCCTCTCCCCTGAGGCCGCGAGAATCACTCAGGCGGCCGTGACATCACCGCGATGCGTCGCAGCGCACGCCCCTCGAAGCCCTGCTAGGCTCGCGCCTGGGGAGACATTCACATGGCAAACGTTCACGACCACCGCCGCTGGCTCCTGCCAGCCCAATCCACGGATTGGCTCATTGTGTCATCGCTCGACACGGAGGCGCGGACCCCAGAACGAACCCGCGTCCCTGAGGTCTTCGTCACCTCGTACCTGGACCGGTGGCTCTCCACCCCCGTGGCTCGAACACTGGATGCCATGTACGAGACGCTGGGTGGCCACCGCCCCCTGGGGCTGACCGGACTGGAGCGCAGCCGCTACGAGCAGCGATTGAAGCACCGCCTGGAGGAGGCCTTCGCCCGAGGGGAGCTGGTGGCGCTCCAGGTGGACCGCCCCACGCTCGTGCCCCCCGCCTGGCCCGCGCCGCCCCGGCAGAAAGCGGCGGAAGATGCCCCGGCGGAGCTGACCTTCCTGGCCATCGAGCTGAAGGACGAGTCCGGCAAGCCCGTTCCCCACGCGCGCTACGTCGTGACGCTGCCGGACGGCAGCAAGCGCGAAGGCACGCTCAACGCAAACGGTCATGCCCGCGAGGACAATGTCGTCCCGGGCCAATGCCAGGTCTCCTTTCCAGAACTCGACGGACAGAGCTGGAGTTGAGGGGGCCCCGCCAAGCGCGTGGCCCGAGGTTTGGGCTAGTGTCCGCGGCGCCATGGACGCCTCGGACAACGAGCGGTTGACCTCGCCCGCATGGACGTTCCTCACCAACCACGCGCATGTCTTGCTTTGCATCGCGGCAGACCCGGAGATTCGTCTCCGAGATGTCTCCGAGCGCGTGGGCATCACCGAGCGGGCCGTACAACGCATCGTCAGTGACCTGGAGGAAGCGGGGTATCTGCTCCGCGCACGGGAGGGACGGCGCAACCACTACACCGTCCGCGGAGATCTGCCGTTGAGACACCCGGTCGAGCAGCACCACGACGTCTCGGTGCTCCTCGCGCTGGCCACGCCCCCGTTGGAGGCGCGGCCCGCGCGGGCAGCCCATCAGGTGGGGCGCCCGATGCGCTGAGCCCCGTGCGGGACATCCCGTCCGCACGCGGCGCGGGGGCTCAGGCCGAGCCCGCCCGCATCGCGGCTTCCACGTCCGCGAGTTCCTTCGGAATGGCCGCGGTCAACACCTCCTGGCCCTGCTCCGTCACCAGCACGTCGTCCTCGATGCGGATGCCGCGCACGTCCGAGAACCGCGCGAGCACGTCGCGGTCCAGGCGGTCCTTCGCCACGTCCATCAAGCGCGCATCCGACAGGATGGCGGGCACCTGATACACGCCCGGCTCGATGGTCACCGCCATGCCCGGCACCAGGTCTCGGTCCAGGCGCAGGTACGCGAGCCCGAACTCCTTCGAGCGCGTGCGGCCCGGCGCGTAGCCGGCGCGGTCGCCCAGGTCCTCCATGTCATGCACATCCAGGCCCAGCAGGTGGCCCACGCCATGGGGGAACAGCCGCGCGGTGACGCCATCCGCCACCAGTTCCTCCGCGTCCCCGCGCAGGATGCCCAGCGCCAGGAGCCCCTCGGCCGTCGCGCGGTGCGCGGCCAGGTGAACGTCGCGGTAGCGCACGCCAGGACGAACCGTGGCGATGGCCGCCTTCTGCGCGCGCAACACCACCTCGTACAGCTCGCGCTGCGTGGTGCTGAAACGCCCGCTCACCGGCCACGTGCGCGTCACGTCCGCGGGCCAGCCCCCCGGGCTCTCTCCGCCCACGTCCGCGAGCAGCAGGTCCTGGGGCTGCATCATGTGGTGATACTTCACGTTGTGCAGCACCTCGCCGTGCACCGTGACGATGGGGTTGTAGGCAGGCGCCACATCGCGCGCGAGGAACTCGGCCTCCATCGCCGCGCGCACCACGGACTCGCGCAGCCCGGGCCGCGTGGCCCGCATGCCCGCCAGATGCGCGGCGCACGTGACCTCCGCCGCCTGCCGCATCTGCGCGACCGCCGCGTCGTCCTGCCGCAAGCGCAGGGCAATCATCGCGTCCGCCAGCGGCTCGTCTCCAGGCGCCAGGCGCCCCGGCTTCACCTCGCGACCGAGCAGCTCCGCGAGGTCCAGACACGTCTCCAGGTGCGGCGTGGGCAGCGTGGCCACCAGCCGGCCGCGCAGCGCGGCGGGCAAGGCGGAGCGCGGCTTCACCGGACACGCGAGCGCCACGGAGATCTCCGTGAAGGAGGGCACCGCGCCATCCCACAGCACGTCGTCCGCGGCGGGCTCGGGCAGATACAGCGTCCACGTCTGGCCGTCGTAGAAGGCCATCGCGTCCGGCAGCCCCGGACCGAACAGGTAGAGGAAGTGGCTGGACGCCCGGAAGGGGAACTGGTGTGCGGCGTAGTTGCGAGCACGCGGGCGACTGGAGGCCAACAAGGCCGCGGTCCCTCCCAGGGCACGGGCAAGCAAGTCACGGCGCCGCAGGAAGGCGGCACGCTCGGTAGCATCGGGCAGCATCGAATCTCCGTTGAGTCAGCAGAGCGGCTGGCCCCGAAACACTACCCCACGGGCTTCATTTCGAAGATTCGAGCGCGGCGACCCTCACAGCGCGTGCGAGGGCAACAGCTTCAGCAGGAACGCGAGCAGCTCATCGAAGCGTCCATCCTTGCGGAACAGCGCATCCGCGGTGGGCGACAGCCTCGCGTCCTCCTTGCCGGTGACGAAGACGACCTTCGCCTCGGGCATCACCTGGCGCACCAGCGGCACCAGCGCGCTGCCCACGCCATCTCCCAGCTCCTGGTCCAGCAGCACCACGTCGATGGCGCGCGGACGCTGCAAGAGTCCCGCGGCCTCGCGAAACGAGCCCGCGGTGATGACCGCGAAGCCCACGTCCTCCAGCAGCTCCGCGAGCGCCAGCCGGATGAACTCATCGTCCTCCACCACCAGCAGGCAGCGGCCCATGGCCCATGACGCATCCATCACTTGCCTCCCTTCAAGAAGACGCCGCCCACGCACTTCGCCGCGGGCCATTGCCCACGGCGCGCGGCGAGGGATGGAAGGGGAGGGAATCCGGACGCGCGGGGCGCTCCGAGGCGGGCGGGGAACACACGCCGCTCCCTGGCGCGACACGCTCAGCGGAACGGTGGGAGGGGTGTCAGGGCCGCCGCCACGTCGAGCGCGACCGCCGCGTCATGCCCTGCCAGGCCGTGAGCCCGCGCGCACTCCTGGACCCGTCCCCGCGTGGGGGAGACGGGCGCCCGGGGCCGCCGCGGCCCCTCGTTGGCTCCGCCAGTGTAGCGTCGCGAGCGGTGAGACGGGACCCGGGCCCCGAGCGCGAGTGTTCAATCTCCGTCGGATGCGCGCCGGAAACAGCGCGGCCGCGCCACCGCCCCGAGCGAACAGGAGCGGCGCGCGGCCAGCGGGGTGACGCGACCTTCAGCGGCGATGGCCGTGCAGGGAATCTGCGTAGTGTTGGAGTTGGCGGCGCGCGGCGTCGAATGCGGCGCTCACGGCCTGGTAGGCATCCACGTGGGTCGTGCGCTCGTGCGAGTCGTTCCCCACCACGATGTCCTTGCCCGGGACGTGGAGATCCACGCGCACGTGAAACGGATTGCCTTGCTGCTTGTGGCGGTGAGGCTCCTCCACCACGACGTGGCACCCTACGATTCCATCGAAGAACTGCTCCAGCTTCTCTGCGTGGTCACGGATGTGCTCGCTCAGGGCATCGCTCGTCGCCATACCCCGGTAGGTGATTTGCAGCGCTCGGTTCATCGTCCGCCTCGGATGGGGCCCCGCGCGGGGCCGGTTTGCACCGTCTTCCCAACGCCTTCGCGACCTGCGAATGCCTCACTCTCTGAAGGGCGGCGGAAAGTGCCACCGCCTTGTGACTCAGCATATAATGGCTCGCACGGGCCTGCGCAGGGCCCGCGCGCAACCGACGCGAATTCGCACGGGCCGCCACGTCACGGCGGCACGCAGCGAGCCGTCTGGCCTCGCGCCGCGCGATGTCTGTCCTTCAATGGCTGACGGTGAAGTGCCCTCGCGCGAGGAAGACGTGCGCATCGTCGATGAGCACCTCGGCGCCGGGCTCGCCACGCCACAGCGCGATGAGCGCCGCCATGCGCTCCGGCGTGACGGGCAGGATGTTCCCCGCCGGGGGCTTCTCCACCAGCACCCAGTCGTAGACGAGCGAGCCCTCGGCCTGCGGACCGCCCACCGCGTAGACCTCGTCGCGCGTGACCAGGTCCGCCACCAGGTTGCCGCCCAGCAGCGCGCGCCCCTCCGAGCGCGACGCGAGCACGTCGAGTCCTCGCCGCACGCTGGCGAGCCGGAGCGCGTCCGCCGGGCACACGCGAGGGAAGGACTCGGGATGGGTGAGCGTGCGCAGCCCGTCCCGGAAGTTCACCTCGTTGGTGGTGATGAGCAGCACCGCGGTGGACACGAGCACCCACGCGGGTGGCCGGCGCGTGCGCACGAGCGGCAGCAACGCGAGCACGCCCAGGGCGAGCACCGGCGCACCGTAGTGCTCACGCCACGCCATGGCCGCCACGCGGATGGCCACCAGCGGCAACAGCATCAACAGCCACGGAACATCGGGCTTCCACTGCTCGCGCCAGGCCCACACGCCCAAGGGAACGAAGAGCAGCAGCAGCGTGCCCATGCGCCGCAGGTGCCACGGCGCGAAGCGCGAGTGCAGATACGCAAGCCAGTCCTGGCCGGGCGCGGGCAAGAGCCGCCCGCGGTAATCCACCGTGGGTCCCCACCACCAGGGCCTCACGACCATGACGAAGAGCAGCCACGCCGCCGACAGCGCGAACACGCTCAGCGCGAGCCGCCGCTCCCCGCGCCACCACAGCCCCAGCGCCAGCATGAGGCCCGCGAGCGGGAACTCCTCCTTGCACGCGAAGAGGAGCACCAGCGCGAGCAGCATCACGCCGGACTTGCGCAGGTGATACGCCACGGCGAGCAGCACGCACGGCAGCACGGACCACGTGGTCGGGTGGATGGGGAAGACGAGCGCCTCGACGATGCTCGTGTTGAGCAAGAGCAGCGCGCACAGGAACGCGGTGGACACGCGGTCCAGCAATCCCCGCGCCTGCATCCACACGAGCGGCGCCACCGACAGCGACACGAAGAGGGCCTCGGCCAACAGCCCCGCATGCAGCGGGGAGAGGAACACACCCAACGGGCGCGCCAGCCAGAGGACCGGATCGAAGTGGTCGTTGAAGATGAAGACCTGACGCGCGCTGAGCCAGGGGTTCGGCTCGCGCAGGGACAGCCGCGCCAACGCTTGCGTGTAGATGCCCAGGTCGTAATGCGTGAAGCAGTGCCGCGCGGCCTGGAGCCAGACCGGCGCTACCACGCACACGGACCACGTCAGGAAGACGACCGGCAACGCCAGCATTCCCAGCCAGCGCGTCACATGAGACGTCCCGGAGTCGGGCGAGGATGACATGGAATTCCACGGGGTGGGCCCCCCATGGCGCCGCTCCCCCGGCGCTGCTCTATCGCGTCCCGCTCGGCGGCGCCACTGGGCGCCCGGCGCTACTCGGGAACCTCCAGCACGGCCGCGCCCTTCACCTGTCCGTGACGGAGCGCGGCGAGCGCCTCGTTCGCGGCGGCCAAGGGAAACACCTGCACCTGCGTGCGCACCGGCACCCGCGGCACGAGCGCCAGGAAGTCCATGGCGTCCATCCGCGTGAGGTTCGCCACCGAGCGCACCTGTCGCTCCTCCCACAGCCACGCGTAGGGGAACGAGGGGATGTCACTCATGTGGATGCCGCCGCACACCACCACGCCGGACTTGTCCACGGCGCGCAGCGCGGCGGGTACCAGCGCGCCCACCGGCGCGAAGAGGATGGCCGCGTCCAGGGCCTCGGGAGGCAGCACGTCCGAGCCGCCCGCCCACGCCGCGCCCAGCTCCCGGGCGAAGGCCTGCCCGCTTGAGTCCCCCGGGCGCGTGAAGGCATACACCTCGCGGCCTTGATAGCGCGCCACCTGGATGAGCATGTGCGCCGCCGCGCCAAAGCCATACAGGCCCAGCCGCTTCGCGTCCCCCGCGAACCGCAGGCTGCGAAACCCGATGAGCCCCGCGCACATCAGCGGCGCGGCCTCGACGTCCGAATAGCCCTGCGGCAACGGGAAGCAGTAGCGGTGGTCCGCCACGGTGTATTCGGCGTAGCCCCCGTCGATTTGATAGCCGGTGAAGCGCGCTCGGTCGCACAGGTTCTCGCGCCCGGACAGGCAGAAGCGACACTCGCCGCAGCTCCACCCCAACCACGGCACCCCCACCCGTTGCCCGAGCGGAAATGCCCCCGCGCCCGGCCCCGCGTCCACCACCGTGCCCACGATTTCGTGGCCCAGAATGAGGGGCCGCTTCGCGTCGGGCAGCTCGCCATCCACCACGTGCAGGTCCGTGCGACACACGGCGCAGGCCGACACCCGCAAGAGGAGCTGCCCTGGCCCTGGCGTGGGAATCGGCCAGCGCTCCTCGCGCAGGGGCTGCCCTGGCTCCGGGAGCACCATCGCGCGCATCGTGCCAGTCATCGCGTCCCACCTCCCGCCCGACCCTCGCCGGGCGCGCGCACGAGGATAGGAGTCACGCGCCGAGCGCTCGCGCGCACCGGGTGGAGGTCCGTCCACCACGGGACGCCCGCGACGTCAGGTGGCCCGCGCGCGTCGGCTGGGACACGCGCGTCTGGCCTCAATGGCGGACGAGCTTGCCGCTCCCGCTCACGCGAACCGTTCGCACCGCGGCATCGCCCCACAGCTCCACGTTCCCCGACGATCCGATGAAGACGTCGACCGAGCCGCCCTCCGCCCGCGCCCGCACCCCACCTGAGCCCTCGGATGACAGGTCCGCGTTCGTCGCCCGCATCGCGGTCGCGTCCAAGTCGCCGCTGCCGCCCACGCGGGCGCGCAGCTGCTGGGCCTCACCCTGGAGCGTGATGCCGCCCGAGCCGCGCGTCTCCGCCTCCAGGCTCCGCGCCAGCCCGGACCAGCGCACGTTGCCCGAGCCCGACGCGGTCAGCGACACCGACTCCGTCACCGCGCCCTCGGGCGCGCACAGCGTCACGCTGCCCGAGCTGGACAGCTCCGCGGTGAGCGAGCGCGCCGGGCCGCAATAGCGCAGATCCCCCGAGCCGCGCGCCACCAACCGCACGTCCTCCTCGCGCGTCAGGTCCCCCACCGTCAACGTCCCCGAGGAGACCAGCGTCGCGCCCAGGAAGCGGGGCAGGCCCACGCTCACCACCCCATCACCGCGGAACGAGAGCGGCCCGCCGCTGTCGATGATGAGCGTGTCGCCGTCCACCCACGTCTCCAGCTCATCCTGGAGCTGGCGCTCCAGTGTCACGCGGACCTCGGCGCGCGCGGCCTCGTGGACCTCCACCCGCATGGACGTGCGGTTCTCCACGCGGGTGAAGCCCTCGAGCGAGCGCGACTCGGTGACCTTGAAGCCGTCCTCCTCGTCGTCCACGTGGAGATGACAGCCCATCAGCAACGCGGCCGCGACGGCCCCCACCCCCGTGAGCTTCCACATGCGCGACTCCCTTTCCTGGCAATGCGCCAGGGGAACACCGCGCACATGAAAAGCTGTCACTCAAATCTGCACGCCCAACAGGAAGCCCGGCCACACGCGCACGGTGGTGCGTCCGTTGTCAGACACGTTCTTCCACTCGGGCCCGATGCCCAGCTCCTCCCAGCGGTCGCTGCCGTGCATGGTCACCAGCGTGTTGCCGGTGATGCCGCCAATGAGCGCGAAGCGCCGCGCCACCTGCCACCCGCCCACGAGCCGGAGCTGGCCGAGGATGTTCTCGCCGTCTCCATCCTTGAACAGCCGATCATCATGGACGCTGCTGCCCATCACATCCATGTCGATGAAGAAGCGCTCCATGGGGATGTGCGCGCCGAAGGCCGCTCCCAGGAGGTAGCGGCGGCGGCGCGTGTCCGAGCCCGGATTGAAGCCCACGGTGAGCAGCGTGTACAGGTGCTTGCCCCCGAACTTCACCGCCGCGTTCATCGCCGCCAGGTCGCCGCCCCAGAGCTGGAGGTTGCCCTGGCCGTTGCCAACGAAGCTCATCAGGCCCACGGACTCGCCCTCGGACTCGCGCGCCACGTTGATGACCCCGAGCTGCAGTCCGTCCACGCGCCCCCCGACGTTGACGATGCCCACCTGCGCGCCGTCGATGTCGCCGCCCACGTTGATGATGGAGAGCTGGGCGCCGTCCAGCTTCCGCGCGGAGCTGACGCCCGAGGACATCTGGAGCCCTGTCATCTCCTGAGCGACGTTGAGGCCCGCGGTGGCCTGGAGGCCGCGGAAGGTGGCACCGGCGATGTTCGCGCCCACGCCGAGCTGCGCGCCCACGCCGCCCGCGCTCGCGACGTTCGCGCCCGCGCTGAACTGCGCGCCATTCATCAAGCCACCCGTGATGTTCGCGCCCACGCCGAACTGGGCGCCCTCCATCCCGCCGCGCACCACGTTGATGCCCGCGGACTGCTGGATGCCGACGAGGTCCTGCGTGGCCACGTTGGCGCCCACCGCGAACTGCGCGCCAGACACCGGCCCGCGCGACACGTTGGCGCCCACCGTCATCTGCACGCCGGACAGGCCCGCCTCCACCCAGTTGGCGCCCAGTGACGTCGCCAGGCCGTTCACCCGCTTCGCGTGGGTGGCCAGCAATCCGAGCGAATAGTTGGTCACCACGTTGCCGGTGTGCATGCCCGCGGTGCTGATGTTGGGCAGCAGCGTCAGGCTGATGGGCACGTAGACTTCATCCGGCGTGGCCTGGGCGCTCGTCGCCACCGCGGGCGCGGCGGACGGCGCGGCCACCGTGCCGGCCCCCGTCGTCGCGTCCACCAGCGGCGCGGGAGACAGCGGAGCCTGCGCCACCGGAAATTCCGCGGGAGCGCTCACGCCCTGCTCCGCGGCAGGCGCGGCCGAAGCCTCCTCGGCCCTGGCCGAGACCGCGACCACCGCCGCCATCACACCCGCAACCACCGAAATCTTGCGCTTCATCGCCGGGACCTTCCTGAACAGAGACGAGTGGGGCCGTGTCGCCGCCCCTCGCGACAGGAAACACCCGTCCCTTGCGGAACTGTCACCGCGCGGATTCAGACCTCGCGCCCGAGGCCCGGACGCTCAGAGCTCCGGGTCCGGCGTGTAGTCGAGCTCCCCGCTCGGCGCGAGCACCAGCCCCGTGCCGGGCTCGCCCGCCTCGTCGTCGCGGCCCACCTCGAGCGTCTCCTCCTCGGTGTTCCACTGGCCCAGGTAGTACTCGCCCCCCGCGTTCATGCACGCGCGGCCATCCGACACCACCGTCTCCACCACTTCCTTCTTGTCGCTGGTGAGCCGGTAGAGGGTCCACGTCTTGCCCTCCTCCCGGAAGCCGCCCACCAGGTCCTTCAGCTCGGCGTCGCGCGGCTCTCCCCCCACCGTCAGCTCGCGCTTCCACTGGCGAGGCTCCTTGGCGGGCTGCCGCTGCTGCCACGCGCGGGCCAGCTCCACCAGCTTCTCCTCCGCCGCCGACTGCTGCGCCTGCATCTCCGACGGCAGCTCGATCTCCTCGAGCGCCAGCAACGCCGTCTCCAGTTGCAGCGCCTTGAGGCTCCACTCGTTCCACGCCGTCTTCAGCATCCGTGTCGCTCCTTCAGCGTCATCCCCGGCCGCGCGCCCGGGAGCATCCGGGCACGCACCTATCACACCGCCCGCCCGCCCTGGCTCCGACCGGGCCCGGGCTCGCTGCCGCCCACCTCCCCGCTGCGCACCTTGAGTGCACAGGGAGGCAGCCATGGCCAGTCAGCAGAAGGACCCGCGAGACGCCCTCGACCACCTCGATGCCCTCATCCAGGAGATGCGCGTGGCCATGATGACCACGGTGGAGGAGGACGGGAGCCTGCGCGCCCGGCCCATGTGGACCCGGGGACGCGACGCGGACGGCTCACTCTGGCTCTTCACCCGCGAGCACGCCTCCAAGGTGGGCGAAGTCTCGCACGACCACCACGTGAACCTGTCCTACGCGGACGCCGCGCGCGAGCGCTTCGTGTCCCTCAGCGGCCGTTGTCAGCTCGTGCTCGACCGGGACAGGGCCCGCGCCCTGTGGAGCCCCGCGCTCCAGGCCTGGTTCCCCCAGGGCCTGGATGATCCAGAGCTGGCCCTCTTGCGCGTCTCCGTGGAGAAGGCCGAGTACTGGGACGCGTCCACCCGCCGCAGGGTCCACTGGGCCAGACGCGTGCGGGCCGCGCTCAACGGACATGGCTCCGACGAGGCCGGCGACAACGCGCGCCTCACCTTCGACGACCGCGGCGCGCCCATCTCCTGAGTCGTCCGCCGCGCGACGTCCGCCACACGACACCCGGCCTCGCCACCGCCGCGCCAGGTCCAGCGCACCGGGCCCACGCCGCGGGGAGGCGCGCTGCTCTTTTTGCGCCCACTCATGGCCGGGTGCTCTCCAGGCAACGGATCTCACCGGGGATCCGCGAGACGGACATCGCCCCCCAGAAACCCACGTCTCGTGTAGATCCGTTGGACGCGCGCGCCCTCGCTCCCTCATGGGTGGGGGTGGCGCCGCCAACCTGATGTTTCTCTGACAGCCGCGTTCGTCCTGGCTTGTAGCTGGGCACTCCGTGCGCCATTCACGTAGCGACCTCCGTGGTAACGAGGCGCCGGACTGCACATGACGTTGAAGTCACGAACGCTTTAGAGTATCAACCATCCGCATTCGAGATTTTCCGCATTCCCGCCCAGCGAAGCCTGCGCGGTGACTGTGGGCGCAGGTCATCTAACGGGGCGGGCTCAGACTTCCGCTCTTTTTGAAGGAACCAGACGATGGAGACCAAGAAGTCGGTGTCGAAGCCCGAGGGCAAGCTGGCAGTGCTCATCCCGGGGCTGGGCGCGGTGTCCACGACGCTCATGGCGGGCGTGGAATTGACGCGGCAGGGCAAGGGCGCCCCCATCGGGTCCCTGACGCAGATGGGCACGGCGCGCCTGGGCAAGCGCACCGACGGCCGGACCGTGAAGCTCAACGAGCTGGTTCCGCTGACGGAGCTGGGCGACGTGGCCTTCGGGGCCTGGGACATCATCAGCGAGGACGCGTACCAGGTGGCGGTGCGCTCCGGCGTGCTGAACGACAAGCACCTGGAGCAGGTGAAGCCCTTCCTGCAGAGCATCAAGCCCAAGAAGGGCGTGCATGACGCCGAGTTCGTCCGCCGCATCGAGGCGAACCACGTCAAGGCCACCAAGACGCACCGCGAGAGCATCGAGGCGCTGCGCCAGGACATCCGCGACTTCAAGAAGGAGCTGAACGCGAAGCGCGCGGTGATGGTGGTGTGCAGCAGCGTGGAGACGTTCCGCCCGATGCCCGCGGCCTTCCAGTCGCTGGCGAACTTCGAGAAGGCGCTGGACGCGAACAGCCCGGACATCAACCCGACGGCGCTCTACGCCTACGCGGCCATCAAGGAGGGCGTGCCCTTCGCGAACGCCACCCCGAACGCCAGCGTGGATACCCCGGCGCTCCAGGAGCTGGCCAAGCAGGAGAACGTCCCCGTCGCGGGCCGTGACCTGAAGAGCGGCCAGACGATGATGAAGACGGTCATCGCCCCCGCGCTCAAGGCGCGCATGCTGGGCCTGGAGGGCTGGTTCTCCACCAACATCCTGGGCAACCGCGATGGTGAGGTGCTGGACGATCCCGCCGCCTTCAAGGCCAAGGAGGTCACCAAGTCCAGCGTGCTGGACACCATCCTCCAGCCGGAGCTCTACCCGGAGCTGTACAACAAGTACTCCCACAAGGTGTCCATCCACTACTACCCGCCCCGCGGCGACGCGAAGGAGGGGTGGGACAACATCGACATCTTCGGGTGGCTCGGCTACCCGATGCAGATCAAGATCAACTTCCTCTGCCGCGACTCCATCCTGGCGGCGCCGCTCGTCCTGGACATCGCGCTGTTCCTGGACCTGGCCAAGCGGATGGAGTGGCGCGGCATCCAGGAGTGGATGTCGTTCTACTTCAAGAGCCCCATGGCCCACCCGGGTCTGCCCGTGGAGCACGACCTGTTCATCCAGCTGACGAAGCTGAAGAACACGTTGCGCGTCGTCGCGGGCGAAGAGCCCATCACCCACCTCGGCCTCGACTACTACGGGGATGACCTCCCAATCGCCCGCTAGACCGAGCGCGTTCATGTGGCTCACCACCGTCATGGCGGTGGGCCACCTGGCGTTCGTGACCGCCGCCGGGCGGCTCCGGTGGGAGCACGCCGTGGTGGATCTGCTCGTCGTGGGGCTGGCCTGGATTGGCCCCCGGACGCGGCGGTTCCTCCGCGGCGGGTTCCCGCTGTGGCTGTCCGGCATGCTGATGGACAGCCAGGGCCTGTGGTTGGGTTGGCGTGGAGACATCCACACCGGGGACTTGTTCACCCTGGATGGTCGGGTGTTCCCCGCGCCCGCGGGCGCCGCCAACTGGCCCGCGTACCTGGCCGAGCGCAGCCATGTCGTGCTCGACCTGTTGTGTGGATTTGGCTACGCGACGTACCTCTTCGAGGTCTTCGCGGTCGTCATCTTCTTCTTCGTGGCGAAGCATCCGCGCTTCGAGCAGTTGTGCTGGAGCTTCCTCGTGGTCAACGTCGTGGGCGTGGCCACGTACATGCTCTATCCGGCGGCGCCACCCTGGTATGTGCTCACGCACGGCCTGGGCCCGGCGGACCTCGCGGTGGCCCCGAGCGCGGCGGGCGCGGCCCGCTTCGACGCGTTCTTCGGCATCCAGTACTTCCACAACTTCTACTCACGCAACCAGAACGTCTTCGGCGCCATGCCCTCCCTGCACTCGGCCTATCCGGTGTTGGTGTTGTGGCACACGTGGCACCGCGGGCCGTTGTGGCGCGTGGGCGCGGGGCTGTTCTCCGCCCTCATCGCGTTCTCCGCAGTCTATCTGTCGCACCATTACGTCCTGGACGTGACCGCTGGCATGACCGCCGCGCTCCTCGCCTGCATGGCGGTGGAGCTCGCGTTCGCCCGCCAGCTGGCGCCGGTGCCTGTACCGGTGCCCCTGACTCCTGGAGGAGACACCCGTGCATGACAACCTCCTGGCGTGGCTGACGGGCGACCTGTCCCCGTCCGCCCGCATCTGGTCGGCGCTCGCGCCGGCGCTGCTGGCCTGTTGTTACTTCCTGGGCGGTCTCCTGTTGTTCTGCGTGCGGTGCGCCTTCAAGGGCATCCCCCGCGACGCGGAGACGCTCACCCGCGGCAAGACCGTGCTGGTGGGCTTCTTCCTGCGGCACTACTTCTTCTGGGTCATCCAGCCCCTGTGGCAGCTGCTCCTGCGCTCGGGGTTGCCGGCCAACGCGCTGTCCATGCTGTCCGGCCTGCTGGGGGTGTCCTCCGGCGTGGCCGTGGCGGCGGGGCGCTTCGCGCTCGGCGGCTGGCTGTTCCTCATGGCCGGCATCCTGGACGTGATGGACGGCCGCATCGCCCGGACGCGCAAGGAGGCCAACCCGGCCGGCGCCGCGCTGGACTCGGTGCTGGACCGGTATGTCGACTCGGCGATGCTGATGGGCTTGGCCTGGTACTACCGGGACACCTGGGTGCTCCTGCCCGCGCTGGTGGCCTTCCTCGGCTCGTCGCTGGTGCCCTATGTCCGGGCGCGCGGCGAGGGCCTGGGCGTGAGCGTGCGCGACGGCGCCATGCAGCGGCTGGAGCGCGTGCTCTTCCTCGGCGTGGGCACGGCGCTGTCCCCCATCCTGGAGGCCATCTTCTGGCCCGAGCACAAGCACCCCATGCACTGGCTGGCGGTGGCGGGGCTCGTCTTCGTGGCGGTGATGAGCAACGTCACGGCGCTCTCGCGCTTCCGCAAGCTGGTGGAGGCACTGGCGCCCAAGAAGCCGCAGGCGGCGCGCTCGGGCGTGGCGCTGGTGGGGCTCAACGCGGCGTCGGGCGCGGTGGCCACGGCGGTGGACTTCGCCGCGGTGCTCGCCATGGTCGAGTGGGGCGCGATGTCCCCCGCGTGGGCCACGGTGGCCGGCTGTGTGCTCGGGGGCGTGGTGAACTACTCGCTCAACCGCGTGCTGACCTTCCGCAGCAGTGGAGCGGTGGCGCCGCAGCTGGCGCGCTACACGGTGGTGAGCGCGACGAGCGCGCTGCTCAACGCGGGCGGCGTGGCGCTGATGACGCTGCACCCGCAGCTGGCCTACACGCTTGGCTGGTGGGTGGTGCGCGGGGTGGTGTTCTTCGCGTGGAACCTGCCCCTGCAGCGCGACTACGTGTTCAACGACGCTCCGGACGCGCTGCTGGAGCAGCGCCCCCATGCGGCGTGAGACGCGGCTGTCGTCGCTGCTGCTGGCCGCCCTGCTCGCGCTCGCGGGCACGGCGGCTCGCGGCGCGGCGCTGGAGCCCACGTTCTCCACGAACGACAACTACGGCGAGAGCTTCACGTTCATTGGCGACCTGGACGACGGCGGCTTCGTCCTCGTGCAGCTGTCCATGACGAACATCGGGCCCGGCTCGCGCACCGGCATCTGCCGGGCGACGGTGCTGCGGCCCGGTCAGCGGGCCTGGACGCCGCAGAATCGCGTGGGCGGCAAGCAGTGGCGCTATGACGCCGCCACGTCCACGCTCCAGGTCGGTGATTGCTGGGCGCGCTCGAGCGCCACCGGGACGCAGGTGGAGGCGCCCCTGGACGGCGGCCGCGTGACGCTGACGTATGACGCGCCGCTGTCGCCCCGTTCGCCGGACGGCTCCGTGGTGGAGGTGGGCAACGAGCGCTACCGCCACGAGGTGCTGGTGGCCACCAGCCCCGTGAAGGTCACCCTCCAGCCACCCAAGTCCGCCGAGGAGACGCTGACGGGCGGCGGCTACGCGGACCACACCCGCTCGACGATTCCGCCCGCGAAGCTGGCGCGCCGCTGGGTGCGCTTCCGCGCGCTGCGGGGCGGCCAGCACCTGGTGCTGCTGGCGCGCGAGGGCCAGGACGGCGAGTTCGGCCCCGTGTACTTCTGGGAAGAGGGCCAGGCGCCGCGCCGGCTGGAGTCCTTCACGCTCAACCGCGAGGGCACCAAGGAGCGCAGCGTGTGGCGCGCGGAGTTCACCGGAGACGACGGGCACATGGCCATGGCGCTGCGCTCCACCTCCATCCTCCAGCGCAACGCGCCGGTGGAGCAGCTGGGAATGCTGGCCGGGCTGGTGCGGCCGGTGGTGGGCTCACCCGTGACGTATCTGCACCGCGGCGTGCTGGAGCAGGCGGGCAAGACGCCGGTGCAGGGCTTGTTGGAAGTGACGCTGGAAGGCGAGTAGGAGCGCGGGGCGTGAGCGAGTCGCTGCTGCGGTCGGTGCACCATGTGCCGGGAGTGCGAGGCTGGGTGCGCAAGCAGGTGCTGCGCGTGGTGGCGCGCGGCGTGGAGTGGACCACCAAGCTCCCCGGGCGGCGCGCGTTGAACGTGTCGCGGGTGAATGCGTGGCTGCACGTGGGCGGCTCGGTGCCGCGCTCGCGGTACGCGGAGCTGAAGGCCCAGGGAATCACCGCGGTGATTGACCTGCGCGCCGAGCGCCAGGATGACGCCGAGGCGCTCGCGGCCCTGGGCATCGATTTGCTGCACCTGCCCGTGACGGACCGCTACCCCCCCTCGGTGGAGCAGCTGTCGCGCGGCGTGGAGTGGGCCCTGCCCCGGCTGGACGCGGGGGGGGTGCTGTACACCCACTGCGAGCACGGCGTGGGGCGCGGGCCGCTGATGGGGCTGGCCGTCATGGTGGCCCGAGGCTGGGACGCGCCAGACGCGTACCGGGCGCTGCGCGAGGCGCGCTGGCAGGCGACGCTGAACGACCGGCAGCTGCGCGGGCTGGCGGACTTCGTGGCCGGCTGGACGGCGCGCGAGGCGGGCCGGGCCGCGTAGGAGGACGTGCGCGGGCGCACGGAACGCCCGCCGCCGCGTTGACACCACCGGCAAGGCTGGGTAGGCACGAGTCCAGCCACCCAGCGCCTCGATGGCGGCCCGCGCGACCCCTCGCGGACCGTAGAGTGCGCCTCCCGGGTGGCGCGCATGGCCCCGCCCCGCTGGAGGCACCCTGGGCCACGCACGAGGCGACGACACATGCTGGCACTGCTGGGTGGCTGTCTCTTGGGACTCATGCTCGGGATGCGGCACGCGCTCGAGCCCGACCATCTCGCCGCCGTCTCCACGCTGTCCGTCGAGCGCTCGCGCCCGCTGCGCGAGAACCTGATGCTGGGCGCGGTGTGGGGCGCGGGGCACACCCTGGCGCTGTTCGTGGTGGGCGGGACGCTCGCGGCGCTGCGCACGCAGATGCCTCCGCAGGTGGAGCAGGGCCTGGAGCTGTGCGTGGCCGTCATGGTGGCCACGCTGGGACTGCGCGCGCTCGTGCAGGCCTTCCGCGAGGGCACGGGCGGCGCGCCCGTGCCGCACCACCACGGCGCCACGGAGCACACACACGCGGGCCACGCCGAGCACGTGCACGTGGGACGCTGGACGCTCGCGCGGCGCCCGCTGCTCGTGGGGCTGATGCACGGGCTGGCCGGCAGCGGCGCGCTCACGGCCCTGGTGCTGGCGGAGCTGCCCACCGTGGGCACGCGGCTGCTCTACATCTTCGCCTTCGGGTTGGGCTCGGTGGCCGGCATGGCCGCGCTCACCGGGCTGGCGGGCCTGCCACTGCGGCGGCTGGCGGGGAACGGGAGCGCGCGGGCCGCGGTGCTGGGGCTGGCCGGCGCGCTCTCGGTCTTCATCGGGACGTGGTGGGGCTGGGAAGCCGTCTCCCACTGGAGCTGAGCACCCTGCGGGTGCCCGGCCTCAGTTCCCGGGCAGCCGCTGGTCCGGCGGCACGCCCGAGGGCAGGCGGTCATCCTGCGACGTCGCCGTGGGCCCCTTCGAGCACTGGCAGACCTCGCAGCCGCGCTTCTTGTCCATCGAGCACTCGACCGCCGTGAGGCAGAAGCGGTCCTGGGACTCGGGGCACCGCGCCACCTCGCGCGGCCGCTCGTGGACACAGCCTGTCCACAGCAGGCCCGCGGCCACGCACCCCAGGACCCGAATGGGCAGGGCGCGCATGGCTCAAGCCTCCGGTGTGGTGGCGGGCTGCTCGGGGTGCTCCGGCACGCCCCCGTGCTTGCGGCGCCAGCGCTCGACGATGAGCAGCAGCGACGGGAAGCCCAGGAGCACGATGAGCATATTCACGCCGAAGCCCAGGTTGGCCAGGTCACCAATCGAGTTGAGGCCCGGGTGCTTGGCCATGATGAGGGCGAGGAAGCCGATGGCGCTCGTCAGCAGACCGCCGGTGATGGCGCGCCCCGTCTCGGCGTAGACCGAGACGAAGTCCGCGCCCGGTTCTCCCAAGCGCTCCACCAGGTGCACGCCCGCGTCCACCGTGGTGCCCACCAGCACCGGCAGCACCACGATGTTCAGGTAGTTGAACTCCAGACCCAGCAGCGACATCAGGCCCACCAGCGCCGCGATGGACAGCAGCGTGGGCAGCATGCAGATGAGCGCCGTGCGCAGCCGGCCCATGGTGACCCACATGGCGGCCATCACGCTGAGCACCGCGGCGGCCAGGATGCGGGGACCCTCGCGCGCGACCATGTCCAGGATGTCCGCGAGGATGAGCGCCTCGCCGGCCGCCGACACGCGCGTGCCGTCCGGCAGCGACATGTCGCGCACTTCCTTGGCGAACTTCCGCGTGCCCGCGCCGTCCGACAGGCTGATGCCCGCGTACACCAGCACCACGCCGCCGGTGCTGCCATCCAGGCTCTCGAACTGGTGGCGCACGCCCTCGGGCATGTCCGCCTGGGTGAAGGGCCTGGCCAGCGACATGCGCTGCGCGCGCTCCAGGTCCGTGCGCGTCTGGCCCTTCAGGTGGGCCGCGTCAATCTTCCCCAGCTTGGACGCGATGGCGTCCAGGATGACCTGCTTCTCCGCCTGCCGCGTGGGGACCAGGTCCTCCAGCGCGCCCACGAAGTCGATGGTGGAGTCCTTGCCGCGCGACTGCTTGCGCGCCTCCAACTGGCGCACGACCTCGCGCTCCATGTTCTGCGAGTCGGTCAGCACCACCACCGGCGTCTGCGAGTAGCCGAGGATGTGGTTCACCTTCTGGTCCAACTGCACGGAGGGCAGGCTCACGTCATCCAGCTTGGACATGTCGTAGTTGAACGACACGCGCCACGCCTGGCTGATGAGCGCCAGCGAGCCCACGCCCACCACGATGGCCACGCCCCGGTAGCTGCGCGGCAGCCAGCGCGCCAGCATCGCCATGGGGCCACCGGACGCGTGATGCACCTTCGGCATCCAGTTGAAGCGCGCCGCCAGCCCGAGCAGCGCCGGGAGGATGAGCACGTACGTCAGCACGCTCACCACCATGCCCACCGCCGCGATGACGCCGAACTCACGGAACGCTCGGAACTCGGACAGCGAGAGGCTGAGGAATGTCAGCGCCGCCACCAGCGCGGAGATGAGCGCCGAGTAGCCGGTGTGCCGGAAGGTCTCCTCCACCGCGTCCTCGGAGGTCGCCCCCTCGGCGCGCAGCGCGCCATAGCGCCCCAACAAGTGGATGCCGTGCTCCACGCCCAAGCCCCCCAGCACCGCCGCGAGGAACGCGGTCAGCAGGTTGACCTGGCCGTACATCAGGCCCACGAAGCCGTAGGTCCACGCCAGGCCCGCCATCACCGGGGCCATGGAGAGGCCCACGGACACGCCGCTGCGGAAGTGGAAGATGAGGTAGAGGACCAGCAGCACCATGGCCACCGTGCCCGTGGTCGCCAGGTCGTTGGAGATGACGCCCTGTTGATCAATCTTCTTCTTGAACGTGCCGGTGATGGCCGTCTTGAAGCCGGGCCCGTACTTGGACAGGTCCTGCTTGCCGAGGAAGTCCTCCACCTGCGCGATGACGCGCTTGGAGTAGCTCAGGTCCGCGGAGCTGCCCTTGGGCTTGAGCATCATCACCACCATGCGCGACTTGGCGTCCAGGTAGTAGAGGTCTCCGCCCCCGGACAGGCGCGTGTTGGCGCGGCCCGCGTACTTGTGCTCGATGTCGGAGAAGTCCAGCGACGGCGCCGGGGAGTCATCCAGCCGGACGAAGAGCGGGTTGGCCTGCTCCTTCTCCCACGCGATGCGCGAGTCGATGCGCTCCTGCACCGCCTTCAGGTCGTCCACGTCCAGGTAGTAGAGCGCGTGCTCTTCGAAGAAGGCGCGCGGGCGCTGCGCGTTGACGTAGCGGATCTCCGGCAGCTTCGCGAGCTGCGGGGACATGTCGTCCACGAAGCGCTTGAGCGCATCCGCGTCCGCGCCCATGCCCACCACCACCACGTTGCCCTGCCCACCGAAGCGCTTGCGCAGCTTCTCGATGTCCTGAACGCTCTGGAACGACTTGGGGAGCAGTCCCACCAGGTCCGCGTTGAGTGACAGGGATTGGGCGAAGTACCCACCAATCGCCGTCAGGACCAGCGCCACGAGCAAGGCCCGCCAGGGCCTCTGGTGGCTCCGGGCAGCTGTCTTGCCCATCGCCGCCTGGAACCGCTCGGACCAACGCATCTCAGCCATGTTGCGACACCCGCTGTGTTGACTTCCGACCGAAAAAAGGCGGCCCACCTTGGGCACGGCCAAACCAGGGAGTCAACGCGTTTATGCCGCATCCCGGAAGGTAAGGCCCCGAATGACCGCACCATCTAACGACCCGCGCATTTCGTTGCACGGGATGCATTTCGGGCGAGCGAGCATTCACTGGCGCACGCGGGGAGTGGGGGCGTCCCTCCGCATTTCCTGACACCGGACAGCGGACCCGGGCCCCGTGCAGACGCCGTGCGCCGTGGCCACGTTCCCCCACAGGACAGGCGGCTCGCACAGCGGGCGCCCAGGGAAGGGGTGACCGCCTCGGGCGGTCAGGACGACATGGCCTCGGACCCGTCGGAGTCTTCACCCGGGGAGCGACCGTGGATGCATCGCGTGGAGCTCGCCGTGGGCAGCCTGGCCGTGCACAACCACCGGCGCCCGTGGCTGGCGCTGCTGGCGACGCTGGTGCTCAGCGCGGTGGGGTTGGACCTGGCGCGCACGTTGACGCTCAACGCCAACCTCGCGGACCTGCTGCCCGAGTCCTTCGAGAGCGTGCAGGACCTGCACACCCTGGAGCAGCGCTTCGGCGCGTTGGGTTGGGTGGTGGTGGTGGGCGAGGACGCGGAGCCCGAGGCGCTCCAGCGCTTCTCCGATGAGCTGGCGCCGAAGCTGGAGGCCCTGCCGGGCATCCGCTACGTGGAGGCGCGGCGGCCGGGAACGTTCTTCCGCGACCACGCGCTCTACTTCCTGTCCCCCGAGGACCTTCAGGAGGTGCATCGGCGCCTCGACGCGCGCATCACGTGGGAGAAGCAGCAGGCCAACCCGCTCTACGTGAACCTCACCGACGAGGACGCGCCCTCGCTGGACTTCTCCGACCTGGAGTCGAAGTACGGCGGCAGCGGCGCGCGGCGCCTGTCACGCGGAACGAGCGACGCGTACGTGGATCCCCAAGCGCGCCGCGTGGTGCTGCTGGCCAAGCCCGAGCAGTCCTCGGCGGACCTCACCTACTCGGAGCGCATCGTGGGAGAGGTGCGCGGGCTGCTCGCGCAAGAGAACCTGTCCCGCTTCGGCCCGCGCTTCCATGTGGCCATCACCGGCACGTTCCAGAAGAAGATCGATCAACAGGCGCAAATCACCCGCGACGTGGCGGTGTCCTCGACGGTGGCCACGGTGCTGGTGCTGCTCTACCTGTGGTTCCACTTCCGCAGCGCGCTGGCCGTGGGGCTGGTGCTGGCGCCCGTGGGCGCGGGGCTCGCGTGGACCTACGGGCTGGTGGGCCTGGCCTACGGGCAGGTGAACCTGCTGACCGCGTTCCTGGGCGCCATCCTCGGCGGCCTGGGCGTGGAGCACGGCATCCACCTCTTGGGGCGCTACATGAACCTGCGCGCCGAGGGCGAGTCCTCCGAGGAGGCCACGCGAGAGGCCTTCACGCACACCGGCGGCGCGGCGCTCATCTCCGCGCTGGTGGCGGCGCTCACCTTCTTCGTGCTCGGCACGTCGCGCCTGCGCGCGTTCCGCGAGTTCGGCGTCATCGCGGGCACGGGCATGGTGGTGCTCATCGCCGCCTATGTCCTGGTGCTCCCGGCGGTGCTCGGGCTGGCGGCCCGCTGGGGCTGGCGCGCGCGTCCACGCCGCGAGTCGTCCCGGTCCTCGCGCTTCTCCATGGGGCGCCTCATCCTGCGCCGCCGCGGCCTCATCACCGGCGTGTCCGGCGTGGTGCTGCTCGCGCTGCTGACCCAGCTTCCGCGGCTGAGCTTCGACTATGACTTCAGCTCGCTGTGGGACGAGGACCTGCCCTCGTTCGTGCTGGACCGCGCCGTCAACCAGATCATCGGATACTCGCAGTCTCCCGTGGTGGTGCTGACCAACTCGGCCGAAGAGGAACAGGCCGTGGTGCGCGAGCTCAACGAGCGCAAGCGGCGGCTCGGCAAGGACTCCACCGTCGACTTCGTCATCTCGCTCTCCAGCCTCGTGCCCGCCGAGCAGCAGCGAAAACAGGTGCTGCTGAGAGACATCGCGAAGGTGCTGGAGGACGTGCCCGAGGACTCCCTCGACCCCAAGCAGCGCGAGCAGCTCACGAGCCTCCGTGAGCAGGTGAAGGCCCGGCCCTATACCGAAGAGGACCTGCCCCCCAGCGTGCGCCAGCAGTTCCTGGACCGGCGCGGCAACCAGAGCGGCTTCGTGCTGGTGTACCCGAGCGTGAGCCAGTCAGACGGACAGGCCATGCGCGCCCTGGCCCGCGAGGTGCGCGGCGTGCAGCTCCCGGACGGGCGCCGCGTGTCCGCCGCGGGCGAGCCCATGGTGCTGGCGGACATCATCAACCTGGTGACGCACGAGTCGCCGCTCATCCTGGGCGGCACCACGCTGGCCGTGCTCGGGGCCATGTGGCTGACGCTGGGCGGGCTGCGCATGGCGCTGTTGTGCCTGCTGCCTACCGTGGTGTCGCTGTTCGCGTTGCTCGGGGTGATGCCGCTGTTGCACCTGCCATTCAATTACCTGAACATCCTGGTCATCCCCGTGCTCATCGGGACGACGGTGGACGCGGGCGTGCACCTGCTGACGCGGCTCGCTTCACCGGGCAGCGACTTCGAGCAGGTGTACTCGGAGACGGGCAAGGCCATCGCCGGAGGGCTGCTGACGAGCGCGGTGGGCTTTGGCGCGCTGCTCATGGCGAACCATCCAGGGCTCAAGTCGATTGGCGTGCTGGCCAACCTGGGCTTCGGCACCAACCTCGTCGTCATGTTGGTGTCGTTCCCCGCGCTGCTGCTGGTGGTGTCCGAGCACCGCCGCCACCGGCCCCGGACTCGGGCGCCGGAGGCGGGCGCCGGCGGTCAGCGGACCACGCCCGTGAACTGACGTGTCGCAGCTGGAGGCTCGCACGCGAGGAGGCAGGGCATGGGGAAGCACGGTGGATGGGGGAGCGCGCGGCTCGGCGGGCTGGCGTGCGTGGTGCTGCTCGGCGGTGCGTGCAGCTCGACGCGGGCGGCGCCCACGCGGCTCGCGCAAGTCACTCCCGGGATGCCGGGACAACAACAGCCGGACGAACCCGGCATGACGACCGGACTGGCGCCGCCCACGCCGCCGCCGTCGTATGGACAGACGGACGCGGGCACGGGCGGCTCGGGCGCGACGCTGCCCACGCCCTACTCCTCCAGCGGCGGAGGTGACGCGGGGTTGAGCTCGAGCGCGGTGCTGCCGCCGGGCACAGGGACCGCGGCACCGGGCATGGGCGGCGCGGGGACGACGGTGGGCCCCGACACCAACACCTCGGGGGACTTCCTGCCCGCGCCGAGCGGCTCGGTCATCGACGGAGGCATGGGCCGCTGAGGCCGCGATGACGTGAGGGCGCCGGGGTTCGCGCGTCGCTGGACACGCTGCCCGGTGCCTGCTTTGTCGCCACCCCCATGGACTCCGCCGCGCCTCGAATCCTCTCCCTGTGCGTTGGGCTGGTGCGCGAACATGGCGTCGCCGGCGCGGCGGATCCGCTGGCGCGGCCGTGGGTGAGCGGCACGTACAAGGCGCCCGTGACGGGCCCCGTGTGGCTCACCCGCACGGGGCTTCGCGGAGACGGGCAAGCGGACCTGAAGGTTCACGGTGGCCCCGAGAAGGCCGTGCTGGCCTACGCCGAACGCCACTACGCCTTCTGGCGCGAGCTGCTCGCGCGAGAGGACGTGGGCCCGGGGGCGTTCGGTGAGAACTTCGTCCTCTCGGGCGGCGCCGAGGACAGCGCGTGCATTGGCGACCGCGTGCGCGTGGGCACCGCGCTGCTCGAGGTCTCCCAGCCGCGTCAGCCTTGCTGGAAGCAGGCGCGGCGGTGGAATCGCAAGGACCTGCCCCTGGTGATGCAGCAGTCCGGGCGCACCGGCTGGTACTTCCGCGTGCTGGAGGAGGGCACCGTGGCGGCGGGTGATGCCCTGGAGTTGCTGGAGCGTCCCTTCCCCGCGTTCACCGTGGCGTTCGCGAACCACGCCATGCACGCGCAGGACCGCGAGGCCGCCGCGGCGCTCGCGGAGTGTCCGCGGCTGACGCCGGGGTGGCGTGAGTCGCTGGCGCGCCGGGCCGCCGCCGCGCCGCGCAAGGATGATCGCCCCCGGCTCGTGGGCCCCAACGACGGCGACTGACGAACGTTCGCGCCCCGGTGCGTGCGGACTGGAGGCCTCGCGGGTGCGGCTCCGGGCGCGGACGGCCAGGGGAGCGCCCCCTGCGCGTGCGGGAGCGGCTGCCCACGTTCGGGCGAGCAGTCGGACCCTCACAGCGGGAGAGTCGCAATGACGAAGTTCTTCAAGACCCAGCTCACCGTGGCCAGCCTCCTCGTCGGCGCGCTCGCGCTCGGCACGGGCTGCAAGACGAACAAGTCGGCGGAGCGCGGCACGGAGCCCATGCCCCCCGCGACGGACTACACGGGCACGGACCAGGGACCGGGTCAGGCGCCCACGGAGACCGGCACTCCGCCGCCCAGCAGCGGCGGCTCCGGCTACGAGCAGCCCAACCCGCCGCCTCCGCCCGACAACAGCGGCATGGGCAATGAGCCCGTCACCCAGCCGCCGTCCTCGCTGCCCCCGGACAGCGGCGGCTCCGGCACCTCCAGCACCGGCGAGTCCGAGCCGGGCGTGCACCATGGCGACATGAACTCGCCCAGCACGGGCGGCTCCGGCCAGGACATGAACCCGCCGCCGTCCTCGGGTGACACGACGATGCCGCCCAGCTCCGGCGGCTCCGGCAGCACCGGCGGCGACATGAACAACCCGCCGTCGTCCAACAGCGCGGGCCAGGGCACGATGGACCCGTACGCGCCGAACACCAACAACCCGCCGCCGAAGGACAGCACCACCCGCTAGTCCAGGCGCGCTGAAGCCTTCCACGGCGGAGCCCGCGCGCGCTGAGGCACGGGCTCCGCCCCCCTGGAAACAGCGAGCGTCGCCTCCGCGCGCCAGCGCTGGCACGCCCGCCTGGAGTCGGAGGAAGGAACAGGGCCCGCCCGCCCGATGTTCGACGCACCCACCAGCGACCAAGGGAGTCACGGGGTTCCACACGCCCGGTGTTCAGCGCGCGAAGGACGGGCGAAGTGGCTCGCTCCGCGACATATCCGCGATGCTCCGGCGTTCATCCGGGGCAATGAACCCGATGCGCGAGGAACCCGAGACATGAAGCTGTTGCTGGCGGGCCGACGTGGCCAGGGCGAAGTCCCCCTCTCCGCGGACGGCTCCACGGGAGACTGGCTGCGCCAGGTGGAGCAGTGGTTCCACGACGCGTGCGCGGGCGAGTGGATGGCGGGCGCGCGCGTGGAGCCCGGCCCCCATGACTCGCTCATGCTGCGCCTGCGGCTGCACCCCGCCGCCAGCGACCTCAGCATCGTGGCCGCGAGCGAGGGCCGCATCGTCGTCTCCGCCGAGACGTCCGCCGTCGGCCCCGGCTACCACCGCTACCTCTGCGACCACCTGCGGAACATGGGCGACGCGCACGGCATCTTCTGGGCGGACCCCGACGAGGGCGCCGGCGTGGGCGACGCCACGGGCTACTTCCACTCGGCGAACCCCGCGTCCATCGAGCCGGGGTTTCTCGCGTGGCTCCACCTCTCCATCGGGCGCCTCTTGCGGCGCCGAAGCGTGGGCGAGTCCGGTCTCACGCTCTCGCTGCCTCCGGGCCACGACTTCGAGCACCCCGGCGCGCTGCTCACGCCCCTGGGCCCGCGCGACGAA
The DNA here is from genome assembly GCF_019039035.1 of Citreicoccus inhibens. Taxonomy (GTDB): domain Bacteria; phylum Myxococcota; class Myxococcia; order Myxococcales; family Myxococcaceae; genus Citreicoccus; species Citreicoccus inhibens. The sequence continues at coordinate 211,388 of NZ_JAHNZT010000005.1, read as the reverse complement.
CCGTGGATGCTCGGCGTCCTCGAGGACCCCAGCCAGGGCCGCGACGTGTTCCCCTGGTGGGAGCCCACGGTGACCGCGCGCGTGCGGCTGGGCCGCGCGCTGTGCCGGCTGTGGACGGACGTGATGTGGCGCCCGCCCCTCCTGGACGACGAGCGGCGACTGCTCCGCGACGTGGCGCGCACGCTGCAATTGGCCTGGCGCGAGGACCCCTCCCTGCCCTACCCCTGGCGAGCGTGGCAGGAGGTGCTGGGCTATCTGGGCATGGGCGGCACGCTCGCCGAGGAGGTCCACCGGCGCGCGGGCGCCAGCGCCGGGGGACCGCCGCTGGGTTATCGCCGGGGCACGCTTCGGGTGGACCTCCCGGGAGGCTGGCGGGTGCGCGTCCCCGGCTCGTTCTCGGAGTCGCGGCTGGAGGACGGCAGCTGGGTGGCGCGAGACCATCGGCGCAGCGTGCGCGTGTTGACCATGGAGGACGCGGACGCAGGCGCGCCCGAGCCCAGCGGCGCCGAGCGACACGCCCTCGACCTGGAGCACCAGACGGAGCGCGTGACGAGCCGCGCGTCCCTGCACCTGGAGCCCGGCCTGTGTCGCCTCATGGCCCTGTACCACGCGGGCACCCGGCGCGCGGTGGGCGTGGTCAGCTTCGACGACCCCGACGAGCAGGACTGGGCGCTGGAGACGTGGCGCTCGGTGGACTTCGCCGCCCCCTGAACACGCGGCCTCACCGCGCCAGGGCGCGCACGGGGGCCGTGCTACCGTGAGCCCCGCATGTCCCGGGATGCGCAGCAGGAAGACGCCGTGCGGCAGGTGTACGAGGAGATCGCCCCCGCCTATGAGGCGCTCTTCCCGGTGCTGCACCGCTACGGCGACCGGGTGGAGCGCTTCCTCGACGACGCGGTGACGCCAGGATGCCGCGTGCTCGACGTGGGCTGCGGCCCCGGCCCGCACACGCGCGCGCTGGCGTCCTCGGTGGACGTGGTGGGCCTGGACCTCTCCCCCGAGATGCTGGCGCTGGCCCGACGCGCGCGCCCCACCGGAACGTGGCGCGTGCACAGCTACCACCAGCCCGTGCCCGCGGAGCTGGGCCGCTTCGACGTCGCGCTCGCCATCGGCTGTCTCGACTTCTGCCATGACCTGCCGCGCGTGCTCGGGAACTTCGCCGCCGCCCTGAAGCCCGGGGGACGAATGCTCCTCACCCTCCTGGAGCGGCGCCCGGGCCTGGAGGCGCACACGTCCGCCACGCGCGTCATCCCCACCGCGGGCCCCCAGGTCACCTTGAACCTGTACTCCTTCGAGGAGACCGCCCGCGCCTTGACGCAAGCCGGCTTGATGCCCCGCGCCTACGCGCACGCCCCCGGCTGGGTGCACCTCACCGAGCAGCGCACCATGTGGTTCGGCTGGTGGGACGTGGTCGCCCCGGGCGGCGCGGCGCTCTGACTCACGAATCAATCTCGGGTAGCCTCGGGGCCCTTCTGGAATCCCCCGAACCCGGCCCGCGCGGTGCGTCCGCGGGGTCGTGAGGAGCCTGAGATGTCGTCGTCGCACCACTACACGCCCAACCTCCGCGACCTCCAGTTCAACCTCTTCGAGTTCCTCGACATCGGGAGGACCTCGCTGGGCCACGCGCCCTTTGGCGACCTGGACGAGACGGCGGCGCGGCAGATGCTGGAGATGTTCGCCAAGCTGTGCACGGAGGAGCTGGCGACGAGCTTCGACGAGGCGGAGCACAACCCGCCGAAGCTGGAGAACGGCGTGGTGACGCTGCCGCCGGGACTCAAGCGCGGCATGACGGCCTGCTACGACGCGGGCATGCACCTGCTGGAGCAGCCGCCGCACCTGGGCGGCATGGGCGCGCCGCCGACGCTGGGCTGGGCCGCGTTCGAGCTGCTGGTGGGCGCCAACGCGTCGCTGGCCTTCTACACGCTGGGCAACCTGATGGCGCGCATCATCGACCGGCTGGGCACCGAGTCGCAGAAGCGCCGCTTCCTGCCGCACATCCTGGACAAGCGCTGGGGTGGCACCATGGTGCTCACCGAGCCGGACGCCGGCAGCGACGTGGGCGCGGCGCGCACGAAGGCGCGGCACGTGGAGGGCGACCTCTGGGAGATTGAGGGCGTCAAGCGCTTCATCACCAACGGCGACTCGGACATGTCCGAGAACGTCATCCACATGGTGCTGGCCCGCCCCGAGGGCGCGGCGCCGGGCACCAAGGGCCTGTCCCTCTTCATCGTGCCCAAGTACTGGGTGGACGAGCAGGGCAACCTGGGCGAGCTGAACGGCGTGGTGTGCACCAAGCTCGAGAAGAAGATGGGGCTCAAGGGCTCCGTCACCTGCGAGCTGACGTTCGGCGACGGCAAGCCGGCGCGCGGCCTCCTCGTGGGCGAGGTGCATGACGGCATCCGCCAGATGTTCCACGTCATCGAGCAGGCGCGCATGGCGGTGGGCGTCAAGTCCATGTCCGCGCTGTCCGCGGGCTACATGCGCGCGCTGGCCTTCTCCAAGGAGCGCCTGCAGGGCGCGGACCTGATGAAGGCGCGCGACAAGTCCGCGCCGCGCGTGCCCGTCTTCCAGCACCCGGACGTGCGCCGCATGCTGATGGCGCAGAAGGCCCACGCCGAGGGCATGCGCGCGCTGTGCCTCTACACCGCGTCCATCCAGGACCAGGTGGAGCGCATGGGCGGCCACCGCGCCACCGAGGCCGGCGAGGCGGACGTCCTCAACGACATGCTCCTGCCGTTGGTGAAGGGCTACTGCTCGGAGAAGTCGTACGAGCTGCTCGCGCTCTCGCTGCAGGTGCACGGCGGCTCGGGCTACCTGCAGGACTACCCGGTGGAGCAGTACATCCGGGACCAGAAGATCGACACGCTCTACGAGGGCACCACGCACATCCAGGCGCTCGACCTCTTGATGCGCAAGGTGGCGCGCGACGGTGGCGCCACGCTCCAGGGGCTGCTCGCGAAGGTGCGGCAGACGGCCGAGGGAGACGAGGGCGGCGCCGAGCTGAAGTCCGAGCGCGAGGCGCTGGGCGAGGCGCTCGGCCAGCTCGAGATGATGCTCGGCACGCTGATGGGCAAGCTGGGCGAGTCCGTCTACCACGTGGGCCTGCAGGGCAACCGCGTGCTGTTCGCCGTGGCCGAGGTGGTGATGGGCTGGCTGCTGGTGCGGCACGCCGGCGTGGCGCTGGAGCGGATGAAGGAGAACCCCGGCGACAAGGCCTTCTACGCCGGCAAGGTGGCCAGCGCCCGGTGGTTCTGCCACGAGGTGCTGCCCGGCATCGCCCACGCCGCGCGCATGGTGGAGCGCGGCAACCTGGACCTGATGGACGTGCCCGAGGAGTCGTACTGAGGGCCTGAGTCTTCCGCGCGCGGCGCTCGCAAGGTCGAGCCGCCGCGCGCAGGAGGCGTCAGCGAGCGCGGGCCGCCAGCTCGCGCTCCACGTAGAGCCGGAGGATGTGCATGAAGTCCTGGGCGTTGGTCACCACGCCGAAGGCCTGATGCGTGCCCCGGTCCTTCAGCTTGCTCACCACGAACTCGGACGAGTCCACGCAGATGGTGGGCAGCTCGCGCAGCGCGCCGTCCGACTCGGTGACGAACGCGGGCAGCATGTTGCCCGTGGCGATGGCGTGCAGCGCCGTGGCGATGAGCACCGCCAGGGTGGCCTTCACCGCGTGGCGGCGCATGGCGTCCTGCGCGGCCAGGTTGTCCGTCACCACGTCCGGCAGCGGGCCGTCATCCCGGATGGAGCCGGTGAGGACGAAGGGCACGTTGCGCGTCACGCACGCGTGCATGATGCCGTTGGTGATGACGCCCGCCTTCACCGCCGCCGCGATGGAGCCCGCCGCGCGCACCTTGTTGATGGCGCGCATGTGCAGGCCGTGGCCGCCCGACGTCGCCTCGCCCGAGCCGCTCATGCCCAGCGTGGTGCCGTAGATGGACGCCTCGATGTCGTGCACCGCCACCGCGTTGCCCGCCAGGAGCGCGCCCACGAAGCCGTTCTCGATGAACCACGTCATGTCCGCGCGCGCCCGCGAGTGCACCAGCGCCGGCCCCGTCACCCACACGGGATAGCCGCCGCGCTCGCGCTCCTCCACCAGCAGCCGGGCCATGTGCGCGTAGTCGATGGGCTTCTCGCGCGACACCTCGGACGTCATGAACTTGAACTCACCCTCGCCGCCCTCGGTGAGGTACGCCATGTTCACGAAGACGCCCTCGCTGCCGTCCTCCGCGCGCCCCACCACCACGCGCTCGCCCGCGCGCACGCGGCGTCCCTCGCGGACCCAGAGCGCGCCCTGCGCGTCCAGCACCAGCGCGCCGTCCATGCGCGGCTCGCGCGGCATGCGCCACTGCCCTTGCAGCCGCACGTACGTGGGCAGGTTGGTGGTGGTGAAGAAGCCCTCGGGCAGGACGCCGTCCGCGGGCGCCGGCTCGAAGCGCGCGTCCGGGAACTGCGCGAACCGCGCGGCCGAGAAATCAGGATGAGCGATGGAGGTCACCGCGCCACCATGCGCGGCCCCTCCGCACCGTTCAAGCGCCGCGACGCGCCCCCGTCCCGCACTCCACCCTCGCGCGTCCTTCAGGACTCTTCGGCCGGGGGTGGGTGGCGCAGGTGACTGTAGGCCCGCTCCGCCAGGGCCTCCACCGACGGCACCGCCCAGGACACCGCGTGCCCCTCGCGCCACCGCGCCGTCCACGCGCGGAAGGCCCTCAGCTGCGTCTCACTGGGCGACACCTGCCACCGCCGCGCCTTCGCGTTCGCCAGGGCCTCCAGCGGCGCCTCGCCTCGCGCCACCATGACGCACAGCGCCAGCAGCGCGCTGCGGCCCACGCCGTGCTCGCAGTGGATGAGCACCTTCTCTCCGCGCGCCAGTCGCTCGGCCACCCAGGCCACGCCGTCGTCCAGGCGTTCCAGGCGGAGCGCTCCGAGGTCCTGGGCGGGCAGGTGCAGGAACGCGATGCCGTGCTCGCGCAGGGCGCGCTCGTCGTCACGGGCCTCGCCGCGCACGTCCACGATGGCGGAGATGCCGAGGTTCCGGGCCAGGTGGTCCGCCGCCTCGATGGGGAAGCGGCCCCCCACCGCGAGCGAAGGCGTCACCCAATCGAGGTTCAGCTTCCAACGCGACGGGCTCATGCCTCACAACCTAGGGCCAGCCCCGCCACCTCGCGAGTTTTACAGTCCCAGCTGATCCGGTGACAAATCCGTCGCGGGACGCAACAAAGCCGCGCCATCTCAGAGAATGAAAACAATCGCAGCAATTGGTAACTGACCGCCATCGCTCTCTCTCCCCGGAGCCCCCTGTGAGCATCAAGATCAAGTCCGGCGACACCTTGTCCGCCCTCGCCCAGCGCTACAACACCAGCGTCGGCGCGCTGATGAAGGCCAATCCGCAGATCCAGAACGCCGACCTCATCTACGCGGGCAAGTCCCTGAACATCCCGGGCAGCAAGGACGGCTTCGACTCCCCGTCGCTGCGTCCGAGCGGCTCGGGCAACATCGACGGCTCCGGCCCCATCAACTCCGGCCCCGGCACCAAGGGTCCCAAGGGCAGCCCGTTCGACATCGCCCAGGCGCAGCTCGGCAAGAACGCCGGCTCCCTGAAGCTGGAGACCACGGGCGTGGGCTCGGACATGGACGACGGGATTCCCAACGACGTCAACTGCGCCAACTTCGTCTCCGCGTGCCTGGAGCAGGCGGGGCAGATCAGCAACAGCCAGCACAACAACTCGGTGTACGGCCTCCAGTCGAACCTGGACCGCGACCCGAACTTCAAGCGCGTGAGCCTCCAGGACGCCAAGCCGGGCGACGTGGTCAGCATGAAGACCCCCGGCGGCGAGCACGTGGTGATGTTCGCGGGCTGGAAGAACGGCCAGCCCCAGTTCATCGGCTCCAACAACGTGAACGCGGATGGCTCGCAGCGCATCACCCTCAGCTCGATGAACTACCCCATCATGTCGGTGCACCAGTACCGCGGCTGAGCGCGAGTCCACCGCAGCGCAGTCCTTCCGGGGCGTCCGGCTCGCGCGATGCGAGTCGGGGGCCCCGGAGTCGTTTCGGAGCTCAGGGCGCGCCGCGGCCGGCGTAGAGGCAGTCCATGGCCTCGTCCAGCAGGGACAGCGCGCTGTCGGACCAGCCCCGCAGGCGCACCTGCGCGGTGGGCGCGGAGACGGGCGGCACCAGGTGGGCCTCCACCGCGTCCTGGATGAGCTGCGCCTGCTGCTCGGGGTTCAGCTCGGCCCAGCGCCGCCGCTGCGAGACGGCCTTGCGCCAGTCGTAGCCATCCCCCAGGCATTGCGCGAGCAGCGCGGCGCTCAAGTAGGCCGTGCCCCCGTGCTGGTGCTGCCACACGTGCGTCAGCTCATGCACGAGCAGCCCGAAGTCCGCGGCCGAGTCCCCCGGCGGCAGGAAGACGGTGTCGCCGTGCGCGAAGGCCCGGCCCGTCACGCCCAAGAGCCCCAGCGGACCTTCCTTCACGCGCACGGCGCCGTAGTCCAGGCTGCCCCCGAAGATGGGACGCAGCCGCGCCACCTCGGCGTCGGTGAGGCGGCGGCCCAGGGTCTCCAGGCCGGCGAGGACCTGCGCGGCGCTCAGCACCCGCACGCTCACCATCAACACCACGTCCACGGGGAGCTGCGCCATCCGCCACAGCCCCTGCTTCAGCTGGGGCAACCCCTCGCGCGAGCGCCCCGAGGCGCAGCGGGCCACGCCCCCCGCCAGCGAGGCCAGGGCGAAGATGGCGCTGCGCGCCGCGCCCGCCGAGGCGCTGATGAGTCCCGTGACGAGTCCATGCCCAGCGTCCAGGCACCGGTCAGTCAGCGAGACCGGGGACGCGGACCGGCCTTCATGGGCTGCGTGCGGCGGCAGGAAAGCGGGAGATCCCAAGCACCGACTCCACGAGCAGGCGCAGCTCGCCCGGGCGCCAGGGCCGACCGAGTGCGAAGTGGGTGACGCATGACGCCCGGACCCGGGCGGCGGCCTCTGTACGGAAGCCAGCGGACAACAGGATGCGGGGTCCCTCAAAGCCCCGCTCCACCAGCCGGGCCAGGAACCCTTCCAGGATGGGACGCGCCGTACAATCCATGTCCAGCACCAGCAGCTCCGGCGTGGCCCCCGCGTCCAACCGCCGCTCCGCGGACGCCGTCCCCAGCGCGTGCAACATCTCACACTGAGAGACCAGCTCCCGCCCCACCGCCAGTCGAATCAATGGCAGCTCGGACACCACCATCACCCGAGGCGCGCCTGACCCAGCCCGGTTCCGGACCCCCACCCCAGGCCGCTCCCATCCTCCAGGCAGCATCCCCCCCATCAGCGGGAGGGTCAGCGGGGAGGGGGCGGTCACATACGGGAGGGGAACAGTGGACACACCCCAAGAGTAGACAGCATTAGTGGAAATATCAAGTTTTGCTTCAATCCATGCCCTGTCGGGACCTGCTCAGTGGGGCTGGGTGGGGACCAGGGTCAGCTCGGCGATCTCCGGCGAGGGGCCGAGCCGCAGGGGCGGGCCCCAGTAGCCGGTGCCCCGGTGGGTGTAGACGCGAACGCCGGCCACTCGGGCAAGCCCGCGAACCACGGGCTGCTGGAGCTTCACGAAGAACATGAAGGGGAACACCTGGCCACCGTGGGTGTGGCCGGAGAGCTGGAGATCCACCCGCAGGCCCTGGAGCGACAGCGCCGAGCGCGGCTGGTGCGCGAGCAGCACGCGCGGCACGTCCGCCGGAGCGCCCGCCAGCGCGAGGTCCGGACGGCTCGCGTGCTCGGGGTCGATGCTTCCCGCGTTGTAGTCGGTGACGCCGGCCACGACGAGCCGCGCCCCGTCCCGCTCCACCACGCGGTGCTCGTTGCGCAGCACCGTGAGGCCCAGGCGCGCCACCTCGGCGGCCCAGGCCCGGCCGCCGTGGTAGTACTCGTGATTCCCCGTCACGTAGAAGACGCCCAGCTTCGCGCGCAGCCCCGCGAGCGGCGCCACCTCGTCGCGCAGCGCCTCCACGCTGCCGTCCACCAGGTCCCCCGTCACCGCCACCACGTCCGGCGCGAGCGCGTTCACCTGCTCCACCACGCGCGTCAGCCACTTCCCGTCCAGCGTGGGGCCCACGTGGATGTCGGAGATCTGCACCACCTTCAGGCCGCTCAGGCCGGCGCCCAGTCCCTCCACGGGCACCGTCACCCGCTCCACCCGAGCCCGCCCGCGCGCGGTGAGGAACGCGAACCCCACCGCGGGCAGCGCCGTCAGCAGCACGCCCAACGCCTTGCCTCGCGCCAGGGCCTGCGGGTCGGTGACGGTGCCCGTCCAGCGCAGCACCGCGCCCACCAGGTCCGCGGCCACCGTGGTGGTGAAGAACACGCCCAGCGAGCCCAACCAGATGAAGGCCACCCACTTGAGCACGCGCAGGGCGCCAGAGGACTCGTGCCGCCCCAGCAGCATGCCCGCGGGCAGCATCACGAAGAGCGCCCCCAGCGCCAGCTCGCCCAGCAGGGTCCAGGGCGCGGGCCACGCGGGCTCCGCGAACAGCCGGAGGCCCACGTATGCGTGGAACCCGCCGAACAGGCAGAGGATGACGCCCACCCGCACGACGAAGGCCCACAGCACGCTCGCGGGCAGCCGAGGCCCCCGCTCCGCATCGACCCCAGGGGACAGCTCCGCCACGGCCACGCACCCTTTCGGCGCCCGAGACGGGGCCGCTGGGGCGGGACGATAACGCCCGCCTCCCCCACTCGCTCGGCAACCCGCCCGCCCCCCTGGGGTTCCCTGCCTCGGCCACCGGGCAAGCGACCCGAGGCCCCTGCCCCGCCCCCCTCCCGCCGGGAAGACCGGGCCTACGTTTGGGCCATGAAGACCTCCACACTGCTCGTCGCCAGTCTGCTGCTCGGGGCCGCCCCCGCGCTCGCCAAGGACCACCCGAAGTCCGACGACGCGGCGCAGTCCCAGTACCTCACCCTGCGCACGCCGAGGCAGGACATCACCGCGAAGGTGACGCCCACGGACATCAGCAGCCCGCAGTTCCAGCTGGGGATGGACTCGAACAGCATGCGAGGGCGGGCGTATGGCCGCACGGTGGACCTGTCCCTGAACCAGGAGAAGGGGGAGGTCACCGGCTCGTTTGGCCAGTCCCCCGTCAACCTGAAGGTCACCGAGAACGCCAACACGCTGGAGGCGAAGGGGTTCTTCGCCGGGCAACCCTCGAACCTGAAGATTTCGCCGGACACGCTCACCGGCACCGTGGGGCGCTGCAGCTACCAGCTCAAGCAGCAGGACGCGCTCTACCAGGGCTCGCGCTCATGCGGTCGCGGCGTGGAGAACCCGGTGAGCGTCTCCATCCCGCCGCTCATCGCGGACTCCAGCGCGCGCGCCGTGGCGGCCCTCTCCGTGCTGCTCTCGAAGTAGCGGCGGCGCCTCGGGCGCCCCTCGGCACGGCTATCGTGCATCCCCTCGCGAGCTGATGGGGCGAGTGGAGGGTGTTCATGGCGCGCATGCACGAGGTGGACTTCCAGGTTCACGGCGATGATTTGCAGTTCGTGGAAGTGGAGCTGGACCCGGGAGAGGCCGCGGTCGCCGAGGCGGGGGCGTTCATGTACATGGAGGACGGCATCGAGATGGAGACCGTCTTCGGCGACGGCTCCAAGGCGAAGAGCGGCCTGTTCGACTCGCTGATTGGCGCGGGCCGGCGCCTGCTGGCGGGCGAGTCCCTCTTCACCACCGTCTTCCTCAACCGCGCGGGCGGCAAGCGCAAGGTGGCCTTCGGGGCGCCTCACCCGGGGAAGATCATCCCCGTGGACCTGGGGCAGATGGGCGGCGAGCTCATCGCGCAGAAGGACAGCTTCCTCGCGGCGGCCAAGGGCGTGTCGCTGGGCATCGCGATGCAGAAGAAGCTGGGCGCGGGCCTCTTCGGCGGCGAGGGCTTCATCATGCAGCGCCTCCAGGGCGACGGCCTCGTCTTCATCCACGCGGGGGGCACGCTGCACGAGCGGATGCTGGGACCGGGCGAGCTCTTGCGCGTGGACACCGGCTGCATCGTCGCGTTCCAGCCCACCGTGGACTTCGACATCCAGGCGGTGAGCGGCATCAAGACGGCCTTCTTCGGCGGAGAGGGCTTCTTCTTCGCCACCGTGCGGGGGCCGGGGCGCGTGTGGCTCCAGTCCCTGCCCTTCAACCGGCTCGCGGGGCGCGTGCTCGCCGCCGCGCGCCCAGGCGGCTCGTCCGAGGAGGGCTCCGTGCTGGGCAACCTCGGACTCGGCGACCTGGGCCTGGGCAACCGCTAGCCGCGCCGGGCTCGCCGCCGCGCCAGGGCGAGCAGCCCCAGCCACGCCCCCGCGCCGGCCAGCCCGTCCAGCGGGGTCGCGCCGCAGCCGCAGCCCACGTCCAGCGCGGTGGGGCCTCGCACCTGGAAGTCCACCGCGCTCGAGCGCGCACCCGCCACGCCCTGCGTCTCCACGGTGCGCGCCACCACGCGGTGGTCGCCCAGCGCCAGCGCCTGGTTCGCGCTCACCTCGTGGCGGAAGACCCCCGCGTCATCCGTGGTGACCGTGGCCAGCGCCACGCCATCCAGCTCCAGGGCCACCGAGGCGCCCACCACCGCCACTCCCGCGAACAGCGGCGTGGGGTCCACCACCTCGCCCTGCTCGGGCAGCACCAGCACCGGGGCCAGCGGATCCCTCACGCCCGCGTCCGGCTGCGTCCCAGCGTCAACGCCCCCGCCCGCATCGGGCGTGCCCCCGTTGCCCGCGTCGGGAGGCGGTCCGGACCCGCCGTCGACCTGCGCCACCACGACCTCGAAGGTGGTCGCGGAGGAGGAGGGGCCGTTGTTGCCGTTCTCGTCATGCGCGTGCACGCGGGCGCGGTGCGGGCCCGGCGTCATCGGCTGGTCTCCCGGCCGCGCGTAGCGGAAGCGCCCCTCCAGGTCCATGGAGAGCACCACCTCGGGCTCGTCGTCGATGTCCAGCCCCACCGAGGCGCCATTGGTCGCGGTGCCAGCGAACAGCGGCGTGGGGCTCACGGTGTCTCCCGTCGCGGGCACCACCAGCACGGGCGCCACCACCACGCCGCCATCCGAGAGCATCACGGGCGTGGTGAAGCGAACCGGCGTGGCGGGCGCGCTGCCCATGCCCAACACCTCCGAGAAGACCTCCACCAGGTGCTCGCCCGGAGGCAGCGGCTGGCGCGGGGTGACGGAGAAGCGCCCCGAGGAGTCCGGCACCACCGCCGACAGCCGCACGCCGTCCACGGACACGTACACCACGGGGCCCACGACATCCGCCGTGCCGTCGATGCGCGGCAGCGGGTTCAGCACGAGGCTGCCCTCGCGCGGCGCGACCACCACCGGCGTGACGAGCACGCGGAAGGGAATCAGCAGCGGCTGCGCGGTGCCCACATAGGGCGCCACGTCGGTCGCGAACGGCGCGGCCATGTCCACCCCGCCATCCGAGATGACCGACAGGCCACCGCGCCCGGCCTGCACGGACGACGAGCACGTCACGGTCGTGCCCTGCAACAACAGACGCCCGCCCGCGCCGCCACCGCCCGCGCCGAGCAGCTCCGACGCGAAGGGCGTGATGTCTCCGCCCTGCCCGCCGTTCGCCTGGGCGGAGCCACAGTTGAGCTGGGTCGCGCTGCGCAGGATGACCGTGCCACCCGCTCCGCCGCCCCCCGCGCCATCCGAGCCCGTCGTGAACGCCGGCGCGGCGCCGTTGGCCGAGTAGGTCCCGGAGCCGACGAAGAGCGACGCGCGGGTGAAGACCGCCCCGCCGCCCCGCTCGCCTCCCGTGCCCTGGGTCTGGTCGCCCTCGCCCGCGCCACCGCCACCGCCGAAGAGGAAGTGGTCATAGAGGGTGTAGGTGAGCGACGCGCCGCCCAGGCCCCCCTCGTTGCGTCGGCCGTCCTTCTCGGCGGTGCGCCCGCCCGCGCCGCCCACGCCACCATGGCCTCCGCCTCCGCCGCCCGCGTTGTTGCAGTTGGCGCCGCCGCCGCCGTTGGCGACGTTGCCTCGGCCCGTGCCCCGCGTCGCCACGCCTTCACCGCGCTCGGTGCCGCCCGCCTCGAAGGACAGATTGAGCCCCGTGCACCCCAGCGGCCCCGTGGAGTGGTCGCGCTGGCTGCCGCCCTCGAAGCCCTTGCCGTCCGCGTGGACGCGGCCCGCATTGGAGAGCGTGCCGGACACCACGAACGCGAGGATGCCGCCCGTGGGCGCCTTCCAGGGCGGCGCCACCAGCGAGCCCGACGCGGTCACCGTCACGTCCTTGTACTCGGGCACGCGCACCACCTGCCCGCCGACCTGGAAGCCGAAGCGCAGCGGCGCGGTGAGCGTCATCCGGCGCACCGTGGTGTCCACCTTGCCCACGCGCGCCAGCTCCCACTGCCCCAGGTTGCGCGGCCCCAGGTCCAGGGAGGACGTCCCCACGGGCGCGGCCCAGGTGGGCTCGGTCGTCTGATGGAACAGCACCAGGTCGCCGACGGCGAAGCCCGCCACGGTCGAGAGCCGCACCCCCGTGGCGCCCGCGACGGCGTCCGTCGAGATGGCGGCGAAGGCCGTGTTGATGACGACGTCCGGCGTCGAGACGGTCAGCGAGCCATCCCGGCCCGTTCCCAGGCCAAAGGAGTCCGGCTCGGCCAGCGCGAGGCCCGCATGGAGACACACGAGCGTGATGACAAGGGCGATCCGCATGTCTCCCCATGCTGCCCCAGCAGGCCGGTCCCGGTCGAGAGAGCGCCCACACTCAGGGCATGAGGAGCACCTGGAGCTCGCAGCGGGGCGCCCGCTGATGCATGCACTGGTGCTCGTGCACGACGACGCGCTGCCCCATCTCCCGCGCCAGCCCCCGGATGAAGCCAATGCCCACGCCACACAGCCGCCGCGGCGAGCCATAGGACACGAGCACCACGTCCTCCTCGCGGCGGATCCGCAGGTTCGAGGGAGGCGGCTTCGCGTCCTGTCGCACGCTCCGGAGGATGTGCTCGGCCCGCTCCACGATGTCGAGCACGCTCCAGTTCGGCTCCAGGAGGACGCGGTACTTGCGCAGCAGGCTCGGCGCGATGAACTCGCCAAAGTCCTCCAGCACCAGGCGCGGGGCCTGTCCCAAGAGCTGCGCGGTGGCGGCGACCAGGGCCGTCACCTCTTCGTCCGGGTACTGCTGGAACGCCAGATAGATGCGCTGAGGCAGACCCGCTCGCTCCAGGAGCGACTCCCAGCCCTGGGTCCCCAGGCGCGACTGGGCGTAGCCCCGCAGCTCATGGAAGAGAATGCCGTGCATGGAGCGCCTCCGGGCCGAGGTTCCCCTCGGCCGTAGCACGCTCCGCGGCCCGCGTGCGACCCGGGGGCGAGAACCCGGTCCAACGCTGAACATCAACGCGCTGAGACAAGCCCTCGGAGCTGTTCGAGGTTGAACGGCGCGAAAAATGTCTGCCTTAGCAGTCGCGACACGGCCCGTTTTTCCACACACACGAGCTGATACGCGTCCTCCCACTCCCCCAGCAATACAATCACTCTCACGTCCGGGGCCGCGCGGTAGAGGTCATTCAGGTTGTGCGCGAGCGCGGCCGCGTCCTCCACCTCCCAGCGCTCCTCCGCGCCCTCGGCCTCCACGTGCAGCGTGAGCACGGGCCGCTCGCGCACGTCGGTGATTTTCAGCCGCCGCGCCGCACCTCCCATGGCGGCCGTGAGCGGGCCCACCAGCTCATCGGGCCGCACGCCATACGCCACGGACAGGCCTCCGCTCAGCGCGCCCGCGTCGCACAGCCGCAAGAGCGACACATGGGGCGGCTCCCCGGCCCGCACATGCTCCGCGGCGGCGGCGCGGTTCTTGAGAAGGTGCTCGCGGTCGAGCGCATCGAGGAGGGAAGCCATGGCCGGCGCACCCTACCTGATGCGATGCCTCGCCCGCCTTGGAGTCCACGCCCCGCCGTCCACGGGGTTCAGGTGGAGACGCCCTCCCGCCTCAGGGCCGCGTGGCGATGAGCGCGAACACGCGATGCGGGATGGACAACGTCTCTCCGGGGAAGCGCTCCGCGAGCCGGCGCGCCAGCTCCGCGTCGAAGCGGGCCACCTGCTCGGGCGGCAGCGACGCCCCCACCCGTGCGCTCGCGCGGACGCGCCCCAACCACGCCGAGCGCGCGTAGAGCGTGGGCGCGTCGAAGGAGAAGGACTCCAATCGCTGGAAGCCCGCCGCGGTGACGTCATGGAACCACTGCGGATAGATGCCCGCGCCGTGGCCCAGTTGGACGTACAGCGGCAGCGGGCCCGGGTTGAACGCATTGATGAGGTCCTCGGTGGCCTCGGCGACGCTGCCGGGCGTGGGCAGCCAGTCGAAGTGGGCGATGACCAGCCGCCCTCCTGGAGCCACCAACCGGAACGCCTCGCGCGCGGCGGCGTCGCGCTCGAACCAGTGCCAGCACTGCCCCGCCACGTACAGGTCCACCGAGCCCGTGGGCAGGCCCGCCTCCTCGGCGCGGCCCAGCCGGAAGTCGATGGAGAGCCCCGCCTGCACCGCGGCCTCGCGCGCGGCGGCGAGCTGAGGCGCGGCGGGGTCCAGCGCGATGACAGCGCACCCCCGCGCGGCCAGCCCCCGCGCCACGGTGCCGGTGCCCGTGCCCACGTCCAACGCGCGCAGGCCCGAGCGCAGCACGCCCTCCCGCTCCAGCCGCGCGAAGAAGGCGTCCGGGAAACCGGCCCGGTGCTTCAAGTAGTCCGACGACGTGCGTCCGAAGTCCACGTTCATGGCGGTGCTCCTCTGGGCCTGCTGGAGACTTCGGCTCGACGGGATGTCGAGTCGAGTCGACAATGGCGCGCCAGGAGGCGCGTGCAGCATGGTGGGTCGCAAAGGCGGTCGCTCTCAATCTCGATTCGACCTTCGACATGAGGAGGCGCTGATGTCCGCGGCGGAGGCCGCCACCCTGCTCGGCGTGAAGCGGGCCACGCTGTACACGTACGTCAGCCGAGGGCTCGTGCGGTGCGTCCCCGAGCCGGGCACCAAGGAGAACCGCTACGTGCGCGCGGACTTGGAGCGCATGAAGGCACGACACGACGCGCGCGCGGGGCACGCCGCGGTGGCCTCGGGCGCGCTGCGCTGGGGTGAGCCCGTCATCGACTCGTCTGTGTCTCGCGTGGGCGCGGCGGGGCTCGCGTACCGAGGCCACGCGGCCGTGTCGCTCGCGCTGGAGGGGCGCGCCTTCGAGGACGTCGCGGAGCTGCTGTGGACGGGCACGCTCCCGACCGCGCCCGCGCGCTGGGAACCTCCAGAGCCACCGCCATGGCCCACCGCCACGCTGGCGGCGCTGCTGCCACGCGACACGCCTCCCATCGCGTCCCTGTCCGCGCTGGTGGCCCTGCTGGGCGCACAGGACGCGGCGCGCTTCGCCGCACCGCCCGAGCAAGAGAAGGCCCGTGCGAGACGCCTGCTGCGCCACCTGGGCGCCTGGGGCTGCGTGGCGCGAGCACCGGGCCGGGTGGCGCGCGCGCTGGAGGAACCGACCGTGGCCGCGTCGCTCGGTCACGCGTGGGGCGCGAAAGGCAAACACGCACCGGGGCTGCTCAACCGGGCGCTGGTGCTGTGCGCGGATCACGAACTCAACGTGTCCACCTTCGCCGCGCGGGTGACGGCCTCATCGGGGGCGGACCTCTACGCGTGTCTGGGCGCGGCGCTGGCGGCGCTCTCCGGGCCCAAGCACGGCGGCGCGTGCGACCGGGTGGAGGCCCTGCTCACCGAGGTGGGCCGCCCCGAGCGCGCGGCCTCGGTGGTGCGCGAGCGGCTCCGGCGCGGCGAGGCCCTCACCGGCTTCGGCCACCTGCTGTACCCGGACGGCGACCCACGCACCCCGCCGCTGCTCGACGCGGCGCTGGCCCTGCGGCCCGAGGCCCCGGGGGTGCGCGTGGCGAAGGCCGTGCTGGAAGTGGTGCGCGATGCGGGCCACCCCGCGCCCTCCCTGGACTTCGGGTTGGTGACGCTGTCCCTGGCGCTGGGACTGCCCGCTGGCGCCGCGGCCACGCTGTTCGCCGTGGGGCGCGCGGCGGGCTGGGTGGCGCACGTGCTGGAGCAGCGCGAGCAGGGGCACCTGCTGCGCCCTCGGGCGCGCTACGTGGAGACACCGCGAGCGGATCCGCGCCGGTGACGCGAGGAAAAACGCTCGGGGCGCGGTGGTCCCCATCTCCCCACGGGAACCACCGCGCCTCGAACTCCGCGCCCGCCCCGTCTCCCCTCGGAGCGGTCGCGTTACCGCACTGCGACTGCGACAGCTGTACTGATTTGCCTGCGGTCACCCGCCGTAAGACGGCCGGGTGACCCGGAGATTCCCACGACCGCGAGGCGTTTCACAGTCCGTACGCGCCAGAGAATCATCCCGGAATACTCGCGGCCATCAGCCAGGGCCTCCTGCCAGGGAGGAGGGGCCCGGTCGCGCCCACCCCGGGTGTGTCACCTGTGAGGCATCCCCACCGTGAATCCGGTTGGAGGCAGGACACCCGGCGGACAGACTGGCGGGCGTGAATTCGCGCCCGCCGCTGCCCGTGCCCGTCCTGATGTTGCTCGGAAACGTCGCCTTCATCGGGGCCTGGGTCGTGGTCCTCATGCACCCCACCGGCTGGCAGGTGCTGGGTCCCGTCCTGCTGGGCCTCTTCCTCCTCATCCGAGTGGGCGGCGCTTGGCTGTATGCGTCGCGAACGCCAGACCCCTCTGGCCGCGTCCGGCGCTCCGCCATCGCCACCACCGTCATCGCGCTGTTCGCGGTGGGGCTCTGGGTCTTCACGCTGCTGCGCGGGCCGGGCTAGGCCACCCCCAGAAAACGAAAGCGGGCGCCTCCACGAAGGAGACACCCGCCGGGTAGGCCGCGCTCGCGCGACGCCTCAGACGTTGAAGCGGAAGTGCATGCAGTCGCCGTCCTGGACGACGTACTCCTTGCCTTCCACGCGCAGCAGGCCCTTCTCCTTCACGGAGGACTCGCTGCCCAGCTTCACCAGGTCCTCCCAGCGCATCACCTCGGCCTTGATGAAGCCACGCTCGAAGTCCGAGTGGATGACGCCCGCCGCCTGCGGCGCCTTGAAGCCCTGGTGGATGGTCCAGGCACGGCACTCCTGTTCGCCCACCGTGAAGTAGGTCCACAGGCCCAGCAGCTTGTAGCCGGCGCGCACCACCTTGTGCAGGCCCGGCTCCGTCAGCCCCGCGCTCTCCAGGAAGCCCGGACGCTCGGCCTCGGGGAGCTGTTGGATTTCCGACTCCATGGCGGCGGCCAGCACCACCACGCCCGCGCCTTCCTTGGTGGCCATGTCGCGCACGGCCTGGACGTACTTGTCGCCCTCGTCCTTGCCAATCTGCCCCTCGCTGATGTTCGCCACGTACAGCACGGGCTTGTCCGTCAGCAGGAACATGTCGCGGATGGCCGCGCGCTCGTCATCCGTGAGCTTCTGCGCGCGCACGGTGGTCGCGTTGTCCAGCCCCGCCTTGATGCGGTCCAGCAGCACCAGCTCGGCCTTGGCCTCGTCGCCCGCCTTGCCGCCCGACTTGGCGTTGCGCTGGGCGCGCTCGCGGCGCTTCTCCACCGTCTCCAGGTCCTTGAGGCACAGCTCCGTGTCGACGACATCCCGGTCCCGCACCGGATCCACGCCGCCCTCGACGTGGGTGATGTTCTCGTCCTCGAAGCAGCGCAGCACGTGGAGCACGGCATCCACCTGGCGGATGTTCGCCAGGAACTGGTTGCCCAGGCCCTCGCCCTTGGACGCGCCGCGCACCAGGCCAGCGATGTCCACGAACTCCAGCGACGTGGGGATCTTCTTCAGCGGCTTGATGAGGGCCGACAGCTGGTCCAGGCGGTCATCCGGCACCGGCACCACGCCCACGTTCGGCTCGATGGTGCAGAACGGGTAGTTGGCCGCCTGCGCGCCCGCGGCGGACAACGCGTTGAACAGGGTGGACTTGCCCACGTTGGGCAGTCCGACAATGCCGATGGAGAGAGCCATGTTGGATTCCTGGAACAGGCGGGCCCGGGGGCACGCTTCCCGCTAGGCCGACTTGCGCGCGCCCTGCACCGGCAGGGACTGCACGAACTGCTCGGCCAGCGCGCGGTGCTTGCTGTCGTCCATGCGCTCGTTCAGGAGCTTGCCGGCCACTTCCATGGACAGGTCCACGGCCATGGAGCGGACCTCCGCGATGGCCTTGGACTTCTGCTCCTCGATTTCGCGGCGAGCGCCGGCCTTGAGCTCCTCGGCCTCCTTGCGGCTCTTGGCCATCAGCTCGTCGCGGAACTTCTCCATGTCCGCCTGGTTGCGGCGCATCATCTCCGCGGCCTCACGGCGGGCCTCGGCGATGGCCGTCTTCTGGTCGGCGAGCAGCTTCTCCGCCTCGGCGCGCTCACGCTTGGCGCTCTCGATGGCGTTGGAGATCTGCTTCTCGCGCTCCTCCACCAACTGGAGGATGGGGCCCCACGCCTTCGCCCGGAGGACGACGAGCACGAGGATGAAGGTGACGATGGTCCAGAAGATGAGTCCCGGGCGGACCTCCACGAAGCTGCTGGAGGCGAGGACGGAGGGCAGGAGCATGGCGTGTCCCGAGGCGTGAAGAGAGGAGGGCGGGAACTGCGGGTGAAGCGGGAACTGCACCGACCTGGCGCCCGCGGACTCGAGCCCGGGGCGCCAGTGCGGCGTGACGAACCTGCTTAGGCCTTGATGGCGAGCAGGATGCAAACGACCAGCGCGAACAGCGTGGCGCCTTCGATGAGGGCCGCGGCGATGATCATCGTGGTGCGGATGTCGCCAGCGGCGGCCGGCTGACGGCCCGTGGCGTCCATGGCGGCGGCGGCGAGCTTACCGATGCCGAGGGCGGCGCCGATGATGGAGAGGCCAGCGCCGATACCGGCGGCGAGGAAGGCAAGAGCGAAGTTGGTCATGGAAGCACTTCTACTTTCAGAGCGAGGACCCGCTTGTGGGGGGGTCGTGAATTCCCTTGAGGACTACCTCTGGCGACCTTTCGAATCGCCAGGTCTTCAACCGGGGCGCCGTACCGCCGCGCCCCGTCAACTCGATGAGACCGCGACCGGCTCAGGCGTGCGCCTTGCCGTGGTCGTGGGCGTGGCCGTCTTCCTTGTGGCCGTGCCCGTGGTCGCCCTCGTGGCCGTGGTCATCGTGGTGGTGGCCCATGGCCACGCCCATGCCGATGAAGAGGGCCGAGAGCATCGTGAAGACGTACGCCTGCACGAAGGCCACGAACAGCTCCAGCAGGTAGATGCCGAAGGCGAACGGCACGCTCACCAGGGCCACCGCGGGGTGGGCCAGCATGAAGATGAGGCCCAGGAGGAAGAAGATGACGATGTGGCCCGCCAGCATGTTGGCGAAGAGACGGATGGTGAGCGCGAAGGGCTTGGTGAACAGGCCCAGCACTTCCACCGGAATCATGATCGGCCACAGCCAGGGGGCCACGCCGCCCGTCAGGTGCTTCAGGTAGCCGCCCAGGCCCGCCGCGCGGATGCCGGCAATCTGGGTGACGACGAAGGTGCACACCGCCAGGCCGCAGGTGACCGCAATGTTGCCCGTGGCGGTCGCCATCCAGGGGAACAGGCCCAGCAGGTTCATGAAGAGGATGAAGAAGAACGCGGTCAGCAGGTAGGGCGTGTACTTGGGCCCCTCCTCCTTGCCGATGTTCTTGATGGCCAGCTCGTCACGCACGAAGAGGACGAGCATCTCGAAGAGGTTGGCCCCGGCGCCGCGCGGCACCAGCTTGGACTTGTCGCGGTTGCTCCACAGCATCAGCGAGCCGATGAGCAGCACCGCCGCCAGCCACATCATCACCGTGTGCTTGGTGATGGAGAGGTCCAGGCACCCGGCGCCCAGGCCCGGCGTCACTTCGCCGTGCTCGGAGGCCACCGGCGCGCACGCCCCCTCGTGGAAGGGGATGAGCAGCCGGGGCAGGTGGATGACGTGCTCCTCGGAGCTGAGCGGCACCTCGAACTCGTACTCATTCGAGTCCGCCACGTGGTGGAGGATGTAGCCGGCCACGTCCTCCTTCCCCGCCGCCTCATGGCCACCCGCGGGGGCCTCGTGGCCCGCGGGCTCGTGCCCCTCGGACTCATGCTCCGAGGCCTGCACGGCGCCCGCGAACAGACAGGCGAACAGCACCATAGCCTTGCGCATCACTCGTCTCCGCCCGCCGCGCCTTTCGACGCGGCCATCACGTAGCTCACTTCAATCCACTGCAGCGCGAAGTAGACGCCAAAGAAGCCGCCCACGAACGGCACCGCGCTCAAATCTCGAGACACCACCCACGCCAACCCCAACCCCACGCACACCCCGCGCAGCGCGAACACCAACCCCACGACCTTCAGCGCGGCCTTCAGGTCCGCCTGCCGCATCGCCCGTCGCTTCAACAGCAGCGCCAGGACACCCGCCACCGCCGACAACCCCACGCCCAACAAGGCCGCCAGCCGGTCATCCGCCGCCTTCGGCATCGCGGCGGCCACCACCAGCCCCACGACCATCACCCCCGCCGCCAACCCCGCGTGCGACCGGAACGGGTCGCTTCCAGACTCCCGCGTCACTTCCGCTTCCCCAGTCGGGCCATCTCACGGAGGAAGCCGTAGAAGCCCACGCAAATCCCCACCAGGCTCAGCCCCAGCAGCACCCACGGCGCCGTCCCCAACCACCGGTCCAGCCACCACCCGCCCAGCACCCCCACCACCGCGCCGCCCACCAACTTCCACACCGCCGAGATGTAGGGCTCCGCGGCCCTCATCTGCCGGGCTGTCTCGCCCAGCTCCCGGTCATCGGGACGGTTGTTCGAGGGTCGTCGCTCCGCCATGTGGACGCCTCACCAAACCCTGGGAAACCTTGGGTTTCACCATCACCCCACCCTGCCCCATTCCACGCGCGGGCGCCGCTTAGCACCGAATGAGCGGCAGGCGCAACCGCTACCATCCGGGGGTGGACACTCCCTCGGGAGAGGGGGTTGCGGCAGGCGTGAGTTCTTCTCTCGCTCGGAGGATCTGCCGTGCTCGTCTGGCGGGCGGACGCCGAGGCCAGGGCCCGCCCGGCCGCGCCTCGCCGCGGCGGCTCCCGAGTCGCCAGCTTGCCTTGCGCACCGCATCCTTTCCGCGCGTCGTCCCGGAGGAGTCGAATGCCCAAGCCGCTCGAGCTCACGTCCCCGCGATTCAAGAACGGCGGCCCCATCCCCATCGCCTACACGGGGGAGGGGGAGGACAAGGCGCCGCCCCTTCACTGGGAGAACCCGCCCGCTGGGACCCAGAGCCTGGCCCTCATCGTGGAGGACCCGGATGCCCCGGACCCGCAGAACCCGAAGATGACCTTCTGCCACTGGGTCCTCTACAACATCCCCCCGGGCGCCCAGGACCTGCCGGACGGCGCCAACCTGGACGTGCTCCCGGCCGGGGTGCGGCAGGGGCTCAACGACTTCCACCGCTCGGCCTACGGCGGGCCCATGCCGCCCGTCGGCAACCACCGCTATTTCTTCCGGCTGTACGCGCTGGACACCGTGCTCCCCGACCTGGGGCGGGCCACGCGCGCCGAGCTAAGGGAGGCCATGAACGGCCACGTGCTCGGCGAGGCCGAGCTGCTGGGCACCTATCAGAAGGTGCACCACCGCGGCGCCACGCACTGAGCGCGGCGACGGGCTCCGGGCCTACCCGCGCACCCACACGGCGGGCAGGCCCGGCACCTTCAGGTACTCCACGCGCGTGGGGCGCGGCGTCACCTCGGGCCAACCCGGGCGCGCCGCCAGCGCGGCCAGAATCTCCAGCACCGGGTAGGTGAAGGACTCCACCCGCGCGCCGCCTGTCATCGGCTCCAGGCCCCAGGCGAGCCCGAGCCGCAATCGCTCACATCGCGCCAGCTCCGCCCCATACGCGGGCAACCCATCGGGCCGCGCTTCGAGGTCACGGCAGAAGGTGATGGCCTCCTCGCGGTTGAGCAGCTCGGGCAACACCTCCGCCATGAAACGATGCAGCCGAGGCCCGAGCTCGGGACGCTTCGACACGTCCACCCACGGCAGCTGCTCGGTCACCCGCGCGCCGCGGTGGTAGTCCATCATCCGGCCCGCCCGGTCCACCATGGTCGCGTCCACGCGACCAAGCGCCTCGCGCTCCCGAGGCGTCAGCGCGTAGGCCGTGAGCGCGGCGCTCGCGTCCTGACTCCATGCCCGACGAAAGCGCGGATCCACGTGCAGCCGCGCCAGCACTTCCAATGACTGGGAATAGCTCATGGCGAGGAGGCTCCGTCAGGCTTTGCTCGCGCCATGGCGTTGCAAGATGGCGCGCGCCCGCGCCAGCTCCTCCACCAGGCGCACGAAGGGAGGAAAACCACTGTCCATCTCGAAGTTGACGCCGCGCACCGGGCAGCGCGGGACGACGTACTCCAGCAGCTGCCACACCTCCTCGGGCGAGGGAGCGGAGTGGCTGTCCAAGCGCAGGCCCTCGGCCGTCACGCCGCCGGCGAGGTGGATCTGCACCACGCGGTCCAATGGCAGACGGTCGAGGAAGCGATACGCGTCGTAGCCGTGGTTCACCGCGTTGCAATAGACGTTGTGCAAGTCCAACAGCAGGCCGCAGTCCGCGCCCTCCACCACGCGACGGATGAAGTCCGCCTCGTCCAGCGTGTCGAGGTCGGTGTGGAAGAGATAGGCGATGTTCTCCAGCACGAACGGCACGCCCAGGTCGGCGCGCACCGCGCGGGCGTTGCGCACGCACGTCTCCACCGCCTCGTCCGTCAGCGGCACGGGCGTGAGCGCGCGCAAGGGCAGAGGTCCCACGCGCGTGAAACACAGATGGTCCCCGTGCCACACGCTCTTCGTCCGCGAGACGATGCGACGCAAGCCATCCCGATAGCCCGGCGCGTCCACGCCGTCCGAGCCCACGCTCAACTCCAGGCTGTGGCCCACCAACGGATAGCGTTTGGCCAGGACGTCCAGGCGCCGCTCCGCGTCGTCCGTGAGCGGCAGGAAGTGCTCGGGCGTCACCTCCAGCCAGTCCACGCCCGGATTGCCTCGCGCGAGGTGAGGGTTCAGGTCCCAGCGATAGCTGAGACCCACGCCCAGATAGGGAAGCTCCATGGCGCGCTCCTCACGCCTTGCGGCGCGCCATGACCTGGAAGTGCTGCCCCAGCACCGCGAAGCCCTCGTGCGCCAGCCGCTCCTGGAGCGCGAGGATTTCGTCGCGCGCCGCCCACGCATCCCACGGCGTCCCGGGCGTGCCGCGCGCGGCGGCCATGGCCTGGAGCATGTCGAAGAACATGACGGGCTTGCCGAAAATCTCGTCCAGCTCCGCGCCCGCTTCGGCCACCACCTTCTCCAGCTCGCGCACCGTGAAGGCGTGCACCGGCAGGCCATAGGGACACGTGGTGCGGCCATCGAGCAGGGATTGAAATGCGTCAGCGGGCTTGCCCATCTTCAGCGTCCCGGAGAAGGCCTCGTAGCGGTTGTCCACGCCGAGCACCACCGGCGCGCCCGGCTTCGCCACGCGCACCAGCTCCCGCACCGCGCGGGGATGGGCGTCCAGGCAATACGAGACCGGGTCGCCCTCGCAGAAGACGAGGTCGAACGACGCGTCGGCGAAGTCGAGCGCCGCCACGTTGCCCTCCACGAAGGTGGCCCGCTCCAGCAGGCCCTTCGTGGAGAACTGCGCGCGCGCGCCGTCCAGCATCCCGGGCGAGATGTCCAGCACCGTGACGTGGTGCCCGGCCTCCGCGAAGCGCGTGCCGAACTTGCCGCCGCCCCCGCCCGCGTCCAGCACCCGCCAGGACCGGCCGTCCTTGGGCAGCAGCGCCTCCACGGGCTTCCAGGTCAGGTGCTCGTACGCCAGCCAGAACAGCTTGATGGCCACGTGGTTGGGCGCCGTCTGCTCATACTTGGGCGACACCTCGTCATAGCGGCTCTTGAGGGCCGTGGGGTTCGCGGAGCTCATGCGGGGGGTCCTCAGTAGTTGAAGGAAATCTTGGAAAGGATTCGCCGCTCCTGTGAGCCATTGAAGGGCTGATCCGTATAGACGAGGAAGATGTCGCTCCACTGGCGGTAGTGCCACCCCACCATCGCGTCCAGGAACGTGCCCTTGACGCTGTTGTAGTCCGCCAGCTCGAACACATCGCCCTTCTGGAACGTGACGCGCGCGTAGAGGTCCGGGCTGAAGTGGTAGCGAAGCTGCGCGTAGCCAGACCAGCTGTAGCCATCCCCCGAGGCGCCAAAGAGCTTGCTGCCCTCGGGCACGCCGAAGTTGCGCGTATAGAAGCCGCTGAACTTCGCGACGATGTGGGGCCCCAGCTTCAGGTTGAAGGCGCCGTTGAGGCCGCGAATCTCGCCGCCCAGGAAGCGCCCGCCAATCGCGGTCAGCGTGAAGCTCTGCCAGTCATGCGGGAACAGCGTGAAGCCCGCCGTGGCCAAGCGGTTCCGGAAGCCCTCGTTGTCGTCGTAGATGCCGTCGAAGTAGAGCGCGAAGTTGTGGTGCAGGTAGGGCTGCACGTTGAGCCGCTGGCGGTAGCGCGTGCGCGCGCCCTCGTGGTTGCGCCGCCACAGCGTGTCCCACGTCACGTCCAGCCGAGGCAGGAAGCGCCACTTGGGGAACGGGTTCAAGAACAGGTGCGAGTTCCAGCCCTGCTTGTCCACCACCGGCGTCCAGCCCAGCGGGTTCGCGTAGTTCTTCCCGATGTCCTCGAACTGGAGCCAGAACTCCGACAGCGTGTCGAAGCGGTGGAGGCCCACGTGGTAGGCGTCCGCGTCCACGTTGCCCAGCGGGCTCCAACTGCGCAGGGCCTCGGCCTGGATGAAGAACTCCTCGTAGATGTGAATGTTGGCGTCCATTCCCACCGTGGAGAAGTTCGAGTCGCCATACAGGCCGCCGCGTCCGCTGCGATTGAGCGCCACGAGCGCCAGCATGGAGCGCTTGCCCAGGTCCTGCTGCAGCCGCACCACGCCCGAGTTGACGTTCTCGTACACCTCCGAGCCATCCGGGGTGCGGCCGGACAGGTCTCGGTGCTGCACGTCGAGCAGCGCGAAGTTGAGGCCGCCCAGCTTGCCGGTGAGCTGCAGGCCCCCCCAGACGCGGTCATGCGGGCGCAGCGCGATGCGGCGCGAGGTGAACACGTTGATGGGCGCGATGAAGAGGTGCTCGCTCTCCAGGAAGAACTGGCGGCGCTCCGGCAAGAGGGGCTGCTCGGTGTCCAGCAAGAGAAAGCCCTGGTCCGCCTCCGCGTCGCTGAAGTCCGGGTTGGCCGTCAGCTTCATGGACAGCCAGGGCGCGGGGTCGATGCGCGCGTCCGCGCCCACGTTGGGCCGGAACACGCCGCGCCCGTCGTCCGTCTTCAACGCCACGGTGGCCGCGGCATACGGCGTGATGCTGAACACGCTGCGCGGGTTGATGCCTTGCAGGCCCTCCAGGTGGGGATAGCGGCTCACCTTCGCGCTGTTCACGCCATCGGGCGTCCAGTTGCTCCACTCCTGATTGCGCGACTGCTCGCGGTCCAGGAGCATGCCGAACGTCACCACGTCCTTCTTCGGGAACTGGAAGTTGGCGAAGGGGATGCGCAGCTCGGCGATCCACCCGTCCGAGACGACGGTGGACTTGGACTCCCACTCGCCCTTCCAGTTGGTGGAGAACGCCTCGCCGTCATCCACGATGCGCCCGTCGGTGCGAACACCGAGCGTGTTCGTCCAGAAGTAGTACGCGTTCCGGTGGTCCAGGAACGTGTCCAGGATGATGGTGATGTTGTCTTCCTGGTGGAGGAACCCCTCGTTCTGCACCGTGTAGCCGGTGATGCGGTCCGGCTGCGAGTCGATGCAGTGGAAGAGGAAGTAGAGGTTGTCCGCGTCGTAGAGGATGCGGACCTTGGTGTCATCGCGCGCGGGCTTTCCGTAGTCGATGCGGGTCAGGTGCCAGCCGGAAATCTCCGGCGCGGTCTGCCACGCGGGCTCGTCGCCCGTGCCGTCGATGGTGATGTGCTCGGTCGTCTTGGTCGCCTGGACCTGATAGGTCGAGTCGCCGAAGGCCGCGGCGGGCACGAGGAAGGACGCCAGCAGCGCGGCGCCCCGGAGACAGGCCTTGCTCCACGTTTTCATCCGGGCTCCGAAGTAGGAGTGAGGCTGAGCGCGGGCGTGGCGGGAGCGCCGCGAGGCTCCCTCACCCGTGCCACACAGACGAGGGCCCACAGGAAGGCCCCCGAGGACAGAAGGAACGCGGCGGAGATGCCCAGCCGCTGGGCGACGGCGCCGTAGGTGATGGGCGCGAGCACCTGCGCCAGGGCCGCGCCCGAGCCCAGCGCGCCCATGAAGCGCCCTCGCTCCGCGGCGCTGGGCACCTGCTCGACCACCAGCGCGGCCGCCGACGAGCGATGCAGCCCGTCCGGCACCGCCAACAACACCCAGGCGAACAACAGCGTGCTCAAGGCCAGCCGCGGCGGCATCCAGCCCGCCACGCCCAAGAGCGCGCTCGCCACCACCATGCCGCCCAACCCCACGGTGATGAGGCCCACGCGCCGCGGCAGGCGATCCGACAGCCGCCCGCCAAAGGGCTGCACGAAGGCGAAGACGAGCCACGAGGCGGCGACCAACGGCCCCACCGCCTCGCGCGGCGCGCCCAGCTCCACCACGTACAGCGGCATGTACGTGGGGAAGAGGCCCAGCGCGAAGGTGAAGAAGAACTGCCACAGGAACAGGCCCGCCAGATGCGGCTGCGCTCGCACGTACGAGAACGGCGCCACCAGTCCCTTCAGCGCCAGGCGCCAGCCGGCCTGCGAGGAGGACTCGGGGGGCGGCGTGACGGTCTCGCTCGAGTCGAGCGCCAGCAACACCAGGCTGCTGACCATGAACAGCGCGCCCGCGAGGAAGAAGGCGCCGCTGATGGACATCCAGCGGACCACGGCGGAGGACGCGAACAACGACGCGACGAAGAAGAGGTTCGACGTCGCGTCCAGCATCGCGAAGATGGTGGCGCGCTGCCGCGTGGGGGCGAAGTCCGCCACCATCGCGTTGGACACCGGCGCGGCGCTCCGGGCCAGCAGCATCTTGAGCACCATCACCGCGGCCAGCGGGCGGGCGTCATGGATGAGCGCCACCAGCGGCACCAGCAACGACGTGGCCAGCGACAGCCCCACCACGAAGGGCTTGCGCCCGTAGCGGTCCGACAGCGAGCCCAGCATGGGCTGGACGAAGATGGGCAGGAGCGAGCCCGCCGTGTACAGCGTGCCAATCTCCTGGAAGCTCAGCCCGCGCGAGCGCAGGTAGAGGCCCATCACGGGGTTGAGCAGGCCCGAGGCCAGCATCCCCACCAGGCCCGAGGCGAGCAGCACGCGCAGGTTTCCCAGGCCGCGCGTCAACCCATACATCTCGCGGATGGCCCGGACGCCTTGGCGGATCATGCGTCCTCCTTTCGAGGTGACAGCCCCAGCACTCGCGCCACCGCGTCGGTGAGCGTGGCCACCGGACGCACGTCCAACGCCGTGAAGGGCGCGGGGTCATGGCCGCTGCCCGCGGGCACGTACACCGGCACCGGCAGGGACGCGGCGAATCGCTGGCGCGCGTAGGCGTCCGCCACGCTCAGCTTTCCTTGCAGGTACTCACGAGGCGCCGGGGCCAGCTTCTCGCCGTGCTCGTCGAGCGCCACGCCCGTGGCCAGAAAAGGCGTGGGCAGCGGCTGCCCGCTGAGGAGCGCCACCCAGGCCACGAAGAGCGGCAGGGATGCACTGCGACCGTCCAGCGTCACGCCCTTGCCGCGCGGCGACACATGCAGGTCCGTCTCGTCCCAGGCCAGCACGTAGTGCCGCCGGCCGAGCGCTCCAAGGTGACGCACGTGCTGCTGCCACGTCGGCGTGAAGGCATTGTCGCGGGACAGGTCCACCCAGAGTCGGCCCTGGCCCTCTTTCACCGCCACGTCCACCGGGACAGTCCGGAAGAGCGTGCGGCCACCCAGGTCCGCCTGGGTGAAGAGCAACAACGAAGTGGATGTGGAAGGCACGGCGCGGACCAGGTCGGACGCAAGAGGAAACACAGCCGGGCGGAAGGGACCTGCCCTTCCGCCCGGCCATGGACGACTAGAGCCCCAGCCCGACCGTCCCGGACGGGACAGCCATGCCGCGACAACAGCGAAGCGGCACCGTGGCAACGGCAACGCGGGCACTCACGGATGGACGACGCATGCGATGTCTCCCGAAAGGTTTCGCGTGACTGGGGTGCCCCGGCTCACCGGTCCGCAAATGCAGACACTCGGGTGCGTTCGAAGGGGAGGAACCCCTCGAGGCTCCGCGTGAGCGAGGCGGGCGGGACTACTCCGCGCGCACCGAGACGTCGGTGGCCATGCCGGAGGAGCACGTGCACTTGTCGGCAGCGGCGGAGACGCGGACGATCTCAGACTGGATGTACATGGTGTTTTCCTTGGGAGTGGCGGGGATTACTCCGCCACCTCGACGGACACGACGACCATGCCGTTGGAGCAGGTGCACGTGTCGGCGGTGGCGGAGATGCGGACGATCTCAGACTGGATGTACATGGCGTTTTCCTGTGAAGCGGCGCGGACTACTGCGCCACCTGGTCGGTGGTGAGGATGACCATGCCGTTGGAGCAGGTGCACTTGTCGGCGGCGGCGGAAACGCGGGCGATCTCGGACTTGACGTACATGGTGAATCTCCTGTGTGCAGTTGCGGGTGGGACTACTGGGCCACGTTGATGACGTCGATCTTCACGGTCGCGTTCATGCCGTTGGAGCAGGTGCACTTGTCGGCGGCGGCGGACACGCGAGCGATCTCGGACTTGACGTACATGGTGAGTCTCCTGTGTGGAGTTGCGGGTGGGACTACTGGGCCACGTCGATGGTGTCGTTCCTCACCACCACGACCATGCCGTTGGAGCAGGTGCACTTGTCGGCAGCGGCGGACACGCGAGCGATCTCGGACTTGACGTACATGTTTGAGTCTCCTGGTTGAGGGTGAATGCCTGTCACGCCGAGACCCCATGTCCCAGGCAACAGGCAGCCATGTGTGTCTTCACACGCAATCAAAGACACACAGCTGTCGGGGCCCCTTTGGGCACGGCGCTGCCGTCCCCCACGCGCGACGCGGGGCCCCACGATGGAAAAGTCTCCGCCCCGGTCAGGTGCTCAGGGGGCGGGATGGGGCTCGCACAGCCCCAGCTCCTGAAACTGCTCGACGGTCCTCCGGACGTCCGCGAGGATCTCCGCCTCCTGGCCCGCGGCGTTCAGGCCGCTCGCGAGCGTTTGCACCGCGGCATCCAGTGAGACGCCGCTCTGGCACAGCCCGAAGATGCGGGCCGCCGTCTCGTTGACGCGGAAGACCTCGCCACCTTCGGTATCCATCAAGAAATAGGCATCATCTTGTTGCTGCACGATGACGCCGGGCGCCGCGGGAGGCAGGTTCAAAACGAAATCCCCCTCATGTGGGCGGCTTTCTCGCTGTGCTCAATTACCACTGAGACCCGATAAACCGCGCCTTGATGTGATTTCATTTTTAAAACCATTCCGTCACAAGTGTCAACACGCTGAACACTTTTCAAAAGTGCTGGAACGCAATGAGTTTCAAGACAGGGTGATGCAACAAAACGTGTCTGGTCGTGGCGCGGTGCGCGAGCGGATGTGCGGTGGTGGGCGGAGCCGCGCGGACTTCGTTCGCGCCGCGCGGCGGGTGATGCGATGGTTCGTTCCGTGACCCGTTCCGACGCCCAGAGCCCCTCCGCCCGAGTGAGAACCGAGGATGCGACGGCCTACCGGCTCCTCGACGCCATGCCCCTGGGCGTGGCGGTGTTGAGGGACTGCCAGGTCGTCTACCTCAATGCGTCATTGCTTGACCTCTTGGGTCGAGA
The DNA here is from genome assembly GCF_019039035.1 of Citreicoccus inhibens. Taxonomy (GTDB): domain Bacteria; phylum Myxococcota; class Myxococcia; order Myxococcales; family Myxococcaceae; genus Citreicoccus; species Citreicoccus inhibens. The sequence continues at coordinate 181,622 of NZ_JAHNZT010000005.1, read as the reverse complement.
GCGGGGCGAAGTGCTGGGGTGTCCGGCACTCTCGTTCTTGAGCAGACCCGACGCATCGGACGTCCGGAATTGGAACGGGTCCGGGGCGACGAAAAAGCCCCTGGACGCCTGGCTGCGCACCCCTCGCGGCGAGGTGCGGGTGGAGCTGACCTCCGTGGAGCACGGCGACGCGTGGCTCGTGCACGTGCGCGACGTCACCGCGCGAGTCCGCCGTCGCGAGCTGCTGGAGCAGTTGGCGGAGCTGGGCGCGGAGCTGCCCACGCGACGAAGCGAGGCCCAGGTGCTCGGGCGCATGTTCGAGGGGCTGGAGGCCATGTCCCTGGCGTTCGCCTGGGTCGTCCCGGGACAAGAGGGGCCGCTGCTGGAGCGAGGCTTCGCGCCCGGGAGCCCCGAGCCGTTGTCCGCTCGGCGGGGCGCGTGGACGCCCGGGCTCGAGCAGGCGTGGAGCGAGGGCTGCGTCTTCGTGGAGGACGCCACGCGGGAGGCGGCGCGGTTTCTCGGCGTGGGCGCGGAGGCGCTGCGCGCGGAGCCGCTCCCGGGCGTGGTGGCGCGCGTGGATCTGGAGGGCGCGCCGCGGGCGCTGCTGGCCGTGGCGGCGGTGGGGTTGCGTGAGGAGGACCGCGCGCCGGTGCGCCGCTTCGCCACGCAGGTCTCCGCCGCGCTGGATGCGGCGCTCACCATCACCCGCCTCAGCGCGCGCAACACGGCGTTGGCGGCGCTCAACCGGTTGGCTTCGGCGGCGGCGTCCGCGCCGCATCCGCGCGCGTTCTTCGGGCCCGGCACGGAGGAGATCGCCGGCCTGCTGGGCTGCGACGCGGTGACGCTGCTCCTGCCGGAAGAAGGACGGCTGGAGGCCCCCGAGTTCCTGGAGCTCATCCACGCGCACGGCTTCGCGCGAGAGGTGGTCGCTCGGCATCCGCGCACGCCGGTGACGGGCACCGTGAACGGCGTGGTGTTCCTCTCCGGCGAGGCGCGCGTGGTGGACGCGGAGGACTGCCCTCCCCCCACGCGCGAGGCGCTGCTCCAGCAAGGCTTTCAAACGCTGGCGGCCGTGCCCGTGCGCGTGCGCTCGCGCGTGGTGGGCACCCTCGGCGTGCTCTTCCGCGTCCGTCGACGACTCACCCCGCTGGAGTTGGAGACGCTCCAGGCCATGGGCAGCCACTTCGCGGCGGCGCTGGAGTCACACCGGCTGCTGGAGGAGGTGCGTGGGCGCGCGGAGGACCTGGCGCTGATGCACGAGGTGGGCAAGGCCCTGGCCGCCACGCTGGAGCCCGCCGCGCTGCTGTCCACGGGCGTCACCAGTCTGGCGCGCATCGTGGACACACCAGACGCCTACGTGATGTTGCCGGACGCCACGGGCGAGCGGCTCATCGTCCGCGCGGCGACGGGCGGACATCCGGCGATGGTCGGCCAGTCCATCCCCGTGGAGCCGCCGCCGCACTCCTTCACCGCGGAGGTGTTCCACACGCGTCAGCCGCTGCGCGTAGAGGACGCTCGGGAGGACCCGCGCGGACACGAGGAGCTGTTGCGTTTGTCGGAAGGGCTCGCGTTCCTCGTGCTGCCGCTGGCGGTACATGAGCGCATGGTGGGCGTGGCCATGGTGGTGGAGACGCGGCGGACGCGGCGATTCACGGCCGCGGAGGTCGAGCGGGCCGGCGCCATCGCCAGCCAGCTGTCGCTCGCGCTGGAGGGCGCGCGGCTGGTGGAGGACTTGAAGAAGAGCTACGCGGAGCTGGCGCGCGCGCAGGCGCAGCTCGTGCACCGCGAGCGGCTGGCCGCGCTGGGCGAGCTGTCCGCGGTGGTGGCCCATGAGGTCCGCAATCCCCTGGGCGCCATCTTCAACTCGGTGGCGACCATCCGACGCATCGTCGGGCCGGAGAGTCCGGCCACGCCGCTGGTGGACATCGTGGGAGAAGAGGCGGACCGCCTCAACCGCATCGTCGCGGACCTGCTCACCTTCGCGCGGCCCCCCTCGCCCCATCCCTATCCCGTGTCGGTGTCGCAGTTGCTGGAGGAGTCGGTGCGCGGCGCGCTCGCGGACCAGGGCGCGCCTCGCGACCTCGCGGTGCGCGTGGAGTGGAGCGTGGCGACGGACGTGCCGCCCGTGACGGTGGATGAGCGGCTCATGCGGCAGGCGTTCCTCAACCTCGCGCTCAATGCCGTGCAGGCCATGCCGCACGGGGGGACGCTGAGCGTGTCCGCGAGCCGCGCGTTCCTGGACCGAGACGGCGTGCAGGTGGACTTCACCGACACGGGCGTCGGCATCCCCGTGGATGTCCGCCCGCGCATCTTCGAGCCCTTCTTCACCACCAAGGCCCAGGGCACGGGCCTGGGCCTCGCGGTGGTCAAGCGCATCGTCGAGTCACACCTGGGGCAGCTCTCGCTGGTCTCCACCGGCGCGGAGGGCACCACCTTCCGTCTCTTCCTGCCGGTGGACGCGCCCGCGCCTGGATGACGGCGCCTCAACCACAGACATCGGCCGAGCCAGCAAAAACAAAACATCACATCAAGAATGAAGGAGACACTTCCGCGGCAACATCTCCTCTGTCGACAACGAACCAATGAACATCTCGAGATGACTCGTTGGATTGGAACGACAGAGCAGATTTCGCCAGTCGAACCCCTCCCAGCTCCCCGAAAATCCCGCTCGCACCGTCGTTTGAAACATCAGACAGCGGCCGTTCCACGGCGCTGCGTACCAAGTTGACGCAGTTGCGTTCCACGAGGACATATCCGTGGACCTGGCCTCGTGCCATTTCCGCTGAGCCCGCGCTCTCCTCGCACGCCTCACGAGGCGCGGTCCCGGGAATCCGTCTCAAATCCAACCACTGGCACATGTGTTGCTTGTTATCATTGCCGTCGCGACAACCCGGCGGTCCTGGCCGGCCCGCGGCGCACAAGGAAACAACATGCCCAGCGTCGACCATCGATTGTTCATCTTCGAAGGCCATGAGCAGGAACGGCGATTCATTGGCCCTCAGCGCCCATAACGGGAACGACTCCGTCACCGTCAAGGTGCTGAACTACGCCGACGACCTCCAGCTGCGGGAGCTGCGCTCCGCGCGCGACGGCTCCGCCTTCGCGATGGTCAACAAGAAGACGGGGAAGGCCCTCTCCCGAGCCTCGAACGAGCAGGGCGCCAGTCTGGTGATGAAGGGGGTGGATAAGATTGACACCGATGACCTCGCGGTGTGGGGCAACGAAGGGAGGGAGACTTACAATCCCATCTACTCCTACGCGGACAATGAACAGAAGATCAACATCCTGGGGAACGGGCCCTACGACCCAGGCCATCAAGTGGTCACCTGGGAGTGGAGTGGCGGTTCCGACAACGAAAAGTGGTGCCAGAAAACCGACGTGCGGAAGGTCACCGTCAAAAACATCAACTACAGCTTGAACAGCGCGCTCATCACGGAGCTCTCACCCAAGCTGGCCGCAACGCAGACGGCGACGAACACCACCGGGACGGACCAGGAGCAGAAGTTCACCTTCCGGTTCACCGAGGGCCACAGATACTCGTTCACGCACGAGACAGGGCTCACGGTCAGCAAGGAGATCGAATTCAAGCTGGAAATCCCCATGCTGGGGAACAGCCGAGTGACTTTCATGGCCGAGGGCACCTGGAAGTTCGGGCAGAAGCAGGAGAGCACCGATGAGCACGAGGTTTCCCACGAGCTCACGGTGAAGGTCCCCGCCCATACCTGCATCCAAGCCTCCGTGATGATGCTTCAGGCCAACGTGAACGTCCCCTACACGGCGGAGCTTGAATACGTCTACGCGGACAACAGCGTCCAGACGGTCACCACGACGGGCCACTTCAATGGCGTGAACACCACCTACAGCATCATCACCGATTACAAGCCCATCGGGACCCCCGTCCAGAACGTCACCCGCCGTCTGTTGCGTCGGATGTAGCCAGGGCATCTTCCGCGCGAAGGACGCTCTTCGCGCGGAGGGCAGTTCGGCTCCTCCATGCGCCACAGGTCGAACTGCTTGCGGGGATGCAGGGGGCAACGCTCCGTCAACCTGGGCTGGCCCCTCGTTCGAAGCGGTAGGCCTTACGCGCGGAAGAGCCACCCGAACAGCCACACCACGCCAAAGCCCAGCGCGCAGGCGGCGGTGAACAATGCAACCCAATGCCAGACAGGCCGCGCGCGGAATGGCTCGGCGGGAGTGGTCGCGTCCGCTCCCGAGATGGCGCGAACGAGCGCGAGCCGCTGCGCCACCTCCAGCGCGGACGACTCCAACGTCTGGGAGATGTCCACACCGAAGCCGACCTGTGTCTCGCGCGGACCGAGCGTGGCTCGCGGTCGCGCGGAGGCGCTCGCGGTGCGCGCGATGGCTCCCAGAATCTGGGAGGCCGCCAGGGCCTCGGTCGCATCGCCCACGGCTCCGCGCGCGTCGCCTCCGGCGCCACTGGCCCCGGAAGCCCCCGGCGCCTCGACTCCACCGCCGCGCATCGGCGGATGGCCGCGAGCATCGCCCACGGCTCCGCTCCTGGACGAAGCACCCTGCGCGTCAACACCACCGCGCATCCCCGGAGCATCGCGTCCGGCGCCGCTCGGCCCAGGCGAACGGGGCGCCACCGCGGTCTGCGTCACCTCCGCGTCATCGTCCGAGCCGAGACTGGCCTTGGCGGCGACCTGCGCGACCTCGTCCGCGGGAGCGAGGAACTCCTCGGGAGCCTCCAGGCCCGAGTGCTCGAAGGCGAGCGCCGTGGGCGGCGCGTGCACGGCGGGGAACTCCTGCTGCGTGCGCGATTGGGTCGCGTCCTCGCGCAACAACTCCGCGAGCACCTTCGTCTCCAATTGCTTCTCGCGCGGGAACGCGTCGCCCATCAGCCGGGCCAGGTCCGAGTCCCCCACGCCCGGAGCGAGCTTCGCCTTCAATTCACCCAGCGCCGCGCTCATGGCCGCCGCGTCGGGGAAGCGCTCGGAGGGCTCGGCGGCCAACGCGCGCAGCAGGAACACGTCCACGCTGCGGGGCAGCCCCGGCCGATGACGCCCCGCCGATTCCCACTGCGGATAGGCCGCGCGGCGCCAGCGCTCCGCCGGGTCTCCGCGCTGCGGCAGCGGCTTCCACGCGAACAACTCCCAGAGCAGCGCGCCCGCGGCATAGACATCCGCGCGCCGGTCCACGAAGCGCTTCCGCGCCTGCTCGGGCGCCATGTACGTCAGGTTTCCAATCACCACGCGCGGCGAGGTCTGCTGCTCCTTCAGCGTGGACTGCGCCGCGCCGAAGTCGATGATCTTCACCTCGCCCGCATAGCTCAGACAGACATTGGCGGGAGACAGGTCCCGATGCACCAGATGCAACGGATGACCTGTCTCATCCAGCGCGTCGTGCGCATACGCCAATCCCTCGCACAATCGCTGTCCCAGGTGCAGCAGCGCGCCCAGCGGCATCATCCGCCCGCGCTGACGCAGGCGATACGCCAGCCGGCTGAGCGTCTTGCCCTGCACGTACTCCATGGCGAGGTAGAGCTGCCCCTCGGCCTCGCCCATGGCGTACACCCGGGCGATGTTGGGATGCGCCAGCCGCACCACCACGCGCGCCTCGTCTCGGAAGCGCCCCACGAACTGCCGGTTCGCCACCAACCCCGGCAGGACCTTCTTCACCACGACGGCCCGGCCCAACGCCTCCTCGCGCGCGAGGAAGACCTCCCCCATGCCCCCGGCGCCAATGCGGCGCACGAGGGTGTAGGGGCCGAAGCGGACGGGCCCCGTCAGGGGCTCTGGCTCAACGGGCCTCGCCAAGCGCGCGGAACGCCTTGCGGGCCGCGGCGAGCACGTGCGCCACCTCCGGCTCGCCGATGGCCAGTGACACGAACGCCGCCTCGAACTGGCTGGGCGGCAGGTACACTCCCTCGTTGAGCATCGCGTGGAAGAAGCGCCCGAAGCGGGCCGTGTCCGCCTTCTTCGCGGACGCGTAGTCGAACACCGGCTCGCCCGTGAAGAACACGGTGAGCATGCTGCCCACGCGGTTCACGGTGACGGGCACGCCCGCCGCCTTCGCCTCGGCCACGAAGCCCTCCTCCAGCGCTCGGCTCACCTGCTCCAGCCGCGCGTAGATGCCCGGCGCCGCGAGCGCCTTCACGCACGCCATGCCCGCGGCCACCGCCACCGGGTTCCCGGACAGCGTGCCGGACTGGTACACCGGCCCCTCGGGCGCCACCTTCGACATGATGTCGCGCCGGCCGCCGTACGCGCCCAGCGGCATGCCGCCGCCCACCACCTTCGCCATCGTGGTCAGGTCCGGCGCCAGGCCATACAGCTCCTGCGCGCCACCGCGCGCCAGCCGGAAGCCCGTCATCACCTCATCCAGCACCAGCAGCACGCCGTGCTTGCGGCAGAGCGCCTGGAGCCCCTGGAGGTAGCCCGGCTTGGGAATCAGCACGCCCATGTTGCCCACCACCGGCTCGATGATGGCGCAGGCAATCTCGCTGCCCTTCTCCGCGAAGAGGCGCTCCACCGCGCCCAGGTCGTTGAACGGCGCGGTGAGCGTCAGCTTCGCCAGCGCCGAGGGCACGCCCGGCGAGTCCGGCAGGCCCAGCGTCTCCACGCCGCTGCCCGCCTTCACCAGGAACGGGTCGCCCGCGCCGTGGAAGCAGCCCTCGAACTTGAGGATGTAATCCCGGCCCGTGAAGCCGCGCGCCACGCGAATGGCCGCCACCGTCGCCTCGGTGCCGCTGGAGACCAGCCGCACCTTCTCCACCGCCGGCATGGTGGCGCAGAGCAGCTCGGCGAACTCCACCTCGTCCGAGCAGGGCGCGCCAAACGTGGTGCCCCGTTTGGCCGCCGCGATGAGGGCCTCCACGATGGGCGGGTAGGCGTGGCCGAGGATGAGCGGCCCCCAGCTCCCGACCAGGTCGACGTAGCGGTTGCCGTCCACGTCCGTGAGCCACGCGCCCGCGCCCTCCCGGAAGAAGACGGGGTCCCCTCCCACGCCACGAAAGGCGCGCACGGGGGAGTTCACGCCACCCGGGATGCGCACCTGCGCGCGGGTGAACAAGGCCTGGCTCTGAGCGTGGTTCATGGCGCGTTCCATAACACGCGAGCGGCCTCCACCTCGCGTCCGCTCCTCTCGCCAGCATGCCCGCCGCTTCTCACCGACGCAGGCCCAGGTGATGGACCCAGGCGGAAGGGCCGCCGAGGCACGCAAGCTTTACACGGTTCAGGACAGACGCGAGCACCGGACCGGGCCAGTGTCCGCTCGCCCGGGAATCCGCCGCTGGGGCAGCGCTGTTTCCTTCGCCAGGGAGGCTCGGCGTGGGTAATACCGGCGCATGCGAATCCTGCACACCATGCTCCGTGTCGGCGACCTCGAGAAGTCGCTCGACTTCTATACCCGCGTCGTCGGGATGAAGCTCCTGCGCCGCGAGGAGTTCCCCGACGGCAAGTTCACCCTGGCGTTCGTGGGCTTCGGCCCCGAGTCCACCCACACCGCGCTGGAGCTGACCTACAACTGGGGCACGTCCCGCTACGAGCTGGGCACCGCGTATGGCCATGTGGCCCTGGGCGTCAGTGACATCCATGCCACGGTCAAAGCCATCCGAGACGCGGGCGGCAAGGTGGTGCGCGAGCCGGGGCCCATGAAACATGGCACCACCGTCATTGCCTTCGTGGAGGACCCGGACGGCTACCGGGTCGAGCTCATCCAGCAAGGCACCTGAGGCCCAGAGCGGGCAGGCGGGCGGGAATCGTCACGAAGTCACCCGCCTTCCGCTCGCCGCGCTGCCCGCGCGGGTGTAGAGAGGCCGGCGTCATGGTGGAGAGCCCCCAGAGCCAGAACGCGTTGTCCATCGAAGAGCTCCACGAGGCCTGGCCGGTGCTGTCTCCCGACGAGCGCATCGAGGGCTTCCGCCTGCTGCCCCCCGCGGTGGCGGACGACTTCTTCCTCGACCTGTCCGCCCGAGACCAGGCGGACCTCATCCTCAGCCTGCCCCCGGGCGAGCGCCGCACCTGGGTGCGATTGCTCCCGCCGGACGACCTGGCGGACCTGGTGCAGGCGGTGGAGCCGGAGCAGGCGGAGGCCATCCTCTCGCAGCTCGACGACATGAGCCGCCGCGAGGTGAACGTCCTCCTGGCCTACGCGGAGGACGACGCCGGTGGCTTGATGAACCCGCGCTTCGCCCGGGTCCGTCCGGAGATGTCCATCGACGAGGCCATTGGCTATCTGCGCAAGCAGGCCCGCGAGAAGGTGGAGACGGTTTATTACGCCTACGCGCTGGACGCCGAGCAGCACGTGGTGGGCGTGTTGTCCTTGCGCCAGCTCTTCCAGGCCGCCCCGGACAAGAAGGTGGCGGACGTCATGCAGCGCGACGTGCGCGTGGTGGCGGAGAACACCGACCAGGAAGCGGTGAGCCGGCTCATCACCGAGCACGGCCTGATGGCGCTCCCGGTGGTGGACGAGCACAACCGGATGAAGGGCATCGTCACGGTGGATGACATCGTGGACGTGGTCCAGGAAGAGGCCACCGAGGACATCCAGAAGGTCGGCGGCATGGAGGCGCTCGACGCGCCCTACTTCGAGGTGGGCTTCTTCGCCATGCTGCGCAAGCGCGCTGGCTGGCTGATGGTGCTCTTCCTCGGCGAGATGCTCACCGCCACGGCGATGGGCTACTTCGAGCATGAGATTGCCCGCGCCGTGGTGTTGAGCTTGTTCATCCCGCTCATCATCAGCTCGGGCGGAAACTCGGGCAGTCAGGCCACCACCCTCATCATCCGCTCGCTGGCGCTGTCAGAGATGCGCTTGAAGGACTGGTGGCGCGTGGCGCGGCGCGAGCTGGGCACGGGCCTGGCCCTGGGCACCATCCTGGGCCTCGTGGGCCTCACGCGCGTCATGGTGTGGCAGACGCTGTTCAACAGCTACGGCGAGCACGCGCTGCTCGTGGCGTTCACCGTGGGCGCCTCGCTGGTGGGCGTGGTGATGTTCGGCACGCTGTCCGGCTCCATGCTGCCGTTCATCCTGCGCCGCGTGGGCTTCGACCCCGCGAGCGCGTCCGCGCCCTTCGTGGCCACGCTGGTGGACGTCACCGGCCTCATCATCTACTTCACCGTCGCGAGCCTCATCCTCCGCGGCACCCTGCTGTAGCGGCCCGCCCGCTCGCCTGGGGCGCGAAAGGCAATCATGATTCGCACCACCCGGCGGCGCACCCTCACCCTGGCCTCTCCCGAGTCACCCGGCCGCGCCGCGCACGTCTCCGCGGCCAGCGGGCTGGTGCGCGTGGGGAGCTGGCTGCACGTGGTGGCGGATGACTCGCTGTGCCTCGCGGTCTTCCCGCTGCACGGGGACTCGCCGGGCCAGTTGGCGCGGCTGTTCCCGGGCGAGTTGCCGGAGGCCCCCGGCCCACGCAAGGCGGCCAAGCCGGACCTGGAGGCGCTGTGCGCGCTGGGGCCGCTCTCCTTCGCGCCGCAGGGGGCGCTGCTCGCGCTGCCCTCGGGCTCCACGCCACGGCGGCGGCGCGGCGCGGTGGTGCCGCTGGCGGCGGATGGCTCGCTCGCGGGTGAACCGAGGACCGTGGACTGCACCGCGCTCTACGCGCAGTTGGAGCGCGAGTTCGGCGTGCTCAACATCGAGGGCGCGGCACTCGCGGGGCCCCGGCTGCGGCTGTTGAACCGGGGCAATGGCGAGGGCGGCGTGGACGCGCTGGTGGACCTGGACGCGGAGCGGCTCCACCGCGCGGTGGAGACCGGCGCGCTGGGCCCCGAGGTGGTGCGCACCACGCGCCGCTGGGAGCTGGGCCACGCAGGGGGCGTGCGGCTGTCCTTCACGGACGCCGCGCCGCTGCCGGATGGGCGCATGGTGTTCACCGCCGCGGCCGAGGACTCGCGAGACGCGGTGGCGGATGGCCGGGTGACGGGCTCCGCGGTGGGCCTGCTCGCGCCAGACGGAACGCCGCTGTTCCTGGATGGCGTGGACGTGCCCGTGAAGCTGGAGGGCGTGGACGCGCGCGTCGAGGGGGGCCGCATCCACCTGCTGCTGGTGGCGGACGCGGATGACCCGACGGTGGCCGCGCCGCTCCTGGAGGCGGTGCTGCCCGTGCCCGCGTGAGGCACGGGGAGCGCATCAGGGGCCGCGCTTGATCGGCAGCGGCCCGAACGACTGCGCCACAGGCATCACCGACAGCACGTTGACGTTGACGTGCGCCGGGCGCGTGGCCACCCAGTGCACCGCGTCCGCGATGTCCTCGGGCGTCAGCGGCTGCGTGTTGGCGTAGGGCGCGGCGGCGCGCGCGGCGTCCCCCTCGAAGCGCACCTGGGAGAACTCGGTGCCGCCCACCAGCCCTGGCTCGATGTCGGTGACGCGCACCGCGGTGCCATGCAGGTCCGCGCGCAGGTTGAGGCTGAACTGGCGCACGAAGGCCTTGGTGCCGCCGTACACGTTGCCGCCCGGGTAGGGGAACTCGGAGGCGATGGAGCCGATGTTGACGATGTGGCCCCGGTTGCGCGCCACCATGCCGCTCAGGAGCGCGTGCGTGCAGTACAGGAGCCCCTTCACGTTGGTGTCCACCATCACGTCCCAGTTCTCCACGCGCGAGGCCTGCGCGGGCTCCAAGCCCAGCGCGAGCCCGGCGTTGTTCACCAGGACATCCACCTCGGCGAAGTCCGCCGGCAGCGATTGCACGGCGCGCTCCACCGCCTCGCGGTCGCGCACGTCCATCGTCACCGGCAGCACCTGCGGGCCCAGCTCCGCGCGCAGCGCGTCCAGCCGGTCCGCACGGCGACCCGTGGCGATGACGCGCGCCCCGTCCTTCACGAAGCGCCGGACAATGGCCAAGCCAAAGCCCGCCGTGGCACCCGTTACCAAGACAATCATGTGGTCACTCCTCATCGTGCGGATCTAATCGCCGTGCTCGCGAGATGCTTCCTCAGCGGAGCCACCCATGGCCTCCAGCGAGGTGCGCGCGACCTTGGAGCGATCAAAGGCGGCTTCCTTGCCCAGCCCCTCGGGCGTGGTGTTCGCGAGCCGCCGCCGCGCCCGGGCAATGGAGTCCTGCACCATGGCCGGGTCCGGGTGCGTCTTCAGGGTCTCCACCCACAGCTCGATGGCCTTCTCGTACTCGTTGGAGTCCGCGCGCAGCTTGCCCATCTCATACAGGGCATAGGGCGCCAGCTCCGAGTCCGGGAAGCGGCTGCGCAGGTCCGCGAACGTGCGCGACGCCTCCTGGCGCTTGCCCTCCACCATGGACAGCGCCTGCGCCTCCAGGAACAGCGCGTCGTCCACGTAGGCGCTCGCGGCGAAGCGCTCCGTCAGCTTGCGCGCCTCCAGCTCGCACTGCGGATAGTCCGCCAGCTCGAAGTAGAGCTTGGCCACCTGGTACTGCAACTCCGCGCCCTGGGGCGGGTTGCGCTGGAGCGCGGCGGTGAGTTGATCAATGGCGCCGCGCAGGTCGCGGTAGTGCGCGCGCAAGAGCTCGGCCAGGATGATGCGGGCCTCGAGCGCCTCGGGAGACTCCGGGCACTGCTGCACCAGCTCCTTGTAGACGCCCACCGCCTCCTTCACCTTGCGCTGCTCCAGCCAGTACACGTCGGCGGCGCCCTTGAGCGCGCGGGCGCGCATCACCAGGGCCTCCGGCGAGTCGTCGCGGCGGAGCATGTCGAAGGCCTTGCGGTACTCCACCAGGGCCTCGTCGGGGCGCTTCTCGAAGACGGCGTCGTGGGCGCGCTGCATGTGGTCCACCGGCTTCTCCCGGCAACCCGTGGTGGCCAGGAGACAGACACTCAGCAGCGGAACCCATCGCCTCACTCGCAGGCCTCCGGAACGATTCGCACGCAGCGCGTCTCCTCGCAGCGCACACACTCGCGCTGTGGAGAGACATCCGACACACACAGCGAGACACGCGAGGTGCGGGGACAGTCCTCGGAGGTGACGCAGCGGTAGACGCCCCCGTCGGAACGGTCGATGTCTATCGGCGTGGAGCCGCAGACCTCCAGGTCATTGCATCCCAAGAGTCCACTCACACACACGACCGCGAGCGCTCCGAAACCAGCCCGTCTCACGTCGGCGGTTCTAGCCGGATTCAATGGCGGCGTCACGGAACCATGTGGCTGCCTGCCTGCTGTCCCCCTGATTCAGGGAATCACAGCGCGTGACGGCACTCGCCCAGGAAGCGCGTGAGCTCGTCGTGGAACCACTTGGGCGCGTCCAGCATCAGCCAATGGCTGGCGTGCGGCGCCAGGGAGCGCACCAGCTCGGGGTGCTGGGCCACGAGGGTGTCGGGCGTGGTGGTGGCGGCCAGCGCGTGCGTGGGGCCCATGAAACTCGCGAAGGCCTCGCCCGGGTCGTGGTGGAAGAGGGACTCGAGGTTGCCCGCGATGGCCTCGCGGCGCGACGTGCGCATCGCGCTCAACACCCGTGTGCGCGTGGTGTCCTTCGCGTTCACCAACAAGGGCAGCAGCCACTGCTCGCGGAACGCGCTGAAGTGCTCGACGGTGAAGTGACCGAGGAAGGCCGCCACCTCTGCGGCGGGCGTGGCGCGGAAGTCGCCCACCGCGTCCACGTAGAGCAGGCCCGCGAGTCGCTCGGGGTAGTAGGCCGCGAAGGCGCCCGCCACCGCGCCTCCGAAGCCGTGCCCCACGAGGACGAACTTCATGGGGAGCTGCGCGTCCGCGAAGGCGGCGATGTCCTCGACCGCGGCCTCGATGCCGAAGGGGCCGTGGCCTCCCGCGCTCTCACCCAGCCCGCGCAGGTCGAGCGCGGCGGTGCGCGTCTCCATGCCGTGCTGCGCCTCGGCCCAGTGCGTGCGGTCCGCGGCGAGGTCATGCACGAAGAGGACGGGGATGCCACCTTCCCCCTCCACGGTCGCCACCAGGCGTCCTGCGGGTCCCTGCACGGTCACCGTCGACGGCGCTTTGTGTTTCATGGGCTCGGCTCCTGGCCCCCCCGACTTCCGCGCCCGTGGGCGCTGGGCCTTGCCGCGCAGTCTGCCCTACTTCGCGAGCCCACCGCGCGCGAGCGCCGTGTCGCACCCCGTCAGGCGCCCGGTGTTCCGTCTGACTCCGAGCCCAGGAGCGCGGCGAGGAACAGCGCATACGTCAACTCGGCGACAGCGCGGCGCTCGCGGCGCGCCTGGGTGCGCAGCGCCTTGGGCAGCGAGCAGGGCCGCCCGTGCTCGCCGTCGCGCAGCTGCACATAGCCGCGCTCGGAGTAGCCCACCACCCGCCACCCTTGGACGACCAGCGCCTGGCTGAGGTCGTCCGTGAGCTGGTGATGCACCGCGCGCGCGAGGGGCACGGGACGGAAGCGCGCGTTGGACCAGCCCCCGTCCTCCTCGCGCCAGCCGCGCGCGCGCAGGTAGTGGACCTTGCGCGCGAGCGACAACCCTCCGACGTGGCGCTCCAGCTTCATGCGACTCCGAGCACGCTACTCCAGCGTGAGCTTCTGCCCGGCGGCCTGCTTGCGCACGGACTGGATGATGGCGGTGTCGAGCGTATCCGGACCCGCGCTCGCGGGGCGAACCGCTTGCTGCTCGGAGAGGTACTTCTCGCGCTCGCCCTTCAGCTTGACGATGCGCTCCTGGATGGCCTCGCGCTCCTTCGCCTTGGCGGCCACCACGGCCTTGCGCTCCTCCACCGACTTGCCCTGGAGCTCCGAAGGCAGCTCCTCGTCCTTGAGCGTGTCCAGCTTCACCGCGCCCGACTTGCTTCCATCCACCAAATCCCAGCTCGAATTGTCATACAGGCGGCTGGCCTTGGACACCGCGCGCGAGGCGGCGACGCTGGGGCTGGGCGCCGCGTTGGAGTCCTGCGCCACCTGACGCGCCTTGCCCTCGCGCCCGCCGGAGCCGTAGCCCAGGTAGGTCTGATTCAATTCGCCGCTCAGCCGCGCCAGCTCCGCGTCCTGGGGCGTGGTGGCCTGCGCCACGGCGCGGTTCTGGTCGATGTTGAGCGCCTGCCCCTGCGCGAGCGCCGCGGCGGCGGTCCACCCATCGCGCGCGCCCACCTCCGCGCCACCGCAGTGCACGGTGTTCACGATGATGCCGTGCTCCTTCGCGTTCGCGATGGCGGTGGCGAACGGGACGGGCCCTTGATTGAACGGCTCGTTGCCCGCGATGTAGATGAGCTTCAGGTCCTCGCGGGATTTGCTCCACGCCAGCTGCGTGGTGGCCTTCTGGATGACCTGTCCGCAGTACTCATCCCCTCCGTTGGTGCGCAGCGCGAAGAGCTTCTCGGAGACGCTGTCCAGGTCCGTGGTGAAGGGCAGCACCTGGCGCATGTAGCCGGCTTCCGCGGCCAGGTCGCTCTTGCCGTACTCGTAGAGGGCGATCTCCAGTCGGGCGAGCTGCTCTCCGCGCCGAGCCTTCTGGAACGTGTTCACCACGGTCCACATCTGCCGGCGCGCCTGGTCGATGAGGCCGTCCATGCTCCCGCTCGTGTCGAGCAGCAGGGCGATCTGCACGCGGGGCGCGGACGTCGCCTGATCCACCACGGCGGGCGGAGGCTTCACCGGAGTCCCCGCGAGCGCGACAGGAGGAAGAGCGAACAGGCCGAGGCCAAGGACAAAGGGCTTGAACATGGGGTTCTCCCGCGCGAGCGCGCGAGCGGCGCGAAGGGTGAGGCGCCGCCGGATTCCCCTGATACGAACCGGGTCGGCAAAAGGTCTATCCGTGCCAGGATGGCGGCCCTCCCATGTCCTCCATCGCCGCGCCGACGCCTCCTCCCCTCTTCCTCTTCGCGGACAGCGCCCTGCTCTTCTGGCGCGTGGAGGGACGCCCGTTCCTCGACTGCCTGCGCGTGCTCACCGGCGCCGAGCTTCGCGTCCCGCCGGTCCGCGCCGCGTACCTCGGCGCCTCCAACGGAGACGTGCCCGCCTTCTACGAGGTCTTCACCGCGGCCATGGAAGGCATTGGCATCACCCACTGCCGCGCCATCTCCGCGAGCCCCACGCCGCAAGACCTGGAGTGGCTGGCGAGCGCGGACATCATCCTCCTGGCAGGGGGCGACCCGCGCGTGGGCTGGGAGGCCTTTCGCGCCCACGGCGTGGACGCGCTGCTCCAGGAGCGGCATCGCGCCGGCGCGGTGTTGATCGGCGTCTCCGCGGGGGCCATGCAGTTGGGTCAGGGCCTCTGGGCCGAGCCCCTCCCCGTGGAAGGCGAGCCGCTCCCCGCGCTGGGCCTCGCGCCCTTCCTGGTGGGCGTCCACGAGGCCCCGGAGTGGCAGGGCTTGCGCCGCGCGCTCCAACAGGCCGGCTACCCACACCGCGCCCTGGGCATCCCCCTGGGCGGAGGACTCCTGGTCCACGCGGACGGGAGCATCGAGCCCATCCGCCACCCGGTCATCGACCTGGGGCTCGACCCCGAGGGCCGACTCCATGAGTCCCTGCTCTTGCCTCCCGTCAATTCCTACCAGGGAGAGCGGCCCGCGCCCTCCGAGGCCCCCAAGCTGCTGCAATGACTCACGGGGTCCGTGACACAACGGACACAATGACAGACATGCGACAGCGTCAATCCAGACCCTGGGTCTGCATTGACGGGCCTATTTTTTAAAGACTCAACGTTTCATCCGTCTCTTCTGACGGCCGGCCCCCAGCCCGTTCCTCTCGACGGTCCGGCCAAGAGAGCCGCGTCACCATGAAACGCCTCGGCAAGAACGCTGCTCGGGTCACCAGTATCGCGATCCGCCCCACCACGGCGCATGCCCTCACATCCGCGGCTGCCGCGAGTGGCAACGCCTCTTCACTCGCCACGCGCGCGGCCGCGAGCACCCAACAGCGGAGGGCTCGCTCGGCCCGGAAGACGGTGGCCACGCCCGTGACGCACACCACGACCGCGTCATCCAACACGGCGGCGACCCATCACCCAACAGGCGCGGCGGCAGCAGCGGCTGCGACACCGACCGACCTGAGCGCGGCGGGCGCTGGGCGCGGCAACGGCCCCCTGCCCGCCGTCGCGGGCATCGCGGTGCCGAACCACGCCTACCCGCCCGCGGGCGCCCCGTCCTTCGCGGGTGGCCGCGTGCCGTTGTTCATCGCGGGACACCCGTACTACCCCCTCAGCAACCAGCTCTCGGTGCCGGGCATGACAGCAGTCAGCACCGCCAGTTCGAGCGGCGCCGTCGGGTCCTCCTCGGGTGGAGCCGCGGCGGGTCAGGCCATCCTCGGCGCCACCCTGCGCAGCGCGGGCATCACGCCCGCGGTCCGCAAGACCGCCGCGGGACTCCTCAGCGGCTCTCGTGGCGCGAGCGCTGGGACCGCGCTCACCCGCCGCTCCTCGCTCCCAGGCGGATTCTCACCCGCGCGGGAGCTCCACACGGACCGCGACCCGAGCAATCACAGCCTCTTCACGGCCCTCCGCCGAAAGGCCAGCGCCCTCCCCGAGGCGCTCTACCAGGGACCGTCTCCCTCGGACGCCACGGCCGAGACCCCGCGTTGGCGCATCCCGCTCCGCCAGGCCATGCTCCACGCGCTCGGCGTGCTCCAAGGCCTGGATTCCTATTCGCGAAGCGCCTGGGGCGACGGGGCCCAGGCCACGCTCATCGCCCACGCCATCCGGGACGAGGCCGCTGCCCTCTACGACACGCTCCCGCCGGCGATCCCAGTCGCGGACGTTCCCCTCCCGGAGCTGGTGCGCCTGCTCGCCGCCGAGCTCAACAGCCCGACCCCCGACGTGGACAGGCTGCTCACGTGGGCCAACACCGCGTGCTTCGAGGCGCGGCGGATCGCCGCGGAGGCCCCACTCTTCGCCATCGACGAGGCCGGCGTCCAGGACTACCGCCTCATCCTGCGCCTGCTGGACGAGGCGAGGAAGAGCCCCCTCGCGAGCGTCAAACGGAACTACTGCCGAGAGCTGGCGGCACGAGTCCTTCCCCGCTGCGAGACCGACATCGCGTACCTCCAAGGCTTCTCGATGCTGGCGGGATATCTCGACCTCCCCGTCGGGCTCAGCTTCCCCTTCACCATACGGACCTCGATCCTCCTTCCCCCCGAGCATCAATCGAAGGTGAGCAAGACGCGGACCCTCGACCTCAAGCACGTCGTGCTCCAGACGGGAGGCCGCCACGCGGGCGTCCGGCAGCACTACTTGGAGGGCCGCGACAGCGACGGCAAGTTCTCGGGACTGCTCATCATCCACTCGATGGGGACGAACTCGGACGGAGCCAACCGCGACGTCGTCTTGAAAGCCAAACAGGTCGCGACCGGCGCCCTGGCGAACATCGACCCCCAGGGCGTCGGCTACACCGCCTCACAGGCGGCGGCGCCCCGGCAGCGCGAACTCCTCGAGAACTATCCGGAGGACACCGTCATCGTCAGCATCGGGCACAGCCTGGGCGCGTCCATCGCGGTGGAGCTGTTCCACCTCCTCCACCTCCAGGGCTTCGTGAACTCCTACCTGGTGGGCTTCAACGGGGGCGCCATCAACCACGACGTCCCCGAGCAGGTGCTGCGCGCCGCCCGCACGAACGCCCGGTTCGTGCAGAACCAGGGGGATCCGGTTCCCTATGGTGGCAGGCACCTGCTCCCCGGCGTGGAGAAGATCCACACCGCCCAGCACGTGGGCACCATCGCGCGCGGCACACCGCATCCCATCATTCCCAACCTCCCCGACGTCATCAACCACGGCATCCCCAACGAGGTCGCGCAGGTCATGTTCGGCGTCCCGGGGACGGCCTCGCTCCAGCTCCACAACGACCTGGTGCGCGGCTGGCGGCGAAACTTCTTCATGGTGCTGCGCAACTACTTCTCCTGGCTGCCGGACAAGGCGCTCACCACCGTGCTGAAGCCGGACCCCAGCGAGGCGGGCAAGACCGAGAACACCTTCATCGAGTACCACGCCGACGACGACGCGGACGGTGACGCGCCCGCGAAGAAGGGCTGAGCCCTCGCGCTCGCGTCAGAGATTGAAGCCCACGTTGCCCACCGAGATGCTCGGTCCGAAGATGAAGGACCAGCGGCTGGAGGGCACCACGCGGTCCGTGGTGGGGTCGCCATTGGTGCGGCGCGTGATGTCGCCTCGGAACTCACGCGCCACCCACGCCTGCACCCCCACGGACGCCCCCGGGCCAATGGGCACGCGCAACCCCAGGCCCGTCACCGCGGCCAGCGTGGGCGGGAACTGGATGTCGCCGGACTGCGGCACCAGCCCCAAGCCCATCAAGCCCAGCTCCAAGCCCACCAGCCGCTCCTGCCCCTCGTTGTTGAGGAACACGAGCCGCGACAGCACGCCGAAGTTGAGCGTGAGCTGGCCGCTCGGAGACGTCGCGCGGTAGAGGCCCGCGGGGATGGTGGCCATGGTGTACAGGCGCATCAATCCGCCCTCGATGGTGGCGGTCCACTGCGCGGACGGCAGGCCCGTGCGGTCCGAGGCGCTGAGCGCGTAGCGCGACTCGTCCGCCACGTGGGAGACCTGCACGAGGATGCGGTCGTACTGCCCCAGCGCCCCTTGGATGGGAATGGAGCGAGGCTCACCGCGAGGCCGCAGGACCATCCGCTGCTCCACGTGGCTCTCCGTGCGCGCAGAGCCGTCCGGCTTGGTCACGTCGACGCGCAGGACAATCTCCTGGATGCCGCGCTCGGGCGTCACGCGCTCGCGGTGCACGACGACGCGGCAGGTGTTGCGCAGGTCGAAGGGGATGCGGTGCGGCCAGCTCGGCGCGAGCATCTGCTCCTGGCCCTGCTTGTCCGCGCAGACGAACTCCACCAACTGCTCCACGGGCGTGGGCACGCTGGCCTCGCGCACCGCGCGCTGGACGCGCTCGCTGACAATCACCAGGTCCGCGGTGGCCAGCTCCGCCGGCAGCGAGGGCAGCCGGTAACCGAAGCGCAGGGACACGAAGCCGCTCGCGGTGGGCTCGCCCTGGAGCAGCGTCGTGGCGTCGCGCATCGTCACGGTGTACACGCCGCTGACCGGACGCGGCACGAAGCGCCCCACCGCGCCCGTGTTGGAGGACACCTTCACCTCCGCGGGGCGATTGGTGGGGATGAAGTCGATGGTGCCCTCGCCCGGCAGCTCGAGCGTGGCGCGCGCATCCGGCAGCGGCTCCGTCTTCGCCGTCTCGGACGCCACCACGGTCCGGTCGAGCCGGGAGCTGGTCGCGGTGATGGTGACCTGCGGCTCCGAGGTGCCACTGGTGCGCAGCAGCACGTAGACGCCATCCGAGCCCTTGGCCACGCGCTCCACGCGGGCGCGCTCGCCGTTCACCGACCAGAACAGGGTCCGCGGGTCGTGCGCGCACGCGGCATCGAGCCGCAGCACCAGCGCCGGACTCTCCGCGTCGCGCAGCACCGTGCCCTCCACGGCCGTGAGTCCACACGCGAGGACGGGGAGTGACTCGGTGACGACCTGCTCCAACGCATCACCGCGCGCGAACAAGATGCGCGGCGCGAGTCGCAGGCGCAGCGTCACGTTCGCATCCTCGCCCGGGACGTTGCGCACGCTCACCGCGCCGTCATTCACCTCGCAGCGCGCCAGCCCACAGTCCACCGAGGCGAGGGCCTCCGAGTGACTCACCGCCACCGAGCCCGGCCCCTTGGACAAGTCGATGCCGCTCGACTGCACGAGCGGGCGCGTCAGCACCACGCGCCCCGGCCGCAGCCGGAAGACCTGCGGATCCACCACGTTGCCCATGGCGTCGTAGGTGATGACCTCCGCGCCGCGGCGGCCGTGCGGCGGAATCCACGTCAGCACCGCGTCCGTGGGCAGCCCCGGCGTGACGGGCACCACGCACTCGCCGGGCCGCACCCCGGAGTCCGGAGGGAGGCAGACATCCTGGCCTTCCATCACGCCGTGCGCCCCGGACTCTCCGCGCGGCGTGCCGGACCACGCGAGGCCCAGGTCCCTGAGGTTCGCGCCCTTCAACTCCACGCGCCCGTCATCGGGGAAGAAGGTGGACGTGGCCGCGTCGATGCGAGGGAACGGTCCCGTGGCAAGCACCGTCACGGTGTCCTGCGCGGTGGCGCAGGCGGCCGCGTCCTCGGCCACCTTCAACTCCAGGCTGCGCGCCCCATCCTCCACCTTCGCGGGCGGTCGCACGCCGTGCCCATCCGGCGTCAGCGTCCAGCCCCCGCGCACGGGACCGCAGACGACCCCCTTCGCGGAGACCTCGACGGCACGCCCACCCTCGGGCACCTGAATCACGGGAGCGGCGGCGGCGAGCCCGGCGAACAACAGCCACCCGACGCAGAGAGCGCGCACGAAAACCATGTCCTCACTAACGACGAAGGGACGCACCTCGGTCAAGCGCCGCGCACTGCACCGCCGAGCACAGCGTGTTTCACCCGCAGACGCCCGCGCTCACGGGCCTCAAGGGTTTCCCGTCTCACACAACCCCAGGCCCGTCAGCTCGGAGGGTGCGTCCTTGCCCTCGCCCGCGGCGCAGAACGGGCGCACCGCCTCGCGCGCCTCGGCGTCGCGGTTCTGGGCGAGCAGCGCGCGCGCCAGCACCTCATGCAGCTTCAAGGGCAGGCGGGCGCCCGCGAAGAAGTGCTCGAGGACCTCGCGCTCGGCCAGGGCCGCGCGAATCTCACGCTCCGCACCCGGCGCGTCCCCGGCGTCCAGCAGCACCGCCGCCTGGAAGAGGCGCGCGCGCGGATCCCTCGGGTAGCGAGCCACCAGCCCCGGCGCGACCGCGGGCAGGTCATCCGCGGGCGTGGGCATGGACTCCGCGGGGATGAGCGCGTTCTCCAGCCGCGCGAGCCCGTGCACGCGCGCCACCTGTGGCCCGGTCGCCATCAGCGCCACCCACGCCACGGCGCTCAGCGCGCCCACCCACCGCGTCCCCGGCGGCACCGCGTCCTGCTTGCGCCACACCCGCGTGAGCACGAAGCCCACCAGCCCTCCGACCAGCGCTCCGCCCAGGTGCGCCGCGAAGTCCACGTGGTCACTCGTGCGCGTGGTGGCCAGCGGAATCAACGAGGGCACCAGGAAGCGCAGCGCGCCCATCTGAAGCTGCACACGCTGGGGGCCCATCGGGGCGCGCTGGCTCAGCACCAGCACGGCCGCGAGCAAGCCCATGATGGCGCCGGACGCGCCCACCGACACCACGCCCACGGGGTTGACCGCCAACGACAGCAGCCCACCGCCCACGCCACCCAGCACGAACACGAACGCCAGCCAGGCGCGCCCGACCTGCTTCTCCAACATCCACGCGGCGAAGCCCAGACCGATGCCATTGAGCAGCAAGTGAAAGACATCCGCGTGCAGCAGCGGCGCGGTCAGCAGCCGCCACCACTGGCCCTGCTCCCACACGGAGGTCCAGTCCAGCCCCCCCAGGCCCCACAGCGTCTGGACGCTCGGCCCGAGCAGGCCCACGCCCTCTCCCTCGAGGGGAAAGAGGTGCTCCACGCCGAACACCGCCACGATGGCCGCGAGCAGCGCCACGGTGAGCACGGGACGGCGCTCGGGAGGCGGCGCCACCACCTCCGGCGTGGACTCCACGCGCGGAGATATCAACAACTTGCGCAGATAGCTGGGGCGCGGCGCCGAGCGGGGCCACCCCTCGTTGTGCCAGACGTCGCAGGCGAACGTGTCGATGTACGAGGCACTCACGCGGGCCCGAGAGAAGAAGCGCGTGCGGTACCCCTGGAGGCGCTCGCGGTCCGCGGCGGAGGGCGGCTCCTTGCCCACCTCGATGAGGTGGAGGCCCAGCGGCAGCTTCGCGCCATTCACCCGCCCCGTGTACTTGAGGCAGTCGTTGGCCACGCGCGCCACCACCTCCGGCGCCAACGTGAAGCGACGCGAGGGCTCACGCTCCCGGTCGATGATGCAGACGATGCAGCAGCTCAGGCCATCCGAGTACGTGAGGACCGCGTCCGATGCGGTCACCAGCGCCTGCGCCTCGGGCACCGTGCCGGGGTGATAGCCCTTGTCGGTGAACAGCTTGCGCGTGAGGTAGACGGCGAATGACTCCGCCTGCGGGGGCGCGGCGTCTCCGGAGGACGGGGCGGCTTCGGGGACGGACACGGACAAGGCGGGCTCCCAGGGCGGACTCCCTGGCAGCCTGCCCGAAACCCAACGACTCACGCCAGCTTCGCGCCCGCGCGGCGCGGCCCACTCCGAGCGCTCAGTAGTGCGCCCGCCGAGGCGCCTTGCCGGACGTCAGCACGGTGGTGGAAGCGGAGGCCACGCTGTCTCCGCTGCCAGTGCGACGCTTCAGGCGACGCGCCTTCTCTTCCATGCGCTCGTAGTGCTGCATGATGGCCACGAGGTGCTCGTCCGCCACCTTGCATTGAATGGCGGACACCTCCTGGTGACGACGTCCCAGCTCCTGCCACATCGCCACCGTGGATTGGTTCCCCAACAACCGGGTCTCGACCGTGTCGAGCGCCGCGTCCATCTGCTTGCCCTCGCGCTCCAGCGTCGCCATCCGGACGTCCGCGTCCGCAGGTGGAGAGGTGCATCCCAGGGCCGCCGCCACGCTCACCGTCACCGACAACCCGAGCCACATCCGCCGCATGCCCACGTCGCCTCCCTGTGGTGTCTCGCGCCGTCCATCGGCAACCGTCGTTGCGCAAGGTAGGGAGCGACATGGGGGGCGACAACCCAGGCGGCGGGCCCGGGTCCGAGGCGTTTCGACGAGCCGACGTTTGTGCGCGTCCGCGCCGCGAAGTGTTGGAACGCAGCGCGCGCGGGCCTCGCACGGCAGGGAGGTGTGACTTGTCGGCGAGCGAGGCCCGCCTTACTTGGGCACGGCTTTCAGCGACGCCTTGCCATCCTTGATGACGACCTTGAACTCGACGGCCTTCGCGTTGTGCTGCTTGAGCAGCTCCGGCACCTGCTTGCGCAACGTGGCGGCCACGGACTCGAAGGACAGCTTCGACGTGTCCTCCTGGCAGCGGCGCTTCGCGGTGACGTAGGCGTCGTACACGGCGCGCAGCTTGTCATCGCTCATGCCACCGGACGCGGAGGTCGCCGGAGGACGAGGCGCGGCCGTCGCGGCCACCGGGCGCGGAGCGGCGGCAGACGCAGGAGGCGCCACGGCGGGAGGCTTCGCGGCCATGCCCGGCGGCGACGCGGGTGGGCGCGCGACCGGAGCGCCCGCCGCCGCGACAGGCGGCACCGACGCCGTGAGGGTGGGCATGCCCCGAACAGCGGGAGCCACCGGAGCCGCAGGCACTGGAGCCGCGGCCACAGGCGCGGGCCGCACAGGCGCCACCGTGGGAGCCACGGGCGCCACCGGAGTGGGGACGACGGCGAGCTTCGGCTCGTTGGGAATCACGCGGCCCGCGAGCTCCTCCACCTCCTCGTAGTCGAGGTCGGAGAGTTCCTCGGTCGTCTCCGCCGTGCCCTTGCGCGCGGCCGTGCTCCCCGTGGCGTCGCCCTTTCGCGCGTCGGCGCGACGGCGGGCCTTGAAGATATCGCGGCGGTAGGTGCCCGCCTCCATCTCCTGGAGCGTGCGGGCCCAGAGCCGCTCGTAGGTCAGATACTTGTTGTGCAGGGACTGTGCGCGGAACTTCGCCGCCGTGCTGCGGATGAAGGCGCCCTTGAGCTTGAGCAGACGCTTCTTCAAGTCATCGTGCGCGCGCGTGGGCGCCTGCCGCTCAGTGCCCAGGAAGTACTGCTCGTAGGAGTTGCGCAGGGCCGCGAGCAGCGCTTCCAGCGCCTCGCACTCCTGGAGGATGGCCTCGCTGGAGTTGGCGTCCTGCCCCGGCCTGGCGTTTTCGTTGGGCGGCATGTCGTCTCAGAGTGTCCCCAACCGAAGCGCGGCGATCAACCTCACGCCGCCGAGGGTGTCGGCCCCGCGCCTGAGGACACCACGCTCGGCGGGCTCCGGCGGGACAGCAGCACCGCCCCGAACGTGAACATGCACAGGGAGATGAACTGGCTGGTGGAGATGTTGTACCAGGCCTCCAGGGGCACCGCGTCCGCCAGCCCGCCCATGCCCACGGACGCCAGCAGGCCGTGCAGCGTGCCGCGCTCCACGTCGCCCCGGAACAACTCCACCGTGCTGCGCAGCACCGCGTAGGCCATGAGCCACTGGGCGAACACCTGCCCGTGGAACCGGCGGAAGCGCCGCGCGTAGAGCAAGGTGATGAACAGCACGAGCTGCCCCACCGACTCGAAGAGCTGCGTGGGGTACACCGGCAGCGTCGTGCCGTGGCTCGCCACCCAGTCCGAGATGCGCACCGCGTCCGGGGTGGCGTGGTGGAGCACCTCCCCCGTGGACTCCACGACATAGCGCGTGTCCGCCGCCTGCGAGCTGTACGCCAGGCTGGTGATGCCCGCCACCCGACCGAACAGGTCCTGCGCCAGCCCCGAGCCCGGGAAGTGCACCACCCAATGGGCGTGGCTGCTCGCCACGTCGCCCCAGCAGCAGCCCGCGGAGAAGCAGCCCAGCCGCCCCAGGCACTGCCCCAGGGACACCGTGGGGATGCACACGTCCGCCAGCCGCAGGAAGTCGAGCTGGTGCTTGCGCGCGAAGAGGAACGCCGCGAGCCCCGCGCCCATCAGGCCGCCGTAGAAGACGAGCCCGCCGCCCAGCGAGAACACTTGCGTCCAGTCGCGCGCGTAGTCCTGCCAGTTGACCAGCACGAACAGGGCGCGGCTGCCCACGAGTCCGCCCACCAGCACCCAGAACGCCATGTCGAGGACCAGCTCGCGCTTCTTCGGGCCCTCGGTGTCCACCCAGCCCTTGCCCTCGATGAAGAACACCTTGCGCCACTCGTCCTGCGCCAGCCGCG
This sequence comes from Citreicoccus inhibens, assembly GCF_019039035.1. Classification (GTDB taxonomy): domain Bacteria; phylum Myxococcota; class Myxococcia; order Myxococcales; family Myxococcaceae; genus Citreicoccus; species Citreicoccus inhibens. The sequence goes on along the minus strand of NZ_JAHNZT010000005.1, from coordinate 157,007 downwards.
AGGCCACCGTCACCGCCGTGATGAAGCCCGTGGCGAGCAGCACGCCATACGTGTGGATGGGGATGCCCTCGCCGCGGCCATCCGGGAACGCCTCGGCCGGCAGCGCGTACTTGAGGCCGAAGTACGCCAGCATCCCGCCCAGGGCCGCGTAGGCCGCGGCGCGCAGCATGCGGTCCATGGACGTGGGCGGGCGCACGCCCTTCTTGCCATCCGGAGTGCCCTGCGCACCGCGCCAGCCGTTGTAGGCAATGGACGCGAGCGTGGCCACGGCCACGGCGTACAGCAGCACCTGCGTCCACAGCGTGGTGAAGGTGAGGCGGAGGAGGACCGGGAGCATGGGACCTGCCAGAGCGGAGGCGGGGACTCGCGAAGGCTAGCGCCTTCACGCGGAGAAGGGACGCGGACGGGAGGACGAGGTGCCGGGTGTCCGCCCGCGGACCGAGCGCGGGAGCGTCAGGCCTTGGAGGGCGCGCCCTCGGTGACCTTGGGCTTCTCCTTGCGCACGATGGCATCCACCAGGAGCATCCCCACGCCCACGCAGATGGCCGAGTCCGCGATGTTGAACGAGGGCCACGCGGCCTTGTCGAACCAGTGCGCTTCCAGGAAGTCGATGACGAAGCCGCGCGCGAGCCGGTCGATGTAGTTGCCCAGCGCGCCGCCCAGCACCAGCGGCAGCCCCCACAGCGCCCAGCGCTCCGTCGGATCCGTTCCGGACAACTTCCGGAAGTAGAAGACGATGAGGCCCACCGCGCCCAGGATGACGACGTGGAAGAGCGGCCCTCGCGTCTCGCGCGGCAGGCTGCGGAACAGGCCCCACGCCGCGCCGGGGTTCTCCGCGTAACGAATGCGGAAGAAGTTCTCGGACACCTCGATGTGGCGACTCGGCTGGAAGTGCAAGCCGTTGAAGCCCTGCGGCGGCGGCTCGCTGTAGAGGGCCGAGAGGCGCTGACCCAGCGAGTCCAGGCCGTCGAAGCGCGTGGTCAGGTCCTGCACGACCAGGTACTTCGTCCACTGGTCGAGCGCGATGACGCCCAGGGTGACGGCGAGGAGGAGGATGTATTTGCGCGGCACGGGGTGCGCTTATAGCACCCCGCCCCACCCGTCATGGGTTGGGGCTTTCCGTCAGCGGCGCGGCGGGAGCGGGCTCGGGGCGGCTCGCCTTGGGCGACTCCAGGAGCAGCAGCGCCACGCCCACGCAGATGGCGGCGTCCGCCACGTTGAAGGTGGGCCAGCGCATCCCCGGCTGGTTGCGCCAATGCCAGTCAATGAAGTCGATGACGTAGCCACGCATCAGCCGATCAATGAAGTTCCCCAGCGCGCCGCCCATCACCAGCGCCAGCGCCGTGCGGGCCAGCCACTGCCGGGGCGTGGTCCGGCGGTACATCACGAAGATGAAGGCCAGCGCCGCCAGGCTCACCAAGGGGAAGAAGGCCTTGCGCACCGCATCCGGCAGGCCACCGAACATTCCCCAGGCCGCCCCCGGGTTCTCCACATAACGGAAGTGCCAGTAGTCCTCGATGAGGCGGTACGCCTGGGTCACCCGGCGCCGGCCACCTTCCTGGGGCGGGTCGTTGTCCAGGTTCTGCTCGGTGACGAACGCGGAGATTCGCGCCAGCCCGCTTTGCCCCTCCAGGGCATCCGTCAGCCGGGAGACGGCCAGGTACTTGGTCCCCTGGTCAGCGAGGACCACGGCCAGGACCACCAGAATGAGGGTGCGAAGGGAGGCTTTCATGGCGATGGCCCGACCTCTAACCCGTGCCCGGAGGGCTGACAACCCATCCATCCGGCGAGGCTCGTTCTCCCACCGAACAAGCGTTTGGGGCATGGTGCGCCCATGCCGCCTGTTGAGCCGGACGTGAAAGCTCCTGTCTCCGACACCTCCCCACAAACGATTCCTGCCGCGACACCCGCGAAGCCCTCCCTGATGGAGCGCTTCAAGGCCCTGATGGTCGACTACGGCCCGCTGGCCGTGGTGGTGAACTTCGCCATCCTGGGGTTGGTGATGGCCGGCTTCTACGTCGCCTTCCGGTTCGGCTTCCAAGCGGAGAGCTCGGGGGCGAAGGCGGGGACGCTGGCGGCGGCCTATGCGGCGGCGCAGGTGGTGAAGCCGATCCGGCTGGCCGCCGTGTTCGTGCTCACCCCGCTCATCGCGCGCATTCCGCCGGTCGCGCGCTTCCTGGCGCGCAACCGGCACAAGTGGAACTTCTGAGGGTCCCACTTCGCGGCTCGCGGGGAGGGAGGACCTCCACCCCCGCGAGCTGCATCCCGTGACTACTGGTTCGGGACGCGGAACGTCTTCACGACGCCCATGTGCTGCATGTTGGAGGCGCCGCTGTCACCCGACTGCACCGGCGAGATCTCCGACAGCGGCGTGTACACGCGGCTGTCGAGCACCAGGCCGTTCTTGTAGACGCTGTTCCCGATGACCGTGTCGGTCTTGTACTGGTTCAGGTCCGCGTCCACGAGCACGTGGTCGTACGGCTTGCTGCGGCTCGCGTTGGTTCCATCCTTGTTGTTCTGATCCACGGGGTACGGGCCCGCGGTGACGAGGATGGAGGAGAACGTTCCGAAGAGCCCCTCGGAGCGGGAGTCCGAGTTGAAGTCGCCGCCGACGACGAGGTAGTCGCCCGCAGGCACGTTGGCATTGATGAACGCGGTGAGGTTCTTGGCCTCGGTGTTCCGGACGGTCGCGTTCGCCGTGAGCAGGTGCACGCTCACCGCCCAGAGGTCGCGCGAGCCCGGGATGTCGATGCGAGCCCAGGCGAAGCTCCGGTTGGAGACCTGGGTGTCGGTCCAATTGCCCGAGGCGATGATGGGCCACCGGCTGATGATGCCGTTGGGGATCTGCGCGCCGCTCTCGCGGAAGTACGAGAAGGACGGACCGAACGTGGTGTCGATCATCTGGCGAATCGCCGTCGCCGAGTTGTTCCCGTAGTTGAACTCCTGGATGAGGACGACGTCCGGCTTCACGCCCTGCATCAAGCGCATGCCGTGGCCCGGATCATAGGACTGGTAGTTCCCGCTCGAGGTGTTCGACGCCATGATGCGGACCTGCGTATAGGTGGTGCCGGTGCCCGCGTCCGTCGCCGTCCCCGCGTCCGTCGTCGTGCCAGCGTCGGTCGTCGTGCCCGCATCGATGTCGGTGCCCGCATCGAAGTCCGTGCCCGCGTCGAAGTCCGTGCCCGCGTCGACGGCCGAACCGGCATCGATCTCGGAGCCTGCATCCGTGGGGGAACCCGCGTCCGTCGTCGTGCCAGCGTCCGTGGACGTACCGGCATCGGTCGTCGTGCCAGCGTCCGTGGACGTACCGGCATCGGTCGTCGTGCCAGCGTCCGTGGACGTACCCGCGTCCGTCGTCGTGCCAGCGTCCGTGGAAGTTCCCGCGTCCGTCGTCGTGCCAGCGTCCGTGGAAGTTCCCGCGTCCGTTGTCGTGCCAGCGTCCGTGGAAGTTCCCGCGTCCGTCGTCGTGCCAGCATCCGTGGACGTACCCGCGTCGGTCGTCGTGCCAGCGTCCGTCGTCGTGCCGGCATCAGGCGTCACGCCCGCATCAATCGTCGTCCCGGCATCTACCTCTGTGCCCGCGTCAATCGTCGTGCCGGCGTCGATCTCCGTGCCCGCATCGACCCCGGTGCCACCGTCCGTGCCCGCCTTGATCCGCTCGCACTCATCGACGGGCAGGCAGTATCCGTCCTGCGTCTCCGCGTTGCTGCCACCGCAGCACGCGGTCCCCGGCTGCTGGCACGGCTTCGCAGAGTCACAGATGGCCGCGCAGTACGCGCTGCCGAAGACCTCGATGGGACGGCAGGCCCAGTTCGGACCGCAGACGCCCGCATCCTGAAGCTCCGGATCACACTCGGCCCAGTCACCGGCATCCGGGCCCGCATCCACTCCGCCGTCCACTCCGGCATCCCGCACCCCAGAATCAGGGACATAGGGCGGAACCGGGACACGAACAGGAGGCTGTGAATCGGGGCCACAGGCGATCGCGACCGCGATCAGCGCGACGACTCCTCCCAAGAGAGCTGATGACTTCTTCAACATGCGCGCGAACCTGATTCCTTGCTCCCGAGGGGGGCAGAAGAGCGATCTGTTGGTCAGGACACAGCACCAACCGGCCGATTATAGAAGTTTTCAGTACAGCGGTCGTGTGGCCTGCAGCTTTCCGAGCAGCTTCAAGCTCTGAAAACCAGGAACAAAGCGAATTAAATCCGGGTAAAAGCCCACGAATCCGCAAGCGGCGCTCCGCCGGGCCCGGCGACGCAACCTCAGGAGTCAGCGATCATGAGCGAACCAGCCGAGGCGAGCCGGGCGATCACCGTGCGGTTCCATGGCGCGTTGAACGACTTCCTGCCGGCAGAGCGGCGCGACGTCACCTTCACCCATGTGCTGCAAGGCAGTCCCTCCGCCAAGGATCTCATCGAGTCCCTGGGGCCACCGCACCCGGAGGTCGACGTCATCCTGGTGAACGGCGTGGCGGTGAACTTCTCGCATCGGATGGAGGCCGGCATGCACCTCATCGCGGCGCCCGCGTTCCATCCGGTGGAGGTGCCCGAGCCCGCGCTTCGCGTCGGGCCTCCTTTGCCGGACCTGCCGCGCTTCGTGCTCGACGTGGGCTTGGGGCGACTGGCGGGCTTCCTACGGATGCTCGGCTTCGACACGCTGTGGCGCAACGACTTCGAGGACGACGAACTCGCGCGCATCTCGCATGACGAGTCGCGCGTCGTGCTCACGCGAGACCTGGGTGTGCTCAAGCGCTCGGAGGTGGTGCTGGGCTACTTCCCGCGCGCGACGGAGCCCTCCGAACAGCTCGTGGAGGTGGTGCGGCGCTTCGCGCTGACCTCGCGCATGCACCCCTTCTCTCGCTGTATTCCCTGCAACGGCCCGCTGGCCATCGCCGAACCGCACGCGGTGAAGGACCAGGTCCCCGAAGGCGTGGCCGAGCGGCACACGTGCTTCCAGCAGTGCCCCGACTGCCGCCGCGTGTTCTGGCCCGGCACGCATCACCAGCGCATGGAGGCGATTGTCGACGCCCTGCGCGCGCGGGAGCAGACCTCACCCCCGCGCGACCTCGCCGAGCCTACGCGCGAGCCGGAGCCACCGGCCCCAGCGCGTCCTGGCACTTGAGGCACACCTCGCCCGCGGTCCCCACCGCCTCCGAGTAGGTCCAGCAGCGCGGGCACTTGCGCCCATGCGCCGGCAGCACGCGAGCCGTCACCCGCGACGCCTCGCCCAACGCCTGCGTCAACTCCAACGCGGTGGCGCCCTCGGCAGGCGCGTCCTCCAGCTCGACCTGGCTGGTGATGAAGAGGCTCGGCAGCTCCGCGAGGCTCGCCTGGAGCAGCGCGCGCGCGGGGCCCTCCGCGGTGAGCACCACCCGGGCCTCGAGCGACGCGCCGATGCGCTTGTCACGCCGCGCGGCCTCGAGAACCCCCTGCACCGCCGAGCGCACCGCGAGCAGCTTCCCGTACCGCTCCGCCAGCGCCGCATCGAGGCTCGCCGCCACGACGGGGAAGTCCGCGAGGAACACGCTTGGAACGGGCCGCCCGGGCAGCACCTGCCACGCCTCTTCGGCCGTGAAGCTCATCACCGGCGCGAGCAGCCGCAACAGCACCGAGGCCACCTCGTGGAGCACCGTCTGCGCACCCCGCCGAGCCGTCCCATCCGCGCGCGACGTGTAGAGCCGATCCTTGAGGATGTCGAAGTACACCGCCGACAGGTCGCCCGCGCAGAAGTCCACGATGGTGGCGTAGACGAGGTGGAACTCGTAGTCCTCGTAGGCCTTGCGCACGCGCGACACCACCTCGGCGAGCCGGCCTCGCGCCCACTGGTCCAACGGAGACAGCTCCGCCAGTGGCACCGCGTCCCGCGCCGGGTCGAAGTCGTAGAGGTTGCTCAGCGCGTAGCGCACCGTATTGCGAATCTTCCGGTAGCCCTCGGACAGGCCCTTGAGGATCTGCTCGGACAGGCGCACGTCGTTGCGGTAGTCGCTCGCCGCCACCCAGAGGCGCAGCACCTCGGCGCCGTGCTGCTGGATGATCTTCTCCGGCGCGACGGTGTTGCCCAGGCTCTTGGACATCTTCTCGCCCTTGCCGTCCACCACGAAGCCATGGGTGAGGCAGGCCTTGTAGGGCGCCACGTCGCGCGTGCCCACCGACACCAACAAGGACGAGTGGAACCAGCCGCGATGCTGATCACTCCCCTCCAGGAAGAGGTCGGCGGGGGTGCGCTGCCGGCGCTCCAGCACCGCGGAGAACATGCAGGCCGAGTCGAACCACACGTCGAGGATGTCCGTCTCGCGGCGGAACTCGCCCTTGCCGCAGCTCGGGCAGCGGAAGTCCGCGCCCAGGAAGTCCTTCACGGGCGTGCGGTACCACACGCCCGCCCCTTCCTTCTCCACCGCGTCCGCCACCTTGTGCATCAACTCGGGGGACACCACGGCCCCCTCGCAACCCTCGCAGTACGCGATGGGGATGGGCACGCCCCAGCTGCGCTGTCGGCTGATGCACCAGTCCGGCCGGCCTTCGAGCATGCCGCGGATCCGACTGTGTCCCCACGCGGGCACCCAGCGCACGCGGTCCACCGCGTCGAGCACCCCCTGCCGATACGTCGTGTCCCCCTGGAGCGGACGGTCCAGCGGGATGAACCACTGGTAGGTCGCGCTCAGGATGACGGGGTTGTGGCAGCGCCAGCAATGCGGGTAGCTGTGCTTGACGGTGTCTTGCTTGTCATTGAGCAGCGCGCCCTTCTCCACCAGCAGGTCAATGACGAGCGGGTTGGCCTCGAAGACGCGCTTGCCCGCGAGCGGCTCGTCCACGGTGTCGTCGTAGCGGCCATCCGGGCGCACGGGGTTGTAGATGTCCAACCCGTACCGGAGACCGACCTCGTAGTCCTCCTGGCCATGGCCCGGCGCGGTGTGTACCAGGCCCGTGCCGGCCTCCAGCGTCACGTGCTCGCCCAACACCACGCGCCCGCGCCGCGCGAGGAACGGGTGCTGATACGTCACGTGCTCCAGCTCCTCGCCGCGCGCGTACGCGAGGATGCGCGACGGATCCACCAGCGCCGCCGCGGACACGTCGCCGCCCGGCAGGGGCACGGTCTTCATCGCCAGCTCGTCCGCCTTCACCTCGGCGAGCACGCGCGGCAGCAGGTCCTTGGCCACGCACACCACCCGCTCCCCGAGCTGGTAGAAGACGTACTCGAACGAGGGGTTCAGCGCGATGGCCAGGTTGGCCGGCAGCGTCCACGGCGTGGTGGTCCAGATGACGAACGACACATCGCGCCCCTCCAGCGAGGGCACGCGATCCGCCAGCGAGGGATCCGCGCGGAAGGCCACGTAGACGGACGGAGACGTGTGCTCGGCGTACTCCACCTCCGCCTCGGCGAGCGCCGTCTGGTCAGTGAGGCACCAGTACACCGGCTTCTTGCGGCGGTAGAGCATCCCCCGCCGGGCGAACGTGGCCAGCTCGCGAATCTCCTGGGCCTCGTAGGAGAAATCGAGCGTCTTGTAGGGCGCGTCCCAGCTCCCGAAGACACCCAGCCGCTGGAACTCCGCCTTCTGGATCTCCACGAACTCCAACGCGTACGCGCGGCAGTGCTCCAGGAAGGCGTCCTTCGACAGCGTGCGCTTGTCGATCTTCTTCTCCTTCAGCCGCTTCTCCACCGCCTGCTCGATGGGCAGGCCGTGCGTGTCCCAGCCAGGGATGAAGTCGCAGTAGCGCCCCGTCATGTTGCGGAACTTCACCACGATGTCCTTGAGGACCTTGTTGAGCGCGTGGCCCGCGTGCAGGTGGCCGTTGGCGTACGGCGGACCATCGGAGAGGACGAAGGGCTCGGCACCGGCGTTCTTCTGGAGGATGCGACCCCAGACATCCTGCTCAGCCCACCACCCCAGCATGCGAGGTTCGAGCTGCGCGAGGTTCCCCTTCATGGGGAAGTCGGTGCGAGGCAGGTTGACGGAGTCCTTGTAGTCCTTCTCCTCGGGCGCGTCGCTCATGGGGGGCCCGTAACATGGGTGCTCCACGCCTTCAATCCGAGCCAGACCCGACCTATGCTCGCCCGCCCGGAACGCGCATCACGCGTCCGCGAACCTCTCCCACCCCGAGGCTCCATCCATGAGGCGTTTCGCTCTGCTGTTCACCTGTCTCGTCGCGACCCTGCTCCTGAGCAGCCCGGCCCAGGCGGAGCGCCCGCCCGCTGGCGCGGAGCCGCAGGGCATCTCGCAGCAGGACGAAGACCATGACGACCACGGCGTTCACCGCGCGCCGGGCGGCGGGAAGATCACCACCGAGGACGGCCGCACCATCAACACGCCGGACGCCCCGGCGTGCGTGAAGAAGTGCGAGCCCGTCACCACCTCGTGCATGGGCAGTTGCAAGCCGGGCAACCAGAAGTGCTTCTCGCTCTGCGGCGCCAAGGTGGATAAGTGCATGAAGGCCTGCGAGAAGAAGCACCGCTAGGCGCACCGCCTCACCGAGGCTTCATCCCCTTCGTGTCGAGCTGGTACTTCTTCACCAGCCGCTCGATGGACTTGCGATGCAGGCCACTCTCCCGCGCCGCGCGGGAGAGGTTCCCTTCGCAGCAAGCCCCTGGCGCCGGGCCAACGGCAGCCGCCACAACCGAGAGGTCGTGCATGGCACCAGGCTACGGATGGTACGGATAGCGGGCCAGCACCTCGCCCTCCGCCGAGACGGCATACAGCTCGAACCAATGGAGTGAGGGATTGAACCCCGGCGCGGCCCATCCGCACTTGTCCAAGCGCCGGTTGATTTCAACGAAGTACAAGTCCCCTTCTTTCCCCACCATGACTTCCATCGCCTTCGCAGAATAGGCGCAGTCGCCGGCGGTCTCTTTCGGGAAGCTCGACAGCAGTCGCCGCAACGCCGCGTTCGCAGCGAGCACGGCGGGTCCATCCAGCGTGGCCAGTGGCCGCACTTCCTCGGGCCACTCAATCCCCGCCGCGACGATGCGAGGACGGGCGACTCCACCCGCATCTGCTCCGCGAGGCTCCATGGATGGAGCGGGGGTGCCGCCATCGGCGCCCGTCACGAGTGAGGGTGCGACGACGCCCACGCCCCCATCCCCCTTCGTGGCCACGGGCCGAGGAGCCCCCACTCCACCGTCCGCCAAGAGCGCCATGAGCAGAATCACTGGGTGCAGTTTCATCATCGAGCCCAACTCTCGGGACACGGCTTACTGAAGCTCAGGGACACATCGCGGAAGAAGGGCGCGTGGCCCCCTTATCCCGGAAGCGGCCTGAACCCGACACACGGCCTGGAACATCCATTCTCGCCGGTCGGACCTCCACAGATAGACCTCCCCATTCGAGTTCCATTTATAGAAGAGAGGCTCATCTCGATGCCCGGTTGCGAGCCAGGACCATGCAGGAATCAATTGTCCCTGGGAGTCGCGAACCAATCTGCCGCTGGGACTCGCCATATAAGACACCATCATCCACAGCCCCTCATGGGCCTTCATCGCGGGGAACGCTGCCAGGTCCGGACTGCTCATGGTGGTTCCGCAGGGATGATTGTGGGCGAACCCCACAATGGGCAGGTCACGACCAAAGTCTTCGTCCTCCACTCCTCCAAACGGGGGCTGACAGGAGTCCCGCTCCTTCGACAGGTTTCGGATGGGCCACGACACTCGCCAGTCTGCAGGCGTCCGATAGAGCGCCACGCAATACTCGGCGGCATCTGGACGAGGAGTTCCCTTCAGCGGGTCGCAGGCATCCGACGCCCCAGGCAAGGACATCAGCGCCGTGAGCACCGGCAAGACCAGGTCGTCCGGAACATGGGCGGCATCCGACACCACCACGGGGACGTTCCCATTGCCCCAGGGGCCGGGTGCCACGGGGAGATCGAACCGTCCTTCGAGGACGGACAGCTCGTTTCGCAGGTAGTAGAGCCGGGGTCCCGCACACGCCAGAAGCAGCGGGACAACCCAGCCAGCCCGGAACCAGCGAAGCCTCATGGCGTACCATCCAACCCGCATCCGTGAGGCCCAGCAAGACGCACGCGGGACTTCCTGGAAACAAGTGCAGCGCACCGCCTCACCGAGGCTTCATCCCCTTCGTGTCGAGCTGGTACTTCTTCACCAGCCGCTCGATGGACTTGCGATGCAGGCCACTCTCCCGCGCCGCGCGGGAGAGGTTCCCTTCGCAGCGTGACAGCACGGACGTCACGTACTCGCGCTCGAAGTTCTCCAACAGGTGCTCCTTGGCGTCCTTGAAGGACAGGTGCTCGTTGAAGGGCAGCGGCCCCTCGCGCGCCTGGCCTCGGACTCGCGGCGGCAGGTGCGTGGCGAGCACCTCCTCGCCCTCGGAGAACGTCAGGACGTGGGACAGCACGTTGGTCAGCTCGCGGATGTTGCCCGGCCACGAGTAGGCCATCAGCATCCCCAGCGCCTCGGCCGAGAACCGCTTGCGCCCGTGCTTGTCCACCACCTCCGGCTCCTCCAGCGCGCGCTTGAGGATGAGCGAGATGTCATCCCGCCGCTGCCGCAAGGGCGGGAGCTGGATGTTGATGACCGACAAGCGGAAGTAGAGGTCCTCGCGGAAGTTGCCCGCGGCGATCTCCTTCACCAGGTCGCGGTTGGTCGCGGCGATGACGCGACAGTCCACCTGGATGATGTCGTTGCCGCCCACGCGCCGCACCTCGCGGTTCTCCAGCGCGCGCAACAGCTTGGGCTGCAGGTCCAGGCGCAGCTCGCCCAGCTCATCCAGGAAGATGGTGCCGCCCTGCGCGCGCTCGAAGGCACCGGGGCGGCTGGACACCGCGCCCGTGAACGCGCCCTTCTCGTGACCGAACAGCTCGCTCTCGATGAGGTTGGGCGGGATGGCGCCGCAGTCCAGCACCACCATGGACTCCTTCTTGCGCCCGGACAGCTCGTGGATGGCCCGCGCCACCAACTCCTTCCCCGTGCCCGTCTCCCCCTGGATGATGACCGGGACGTCCATGGGGGCGATCTTCCGGATGAGCCCGAAGACACTCCGCATCTTCGCGCTCTGCCCCACCATGCCGCACAGCTCGCCGTCGCGGTCCGGCTCGACCGCCACCTCCTCGTCCAAGGGTGCGAAGGTGATGATCGACGAGCCCGCGCGAATCTGCGAACCCGCGGACAGATACGCCCGCTCGATGCGCCGACCGTCCAGGAAGGTGCCGTTGGTGGAGTGGAGGTCCACCAGCAGATAGCCGCGCTCGGTGTGCTGCACCTCGAAGTGGTGGCGGCTGGCGGTGCGGTCCTCCACGAGCACCAGGTCGTTGCCGGGATGGGCGCCACAGCGCAGGCGCTCCTTGTCACTCACGCGGGAGCGGCCCACGTCCGGTCCGGAGGTCACGACCAGGCGACACTTGTGGAGCTTGACCATCGCCCGGGGGTCCACGATGAGCGTCTCACCGAGCGAGGGAGCGTGCGCGAGCTCCTCGTCGACATCGCCGGGGCTGGTGTGGATGTCGTCGGGATGCGGGTCGAGGGGGCTCATCTGCGTCCGAGGATAGCAAAGCGCGCCCACGCGCCATGCGCTCCCGATCGCCCGTGCTAGGCTCCCGCGCCCCGCATGTCCCCCCGCAAAACCCAGCCGAAGCAGGCGCCCCCGTCTCCCGGCGCGCCGGCGCCCTCGCGTGCCTCCGCGCCGCGCCCGCGGCGCGTCCGCGCGAAGAAGACGGTCGCCATCCTCTCCCGCAAGCGCTCGCTGTACTCCACGCGACGGCTGGTGGAGGCCATCAAGGAGCGAGGCCACCGCGCGCTCGTGTTCGATACGCTGCGCTGCTGCCTCCTGCTCGCGCAGGGACAGCCGCGCATGACGTACCGGGGCGCGGAGGTGCAAGGCGTGGACGTGGTGATTCCGCGCATTGGCGCATCCATCACGCCCTACGGCCTCGCGGTGGTGAACCACTTCGAGATGATGGACGTGCCGGTCCTCAACCCCGCCACCGCCATCGCGCGCAGCCGAGACAAGCTGCGCGCCCTCCAGTTCCTCTCGCGCGCGGGCCTGGACATTCCGCGCACGGTGATGGCCAACGACCGCAGCAACGTGAGCCGTCTGGTGAAGGAGGTCGGCGGCCTGCCCCTCATCATCAAGCTCATCCGAGGCACGCAGGGCGTGGGCGTGATGATTGCCCACACGCTCCCCGAGGTGCAGACCATCCTCGACACCTTCTGGGACCTGGGTCAGGAGATCCTCCTCCAGGAGTTCGTCGCGGAGAGCGAGGGCCGTGACGTGCGAGCGCTCGTCGTGGGCGACCGCGTGGTGGGTGCCATGCGACGCAAGGCCAAGAAGGGCGAGTTCCGCTCCAACATCCACCGCGGTGGCGAAGGCCAGGCCATTGAACTGTCACCGGCCTACGTGGAAGCCGCGGTGCGTGCCGCGCGCATCATCGGGTTGGAGGTGGCGGGCGTGGACATGTTGGAAGGCCATGCGGGTCCTCGGCTGATGGAGATCAACTCCAGCCCTGGCTTCGAGGGACTCGAGGGCGCCACGCAGCGCGACATCGCGGGCGCCATGGTGGACCACGCGCTCGTGTACGCGGAGCGCCGGGCAGGCGAGCTTCGCGCGCGCGAGCGGGGTGGCTGAGACCTCGCGCGTCATGGATTGAATGAGGCATGCGCTGGAGTGCAGAGCAGGCGGGCGGGCGAGTGCGCGCGCACGGTGCCTCGCATGCTCCTCAGGAACTCAGGAATGCCTTTCGTGGCCGCGTGTCGTGGGGTGTTGGCATCCGCATCGGGGGCCTTCTAATCTCGGTCCCCTCGATGAAAACGCTGCACAAGCCGCTGCAGATCACCGTCTACCAGGATGTCCTCTGCGCCTGGTGTTACCTCGCCGACCTGCGCCTGGATGTCTTGCGGCACGAGTTTGGCGATGCCGTGCGCTGGAGCGTGCGGCCCTATCCCTTGCGCGTCCAAGACGTGCTGCCCACAGAGCGAGAGCTGCGCGGGCTGGTGGAAGAGGTGCAGCGCGCGCAACGAGAGCCCGATGCGTTGGCGCGTCAGCTCTCCGCGGACCTGTGGCAGGGAGGAGATCCGCCGCGCACCAGCGTGCCGGCCCTGGCGGCGCTGGAAGCCGCGCGACTGCAAGGCCCTCAGGCCCGGGCGTTCCTCGCGCGCGCCATGCAGCGCGCGGCGCTGGAGCAAGGCGTCAACGTGTCGCGCTCGGATGTGGTGTTCGAGCTGGCCTCGCGCGTGGGCCTGGCGATGAACGAGTTCTCCGCCGCCTTCCGCTCCGAGGAGACGCGCCGCCTCATCCTCGATGAGCATCGGCTGGCGCAGAGCCGCGGCGTGCGCGGCGTGCCCACGCTCGTGATTGGCGGCCGGTGGATGCTGTGCGGGCTGCGCGACCTGAGCGAGTACCGCGAGCACATCCTCGCGTGCCTGGGCCGGCTGTCGGCGCCCCGCTCGGGCTCTCCCGAGCGGGTGGTGCACTGAAGCAGCGCACTGGACCGCGCGAGGACTCAGCCCAGGTCCTCGGCCTCGCGACTGACGGCCAGGTACATGCCCGCGAACAGCACCTGGATCAGCGCCATGGCGGGAATCAGGCCCACGCAGCACGCGAGCAACCCCACCAGCGAGATGACAACCATCAGCACGCAGACGCCCAGCATGCGCAGGCGCTGACCATCGGCGTAGCGCCAGCAGCGCTGCAGCACCTCCAGCGGAGACGGCGGGTCATCGCAGAAGGCGAGCTCCGGCTGGAGGAGGTACAGCGGCAGCAACAGGTACGAGCACACGATGATGCCGAGCACGCCGACCGCGCTCGTCACCGCGATGAGCATCCCGGGGTTGTTGAGCAGCGTCGCGGGGTGGCGCAGCGCCTCCACGCCTCCCATGCCCAGCATCACCGCCACGGCCCCCCCTGAGATGAGCAGCAGGGCGGGGATGAAGAGCACGAGCATCATCACGATCAGCGTCATCGCGTAGTGCACCAGCTTGTTCATCTGGCTGAAGAGACGCGCGAGGTCCACGCTCCGCCCATGCAGCACGTCGAACGCGACCCGCAAGAAGCCGAGCTGCACCAAGCCCTGCACGAGCATCTGCGCGATCACGACGATGAGGGTCAGCACCACGGTCAGGGCGACGCTGTTCGATGCCCCGCCGATCGCCACGACGAGGTTCATGAACATCTGCGCGCCCCCGCTGACCCCCATGAGGATGAGCGCGGCGACGCTGAGCATCCCCCACTCACGCTGGAAGGCAGCCCAGCACAGCTCCCACAGCGAGCCGATGGTCCAGTTGGAGCGGTTCAGCGGGAACGCCGTGAAGCCCTCGCGCTCGCGGCACGCCAGGCACAGGGAGCGCATCCCCCGCTCGGAGCAGATGTCGCACATGAAGTTGCCGCACCGGCCACAGGCCCGCTTGGCGCCCCGGTCCGGATGGACCGGACAGGGAGTGCCCGGTCCCTGCCCGTAATCACTGCTGTCCGACATGTATCCGCCTCCTGAGCGCGACGCGGCGCGCCCGGCCCTCATATCAGCGGCGCTGTCCACCCGCCGACAGCGAGCAGGCAGGCGGACGGGCGTGAATTTCTCGTCGGGGGAGACGTCGGGAGCCCAGAGGTTGCGAAGACGGACGGTTGAAGGTCCACTCCGCCCCGGGAGACTCATCCATGCGTCGTCTGCTCACCCTGACCTTGCCGCTCGTGCTCCTGCTGGGGACGGGCTGTGTCGTGGACGGTCACTACCACCGCCCCTACAACTCCTACGAGTCCGCCGGGGTGGAGTTCCGGTTCTCAGGTGCGCACCCCATCCCCGATTCGTATGGCGGTGGCTGGTGCCCCGAGGGACATCTCCACGTCCACGACTACGAGCCGCCCACCACGTACTACACGTACACGAACGACGTGTATTACTACCGAGGCCCCACGGTCGTCTGGTACTGGGACTACCACCCCATCCCGAGCGGCGGGTACTGCAGCAACCACGGCCGCCACTCGCACGGCTACTACCCGCAGTCCTGGGGCAACACCTACGCCTACGACCGCGGCCGGGGCTACGTGTGGAACAACACGCACGAGGCCTCGCCGGGCTACGGCACCCGCTCCGGTTCCAGCTACACCCCCGCCCCCTCGCGTCCGGCGCCCGAGCCCAGCAGCGGCACCAACTGGGGCCGCCGTCCTCCTCCGGGTGGCACGGGCTACTCCACGAGCCCGCCCCGAGGCTCGCCGTCCCATGACGACCGCGGCTGGGGCAACGACAACCGCGACAACAACAACGGCAACAACAGCGGCAGCCATGGTGGGGGCTGGGGCAACAGCAACAACGGCAATAACAACGGCAACAGCAACAACGGCAATAACAACGGCGGCGGTCATGGTGGGGGCTGGGGCAACGACAACCGCGACAACAACGGCAACAGCGGCGGCAATGGCAACGGCGGCGGCCATGGTGGCGGTTGGGGCAGTCCTCCCCCGGGCCGAGGCAACTCGGGCAACAGCGGCGGCGACCGTGGCAACGACGACAATCGCGGCGGTGGACGGGGTGGCGGCTGGGGCAGTGGTGGCAACGGCAACAGCGGCGGCAATGGCAACAGCGGCGGCAACGGGGGTGGGAACGGCGGCGGCAACAGTGGAGGCAATGGTGGCGGACGCGGTGGCCGAGGCTGGAGTTCGGGGAACAGCGGCGGCTCCAACGGGTCCGGCACCACGCACTGGTAGCCGTTGACGGCACGGCGAGCGGGCGGGCATCCAGGTGCCCCCTGCTTCCGTGCAACGGTAGGGGGGCGCGTTCTCCAGGGGACGAAATCCCCTGCCCCAAGGATTGCGACTCCGGCGAGGCGTGAAGATGTTGCCCGCCGATGACTCGCCCCCTCTTGCTGGCATGCGGCGCAGTGCTGGGTCTCGGACTCGCGGCGTGCAGTACCACCACCGCCGCGCCGGATCCGGGCGTGCGCACCGAGGACGCCGGGGTGGTGGACCTGGATGACCTCCACATCAACGTGAGCGGCCACGTCGCGGTGCTGCCCGAGGCGCAGACGCTGCTCCAGACGCACGGTCAGGCTCCGCTCTCCATCGACGGCGCTCCGCTCACCATCGAGGAGCCGCTTCGCGTGGCGGTGCACGACACGAGCGCCACCGTCGGCGCGGGAACGCTGGCGAGCGATGGCGCCTTCCACGTGATGAACGTGTCCGTGCGTGACATCCATCAGGGGCTCGCCGTCGGCGTGTCCCACGAGGGGCTCGCGCACTGCACCTCCATCATCTTCGACACGGCCTTCACGGGAACCCGGCCGCACACCGACCTGGTGGACGCACAGGCCTGGGTGCTGCCCACCGCGTTCGTGCAGGCGCTGGACGCGGC
Organism: Citreicoccus inhibens; assembly: GCF_019039035.1. Lineage (GTDB taxonomy): Bacteria > Myxococcota > Myxococcia > Myxococcales > Myxococcaceae > Citreicoccus > Citreicoccus inhibens. Next base: position 140,721 of record NZ_JAHNZT010000005.1, on the reverse strand, counting down.
GCTCGGCGAGGCCCGCCTGCGAACCCACACCGAGGGCCGCGCCACCACGCTGGAGGATGCCGGCTTCATCGTGGGCCGGGTGGTGGACGCCAACGGCCACCCCGTGACGGGCGTGCGCGTGGTGCCGGACCGGACCGAGCTGTCGGACCGCGTCTACTACCCTTCCGAGGACCTGAGCACCGTCACCCAGGACGGCACGCCCGCCAGCGGGTTGTTCGTCTACGTCCACACGGCAAAGGGGCTCAGCACGTTCCACCTGGGCGTGGAGGGCGCGGGCGGCTACGTGCCGCGCAACGTGGGCACGTCCGCCGGGCTGGGCATCGTGCTCACGATGTACCCCGGGCGCTTCCCGCCGCCCTGAGCGTCAGCGCTGGACGAACCAGCGCGGCAACCAGTCCGCGCCCTTCGCGGTGGTGAGGCGCGTCTGTCCGGTGCCGTCCGCGCGCATCAGGTACAGGTCCACCTCCGCGTCGCGCTCGGAGACGAACACCAGGTACTTCCCGTCCGGACTCCACGCGGGCATGTCGTCGCGGTGCGTGCCATCCGTGAGGGCCTGGGGCGCGCCACCCGCCGCGGGCACCACCCAGATGCGGCTCTTTCCCTCGGGCAAGCGGCTCACGTAGACCAACCGCTGACCGTCCGGGCTCCAAGCGGCCTCGCGCTCGTCGCCCGCGAAGGCCTCACCGGAGAGGGCGCGCAGCTCCGAGCCATCCGCGCGCACGCGGTAGACGCGCTCGCGCTGCTCCCGGTTGCTGACGAAGGACAGCCACTGCCCATCCGGGCTCCACTGCGGCGTGCGGTCCTCGCGGTAGAACGTGGTGATGCGGCGCGGGCTCGTCCCGTCCGCGTGCGCCACGTAGATTTCGGGGTCTCCCTCCTCGCTGCTGCACGCGAAGGCCACTTCGGCGCCGCTCGGAGAGACCGCTGGCTCGAAGCAGCCCTGCGCCACTTGCGTCAGCGGCAGCTCGGGCATGCCGGCGCGCGGCGACAGGCGCACCACGTCGCTGAACCCCTTCGCATCCGACTCGGCCACCAGCCACGCGCCATCCGGCGACCAGCTCGCGTTGCGCGAGCGCGTCCGAGGCAGGTGCAGCGGCACCTCCGGCCCTCCGTCCAAGGGCACCAGGCGCAGTTGCTGGAAGCTCTGCCCTTGGAGTTCCGTGGAGGAGATGACGAGCAGCGCGCGCCCATTCGGCGAGGCCGGCCCGGGGTACTCGTCCTCGGGGCCGCGCGTGAGCTGGCGCTCGTCCCCCGTGGGTGTCACCAGCCACACGTCCTTCTGCCCCGCCCGCTCCGAGAGGAACGAAATCACGCCCGGCATGGCGCGCCGCTCGGAAGGGGACAAGGGCCCGGTCCCGGATGCTCCGGAGCCACAGCGGCCCGCGGAGCATCCAGCGACCAGCACGGCGAGCGCGGCGAAGCACCGCGCCCATCCAGGCCCGGAACCCGTTCTTCGTTCAAGGCCTGGAGACATCACGTCAGCGGATCCGAATGGCGTCGGCGATGACGACCGAGGAAGCCTCGCCCGTCCACCGGCTCAGCCGGACCTTGTTCCAGCCGGCCGGGAAACTCCACGTGCCCAGCGTGTTCCACTGGCTGCCGTTGATCTGCTGGCTCACCTTCACCGTGGCCACCGTGGTGGTGCCGGCCACGATGATGAAGGGCGCCGCCGCCGAGCGGTTGGTCCCCGCCACCCACCACGCGTCGATGGTCTTCGTCCCCGCCGCCGGCATGTAGAAGTTGAAGTCCGCCGTGTCGGAGATGTCCTGCGTGGACGCGTACCAGTAGCCGCTGCCGTAGTAGCCGCTGCTCGTGCCATCCACCCAGTTCGACGAGACCTCGATGTAGCCCTTGGCCGTGTCGTTGTTGGCGTTGTTGCTGTCCACCACGAGGGTGCTGCTGGTGGTGCCGCAGTAGCTGTTGATCTTGCTGATGTACGAGGACCACGGCCAGTTGGGACCCGGGTCCGTGCGCGACGCCGGCTGCAACCGGCCGTGCGCCACGATGTGGTAGCTGTCCTTCGGGATGGAGTTGTCACGCGCGATGTCGCACGACAGCTTGGCCGAGGTGTCGATCTGCCCCGCGGGGAAGCTCGTCTGGCTGGCGAAGCCACCGTGCTCGATGCCGACGGCGAAGTGGTTCACCGACACGCCGTTGAGTCCGCACGACGTGCTGCCGTTGAGCGAGCAGTCATACGTGGCGCCCACGTGCCACGCGCGGTCCGCCTCGCGCACGAGCTGCGACACCTCGCTGCCGGACTCGTTCACGACGTAGTGCGCGCTGACCTGGGAGGCGGAGTTCACCAGCCAGCCCCAGCAGCCCGAGTACTCCCCCTCGCACGTGTGGATGACGATCATCGACGGCGAGTAGCCGCTCGGGCGCGCGTTGTAGTTGGGCGACGGGCGCCACACCGCGGCGGCGTAGTTCGGGCCCGCGGCCAGCGCCTTCACCGGCGGCGCCTCGAACTGGGCCTGCACATCCACGGGCTCCAGCGTGGCCGCCGACGAGCCGTCCTCGTTGATGGCCACCGCGCCCTGACGCAGCGTCGCGTACAGCCCGCGGTGGATATAGGTCGACAGGGCCTCGGAGTCGGAGATGCCGCTGAGCCGCGCGGCCACCGGCGCCCAGGCGCCCAGGTCCGAGCGGTCCACCTTCAACTCGGAGGCATAGGCGGACAGCAGGGCCGCGCCCGCGCGCAGGTGCGCCCGCGCGTCCGTGCGCACCGCCTCCACGGACTCGCCGGAGAGCGACGCCGCCTGGGTCAGCGCGTCACCGCGCAGGGCGAGCAGACCGTAGGCCGGGGCCATGCCCGGAAACTCCTCGGAGCCCTCCACCATCTGCCAGTGCGTCTGCGTGTAGGAGATGGCCTTGAGCAGCGCCTCGGGGACGTTGAACTCCGCGGCGGCCTGCGCGAACAGCGGATCCAACTCGCGCGGGGTGCGCTGGGGCGTGGTGGTGGACGGAGCCGGCGTCTCGGTGGGGGTAGGAGCGGGGGCCTCGGGCTGCGGCTGGGGGCCGCAAGCGGCCAACGCCAACGCCGCGGCGGCCGCCGCGAGGGGGGTGCGAATCGCGTGCATGAGTACTCCTCGAGGGGGGAGAGGTGCATCGGCACGCCCCGCTCGCGCGGAGACGTGTCACGCCGGGCGTGAGCAGCATGCGTGCCAGCCCGCCCCACCGCACCCACGTGCCCCGGTAGGAGCACGCATGCTCCACCTTCCTCGCGCGCCTTCCGCTCCCGCGCGACAGACCGAGCCCCTCGCGCGCGCCAACCCCTCGAAATCACGAAGTGCGGGCTTCGCTGGGCAAGAAATTCTTACGCGTTAGCAGCACTGGTCCATGGATGTCTCACTGACGCATTTCTGGACACTCAAACTGTAGGCAAAATTTACAGCTTTTCCGCGCTTATCCGTAATTTATCCCCTGGGCGAAGGCTCAGAATCCGGGCAGGCAGGCGCGCGAGGGCCGACAGGGGGCGGGGCATCCGCTATGAGGGCGGCATGCGGCTCTTCGGCATTGGCGACACCCACCTGCCCTCCACCCGGCAGAAGGACATGCACCGCTTCGGCTGGACGGACCATCCCCTGCCGCTCCAGCGCGCGTGGGATGAGCGGGTGCGGGCCGAGGACGTGGTCATCGTGGCGGGGGACATCTCCTGGGCCACGCGGACGCACGAAGTGCAGGAGGACCTGGCCTGGCTGGACGCGCGCCCGGGGCGCAAGGTGCTGGTGCGCGGCAACCACGACTACTGGTGGGGCGACTCCGCCTCCAAGCTGCGCAAGGTGCTCGAGCCCTTCCGGACGCTGGAAGGATTCCTCCACAACAGCGCGGTGGTGATGGGGCCGTGGGTCATTGCTGGCAGCCGGCTGTGGACCGCCCCCGAGGCGCCGCCGATGCCCGGTGGCGAGATGGGCGATGAGCCCTCGGACGCGGGCTACGTGGAGCGCGAGACGCGCCGGCTGGCGACGTCGTTCGAGGACGCGCGCAAGAAGGAGCAAGGGAGCCCCACGCCCCTCATCCGCATCGCGGCTGTGCACTTCCCGCCGCTGTACGCCAACGAGAAGCCCACCGCGTTCAGCGCGCCCATCGAGGCCTTCGCGCCCAAGCTGTGCGTCTACGGCCACCTGCACGCGGGCGGCATCCCCGCGGGCTTCACCGGCACCCACGGAGGCGTGCGCTACGTGCTGGCCTCGTGCGACGCCGCGGGCTTCGCGCCCGTGCTGCTGGACGAGGCCTGAGGCCAAGCAGGTGGCCCCCCTGAGGTCGCGACACCCCGCCGCGAGCAACGCGTGAGCAGGCAGGTCGGACGCTGCGTGCTTTTTCGACACGGCGCTCGGTGTGGCTACACTGCGTGAGGCATTCCGCCAGCGCGCGCGAAGCGCAGGAGTGAGTCATGCCGTCCAACAAGGCCGAGCTCGCCGCCCGCCTCGCCGCCACCCAGCCTGGAGATTCCGTCCGGGGCCTGTTCTTCAAGGCGGTCTTCAACCTGGTGCAGCAACACGGGGGCCCCTCGGCGCTGGAGCGGGTGCGCGTGGGGGAGCTGGCCAAGGACTACTCAGACCTGCGCACATACCCGGTGCAGGACTTCCTCGCGCTGCTCTACGCCGCGGCGGACGCGCTGGAGGACAAGCTGGGGACCGAGCACGCCGTCTACCACGCGTGCGGAGAAATCAGCATCACGCGCTACTCCACGGGCCCGGGGATGCTCATCTTCGGCATCATCTCACGCGGGGATCCGCAGAAGCTCTTCGCGGGCGCGCAGATGGGCTACAGCGCGGCCGTGACGTACGGCAGCCGTGAGTACCTCACCACCGGGAGCAAGTCCGGCACCCTGCGCGTGCGCCGCGACATGCTTCCGCCCGCGTACCACGAGGGAATCCTCAGCGGCGCCCTCAAGGTGCTCGGGCTGAAGGGCACGGCCAAGGCCAACCCGCAGGGCATCGACCGCGTCGACTACGACATCCAGTGGAGCTAGCCCGCGTCAGTCCACGCGGCAGTAGGTGACCTCGAGCTGCGCGACCACGCGCTCGCCCACCGCCGCCCAGCAGCTGAAGGACTGGTTGGCGCCGTCCACCGCGGTGCGGCTCGCGCCGAACACCACGTCCTGGCCGGCGTACGCGAGGCTGTCCGCGCTCAGCTTGACGTCCTTCGCCACGAAGTGGGCCTCGGGAGCGCCCTCGAGCGCGCGGGCCAGCGACGTCGCCACCCGGGTCATCCCGCTGGCCACGATGGCCACCGGCATCACCGGGTGCATGGCGAAGTGGCCCTTGCACATCTCCGGAGTGACGGTGCCGAGGTTGGCGCGCAGGGACGCGCCGTCGCGCTGCCAGTCGCGCAGGTCCAGCGGCTTGCTGTACGGGTTCTGCCGCAGCTTCGCCCACTCCTCCGGGGTGCGCTGCACGGTGTCCGCGGGGCGGGGCGCGCTGCGCATCTCCTGCTTCGCCGCGCCGAAGAGGCGGGTGAAGGCGGCGGCGGACAGCACGTTGTAGTCCACCTCCAGCTTGAACAGCGGCGTGCCGTCCGCCGAGGACAGCAGCGTGCGCGCCGTGGCGGTGCGCTTGCCCGTGTACTCGGCCTGCGCCAGCGCCCACAGCATGTCCGAGGCGCGCTCCTGGGCGCGCGGCTCCAGCCACTGACCGCGGGCGGCGCACGCCAGGTAGAAGTGCTGCCCGTCCTTGGGCGCCACCAGCGCGGACGCGCACGAGCCGAGGATGGCCAGGTGCCGGCCAGACTCCGCCAGGCTGATGGGCATGGCCTCGGCCTCCGGCGCCAGTTGCACCGGAACGCGCGCCACCACCTCACCCGGCGCCAGCACCGTCACGTCCTTGAGCGCGAAGTACGGGTCGCGCACGCAGATGCGCGGGTACAGCTCCTGCGCGCTCAACACCGTGTACGGCGTCACCTGCTGAGTGCCCCACGGCATGGCCGGGAGCGCCGAGGGGGCGACAGGGGCGACGGCGGGGGCGACGTGCTCGAGCATGGGGCTGACCTCGGTTGAGACGCTGGGTGTTGGGGGACACCTGACAGCAGTGTACTGGAGTTTACTTCCAGAGCTACAGAAATTTCTCTGTTCGCTGGAAATATTCTCGAACCAACAGCTCAGAAGTTGCTGCCCGCCGGTATTTTTCTACCGGAATCGGAAATCCAGGAGGAGGTCGCGCACAGGTGAGCAGGCAGCGGCGGGAGAAAAACCGCACTTGTCGCACGGTGTCAAGCCCCCCTGGGGTATGAGTCACCCAGGGAGCCTTCGAGGGAGTGCTGGAAAATCAGGCACTTGCAGAAGTGCGAATGTTCGAAAGAGAACACCCTGATTTCCAGGCGATTCGGCCAGGGGTCAGAGCTCGACCTGGCTGCCCAGTTCCACCACGCGGTTGGGTGGAATCCGGAAGTAGGCGGTGGCGCTGCGCGCGTTGCGGCTCATCCAGGCGAAGAGGGCCTCGCGCCACACGGCCATGCCCGGCTTCTTGGTGGGGATGAGCGTCTCGCGCCCCAGGAAGAAGCTGGTGCCCATCAGCTGGAACTGGAGCCCCTTCTCGCGGCAGCGCTTGAGGACGTCCGGGATGCTGGGGTTCTCCATGAAGCCGTACTGGGCCACCACGCGCACGAAGCCCTGCTCCAGGGGCTCCACCTCCACGCGCTCGGGGGCGGGCACGTGGGGGACTTCCTCCGAGAGGATGGTGAGCAGCACCACCTGCTCGTGCAGCACCTTGTTGTGCTTCAGGTTGTGCAGGAGCGCGGGCGGGGTGCCCTCGGCGTTGCCCGTCATGAAGATGGCGGTGCCGGGCACGCGCACGGGCGGGTGGTCCCCGAAGCTGTCCAGCAGCTCGCGCAGGCTGATGGTGGAGGCGCGCAGCTTGTTGGCCAGGATTTCCCGGCCGCGCTTCCACGTGGTCATCAGGGTGAAGATGCAGATGGCCAGCATCAGGGGGAACCAGCCCCCGTCGGCGATCTTCACCGCGTTGGCCCCAAAGAAGGACAGGTCCACCAGGAGGAACACCCCGGCCACTGGAAGGGCCAGGGCCCGGCTCACGCCCCAGCGCTCGCGCGCGACGATGTAGGCCAGCACGGTGGTGATGGCCATGGTCGTCGTCACGGCGATGCCATACGCGCTGGCCAGCGCGCTCGCCGAGCGGAAGCCCAGCACCAGCGCCACCACGCCCAGCAGCAGCACGCCATTGAGGCCCGGCAGGTAGATCTGGCCCATCTCCTCGGCGGAGGTGTGCACCACCTCCATGCGGGGGCTGTAGCCCAGCTGCATGGCCTGGCGGGTGATGGAGAAGGCGCCGGAGATGAGCGCCTGGGACGCAATCACCGTGGCGCCAGTGGCCAGCACCACCAGGGGATACAGCGCCCAGTCCGGAGCCAGCAGGTAGAACGGGTTGCGGGCGGCCGAGGCGTCGCGCAGCAAGAGCGCGCCCTGCCCCAGGTAGTTGAGCATCAGCGCGGGCAGCACCAGCGAGAACCACGCGAGCTTGATGGGGCGCCAGCCGAAGTGGCCCATGTCCGCGTACAGCGCCTCGCCGCCCGTCACCACCAGGAACACCGAGCCCAGCACCAGGAAGCCGTGGCCGCCGTTGCGGATGAAGAACAGCGCCCCGTGCCAGGGCGACAGCGCGCCCAGCACCACCGGGTTGTGCACCAGCTCCTTCACGCCCAGCACCGCCAGGGCGAGGAACCACAGGCACATGAACGGCCCGAACACCGCGCCGATGCCCGCCGTGCCGTGCCGCTGCACCAGGAACAGCACCGCCAGGATGACCAGGGTGATGGGGATGATGTAGGGGTCGAAGACGGGCGTGGCCACGTTGAGGCCCTCGACCGCGCTGAGCACGGAGATGGCCGGGGTGATGAGCCCGTCTCCATAGAGGAGCGCCGCGCCGAAGATGCCCAGCGTCACGAGCACCGGCCGCGCCTTGTGCGCCGCGCCCCTCGGCCGCTGCATGGCCAGCGCCATCAACGCCAGGATGCCGCCCTCGCCCCGGTTGTCCGCCCGCATCACGAAGATGAGGTACTTCACCGACACCACGATGATGAGCGACCAGAAGATGAGGGAGAGCACCCCCATCACGTTCTCGGGCGTGGGCGCGATGCCGTGCGGTCCCGTGAAGCACTCGCGCAGGGCGTAGAGCGGACTGGTTCCAATGTCTCCATAGACGATGCCCAGGGCCCCGAGGGCCAGCATCGCGATGCGTTTGGAGGGGTCCATGGACGGGGCCACGGCACCCGGTGCTTCCGAGGTAGCGGTCACGGGCCCCGCTTTAGCCGAACCCCATACCGTCGCAACCCAAGCCGCGAGGCAGCTCTGTGTTTTCCGCGGCCAAGGTAGACAAATGTAACCCCTGCTACGACGGCACTTCAGGTGCGACACCAGGGAGCAGGCGAAGCGTTGAGGGCGAACAATCCGGGGGACCGGGTGTTGTCCATCCTTGATGTGCGGGGCGAGCGCCTGCCCCGGGCCGCCGCGTCCGTGCTCCCATGACCCAGGTGGGGGCGTGATGACCATGGCGGCTTCCAGGCTCGGCGAGGGACGGCAGTACGGGGCCCACGCTCCGGAAATCGAGGAGCGCCTGGCCCTGCTGGCCGAGGCGTCTCGGGTCCTGGCCGATGCGAGCCTGGAGTCCCCGGCGGTCATGGAGCGGTTGTGCGGGCTGGTGGTTCCGCTGCTGGGCTCGGCGTGTGCGCTGCGGCTGCTCCTGGAGGATGGGCGGTGGTTGCGCACCGTCGCGTCGGCGTCGTGTGTGCCGGAGGTGCGTCCGCTGTTCCAGGCGCTCACCGCGCCCCTGGTGCGCGCGGACGAGGGCGTGGCGGGCGAGGTGATGCGGTCGGGTGAGGCGCTGGGCGTGGAGGACGTCACCGTGGAGGACCTGCGGCGCGTGCTGCCGGGGCCCTACCCGGGCGCCATGGACCGCTTCCCTTTTCATCACTTGCTGGTGCTGCCCTTGCGCGCCCGCGGGCACACGTTGGGGACGCTGACCGTGTGGCGCGAGGAGCAGGAGCGCCGCTTCGACGGGGGCGAGCGGCTGTTGCTCCAGGAGCTGGCGGACCGCGCGGCCATCGCCCTGGATGTAGCGCGCGCCTACGCGGCCGAGCGCCAGGCGCGACAGGCGGCGGAGGTGGCCGCGGGGCGGCTGGCGCGACTCCAGCACGTCACCGCCGAGCTGTCCGAGGTGCTCACCGCGTCGCGCGTGGCGGAGATCGTCATCGACCAGGGGCTGGAGGCGGTGGGCGCGCGCAACGGCGGCCTGTGGCTGCTGGAGCAGGGGGATGCCCAGGCGCGGCTCTTGCGGTGCGCGGGCTACGCCCCGGCCATGACGGAGCTGTTCCGCGTCGTGCCGCTGCACAAGCGCACGCCCATGCGCGAGTGCCTCCAGGAGCTGCAGCCGGTGTGGCTGGAGGGCCCGGACGAGCTGGCCGCGCGCTTCCCCGAGGTGGACGCCCGCGGGCCGCACTTCGCCCTTCAGCAGTCCCCCTCGTCCGTGTGCCTGCCGCTGGTGGTGGATGGCCGCGCCCTGGGCGCGCTGCTGTTCGCCTTCGCCCTGCCCCACCGCTTCGACGACGACGAGCGGGCCTTCCTCCTGCTCGTGGCGCACCACGCGGCGCAGGCCCTGGCGCGCGCGCGGCTGTTGGAGCAGGAGAAGCGCGCGCGGGCCGCGATGCGGCAGGCGCACCAGACGCTGGAGGCCGTCATCCAGGCGAGCCCGGCGGCCATCATGCTGCTGGACCCGGATGGAATCGTGCGGCTGTGGAACCCCGCCGCCGAGCGCATGCTGGGGTGGACGGCCGAAGAGGTGATTGGCCAGGTGCTGCCCGCGGTGCCCGAGTCTCGGCAGGAGGAGTTCCGCCAGCACCTGGAGCGGGTGACGCAGGGCACGGTGCTCGCGGGCGCGGAGACGGAGCGGCTCAGGCGCGACGGCGGCACCGTCCAGGTGGCGCTGTGGACGGGGCTCGTGCGGCCCGCGAGCGGACCGCCCCAATGTCTGAGCGTGGTGGTGGACATCACCGAGCGCCAGCGCGGCGAGGAGATGCAGCGCTTCCTCGCGGAGGCCGGCGGTGTGCTCGCGGGCAGCCTGGAGCAGGAGGAGACGCTGGAGCGCGTGGCCCACCTGGCGGTGCCCGCGCACGCGGAGTCCTGTGGCGTCTTCCTGGCGGATGGGCTGGGCGGCGTGCGCTGCGTGGCCACCGCCTCGACGCCGGAGGCCGCGACCTGCCATGGGCCCGCCGGAGACATGCCCGCGCCGGGGGTGGCGGTGGTGTCGCGGGTCATCAGCTCGGGCAAGCCGGAGCTGCGCTCGGGGCCGTCCGAGACCTCGAGCCGCTGCGCCTACCTGTGCGTGCCGTTGCGCGTGCGCGGCCAGACGATTGGCGCGCTCTCCTTCGTCACCTCGCGGCGCGCGTACGACCCGCAGGACCTGGCGCTGGCGCAGGAGCTGGCGCGTCGGGCGGCGCTGGCCATCGACAACGCGCGCCTGTACCGCGAGGCCCGGCAGGCCATCCGGCTGCGCGAGGAGTTCCTCTCCATCGCGAGCCACGAGCTGAAGACGCCCATCACCGCGCTCCAGATGCAGGTGCAGCGGCTGCTCGCGGGACTGGGCCACTCGGGCGGCGTGCCCTCTCCAGAGCGGCTGCGCCGGGGCCTGGAGATGGTGGAGCGGCAGGTGAAGCGCCAGACGCAGCTCGTGAACGATCTGTTGGATGTGTCGCGCATCAGCGCGGGCCGACTGGAGCTGCGGCCGGAGCCGCTGGAGCTGGGCGCGCTCGTGCGCGAGGTGGCGGAGCGCTTCGAGCCCGAGCTGGCGCGCACCGACACGCCGCTGGACCTGGTGCTCTCGCCCGAGGCCCACGGCGAATGGGACCGGCTGCGGCTGGACCAGGTCCTCACCAACCTGCTCTCCAACGCCGTGAAGTACGGCCGGGGCAACCCGGTGCGGGTGGCGCTCGCGTGCTTCCCCAAGAACGTGCGCCTGGAGGTGCGCGACGGCGGCATCGGCATCGCGACCGAGCACCTGTCACGGCTGTTCCACCGCTTCGAACGCGCCGTGTCCGAGCGCAACTACGGCGGCTTCGGACTGGGGCTGTGGATTGCCCGACAGATTGTCGAGGCGATGGGCGGGCGCATCACCGTGCACAGCGAGTTGGGGGTGGGTTCCACCTTCACCGTCGAGCTGCCACGCGGCTGAAGCAAGCAGGCGGGAGTGCGCGGCTGCCTGGACGCGCGCGCCTGCGCGGCTCTAGCGTCCGCGCGACTTCCACCTGTCCAAGGACCTCTTCATGATTCGCCGTCTTGCCATCCTGGCGCTGCTGGCATGCGCAGGCTGCCCCTCCACCGAGGAACCCACACAACCCGACCCCACCACGGGGACCGTGCAGGGCACGCTGACGCCCTTCCGCTCGGGCGCCGCGAGCGCCGCGGTGGTGTCGCCTCGCCTTCCCGCGTCCGAGCTTCGCGACCTGACGGGCGCCGTTCACCGCGCCGTCGCCGCCCGCGAGGTGACCCACGCCTCGCCTCCGCCCCAGGACTCGCTCATCCCGGGCGAGGTCATCGTCCGCTTCGATGAGGCCAACCTGTCGAAGGACGCGGCGCTCGAGCGGGCGCGCATGCCCGGCTACCGCGCGACGCACCTGGGCTTCATCAGCGAGTACCTCCACGTGCTGCGCTATTCGCCGGACGTGGTGCAGGCCCAGTCCGGCGCGGCGCCCGTGCGCGCGCTGGCGCGGGACGAGCACGAGGGCATCGTGAAGCAGCTCTCGGTGACGCCCGGCGTTCGCTACGCGGAGAGCAACCTGAAGGTGACGTCCTTCGCGGTGCCGGATGACCCCTACTACGCGCGCCAGTGGCACTACGCGAACATGAACCTGCCGGCCGCGTGGGACATCACCACGGGCATCGACTCCATGGTGGTGGCAGTGGTGGACACCGGCATCACCAAGCACCCGGACCTGGACGCGCGCATCCTGCCGGGCATCGACCTCATCTCCAGCGCCAGCGCCGCCGGTGACGGAGACGGCCCGGACAACGACCCCACGGACATGGGCAACGACGGCCCGAGCGGCAGCTCTTCCTTCCACGGCACGCACGTGGCGGGGACCATCGGCGCCGTGTCCAACAACAAGCTGGGCGTGGCGGGTGTCACCTGGAAGGGCAAGGTGCTCCCCGTGCGCGTGCTGGGCACCAACGGCGGCACGCTGGCGGACATCGCGGCGGGCATGAACTGGGCCACGGGCGGCACCGTGCCCGGCGTGCGCGCGAACACCACGCCCGCGCGCGTGGTCAACCTGAGCCTGGGCGGCACGGGCTCCGCGCCGCAGTCCGTGCAGGACATCGTCAACACCGCGGTCAACACGCGCAACGCCATCTTCGTCATCGCCGCGGGCAACGAGAACGTGAACGCCTCGGGCACGTTCCCCTGCAACATGCAGAACGTCATCTGCGTGGGCGCGGTGCGCTTCGACGGCCGGCGCGCCAGCTACTCCAACTTCGGCTCGGTGGTGGATGTCATGGCCACCGGTGGCCAGACGAGCGAGGACCGCAACGGCGACGGCTTCCCGGACGGCGTGCTGTCCACCCTGCCGGACAGCAACAGGCAGCCCTCATACGGCTTCTACAACGGCACCAGCATGGCCGCGCCGCACGTGGCCGGAGTCGTGGCGCTGATGCTCGCCGTCAACCCCGCGCTCACCGCCACGGAGGTGGAGAACATCCTCAAGGACACGGCCGATACGACCAGCCAGTGCGCCGAGGGCTGTGGCGCGGGACTCGTCAACGCGCAGGCCGCCGTGCTGCGGGCCAAGGGCGGCGGTGACCCCAATGCTCCGCCCAAGCTGGCCATCAGCACCACGCAGCTCTCCTTCACCGGAGGCGGCACGCAGCAACTCGCCGTGCGCAACACGGGCGGCGGCAAGCTCCAGGTGGGCATCACCGTCGCGGGCACGCAGTCCTCGGCGGTGTCCGTCTCCTCCAACTCGGTGTCCGTGGACGCCTACAAGTCGACGCTGGTGTCCGTCACCGTCAAGCAGGGCTCGCTGCCCGTGGGCGACTACGTGGCCCAGCTCACCCTCACCGCGAGCCCGGGAGGCACCGCCAACGTGCTGGTGAAGTTCAAGGTGGGCAGCCTGCAGGACAAGGACGCGCTCATCGCGTTCGCCTACCAGGACAAGACCGGAGCGTGGCAGGTAGACAAGGACGCCGTGCTCCTGGTGCCCGCGACGGGCGGCTACCACTACAGCGCCAAGCTCACGCCCCACACGTACTACGCGCTGGCGACCATCGACGAGGACGGCGACGGCGAGCTCTTCGAGGACGGCGAGCGCGTGGGCTACTGGCGCGATGCCACCGAGTTCGAGTCCTTCGATGTGAAGACGGGCATCACGGTGCAGGACATCAGCTTCTCGCTCGCCCCGGGCGAGTCCTCCGACCCCGAGCCCACGTCGTTGGTCGGTCAGCCGTGCACGAAGGACAGCCAGTGCGGCACGGGTGGCATCTGCGCCACCAACTACCCGAGCGGCTACTGCACCCTGAGCTGCGTGTCGTCGAGCTGCCCGTCCGGCTCCAAGTGCTACGCCACCAGCGATGTCGCCAACGCGTACTGCTTCGCCACGTGCAGCGGCATCGGCACCCAGGGCTCTTGCCGCACCGGCTACATCTGCGCGCCGGACAACGCGGGCAACGGCGCCTGCGTTCCGCAGTAGCGCGGCTCAGGGCCTCGGCTCGCTCCGCTGGGAGCGGGCCGGGAGCCCCTCGGCGATGACCGCGCAGCCCATCTGCTGGGTGACGGGGTCGAGGACGTGACAGCGCTCGGGCGCGGCGCAGTCCGCGTCCCGAGAGCACGGGCGCAGGCAGTAGCCGCTGCGCTCGTCGCAGGACAGGCCCTTCGGGCAGGCGTGGCTCGCGTCGCAGCGGGCGCGACACTCGAAGGCCTGCGTCTCCAGGCTCGGCTCGGCGAAGCCCCGCAGACAGTCCTGCCCCTCGGCGCAGGACTCGCCGCCGAGACAGTCCGGGCCCACGAAGCGGTGACAGAGGGGGATGCCGCCCTCGCTCACCGACTCGCAACGCGTCCCGCGTGGACACGGCTGCTCGCGACACGAAGCCACGCAGGCGCCTGTCACGCGAAATGCTCCGGGCGCGCACTCCCAACCCGGCGGACACGCATCCGGCGCGCGCACCGTGCACGGCGTTCCACAGCGCTCCCACACGCAGGCAAGCCCCGGCTGACACGCCTCCTCGGGTGACATCGCGGACAGGGTGCAGGACTCGCCCGCGCGGCGCTTTCCATCCTCCTGACACCGGCGCACCGCGGCGCCCGAGGCCGACGTCCCCTCGGCGTGGCATACCTGCCCCGTCGCGCAGTCGCGCGCGCGCTCGCACAGGTTGGTGCGGCGCTCACACGCGCGATGACCGAAGAGCGGGTGCGTCACGCACAGCGCGCCCCCGGGACAGTCCGCGTCGGACGCGCAGTCATCGCGGCACTCGAGCGAGCCCGCGTCATCCGGCGCGCAACGCTCGGGGACATTCGGCAGGCGGACGCCATCGCTGAGCGTGACGTCACGCGACGGTTTGGCGTCCGGGAAGGACCGGAGCAGCGGCTCCGGGAGGACGGGCTGAAGGCGCAACGGCGGCGGAGGCCGGCCCAGCCAGATGCCCACCCCCACCGCCACGGCGGCGGCGGTGAGGGCGATGCCAATCGACAGCGTGCGAGGGTTCACCCGCGCGGCCTCCCCGACGCGACGCGAGAACTACAGCGCCAACAACAGCACCGCGGCCTGCTCGGCGATGGGAGCGGCCAGGAACTCCTCCGGCAGCGAGATTTCGCTCTCCGGAACGGTGAGGCTGTCGCAGCTGCGGCGCCCCTCGTAGACGCGCCCCGCCTCCTTCGCCTTCAGCGTGTAGGTGCAGTCGCGCACATACACGCGCAGCCCGTCCGGGGACAGCCGCAGCTCCGCGGGGCGCCCCGCGAAGCCACCTTCCGCCACCAGCGCCGCGCCTTCGCGCTTCACCTTCAGGTTCACCGTCTGCACACCCACCACGCCCGTCACGGTGGTGTCGGTGAGGGTGAGGTGCACGTCGCCCAGGACGGTGCGCCCCCGGAGCACGCCCGGCTTGCGAGCGAGCTGGAACTCCGGGCCGGAGATCGCATCCTGCGTCAGCACCAGGTTCCAGGACTCCCGGGCGATGTGCAGCCCGATGGCATCCGGACGGCTGGCGGCCAAGGCCACCCCGGCGCCCACCAGCACTCCCAGGATTCCCACGCCTCGGCGCAACGGCCGCATGACACGCTTCATGGCTGCCCTCCTCTGGGACGCGAAGCCCTCTACGGCTCAGCGCCCCTCTTTCTTCCCGGGTGCCTCGTCCGCCCCCAGATACTTCTCGAAGAACATCGCGGCCGTCACCTGCGCGAAGTCGCGGTTCTCCTTCTTCTGGAAGCCGTGGCCTTCATCCGTAGCCAGCAGATACCAAACGTCCGAGCCCTTCGCGCGTACCGCCTGGACGATCTGCTCGGCCTCGGACTGGGGCACGCGCGGGTCGTTGGCGCCCTGCTGGACATAGAGCGCCGCGCGAATCTTCTGCACCGACCCCAGCGGGGAGATGCGCTCCTGCACCTGGCGCACGGCCGGGTCGCGCTCGTCACCATACTCCGCGCGTCGCAGGTCCCGCCGGTAGGCCTGGGTGCTCTGGAGGAACGACGGCAGCGAGGAGATGCCCACCACGTCCACCGCCGCGCGCACGCGCTCGGGGAAGAAGGCCACGGTGGCCAGCGTCATGTAGCCGCCATATGAGCCGCCGTAGACGCCCACCCGCGCGGCATCCAGGTCCGGGCGCGTGCCAACGAAGTCCAGCGTCGCGCCGATGTCCGCCAGGCTCTGCTCGCGCTTCACGCCGTCATCCATGGCGCGGTAGGCCTTCCCGTAGCCGTCCGAACCCCGCACGTTGGGCACCAGCACCGCCATGCCCAGCTCGGTCGCCAGCAATTGAATGAAGGTGCTGAAGCCCGGCACGCTCTGGCCCTCCGGACCGCCGTGGAAGAGCACCACCACGGGCAGCTTTCCGGCGGCGCCTCGCGGCTTGTAGAGGAAGGCCGGCACCCGCACGCTATCCGTGGACGGATAGCGCACCAGCTCGGGCTCCACGAAGGTCTCCGCATCCAACCCGCCGACCTCGGAGCGAGTCCACCGCGTCGTCTTGCGCGCGCGCAGGTCGACCGAGAAGACATCCAAGGGCACGCGCGCGGACATCAGCGAGAAGAACACCGCATCCGAGCGCGACGCGGGGAACAACACGTCGCCCATCACGCCGCGCGGCAACTCCACCGGAGCCAGGGCCTGAGTGCGCGTGTCGAGCAGGTACAGGCGGCTGTACCCATCCTCGTTGACGTGCACCGCCAACCGGCGCCCGTCCGCGGACAGCGAGACATCCTTCACGTTCCAGTGCAGCGAAGAGGTCAACGCGCGGGGCGCCGCGGTGCCGGGCGCCTGGGACAGCTCCACGCGGTATAGCTCGGCGAAGTCGCTGTAGCGGTCCGTCACCAGGTACACGGCCTTGCCGTCCTGGGAGAACACGGCGCTGTCCACGCTGCCTTTGTCCTCCTTCGGGGTGAGCGGGCGGCGCTCGCCCGTCTTCACGTCCACCACGTGCAGGTCCGCGTCATCCGCGGCGCGGTACTGCCGCACGAGCAGCCTCGAGCCATCGCGCGAGAACTCCATCGGCGTCCAGTTGCCCTCGGCCTCCGTCACGCGCCGGGCCTGCGTGGGCGCCGCCGTGGGCGCGACGTACACGTCCGTGTCCTTGCCGTTGCGGCCCGTGCCGCCATACGCCAGCCAGCGACCATCCGGCGACACGCGCAGCGACTCGTGCCGGCTCTTGCCGTCGGTCAACCGCTCGGAGCGGCCCGTGTGGCGATCCAACCGGAACACCTGGAAGAACTCTCCGCCGCCCTGGTCCTGCAAGAAGAAGAGGACCTGCGGGTTGCCGGGCAGGAACTTCGCCTGATTGATGGGCTCGCGCGCGAAGGTGAGCTGCGTGCGCATGCCCAACGGCTGCTCCACCCCGTGCAACTGGTTGGTGTCCGCGAAGCGCGTGCTGATGAGCACCTGCTTGCCGTCGCCCGTCACGTCCAGCAGCGACGCGGCGCGGGACTCCAGAAACTGGCGCGCGCGCTGGGACAGCTCAGGCGGGACGGGCGGGACCTGACTCACCCACAGGTTGGGCTGGCCAGGCAGCGGGGCAATGCCCGCCACGCCCGAGGGAGAGGACGAAGGCGCGGGCGGCGCGGCGAACAGGAGGGCGAGGAGAGGGAGGGCTCCAAGGGTCATCATGGTTCCACCAAACCTACCAGAGCGGCTTCGGTGTCTCGGACATGTCCGGTCTCAAGCCTCGAACCGGGCCTCGACGCCGGGGCGAGCAGGTGAGCCTGCCCGCCCACACGCATCGCCCGGGCCGGCCGGCACGCCCCGCGCGGCCGCCACGAGTTCGCGCCCTTGCGACGTTCACTCGCGCACAACGCCCTGAGTCGCCGGTCAACCCTCCCCACCGGGACGCCTTCGGAGGCGCGCCGCGCCTGCCTAGCGTCCTGGGACCGAGGCACGTCGCGCCCGTGCGCGATGTCCTCCAGAAGAGGGGGACGGAGCATGAACCGCACGCGCTGCTGGAAGGCCCTGCTCGTCACGGTGCAGGTGGGCTTGATGGTGCTCGTGGCTGGCTGCAACCGGACCGAGGTCGCCGAGGCGCCCCCCCCGCCCCCGCCGCCCATCCCGGAGCGCCCGCTCGTCCCCGCCCAGATTCGCGTGCTCCACGCCTCGCCGGACGCGCCGCCCGTGGATGTCTATGTCGAGGGCAGCACGCGCCCGTTGGCCGTGCGCGTCGCGTATGGCTCGACGACGACCTACGCCACCTTGCCTCCCGGCGACATCACCGTGGAGCTGCGCGCCTCGGGCTCGGCCGCGACCACGGCGCCGCTGCTCACCACGCACGTCACGCTGGAGCAGGAAGCGCGATGGACGGTGGTGGTCGCGGGCCTGTTCGCCGGGCATGACCCGGCCTCCGTCTTCCGCGCGCTGTCCCTGCGCGAACCCCCGCGCGACGCGGTCGCTCCCGACCAGGCGCAGGTCCGGCTGGTGAACGCGGGCGTGGACGCCCCCACGCTCGGCTTCGACGTGGGCGACGACGGCACCGTGGACACCGAGCTGCTGGAGCGCTTCGCGAGCACGGGCGATGCGACGGGGGACGTTCCGGCGGGTGAGCCGCTCCAGCTCGGCGTGGTGTTGGGGACGAACGCCGAGCACGTGACGTCCTTCACCCTGCCACCGCTCGTGGCCGGCACCCAGACGCTCATCGTCGCCACGGGCCTGATGACCGAGCCCGCGCGCGCCGGCAACGGCTTCTCGCTGCTCATGGCGGGCCGCGATGGAACGCTCGCCATCCTGCGACAGAACCCCGTGGTGTACGCGGTGCACGCCTCGCCGGATGCGCCGACGATGGAGCTGTTCGCCGGAGCGCGGGCCCTCTTCGCCCCACTGTCCTTCGGCACGATGTCCGGCCCGGTGCAGGTTCCGCCCGGCGAGTACACGCTCGATGCCTTCGGCGTGACGCTGGACCACGTGCGTCCCGCGGGCGCGCCCGCCGCGTCGTCTCGCACGCCGGAGCTGGTGGCTGGCGAGCGCTACCTGCTCGTCGCGTCGGGCTACCTCGCGCCGCCCACGCCACAGTCCCCGGCCTTCACGCTGCTGCCCTTCGCCGAGGGCTTCTCCCACGACTCCAGCAATGTCCTCGTGCGGCTCGTGCACGCGGCGCCGAGCAGCCCCGCAGTGGACGTGGGCCTCGTGGGGCCGGAGCAGCGCGTCCTCCAGGATGCGCCCTTCGTCGATCAATCCTTCGGCGGCGCGTCCGCGGCCTCGGGACTGCCGCTGCCTCCGGACAACCTGCTGCTGGGCGTGACGCCCTCCTCCGAGGCCAACCGCTACCCGCGCGCCCGCTTCCACCTCGACTCGGGCACGCGGGTGGGCCAGCGCCTGTTCGCCGTGGCCGCCAATCCGCCGGGCGGCTCGGACGCGTGGAGCCTGCGCCTGCTGCTGGTGGACACCGCGCCCACGCCGTGGACGCTCGGCGCGCTGCTCCCGGAGAAGTAGCGACGCGCGACGAAGCCCCCGCCCTGGCGCGCCTGTGGAACAATCCGCGCGCGACGCGGCACGACGCATCAGGAGCGGGGAATGAGCGGGACGGAGCAGGAGGGAGTGCGGGGAGCGGATGGACAGGTGCGCTGCGGCTGGGCCGGCATCGCCCCGGAGCTGGAGCCGTATCACGACACGGAGTGGGGCTTCCCCGTCGTGGACGACACGCGCCTCTTCGAGAAGCTCTGCCTGGAGGGGTTCCAGTCCGGGCTGAGCTGGCTGACCATCCTTCGCAAGCGCGAGGCCTTCCGCGAGGCCTTCGAGGGCTTCGACTCCGAGAAGGTCGCGCGCTTCACCCCGAAGCACGTGGAGAAGCTCCTGGGCAACGCCGGCATCATCCGGCACCGGGGCAAGATTGAGTCCGCCATCCACAACGCGAAGCAGGTGCGCGCGCTGCGCGATGAGTTCGGCTCGCTCGCGGCCTACTTCTGGCGCTTCGAGCCCGGGCCGCAATCGCGCCCCGCGCGCATGACCCGCGCCGTCGCCGCCTCGCTCACCCAGACCCCCGAGTCGCAGGCCTTGGCCAAGGACCTCAAGAAGCGCGGCTGGACCTTCGTGGGGCCCACCACCGTGTATGCCTTCATGCAGGCGATGGGGCTCGTGAACGACCACCTGGACGCCTGCTGCGTCCGCGCCGAGGCGGAGCGCCGTCGCGACCGACTGAAGCGTCCGAAGTGACCCCCTCCCGGTGTCAAGGCGGAGCCCCATGCTTCGCGCGGGTCACCGCCATTCGAGCGGCATCCCGCCAGGGCTTCGCATCGCGCCGCTAGATTCGCGGCATGAACCGCCCCCTCCTCCTGCTGAGTCTGCTGTTCACCGCCCCCGTGCTGGCTGAGAGTGCCGAGGAGAAAGCCATCCTCCAGGTCGAGCGCGACTGGTGCGCCGCCGCGCTCCGAGGAGATGCCGCGGCGCTCGACCAGCTCCTGCTCGACGACTACACGCTCACCGGCTCCACCGGCGTCGTCACCACCAAGGCCAACGACGTCGCCGAGGCGAAGCAGGGCGACCCCCAATACGAGGTCTTCGAGAATCGGGACATGAAGGTGCGCGTGCATGGCGACACCGCCGTCGTCACGGGCCGCACCGTCGTGAAGGGTGTCTCCGGGGGCAAACCCTTCAGCGCGGAGTTCCAGTTCACCGACACGCTCGCCAAGGTGAAGGGACGGTGGCGCCCGCTGGCGGGCCACGTGTCCCGCCTCACGAAGTCGTGACGGGAACACGCCACGAAATTCGTGGTGACACTTCAGCTGGCGCCCGGTGTTGCACGGCCCAAAGGGCGCCGGCCGGTGCGCCCTCGCGCACCCCGGGCCCACACTCCGGCGGCGCCCCACCGGCATGCGACAGGTATTCAAGGACCCATCCTACGAAGCCGCGTGGCAGCGCTATCGCTGGCGCGCCCTCGCGCACCTTGGCGCCCTCCTGGGGGGATTCCTCTCCGCCGCGCTGCTGGCGGTCATGCGAGGCGCCGTCCTGGGAGGCCCGGTCGCCGGGCTCAAGTACCTGGGCCTCTCGTGGTTCATCACGCTGCCCATCACCTCGTACCGGGTGGCGCGCTGGCCGTGTCCTCGCTGCGGACACCCCTTTCATCAACGCGGGGAGGTGGCCCTCTGCACAACCCCGAGCTGCCTCCACTGCGGGCTGCCCAAGTGGGCCGCGTCCGCTCACGCTCCATAGCGCTTCCATTGCCGCTTCTTGCTCTGAAGCGGCGAGATGACCGCAGGCCCGCCTCAACGAAGACAGCGGGGGTCCCTCACCACCGGCACAGACACGGGACCTCCGCGGCGACGCCATGAACGCGTTGGGACAACGACCCTCGAGCACTCGCCTAGAGTTTCAGGAGGGCTTGCGCGCGTCGGAGCTGGAGCACGCGCACGTCGGGGTCGACCAGAATCTGCTCGGGCTTGAAGTCCGAGCGCAGCGTCACCTCGACCTGCTCATCCGGGCCCAGCACCCGCGTCTCGCGCGCGTCGCGATAGTCGGGCGAGGGCTGCACCGGGCCCGTCGCGTCGTCGCGCTCGGGGAAGCGCTCGCCCTTCGCCACGGCGATCTCCACGGGCATGCGGCCCGTGCCCGTGTTGCGCACCACCACCTTCGTCACCCACTTCGCGCCGTCCGCCGTCACGCGCGGCTCGGACAGGTGGTACTCGGGCACCGACACCTGGAAGAACCACTGCTGCGCGAAGGCGTCGAACGCGGCGGCGTCCGGCGCGAAGGGCCGCAGCTCCGCCAGGAAGTCCTGCAGCACGGGGTGGTCCTCGTCGGGGATGTAGTGGCGCAGGAACGCCTGGAGCCCCGCCTGCATGGCGGGCCGGCCCATCAGGTCCTCCAGCATCCAGAACGTCCACCCCCCCTTGTCATAGAGGACGGTGTTGTCGCCCTCGCGCGAGTCATCCAGCTTCACCAGCGGCTGCTCTCCGTCCACGCGGCGGCTCTTCCCGTAGCGATCTTCCAACCGGCGCGCTGTCTCCATCCGCTCGTAGGAGCCCTCCAGCTGTTCAATCAACCGGAGCGCCGAGTAATGGGACATGCCCTCCGACAACACGTTGCCGCCGGGCCCCTTGCCCGGGATGAGCAGGTTGCCCCACCACTGGTGCGCCGCCTCGTGCGCCGTGACGAGCAGCACCGCGTCCGCGCGCGGTGAGGCGCGGGCGAGGAAGCCAATGGACTCCGAGAAGGTGATGTTGGTGGGAAAGCCTTGCGCGTAGGTGGCGATGCCCGGGAACTCCGAGAGCTTCAGCTCCTTCCACGGATAGGGATAGAACCATTCGGAGTAATACTTCCGCGCCGCGTCCAGTCCTCGCACCATGCGCGCCACGTTGTAGCCGTGCGCGGGGTGGTGGAAGACGACGGTGCCGTCTCCCTTCGCCGCGCTCCAGCGGCCCGCGACGATGTTGAACATGCTCACCGGCTGGTCGCTCGTCCACACCATCACGCGCCGCCCGTCCTTCACGTCATCCGAGGTCAGCGTGCCCACCGAGTTGAAGGTGTACTCCGCCGGGCCAGTGATTTGGATGCGCGTGGTGAAAGGCTTTCCCGTGCCCCACCCCGCTGTCGTCAGCCCCTCGTAGAAGTGGTCCGAGTAGACGCGCGGCTCGTACTGGTTCTCCTTCTTGTCCACGCCCACCGTCTCCAAGTACCCCACCACGGGCGCGAAGGTCGGGAACTCGCTGGTGAGCACCACCCCCGAGGGCAGGATGAACTCGCTGCGCTCACCGCCGTTGCGCGACACGCCCTGAGGGAAGACGCCGTGGAACTCGAAGCCCACCTTCGTCGTCGCGCCCGTCGCCAGGGGGTGCGCGGGCGTGAAGACGTACAAGCGAGAGCGGTCCTCCGGCGTCGCCTCCTGGCCCTCCACCGTCCAGCGCACGTCCTGCCAGTGGTCACCTCCTGAGAGGGCAAAGCGCTCCAGCGGCTGCGCGTGCCGGTTGATGAGGGTGTAGGTCCCGCGCGTGCGCAGCGCGCCCGACGCGGGCTCCAGGTCCACGGACAGCTCCACGTCCACGAGGGCCGGCTGCGGCGCGTCCTTCCACGTGGCCAGGTTCTTCTGCCAGTACTCCTTCGCGCGCTTCTTCGCCGCGTCGCCCTCGAAGCCCTCGCCCACGCGCAGGCCCAGCAACAGCAGCACCGCGCCGGGGAACACCGCGAACGGCGCCAGCCGACGCGCACCGCGCAACAGCCCCGAGGGACGCACCTGCTCGAGCAGACTCACGGAGTCCCGCGCGCGCCGCGCATCCAACCGAACCGCCAGCGCGGTGAAGAACACCGCCATCCCGAGCGCGGCCAGCCGGTTGAGCACCACCGCGGGCCGGTCCAGCTCCAGCGGCCCCATGTCCGACCAGCGCACCGTGCTCCACATGGGCCAGTTGGTCACCCACGTCAGCTTCTCGCGCGCCGCGCCGAAGCCGGTGAGCCCCAGCGCGCCCAACGCGAGGCCATACGCCCCGAAGCGCCCACCCGCCAGCGCGCGCGCCGCCAGCACGAAGCTGGTCCACAACACGAAGGTGGGCACGAGCAGCAGGCCCCAGACCATGACGTAGGGCATGAGCGACAGCGACACCGTCCCCTGCACCCCCTGCACGACGACACCCGCGAGCGACAGGGCGCCCAGCATCGCCACGCCCACCACGCTGTTGGCGATCGCCTTGCCCGCGAGCACGGACAGCGTGCGCACCGGCGTGGCCGAGTGAATGGGAGAGAAGCCACTGGCCGCCTCCCGCTCCAGGGACTCCACCGTGTAGAACAGGAGCAGCAAGCACACGAGCACCGTCGCCTCGTTCGACATCCGCAGCGCGAAGCGTCCGGGCGTCAGCAGGAGTGGCGTGTCGAAGGGCCCCACCGCGCTCAGCGCGGTCACCACCGTCTGGAAGAGGATGATGGGCACGAACAGGTACAGGCCCGGCTGGGACAACAGGCCTCGGACCTCCGCTCGCGCGACATGCCACATCCCCAGCAGGATGCTCGGAGGCCGCGCGCCCATGCCCAGCGACGCGAGCGGCGCGCCTTCAACCCGCCCCGCCGCGCCATGCCGCGCCGAGCCCGTCAGCGCCTCGGCTTGAGCCAGTCGCGGCACGCGCACCGCCACCTGACCTCGGAGCGCGCGCGCGAAGTGCCGCTGACTCCACGCCACCGCGCCCAGCCCCAACCCCACGAGCACCCCGCGGCTGATGACGAAGAGCGCGTCCAGGCCCACCGGCTGCGTGTTGTAGAAGTCCACGCCCCGGTCCACCTTGAGCCACGTCTCGGAGAGCCAGCGGAAGCCCGCCGGCTCCACGGCCATGAGGACGCGATTGATGCGCGGATCCAACCACCCGGGCGACCAATCCCAGAGGAAGAAGATGCAGAGGAAGAACAGGCCCACCGGCAGGAAGTAGACGAGCACCGGCCGCCGCGTGGCCTCGCCCATCGCGAACGCCGCCCCCGTCATCACCACGAGCAGCGGCAGCCCGAACCACAACACCGGGCGCAGGTACGCGGACAGGATGAACGGGCCGCGGAACTCGGCGGCCTCGCCCGCGGGCACCACGTGGTGGAAGAACATCAGGAAGCCCACCGTGGCGCAGAGCGACACCGCGTAGGCAAGCACCACCGCGAGGAACTTGCCCCACACGTACTCGCCCGGCGTGAGCGGGGAGCTGTGCAGCAGCGGCTGCACGCGCGCCTCTTCATCCGAGATGACGCTCATGCCCGCGCCCACGGACACGAAGAAGGACTGCAGGAGGAAGGTGAGGAAGACGACCATCTGCGAGACGGCGAACTCGCTCGTGGCCCACGCCTTCTTGCCGCCCACCTGGCTCGCGCCCGAGTCGATGGTCACGTTGCCCGAGGACACGCCCCACACCACCAGGAAGGCGAGGACGATGAGGATCCAGTACAGCGGGCGCCGCATCTGATGGCCCAGCTCCGTGCGCAGCACGGTGCCCAGGCGGGAGCGATTCATCGCGCCACCTCCAGCGCCGCGGGAGCGGGGGACTCGGCGGGCACGTCGCGCATGAGCAGGTGGTACGCGTCCTCCAGCGTGGGCGGCACGTGCTCGAAGCCCGCGGGCACAGCGCCGGAGGGCGCGTGGATGCGCACGCGGTTCCTCCCCTCGAAGAGGACCGCCTGGGTGATGCGGTGCGCCTGCTGGAAGGCGGCCATCTGGGCGGGCGGCACCGAGCCCTCGAAGAGCGTGCCCTGGATGGCGGCCTTCGCCTCGGTGGGGCTGGTGATGGCCACCACGCGGCCCGCGCGGATGACGGCGAAGCGCGGGCACAGCATGGCCACGTCCTCGACGATGTGCGTGGACAACAGCACGGTGCGCTCGCTGGCGACCTCCGCGAGCAGCCGGTAGAAGCGCAGGCGCTCCTCGGGGTCCAGTCCCGCGGTGGGCTCATCCACGATGATGAGCTTGGGGTTGCCCGCCAGCGCCTGCGCGATTCCCAGCCGCTGCCGCATGCCGCCCGAGTACTCCTTCACCTTGCGCTTCGCCGCGAACGTGAGGTTCACGCGCTCCAGCAGCTCGGCGCACAGCGTGGGCAGGCCCTGCGGCGCACTGACGCCCTTGAGGCGCAGCAGGTACAGCAGCATGTCCTGGCCGGAGAGGTACGGATAGAAGCCGAACTCCTGCGGCAGGTAGCCCAGGTGCGGGCGGAGCTGCTCGGGGTGACGCACCAGGTCCATCCCCTCCAGCGTCACCTCACCGGAGGTGGGCTCCAGCAAGCCCGCCAGAATCTTCATCAGCGTGGACTTGCCCGCCCCGTTCGGCCCCAGCAGCCCGAACATTCCCCGCGGTATCTCCAGGTCCACGCCCCGCAGCGCCGCCACGGGCCCCGGATACACCTTCACCAGATTGCGCAAAGTGAGCATGAAGCCCACTACGCTTGGCGGCGGGTTTCATTTCCACCCAGGCAGGCTCAGCTCAGCTCTTCCAAGCGGATCCGCACCACGCTGCCCGCCACGGTGGGCAAGGCCTCGATGGCGGCCAGCGCGGCCACCACGTGCTTCTCCTGCGTGCGGTGCGTGAGCAGGAGGATGTCCGCCTGCGGCTCTCCCGCGCGCGGCTCCTTCTGAATCATCGCGGCGATGGAGATGCCGCGGTCCGCCAGGATGCGCGTGATGTCCGCCACCACGCCGGGGCGGTCCTCCACGCGCAGCCGCAGGTAGTAGCTGGTGGTGGTCTCACCCAGGGGGAGGAAGGGCACGTCGGACAGGCGGTCCGGCTGGAACGCCAGATGCGGCACCCGCTGCTCGGGGTCGGCGGTGTGCATGCGGGTGACGTCCACCAGGTCCGCAATCACGGCGCTCGCGGTGGGCTCCGCGCCCGCGCCCGGGCCGTAATGCAGTGTGGCCCCCACCGCGTCGCCCTTCACCAGCACCGCGTTCATCGCGCCCTCCACGTTGGCGATGAGGCGCCGCGTGGGGATGAGCGTGGGGTGCACGCGCAGCTCGATGCCCGCGGGCGTGCGGCGGGTGATGCCCAACAGCTTGATGCGGTAGCCGAACTCCTCCGCGTAGCGGATGTCCTCGCGCGTGAGGTGCGAGATGCCCTCGGCGTAGGCGCGGTCGAACTGCATGGGCACGCCGAACGCGATGGACGCCATGATGGTGAGCTTGTGCGCCGCGTCAATCCCCTCCACGTCGAAGGTGGGGTCCGCCTCCGCGTAGCCCAGCGACTGCGCCTCCTTCAGCACCGTCTCGAAGGACGCGCCGCGCGCGCGCATCTCGGAGAGGATGAAGTTGGATGTGCCGTTGATGATGCCGGCGATCCACTCGATGCGATTGGCCGACAGGCCCTCGCGCAGCGCCTTGATGATGGGGATGCCGCCGGCCACGGCCGCCTCGAAGGCCACCATCACGCCTCGGGCATGCGCCGCCGCGAAGATTTCATTGCCGTGCAAGGCGAGCAGCGCCTTGTTCGCCGTCACCACGTGCTTGCCCTGCGCGATGGCGGCCAGGACGTGCGTGCGCGCGGGCTCGATGCCGCCCATCGCCTCCACCACGATGTCCACGTCCGGATGCGCGATGACCACCGCGGGGTCCGCCGTCAGCTCCACCCCGGTGGCGCCGCGCGTCCCCGCCCGCGCCTTCTCCAGCGTGCGCGTGGCAATCCACGTGATGCGGATGGGGCGCCCCGCGCGACGGGTGATTTCCTCACCGTTGCGCTGGAGCACATCCCAGGTGCCCTTGCCCACCGTGCCAAAGCCCAGCAGGCCCACCTGGAGCGGCTTCATCTGTGTCGAGCTCATCGCGCCGTCATCCTCGCCGAAGTGGCCTCGCGCGACGAAGGCCCCCGCGCTCAGGGCGAGCGGGGTCGGGGATACCACCCCTGCGCGAACAGCCGAGCGTAGTAATGCCCCACCAGCTTCTGGATGGCGTTCACGCACGCCTCACGGCGGCGATCCGCCTCCGGCGCGTACGCGGCCAGGTCGTTGATGGAGCCCATGCCGCCGTGGAACATGCCCATCAGGCTCACGGCGTACTCGTACTTCGCATACTCCTCGGCCGAGTCGAACACGAGCCGCGCCTGCTCCGCGGTGTCATGGAAGGCCGTGGCCGGTGAGGGGTAGCGCTCCTCGAGTGCGGTGGCGAACGCGCGCATCGTGGTCAGCACGGAGGCCTGCAACGCAGTCTCGTTGGTCGCGGGGGACGACGACATTCCGCCATCATCGCGTGCCCAGGCCACTCCGGTGCAAGGAACATGAAGGATGTCCGCCACGGGTCGCTCGCCTCCCCCTCCCGGGAGTGTCTCCGCGGGGTGCTCAGAACCCGGGATACATCGTGCTCATGGCGTTACAGGACGGGTGTGAAACAACGGCCGGCCCATCCAGACGAGGATGGACCGGCCGAGTCTCCGAGCCGCGTGAGCGGGCTCAGTTCACGCTGACGGCGGTCCAGGCCGCGCCCACCGCGGTGTACTGGGTGCTGGGATTGCCGTAGAGGTCCTTGGCCGCGTTGAGCGTGGCCGTGCGCGCCGCCTTGTAGTTCGTCGAAGACGTCATGTAGACGGTCAGCGCGCGGTACCAGATCTTCGCGGCAGCGTCGCGGCCAATGCCGGCGACCGCCAGGCCGTTGCAGGTCGGGCTGACGGGGTTGCCCGCGGAGCCTTCCGCCAGCAGGTAGAAGAAGTGGTTGGCGACACCGCTGGAGTAGTGCACGTCCAGCGAGCCCACGGTGCTGGACCAGCAGTTGGCCGAGGAGCCGTCCGTGTTCGGCTTGTACATGTAGCGGAGCGCGTCGCCGGCCTTGGTCGGCGTGTAGATGACCTCGCCAATGAGGTAGTCACCCGGGTCGTTCGCGTTGTTGGCGTAGAACTCCACCATCGAGCCGAAGATGTCGCTGGTGGCCTCGTTCAGGCCGCCGGACTCACCGGAGTAGACGAGGCCCGCGGTGCGGCTCGTCACGCCGTGAGACATCTCGTGGCCGGCCACGTCGAGCGCGGTGAGGGGACGGAAGGTGGTGCCGTCACCGTCGCCGTACGTCATGCAGAAGCAGCTGTCCTGCCAGAACGCGTTGTTGTACTTCGTGCCGTAGTGCACGCGGCTGTAACCGGTGTTGCCGGCGTTATCGATGCCGTTCCGGTTGTGCACGTTCTTGTAATAGTCATACGTGACCTGCTGGCCGTAGTGCGCGTCCACGCCCGAGGACGCGGCGTCGCTCGTCGCGCCGTTGCCCCACACGTTGTCCGCGTCGGTGAACACCAGACCGGTCGCGTAGTTCATCGTGTAGAAGCCGTTGCCGCGCGTCACGTCGCGCATCTCGTAGCCACCGGAGATGGTGTTCGTCCCGATGCTCACGGTGCCCGAGTTGATGGACTTGCCCGTGCCCACCGCCGCGGTGGTCTCCACGCCTTCCCACGAGCCGCGCAGCTCGCCGGTGCGCGCGTCCACCAGCACGTGCAGCTCACTCGGCGTGCCGTCCGGGCGCACGCCCTCGAGCACCACCTCGTAGGACACCGCCGGCTTCAGGTCCGGGCGCGCGTCCACCATCAGCTCCGCGCTGGACGGGCCGCTGCGCTTGCCCACGAAGGCCTTCTCCGCGTACGTCGTCGCCGCGGCCGCATCCAGCACCGGCTTGGTCGACAGGCCCTTGAGCGACACATCCGAGGCCCACGTCACATCCGAGGCCAGCCCCGCGCCCCGGTTGTGGACCACCACGTCACCCCCCAGCACGCGCAGGCCGCCGAGGGTGCGGTCGAACCGCACGTGCTCCGCGCCGGTGTCGTCCACGAAGACGGTCCGCGTCACGAACTTCTCGGAGGCGTCGCTGCTCGCAACCAGCCCCATCGCCCGCGAGGCGATGACGGACTGCTGGGACGCGTCCATGACCTCACGCGAGTCATTGACGATCGCGTGATTCGAATCACCACAACCCCACAGCGCAAGCGTAGCGACAGCGGCCGGCAGCATTCGCTTCATTCGGTTTGCTCCTCCAGGGGTGAGTCGGCCGGCCTTATATTCATCAATTGCTCGACTTTAATAGATGACACGTTTTTCACGGTAAACAACCCTGGAGTCGGAAGCGCCCCGCTCAAAAGGCAGGCGGGCGTGCGTCCGCGACACCCGAGGCGCGCTCCAGGGCGATACCGACTCGCCCGAGCGTGCCCTCGTCGAAGAGTCGGCCAATCAACGTCACCCCGTGCGGAACGCGGCGCGGCGGCGCGAAGGATGGCAGGGGGCGTCGCGGGTTCGGCGCCCAGTCGCTGCGCGCGCGGGTGATGTCGACGAAGCCCGTGCGCACGGTCAGCGAGGGGTGACCGGTGAAGTTGGTGAGCGTGAGCATTTCGTCACGCAGCGAGGGCACGAGCAGCACGTCCACGTGAGACATGACGCGCGCCATCTCAGCGGCCATCTTGCGACGCAGTCGGTCCGCCTGAACGAAGTCCACGGCGGACAGGAAGCGCGCCTGGCGAAAGAGATTGGGCCACGCATCTGGCACCTGCATGGTCAACGCATCCACGCCGTGAGACAGCGTGAGGTCCTCGAAGGCCGCGGCGGCCTCGGCGAAGGTGATGACCTGGAGGGAGGAGTACGGCCAGTCCGGCAGGGACACCTCCACGGGCTCCAGGCCCTGCCCTCGCAGCGTCTCCAGCGCGGCGCGATCCACCTCGGTGGCGGGGCTCTGCTCCATCCACGCCGGCACGTAGCCCACGCGCAGGCCCTTCACCTTCGCGGTGGCGTCGAAGTCGAGCCTGGACGGCACGCTCGCCACGTCTCCCGCATCCGGCCCGGTGAGCGCGGAGAGGACGAGCAGCGTGTCCTCCACGCCGCGCGCCATGGGCCCCAGCTTGTCGAGCGACCAGCACAGCGTCATGGCCCCCGTGCGCGGCACGCGACCAA
This sequence comes from Citreicoccus inhibens, assembly GCF_019039035.1. Taxonomy (GTDB): domain Bacteria; phylum Myxococcota; class Myxococcia; order Myxococcales; family Myxococcaceae; genus Citreicoccus; species Citreicoccus inhibens. Next base: position 110,752 of record NZ_JAHNZT010000005.1, on the reverse strand, counting down.
ACGTGGGGCGCAGGCCCGTGACGCCGCAGCGCATGGACGGCGCGATGATGCTCCCGCCCGTCTCGCTGCCCAGCGCGAAGCCCACCAGTCCCGCCGCGGTGGCCGACCCAGGCCCCGCGCTGCTCCCGGACGAACCTTCTTCCAGACACCAGGGGTTCTTCGTCTCGCCTCCGAACCAGATGTCGTTGAGCGCGAGCGCCCCCAGGCTGAGCTTGGCGACGAGCACCGCGCCCGCGCGATGCAGTCGCTCGACCACGGTCGCATCGGCGGTGGGCACGCGGTTGCGGAAGGGCTCGGCGCCGTACGTCGTGGGGATGCCCGCGGTGTCCACCAGGTCCTTGGCTCCCCAGGGGATGCCATGCAGGGGGCCCCGGTACTTGCCCGCGGCCAGCTCCGCGTCCGCGCGGCGCGCCTGCGCGAGCGCCAGCTCCGGCGTCAGGGTGATGACACAGCGGAGCTGCGGGTCGAAGCGACGCAGGCGCTCCAGGTAGATGTTCGTGAGCCGCTCGGAGGACAGCACGCGCGACTCAATCCACCGCGAGAGCTGGGTGACGGGAGCATGGGCGATGTCCTCGTCACGCGCGGGCAGCGGCGTCGCCGTGGCGCGGCTCCGCACGAAGCGGTCTCGCGTGGGCCCCACGTTCGTGCTGCCCATCGCGGGGCTCCACTGCGACGCGGGCGCGAGCGACGGCTCCAGCGCCACCTTGCGAGGTCCGGTGCGGCGCTCCAGGAAGGGCGCCATCGACTCGCGCCAGTTGCCCACGGCCTGGGCACGCTCGGCGGGCGTGTAGTGCACCTGCGCCAGCTTCTCGGCCTCGGCGAAGGTGGCGGCGCTCACCTCGGGCCCCACGGTGGGGCCCGCGCCGAAGGTGGGCGGTGCGCCCGGCGGGGGAGACGAGCCCGCCTCGGTGGATGCGGCGGCGGGGACTGCGGTGGCGGCGAGCCCCAGGGCGGCATGGGTCAGGAACTGCCTGCGCGAGCTGGACATGGGCGTCCTTGCGGAGAAGAGGGGCCGCGAGTCTGCCATGCCCATCCAGGGGCTCAGTCCTGGTGCACATCCTTGAAGGCCAGCATCTCGGGGAGCCGCTGCTCGCGTGCATCGTCGAAGCCGCACGTGGCGTCCCAGCGCGGCGGGTTCTCATACGTGCCGAAGAGCATGTCCCACCACGGGATGTCGCCGTAGTTGTTGCGGTGCTTCCCATGCTCATGGTGGATGCGGTGCATCTCCGGGCGCTGAAAGAACCAGCCCACCCACTGCGGCGTGCGCACGTTGGTGTGGTAGAAGAACTCGCCCAGCGCGGTGCAGGCCGTGTAGACGGCGCCCGCCGCCGGGCTCAAGCCCAACACCGTGTAGACGAGCAGCCCGCCGATGATGCTGTTGACCGTCATCTCCAGCGGGTGCTTGTAGAAGCTGGTGATGACCTCCAGCCGCTGCGGGCTGTGATGAATCTGGTGGAACAGCCGCCACAGCACATCGTTCGTATGTCGCACGCGGTGCCACCAATAGAAGACAAACGTCGCGATGAAGTACGCCACGACCCCGCCCACGACGGGAGACACGTGCGCGGACAGGTGAAGGAGGGACCTCGCGGACAGCCATCGCTCCCACGTGAAGCCCGCCAGCACGACCACCGCCACCTGCACCAGGTTGATGGCCACCACACGCAGGTGCCAGCTACGCACACGAGGCAGCGTCCAGCCACGGAAGACGTGCTCGATGACGAAACAGACCCCGGCGATGGCGACAAGGATGGGCAACATGGGACCCCTCATGGATTGCGGCCCCGTCATGACTCCCGGGAACTCGCGTCGGTTCCAGCGGATGCCACAGACACTGTCACTTCGCCGCGGCTCGCTCCGGAGAGACCCTGGCATGCTGCCGTCCATGGCACGCCCCTCTGCTCTCTCCGCGCGGCTTGGCTACGTGGACACCCAGGCCACCTTCGTTCAGGCCGCCTTCCTCGCGGCCCATGGCGCCTGCGCGCGGGCCGGCGGGTTCCGCGTCTCGGACGTGCGCTTCTACTTCCTGCTGTTCACCAACTGGGCGGAGCACGACGTCACCCGCCCCTCGCAGGACATCGACCTCACGCAGGTGCGGCGCACGCTGGAGCGCCTGCGCCGCGCGGGCTACGCGGAGGCCAGCACCCGCATGAAGGACCGCGGCGTCGCGCGCGGCCAGCGCTACATCCTCACGGACGAGGGCCTCGCGCTGCTCGCGGAGGGGGTCGCCGCGAGAGACCGCGCGCCCCTGGAGGAGGCCCTGTTCGTCGTCTGCTTCGCGGCCAGCTATCGCGCCGCGGTGCTCTCACGCGTGGAGGGCCGAGCCCGCGCGCCGTCGCTCTCCGTCCGCCGCCGCGTGGAGCGGGCATTGGATCCACTGCGCCTCGTGCGCGAGGCCCACCGCACCGCGAGCGCCGTGCTGCAGGACCTGGAGGAGCGCGTGAGCGCGGGACTGAAGTACGAGTCGAGAACCCGAGATGCGCTCGCGCGCGGCATGCCCGAAGCGGACATCGCCCGCGAGTTGGAAGCCGCGGGCTCGTACCAACTCCACCGCGTGCGCCCGCTGGCCGAGCTGCTGCTCGCCCTTCCCGAGGACCTCCGCCACTTCGAGCTGACGCAGGGCATGGGCCTGCGCTCGCGGCTGCTCTTCTCCCCGCTCGCGGAGAGAGCGCGCGCGGAGCGGGACGTGCTGGCGAGGCTGGAGCGACACCTCGCGGGCTGAGCGGCGCGGCCGGGAAGATTCGGCCTCGCGCGCGTTCGGGAGACGCCACCCCGAAGTCGCGAGGAATGACATGAAGCCTGTCCTGATGACCGCCGCGCTCGCCGCCGTCCTCTGCACCACGTCCGCCCACGCCGACACGTTCCAAGGCTCCGTGCCGCTGCCGGCGCACTATGCCGGCAACATGCCGTCCAACGCGCTGCAGGTCATCTCGACCCAGCCGTACATCGCGCTCGATTGGAGCGGCTACACCGCGCCCGCCGGACAGAGCCTCTATGCGCGCCTGTGCATGTCCTATACAGACAGCGGCTCGCTCTCGGCGAACGAGGGCATCTGGGTCGCCATCATCCCGTACCTCTACACGGGCTCGAACGCGCACTACTGGCTCTTCAACACCACGGGCTCGTCCTCGACGGTGTCGAAGCAGGCGTGCTCCAACTACAGCGACAGCGGGGCCGTGGTGAACGGCTGGATTCCCACCAGCGCCTTGTCCTGCCAGTCCTCGCCGCTGAACGCGAGCTGCACGCTCAAGGCCTACGCGAACGCGAGCGCCGCCACGCTGCCCGTCACCATCAACTCCGTCTGGTTGGAGGTCGTCTCGCGCTGACGCTCACGCGGCAGCGGCGCGCCCCTCTTGGAGAAACGCCACCGCGTCCCGCACCACGTCCGGATGATGCAGGATGCGGTGGTGGCCCAGCCCCGTCGTGCGCGTGATGCGAGCCCCCGGCCACAGGCGCGCGTAGACCTCTCCGGACGCGAGCGGCACCTCGGCGTCTCCCTCATCGTGGAAGACATGCAGCGGCACGCGCATCCGCGGCGCGAAGAGCCATGCCTGGTCCTCCGCGAGGCGATGACCCGCGCGCGCCTCCATCTTCCCCATCAGCCGTGACTCCACGCGCTCCGGCAGCCCCACGTGGTCCGAGAACCAACGCACGGTCGTGGTGGGGTCCGACGGCGGCGCCAGGAACACCGCGCGCTGCACCGCCAACCCATCCCGCATGGCCAGCGCCGACGCGGCCGCGCCAAAGCTGTGCCCCACCACCGCGTGCGGCCCACCCGTCGCTCGCGCCACCGCCGACACCATGTCCTTCATCTCGGGCAACGAGCTGGTGCGTCCCGACGACTCGCCATGCGCCGGCGCGTCGTACGTCACCACCGAGAAGCCCGCATCCACCAGCGGCGCCACGAAGGCGGTGAGCTGCCCACCGTAGCCGCTCCACCCGTGCACCAGCAGCACGCGCGGCCCATGCCCCCAGCTCCACACCGCCACCTGCTCGCCCCCCAGCCGGAGGAAGCGGCGGCGGCCCGTCGCCAGCACCGCCTCGGACGTGCGCGAGCGGCGCGGACGCCGAGGCGTGAGGAACGCCTGCTCCGCCCAGGACGCCACCCACCCCGGCGCCACCGTGCCCGCGCCCTGCACCGCCACCCGCAGCGCCTGGGACATCACTTTAGTGCGAACGTTCGTGCTATTTTCAGCCATGACGTGGGCCTCGGACAGGGAGCCCCAACGGGCTCCGGGAGAGTCGAAAGACGCGCGGCCCTAGGTGGGCCGGGCGCGAACAAAGGAGAGCAACACCTCGAAGGCACGCCGGGCGCGCGCCTCACCTCGCGGGTCCCTCAAGAGGCGCGCCGCGTGGTGGTACCCCAGGAACACCGCGTACTCGTCATGGGCGAACTGGTCCACGTCCGTGTCCGCCCGGAAGTGCCCCTCCGCCACCGCGATGCGGGCCGCCTGTGCCAGGCAGTCCAGCCAGTCCCGCTGCGTCTGCACCAGCCGGTCTCGCGCGGGCCCGGGCGAGTCATCCAGCTCCACCGACGCCGCCACGAAGAGACAGCCGCCCTCCAGCTCCTCGTCGCGCGCCCAGTTCGTCAGCCAGTTCTCGAACAGGGCCCGCACACGCGGCTCGCCACGCGGCTGCGTCAGCGCGGGACGGATGACCCGCTCGGTGAACCGCGCGCTGGCCGCCTCCAGCACCTCCACCTGGAGGGAGACCTTCGAGCGGAAGTGCGCGAACAGGCCGCTCTTGGACAGGTTCAGCTCGTCCGCCAGCCCGCCAATGCTCAAGCCCTGCAACCCCACGCGGCTCGCCACGCGGACCGCCCGCTCGAGAATCGCCTGGTGCGTCAGCTCGCCCTTCCGCATCACGCTCCCTGAGATAAAACGGTCGTGCTTTTTTCGCAAGTCCGTCGCCCCCGTGGGCGGCCGACTCAGCCCTCGGTGTTCCGGAGGAAGTCGGCCACCTGGGCGAACCGGTCATCCAGGAAGCGGCGCAGGCCGCCCGTGACGCCGCGCGAATCCAGGGCCCTGGCCATGCTGCGCAGCCACGCATCGCGCATGGCGACATTCACGGGCACATGGCCATGGCGCATCCGCAGGCGGGGATGGCCGTGCTGGGCGGCGTAGTGCTGGGGGCCTCCCAGCCATCCGATGAGGAAGAGGCCGAAGCGCTCGCGCGTGCCGCGGTTCACCCGGCCCGCCTCATCCAGCTCATGGATGCGGGCGAGCGCGGGCTCGGTCGCGTCCATGGCGTCATAGAAGGCCTCGGCCAGCGCGATGACGGCCGCTTCGCCGCCCAGGCGCGCGAAGGGCGTGTCGTCCAGCGTGGGCACCCAGTCATCAGAGGGGGGCAGCTTCAACTCGATGGGCATGGTCTCCTTCAACGTCGGGCCGGGCTCGGCCATTCGCGCCGGCGGAGTGTGCCCCAACCCAGCGCAGGGGACACGGCCGGAAGCACGGGCTCACTTCGCCCAGCGCTTGGGGCGCTTCTTGAGCGTGGTGAGGCCCAGCCCATCGCAGAAGGCCAGGAAGGCCGCCTCGGGGACCCCCTTCCACTCCAGGTCCGCGAGTGACCGCGTGTCCGGCAGCGGCGCATCCGTCACCAGGGTGGCCAGCGTGCGGTAGAGCCGCGCCTCCTCTCGGTGCGCGCGCAGCGTGGCGGCCAGCTTCTCCGCGCCTCGGGGCTTCGCGCCCCACGCCGAGGCGTCATCGGGGATGGACTCCAGGTGGCCATGCGCGGACAGCACCGCCGCCGCGCCCTTCTCTCCGAAGCCCGGCAGGCCCGGGATGCCGTCCGCGTCGTCGCCCATCAGCGCGAGCAGGTCGGGGATGCTCGCGGGCGGCACGCCCAGCTTCGCGCGCACCGCGTCCTCGTCCAGCTCCTTCTCCTGCCGTCGGTCCACCTGCACCACCTTCCGGCCGCGGACGCACTGTCCCAGGTCCTTGTCCGGCGTGAGCAGGCGCACCTGCTCCACCTCGCCCGCGAAGCGCGCGGCGGCGGTGGCGAGCGCGTCATCCGCTTCGTGCTCCTTCATGGACCACACGCGGACGCCCAGCGTGCGCACCGCCGCTTCCACGAGGTTGAACTGCGCGAGCAGCTCGGGCGGCACGCCCTCGTCGCTCTTGTAGCCCGCGAACAGCGCGTTGCGGAACGAGCGGATGGGGTTGTCAAAGGCCACCGCCACGTGCGTGACGGCCTCGGCCGGGTCGTGCAGGAGCGCCAGCAGCGACGACATCACGCCCACCGTCGCCTTCACGTCCCGCCCATCCGGAGACACCGTCCCCGGGCGCGGCGAGAAGTGCGCGCGGAACAGCTCATACGTGCCATCCACCAAGTGCAAGCGCATGGGCTCCCCTCTACCGCTCCTCGCGCGCGGCGGCCAGCAAGGAGCGCGCCCGCCGGGCGGGACGGTCATGCCCACCCGCCCGGCACGCGAGCGCCTCTGCCCCCGTTGTCATGCACCCAACGGGGACACACCTCTCGTCCTGTGAATGAAGGCGCGGTGCGCTCGCGCGCCCCCTCGCGCCTCGGCCGGAGGTGAACGATGCGACCGAAGCTTTGTGCCAGCTTGCTCTGCCTCACCCTCGCGGGCTGCGCCGGCAGTCAGGTGCGTCCCGCGACCCAATCGCAGCGCGTCCACGCGGAGGCGTCCCTGCGCGCCGCCGAGGAGTCCGGCGGCGAGCGGATCCCCGAAGCCGCGCGACACATGACCTACGCGCGCCAGCAACTCACCCGCGCCGAGCACCTGCTGGGCCAGGGTGAACAGAAGAGCGCCGCGCTCCAGTTCGAACAGGCCGCGGCGGACGCGGACCTCGCGCTGGCGTTGGCCCGAGCGGTGCCCCTCGAGGAGCAGGCGCGCCGCACCACCGATCAGGTCGAGGCCCTGCGCCGAGGCCAGCAGTAGAGAGCCGAGAGGAGAGAGCGTCATGTTGCCTTGGAAGCACGGATGGAAGGTCATCGCCGGAGCCCTGGCGCTCACGGCGGTGGGATGTGCCCATGCGCCGGCGCCTCGCGAGCTGGTCGAGGCGCGCTCGGCCTATCAGCGCACCGCCGAGAGCCCCGAGGGCCAGGCACGTCCCAAGGACGTGGCCGCCGCCCACGCAGCGCTCGAGCAGGCGGAGAAGGAGTACGCGAAGAGCCAGGACTCGGCGCGCACGCGCTCGCTGTCCTACGTGGCCCTGCGCAAGGCGCAGCTCGCCCAGGTGCGAGGTGGGGCGGAGCTGGCCGCGCGTCAGCAGGCCCTGTCACAACAGGCGCTGCTGGAGGCGCAGCAACAACAACAGCAGCGCACGCAGGCGGAGCTGGACTCCACGCGCCAGCAGTTGGCGGCCGCGGAGAACGCCCGGCAGGAAGCCGAGCGCCGGCATTCCGAGGCCAGCTCCATGGCGCAGACCCAGCAGTCCGCGTCGCAGCAACAACTGGAGGCCGAGCGTCAGGCTCGCGCCGAGGCGGAGCAGCGCGCCCAGGATGCGGTCAACCAGTTGGACAAGCTGTCCAACGTGAAGGTGAAGGAGGAGGCCCGGGGCACCGTGGTGACCCTGTCTGGCAGCGTCCTCTTCGCCTCGGGGCAGACGGACCTGCTGCCCGCCGCGCGCAACCGGCTCGCGGATGTGGCCGGCGCGCTCAAGGAGTCCAGTCGGCCGCTGCTCATCGAGGGCCACACGGACTCGCAAGGCTCGGATGCCTTCAACGAGCAGCTCTCGTTGCACCGCGCCGAGCGCGTGCGCGACTTCCTGGTGAGCCAGGGCGTGCCCGCGGACCGCATCGACGTGCGCGGTCTGGGGAAGCACCAGCCCGTGGCGAGCAACCGCACGCCCGAGGGCCGCGCCAACAACCGCCGCGTGGAGATTGTCGTCGAGCGCGGCATGGCGAACGCAGGCGGGCAGCAGCCCGGCGGCGTGGGCGGCAGCGGCGCGAAGGGCGAGAAGCCACCGCACCAGCAGCCGTCGCACGGCAAGTCGTCGCACGCGCATCCGTCGCACGACACGTCGCATGACACGTCGTCGCACGAAGGCTCGTCGAGCGAGAGCCCGTCATCGCCGCAGCAGGACTCCGCCCCCACCTCGCCTCAGCCGTGAGGACCTGGACGCTCCGGCCGGAGCTCCCTCCGGCCGGGGCGTCGTCACGCGGACGGAACAAGCAGGCGCTGTCGTCAGGCGCGCACCTCACGCCTGGACGCGCTAGCGTTCACCCAGGTCCGCGCCATGACGAGCGACAGCCCTCCCCTCTTGCTCACCACCGAGCGCCTCCACGTCACGCAACTGCCCTCGGATGCGGCGGCGCGCGTGCTGGCGTACTACGACACCAACCGTGAGCACCTGGGCGCGGTGTCCCCCACGCGGCCCGCCACCTTCTTCTCCACGGCGTACTGGCGCACGCGGCTCGCGCAGGACCGCGAGGACTTCCGCCACGACATCTCCTTGCGCCTGTATGTGCTGCCACGCGATGCACCGCCGTCCTCGGCGCCCGTCATCGGCAACATCTCACTCACCCATATCCGCCGGGGGCCGCTCCAGGCCGCGGACCTGGGCTATGGCCTCGACCGGAACCACACGGGACACGGCTTCATGACCGAGGCCCTGCGCGCCGTGTGCGACTACGCCTTCAGCGGCATGGGCCTGCACCGACTCCAAGCCAACCACCTGCCGGAGAACCTCAAGAGCGCCGCGGTGCTGCGGCGCCTGGGCTTCGCCGTGGAGGGCTACGCGCGGGACTTCCTCCTCATCGACGGACACTGGCGAGACCACGTGCTCACCTCGCTCGTGGCGCCACCGGAGCCCGGCCTGCTCGCGGGCCCCTGAGCTCGCGGCGTCACCCGCGCCGGGTCATGTCGAACAGCGCGCGGGCCTGCGGCCCCAGGAAGCCGTCGAAGTGGGGCGCTCGCTGGGCGATCTCGAAATACGCATAGGGCCACGCGCGCGTCGCGCCGCCCTGGAGCAGCACGGGCAGCGGTGAGGCGTGCGTGGCCGTCTGCCGGAGCGCCGTGCCGGGCTCGCCCTCGATGTCCGCCTTCATGGGCACGCCCGCCTCGCGCATGCGCCGCTGCCAGACCTCCACGTCATCCACCGCGCCGGTGAAGTGGTTCACCTTGCGCCCGAAGGCCAGGAGCCAGGCCCCGTACTGGCTCTCCTTCTCCAGCTCCAGCAACGCGGCCTCGGACGGAGGAGGCGGCGCGTGGAACCACGCGGCCAGCGCGTCCACCTCCTCGGGCGGCGGCGGATCCTCCGGCAGCGTCGCGAGCAGCTCGCGGGCCCGGGCCGACAGCTCCTCCGACCTCAGCTCGGAGATGAACACGCGCGGCAATCCTTCCGGATGGGCCAGGTAGATGGCGGACAGGCGTGCATCCGGGAACGTGTACGCGCCCGCCGCGCGCCAGCCGAGCCGCTCGAACGGGCGGGACATCAACGCGATGCCGCCCCCGGGGCGAGCCAGCGAGCGCAGCGCGACGTGGTCATTGCGGAAGGTGCCTCCACAGAGCGTCACGAAGGTGCGCGCGTATGGCACCTCGGAGGCGTAGCGCTCCCACAGCAGGTCCAGCAGATGCGAGGCGGCGGTCGTCGACATGCGCGCAGTCTATGCACCGCTCATGCGCCAGAAATGAGCGGCGGCGCGCGACTCCCGATCCTTGGAGGGGATTTCATCGGAGTCGCGCGCCGCCGAGAGCGACCTGCGAAGACCTATGGCTTCCCGCCGACACCCACCCACTCCCAGTACGCGTTGACATCCGTCAAGCGATCCTGCGGCGGCGCTCGAAAGCGCGCGGGGGAATAGGGTGTGCGGAGGAGAAAAGCCAGACCGTTGCAAGGTCTTTCATCAGAACCACATCGCACCGCCATTAAGTCTGTCTAATTTACTCTTTCTTGACCGTAAGATTGCGCCATGGGTGTGTATTGTCCCCACTCACGCAACCCGCCGTCACTCCAAGACTTTTCTGAGAGTCCCCCTGCCCTGCGCCGGCGCGTCACGTCCTCCCCGTGTTTCCAACGTTTCAGGTCACTGACGCTTTCTCGGAATTGTTGAAAGACAGTCGCGCGGCAGCGAGCCGCCGCCCTCAGTGCAGATGGTCGGGGAGCATGGGCAGACCGTGGAAGAAGCGGCGCCCGTTCTCGAAGCGGCGGTGAAACGCGGAGCGATCCACCAGGTAGAGCCGGGCCATCTCCTCTTCTCCGTAGGCGCGGAAGAAGACGGCGCGGGCCTCGTCGCAGGCTTCCTCGTAGGCGGCGCACAGCGCCTCCCAGTCCTCGGGGGGCGGCTCGTCCTCGGGCCAGCCCTCGTCACCGAGGCCATATTCGCGCTCCAGCGCGTCCAGCTCTCGCGCGAGGAAGCGAACACGCGCGTCATCGGAGATGGACTCATCCGCCATGGCGGTGAGCAGGTGGGCCACGAGGAAGAAGCCCGCGTCCGGCGGCACCGAGCCCTCGTCCCGGGCTCCGCGGAAAGCGACCAGGAGCTGCGCGTCCATCGCGTCGTCGCCGAGTTCCATGAGGCGCGCGGCCAGTCCGCGCCACCGGGCCTCGGTCTCACGTGCCTCTTGGAGCGCCGCCGTCAGGTCGTGTTCTCGCGTCTTCTTCATCATGCCGTGCTCCTGTCGGGGAAACGCCCGAGGCTCCCATTCCGGTCTGACGCGCGGAGGCCGTCCCCTCAACGCGTGAGCAACGAGCTGCGTGTCTGGGCCGCGCGCGACCCGTGTGGCGAGCAACCCCGCGCCGACGGTGGACGCACCAAGGACCCCGGAGCCATGCTCACGAGCACCGTGCTCGCGACCCTTCGCTCCGTCACCCCCGAGGACTCCGCCTTCTTGTTCGCGCTGTACGCCAGCACCCGCGCGGAGGAGCTCGCCGCCTGGGGTTGGGCTCCCGCCCAATCGGATGCCTTCCTGCGCCTGCAATGGCTCGCCCAGCAGCGGGACTGGTCCCTGCGCTTCCCCGGCGCGGAGCACCATGTCGTCCTCCACGACGGACGACCCGCCGGACGATTGCTGGTGGCCCGCGCGGAAGACGCGGAAGCCTGGCGGCTGGTGGACGTGTCGCTCCTGCCCGAGCACCGCGGCGTGGGCCTGGGGACCCACCTGCTGAAGTCCCTCCAAGCCGAGGCGGCGCGCGCGGGACGCCCCCTGCACCTGAGCGTGCGCGCGGACAACCCGGCGCGCCGGCTCTATGCGCGGCTCGGCTTCCAGGAGCAGCCGAACCCGGAGCCGGGCGCCCCCTCCGTGGCCATGCAGTGGAGTGCCCCCAGCCGTTGAAACACGCCCCTTGAAACGCGAACGGCCCGCGAGCCATCAGGCACTCGCGGGCCGCGTCGCGATGAGCGGGGACGCTCGGGGTCACCTCACAGCAGCAGGTCCTCCGGCTCGGGCACCACCGTCGTGAAGACGTAGCCCGGGGAGCCCGCCGACGCGGCCACGAAGGCCGCGCCGAAGACGGGGTTGCTGCCGCCGTTGCCGCCGTTGCCGCCGCACGCGCCGCCGCCGCTGCCCGCCGAGTTGGAGGCGGAGCCCACGCTGTCCGCGCCCGCCGCGCCCGCGTTCACTTCAATCGTGCCCGGACGGTTGATGGAGTTCGGCGAGATGAGGTGGATGATGCCGCCACCACCACCGCCGCCACCGCCCGCGCCCGCCGTCCCCCCGTTCACGTTGCGGCCCGGAGCGCCCGCGCCGCCATTGGCGCGCAGCACGCCGCTCACCATGATGGTGCCTCGGGACGCGATGACGATGACGCCACCCGCGCCTCCGCCCGCGCCGCCCGTGTCCGCGGTGGTGCTGGCCGGATCCGTCCCGGGGTTGCCATTGGCGAGGATGGAGGCGCCAGCCGCGATGGTGACGTTGCCGCGCGCGGCGATGAACACCGAGCCGCCGCCCTCACCGCCGCTCATCGCGGGAACCCGGTCACCCGCGCCGCCCGCCGCGGCCACCGGGCGCAGCACGTGCGAGGCCTGCAGCTTGCCCAGGCCCACGCCGCCTCCGATGGTGGTGGGCGCCGACAGCGCGAGGCCCGGCGGCGCGGTGCCCACGCCGGTGTCCTGCGTCCCCGGCGCCACGAGGATGGAGCCGTTCACGACGACGTCGCCCGTGGCGCGCAGCGTGGTGCCGCTCGGCAGGACCAGCGAGCCGCTGATGTTGATGCTCGAGAACTGCAGGTGGTGGCGACCGGCGAGCGAGTCGAAGCCCGCCGCCGTGGTCAGGTCCAAGGTCGAGCCCACCGCGACGCTGAGCGCGCCGCCCGAGCCATCCCCGTAGACATTCATCGCGCCCGCGGCGCCCTGCGGTCCCGTCGCGCCGGTGGCGCCCGTCGCGCCGGTGGCGCCCGTGGCCCCCTGCGGCCCCGTCGCTCCCGTGGCGCCCTGCACACCCTGGGGGCCCTGCGCGCCGTTGCACACGTAGCGCGTGAACGCGGGATTCACCTCACCGGACTCCAGCGCGCCGTTGCCGTTGGTGTCCGTGCCAATCTGGATCCGCGTGCCGCCCGTCGCGCAGTTCGCGCCCGCGGGCTCCGCGGCGGTGGCGGACAGCGAGTGCAGCCCCTGCGCGCCCTGAGGCCCCGTCGCGCCCGTCGCGCCCGTCGCACCGGTGGCGCCCTGCACACCCTGGGGGCCCTGCGCGCCGTGGCACACATAGCGGGTCTGGGCCGCATCCACCTCACCCGGATCCAGCGTGCCGTCCCGGTCCGTGTCGAGCCCCACTTCGACCTTCACGCCACCCGTGGCGCAGTTCGCGCCCGCGGGCTCGGTGGTGGTCTTCACCAGCGCGACATCGCCCTTGTCACCCTTGTCGCCCTTCACACCCTGCGGGCCCACGGCGCCTTGAGCCCCCGTGGCACCGGTCGCGCCGGTGTCTCCCTTGGGGCCCGTCGCGCCCGTGTCGCCCTTGAGACCCTGGACGCCCTGCGGGCCCACCGCGCCCGTGGCGCCGGTGTCTCCCTTGGGGCCCACGTCGCCCTTGAGGCCCTGCGAGCCCGTGGCACCGGTCGCGCCGGTGTCTCCCTTGGGGCCCGTCGCGCCCGTGTCACCCTTCGCGCCCGTGCCGCCCATGTCGCCCTTGAACCCCTGCGGGCCCACGGCACCGGTGGCGCCCTGCGCGCCGTTGCACACGTAGCGGGTCAGCTCCGCGTCGACTTCCTCATCGTCGAGGATGCCGTCCAGGTCCTTGTCGACGCCGACCTCCAGCCTCACGCCGCCCATGGCACACGAGAGCCCCGGCAGCTCCGGGGCCGTGCGCGCGACCGCGCCCAAGCCGCGAGGTCCCACCGGGCCCACCGGGCCTTCGGGCCCCTGCGCGCCTCCCGCCTGACCTGCGGGGCCCTGCGGGCCAACGTCACCCTTGTCGCCCTTCTCTCCCTTCGCGCCGGGCGCTCCCGCCGCGCCCTGAGCGCCAGCGGGGCCTTGGGCGCCCTGCGCGCCTTGGGCGCCCTGCGCGCCTTGGGCGCCCTGCGCGCCTTGTGGACCCGTGGACTCCGAGCATCCGGAGAGGACCAGCAGGGTCGTGAGAGACAAACTGCGGAACATCTTCCAGCCCGTAAGGCTGTGCGCGCGTGCGTCGGCCATGAACAACTCCGTGAGTTCGAGAGATGCGGTCAGAGTCGGTCGACACAGCAGGTAGACCGGACCGCGGAATCACGTGCGGGGCCGCGCACACCAACTCAACGACAACGGACAGGAATCTTGCCTCGAAGGGTGATTTTTGACTAGACCATGCTTTTGCGTCCCCACGGGACGCCCAGCCGGATGCGGCCCCTTTCGCCTGGCTTTCGCTGACCCCACACCCCCCGGACTCTCCGCTCGCCTCGCGCGAGGACGCTCCCCTTGCGCGCATCGGGAACGCCCGAGTCCTCCACGTGTGGGCCCGCACGCACTGTCGACCACGCAACACCGCACCCGAGAGGTAGTCGCTCATGTCGGATCCATTCATCGGTGAAATCCGGATGTTCGGTGGAAACTTCGCCCCGCGCGGCTGGGCGTTCTGCAACGGCCAACTGCTCTCCATCGCGCAGAACTCCGCGCTGTTCTCCATTCTGGGAATCACCTACGGCGGCAACGGGCAGACCACGTTCGCGCTGCCGGATCTGCGCGGCCGCTCGCCCATGCAGTGGGGCCAGGGACCGGGCCTGTCGCCGCGCACCCTGGGCGAGCAGGGCGGCACGGAGACCGTGACGCTCGTCGCCAACCAGATGCCCGCGCACACCCACTCGCTGGTCGCGAGCGTGACACAGGCCGACGCGGCCAACCCCGAAGGCATGTTCAACGCCATCCAGGTGGATTCGAGCACGCAGCAGCCGGTCAACATGTACAACGCCACCGCCGGCACGACGATGAGCCCTCAGGCCATTGGCATCGCCGGGGGCAGCCAGCCGCACAACAACATGGCGCCGTACCTGTGCGTGAGCTTCATCATCGCGCTGCAGGGCGTGTACCCCTCGCGCAACTAATCCCACGCGCGCCCGGGCGGAGGGCATCGCACCTCCGTCCACGGCGCGACATCCGCGTCACGGCGGGGCTGGTCTCGGCCCCGCGCCATGCACATCCCGAGGGAACGGGGCGCTACGTCGAGCGGCCCCGGGGCACGGGGATGGTGGCGGAGCACGAGGCGACAAGACCGCGGTCCCAGGTGACGCCGCGCACGGTCTACACCGTGTGTTTCACCGCGCTGTCCGTGCTCGTGCTCGTCGCGCTGGTGATGCGCACGCGCATGGCGCTCACGCTGGTGGGAATCGCGGCGCTCCTGTCGCTCGCGCTGGAGCACGGCGTGTCGTGGCTGGAGCGGCGCAAGCTGCGGCGCGGACTGGCCATCGCGGTGGTGCTCACCGCCGCGCTGCTGGTGCTCGCGGCGATGGCGCTCCTGGTCATCCCCGCGGCGGTGTCGCAAGTGGACGCGCTCGTGCAGCAGTGGCCCACCCTGTGGAGCGAACTGCGCGAGGAGCGGGCGCTGCGCGTGGTGAACCAGCGGCTGCGCAGCCTGGGCTGGGCCCAGCGGCTGGAGCAGGCCACGCCGGAGCTCGCCGGCACGCTGCCCTCGCTGCTCGCCCGCGCCATTGGCGGGCTCGTGGGCGTGCTGGGCGGCGCGCTCAGCGTGTTCTTCCTCGTGGTCTTCATGCTGTCGTTCGGCGGCGGCCTCTTGCGCCGCGCGCTGGACCTGGCCGGGCCCGAGCACCGCCTGCGCTACGTGCGCGTGATGCGCAACGTGTACCGGGCGACGGGCGGCTACCTCTCCGGCATCACGCTCATCTGCACCATCAACGCCACGCTCACCACCACGTGCCTCGCGGTGTTGGGCATGCCCTTCTTCCTGCCCCTGGGCATCGCCAGCGGCTTCTCCAGCCTGGTGCCCTACGCGGGCCCCATCGTCGCGGGGGGCTTCATCACGCTGCTGACGTGGGCCACGGGCGGGCTGTGGAAGGCCGTCACGGTGCTCGTCTACTTCCTGCTGTACGGCCAGCTCGAGGGCAACGTGCTGGCCCCGCTCGTGTTCAAGCGCACCACGCACGTCAACCCGCTGGTGACCCTGCTGGCGGTGCTCTTCTGCGCGGAGCTGGGGGGCGTGGTGGGCGCGGTGGTGGCGGTGCCCGTGGCCGCCACCGCCCAAATCATCGCGCGCGAGCTCCTGCTCTTTCGTCAGGAGCGGCGCGACGCGTCCCCTCATCAGGCCCCACCGTGAGCGACAGCCCGCTGAGACTGCTGCTCGCGCATGGCTCGGCGCCGCTGCTGTATGGCGCGCTGGTGATGGGCGGCCTGGGCCTGCCGCTCCCCGAGGATGTGGTGCACCTGGCCGCGGGCGTGCTCGCGCACCGGGGGGTCATCGCGCTGCCGGTGGCCTACGCGGTGTGCATGGCCGGCGTATTGAGCGGGGACACGGCGCTGTTCCTGGTGTCTCGCCGGCTGGGCCCGGCGCTGTACACGAACCGCTACACCGGCCGCCTCTTCCCCGCCGAGCGTCGCGCGCGCGTCGAGCAACTCTACGCGCGACACGGCCCGCGGATGGTGTTCTTCGGGCGCTTCATGTCCGTGCTGCGGGTGCCGGTGTTCGCCATGGCGGCGGTGGAGGACATGCCGCTCGCGCACTTCCTGCTGTGGGACGCGCTGGCCCTGTGCATCAACTGCCCCGCGCTGGTGACGCTGGGCTACCTGGGCTCGAGCAGCGTGGATCGCCTGGCGCGCGGCGTGGGACACGTCGAGCACCTCGTCGCGCTGGTCGCGGTCTTGCTCGTGCTAGGGGGGTTGGTCGTGCGCTGGCGACGCACGCGACGCGCCAGCGCCCCGTCCCCCACGTCCCACGCGGGCCTCAGTCCTTCGCGACCTCGCGCAGGCTGTCCTCCACGCCCGCCAGCAACACGTCGAGCGCGGCGTCGGGGATGTTGAGCGGAGGCGCGATGTACACCGTGTCGCCGAGCGGACGCAGGTACAGCCCCCGGCGCCGCGCCGCCTCGTAGACGCGCCAGCCCCGGTTGGCCAGGTAGCCGCCGCCGCCCAGGTCCACCGCGCCCACCATGCCCACCGCGCGCGGCCGAGTCAGTCCGGGAATCTCGCGCGCCATGCGCTCGAAGGCCGCCTGGATGCGCGGCGCCTTGCGCACCACCTGCCCCAGCACGTCCTCGTCGCGATAGACGGCGAGCACCTCGCGCGCCACGGCCGCGCCCAGCGGGTTCCCGCAGTACGAGTGGCCGTAGTACAGCGCCCGGCTCTTCTCACCGAGGAAGCCGGAGAAGACGCGCTCGGACGCGAGCGTCACCGCGAAGGGCAGCAGTCCGCCGCTGAGCGCCTTGGCCAGACACAGCAGGTCCGGCACCACGCCCGCCAGGTCCACCGCGAAGCGCGCGCCCGTGCGCCCCATGCCGGTGAAGACCTCGTCCGCGATGAGGAAGGTGTCCACCGCGCGCGTCGCCTCGCGCACCGCGCGCACGAAGTCCGGCGAGTACATGAGCATGCCGCCCGCGCCCTGGATGACCGGCTCCAGGATGACGCCGGCGATCTCCTCCGGGTGTGCGCGCAGCGCGGCCTCTACCTCGGAGAAGGCGCGCGCCCAGCCCCCCTCTTCCGCGGGCGACGGCACGTGCACCACGTCGAAGAGCAGCGGCCCGAAGACGTCGCGGAACACCTTCACACCGCCCACGCTGGTGGAGCCCACCGTCTCGCCGTGGAAGGCCTCGGTCAGCGTGATGAAGCGCGTGCGGCGCGGGCGCCCGTTCTGCGCCCAGTACTGCGCGGCCATCTTGATGGCCACCTCCACCGCGGTGCTGCCGTTGTCCGAGTAGAAGACCCGCGACAACCTCTGCTCGGCCGGCACGTCCGCGCGGTCCGCGCCCGGGGCAATCGCCGCCAGCTCCGCGCCCAGCCGCGCCGCGGGCTCGTGGGTGATGCCCGCGAGCGACACGTGCGCCAGGCTCGCCGCCTGCTCGGTGAGCGCGCGCACCAGGCGCGGGTGGCGGTGCCCCAGCGTCGTCACCCACCAGGAGCTGTTCGCGTCCAGGTAGCGCCTGCCATCCGCATCCAGGAGGTAGGGCCCTTCGGCGCCCACCACCACCAGCGGATCCGTCTCCGCGATGTACTGCGCCATCGCGGTGTAGGGGTGCCAGACGTGCTGCTTGTCCAGGCCAATGATGTTCGCCCGCTCCACGTGCGTGCTCCTCCGGGAAGACGCGCGATGACGCGCGATGACGGGCGTTCTGCCCGCCCACCGCACCACCCGCAACCCTCACGTTCACCCGCCCTCGCTCGACCGAATGGATTGCCGCACCGCGGCTTATCCCCCGGAAGACAGGGCGCCCGCCCGCCGGCGCCAGCGGCCCGTCTCGCGGATGCCGCCCGCCCTGGGCGTCCCCACCTTCGTGCGCATCGCTGACACGCCGGTGACAGGGTCGATGTTAGCCAGACACTGCCACCGCTCGTGGAGAACTCATGGCCGTCCTCGTCTTCTTCGTCAGCCACTGGTTGCTCTGTGTCTTCTTCCAGAGCTTCTTTCAGCACCGCTACGCCGCGCACCGCATGTACAGCATGGGGCCGCGCACCGAGCGCGTGGTGCACCTGTTGACCTATCTGGTCCAGGGCTCGTCGTATCTCTCACCGCGCGCGTACGCCATCCTGCACCGCGAGCACCACGCCTTCTCCGACACGGAGAAGGATCCGCACTCGCCGCACAACTTCCGCGATGTGATGCGGATGATGTGGCACACCAAGAAGCGCTACCACGCGTACGTCCACGAGTACGAGCAGCCGGAGGCCCGGTTCCTCGGTGGCTATCCGGACTGGAAGCTCATCGACCGCACGCTGGGCATGTCCTGGTGGGCGCCCATCTCCTGGGGCGTGCTGTACTCGCTCTTCTACATCGCGTTCGCCACGTCGCCCTGGATGTTCCTGCTGCTGCCCATCCACTTCCTGATGGGGCCCGTGCACGGCGCCATCGTGAACTGGTGCGGCCACAAGTACGGCTACCGGAACTTTCAGGGCAGCGACAAGTCGCGCAACACCCTGCCGGTGGACTTCCTGTGCATGGGCGAGCTGTTCCAGAACAACCACCACAAGTACGGCAGCAGCCCGAACTTCGCGGCCCGCGTGTTCGAGATCGACCCCACGTGGCAGGTCATGCGCGTGCTGGCGAAGCTGGGCATCATCCGCATCACCACGCCCCAGCGCGCCGTGTACCCCGAGCCCCGCGAGGTCGCCGCCCGCGAGGCCCCCCAGGTGGCCTGAGTCCCACGGGCGAGGCTCTCCGCCTCGCCCCCGGCCCCACCGCGGGGGCGCGCTATCTGGCCTTCTGCGTGACGAGGGTCTTCCAGTCCATGGTGAACAGGGCCCCCAGCAGCCGGCCGGGCCCGCTGGTGGGACTCACGTTGCCGCGCGCCAGGTCATTCCAGGTGGGCGTGCCCGAGCCCAGGTACGCCACCAACATCTGGATGTCCGCGGGAGGCCGCGAGGCATCCATCAGGTCCGGATTGAGCTCCTGCTGCGGACCGCGCGGCGTGTTGACGGTGACGGTCAGCGGGCGCTTCGTGTTGAGCACCACCACGCCCAGCCCCGACCCCACGCGAACCACCGAGTGCCCGTTGTAGGTGCCCAGCACCTCCGGGGTCGTCTCCAGCAGCGACGGGTCATTCACCACGACGTTGAGCGAGTCGCCTTCCCCGGGCGTGTAGTACGTGCCGTCCGTCCGGTGCACGGTCGACTTGTCCTCGAGCCGGAGGGGGAAGGCCATCAGGTAGGTCTTGCCCGCGATGCCCTTCTCCATGGGGCCGCCCCGCGACATTCCCAGCGCCACGCCCTGCCCCAGGCTCACGCCTCGGACATTCTTGAGCGCCGGGTTGGCCTTCATCGCCTCCAGGATGCGCTGCAGCTTCTTGGACATCTCGCTGGCCCCGGGCAGCTTGAGGTCGCCCGCGCTGGCGCCCACCACCAGCTTCTTGGCCACGTAGCCCGGCGCCTGCGCCGAGGGCGTGTTCTCCAGCGGCGGCGAGTCCGGGTGCAGGCGCCAGTGCTCCACGATGTACGCCGCGGTGAAGGGCGTGCCGGACTCCAGCTTGGGGCTCGCCGCGCCCTTCCCCGTCTCGGCCTGCATCGCCAGCCGAGGCGTGGCGCCTCCCACATCCGCCCGGGCCTCGGTGGTTCCCGCGGCCAACAGCAGCGCGGACAGGGACAGGGTTCGCAACGTCGTCATGGGTTCCTCCGGTGAGCCGCCGCCTCAGGGCGACGGCAGTGTACGAGGTGACACGTCCGGAGGCCGAACAGCCCTGGGTCCCCCGGAATGCCCGGCCGCCCGTCTCATGACGGTCGAGCCTTCCGGCGCTTCACTTCCCCGCCTCAGGGCGCCTGGAGCGGCCCCCGGAACCACGCCGGCTCCGCCGTCACGTGCGTGTTACCCGCCACCATTCCTCGCGTGAAGAACGGGCTCTCGAAGAAGACGTAGGGGTGGAGCAGCTCCGGCCGGCTCGCCTTCTCCAGCCTCGCGGAAAGTTCGGCTGGCAGCGTGAAGTCCAGCGCATGAAGGTTGTCCTCCAACTGCGTGAGCGAGCTGGCACCCACCAGCGTCGAGCCCACGCCGGGCCGCGTCGCGACCCAGTTGAGCGCCACCTGCGCGGGCGTGCGCCCCACCTCGCGTGCGACGGCGAGGACCTCGTCCAGCAACGCCCACGGCCGATCCTTCAGGAACTTCTCGGCCACCAGCGGCACGGCCTGGAGAAGCGCGTGGGCGCGGCCCTCGCCCTTGGGCTGATTGCCCTGGCGGGTGTACTTGCCAGTCAGGAGGCCGCCGGCCAGCGGACTCCACGGCGTAATCGCCGCCCCCATCGAGAGCGCGGCGGGGATGTGCTCGCGCTCGATGTTGCGCTCCGCCAGCGAGTACTCCAACTGGAGCGCCACCACCCGCTCCCAGCCGTGGCGCTCCGCCAGCGTCTGCGCCCGCGCGAAGTACCACGCAGGGACATCCGACAGGCCGAGGTAGCGCACCTTGCCCTCGCGAACGAGCGTGGTGAGCGTCTGCATCACCTCCTCGACGGGCGTCAGGCCATCCCAGAGGTGAACCCAGTACAGGTCCACGTAGTCCGTCTTCAGGCGCCGCAGCGACGCCTCCAGCGCGCGGTAGATGTTCTTGCGACCATTGCCGCCCGCGTTCGGGTCCCCCGGCGAGGCATTCGCGGTGAACTTGGTCGCGATGACGGAGCGCTCGCGTCCGCCTTGCCGCGCGAAGTAGTCGCCGATGATGCGCTCGCTCGAACCGGCGGTGTAGCCATCCGCCGTGTCGATGAAGTTCCCGCCCGCCTCCAGGTAGCGCGCCAGAAGGGAGTGGGCGCGCTCCTCGGGCATGCCCCAGCCGAAGTCCGTGCCGAAGGACATGGTGCCCAATGCCAACGGGCTGACCCGCAGTCCGGATTGGCCAAGCAGGTGATAGCGCGAGAGGGATTCGATAGGTCCAACAGACATGGGGTGCGCACTCCAAGGTGGCGCCGGGGTGTTCCGACGCGAGCCAGGAGATAGGCGAGCCCCCTCGGGCAAACACTCCGGTCCTTGCCGCGCAATTCGCACGACGCCCGGAGGAATTCCTCTCACTCCGTGCGCATCAGTCCTTCCAGACGCTCCATCACCTGCATCTTGTAGACCTGTGAACTACATTGGGCGCACTCGCCCTGCGGGATGTCGGTGAGCACCACGCTGCGCTGGGCCACCGTCAATTCCACTTCGATCAACCTGTGCTCGTACGCGCCGGTGCAGGGGCACTTGCCATAGTCGATCTCATTGCCTCGATGGTTCTCCGCCATGACGTTCGGCTATTCTAGCAGATACCGTGGCTCACATCCCCCGTCGCCCGCCCCCGCTCACGCTGCGCCCCACCACGCGCCGCGAGGTCCGTCCTCGACGCAACGTCGCGGGAAAGAATGGCCCCTACGTTCCGGGCCAGGAAGAGGATGACGAGGAGGAGGACCTCACCCAGGACCCAGGCATGTCGCTGGGCCAAGGCGGTGAGCGCAAGCGCTCCGCGAGCGAAGAAGAGACCTTCCGTCAGCTCGAGGAGGGCCGCACCCGGGACCGCCAGGGCACCTCGAAGACCGAGCAGGAGAGCGGCAAGACGGGCGGCGTGGGCGGGGAGTCCTCCTCGGGCAGCCGCGCCGCGGCCATGGCCCGGACCACCACCGGCTCACAGCTCGTGGCGCAGACGGACTTCCAACCCGCCAGCGTCAACGCCCCCATGAAGGCCGCGCAGGCGCAGCGCTTGGGAACCACCTCCGCCGCCATGGGAGGCATGCCCCAGGCCACCCCCGCGAGCACGCGCGCCGCGCCGCGCATGAGCCCTCAGTTCGTGCTCAGCACCTCGAAGCCCGCGGGCACGCACGCAAGCCAGCACCCGCCGCTCTCCGCCGAGGAGTCCGCGCCGCACACCGCGGTGGGCAAGGCCCTGGCCGAGGCCGCCAAGCTGGTGACCTCCTTCCTCAAGGAAGTCGACGGCATCGAGCCCCGGAGGAACGCGGCGGGCGAGACGGTGCTGCTCGTCAAAGCCAATCGCAGCCTCAGCCAGGCCTCCCTGAAGAACATTCCGGAGAAGGTGCAAGGCTTCAAGACGGTGATTCAGCTCACCTTCGCCATGCTGCCCCTGCGCCGCTCCAGCGCGCCCGCGCTCCCTCCGCCCGTGGGCTTCGTGGTGAAGAAGTCCACGCCCGTGAACAACAAGTAGGCCATGGGGGCATGCGCCCCCGTCGTCCCGCCCCCGGCGCTCCGGGAGCGGGGCAATGTCAGACAGCGAACAGTCGCGCTCCGGGCCCCTTCAGCCCGACGGCGACATTTCATTCTCGCGGCAAGCCAGCACATCCCAGGAGGACCGGATGTGCCCTGGCGTGCAAGCCCATTCCGGGAATACCCGCGGCGCCCGCATGTCTGTGTTAGCTCTGCTTGGTCGCGCAGTCAGATTGGAGTCCGGACGCCATGAAGGCCACCCAAATCCCGAAGCCCACCCTGACACAGGTTGGAAACACGAAGCTGAAGGCCCGCGCGGATCCCCCCAAGCAGCCGCCCCCCATCATCCCCCCGCACACCAGCAGCACCGCCGCCCCGAGCCACCCTCCCATCGCGCTCGACTCCAGCGCCTTCAGCCCGGCGGGCGCGGTCTCCAGTTCGGCCAAGAAGCCCGCGGCCCCGACGCTGCATCCACAAGGTCCGGCGCCCGCGCTCGCCAAGGGCACGCGCGAAAGCAAGCCGCTGAGCATCGACAAGACCGCGTGCCTCACGCACGGAATGAGCCCGGACTTCGTCAAGGACGCGCTGAGCAACGGGCAGCTCAGCTCCGCGTACAACCGGCTGGGCAAGAGCGGAAAGTACTCGCGGGACGCGGACCGCAACGGCGGCGGCGCGCTGGGGGTCTACACCCGCGCCGTGGGCACGGAGCAGAAGGGGTGGAAGGCCGAGGGCTACGGGGTGGGCAGCAACGCGGACAAGGTGCAGCTCATCCTCAGTCCCAACTTCCTCATGAAGCCCGGCCACACCTTCGAGGCCTCCTCCAGCGGAGGCGGTGGCACCGAAGCCTGGCGCGCGTCCTCGACGGACAACATGGGCCTGGTGCCGGGCGCGGCGAAGAAGGACCAGGTGGGCCTCCCCAAGGGAGATCCCCTCACTCGGACGAAGGAGATGTGGGGCAAGCAGACCGAGTCGGGCCGCAATGACAACTTCAACACCACGGTGAGCGGCTCGGACCTCAAGGTCCAGAACGAGCAACTCCACTGGGAGAAGATTCCCCTCAAGGACAACCTCAAGGGAATGGTCTGCACCTCCGAGGCGAGCTTCAACAAGATGATGCAGATCCCCGGGTCGAAGCGCAGTCAGCTCAAGATGCCCGAGGGCACGGGCATCCAGGCCATGGGCACCGTGTTCGTGGGCGACCAGAAGATCAAGGTCGCCCTGACCACCCCTGACTCCTCGATGCTGTCCACCCTGCGCGCCTCGGGCATTGCCAACAGCAACAACCAGGTGCGCTGAGCGCACCTTCCACCCGATGCGCTGAGCGGGTGAGCGCCGTCGCTCACCAGCTCGTGGCCATGGGGGCCCACCCGGCTCCCACGGCCAGCAGGAGCGCGTCCGCGCCGAAGCCTCGCTCCGTGTTGACGAAGCGCTCGTAGGCCACGTCCGCGAAGACGTGGAAGCGCCCCGTGCGCAGGCCCAACCCCAGCCCCGCGCGCCCGCCCACCGCGCCCTGCGGAATGAAGGCGGTGGCGCCCAGCAACCCATACGGCCGCAGCAGCAGCCCGCCCGAGCCTTGAATCCCAGGCAGGAAGAGGCGCCCCTCCGCGCGCACGTCCGGCCCCGCCTTCTGGCCCAGCACCGTGAGCGCCGCGCCATACCCGAAGCCGTCCGGCGCCTCGTGGGGCGCGTGGACCACCTCGGCGGTGACCGCGGGCAACATCCCGGAGCCCACCATGTCCCGCTCGCCCCGCAGGCCCACCATGCGCAACGCCCAGCCCCCCTCGGGGGAGGGGGGCAGCGACGGAGACGCCTCGGGTGTCGGAGGCGGCGCCGCGGGGGCCGGCGGGGGCGTGACCGGAGGCGCGGGCGCGCGGGCCTGCATGCGCTGCTGACGCAGGCGAGTGAACCGCTCGCGCAGCGTGCTCGACGCGTCCTCCACCGGCAGCGACACCGTGGCGTCCTGCGCCAACGCGCGCCCGAAGGCCGCGTCGGACGGCTCCATGCGGCCCAGCCCGTACTGCAGCATGCCCTCCATCAAATCCATCCAGAGGACATCCTCGGGGCCATTGCCCGGTTGGGCACGCACCTTCTGGAGCAGCGACAGCGCCTTCTCGTACTCCAGGTCTCCATAGAGCCGCTCCACGCGGCGCAGCGAGGGATTGTGCGGACGCGGACACGTGGGACACGAGGCCGGCTCCGCGACGGCGCGCGACGGCACGGTGAAGACACACAGCGCCAGGACCACCGCGGCGCCCCGCGAGGCGCCCCGCAGCCAGCGCGCGCTCAAGAGGAACAGCGCCGACACCCAGGCCCACGGGCTGGGCGCCCCACCCGCGCTGCCGCAGCCGGCGTAATAGCTATCCGGCCGCGTCTGGATCTTGAGCGCGGGGGAGCCCTGGCTGACATTGCCCGCGACGTCCGTGGCGGTGGCGGTGAGCGCGTGGGTGCGCGAGTCCACATCCAGGCCGGACTCGACGCTCCACTTTCCATCCGTGGCCGTCGCGGTGCCCGCAAGCTCCCCATCGAAATAGACAGACACCTGGCTGCCCACCTCCGCGGTGCCGGTGATGGTGGCCAATCCCGTCACCTCGTCGCCCTCGGCGGGAGACGTCACCACGGGCGGCGCGGGCGGCTGCGTATCCAAGGTCCAGGTGCGGCGCTCGGGCGTGGCGTCCATGTTGCCGCTCGTGTCGATGGCGCGCGCCGCGAGCGTGTGCGAACCGTCCGCGAGCGCGGGGAGCGTGGGCGTCCGTCCGCAGGGCGCGAAGGCCGCCGAGTCCAGGCTGCACTCGAAGCCCATCAAATCACTGTCCGGCGAATCCAGCGTGAACGGCCCGGCGCGCACGTTGGTGATCGCCGCGGGCGCGGTCGTGAACCGCGTCTCCGGCAACGTGTCATCCGCGACGCGCACCTCGCGACTCGACGACACCCCGTTGACCAGGACGGAGAGGACATAGGCGCCCGGCGCGATGCGCGGCACCTGAACCGTGGCGGACGTGTCCGTGAAGCGGTCCACCGTGAGCGTCACCCGGGCCCCCGACTCCAGCGAGGTGAGCGCGAACAGCGGGATGCCGCTCGGCGAGGAGTTGAAGCCGCCACTGCTCGCCTCGGACAAACCGCGCAGCAGCTTGCCGGCCAGCACCACCGTCGTTCCGGGGGGCAGCAGGTCCGGCGAGGTCACCTCGGGACGCCACTCCTCCAACGCGCCGCGGTCGTCCAGCAGTTCGACGTTCGCGGTGAGCCCGCCGGTCAACAGCACCTTGCCCCGAGGCAGCAACGTCGCCGAGTGATTCACATACACGCCGCCCGCCGGAGGAATCGACGTCCACAAGCCCGTCGCCGGCTCATACAGCTCCGCCGTGAGCGGCTGTGTCGTCTTGGAGCCCCCCGCCAGCAGCACGCGGCCCGATGGCAGCAACGTCGCCGTGGCCCCTCGGCGCCCCGCCGTCATCGTGTTGGTCGTCGCGGTCCACGTCCCCGTGACGGGGTCATAGACCTCCGCCTTGGTGAGGAAGGCCGTCCCATCCGAGCCGCCCGCCACCAACACCCGCCCCGACGGCAACACCGTCACCGTGGGGTCCTGGCGCGCCACCGACATGTCGCCCGTCACGGACCACTTGCCGGTGACCGGGTCGTACAGGTCCGCCCGGCCCAGCGTCGCGGTGCCATCCGTGCCCCCCGCCACCAACACCTTGCCCGTGGACAGCAGCACGGCCACGTGCCGCGCCCGGATATTGGGCATCACTCCCGTGGGGCTCCACGTCCCCGTGGCGAGGTCATACAGCTCCGCCGTGTTGGTGAAGCCATCCTCGTTCTGGCCTCCCGTGACGAGCACCTTCCCCGACGGCAACAGCGTCGCGGTGTGATGTCCCCGACGCAGGGTCATGTCCCCCACGGGAACCCAGACACTCGCCTGCGGATCGAACAGCTCTGACGACGCGAGCACCCGCGTCCCATCGAAGCCGCCCACCGCCAACACGCGCCCGGAGGGCAGCGGCGTGAGCGTATGGTTCATGCGCGCCACGGACATGGGCGTCGCACCTGCCCACGTCCCCGGCTCCGGGTCATACAGCTCGGTGGTGGCCAGCACGTGGCCATCCTGAGCGGCCACGCCCCCGGCGATCAGGACCTTGCCCGTGGACAGCAGCGTGGCCACATGGGAGTTGCGCGCGCTCGCCACAGTCCCCGTGCTGCCCCAGTGTGGCGACTCGGCGTCATACAGTTCGTTGGTGGCCAGGGCGGTGTTCGTGTCGAAGCCGCCCACGACCAGCACCCGCCCCGAAGGAAGCAACGTCGCCGTGTGCCAGTAGCGCCCCACGCTCAGCGACGGCGCCGCGCTCCACGTCCCCGTCGCGGGGTCATACAACTCCGCCGCCGCGACGACGGGGATCGGCGCGACTCCAATCAGGCCCCCCGCCACCAGGAGCTTTCCGGACGGCAGCGCCGTGGCGGATGGATACATGCGCGCCATCGACATCGAGCCCGTCGCGCTCCAGCTGTTTGTTGCAGGGTCATACAGCTCCGCGCTGGCCACCATCCCATTGCTCGACTGGCCCCCCGCCACCAGCACCCGGCCTGACACCAGCACCGTGGCGGCCGGGTAGTTGCGCAGGGTCGTCATGGTCCCCGCCGGGCTCCAAGTCCCCGACGCAGGGTCATACAGCTCCGCGTTGGTGACGCCCGCGCCGCCGCCCACGAGCACCTTGCCAGACGGGAGCAGCGTGGCCGTGTGGCCCGAGCGCGGGTTGACCAGCGAGCGCGTGGCGGTCCAGACGTTGGTGGACGGGTCATAGAGCTCCGCCGAAGCCAGCGAGGTCGTCCCCGAGCTGCCGCCCACCACCAGCACGCGCCCGTCCTTCAACACCGTGGCCGTGTGTCCAGACCGGGCCGTCGACATCGGCCTGGCGGAGCGCCAGGTCCCGCTGGCCAGGTCATACAGCTCCGCCGTGCCAATGGGCTTCGTCCCATCCTCGCCGCCCGTGACCAGCACCTGCCCGGAGGGCAGCAACGTGGCGCAATGGACGAAGTGCGCGCCCGGCATGGCGCCCGTGGGCGTCCAGAGGCCGGTGGTGGGGTCATACAATTCCGCCGTGGCAACAGCTTGCGCGCCATTGGAGCCACCCGCCACGAGCACCTTTCCCGAAGGCAGCAAGGTGGTCGAATGGGAATGGCGCGCGGTCCCCAGGGGCTGCACGGCATCCCAGACAGGCGCGAGCGCCGCAATCGCAGGCGGGGCCGCCAACGGGCGCCCTGGGTCCGCGATGACAACTGTCTGTTTCTCGACATGGGGGGACGGTGTCGATGCGCTCTCGCCGCCAGGAGTTGGGGGCGTACACGCCATCACGAGACACAGCCACGACCAGGAAAGGCGAGCAAGAGCGGGGGTCTGCATGGTGTGCTAAGGGGGAGCACCTCCTCTCGAACCCATATCACAGCAAAAGGACTCATGGCGCAGATGGAAATGGGCCGATACCTGCTCACGAGAAAGCTCGCCACGGGCGGCATGGCTGAAGTCTTCCTCGCCAAGACAGCCGGCCCCATGGGCTTCGAGAAACTGTTGGTTGTCAAACGCATCCTCCCCCACCTCGCGGAGGACCCCCAATTCGTCGAGATGTTCCTCTCCGAGGCGAAATTGGTGGCGAAGCTGGACCATCCCAACATCGTCCAAATCTTCGACTTCGGACAGGAGGAGGACGCGTACTTCATTGCCATGGAATACGTGGAGGGCCCCAACCTCCGCGCCCTCTTCAAACGGGCGCTTCAGCAGGGCCGTCGCATTCCGCTGGAGTTGAGCACTCGCATCGTCGCGCTGGCCTGTGAGGGATTGGCCTATGCCCATGAGCTGTGTGATTCGCGCACGGGCGAGCCCCTGAGCATCGTCCACCGAGACATCAGCACGGACAACCTGCTCGTCTCACGCTCGGGCAACGTGAAGGTGATGGACTTCGGCATCGCGAAGGCCGCCAATGCCAGTCAACACACCCGCTCGGGAATCCTGAAGGGGAAGCTGGGCTACATGGCGCCCGAGTACCTGATGGGGCAGCCCGCCAGCGCGCGCTCGGACCTGTATGCGTTGGGCGTGGTGCTGTATGAGCTGGTCACCGGGCGCAAACCCTTCGAGGGCGAGAGCGACGCGCAGCTCATGCGCGCGGTGCTCCAAGAGCCGTTGATCGACGTGCGGGAGCTGAGCCCGGAGACTCCCGAGGCGCTGGCGCTCGTCATCGACCAGGCGCTCGCACGCGAGCCCGAGAACCGCTACGCCAGCTGCCACGCGTTGCAGGCGGCGCTGGATGACCTGCTCCTCCAATGGGGGCGGCGGGTCGGGATGCGCGAGATTGGCAATCAGGTGAAGGAGCTGTTTCCCACGCTCCCCTCCGATGAATCAGCGCCCCCGCCCTCATCTCCCTCCTCGCCGTCCACGCCGTCGGCCCGGGTGAACACGTCGCGCACGCCCCGCCCGGTGTCCTCGGTGAGCGGCGTCGCGTCTCATACCGAGGCCACGCACCAGTCCGCATCGAAGGCCGCGCCCGAGCACGTGGTCACCGCCGCGCTGCCTCGGCGCTCCGCCTCGCGGCCGTGGGTGGCGGGGCTCGGCATCCTCGCGGGCCTGGGGCTCGCCGCGAGCGCGGGGGCGTGGTGGGCAAACCGCAACCACGCCGAGCCCACGCCGGTCGCGCAGGCGGACGCGCCTCGGCCAGCCGCGGGCGCACAGGGCACCGCGCCTGGAGCACCGCCAGCGGCCCCTCCTCCCGCGCCCACCGAGAGGGGCACCCCGACTTCGCCCGGCGGCAATGGCACGCAGGTCGCGCGCGGCAATGACATCCAGGCGGGCAACCCCGCCGCGCCCGCGGACAATGCCCCCCACGGCGCGGACCACCCCACCGCGGTCACGGCTCGAGCCCTGGACATGGGTGAAGCCACACCGGAGGCCGACACCACGGGCACACAGGCCGCCGATGCGCCCGAGCCCACCGCCACCCAGGCGCTGCTGCGAATCGAGTCACGCCCATCCGGCCAGGTGCGACTCAATGACCGCGTCGTCGGGCGCACGCCGCTCGCGCTCTCGGTGGACCCGGGCGTGGTGCGCATCGAGCTGTCCGGCACCGCCAACAAGTCACGCTTCGACAAGTCCGCTCGGCTTCAACTCAAGGCGGGCGAGAAGCGCACCGTCTCCTTGAACCCCCAGCAGCTCAGCGTGACGCTGCGAGGCAGGCCGGACGACATGACCGTCCTGACGGTGGACGGACAGCCGCTGCACGGCCCACCGCAGGTGACGCTCTACGAAGGGCGCCACCAGCTCACGCTCCGTCACGAGCCCACGAAGCGGACCTACAGCACCGACTGCGAGGTCCGCCCCGGAGACAAGCTCTGCAAGTTCTTCGTGCGGCTGGAGAGCGCCCAGGCCCGGCCCGAGTGAGACACCGCGAAAGAGGCGCGCGCATCCGAGCGCGTCCCTCCGCGGCGCGTCTCAGCGCAGGTGCGTGAAGACACGCGGCGAGGCGGGCAGCACCACATCCGAGGTAGGGAGCAGACACGCCACCCGGCCACCGCTCAACCACGGCAGCCAGCCCGAGCGCCACATCACCTTCGAGGGCCCGCCCGCCAGGCGCAGCATCGCGGCGGTGCTCACGCCCTGCTGCTCCATGTCTTGCATCGTGACCTGGAGCAACCGGCGCTGCTCGCTTGGCGAGACGCCGTCCTTGAAGGCCATCAGGTCCACCACGCCCATCGACCGGGTCTCGCGCGCCCGCAGCTGGAGGGTGTAGTAATTGACGAGCCCCTGGATGACGCCGTCGCGCTCCAGGACGAAGGTCCTCGGCATGTCTCGATATTGAAGCTGATGCGCCAGCCGCTCCGTGGTGTACGCATAGCCAAACGTGACGGGCTTCATCACATGCTGGATGAGCGCCGTGCATTGCGGCAGGTCCGTGGGCCGGTAGAGCCGGATGCCTTCCTTCGTGGCCGCCCGGTAGCTGTGCCGCTGAAAGGGGCGCAGCAGGCGGAAGAAGGCGCGCTCGGAACGATGAAACGACCAACGCGTCATCGCCTCCGGCTCAAAGACATGAATCCACAGCCCCATCTCGTCCATGAAGCGCGTCTGTTGATTCTTCCCCCAGAACCCCGCCCCTTCGGAGCCGTGCGCCACACAGCCCAGCGCCAGCCGCGCGCCGCGCTCCCGGTGCCGATGCAACAGCTCGGCGGCGAGCTTGCGCCCGATGCCCAGCCCACGATGCGACGTGTCCACGCTGGCCCAGCTCGCGAACGTGCCATCCACCTCGCCCTCGCCCAGGCGGATCCGCGTGCGCTCGGCGAAGAGGGTCCCCACCAACTTCCCGTTCAGGTAGGCCCCCAGCAGAAAATCCGTACCCGCGTGGCGATTGCCAAAGAGAAGCCAGTCGAAATACCGCTCGTCCCACAGCGCGAGTGGCACCTTCCCCCCGTAGCTTGCTTGCCAGACCCGGTTGGTGAAGCGCGACGCCTCCGCGGCATCCCCCTCGAAGGTACGGACCTCAACCATGGCGCAATTCCAGAGGCGGCGAGCCAGCGGTGTCCGCCGGGTGGGCGCCGAAGAGGTGGGTGAAGAGCGCTCGCGTGGATGGAATCAACACATTCCAATCCGGCAGGTGCACCTTCTCCGGCCCCACCAACACCTTGGCGTAGAGCGCCTCATACACGCGCTTCACGGTGCCAGGCCCAATGGCATCCACGTCGAAGGCAGGCACGAGCCCCACCAGCTTGAAGCCATGGCGCTCGGCATTGCGCTGGGTCCGCGCGACCTTGAGCGTCGAGTA
Source organism: Citreicoccus inhibens (assembly GCF_019039035.1). Lineage (GTDB taxonomy): Bacteria > Myxococcota > Myxococcia > Myxococcales > Myxococcaceae > Citreicoccus > Citreicoccus inhibens. The sequence continues at coordinate 79,820 of NZ_JAHNZT010000005.1, read as the reverse complement.
ATACAACGCGACCTCCGCCCCGATGCTCCGACCCACCACCTCCAGCACGGGGACACCCAATTGGCCAATCCCCAAGCCCCGATACGTCGGCTCCACCGCGCCCATGGGGGCGGAGATCTGGAGCCCTCGCACGTTCTTCTCCAGCGTCAGCAGACCAATGATGTCATTGCTCTCCCGCGCGCGGCAGACCAGCGCGGTCAGCGGGCGGTCCTCGGACTCGCCCCGCAGGGAGAACTCGCGCTCATAGAACGCGGGCTCCAGGTGACGGCTCTCCGTCCCCACCCGGATGTCCGGATACCACGCCCGCAGCAACGCCGTGACCTTCGGGATGTCCTCCCTCGCCAACAGCTCCACGGAGTAGATCTCCGGCACCACCAGCCCCTTCAACATCTCCTCCAGACTTCGCCATTGCATCACGTTCATGGCCGATATTTGTAATCAGCCACGTCACGCCCCACAGCCGGTGCAACGAAAAAAGGGGCAGGACTTGTCAGTGGCGCGTCAAACGCATCACGAGGAACGTGCCGTGCTCTACAGGCCTTGCTCCTGAACACAGCTCACCCCGCCAATTCGTTGCAAATCATGCCGGCCTGCCTGCCCGCGCCGCGAATGACACCTCGCCGCCCGCGGGCCCGGCCCCCTCCCCCGGGACACCACACGGTGGAGCCCCTCAACAGTGGTTCCCTCTCAACCTTCTGAGGTCCAACACCTGGGTCCGCGCGGTGAGAAACGCGTGTCCGGGGGTCGGACGGGACTCGCAGTATCGAAATCGTTTGAAATATGACATGGTCCGATACGCTGGGCCGGCGCGAGCGTTCGCCACATTGCCACCCACAGACTCCCCCCTGGAAAGCGTCTCGACATGACATCAATCCCCTGGCGCCGGACATCCGGTGCCGTCCTCGTCGCGGGCCTGCTGTGCGGGTCCACGGCTCTGGCTCAATCCAGTGTCATCATTGGCACGGTCCTCAACACCGAGACCAAACAGCCAGCGGCGGACGTCGTGGTGACCGCCACCTCACCCAACCTCCAGGGTGAGCAGACCGTGGTGACAGACGCGCAGGGCCAGTACCGCATCCCGCAGCTCCCACCGGGCACGTACGCGCTCCGGTTCGAGAAGGAGTCGTTCAAGCCGTTCGCCCGGTCCGACGTGCAGCTGCGGCTCAACCGCACCATCCGCGTCAACGTCGAGCTGCTTCCCGAGGCATTCACCGAGGAAGTCACGGTCATCCCCCTCGCGCCCACCATCGACGTGGGCTCCACGAGCACCGGCGTGAACGTCGGAGACGACTTCATCCGGCGCATCGCGGTGAACCGCCCCGGCGGCAAGGGCGGCGCGGCCCGCTCCTTCGACAGCCTGGCCGAGCTGGCGCCGGGCGCGCAGACGGACACCTTCGGCGTGTCCGTGAACGGCGCCACGTCTCCGGAGAACGGGTATCTGGTGGACGGCATCTCCACCGGCGACCCGTCCGTGGGCATCAACGCCAGCCCCATGACCGTGGAGTTCGTGCAGGACGTGAACGTCATCACCGGCGGCTACATGCCGGAGTTCGGCCGCTCCACGGGTGGCGTCATCACGGCCGCGACCAAGTCAGGCTCCAACGAGTTCCACGGCACGGTGTTCGCCAACCTCACGCCGGGCGCGCTGGAGGGAAAGCGCGAGCTGGTGGTGAGCCAGGGCTCCGCCATCAGCGGCGTCACCAAGCTGCACAACCTCGGCGACTTCGGCGCCACGTTGGGCGGCCCCATCCTGAAGGACAAGCTCTGGTTCTTCGCGGGCCTGGCGCCCTCCGTGACACGCTTCGCGCACGAGCGAGCGTTCAACTCGTTCAACGTCACGTATGACGACCAGGGCAAGGCGTCCCGCGTGGTGGATGGGCGTGGCTTCTTCGCCACGACGCCCATCCCCGGCTCCCAGCGCACGTACTTCGCGGACTCGAGCTCCGTGCAGTACATGGGCAAGCTCACGTATCTCATCAATCAGGACCACAACGTCTCGCTGAGCCTCCTGGGGACGCCGTCCACCACCGGTGGCAATGGCAAGCTCCTGGTGGACCCGCAGCAGGGCACCGTCATCCTGACGCGCATGAGCTCGTCTCCCGCGTACCACACCGCGCTGGTCCAGGACGCGAGCGCCCGGACGCTGGGCGCGGCCTACGCGGGCGCGTTCATGGACAAGCGGCTGCTCGTGGACGCCAACGCGGGTTGGTTCCACCAGATCTCCTCGCAGCTCCCGTCTGACGGCAGCAAGATTGGCAGCGACGAGGGCCTCGCGGGGACCGCGCGCGTGACGTACGCCACGCTCAACAAGTTCCCCCGCGCCCTCACCGAGTTCGAGTCCGTCCCGGACGCGGACACGTACTGCGGCACCACGCTGGCCGAGCAGCGGCTGCGCTGCCAGGTGACCAACTACAACCTCGGCGGCGGCGCCATCTTCGACTCGAAGCTGGACCGCTACCAGGTCAACACCAAGCTGACCTACATCCTCAACAACTTCGGCGGCAGCCACATCATCAAGGCGGGCGCGGACGCGGAGTTCCTCAGCTACGACAACCGGAAGGCCTATACGGGCGGCGTCCTCCTCCAGGAGGCCGAGGTCGCCACGGGCGTGCTGGGCTGGACGGACGCGCGCCGCTACGGCTACCTGCACGCGCCGGATGACCCGCAGGTCTTGATGGTCCGCGAGTCCCACAGCACCAGCAACACGGTGGGCGGCTTCCTTCAGGACAGCTACACCATCGCGAGCATGGTGACGATCAACGCCGGCCTCCGCTACGACGCGCAGTGGCTCTACGGCAGCGACGGCAAGCTGGCCTTCTCCATGGGCAACCAGGTGTCTCCGCGCCTGGGCGTCATCGTGGATCCGATGCGCAACGGCCGGAGCAAGCTGTTCGCCAGCTTCTCGCGCTACTACGAGCAGGTGCCCATCCGCATGCTGGATCGCGGCTACCCGCCGGATCCGCGCTACGTGGCCAACCACTACGCCAAGGACACCAACCACCCGAACGGCTGCGACCCCTCCACCGTGGAGGGCCAGCGCGCGTGCGTGGACCCCAACAGCCACAACGAGGTGGCGACCCCCGAGTCCTCGCGCGACCCGAGCCGCCTCTACTCGGGCGGCAAGGCCGAGGCCCGGCCGGTGGACCCGGACATCAAGCCCCAGTCCTCGGATGAGCTGGCGCTCGGCGGTGAGTACGAGGTGATGACCAGCACCCGCGTGGGCCTGACGTACACGCACCGGAAGATGAACGCGGTCATCGAGGACATGAGCCGCGACGAGGGCAACACGTACTTCCTCGGCAACCCGGGCTTCGGCTTCGCCAAGGACTTCCCGGAGGCCAAGCGCGACTACGACGCCGCCACCGTCTACCTGACCCGGTCGTTCAGCGACGGCTGGCTCGCGCAGGCCAGCTACACGTGGTCGCGGCTGTACGGAAACTACGCGGGCCTCTACCGCCCGGAGACCAACCAGCTCGACCCGAACACCAACGCGGACTTCGACATCATCCCCATCCTCCAGAACCGCACGGGCCTCTTGCCGGCGGACCGCACCCACGCCATCAAGCTGTTCGGTGCCAAGGAGGTGGCGCTCACCCAGAAGCTGGTGGCGAACGTGGGCCTGTCGTACCGCGGCAGCTCGGGCACGCCCATCAACTACCTGGGCGCGTACCTGCGCTACGGCCAGGGTGAGACGTTCATCCTGCCGCGCGGCTCGGGTGGCCGCACGCCGTGGATCAACACCATCGACACGAGCCTGGGCCTCACCTACCGGTTGGCCAAGGAGCAGTCGGTGGCGTTCACGGTGGACCTCTTCAACCTGTTCAACTTCCAGGGCGTCACCAGCGTGGACAACACCTACACCACGGCCACCGTGTACCCCGTGGCCAATGGCAAGAAGGGAGACCTGCCCGGCAGCGTGCAGAAGGCGCCGGACTCGGACCCCAAGGTGTTCCTCACCGATGACGACGTGAACCCGAACTTCGGCAAGCCCACCCAGTACCAGCCGCCGCGGCAGGTGCGCCTGGGACTCCGGTACACCTTCTAGGCCCGCCCATGAGAACCCATCCCATGACCCAGCGATTGATTGCGGCCGCGCCGCTCCTGCTCCTGGCGGGCTGCGGCTTCGAGCAGCCCAACTCGGGCTGCATCGTGCAGGACAGCGCCAGTTGGATCCTGAAGTACGACGAGGTGCAGAAGGCCACGGATGACGTGTGCGTCGCCAACAAGCGCTTCGCTCCCGTCGGAGAGCTGGCGGGCATCTTCAAGTACATCGACTTGGAGAAGGGCGGCGACAGCACGCTGGCCATCCGCCCGGATGGACTGGCGAGCCGCGGCGCGCGCGACAACGTCACCAACCAGCGCGAGCAGACGGCCTTCGGCAACCTGAACCTCCAGCAGGATGCGCAGTACTTCTGCTCGGCCGATGACCTGTCGGTGGCCAAGGTGGACGCGGTGGCGCGCGAGGCGGTGCCGGGCAAGGACGGCAAGCCGGGCATCTCCGCCGAGGAGCCGAAGAAGCTCGCGTATGTCTTCACCCACGTGAAGGTGTATTCGGCGCCGTCGGCTCCCGGAACGCAGTTCAGCGCGGACCTCGAGTACACGGACAACGGCTGCACCAGCACCTACAAGGTCCGGGGCATGTGGCCGGCGGTGGCGTGCACGCCGGGCTCGGAAGTCCCCGCGCTCAGCTGCGGCCAGGGCTCGGGCGTCAACCCGGACTTCGCCGTGGTGTGTGACCCGACGCTGAAGCTCTGCGTCCCGGAGAAGGCCATCCCGTCGTTGAAGTAACCCGTTGGCAGTCACCCGTCGCGCGGGTGCCCCACCTGTTGGCGTGGGGCACCTGGCGCGCGCGCTCGAACGGTCGCTGGCGAGCCGGGCGGGTGTGAACGCGTGAGCAGCGGCGAGCCCGCGAGGTCCGCGTTAGGACTGTGCGGTGCCCGCCGCCCCCTCGCTCCGCCTCCGCATCCAGGCCGCCATCACCGACGTCCCCGCCGCGGAGTGGGACGCGCTCCTGGAGCCAGACGCCCCGCCCTTCGTGAGACATGCCTGGCTGGCCGCCATGGAAGAAAGCGGCAGCGCCACGCAGGACACCGGCTGGGCTCCGCATCACCTGACGCTGTGGCGAGGCCCCCGGCTGGTCGCGGCGGCGCCCGCGTACCTCAAGTTCCACAGCATGGGCGAGTACATCTACGACTTCGGCTGGGCCAACGCCGCGGCCCGCCTGGGCGTGGAGTACTACCCCAAGCTCATCGTCGGAGGGCCGCTGTCTCCCGCCACCGTGCCGCGCCTGCTCATCGCGCCCGGCGAGGACGTGCCCGCGCTGCGCCGCGCCTTGCTGGAAGCGGCCGTGGAGAGCGCGAAGGAGGCGGACTGCTCCTCGGTGCACGTGCTCTATCCCACCGACGACGAGGCCGGCTTCCTCGAGGAGGCGGGCCTCGCGCGCCGCATCACCCTGCAGTTCCAGTGGAAGAACCCGGGCTACCAGCACTACGACGACTACCTGTCGCGCTTCGACTCCAAGCGCCGCAACCAGCTCAAGCGCGAGCGCGGTGCCGCCGCCACCCAGGGCATCACCCTGCGCACCGTGCGCGGCGCCGAGCTGGGCCCCGAGCACGCGCGTCGCGCCTTCGAGTTCTACGCCTCCACCTGCGAGCGCCACGCCTGGGGGCAGGTGCAGCTCACGCCGGACTTCTTCACGCGCCTGTTCCGCGCCATGCCCGGCACCGTGGAGATGGTGGAGGCCGTGCGGGAGGGCAAGGTCATCGCGGGCGCCTTCAACCTGGCGACCGCGGAGCGGCTCTACGGCCGCTATTGGGGCTGCGTGGAGGAGCACCCCTTCCTGCACTTCAACGTCTGCCTCTACCAGTCGGTGGAGGACTGCATCCGCGCGGGGCGCAAGGTGTTCGAGCCGGGCGCGGGCGGTGAACACAAGGTGTCCCGAGGGTTCGAGCCGACCGCGGTGCACAGCGCGCACCTCGTGTTCGACCGGCGCCTGGACTCCGCCGTGCGCGACTTCGTCCGCCGCGAGCGGCACCAGCTACAACTCGCAGTGGAGGAAGCCGAGCGCATCTGCGGACTCAAGCCCTGGGCCCGGGCGACGCGGCCCGAGCCCAGGGCGGACTGAAGGCTGCCCGTCCGTCCACCGGGCCACGGCCCTTGCGGCCTCTGCGCTCTGAACAAGTTGTGCGGCGGGCGGGAACCTTTAGAGTCTCGTGACATGAAAGCCCCCGAGACGGACGAAGACTTCATCCAGTGGTACGAAGACTGCTGGGCCGACCGCGACGAGGTGGAGTACCCGAAGATGTTCGGCGCCATCCAGGAGAACGTCTTCACCCTCGAACAGACTGGCGCGCTCGAAGCGTGGATGGAGAGCGAGCTGGCCGAGGTGAAGGAGCTGGACCCGAACTGGGCCCCCATGGGCGTGCGCGTGGCGCCGCCGAGCCCCGAGTACCCCTACTGGACCTACGTCACCAGCGGCCTGTCCAACCCCTTCACCGTGGCCCCCGGAGAGGAGTTCCCGGACGACGCGCCCAGCGGCCTGGGCTACGAGATGGTCATCCACACGCCGGAGGAGGCGCGCTGGCCGGTGCTGCGGCTGCTGGACATGATGGCCTACAACCTCGTGTGCCTGCGGGCCTTCGCCATGGGCCACCGCTACCCGGTGGAGGGCACGCTGGACGGCGGCGAGTCCAAGCTGGGCGGCTTCGTGTTCGTGCGCGACCCCGAGCGCCCCAGCCACTTCCAGCTCCCCAGCGGCAAGGTGGAGCTGCTGACGCTGGTGGGCGTCACGCGCAACGAGATGGCCTTCGCGCGCTCCAACGGCATGAACAAGCTGCTGGAGAAGCTGGCCACGACGGGCCCCGCCTTCATCACCAACGCGGACCGCGACGAAGTGAAGCTGTAGTCGCGGCCTGAATCACTCCTCGCGCGCCGGCGGTCTCCAGGCCCCGGCGCGCGGCGGCGCCCCCTCCACCAGCGCCAGCAGGGTGCCCGGGTCGAAGGGCTTCTCCAGCCGGGGCAGCGGCACGGCCTGAAGGAAGGCCCGCGCCCGCTCGGTGAAGCTGCCGCCCGTCATGAAGACGAAGCGCGACAGCAGCTCCGGGCTGCGGCCCACCAGCGCCGCGTGCACGTCCATCCCCGTCAGGTCGGACATCATCAAGTCGCAGAACACGCGGTCGAACGCGTCGTCCCGCGCGAGCACCGCCAGGGCCTCACGACCGCTGTGCGCCACCACCACCTCGTGCTGACGGCCCAACAGCCGGCGCAGCACGCTGGCGAGCTGTGGCTCGTCGTCCACCACCAGCACGCGCTTGCGCTGGGACGCGTCCTCCACGGACGGCGGCGGCCGAGGGCGCGCCGCGGCCTCGCTGGTCAGCAGACGCACCTGGAAGGTGCTGCCCTGTCCCGGGGTGCTGGTCGCCGCCAGCTCGCCGCGCATGGCGCGCACCTGGCCCAGGCTGATGGACAGCCCCAGCCCCGAGCCCTCGCCCATGGGGCGCGTGGTGAAGAACGGCTCGAACGCGCGATGGAGCACCTCGGGCGTCATGCCGTGGCCCGTGTCGGAGACCTCCACCACTACCCAGGCATCCTCGCGGCGCGTGGTGAGCGTCACGCGGTGCAGCGAGGAGTCCCCCTCGGGGATGGCGTGCGCGGCGTTGAGCAGCAGGTGGAGGAACACCTGACCCAGGCGGGCCTCGTGCGCCATCACCGTGGGCACCTGGCCAAAGGCACGCACCACCTTCGCGCGGTGGCGCAGGCGCGGCATGGCCATGGACAGCCCAAACTCCAGCGCCGCGTGCACATCCACCGGCACCAGCTGGGGCGCGTCCGCGCGGGCGAAGGTCTGCAGGTCCCGAACGATGACGCGGATCCGCTCGGCGCCCTCGCGGGCCTCGCGCAGCGAGTCCAGCGCCTCCTGGAGCGGCGCGCACCCGACGCGCGCGGGGATGAGCTGGAGGCGCTCCAACTGCTCCAGCTGCTCCAGCGCGAACTGGATGTTGCCGGTGACGTAGGAGAGTGGGTTGTTGATTTCGTGGCCCACGCCCGAGGCGAGCTGCCCCGCCATGGCCAGCTTCTCCGACTGCACCAGCCGCTCGCGCGCGGCGACCAACTCCTGGGTCCGCTGCTGCACCAGCGCCTCGGCCTCCAGGCGGCCCGAGTGCTCTCGGGCGAGCAGCCCGTCGCGCTCTGCCTCCATGCGCTTCTTGTCGGAGATGTCGCGCGCGGTGATGCTCAAGTTGCGGCCCGAGGACCACGCATGCACCTCGTGCCAGCGCTCCGGCGCGGTGCGCAATTCGAAGAGGGCCGGCGTCCCTTCGTCCGCCACCCGACGCAGCTCGCGCTCCAGCCGCGTGCCCTGCAGCTCCGGACAGGCCTCCCACAACACGCGGCGGAAGAGGATGTCCGCGCCCCGGCCCGTGAGCGCCGCCGCGTTGCGGTTGACGTAGGTGAGGCGCCAGTCCGCATCCACGGTGAAGAACGCGTCCGGCGTGCTCTCCAGCACGTCGCTCACCCAGTCCAGCGTCTCGCGAAGCCCCTCCTCGACACGCTGCGCGCTGGTGATGTCACGAATCCGCAACAACACCCCATCGCGCAGGGGCACCGCGGTGCCGTGCAGCCAGGCGTCGCCCTCCGCGAAGCTGTCTTCTGTCGGACGTCCCGTCTCCACCACCCGGCACAAGAGCTCCAGGCGGCCCGCCAGACCTTGCGCGGAGGAGACCTCGCGCAGGCGGCGGCCCCGGAGGGACTCGGGGGCGCGACCCAGGGCGCGCGCGGCGGTGGGGTTGGCCCACAGCCACTCGAAGTCAGCGATGCCCCCGCTCCCATCCCGCACGGCCCGCAACACCATGCACCCCTCCGGGTCATGGGCCTCGCTCTCTTCCAGAGCGCGGAGGAGGACATCCGCCGGAGGCGGAGGCGCCAGCGTGATGTCAGATGCGAACATCCGCCTCCTCTGGCGGAAAGAACGGGTGGCTGGATAAGGCTTTCGGCTGGGCTCGGCGACGCGCCCCTGGAAGACAGACGGCCGAAGGGCCCGCATGTCGCCATGAAAGGGCGTCTTTCACAAGTCACCTGGGGCGTTCCACGGGCCCGGCGTATCGGCTGGGAGGCGGAATGGGCATGTCGCTGTCTGAAACAGCACCGCTGGCGGGGCGGGTGCCTTGCGGCGCGGCGCCCGGAGGCGGACCCTGCGGGCCCAAGCGTCGGGAGAGCGGTGTGGTGCGACAAGTGCTCGTACTCGAGGACGACGACGACCTCAGGGGCATGCTCTGCGACCTGCTGAGGATGTATGGGGTCACGGCCTGCGTGGACGTGGACTCCTTCGAGGCCCTGGTCCAACAGCGCGACGCGGCCCTGGGCTGCGAGCTGGCGCTCCTGGACGTGAACCTGGGCGCGGGCGTGCAGAGCGGACTGGACGCGCTCGACTGGCTCCTCGCGCAGGCCTACCGCGGCCGCGCCGTGTTCCTCACGGGCCACGCCCGCTCGCACCCCCTGGTGCGGCTGGCCTACGAGCAGACCCAGGTGAAGGTGCTCGCCAAGCCGGTGGACTCGCGGGCGCTGCGCGCGCTGCTGGAGGAACCTCGGGGTGCATAGCACGCGGCCCTCCTCACCCCCCGCGCCGGCGCCGCGCGGGTTGATGACGGTGGAGCAGGAGCGCAGGGCGCGCGCGTGGCGGTCGAGCACCGCGGCCCTCCTGCTGCTCGTGCTCTGCCAGCTGTCCTCGCTCTTCATCGACCTGACCGTGCTGCCCGTCTCGCGCCTGCTGCCGCTCTTGCGCGGCGCGCACATCGCGCTGTGCCTGGGCCTGCTGGGCTGGCTGTATGCGCGGCGGCGGACGCCCACCGGCTTCGTGTCCTCCACGGCCTTCCTGGTCGCCGCGGTGCCGCTGCTGCCCGTGTTCGCGCTCACCGAGCAGGTCCTGGCCCAGCACCACACGACGTGGGCGCCGCTCATGGGCCACCGGCTCACGCTGCTGAGCATCGGCGTGTTCGCGCCGCTGGGCTTCTGGCCCGGGACGGCGCTCATCGGCGCGTTCGCCACGGAGGCCGTGGCGCTCTGGTACGGCCTCCACCTGTCCACCCATCTGCCCGCCATGGTGTGGGAGCCGTGGGCGACGCTCGTCTACGCGGCCGCGGGCCTGGCCTTGCTGGGCTCTCGCCTGCGCAGCCGCCGCGCCGAGCACCAGCTGCGGCACGCCCGGGTGGAGGCCGAGTCGCTGGAGCGGATGGCCGCGCTGATTCTCGCCTTGCGCGACGCGGTGAGCACGCCCTTGCAGACCCTGGAGGTGGGCACCGCGCTGCTGCGCCAGCGGGCCCCGGGCTGCGAGGTGACGCTGGATGCCATGGACCGGGCCCTGGACCGGCTGCATCGGCTCACCCAGCAGATGGCCTCGTCGGACCCGCTGGTCATCTGGCACAAGGGCGAGGAGTCCTTCGACGCGGACACCGTGCTGCGCAACCTGGAGGAGTCGCTCACCCGCGAGCTTCAGCGCCGTCGGAACTAGACTGCGGCGCCATGCGCCCCACCCTCGTCACCGGCCTGTCCTTCGAGCCGCTGCACCTGCCCCTCACCGAGCCCTTCGCCATCGCCACCGGCGCGCAGCACGCGGCGGAGAACGTGCTCGTGCGCTTGACCCTCGCGGACGGCACGGTGGGCCTGGGCGAGGCGGCCCCCTTCACCGCCGTGAGCGGCGAGACGCAGGCCAGCACGCTGGCCGCCCTGGAGTCCGCGCGCGGCGTGCTCGAGGGAAAGGACGCGCGCGCCTGGCGCCCGCTGTCCGAGTTCCTCGGCGACGTGCTCGCGCTCGCCCCCGCCGCGCGCTGCGGCCTGGAGACCGCGCTGCTGGACGCGCTCACCCGGCACCACCGCGTCCCGCTCCATGTCTTCCTCGGCGGCGCCGGCACGACGCTGGACATCGACATGACGGTGACCGCCGGAGACGTGGCGCACGCGGTGAGCTCCACGCGCGCCATCCTCGCGCGCGGCATCCGCACGCTGAAGGTCAAGGTGGGCGCGCTCTCTCCGGATGAGGACGCCGCGCGGCTGGTGGCCATCCACCAGGAGGCCCCCCGAGCGCGGCTGTTCGCGGACGCCAACGGCGGCTACGACGTGGCCGAGGCGCTCGCGTTCCTCAAGGGCCTGGAGCGCGCGGGCGTGCCCCTCGCCCTGTTCGAGCAGCCAGTGTCCGCGACCGACGTCGCCGGCATGGCGGAGCTGGCGCGGCGCACCCGCGTGAGCCTGTGCGCGGACGAATCGGCGCGCTCGGCGCGGGACGTGCTGCGGCTCATCCGCGAGGGCGCCTGTCATGCCATCAACATCAAGACGATGAAGTGCGGCGTGGTGGAGGCGATGACCATGTGGAGCCTGGCGCGCGCCGCCGGGCTGGAGCTGATGGTGGGCGGCATGGTGGAGAGCGTGTTGGCCATGAGCACGTCCGCGCATCTGGCGGCGGGGCTGGGCGGCTTCGCCTACGCGGACCTGGACACGCCGCTGTTCATCGCCCGCCACCCGTTCCAGGGCGGAGGGCGCTACCAGGGCTCCACGCTGAGCCTGGACCCCGACGCGCCCGGCCACGGCGTCACGCTGGCCTGAGGCGCTAGGCAGCGGAGCATCGGCCACGGTGCCGAGTCGGGTGGCAATGCGCGCCCGCGCGGTTAGGGATAGTCCGTGCTGGATGCCCTCGCCGCTCCCTTCCGCCTCGCGCTGGTCGCCGAGGACCCGCTCGCGCGGGGTGCGCTCAGCCGCGCGCTGAGCGACCAGGGAGGCGACCAGGTGGTCCTCGCGACGGGCACGCAGGCGGAGCTGGAGGCGGCGGGCGGAGACGCGCCGGACGCGGTGCTCTGGGACACGGGGCTGCGTCCACCGGAGCGCGAGGGCCGCGTGGAGGCGCCGGACCTGGGCGCGCCGGTGCTCGCGCTGGTGACGGACGAGGCCGCGGGCGAGGTGGCCCTGACGGTGGGCGCGCGAGGGCTCCTGTTCCGAGACGCGCCGCCCGCGTCACTGCTCGCGGCGCTGCACGCGGTGGCGCGGGGGCTGACCGTGTTCGAGCCCGGCCTCGCGGAGCTGCGCGGCGCGCCCCGAGCGAGCGCGGCCTCATCGCCGACGAACGCGGAGTCGCTCACGCCTCGGGAGCGTGAAGTGCTGGCCCTGCTCGCCGAGGGGCTGTCCAACAAGGCCATCGCCGACCGGCTCGCCATCAGCGAGCACACGGCCAAGTTCCACGTGAACGCGGTGCTGGCCAAGCTGGGGGTGCAGCGGCGCACGGAGGCCGTGGTGCGCGCGGCGCGGCTGGGGCTGGTGACGCTGTGAGCAGAAGCCCCCCGGGCACGTGCGCGGGTGTTAGGCTCGGCCGCGCATGGCCAATCAGGATTGGGTGTCGCGCCTGCTGACCGGGCGTGCGTCGGCGGACAAAGGACTCAACGTCCACCTCTCCGAGCGCGACGGCGGCGGCCTCCACGACAAGATGCGGCAGGCGTACTGGTGGATCACCAACAACGCCGTCATCTGCCCCTACTACGACATCGAGTTCGGGGGCCGCGCCGCGCTGAAGAACGCCGCGGGTGACGAGGTCCACCTGCCCGAGGACATGAGCTACAGCTCGTTCGTCCTCATCCCGCTGCTCACGCTCTTCACCTGCCGCCGCGCGATGCTCGTGGGCGGCCCGGGGCGCGGCAAGACGACCTCCGCCATCCTCATGGCGCTGCTGTCCGGCATGAGCCGCGACGAGGTGCACCGCGGCATCCAGCGCGGCCATCCGCAGCTGTCCATCGCGGACCTGCTCGGCGCGCCCCTGCCCTCGGACATGCTCAAGGCCGAGGACATGGCGCAGGTGAAGGTGAGCTGGCGCAAGTGGATTGGCCAGCGCGTGAAAATCATCGACGAGTACAACCGCATCCCCACCAAGACGCAGTCCGCCCTGCTGTCCCTCATGGCCGAGGGCTACGCGGAGATGATGGACCAGTACGTCTACGCGGGGCGCTCGTCCTGGTTCCTCACCGCCAACGACGACCAGGGCGGCGGCACGTTCCAGGTCATCGAGGCGCTCAAGGACCGCATCGACGTCGTCGTGCGCGCAGTGCCCTTCAACTCGCACTTCATCGACACGCTGCTCCAGCGCATCGAGGCGGACCGCTCTCCCGAGGAGATGCTGCCGCGCGAGATTGTCTTCACGCCCGGCGAGCTGGAGAAAATCCACGCCTCCATCCTCGCGGTGGAGGTGCCCCCGGACGTGCTCGAGCGCGTGGCCTTCTTCCTCGGGCAGCTCGACTTCTGTCGCATGGCCTCGCCGCGCTTCGAGTTCAAGCACAAGGACACGCTGAAGCTGGCCGGCCAGACGGTGTCCGCCGTGTGCAACGAGCAGTGCCCGCTCGACAAGAAGGTGCACCTGTGCACGCAGACCGAGAACGGCGTGAGCGTGCGCGCGTACCAGACCATCCTCCACTTCGCGAAGGCGCTCGCGTTCTTCCGGGGCCACGCCACCGTGGAGCTGGAGGACTTCCGGCAGATTGCCCCCTGGGTGCTGCATGAGAAGCTGGTGCCCAACGCGCGCAGCCCGTTCTTCGAGGTGAAGGGCCACCGGCCGCTGCTCCAGGACCGCGTGGCGTGGATCCGTCAGATGTTCGACATGGCGGGGACGCAGTACGACGCGCACCTGCCGCTGCGCCGCAAGGTGGATGCGCTGCGCAAGGAGCTGGACAAGGGCCTGGCGGGCGTGGACCTGCGCACCACGGAGAGGCGCCTGGCCGCGGTGACGGCGCTGATGAACGACCTGCTGTCGCGCCACGAGCTGTCGGGGCCCCTCTACGAGGACCTCATCCACCTCAAGTCCATGTACAGCCGCTATCGCAACTACGCGACGTGGTTGAAGGAGAGCCCGGGCGGCACGCCATGAGCGACTTCGTACGCGAGCTGGAGGAGAACGCGCGGGCCCGCTTCGTGCGGTGGCATCCCGCGCTGTGGAGCGAGCTGCTCCAGGGGCCCGCCCAGGCGCTGGGCCAATCCCTGGACGCGGCGGGCGTCAGCGAGGACGAGGCCGGCCAGTTGATGCGGAGCTACCTCCAGCTCGGCGCCGAGGGCATCGGGCTGGGCTACCTGTACCCCGCGACCTCGGGGCGACTGAACGTCTTCACGCTGGCGTGGTCCACCCTGGTGCCGCGCTTGCTGGCCGCGGTGCCGTCGGCGCGGCGCGCGGACACGCTCGCGCAGCTGTGGAACCTGGGCGAGAACCTGGAGGCCGCGCCGCCCTGGGTGCAGCGCGTGTTCTGCCGCGTGTGCCGGGACCTGCCGTCGCTCGATGACATCGAGGCGCGCTTGCGCCGCGTGGCCGCGTCCGTCCTGGAGGCCCCGAGCACGCCGCTGCACGCGTCCGCGCAGGCGCAGTGGGTGGACCTGTCTCGCGAGGACACGCGCTTCCTCCCCGGCGCGGTGCACTTCCTGGCCCCCACCGTGGTCTGCGTTCATGACCGTCACCGCCTGGCCGCGGCGGGGCGAGACGCCGCGACCCAAGGCGTGTGGCTGACGGAGACGCCGCTCCCGCTGGGCGCCATGGGGTGCAAGGAAGCGCCGCCCCCCACCTGCGAGCCGACCGCCGCCCTGGTGAGCCTGGAGCAACGCGACGCCCGCGCCGGAGAGTGGTTCACCACGGGAGCCAATGACTGGCGCGCGGTGGCGACGATGCAAACGTCGCAGTGGCTGGCGGTGCTCGTGCCGGCATGAGGGGGAGCGCCTTCACGCCCGAGGAGGTCGAGCACTGCTGGCGCGAGGCGCTGGCGCTCTGGGACATGCGCGTCCAGCTCAGCCCGCCCGCGCCCCACCTGCCCTTCCACCCCGAAGAGCGGGGCCTGAGCGAACCGCTCGCGTACATCGACCTGGTGAAGCGTCAGGTGTTCGTGAACTTCGAGCTGCTGGTGGACCTGGGCGCGCGCGACAGCCTGACCGCGGTGCTGGCGCATGAGATTGGCCATCACGTGCGCTTCCCGCACACGCTGGGCTGGGACGCGGAGCTGCGCGTGCTGGAGCAGCGGTTGCTCCCCGGCCTGAAGCAATCCCTCACCAACCTGTACTTCGACCTCCAGGTGAACGAGTACGTGGGCCGCACGCACGCCCCCGCGCTCTGCGCCGTGTATCAGGGCTTCCTGCGCCGCCCCGGCTCCGCTCCGCCGTCCCCGCTGTTCTGCTTCTACCTCGCGCTCTACGAGGAGCTGTGGGGGCTGCCTCCGGGGCACCTGGTGCCTGCCGAGCGGTTGGCGCCGTTGGAGGAGGCGTATCCCGGCACGCGCGCGGAGGCCCGCGTGTTCGCGCAGACGTTCTATTCGCTGTCGGAGCCACGCGAGCAATTCCTCTACTTCTGCGCCACCTTCATCCGTTACCTCGACTCGCTGGACAACGCCGGGCCCACGCTTCCTCTCGGCGGGGACATCCCCTTGCCGGACGAGGCGGACCTGGACGCCGCGGTGCAATCGGGCGGCAGGTGGGATGACGCGCTGGCCAAGGCGAAGGAGCGCGGCTGGCTGACCGAGTCGCAGGCCACCCGCGAAGAGGATCCACTCACCACCATCTCGCGCGCCACGAACCACCTGCCCGGCAAGGGACAGGGCGAGGTGAGACGCGCGCTGGTGGGCCGCTACTACCGCCGGCTCGTGGACGCGCACGTGCTGCGACTGCCCACCGCGCCAACGAACCCCGAGCCGAGCCTGCGCACCACGCCCGCCGAATGGGAGCACGGCGACGACCCGAGCAGCATCGACTGGACGCTGACGGTGCTCTCGCGGGGGCCGCTCGCGGCGGTGTCGCCCTTGCGGCGCGACCTGGAGGTGGACGTTCCGCCCGCCTCGGAGCCCGGCATTCCAGCCTTGGAGCTGTACCTGGACACCAGCGGCTCCATGCCCAATCCGCAGACGCAGCTCAACGCGATGACGTTGGCCGCGCAGGTGCTGTCCGCGTCCGCGCTGCGCAAGCAGGGCCGCGTGCGGGCCGTGGTGTATTCGGATGGACCGCCCTTGGAGTCCGGCTGGATGTACAGCGAGGACACCGCCCGCGAGTTCCTCCTCCAGTTCATCGGTGGGGGCACGCAGTTCCCCATCGAGCGCCTGACGGAGTCCGCGCAACAGACGCCCGATGTGCTGCGCGTCCTCATCTCGGACAGCGACTTCCTGTCGAACATGTCGGCCCCCGGCGCGCTGAAACAGCTGGTGGAGGCGACTCGGCGTTCGCGTCTGCTCGTGGTCTTCCTCGCGCTGCCGGACGCGCAGGCCGCGCGCAGGGTGTTCGCGCCGGCGCTGGCGGACCGGCGCTTTCGCCTGGTGACGGTGGCGTGGATGTCCGACTTCGGACCCATGGCCGCGGCGCTCTCTCGGGCGCTGCTGGAGACTTGATGGCCTTCTCGATTCCTCGACTTCGTGAGCAGCTCGCCGCGGCGCCGCTCGCCTCGCCCTATCCGCACGAGCTGGCGGTGGCCGTCATCTGCGACGTGTTCCGCGCCGCGAACCAGCGGCCCCCCCGGCGAGAAGCCTTCGTCCAGTTCGAGCGGCACCGCGGCCACGCTCTCTGGCGTGAGCAGGTGAGCATGCTGGCCCACGTGCTGGCCTCCACGTCGCTGCGCGAGGAGACGGTGAAGGCGCTCGACACGACTCGCACACCCATGGCGCGCCTGGAGCAGTTCTTCCAGGAGATTGAACCGCTCACCGCGGAGATGGTGCGCGCGAACGCCTTCCGCCAGGAGGAGTTCCTCCGCGTGTGGATCCGCGCGATGGGGGGCGCGCTCGAGAACGAGACTCCAGCGGCCTCGAAGCAGCGCCTGGAGCAACTCGATTACCGCAAGGCCATGGCGGACTTCCGCGCGGCGGAGGCCGCCCGAAAGAAAGAAGCCGACCGCCGCGAGCAACTCCTCCAGGAAGCCGCGCGGCGTGAGGCCGAGGCGCGCGGCTGGCGAGAGTAAGGCCAGGCGCGCATGTCTCCTGTCTCCGTCCTCGCGCCGGACCTGGGCGTCGCGCCTCGGGCGAGGATCCGCCGAGACACCGCGACACAGCGCCCGCACATCCCCTGGGCGGAGGCCGTCGCGCGGGAGTTGTCCGCGCTCGCCTCACTCGCGGACGAGGCCCAGGCCCGCGCGCGCGTGGAGGCCCGACTCGACGGACTTCGGCTCGCCCTGCACGCCTCGCCCTTCCATGCGCGGCGGCTGCGCGACGCGGGGATGCATCCCGGCGACCTGCGTGGCCTGGACGACCTGCGGCACTTCCCCGTCCTGGAGCGCGCGACGCTCGCGGCGCACTGGGACGCCATCCCCACCCTGCCCACCGCGTCGTCGGAGTGCGTGGTGGTGCGCAGCTCGGGGACCACGGGCGCTCCCGTGAACGTCGTGCGCGACCGCCGCGACTGCCTGCTGATGTGGGCCGTGCTGCGCTTCTTGCTCGCGCGCGCCGGGGCCCGTCTGCCTCGGCGGCCCCGCGTGGTGTTGCTGGACGCGCTGCCCGGCGGACTGGAGTACTCGGTGCGCCTGCCCATCCTGGAGGATGGCGCCCTGCACCGCGTCTCCGTGCTGCGCGCCGACGCGGCCGAGCGGCTGCACCGCGTGCGTCCGGCCGTGGTGTTCTCGGACCCCGAGGGGCTGCGCTGGTGGACCGCGCGGCCGGAGCTGCCTCGGCCCGCGCTCATGCTGACGTCCGCGCAGCACCTGCCCACCGCGCTGCGCGACACCCTCACGCGCGACCTCGGCGTGCCCGTGCTCAACTACTACGCCACCACCGAGACCGGGCCGCTCGCGTGGGAGTGTCTGCGCACGCCCGGGCACTTCCATGTCTTCGCTCCCGATGTCTGGCTGGAGCCGGACTCGGACGACGTGGTGGTGACGCGCCTGCGCCCCAGCGTGCTGCCCCTGTTGCGCTATCGGCCGGGAGACCGCGGCACGGTGCGACGGGATGCGTGCGCGTGCGGCTTCCGCGGCTGGACGCTGACGGGCTTCGGCGGACGGGGCGCGTGTCGCTTCCTCGCGCCCACGGGCCGCGCGGTGGATGCGTGGGCCGTGGCGTGGGTGTTCAAGCACCACGCGCTGCGCGCCTTCCGACTCACGCAGGACGCGCCCGAGGGGTTCCTGCTGGAGCTGGCCGGGGCCTCGGAGCCGGAGGCCCACGCCTTGACGGAGCGGCTCGTCGCGGCGCTGCGAAACCTGGGCTGGGCCTCACCACGCGTGGCCGTGCGCCACGAGGACGCCGCGGCGTGGAGCGCACCCGCCAAGCCTCAGCCGTTCCGGTGCCTCGTGACACCTCAGGGGCACTGACGCGAGTACTGGAGCAGGATGTCTCGGTTCCCTTCCCGGTCGATGAGCACCACCTTCACCCAGACGATGTGCGCGCGCCCCTGGCTGTCCACCGAGAGCAGCCGCTCACTCGCCAGGTTCACCGAGTAGGGCTTCATCCGAGACGTCACCGGCAGCTCGCGCCACGCCCCCTTCGCGTTGGTCATGTACAGCACGAAGGTGCCCTGGCTGTCCGCGCCCACCAGGTGCGCCATGCCGAGCTGATCCACCGCGAGCGTCGTCTGCGCGTCCGCGCCCGTGCGAATGCGCGACAGCGACCAGGCGCCATCCCGTCGCACGCCATACCAGAGGTCGCCGTCCGAGAACGTCACGTGGGGCACGCCCATGACATCCAGGTCCAGGGACTGCCCATAGCCGTACGCGCGGACCTCCTCATCCACCCACGCGCCCGAGGCATTGGTCAGGTAGTGCAGCCGCGAGTCCTCCAGCGTGCTGTACACCACGTGGCTGTTGCCCAGACCGTCCACCCGCAGCACCGCGCCTTCCATGTCGGTGGCGACGCCCAGGTCCGTGGCGGTCCACACCCCGAGCCGGTCGTTCGCGTAGTACAGCTCACCGCCCTGCGCATCGCTGACGTAGAGGACGTGCGTGACCCCTCGCGAATCCAGGTCGAACGCCATCGCGGTGCCCGTCCCCACCAGGCTGCGCCGCCACCGCCCGCCGGCATTGCTGCCCGCGTACACCAGCGACGGCGCGCTCAGTTCCGAGTCCTCCGCGCGGGCGTCATAGAGCAGATGCAACGCATGGGAGGCATCCACCTTCAGCCCCGCCAGGTGCGGCGTGCCGCGAAACCCCGGCTCCTCCAGCCACGGGTCCGATGACACGTTGCCGGTCTTGATGCCGCCCGGGCGAGAGTACGCGTAGAGCCCCTCGTCCCCCGCCCCCAGCGTGAAGCCCGCGGAGATGGTGCCTCGCGCCAGCTCCATGCTCTGCCAGCCGCCGATGCACGCGCCCCACGCAGGCAGGGCCTGCGGCCGGCGCTCCAGGCCTGGCGGAACCGGCTCCGCCCACCCTCCATCCAGCACGTCGCCCACCGGGTTGTGACTGGAGCCGCCGCCGTTGGGCGGGAACTTCGCCATCGGGACGTCCAGCGGCTTCACGACGATGGGGTCGCACGCCACCACCCCCGCGGCGGCGGCCAACAACGCGAGGCACAGGCGGGGAACCGACAGTCCCACGGGGTAGCTCCCAGACATGCGGCGCGGGCCGCGCACCGGCCCGTGTCGGGACAATACGGAAGAATCCTCCCGAGCAGGAGATGTCCCCCCGGGAGGGCCCGTTTCCGGCCCGCCTCTGGGGCTCCCGCAGAACGCGCCGTGAAGAACCCGAGGACTCGGAGCACATGGAGACGCGCAGGCTGGGGGCTCAAGGGCCCGTCGTCTCAATGTTGGGATTGGGCGGCATGGGGGTGTCCGACTTCTCTTCCAGCCACGACGACACGGAGTCGGAGGCCACGCTGCTGCGCGCGCTGGAGCGGGGCATCCCCTTCTTCGACACCGCGGACATCTACGGCCCCGGTCGCGACGAGGAACTGGTGGGCCGCGTGCTGAGCCCGCACCGCGCTCCGGTCCTCGGTCCGGCCTCGTGCTCGACCCGAACGCCCCGCGCACGCGCGGCGTCAACGGCCGGCCCGAGGACCTCGAGCGCCTGACACTGAAGAAGCGCTGCACGCCCACGCAGCTCGCGTTCGCCTGGGTGTTGACGCGGGGCGAGCGTTCCCCGGAGGCGCGGCTGGGGCTGGTGCGGACCCAGGGGTCAGGCGGGCCGCGCACGCGCTGGGGGCAGACCCCGGTCCAACACCCGACATCGCCACCCACCTCCGGGCACACCGGTGTCGGCCCCTCGGAGACCGCGGCGTGTCCGATTCCTCGCGCCGCCGCTCAAGTGAACGCCTCAACAAGGGGGTCCCTGCCGCCCAGACACGTCCGTCGCTACGATGGGACCGGGGGGAGGCCATCACCTTGTCCATGCCCGCACAGTCCGAGCCCACAGCTCGAGCGTCTGGCGTTGTCGCACATGAGAATGTCGCGTCGCCCAGGGTCCCCGAGGCTCGGGGACAGTCACGCACGGGACTCGCGGTGGTCCAGGTGAAGACGTCCGCGGTCGGACAGTACAGCGTGGCGCTGTTGGCCTTCGGCATCGCGCTGTTCCTGGAGCGCGTCCTGGGCGTCTTCATGGCCACCCACCCCTTCCTGTTCTTCTACGGCGCCGTCGCCATCGCGGGCTGGTGGGGAGGCTGGGGCCCGGCGCTCATGAACACGGCGCTGTCGCTCATCTCCTTCAGCGCCTTCTTCCCCCTGGGGCACCAGGGGGACTGGGTGCGTCCTTCGGACGTCGTGTCGCTCGGCATCTTCGCGATGCTGTCGCTGCTCGTGACGAAGCTGAACGTGAGCCTGCGGCAGACCAACGCCGAGCGCGCGCTGCTGCTGGAGCGGGAGCGCGCGGCCCGCAGCGAGGCCGAGAACGAGCGCGCCCGCCTCCACGCGCTCTTCATGCAGGCCCCCGCGCACATCGCGCTCTTCCGAGGCCCCCAGCACATCTACGAGCTGTCCAATCCGCCGAACAACGAGCTGCTGGGCCACCGTCAGCTCGTGGGGCGCACCGTCCGGCAGGCCGTGCCCACCGCCGAGGCCGAGGTCATCGCCTCGCTGCTCGACCGCGTCTACACCTCGGGCGAGCCGTTCGTCGGGAGGGAGATGCCCATTCGCGTCCCGCGCTCCGACGGCGGCGAGCACGAGGTCTATTTCAATCTGGTGTACCAGCCCACGCGCAACTCGCAGGGGCAGGTGGATGGAATCGCGGGCTTCGGCTTCGACGTGACGGACCTGGCGCAGGCCCGCCAGCGCGCGGAGGCGCTGACCGCCGAGCTTCGCCACGGAGAAGAGCGGCTGCGCATGCTGGCCGAGGCGGGCGCCACCCTGGCCTCCTCGCTCGACTACGAGGCCACGCTGAAGAACATGGCGAGGCTCGCGGTGCCTCGGCTGGCGGACTGGTGCTTCGTGGACGTGGCGATGGCGGACGGCACCTTCAAGCGGGTGGAGGTGGCGCACGCCGCGCCCGAGGACGCGCCCCTCGCGGAACGCGCGAGAGGGTTCACCGCCGTGCTGGCCGGCAATCCCTTGCATCCCCCCACCCAGGCCCTGCTGCGTGGCGAAGCGCTCATCATCGAGGACTTCACGGATGCGCGCCTGGAGGCGAGCGGCCACAGCGTGGAGCACGTGAGCATCATGCGCGCCATCCGACCTCGCTCGTTCGTGATCGTCCCCTTGGTGGTGCGAGAGCGGACCATGGGCGTGCTCACGTGCTTCACGACCCACTCGGGCCGGCACTACACGAACATCGACCTGTCATTCTTCCGCGAGCTGGCGAGCCGGGCCTCGCTCTCCATGGAGAACGCGCGCCTGTATCGCGAAGCCCAGGAAGCCATCCACCTCCGCGATGAGTTCCTCTCCATCGCGAGCCACGAACTCAAGACCCCGCTCACGCCGTTGAGCCTCAAGCTGCAATCCCTCTCACGCGAGCTGAGCCGTACCGCCGGGATGCTGCCGCGCCCGCTGGTGGAGAGCTACGTGGAGGTGGGCTCGCGACAGGTGAAGAAGCTCTCAGAACTGGTGAACACGCTGCTGGATGTCTCGCGCATCGCCTCGGGGCGGCTGCGGCTGGACGCGGTGGAGGTGGACCTGGCCGCGCTCGTGCGGGAGCTGGTGGGACGGCACGAGGCGCAGGCCGTGCGCATGGGCTCACCGCTCCAACTGGAGGGTGCGGACGTGCCCATCATCGGGTGGTGGGACCGGCTCCGGCTGGAGCAGGTGGTGATGAACCTGGTGGACAACGCCATCAAGTACGGCCAGGGGCGTCCCATCCACCTGCGGCTCGCCGAGGGGCCCGAGCGCGCCCGGCTCACGGTGCGCGACGAGGGCATCGGCATCGCGCCCGAGCACCTGCCGCGCATCTTCGGCCGCTTCGAGCGCGCGGTGTCCGACCGCCACTACGGCGGCCTGGGGTTGGGGCTCTACATCACCCGGACGCTCGTGGAGGCCATGAGCGGCACGGTGCGAGTGGAGAGCCTCCTGGGACGAGGCTCCACGTTCACCGTGGAGCTGCCCCGCGCGCATCACGCACGCGACTCGTGAGCGCTCACGGCGCCGCGCCACACTTCGCCGGCCCCAAAGTGGGAGCGAAGTACGCGCCGTAGAGGTCCGGAGTGAGCGAGAAGTTGCACGTGTTCGTGTCGCGCGGAGAGAGGTTGGAGTGCGCGGTCAGATAGCTCGCGATGTAGTCGCGAACGCCATCGGCGGAGGTCCAGAGCACATGGCCCTCGCGGAACATGTCGTAGCCGCCGCCTCCGCCCGCGCGGTAGTTGTTGATGGCGATGTGGAAGACCTGGTCGTCGGTCACGTCCTTGCCGAGGAAGCGCAGGTGGGTGAGGCGAGCGCCCGCGGGCCGCGTGAGGTCGTAGCCGTACTCGATGCCTGAGTAGAGGTCCCAGTTGAAGTCCGGCACGCTGGGCGCGGTGGCCTTCGCGTCCTCGGGCTTCGCGGGCAGGTGGTTGCCATCGAGCGTGGCGAAGTAGCGCGCATTCACCTCCAACGCACGGCGCAGGATGGAGCCGTTGATCTCCATCACATACAGCGTGTTGTCGTAGATGTAGATGCTGTATGCGTCGCGCAGGGTGAGGTCTCCGGCCGGCAGCGCGCCCTCGTTGGAGAAGAGGGCCGCCAGGGACAGGTCCACGTCAAAACCCGCCTGATGCGCGGCCTCCTCCTGCACGAGGTTGATGAGGTCCGCGAGGGGACTGTCGACGTATCGCCCAGCGAAGCCCCCGGGGAACGCCTCGGTGGTGTGGCCCACCTTGCGATTCACATACGCGAGGGTGGTGTCGTGCGCGGCCTGGGAGAGCCGCGCCACCTCCGCGTCCTCCGAGACCGCCGCATCCACCGCGAGGAGCCGCGAGTCATGGCCGTTGACGATCCAGTGGGCATCATTCCAGGTGAGTTGGAGCTGGACCTCCGCGAGGTGGCTGCCCCAGCGGTTGGGCTGGGTGAGGAGGACCTCGCGCCCATCCTTGTTGTGGAGCAGCATCTTCGGGATGGGCTGATGGGTGTGCCCGGTGAGGAGCACGTCCACGTCGGGCACGCCCTGGGCAATCTGTACGGCCTCGTTCTCGCCCGGGAGGTTGCCGCGGTCAGCCCACTTCGTGGGGTCCGCATAGTCCGCGAGCCACGAGTCCGCGTTGCTGGCGTTCCCGGTGGGCTGCTTGTCCGGTCCACTGTGAATGGCCACCACGATGACGTCAGCGCCCGCCCTCTTCAGCCGAGGCACGTAGGTCTTCGCGGTTGCCAGCGGAGCATCGAACCGCAGGTCCGGGATGTTCTCCGAGCGCTCCCACGTGGTGACACCTGGGGTAACGAGTCCCAGGATGCCCACGGTGACGCCACACACATTCCGGAGGACATAGGGCGTGAAGGCCTCGGAGCCGTCGAGCGCGTGGCGCACGTTGGCGCCAAGGATGGGGAAGTGAACCTCGCCCTTGAATTTCCCGAGGACGTCGAGCCCGTAGTTGAACTCGTGATTGCCGAGCGCCATGGCGGCGTAGCCCAGCTCGTTCATGGCGGTGGCCATGGGGTGCTGGGGCTTGTTGTCGACGAGGGCGTAATACGTGCCGAGCGGCGTGCCCTGGAGGGTGTCACCGGTATCGATGAGCAGGGTGCAGTCGGGGTTCCTGGCGCGCTCTTGCTTGATGAGCGAGGCGACCTTGGCCAGGCCACGTTTCGCGTCGGCGTTCCCGGTGAAGTAGTCCCACGCGAAGATGTTGGAGTGCAGGTCGCTGGTCTGGAGGACGGTGAGCGTCCGCGGCGAGAAGTCAGCCGCCTGGGGAACGACGGTGACGGGCGGGGGTCCTCCCGAGTCGTCGCATCCGGTCAGGAGGGGACAGACACCGACGAGACAAGAAATCGTGGCACGCAGTGAACGCGCCAGACGGGGGGAACGCATCATGAGACCTCCGAGGATGGTGACTCGGAACCCTACGTGTCCGTCGGGCAGTGTCTCGCCAACACTCCGCGACGCAAGGGTCCCGGCTCCGTCACATCCCCGAGTGTTCGATGTCTGGCTTCACCCCCACGTCCGAGCGTGTGCTTTCAATCGACAGCGGCTCAGACACTGCCTGAGTCATCTCGCGACTCGTGGCGTCCCCGGGCGCAGCACCTGTCCGAGCCGCCACACCTCGCCACAGGCGAAGCGGCCGGCCCGCCGCATCGCCTACCCCTCGCGCCTGTCCTGCTCGGCGCCCCGAGGGAGTTGAGCGTGGGGCGCCCAGGGACCACTGGACCCCAGACATCGCCGACAGGTCTCCAACGGTGTCTCTCGCTCCAGATAGCCGAGCATCCGCGCGAGCAACTCTGGACCGTCCAGGGATACGCCATCCACCTCCGACAACGCAGGCAACTCCGGATGCTCGCGCCGCACCACGGTCTCGACATGCGGAGGCCGCGTGCACAGGTAGAAGCGACCTTGGTGCACCAGGTGGCACCGCGTCTTGAGCCAGCAACGCGCGAAGACCTCTCGCGTCTGTGCCTCCGAGGCCCAGGGTGAATCGGGGGTGAGCTGCTGGAACGCGTCGATGCGCTTCACCGTGAGATAGATGCCGTGCTGCTCGCACCGCTCCGTGATGCGCGCAATGGAGCGCTCCGGCAACGGCCGCGACGAATAGACAGACAACGTCATCCGGTCGAGCCGCTCGTAGACCGCATCCGGCGCGCTCTGCGCGAGGAACCCGTTCGTGGTGACGGAGAACTGCTCGCTGATGCCCGAGGCCCGCGCCACATCAAGCAACGCCGGCAGGTCCGGATGCAGAAAGGGCTCGCCTCCCGTGAACTTGAACACCTGCGGCTTGAGGACACGGGCCAGGGTCCGCAGCTCATCCCCGAGCCGCTCGGGCGACACGGTCCAGGCAGGCAAGTGGGGAGACAAGGGGCAGCACTGCACGCAGCGCAGGTTGCAGTGCGTGGCGGCGTGCGCCTCCAGCGCCCAGGTGAGGATGCGACCGTCGTGGAGGTCGTAATGCACGGCCGCATCCTGCCAGGGTTGCCCTGAACCTCGCGCGCCTGCACCATCGCCCCGTGCCGCATCCTCTCGGAGAAACGCGCGGGCCCCTCGCCCGACTGCCCTCGTGGCGAGCCACC
Organism: Citreicoccus inhibens; assembly: GCF_019039035.1. Taxonomy (GTDB): domain Bacteria; phylum Myxococcota; class Myxococcia; order Myxococcales; family Myxococcaceae; genus Citreicoccus; species Citreicoccus inhibens. The sequence goes on along the minus strand of NZ_JAHNZT010000005.1, from coordinate 54,323 downwards.
GAAAGGGCCGAGCCCGGGCTCGCCCCCGCGTCCGTCGCGGCCCTCCTGCGTCACGCGCTCCCTCCCACCACGAGCCTGTTCCGAGGCTCCCAATGCCTCCCAGTCCCTCCTCCCGACATCGCGCGAAGCGAGGACACGCCACGTGACGAGGACGCGCTGGCCGATGCCCTGCTCGCGCACGCCGAGCAAGCCGTCCGAGCCCAGCTCGACACAGGCACGCGCGACGTGAGCCTCAGCGGCGGGGTCGACAGCGCGGCGCTCTGCGCCATGGCCGCGAGCCACGCTCCGGGACGAATCCGCGCGTGGACCATGGACGTCCACTTCGCGGATGCAGCCGAGCGCGCCAACGCCCGACTCATGGCCCGCGTGGCCGGAGTCGAACAGGTGGACGTGCCCATCCCCGATGGCTGTCTGCCCGACCTGTTCGAGCCCGCGGTGCTCGCCAACCGACGCGTCATCCTCAATGCCCGCGCCATCGCCAGCTTCGCCTTCTACGCGGAGGCCAAGCGACGCGGTGTCGGTCCGGCCCTGCTCAGCGGCGCGGGCGCGGACGAAGTGATGCTTGGCAATCCGAGGGCCCGCGCCAACACCCGCGCCCAGGTGGAAGAGGACCGGAGGCTCGCGTCCCAGGTGCTCCGCCCCAGCGCGCATGGCCCCGTCTCGGACGCCGCGACCATGCCGTGGGACCTCGCGCCGTGGGAGTCGCGGCTCTCCGACGAAGTCCGCCACGCGGCCTGGATTCTACAAGAGCGGGTCTTGCCGCCCGAGCTGTGCGGCGCCCGCGCCCACGGCCTCACCGTCCACACGCCGTACCTGGAGGAGACGTTCTCCCGCTTCGTGCTCGCGCTCCCGACCTCGGCGCTGATGCGAGGTGACCTGGGCAAGTGGCTCTTCCGTCACGCGGTGCGCACGCGCGTCCCCGACGAGGTCCGGCTCGCGCGCAAGACGCCGCGTTATGCCCACACGGCTCTCTCCAGCCCCATGCGCCACCGCTGGCTGGAGCTGTACCGCGCATGGCTCTCGCCTCATCGGCTGGAACCACTCCAGGTCATCGACCCGGTCGCGGTGCTCGCGCTCTTGGATGACCATGCGCGGCTCGCTCCGGAGGACGCCCGCGCGGCGGCGGTGGATCGCCTGTTGATGCGACTGGTGTCACTCGCCATGCTCCAAGCTCACCCCGAGGCATGTCTCGCATGTCCCGAATCCTGATCGCCACCTCGCCCGAGAAGGGCCACCTCAACCCGATGGTCGGCGTGGCGCAGTGGCTGCGCCGCATGGGCCACACCGTCGGCTGGCTCTGCCTGCCCGAGCCCGCGCCACAGCTCGAACACCTCGGCGTCGAGCTGCTCCACCTCCCCACCGCGCGCCCCGCCGCTCCCGCCATCGAGACCGGCGGCGAGGCCCTGGCGAGGCTCGTCCAAGACGAAGCCGCCTTGGGTGCGTGGATCCGCGGGCTGCTCCTGGACGCGGTGCCCGCGCTCATCCCTTCCGTGCGCGAGGTGGTGCGCGCCTTCCGCCCCGACGTGATGGCGCTGGATGGAATGCAGTACGCGGCCGTGCTCGCCGCGCACGCGGAGGGCATCCCTTGGGCGGGAGTGTCCTCGGCGCTGACGCTGCTGGAGCCGGAGCTGGACCTGGCGCTCTTGCGCAACGTGAGAGCACTGGCGGCAGACCGTCAGGCCTTGTTCGCCCGCTACGGCTTCGACGCGCGCTTCCGCACCTGTGAGTGTCTGTCACCGCGCCTCAACACCGTCTTCGCGACCGAGCACCTCGTCGGCGCCGACGCGCGTGTGCCGCCCGCCACGCACCTCGTGGGCCCCTCGATTCCGCCCGAGGGCCGAGGCGACGAAGTGGACTTCCCGTGGCACCGCCTGGGCGACAAGCCCGTGGTGTATGCCTCGTTCGGCAGCCAGATTTCATGGCAGCCCGAGCTGTTCCGCCTCATCGCGGAGGCCGCCGCGCCGTTGGGCGTCACCCTGGTCCTCACCGCGGGAGAGCTCGCCGGCACGGACTTCCCCGACACCCTGCCCGGTGACGTCGTGGCCGTTCCGTATGTGCCGCAACGCCAGCTCCTGCGGCGCACGTCCGTGTTCATCTCGCATGGCGGCGCCAACTCCGTGATGGAGGCGATGACCGCGGGCGTTCCGCTCCTCTTGCTGCCCGTCTGTAATGATCAGCCGGTGCAGGCGCACTTCCTCGAGAAGGCAGGGGCCGGGCGAGCGCTCTCCCCCTCGCGAATGACCGTGCAGGAGTGCCGCGCGGCGCTCAGCCAGCTCATGGCGCCGGAGTCCGCCATCCGGAGCAAGGTGTCCGCCATCTCCGCGGCCTACAACGCACGCGACGGGGCCCGAGAAGCCGCCGAGCGCATCGCGGGTCTGGTCGCGTGACCGACGCTCGACCCTGGCTCGCGCGCCGGCATCACCCTCCGGGCGTCACGCCGCTGGAGGTGTGGAACCTGCCCGTGCTGGGACAGGAGTTCTGGGAGCTGGCGGGAGCGGTCCGAGTGGACGCGACCCGTCGCGCGGGAGTCCCCGAGCCCCTGCTCACCACGAGGCTCGTGGCCACGGTGCAGGCCGCGCTGGAGCTCCTCGTGCGCCAGCACGCACCGGACGCCGTCTATCTCAGCGGCGGGCTCGCCTGCCTGGAGGGCTTCAACGCCGAACTCGCGCGTGTCACCACCGCACTGCCCTGCGCCGTGCACGTCGCGGAGGCCCCCCGCTTCGCGCCCGTGCACGCGGGGCTCGCCGTGCTGCAATCCCTCTCGGCACGCGCCCCCCTCTCCGTGGACGTTGGACAGACCAGCATCAAGTGCGCGAGCCCCCATGTCTCGTGGCTCGTCGAGCGCAGCCCCGTGACCTTGCCGTGGCTGTTCATCGGCATGCCCCGCCCGAAGGATGGGCACCACCTCGCCGCGGCCGTGAGATTCATCGCGGGCACGATGCACACGTTCATCGAGACGAACGCCGAGGCACCGGACGCCTTGTGCCTCGCCCTGCCCTGTCCACTGGATGAGGCGCTGCGCCCCGGAGGTTGCACCTACGGCTGGGAAGGACACGCCTCCCTCATCACAGACATCGTCACCCAGGCGGGTCTGCCCATGAGCGGCGGTACGGTGTGGGTGCTCAACGATGCCGAGCTGGCCGCGGAGTCCGCGCGACGCGACGCGCGCGTGAAGGGCCGCAAGGTGTTGTGCCTCACGCTCGGCTTTGGGCCTGGCGGGGCCCTGCTCGAACGAACGTGACGCCCCCTTCGGATGGGGAGGGACCTGTCCGAACGGACAGGTCCACGCCCTAGCCTGTCCGCCGATGTGGCGATTCCTCGCGGCCTTTACCTTCTGCCTCGAAAGGAATCTCCCATGTCCGCCGACTCCCTCGTCTCCCTCTCTCAATCCATTGCATCCGTCGTCGAGCGCATCGCGCCGAGCATCGTCCGCGTGGAGGCCCGTCGCCGCCGTGGCGCCACGGGCCTCGTCTTCGGTCACGACGGGCACATCCTCACCACCAGCCATGCCGTCGAGCATGAAGGCCACATCCAGCTCGGCCTCGCCGACGGGAGGACGGTCTCCGCCGAGCTGGTGGGCCGCGACCCCAGCACCGACCTCGCGCTCCTGAAGACCGAGACCTCGGGTCTCACGCCGCTCACGCCCACCCTGCTCGACGACGTGAAGGTGGGTCACCTCGTCCTCGCCGTGGGACGTCCGGGTCGCACCGCGCGCGCCACGCTCGGCATCGTCAGCGCGTTCGGAGAAGGTTGGCGCACGCACGCCGGAGGCCGCGTGGACCACTACCTGGAAACCGACGCGGACCTCCCGCCTGGCTTTTCGGGCGGCGCGCTCGTGGATGCCCAGGGGCGCTTCCTCGGGCTGCTCACGGCGGCGTTCTCCCGCTCGGCCGCGGTGGTGATTCCGGGCAGCACGCTCACCCGCGTGGCGAATGGCCTCGTGGAGCACGGAGGCATTCGCCGGGGCTACCTCGGCGTGGGAGCCCATCCCGTGCGACTGCCTGAGTCCCAGGGAGAGACCGGGCTCATCCTCCTGTCTGTCGACCCCAACGGCCCCGCGCACCGCGCCGGGCTGCTCCTGGGCGACGTGCTGGTGAGCCTGGGCGGCCAATCACTGCACGGCGTGGAGGACCTGCTCGGCTACCTGGGCGACGAGAAGGTGGGCACCACCGTGACGGCGAAGGTGCTGCGCGCGGGCGAGGCACGCGACGTGTCCATCACCATTGGCAAGAGAGCGTAAGGGAGCGCCGCGATGAAGTTCCTGCAACAACTCTCCGAGGACCTCGAGAACCTCGTGGCGCGGGCCTCGCCCGCAGTGGTGGGCGTGGAGCACGCGCGCGGCCACGGCACGGGCCTCTTCCTCACGCCGGATGGCTACGTCCTCACCAACCGCCACGTGGTGATGCGCAGCCCTCGCAAGCTCCGAGTCCAGCTCTCCACGGGCGAGGAGCGCGGCGCATCACTCGTGGGCGTGGACCTCCCCACCGACCTCGCGGTGGTGCGCGCGGAGGGCGATGCCTTCCCCACGTTGCCCCTGGCGGATCCAGAGAAGGTCCGCGTGGGTCAGCTCGTGGTGGCCATCGGCAATCCCTTCCGCCTGGAGCAATCCGTGTCGCTGGGCATGGTGAGCGCCATCAACCGCTCCATCACGTTGCCCAACGACGTCATCTTGGAGGGCATGCTCCAGACCGATGCGGCCATCAACCCGGGCAACTCAGGCGGCCCGCTGCTCAACACGCAGGGGCAGGTGGTGGGCCTCAACACGCTGGTGCTGCCAGACGCACAGGGCATCGGCTTCGCGGTGAGCGCGGCCACCGCTGCCTGGGTGGCCAGCCTGCTGATTCAGCGGGGCAAGGTGGAGCGGAAGTTCCTGGGCATCGCCGCCACGGCGGTCGCCTTGGAGGCCGGGCTGGCCAGGGACATTGGCCAACCGCGCGCGGTGCGCGTGCTTCAGGTCAAGCCCGGCGCGCCCGCGGATGATGCGGGCCTCGTCGCCGAGGACCTGCTCCTGAGCATCAACGGTCGGCCCGTGCAGAGCGTGGACGACCTCCAGCGTTTGATGGCGCTGTCCACGGCGGACGTCGTCCAGCTCGACGTGCTCCGCAAGGGACGCCGCAAGACGACGACGGTGCGGGCCCATCCGCGCCTGGAGTCCGCCGCCGCGTGACGAGGGGACCGCGGCTCCGGCGCTCGACCGGAGCCGCGCGTCCTCACACGCGCGCTTCGTCCGCCGAGGGTCGCTCGTCCACGAAGACCTCGTCCTTGAAGCACCACAGCCAGTCCTCGCCCGGCTCGAAGGACTGGACCACGGGGTGCTGGGTCGCGCGCCAGTGCTTCGTCGCGTGCTTGTTCTTGGACGAGTCGCAGCACCCCACGTGCCCGCACGACAAACAGCGCCGCAGGTGCACCCAGGTGTCGCCCATCTTCAGGCACTCCTCGCAGCCCTCGGTCCGCGGCTCCGGGTCGCCTGCTTGCAGGATGTGCTCACACATCTCGGCCATGGCCCACCTCCCTCGCGCCACCAACTTCCGCGCGCGACTACCGTGCACACGGCCCGAGGACACCCCATCCCCTCGGCGGGCGGGCTGGGGCTTCGCCGTTCCCTCGCCCCAGGCGAAGTGTCCCGAGCGCCCGTCGGGTCGGCAACGCGATGGCTGGCACATGGTGCGCGCGCGTCCCACGCTGAGCGCATGGCCCGGTCATCCACCGAACACCGCACCGTCGCGTATGCGAGCAGCCGAGGCCGCGGCGTCCTGCTCGCGAGCATCGTCGGCAGCGGCATGGCCTTCCTCGACTCGACAGCCGTCAACGTGGCCCTGCCCGCGTTGGGGCGCGACCTGGGCGCGGGGATGGCGGGCCTCCAGTGGGCCGTGGATGCCTACCTCCTGACGCTCGGCTCGCTCGTCCTCACGGGTGGCGCGCTGGGCGACGCATGGGGCCAACGCAAGGTCTTCCTCCTCGGCCTCATCGCCTTCACGGCCATGTCCGTGGTGTGCGGACTGGCGCCCACCGCCTCGGTGCTCGCGATAGCCCGAGCCGCACAAGGCATCGGCGCGGCGATGCTCGTCCCCACCAGCCTCGCCCTCTTGCGCACCGCCTTCCCCGCGGTGGACCGGCAGCGCGCGGTCTCCGCCTGGGCTGGCTTGTCCGGCGTCAGCACCGCGGTGGGTCCGCTGCTGGGTGGCTGGCTGGTGGACACGGCCTCCTGGCGCTTCGTGTTCTTCCTCAACCTGCCCGTGTCACTTCTCGCGCTCTGGGCCGCGATGCGCTTCGTGCCGGACATCGCGCCCGAGCGCGACGCGCGCACCCTGGACCTGAGAGGCGCGGTCACCGTGGCGTTCGGCCTGGGCGGCGTCATCTACGCGCTCATCGAGGGCCCGGCGCATGGGTGGACCTCCCTGTCCGTGAGCGCGGCGGTGGGCGGAGTCCTCTTGCTCGGCCTCTTCTTCTACCTGGAGGCGCACGAGCCACATCCCATGCTGCCGCTGTCGCTGTTCCACTCCCGCACGTTCTCGGGCGCCAACCTGACGACGCTCGCGGTGTACTTCGCGCTGGGCGGCGCGTTGTTCCTCGTGGTCATCGCGTTGCAACAGCAAGCAGGTTACTCCGCCCTGGCGGCGGGGGCGTCCATGCTTCCGCTCACGCTCCTCATGATGCTGTTGTCACCGCCCGTGGGTCGGCTCGCGGAGCGCATCGGCGCGCGTCCGCTCATGGTGGCGGGGCCGCTGCTGGCCGGCGCGGGGCTCGCGCTGCTCACGCGCATCCACCGAGGGGGGGATTACGTGACGACCGTGCTCCCGGGCGTCGTGGTGCTGGGCATCGGGCTGGCGCTCACGGTGGGCCCGCTGACGGCGGTGGTCCTCGGCAGCGTGGACGACAAGCATGCGGGCGTGGCCTCCGGGGTGAACAACGCGGTGGCGCGCATCGCGGGCCTGCTCGCGGTGGCACTGCTGCCCATGTTGGGCGGCATCACCGGCCAGACCCCCGAGAACTTCCTGGGCGGCATGCGGCGCGCGCTGTGGATCTCCGCGGCCCTGTGCGCGCTGGGGGCCCTGTGCGCGCAGCTCATGCTGCCGAAGTCGACCGGGAAGGTGGAGCGCCCTCGCCCCAAGGAGGACCGCGCTCCCGTGCGTCCGCCCCTGGGTCGCACGCCCGCGCCCTCGGGCGGTGGACGCTCCTGACACGCACATCCCTCGTATCGAGTCCCCCGCGACAACATGCCACGCAGGCCATGGTCCCAAGCCTCGGTAGCCTCGCGCCGGCATGCCCACACCCTGGAAGTCATCCCTCTCGTCCTCGCCATGGAAGCGCCTGCTGCCCCTGGGCCTCTTGCTGCCCTGGGTTGCTTGCGGTGACTCGGAGCCCACCGCGCCGGACCCCGGCCCCAACGCGTTGCCTTGTGACGTGAAGGACGTGCTCGCGCGGCGCTGCGCGCAGTGCCACGCCTCACCGCCGACCTCGGGTGCCCCCGCCCCGCTCCTGTCGCGCGCGGATCTCCAGAAGGGCTCGTCGCTGTATCCCGGCACCACCTGGGGCGAGCGCAGCGTCGCGCGGATGAAGGACTCGGGCGCCCCCATGCCGCCCACCTCCGAGCCCTCCCTCACCCACGAGGAGCGCGACCTCATCGAACACTGGGTCCAGGCGGGCATGCCCGCGGGGAGTTGCGGCGCGCTGCCCTCGGGACAGGTCGCCACGTCCTGCGGCAGCGGCAGCTTCTGGACGGACTCGGCCCAAACCAGCGCCACCATGGCCCCGGGGCTCGCGTGCCGGGATTGCCACCTGCGCCTCGCGCCCGACCGCGCCTACTTCTTCATGGGGACGGTGTTCCCCTCCTTCCACGAGAAGGACGCCTGCAACGCGCCCCCGCCCGCCGATGCCCGCGTGGAGATCCTCGACAGCGCGGGGCGCGTCCAGCTCACGCTCACGCCCAACGCGGCGGGCAACTTCCTCTCCGCGGGACTCCAGCCCGCCTTCGCCCTGCCCTACCGCGCGCGCGTCACGGCCCAGGGCCGTGTGCGTGAGATGAACACCCTGCAACGCAGTGGCGATTGCAACACGTGTCACACCGAGCAGGGGAACCACGACGCGCCGGGGCGAATCGTCTGGCCATGACCCGGGGAGCGCGCTGCGACAAATGACCGCATCCAGGGAACCCGGGACGCTTTGCTAAGCCGGCCTCTGTCGGTTCTCTCGCCAGGAGGCATGGACGCATGAAGTTCCCGGTCGGCACGCTGTTCGCTCTCGCAGGTTCCCTCCTCGCCACGTCCGCGCAGGCGCACGTGTCCGTCACGGGCCCGGGCCCCGCCGTCGCGGGTGCGAGCTTCGACGCGGACTTCACGCTCAGCCACGGATGCAGCGGCGCGGACACCTTCCGCGTGCGCATCGCCATCCCCGAGGGCGTCACCTCGGTGCGCCCGATGGACTCGGTGTTCGGCAAGGCCGTAGTGGAGAAGGACGCCGCCACCGGCAACGTGACGGCCGTGACGTGGACCAAGGCGAGCGCGGACGTGCTCGCGGCCGACACGCAGCTCTATCGCTTCACGCTGCGCGCGAAGATGCCGGGCAAGCCCTTCACCACGCTGTACTTCCCCACCACGCAGACGTGCCGCGCGGCGGATGGAACGGAGTCGACGGTGGAGTGGGTGGGCACCTCGGGAGGCCACGACCACGAGGGCGGCGACGCGGGCACGACTCCCGCCGCCGAGCCCGCCCCATCCCTGTTCCTGGTGCCCTCGCGCCTGCCGGGCTGGAACAAGTACACCGTCACGGAGCACGTCCACGACCTCACGGTCTTCAAGGACGCGCTCATCGTCTGGTCGGGCACCGCGGCCTACAGCTTCAACCCCGTCACCCAGGCGCAGATTGAACAGGAGCCCGGCGTCCAGCCGCTGGCGGAGATTCATCCCGGCACGGACATCTGGGTGAAGTACTGAGGCGGGAGACAGCCACGATGCGAACCTGGCATGTCGTCGTCATCGCCGCCGGACTGCTGTGCGCCTGCGCGGAGAAGCACCCCACGCCGCCCGCGACGGCGGATGCAGGCACCGAGTCTCCCTCGGGACTGGAGCGCCCCGCGACCCGGCTCGAACGTCCTCCCTCGGGCCCGGGACTGCCGGCGGACTTGAAGCCGCCGGCGCCCTGAGGCCGCGAGCGCTAGCCCTTGTACTTCACCGAGCAGCCGTAGGGCTGGGACGTGGCGGTGGGCACCTGCTTGCCGGTCAGCAGCGCGTCCACCGCGCCCTTCACATAGTTGGTCTTCGTCTCGTTCTTGCCGCGCGGGTCGTCGTCGATGGCGCCCGCGTAGCGGACCACGCCCTTCTCATCGATGACGTACATGTGCGGCGTCGTCTTCGCGCCGTACGACTTGCCCACGGTGCCGGCCGTGTCCAGCAGCACCGGGTAGCTCAGCGCCTCCTTCTTCTTCCACTCCGACGCGGTCTGCGCCGAGTGCGTGGAGGAGGAGTCCACCGCGAGCCACACGACCTTCTTCGCGTCGAAGCCCTTCACGGTGTCCTGCATCGTCTTGGCCTCGTAGTGCCGCTGCACGAAGGGGCACTCCGGGTTGGTCCACTCGAGGACGACGACCTTGCCCTTGTACTCGGCCAGCGAGTGCTCCTTGCCGGACTCGTCCTTCAGCGTGAAGGCGGGAGCGGGCTTGCCCACCTCGGCGGTGTCGGCGGCGAACACGGGGGCGCCCACGAAGGCCGTGGTGAGCGCGAGAGCGGTGAAGACCTGCTTCATGACGTTCTCTCCTTCAGCGAGGGAAGACGACGACAGCGTGAGACTTCATCAGCGGCGCGGAGAATCCGCGGCGCACAGCGCTCCAGAACCCTTGCGGTCGGGCCCGCATTCCGCCGCGCGACGCACCGCCTCGATGACGGAGTCCGTGGTGAGCAACTCCGAGAGCACCTCGGGCTTGTCCGGTGAGGAGGGGCTGAGCACCAGGTACATGGGCACGCCCGCGCGACCGTGGTCCGCCAGCTTCGCGGTGATGCGCGCGTCCCGGCGCGTCCAGTCCGCCACGAAGAAGGCCACGCCGTACTTCGTGAACGCGGCGCGCACCTCCTCGCGCGACAGCACGGTGCGCTCATTGAACTTGCACGTGAGGCACCAGTCCGCGGTGAAGTCGATGAACACCGGCTGCCCCGCCTCCAGCGCCGCCGCCACCGCCGCCTCGTCCCACGGCTGAGCGGAGTGCGCCACCGCCGCGCCCGCCGCGCCGCGCGAGGCCTGCGCCTCATCGAAGCGCAGGGCCAGCGCGCCACAGGCCACCAGCAGCAGCGCCGCGATGCCCACCGTGCCCAGCTTGCGCGCGCCCTCCATCAACTGCGCCTGGCCATACAGCCACGTCCCCAACCCGACCACGACCAGGAAGGCCAAGAGGCGCGCCATGCCATCCACACCCGCCAGCCCGCCCATGACCCACACCAGCCACACGGTGGTGCCGAGCAGCGCGAACCCGAGCAACTGCTTGGCGCGCTCCATCCACGCGCCCGGCTTGGGCAGGCGCTTGACCAGCCCCGGCACCATCACCAGCACGCAGAAGGGCAGCGCCAGACCCAGGCCCAGCGCGAGGAACACGGCCAGCACCGTCGCCGGGCCCGCCGCGAAGGCGAAGCCCACCGCGGTCCCCAACAGCGGCGCCGAGCACGGCGTCGCCAGCACCACGGCCAGCACACCCTCGCCCGCGCTGCGCAAGAGGCCGTGGCTCTGGTCCACCTTGCCGGCCAGCGCCGTCCCATCGGTGCCCAGCGTGAAGAGTCCGAAGAGGTTGAGCGCGAACACCACCAGCACCGCGCTCACGCCCGCCACGAAGAGCGGCTCCTGGAACTGGAAGCCCCAGCCCACGCTGTGTCCGCCCGCGCGCACCGCGAGCACCGCGCCCGCCAGCAGCATCATCGTGCCGACAATGCCGCCCGCGTACGCCGCCGCATGCGGGGCCACGCGCCCCTTCTCCTCCTGCACCATGCGCGTGAAGCCGTAGGCCTTGAGCGCCAGCACCGGAAACACGCACGGCATCAGGTTGAGCAACGCCCCCCCGAGGAACGCGAACAGCAGCGCCAGCCCGAGCCCGAACGGCGCGGCCTCCGCGGCGGGAGCCACCGCCACGGGCTTCACCTTGTTCATCGCGTCCTGCACCGAGGGCATCTTCAACGGCGCGGGCGGAGTCGGCGCGACCGCGGCAGCCGCGAAGGGCGCCAGCGGCAGGTTCACCTCCACCGCGCGGTAGCCCTGGCTCGCCGTGCCCAACCGCAGCACCCCCGTGAGCCGAGGCTCAGCCTTGGGCGCGACGGAAGAGGTCTTCCCCTCCAGCGTGAAGCGCCCCGCGCCCAGCGACTTCAACGCCACGGTGTCCACGCCGTCGATGCGCTCGGGGACGAAGAAGTCTCCCTCCACCGGGGGAAGCGCCTGCGCCGAGCCCACCGTGAGCGTGCCGGTGAAGGGCTGATCCGCGGTCAGCGTCTTCGCATCCAGCGCCACCGACAGCTTGAGGCCCGCGGCGCCCTCGGCCTGAGGAACGCGCGCCTGCGCCGCATCGAAGAGCGGAGTGAACTCCGGGTCGGGCTCCGTGCGAGGGCCCACGGGGAGGGCGCGCGTGAGCATCAGCTGCGCGGGGATGCAGTGCACCTTGCACACGAGCGCATCCACCGCGGCCGACAACGTCAACGCACCGGTGGCCTGCTTCGACGCGTGCGCGGGCGCGAACAGCAACACCTCGTCGTGGTAGCCGTACGTGGTGATGAAGCCATCCGACGTCCGGAAGGTGGACGGGAAGGGCCAACGCACCGCCTCCACCGTGACGCCCGGCGTGTCCCACGCCACGTCCGTGGCCAGCCCCGAGTCGCCCGGATTCTTCCAGTAGATGTGCCAGTCAGGATCCAAGCGGAAGCGCACGCCCACTCGGAAGTCTCCGCCCGCCTGGACCTGGGTGGAGTCCACCACCAGCGCGGCCTCCACACGTGGATCGCCCTCGTCAGGAGCACCACTGGCCACGGCGGAAGGAGGCAGCGCGGCATTCGCTCCCGTTGCCAGGAGCAACGCACCCAGACCACCACTCCACCCAAGCCTCTTGAACCACGGACGCGACATGCGCCTCCCGTTAACCCACTGACGACAGACCCGCCACACTGGCGGGCCCTCCACCGGGGGACCGGTCAACCCTCCGGGCGGGCATGCATTCCCCTCATCGGGAAGCGCTCAGGACTCCTCGCCCACCTTCCAGGGAACCATCGCGGACACGGGCGCCGGAGCAGGGCCTACGCGGCTGATGGAGACGCGGGACACCTCGGACTGCGCGCGTCGGATGCCGAGCGGAGGAAGCTGTGAGGCCCGCCGCTCCACCGCGCGCCGCAGCTCCGCCAGACGGTCCACATGCCGCTGCGCGGGGACCGCGGGAGAAGCCAGCCGGGCGAGCTTGAAGAGCGCTCGGTCCGCGCCGTCGAGCGCTCGGTCGGCCGCCTCCACCTGTCGCTTGCCGAGCGCCTTCCACGCCGCGGCCTCGCACGCCACCAGGTCGAGTTCGGCGGACACGGCGCGCACGAAGCGCCCCTCTTCGCTGTCGGGCAACAGCCGCGTGACGGGGAGGCTGACGCGGCGCGCGTCGTTGTCCTGCGTGTAGGACGCCGTGACGCTCAGGCTCCACTCGGCGCGCTCCAACGTGCCCGTGAAGAGGACGCGGCGCGGGAAGGCGCGAGACACCGAGCCCAGCGTCGCGCTCATCGCGTCTCCCTCCACGCGCGACGGATAGCGGTGGCTGCACCGCACCGCGGAGAAGCCCGTGGGGAGCACGTACACGCGTGCATCCGAGACGACCTCACCGAAGAGGTCCGCGCCCACCACGTCCACGGCCAGGGGCAAGCCCTCGGCATCGTCCACGTGCGTGAAGCCCGTGCCGGACGGCCCCGTGAGCGCCTCGAGGATCTCCGGCAGGTAGTGGCGCCCCAGGCCCAGCGCCTGCAACGACACGCCGGACTCTGCCACCTTGCCGCCCAGCGCGCGGAAGTCGGGCAGCAGCGTGGTGCCCACGGAGGGCTCGCCATCGGTGAGCACCAGGAGCTGCGGTCGCGCGCCGGGCACGAGCACGCGGCGCACGGCCTCGGCGCCTCGCTCGATGGCCTCGTGCAACGCGGTGCCTTCACCGCACTCCAGGCGTGCGAGCGCCTGAAGGAAGGCGGCCTTCGCCCCTGGCTCCATGGCGCGCAGGGGCAGCACCTGCTCCGGCTCGGCGTCGAACGTGAGCAGTCCCAGGTAGTCTCGCGGGCCGGCGCGCTCCACGAGCGACCGGGCGGCATCCACCGCCGCGGCCAGCGGGGCCCCGCGCATGGAGGCGCTGCGGTCCATGACGAGGTTGACCGCGACAGGCGCGCGCGGGGAGTCCGCGTCCGCCTCCAGCACGACGAGCAGGAGCACCTCGCGGCCGGGCTCCGCGTCGCGCTCCACCGCCCAGGCTGTTTGCATCAATGCACACCCCCGCACGAGGTCGTGAGGCATTCTGCGTGATTGCCGCCAGGCCGAGGGGGCCTCGCCCGCGCGGAAGTCTCATGGCCCACAAGCCCCCAGAGAGCGCGGGCTCACGGGAGGGGGCACTTCCACCGAGCATGTCGGGGCTTCGCCCCTGGAGCAAGCAGGCCGGGGGAGCCGCCACGTCGGACCTCACGGCCGGCTCGCCCGGGCCAGCTGAGTCCCCTTGGGGGGTTTACGAATTTACTTCAGGCCAGCGTCCACATGCCTCGGGCCCCGGGGACCGTCCGCGCGGCGCGGCGGAGCGCCGGGGACCCACGGCACCTCACTCCGCGTCCCAGCCTCCCCAGGCCTCCTCGCCCAGGTTGCCCCAGTCGCCCCGGTCGTCCGCCAGGACCGGAACCACGGTCTCGGATTCTCCATCTTCACCCAGGTCCAGGTAGTTCGACCGCTCATCCAGGTACGTGGTGTCGTCGTGGCCCATGGGATGCTCCTGGGGCGCTCTGCATTCACGGAGTGTGCGGCTCTTCGCTCGCATCTCCTCAGGCGTCCCGCCGGCCGGTCAAGGGAGCCCCGCGCCATGCGGTGCCATTTACAAATCAGCTATTGACCGATTTACGAATCAGGTTGCCCATGCCGCTTCGCGTTGTAAAGCCCCCGCTCCAGGAAAGTGCGGCGAGCGTCAGGAAGCGCACGTCTGCCCGGCTGGCCGCAGCTCCGCCCGCGCGACAGGCACCGCCTTGCGTGGCAGACTTCCGGCCCCCGTTGCTGCCGCGCCCCGCCAGCGCCTCACCCTGCCCTGCTCCAGCCTCGCGCGGTGACGGACAGGGGTTTCAGCAGCGTGCTTGATTCGCGAATCACCCCTGTTAGGGTTGACCCGAACTCAAGAATTGCCGCGACGCGGCAACCGGGCCTTTCGCCGCGCGCCCACGAGGTCTCCAAGATTCCATGAGTCCCATCATCACCGGCCTGCTACTCGCCGTCGCCGTCTCCCTCTTCGTCATCACCATGTCCGGCCGAGCCGGCGTGCTGCTCGCGATGAAGAAGGAGAACCGGCTGGACCAGATTCCCTACCGCGTCGCGCAGCTGGTGCGCTTCGGGTTGGGCCAGAAGCGGATGGTGGACCCGGAGGAGTTCACCCCCGGCCTCTTCCACATCTTCATCTACGCCGCCTTCATGGTGCTGGCGGTGCGCACGGTGATGCTCTTCACCATGGGCTTCTCGTCCACGGCGCTGGAAGTGCTGACGGACTTCAGCCACCCGGTGTGGGCGGACGTCCCGGCGCTCGCGTGGGTGTACCGCGTCTACCTGCTCATCAAGGACGTGGTCGCGGCGCTGGCGGTGCTGGGCGTGGTCTTCTTCGTGTGGACGCGCTGGAAGGTGAAGCCGGACCGCATGTCGCAGTCGTGGGAGGCGTACCTCATCCTCGGCTTCATCGCGGGCCTGATGGTGACGGAGTTCATCTTCGGCGGCGGGCACCTGGTCACGGCGCACGCGGCACAGGGCGCGCAGGCCACGGCGCCGTCCCTCGCGTGGTACGAGCCGGTCACCAGCGCCATGGGGCTGGCGATGATGCCCCTGGGCCCCTCGGCCGCGCACGCGCTGGGTACGGCGGGCTTCTGGCTGCACCTGACCATCATCCTGGCGTTCCTGAACTTCCTGCCGCTGGGCAAGCACTTCCACATCATCACGGGCCTGCCCAACGTCTTCTTCCAGCGCACCCACTCCACCGGCAAGCTGCCCACGCCGAACCTGGAGAAGGAAGAGTTCGGCGCGGCCACGGTGAAGGACCTCACGTGGAAGCAGGGCCTGGACCTCTACTCCTGCACCGAGTGCGGCCGCTGCCAGACGCACTGCCCCACGTACATCACGGGCAAGCCGCTCACGCACAAGGCCGTCAACCAGGACCTGAAGCACTGGCTCTGGGACCACGAGCAGTGGGTGGAAGAGGGCTACCACGACGGCATGAAGCAGCCCCTGCCGGAGATGATCGGCAGCGCGCTGAAGGCCGAGACGGTGTGGGCCTGTACGAGCTGCGGCTGGTGCGAGCAGGCGTGTCCGGTGTTCATCGAGAACGTCCCGCGCCTCATCGACATGCGCCGCTACCAGGTGCAGGTGAAGGCCGAGTTCCCGCCGGAGATCCAGCGCGTGTTCGAGGGCATCGAGCGCCAGGGCAACCCCTGGGGCCTGGGCCAGGACCGGCGCGACGAGTGGGCCGAGGACCTGAACCTGCCCACGTGGGGTGACGGCGGCGGGCCGTACGAGTACCTGTTCTTCGTGGGCTGCGCGGGCAGCTACGACGACAAGCAGAAGAAGGTGAGCCGCTCGCTCGTGAAGATCATGCGCGAGGCGGGGGTGAGCTTCGCCACGCTCTCCAAGCAGGAGATGTGCAACGGCGACCCGGCGCGCCGCATGGGCAACGAGTACCTGTACCAGACGATGGCCAAGACGAACGTCGAGTCGTGGAACTCGATGGGCGTGAAGGCGGTCATCACCCAGTGCCCGCACTGCTTCAACACCATCAAGAACGAGTACCCGGAGTTCGGCGGCGAGTACCGCGTCATCAACCACACGCAGCTCATCAACGAGCTGCTGAAGGACAAGCGCATCAAGCTGTCCGCGGTGATGAATACGAAGCTCACGTACCACGACCCCTGCTACCTGGGCCGCCACAACGGCGTGTACGACGCGCCTCGTGAGGTGCTCAAGAGCATCCCCGGTCTGGAGGTCGTGGAGATGCAGCGCAGCAAGCGCGAGGGCTTCTGCTGCGGCGCCGGTGGCGGGCGGATGTGGATGGAGGAGCACATCGGCACGCGCATCAACCACAACCGCATCAACGAAGTGGCGCTCACGCTCAAGCACGCCGAGGACCCGTCCACGCCGTTCCCCGACGCCACGGACAAGAAGAAGCCGGGCCAGGTGGGCGACTACAAGGAGACGGGCGGCAGCGGCGTGGTCGCGGTGGCCTGCCCGTTCTGCTCGACGATGCTCAACGACGCCGTGAACGACACGGGCCGCGAGCAGATCAAGATCAAGGACATCACCGAGCTGGTCGCCGATGCGATGGAGACGCGCGGCGGCACCGTGGCGCCCGGCGTGACGGTCAGCGCCAAGCCGGAGTAGTCACGCGTCAGGCGCCGGGCACGCTCCCGGCGCACTGACGACAGGGCCCGGTCCGCTTCTCTTCCAGGAAGCGCCGGGCCCTTCGTGTTTCCAAGCCACAGGCGCGAGGACTCAGGGCTTGCGCTGCTTCTCCGCGCGCAGCGCGCGCTCCAGCCGCTTCGCGGGGCCGTCATCGCCCAGCTTCCCCGCCACGTAAGCGCCCGCCGAGGCGAGCTTGCGGCGGAAGCTGTCCGGCGGCACGGCCGGAGGATCCATCGGGATGTGTCCCAGGCCGAGTCCCGACAGGAGCGTGCGAGCCAGGTCCTTCTCGTCCGCGCGAGCGTGGGGCAGGAGCAGGCGGCACACCTCGGCATGACCATGGGCGGCGGCCATGATGAGCGGCGTCTCGCCGATGGAGTCCGTGAGGATGGGGTCCGCACCGGCCTCCAACAGCAGGCCCACCAGGTCCGTCTGGCCCTCGCGAGCAGCCAACATGAGGGGCGTGCGGCCTTCCAGGTCAAAGGGATTGAGGTCCGCGCCCGCATCGAGCTGGGCCAGCACGGCGGCGCGGTCTCCCGCGCTCACGGCATCGAACAAGGACATCAGCCACCTCCAGCGGCGGCAAGAGCATCGCGCCCCCAAGGCCCCGCGCGCCAGAGGCCCCCGACTCCTTGGGCAGGGCTGCCCGTCAGCCGAGCGACACGCGCCACGCAGACACCACGCCCACGGGCACATCCCGTGAGCCTCGTGCCGTCAGGCAGTGAGCGCCAGGCGTCGCGCGCCTGGATGCTTCAGTTCCCCGGCAGGGCATCCAGCCACGCGAGCAGGGCCCCTCGCACGAAGGAGTCCGCCAGCAACCACGCGTGGCCCTGACCGGGCACCTCATGCAGCTCCAGCAAGAGGCCCGCCGCGAGCCAGGGCCCGCGCGCCTCGCGCCACAGCGGCGCACTCCCATCCTGCGCCCCAATCCAAGACACCAACGGCACACGCGCGGTGGCGAGCCCGACGGGCGGACGGCGCTCATCCGCGCGAGAGATGCGCGGCGAGCCGGCGACCAGCGCCAGTCCACCCAGGACCTCCGGACGCGCAGTCCCGAGTTCGAGCGCCATCTGCGCACCGGCGCTGAAGCCCAACAACACGGGACGTCGCGCATCGACCCCCGGCACCCGCGCCACGTCCGGTACCACGCCGAGCATCAAGCGGTTCGCCTCCGCGCCGCTCCACCCCTCCACGCGCTCGCGAGGAAGCGTCAACAAGGCCCAGCCATGCCGCGCCAGCTCCTCGGCCCACGGCTCCACCAGCGTGAGCCCATCGGTGCCCGTCGGGTGCAGCCACACGAGCAACCGGTGCGGCCGCACGGGCGTAGCGCTGTCGGAGACGAAGAGCCGATACGGCAACCCGGCAAGCGGCGCCCCCGTCATGAGCCTCACACCCGACGGGGGCGAGGGCCGCGGTCTACCCGTCGCGCACGCCGCGAGGCCCAGGAGCCCCGCGGCGAGGAGGCACCGCGCCCCCGACCTCAGATGGGCCCGTAGGACGGCTCCGCGGCCGTGGGCACCGCGAGGCTCACCGAGCTGGGGATGGCGCTCACCGTCGCACGGTAGATGCTGGGGTCTCCGCCCGCGTCGGAGAAGAGGAAGCCCAGACCACTGGACCCCGTCCAGTTGGGGAAGGTCTCCTGCACGGTCGCCGTGGTGTAGTCCGACAGACGGCGGAGCTGTCCGGTGCCCGTGGACGTCAGCGGCCCCACGAAGATGCGCGTGCTGCCCGAGGACAGCTTCCCATCGAGCGCCACCTGCGTGCCGTCCGGAGACACCACCGCGCGGTTCACGATGAACAACACCTCGTTGCCCAGCGAGCTGAACGTCGCGGTCCCGCCATTGAGCGGCACACGCGCGAGCTGGTTGAGCTGGGTCAGACTGTTGCCTGCGGGCGCCAGCACCACCGACCCATTCGGGAAGAAGGACGGCGCGCCGTAGGAGATGGTGGCGCCCGGGGTGAGCGACTTGAAGCTGCTGCCATCCGCGTTCACCTGCCCCAGCTCGCTATTGGAGCCAGAGCCCCGGTCGAACACGAAGACGACGGTGCGAGAGTCCGGGCTGAAGGTCGGATAGCGGAAGTTGCCGCAGCCCCGGCAGGCCTGGTCGGTGGACGTGAAGAGGGTCGCCGTCACGCCGCCCGAGGTGGGCACCGTCTGCAGCGACGTGGTGCTGCCCGACTTCTGCACGAAGACGATGCTGCGCCCATCACGCGACACCGAGGGCTGGAACGCGCCGCCACCGGATGTCAGCCGCTGCGGGCTGTTGGGGTCTCCGTTGTCATCCACCACGTAGACGTTGCGGTCGTTGCGCACGAACGCGAAGCCTCGGGTGAAGAGGACATCGCCCGCGCCACCGCCGCCGCCTTCGTCCAGGGGCTGGCACGCGCCCAGAAGTCCCACCGCCACCATCCCGCCGAGAATTCGCCGGATGCCACGCATCGCTGTCTCCACTGTCGGCCCTGTTGGCAAAGCGCCCGCACTACAAAGGGCGAAGGCTCCGACGTCAACGCGGACAGCGGATTCAACTTCCGGTGGGGGTCAGCGGTTGAGCTTCTGCAGCTCGTTGCGGCACAGGTTGCAGAGCGACAGCTGCTTGCGGTCACAGTCCTGTGGCGCCTGAGCGAAGAACATCACGCAGCGGAGGTCCTCGCAGTACGACAGGCCCAGCAGGTGGCCGGCCTGATGCACTACCTCCACCTGGAGGCGGCGGCGCAGGTGCTCTCCCTCCGCGCCATGGCGCATGCGGGACAGGCTCACCACCGCGACCTTCGACTCGCGGTCCGCCTCGCCCAGGACAAAGGGCGAGTCCGGGACGAACAGGTCCACGTCCGTCACGCCCATCACCAGGTGCTGCCCCGGCTCCATCAAGGGCGTGAGCCGGCGCATGATGGCGTTACAGTGGTATTGGCCGCGATCCTTGTTGAAGGCGTAGGTGGGAGCTGGCAGCGCCGCGCGTCCCACCACCGCCGTGACGCCCATGTGCGTCGCCAGCGGATCCTGCAGTTCCCTCAACAGGGTGGCCGGAGGGCTCCCTACGGAGAGCAGCAGGAGTGTCTTCTGCGGCATCGGCCCACCGTCCTTGTTCCCGATGGGGGACGCTCTACCGCGTCCCCCCGGAGCGGAGTGGCTGGGGCGCAAGGATTCGAACCTTGATAATCAGATTCAAAGTCTGACGTCCTGCCATTAGACGACGCCCCAGCAGGTTCGCACGCGTACCTTCGAGCCGATTGTACGGCATCCCGACGGGCTCGGGAACCCACCCTGACGCGCTCCCCCTCACGCGGAGCGTCCGTCCCGTGAGGAGGAAGCACAGCGGATTTCACTTTTCGTGAAATCCGCCCAGCCGGTCAGCCCTTGAGGACCGCCAGCGGGGTGAGTCGTACCCGGGGCACGGCGAGATCTGCCGCGTCCTCCAGCACCTCGGAGATGTCGCGGTAGGCCGCCGGGGCTTCCTCCACGAGCGAATCGAGGCGCCGAGGGTCGAAGACGACACGACGCAGGGCGTGCTCCAATGCGGCGGGGCGGATGCGCTGGCGGGCTTCCGTGCGGGTGAGGACGCGGCCGGCGCCGTGCGCGCAGGAGCGGTAGGCCCGGGGCGCCCCTCGGCCCGTGACGAGGTAGGAGGCCGTCCCCATCGAGCCAGGAAGAAGGCCCACCGCGCCCTCCTCCAACCCCACCGCGCCCTTGCGGTGCACCCACAGCGCGCGGCCGAAGTGCGCCTCCCGCGCGACGTGGTTGTGGTGGACGTCCACGGTGGAGTCAGGCTCCGGCGACACGCCGAGCACCTCGTGAATCACCGCGAGGGCCTGGTCCGCGAGGGCCTCCCGATTGGCGCGCGCGAAGCGGCAGGCGAGCGCCATGTCCTCGAGGCACGCGAGCCCCTCGGGGGTGTCGGTCCGGAGACCGGGGAGTGAGCCCTCGCCGCTCGCGAGCGCCGCCTGCTGGTGGTGCGCGCCCACGGCGGCGCCCACGCCCCGAGAGCCCGAGTGCATGAGCAGCCACAGGTCTCCCGCGCCATCGCGGTCCAACTCCAATGGCCGCGAGGTGCTCGACGACATAGGGCTGCGCCGCGAGGTGCTGAAGCTGCTTCAGCGCCTTGGGTGGAACGGCGCGGGCCCACGCGAGGATGGGGATGCCGCTCGGCGAGTCATCGAGGACGCGCGGCATCATGACGCGTCTCCGTCCTCGTCGGACGCGTCCTCATCGTCTGACCAGGGAACGGTGCCCAGGTAGACGAACCGCAGGTACGGCACGCGCTTGAGGTTGAGGTGGGCCGCGAGCTGCGCGCGCAGGTAGCCCTGCGCTCCCTCCAGCGCGTCCTCCACCGAGGACGCTTCATGGCGAGTGGCGTGGAGGGTGTAGCCGATGCGGATGAGCCGACCATCCGGGGACAGCTCGAAGGACTTCAGCGCGAAGCCCTCCAGGCGTGGGTCGGACAGCTCGGAGCGGAACAACAGGTCCACCTCGTGGAACAAGGTGGACTGCACGCGCAGGTGACGCGCGGTGAACGGCTGCGACTTCAGCAGCGAGGAACCCGAGCGCCGATGCGGCGCGCGGGGACGACGGGGCGTGGAAGGTGACATGAAAAGGGACGGTTCCCAGACAGCAGGGTGCACGCAGACAGCGGCTCCGCGCGGCGCACGCGTGCCCGAGTTGGCGAACCCGTTCCCATGCCCGACTCCCCACGGGGAGCCCGGCGAGACGACGGATGAGCCCGGCTAGGCGCGCGACGACGCGCGAACACACTCCGAGACACCGTTGAAGACAGCATCCATGGCACACCTCCCGCCGCGCGCATCGGCGCGGCTCGCACCGTCGCGTTCAGTCACCAGCCAGCGCGACGGGCCGCGCCGACGAGTTGGCTCCTGAATTCCTGACACGGCCTCTGTCTCTCGTCCCGGCGCGCCAGGGTCGGCGGTTGTCCACCGGTGACCATTCGCTCGGTCCACCAGCCGACGCGTGGGGCCCAGGTGCATTGGCGGACCGCTCGCCTCCAGGCAAGCAGTCACCTGGGAGGACCCATGTCCGAGACATTCGATGTCGTGGTCATCGGAGGCGGCCCCACGGGCGAGAACGTCGCGGCCCGAGCCGCCGCGGGCGGCCTGTCCGTGGCGCTGGTGGAGCACGAACTCTACGGCGGCGAGTGCTCCTACTGGGCCTGCGTCCCCAGCAAGGCGCTGCTGCGCCCCACGGAAGCCCTGTGGCTCGCCCAGCACACCCCGGGCGCTCGCGAGGCCCTGAAGGGCCCGTTGGTGGCGAGCGCGGTGCTCGCGCATCGCGATGCCTTGGTGAAGGGCTACGACGACTCGTCGCAGGTGAAGTGGGCCGAGAACGCGAACCTCACGCCCGTGCGCGGCCACGGACGGCTCGCCGGGGCCCGGCGGGTGAGCGTGACGGCCAAGGACGGCTCGACGCGCGAACTGGAGGCGCGCCGCGCGGTGGTGCTGGCCACGGGCAGCCACCCTCGCGTGCCGGACCTCCCCGGCCTGCGGGCATCGAAGCCCTGGGACAATCGAGACGCCACGGCGGCGGCGCGCGCGCCTCGGAGGCTCCTGGTGTTGGGCGGTGGCGTGGAGGCCGTGGAGCTGGCGCAGGCGTGGCGCGGGTTGGGCTCGGAGGAAGTCACGTTGGTGCAGCGCAGTCCGCGCGTCCTCACCCGCTTCGAGCCCTTCGTGGGAGAGCAGGTGGCCCAGGCGCTGCGAGACTCCGGCGTGCGCGTGGTGCTGGAGACGGAGGCCGCGCGAGTGAGCCGCGCTGGCACCTCGGGCGAATACGCGGTGACGCTCACGCACGATGCGGGCGAGGTGCGCGCCGATGCGCTGCTCGTGGCGATGGGCCGCGTGGCCCGCACCGATGACCTGGGGCTGGAGACCGTGGGCCTGAAGCCGGGGGGCTCGGTGGAGGTGGATGATCAACTTCGCGCCAGAGGCGTGGCGGGAGGCTGGCTCTATGCGTGCGGCGACGTGAACGGCCGCAACCTGCTCACGCACATGGGCAAGTACCAGGCGAGGACCGCCGGAGACGTCATCCTCGGCAAGCAGGCAGCGGCCTGGGCGGACGCGCGCGCGGTGCCCCAGGTCGTCTTCACCCATCCCCAGGTCGCGAGCGTGGGGCTCACGGAGGAACAGGCTCGCCGCGCGGGTCTGCCCGTGCGCGCGGTGCAGTACGAGTTGGGAAACGTGACGGGCACCGTGCTGCTGGGCGAGGGCCTGAAAGGCACCGCGAAGCTCGTCGTGGACGAGAAGCGCCGCATCATCGTAGGCGCCAGCTTCACTGGGCCCGAGGTGGGCGAGATGCTCCACGCGGCCACCATCGCCGTCGCCGGCCAGGTGTCCCTGGACACGCTGTGGCACGCGGTGCCGTCCTTCCCCACCCTGAGCGAGGTGTGGCTGCGCCTGCTGGAGACCTACGGCCTCTGATTGCGGCCCGGCGCCGCCCATGGAATGACGCCGGCTGCATGAACGCCGTCACGCCTGGGCACGCCCCTCCCTCTCCCCGCGCCTCCCCCGCCTCACGCGATTGGCGTGAGGCGCCTCAGGTGGCTCGCTGGGTGGGCTGGGGAGTGCTCGCGGTGCTCGCCGTCATGGCCGTGGCGTTGGGACAGCATCCTCGGCGCGGGGTCGACTTCCGCGTCTACCTCACCGCCGCGGAGCGCTTCCTCGAAGGCTCTGACTTGTACCGCGTCGCCGACGGCACCATGCCGTTCAAGTACGCCCCCGTCACCGCGCCCCTCTTCATTCCGTTCCTCGTGCTGCCCGCGCGGCTCGCGGTGGCGCTGTGGAATCTTGGATCCGTGGTGGCGCTGCTGGCCGTGGCGCGCCTCACGGCCCGCGCGCAACCGTCTCCGGGGGAGGCTCCTTCCTGGGCGTGGGCTCCCATGCTCGCCACGCTCGCGCTCTTCCCGGCCTTCTCCTTCGAACTCTTCTATGGACAGGTGGATGCCGTGCTCCTCCTGTTGCTCGCGCTCGCCGCGGCCCGTGCGGAGCGTGGTGAGGCCTGGGTGCCTGGGGCGGCGTTCGCCGTCGCCTGTCTGCTGAAGCCCCCGGCCGCGCTGGTCGGCTTGTTCTTCCTCTGGCGTCGACACTGGCGCGTCGTGGGCACGACCGCCGCGGTGGGCAGCCTGCTCGTGCTGCCCACTCTCGCGCGCTACGGCGTGGCGGGGACGCTGTCTCAGCTCCACGCGTGGACCGAGACGCTCGCGCGCACCACGCCGCCCTGGGCGCTGGGCCACAACCCCCAGGGGCTCCCCACGCTGTTGCTCTCGCTGGTGTTGCCCGCGGAGTCAGTGCCGCCGCCTCACGCGCTCCCGCTCGCGCAGGGCGTGGCGCTCGTGCTGTTCCTCGCGGCCATCGCGTGGGCTCGCCCTGGCCCCGCGGATCTGCTCGCGATGTGCTGCCTGGGCGTCACGCTGCTGTCGCCCCTGGCCTGGCGCGCCAACTATGTCCTCGCGTGGCCCTTGCTCCGCGGACTGCTGGAAGGGCGCACGCGCCTCGGCGTCGCGCTCGTTGCGCTGGTGGCGTTCACGGGGATGCTGGTCTCGGACACCGCGTTCGGGCCGGAGCTCTCGCGGCAGGTGCTCCTCTTCCGCCCCTTCGCCCTCGCGCACACGGCCCTGCTTCTTGCCACGGTGTGGCAGATACATCGCCGTGGCGCGCCCACCGCCATGCTCTCGAGTGGAGAGGTGACGCAGCTGCCGCGTGGGCTCGCAAGCAGCCGCGCCCCGTGACGCATCCCCGCTCGCGGGCCACTGGGCCGCGATTCACTGCGCAGGCGCGAGGCCCATCCGAGGAGCGCTCGCGCTCCTGGCAGTGGGCCCTTCGTGGCGCGACGCGCCCGAGTGAGGGCTCAAGCCGACGGCAGCATTCCGTTGGAGGACTCTTCGTGGACCGCGGCGATGAGCTCCGCGGAGGCTCCGTCCGAGAACAGCGGGGCGCCATTCAGGGGCCGCACCTTCGGCGGACGGCCACGGCGACGGGGCGCGTTCTCCTCGGAGCCAATGGACGGCGCGACGGGCTCCGCGGCGAGCGTGCCCTCCGCCTTGCTCGCCTTGCGCATCGGGCGCGGCAGGTGGATGCCCTCCAGCTTCTCGGTCAGCGCGGCGTCGTCCTCGGCGAAGACCCGCGCATAGGCCAGCGCCCGCTGTCCCTTCTGGAGCAGCGCGTCCTGGCTCTCCTGCAACCCCTGGCGCGCCGCCTCCAGACCGGCCTGCGCCCGCGCCACCACCTCGGCCCGCTCACGCACCAGCGCCGCGGCATCACCCAGCACCGCCGTGTCCAGGTCCGGGAAGCGAACCTCGGCCAGGTCCGTGGCGAACAGCTCGAGCAGCGCGCGCAGCGAGGGAGAGATGGAGTCGTTGTCGGTCGGATCGAACATGTGGGTGCCTCCTCACAAGGCAGGGGAGCCACCATCTGCCCAGATGTTCAGTGTCCTTTCAAGGGGGTTCGCTCCGGAGCCTGAAAGTCGGGCCTCGGCGCACGTTCACCAGCGGACCACCAGCGCGAAGTCCGTGAAGGGCTCCGCGCCGGACTCCAACTCGGCCACGAAGCGCTGCCCGGTGGGTCCACGTGACACCCCGCCCAGCGTCAGCCCCGTGCACCAGGAGGGCCCCAAGAGGTCGCCCCGGAAGGTGAGCCGCGCGCTTGTGTCCGAGACGCGCTCGTAGTCCCGCTCACCGAACGTGCACGTCGCCCCCGCGAGCCCTGGCACGTTGGACAAGCCTCGGTGCGGATCATCTCCCGCGATGGCCAACACGAGCTGCCCCACCGCCGAGGAGAACACCCGCGCGGAGGCCTCGCGCGCCACCTGCTCGACCGCACTCGCATACCCCTGACCGCGCCGCTCCAACTCGCGCGCCGCCAGGTCGAGCACGCTCAGATACTCCAGCGCGGAACACGACTGATGAGACTTGAGCTTCGCCAGTCCTCGCGTCATCGCGCGCGCCTCGCGCAATGTCTCCTCTCCCGCGAGCCGCTCCACTCCTTCCAGCAGCCCCTCGAAGAAGAACCCCATGAGCGTGTGCTCCGGCTGGCACAGCGCCATCCGGGCTCGTAACGCCTGCGCGGAATCCGTCATCACGGGCTCAGTCTACGCGCACCAGCCCCACATCCCGAACGCCCTCGCGGGGTGACACCTCCACCGCGAGGTAGTGCCGACCCACTCCGTCGAAGCGCTCGGGGATGGCACCTCCGCCACCGGAGATGAACGCCGGAATTCCCGCGTTCGAAAACGAATAATACGAATGGATGTGCCCATACAGCGTGAGGTCCACACCCGCGCGCGCGAGCTTGCCCACCAGCCCCGCGGCCTCGTTCCGGCTGGCGAACCCGCCTCCGCGAACCCCCACGGGATCCAACGGAGGCACATGCATGGCCACCACATGCACGGCATCGCGTGCCTCGTCGAGCCACCCGTCGAGTTGCGTCTCCACGATGGGGTCCACCGTTCCGTTACCCGAGTCCACCAAGCTGAAGTGCACGCCGTGGAAGACGAAGTGCTGGCTGCCTCGACCGACCCGTTGGTGGTACGCCCGCGCGTCTTGCGTGAATGTCTCGTGGTTGCCCAACGTGGCGAACAACGGGATGCGGGCGCCGAACTCCAGCCGCTGCTGGAACTCCTCCAGTTCCTCGCGCTGGCCCCGCTCCGTCAGGTCTCCCGCGAAGAAGATGAAGCGCAGCGAAGGGTCCTCGGACATGCGCGCGTAGACATCCCCCACGCGCGACAATGCCTCCTGAACATCCGCCAGCGCCGCGAAGCGGAAGGGGGCATCGGCGTCCCAATCGGGCGGCGACACCGTGAGGCGCGCCACGCTCCCTGGGCGAACCCCTACACGCCAGACCTTCAACGTGGGCCGCACCGACGGGAACGGCTCCACGGGCACCCCGCCGCCGCTGTCGTCCGTCGCGGTCAGCTCCGCATCCGGCATCGCGTTGTGCACGGTGAGCAACAGCCCCGAGGGCGCGTCCGCCGCCGTCGTCACCTTCGCGGAGAAGACAGGTGCCTGTCCCCACAGCTCCAGGCCACCGGGCGCCAGTGCGCGCACCGACGCCAGCCCGCCCTCCACCTCCACCGACACGCCACCGACCTCTTCGCGCCCCACGGCCGCATCACGCGTCGCGCGCTCCTCCGCAGGACGGACACAGGCCGTAATCAACAGCGCCGCGAGGACACCTTGCCACATCGCACCGTTCACGCCGCGCCTCCCCTTGCACCCAGGAGTGACACACGCCCTCCGCCCGCCGCGCGCTTCCGTGGCGCGGCCGCGCGCGGTGAGCACGCATGGAAACATCGCACCGCTCGCGCCTCCCACTGCGTCACGGGGAGACGCTCGCACCCGGTCCTGTGCGCGCGCCACGCGCTTGTTACCGAGCACGCCGTGCTTCATTCCGCCGCTCACGTCTCGCCGCCCAAGGCGTAGAGGAGCGACAGCCGTCCGACGAGCGCTCCACCTGCTTGCGCTTCCGCGGCGATGCCCCACGAGTTGGACAGCAGCACGCGCCCTCGCAACCCGACCGAGCCGACCACGCCTCCGCCCAGCGTGCGCATGCCGCCCGCGAGGTCGTCCTTGCGATGGTCGTAGAAGATCATCGCCTCGCCTCGCAGTGGCCCTCCTCGGCCCAGCCACACGCCGTAGCCGAAGGTGAAGAGCAGTTGCTCATGCAGGTTGTCGTCCGAGGGCGGCCCTGGGTAGCTGTAGCCCTGGAAGGACATGCCCAGGCTCGCCTCTGCGAACGCCCCCTCCAGCCGCGGACTCAGGCGCGCCATCGCGTAACGTCCGCGCAGCCCCGCCTCGCCACCGCCCACCGTGAAGCCCTCCGTGGGGAAGCGGTGGTAGAGCGCGAACAGCTCGGCGTCCAATGACGTCCCGTCTCCCTGGCCCAGCGTCTGCTCGGGTGCGCCCATCAACCGGTATGCACCGCCCGCGCGCACTCGCGTGTTCCCTTCGCCTGGGGCCATGCGCGCCGCCGCCTCCAACCGGAACGCGGACACTCGCGCCACCGCGCCCAGCGCGACGAAGTGGTCGTATTGGAACGCGGGGTCGTGCACGTACTGGTAGCCCATCTCCAGCTCCAGCGGCGGCAGTGACGCCGGCACCACACCGGGCTCCACCACCGGAGCCATCACCGCATAGAGATTCGAGAGCGCCGAGATGGAGAACAGCCCCGCGCCCGCGAGCGTCACCGCGTACAGCGGCCCGATGGTCCGACGCGAGGCCCCCGTCAACACGATGGGCACACCGCCCACCGCGATGAGCCCAAGTCCCGCGCCCTCCAGCGCGAACAACTGGCGCCCGGTCTTCGCGTCTCCCGCCAGCCACGGCCCGAGGCCATGCAACACCAGCCCCGGCACCACCGCGGCCACCGCCGGAAGCGGCTTGAACGTAGGGCGCTCCGCGGGACTCCACCGCGAGGGCGGCACGGCCACCTCGGCCATGGGCTCAGGCAAGGAGGAATCCGAGGAGACCCTCTCCGGAGGCTTCACGGGCGGATCCGCCAGCGTGCGCGACGTGATGTCCGCCGCGGCCTTCCTCGCACGCGACTCGCCTGGCACGTCGGAGGCGCCCAGCTCCGGCCCGCGCGCCAGCAGGTCGAGCGCGGAGAGGGAATCACTCCCCAGGTCCTGAGCTCGCGCGGGACGCGCGGACACCAGCAGCGCGAACACCGCCGCCAGGACTGCCCACCGACCTGGGAGGTGGAGCGCCGATGCCATCACCGCTGCCTCGATTCCCGGGAAGGCACGTCTTCAGTCCGCCCGGCCCGGCATGGGGCCGTACATAACGCCGAGCCCCGCCCAGGCCGCATGAAGCGCCGTGAAGAAGTGTGAAGTCCCCCAGCAGCGCGCCTCACCATGCCTCGCGCGGCAACGACCGGACGTCAAACAACCCTAAAGAATCCAAGTGGTTGCCGAGCTTCTCCAGATACTTCACCCACCTGAACCAATCATTCCGAGACAGCACCGGCTCGCTTCGAGAAGGACCCGGGTTTGAAATGACATCGCATTTCACGGGGCGACAGGTGGGCGTCACGGCGCGGACTGCACCACCACCAGCGAAAACTTCGCGTGAGATGCGAGCGCTAACGGGACTTTCCGGTGAAGGGGAGTATGCTCCACATCCCTTTTCTTCCCCCGAACCAGCACCCGTGGCGGACCCCAACAGCCTTCAGCCATTTGGCAAGTACGTCCTGCTGTCGAAGATTGCCGCGGGCGGCATGGCCGTCACGTATCGCGCTCGACTGACGGGCGCGGCAGGCGTCACGAAGCCGTGCGTCATCAAGCAGATCCTCCCGCACTTCGTCGACGACACCGACTTCGTCGAGATGTTCATCAGCGAGGCGCGGGTGGCCGCGGGGCTGACCCACGGGAACATCGCGCAGGTCTTCGACTTCGGAGAGGTGGACGGGCAGTACTTCATCGCCATGGAGCTGGTGCACGGCCAGCCCCTGTCGAAGGTGCTGCGGCGCGCGGCGCGCGCGGGCATGGGCTTCTTCCCCATGCCCCTGGCGCTGCACATCGCCAGCAAGCTGTGTGACGGGCTGGACTACGCGCACCGGCACGTGGGCGAGGATGGACGGGCGCTCGGGCTCGTGCACCGCGACGTGTCCCCCGACAACGTCCTCATCTCGTATGAGGGCGAGGTCAAGGTCATCGACTTCGGCATCGCCAAGGCCACCAGCGTGGTGGAGGCGAAGACGTCTCCCGGGACGCTCAAGGGCAAGTACCCCTACTTCTCCCCCGAGCAGGCGCAAGGCCGGCAGGACCTGGATCCGCGCACGGACGTCTACGCCGCGGGCGTCGTCCTCTACGAGATGGTGTGCGGACGCCGTCCGCTGGAGGGCGAGTTCGTCACGGTGCTGCCGCGCATCCTCACGGCGGACTACCTGCCCCCCTCCGCGGTGAATCCTGGCGTCAGCCCGGAGCTGGAGACCGTCATCGGTCACGCGATGGCGCTCGACCGGGAGTCGCGCTACCAGACGGCGCAGGACCTCAGCGAGTCCCTGAGCGAGCTGCTGTACCGGGACAACACGCGCTTCTCCACCGCGATGCTCAGCCAGCTCATGGCCTTCCTCTTCGCCGAGGAGCTGGCCGCCGAGGGGCGCAAGGTGGAGATCTCCCCGAGCTTCCGCGAGCTGCTCGCGTCGTGGCAGAGCTCCGCGGTGGAGCCGTCCCAGGGGCGCGCCAAGCTGCCCTCGTCCGCGGGCTCCGCGCGCCCCTCCAGCGCCAACATCCCTCGCGCGCCCGCCGCGGGTGGAAGTCGTCCGCCCAGCGCTCCCGGTTCGCGCCCCGGCAGTGATGGCGGTGGGAACTCCGTCACCAGCAACGCCTCCGCGCGCCGCAACACCACGTCCGGCATGCGTCGGGTGACCAATCCCAACATCCCGCGCGGCGAGAACACCGGCACGGGACGGCGCCCGCTCCCGCCCACGCCGCCAGAGCTTTCCGTCGAGCCGGATACCGACTCGACGCTGGCGAAGCAGCCGACGGCGATGCCCACGCTGGCGGCTCCGCGCGACACGCCCGTGGAGATCCCCGCCGTCATGACGGAGACGGCCACCGCGAGCCCCGCGGCCTCCACCGAGGTGCACGCGCCGCCCACCGTGCTCCGCCCGCCTGTCGGCGCGAAGGCCCACGCGGACAACGCGCGCGAGGTGATTGCCCGCGAGGAGGCCGAGCGCAACGCGCAGCGCCAGAAGCAGATGCGCACCCTGAGCCTCGGCATCTTCGGGGCCACCATCACGGTGCTCTTCGTCTGGCTGTTCTGGCACTTCGTCATCCCGCACGAAGGTGCGACGCAGGACCCCGAGGTCGTCACCGTCCTGTGGATCACCTCCAAGCCCGAGGGGGCCACCATCCTCCTCAATGGCCAGGAGCGAGGTCGCACGCCGAGCAAGCTCGTGGGCGGAGATGTCCACGCGCCGCACACGCTCGTGCTCTCGCTCCAGGGGTACCAGCCCTGGACCAAGCGCTTCGTGCCCATCAACAGCGAGGTCCACCTCAACGCGGACCTACAGCGCCTGCCCTCGGAGCCAGCCGCAACGGCCCCCGCGACCACGGGCGCGGGAGATGCCGGCACCGCGCCGCAGGCCGTTGCCCAGGCCGCCACGGCTGGCGGCACGGCTCCGAGCGATGGCGGCGCCGCGGTGGCGGTCGCGCCGGCGCCCGCGGGTGACGGCGGCACGGGCGACTCGCTCGACGGCAAGAACCGCGACATGTACGAGGTGGACTACCCCACGCGCCTGCTCGTGCTGCGCCCCATGTTCAACGCGATGCCCGTGCCGGAGTACGCCACGGCCAACATCGACGTGAGCCCCAACGCCGCCTACTCCGTCTGGACGGATGGCAGCGCGGCGCTCGCGGACGGCGAGGGCACGACGTCCAACACGCTCGTCTACTTCGCCGAGGGCGACGTCCCCGCCGACAACTCCTTCGGCCTCGTGGGCGCGTCCCCGCGCACCGTGAAGGGAGCCAAGCGGCTGCACTTCTTCGTCCTCGACGAGAACGGCCCCGAGGACAACCGCGGCAGCGTGCGCGTCCACCTGCGGCAGTCCGCGTACGTGCCCCCGCGCGCGCTCGTGTTCGACGCCGAGAAGAACGCGCTCCAGCTCAAGCCCGAGCACCAGGTCATCCTGCGCGGACTCAATCCGCGCTCCACGTACCTGCTCACCGTGCGCGATGACATCGCGGAGCTGCACCCCGGCGCCAACGGCCGCGTGCATCAGGTGCTGTGCGTGGAGCGAGGTCCCACGGCGGAGTCCGTGCGGCGCTCCCATCGATTGTTCGAGACGGGCAAGCGCTATCAGGTGACTGGCGCCGAGGACCTGCGCTGCACCTTCCCCGACACGCGCGCGAGCGACAACCAAGGCGCCATCGACGTGGACATCGTCGACGTCACCACGATGAACCGGAAGCAACGCGCCGAGGCCCTCAAGGGCTCCAGCCGCTCCGAGCGCTGACGCACGACGCAACGCGACAGACAAGAAGACGGGCCCTGCGTGTGCGCCTCGTCCCTCGGGCATCCACGCGCCACGCGGGCGGACTCGCTCGCTGTCCGCCGCGGCGCCATGGCTACCTTTCCCTGGCGACACCCCCTCCCCGTCCTCGACCTGGAATCCGCGCGGCGACCCGGAGGGGGCTCTCTTGGACGGTTCCTTCCGTAAGGGCCAGCAGGGCCGCGGAACACGGACGGCCCGGCTCAACAAGGACGGGAAAGGCACGTGGGCGCGGCGCCGAGGAGGGCACCGGGCCCACGGGCCTTTTCACGCACAAAGTCTCTCCGCCCTCTCACCGTCCGGGGCCGTTTTCACCCCATCGGATATGACAATCCATTGCTCACGGCCGAATCCCTGTCAGGGGTAGAGTCGGACTCACGAGCGGGCGATTGTCACCCACTGGACACATTTTCGAACTCTGATACTTCAATCAGCGCATTTTTCCGCTGTGACTGCTTGCTTGCCTACCGAGCCTCCTTGTCAGCCACCTGATGCGCCTCCGTTTCGGTTGTCGATTCGGGTCCCCTCCGATGTGGCCGTCGCGGCGGCGCTCACCCGGCGGTTCGCGCGCGAAGCGGGGTTGGCGGCCGCGGGCAGCGCCGAGGTGGCCGTGGTGGTGAGCGAGCTGGCCAGCAATCTGATCCGCCACACGCGCTCGGGCGGCACCGTGGACCTCTGGGTGGATGCGGAGTGGCTCTGGATTCGCGCCTGGGATGACGGCCCGGGGATGGTGGAGCCGGAGCGCCTCTTCGCGGGCCGCGACGGCCGTCCGGGCCCCTTGCCGGGCGAGAGCCTGGGCGAGGGCGGCGCGGCGGTGCGCCGGCTGATGGACGCGGTGCGCGTCACCAACCGCGTGGGCGGCGGACTCGAAGTCGTGGCTCGCAAGCGATTGACACCCCCGGGCGAGAGGAGACTGTTTTGAACGCAGACGGGCTACACGCGCAGCTGCTGCGCGTGCTTCAGGGCTTCATGTCGGAGACGGCGGCACGCCTGGTGCTTCGCGGCACCTTGGAGCCCCTGAAGCTGTCCGCAAGCTCGCTGCGCGCGGAAGACCTGCCGCGCATCATCGAAGCGCTCGAGCCCGCGTCGCGGCACTTCATGCACCCGGCCCAGCGCCCTCGGCTCGCGGCCGAGCTCAAGGGCATGGCCACGGGCGTCCCCGCGGCGCGCGCCAGCGTGCCGGGGCTCGGCACGCGGCCCACGCCCAGCGCGCCCATGGAGGCCGCGCCCCCCGCGCTCGTGGTCCGTCCCGCCACGCTCACCATCCGCTCGGAGGCGGACGCGAGCAGCGCGCGACTCACGGCGCGAACGCTGTGCGAGGAGTTGGGAGGCCGAGGCTTCGAGTGCCAGAAGGTGGCCACCGCGGTGAGCGAGCTGGCGCGCAATCAGCTTTCGTACGCGGGCGGCGGCATCATCCACCTGCACCCCGAGCGCACGCCCAAGCGGATGTTGCGCGTGCGCGCCGAGGACAAGGGCCAGGGCATCCCCAACGTGGAGCTGGTGCTGTCCGGCAATTACCGCAGCAAGACGGGCATGGGCCTGGGACTGCTCGGCGTGAAGCGGCTGGCGGACCGGTTCGACGTGCGCACCGGCCCCGCGGGCACCCAGGTGGAGTTCGAGGTGTGGCTGTGAGGTGGTCCGCCGCCCACCGCTCACGCCCCCGCCACGGCGAGACGGCGAACGGTGACAGCGCGTTGATCCGCGAGGACGGCGGACACACGCTGCTCGCGGTGGTGGATGCGCTGGGCCACGGGCCGCTGGCGGCGGACGCGGCCCAGGCGGCGCTGCGCTGCTTGGAGCAGGTGCCGCTCACGGCGGGCCTGGCCTCCGTGCTGGAGTCGCTGCACCAGGCGTTGCGCGGCGGACGCGGCGCCGCGGCCATGCTCGCGCTGTATGACGGACGCACGCTGCGCTGTGGTGGCGTGGGCAACGTGGAGCTGCGCGCGATGGGCACGAAGATTCCCGTGCTGCCCACGCCCGGAATCCTCGGGCAGCACGTGCGCGCGGTGCGCGAGGCCGAGGTGACGCCGGCGCGCGGAGACCGACTGGTCCTCTTCAGCGACGGCGTGAGCTCGCGGCTGGAGCTGGAATTGACGCGCGGGCTCTTGCCCGAGGCGGCGTGCGCGCTGTTGCTGGAGCGCTACGGCCGCGAAACCGATGACGCCACCGTCCTGGTGGCGGACGTGGAGAATCCATGAGCTACCCGGACGAGAACCGGCCCACGGGGCCCTCGCGCGAGACCTCGCGCATCCCCATCATTCCGCTGTGGGGACAGCTCATCGTTCCCCTCCAGGGCGACATCACGGATGCCCAGGCGGCGCAGCTCTGCTCGGACGTGCTGCGCGACATCCAGCGCAGCGGCGCGCGCGGCATGGTGGTGGACATCTCCGGACTGTGGCTGGTGGACAGCCACCTGTGCGCGGTGCTCGCGCGGCTGGCGAACGCGGCCCGGCTGATGGGCACGCGCACGGTGCTCTCCGGCATGGGCGCGGACGTGGCGCTCACGCTGCAGAGCATGGGCATCCAGTTGGAGGGCGTGGAGACGGCGCTGGGGCTGGAGGAGGGCCTGGCCATGCTCGGCGTCCAGGTGACGGGCGCGCGCACCGCCGAGGCCGAGCGCGCGGCCGCGCAGCAGCTCGCCGACGAGATGCTCGGACTGACCACCCCCGCCCCGATGAAGACCAGCGCCTGAGGCTTGCGCGATGACGACCTCGCCCACACCCCCGCCCGACCTGACCGTGCGCCCCGACCGCGTGAGCCGCATCATCGACGTGCTGTCGATGATCTCCGTGGGCCAGTACGACGCCGCGCGCACCACGCTGTCCATCCAGGAGCAGGACGAGTTCGCCGCGCTGGAGGAGACGCTCAACGTCTTCGTGCGGGAGCTGTCCGCCACCCGCCGGGAGAACGAAGACGCCCTCGCGCGGCTGGAGGCGGGACACCGCGAGCTGCAAGAGAAGCTGACCACCATCGAGCAGCAGCGGCTGGCCATCCGCGACCTGTCCACGCCCATCATCGAGCTGTGGGACGACATCGTCACGCTGCCCATCGTGGGCGTGGTGGACACGCAGCGCTCGGTGGAGATGACCGAGCGGCTGCTCCACCGCATCGTCCAGACGAAGGCCCGCTGCGTCATCATCGACATCACCGGCGTGGAGGTGGTGGACACAATGACGGCCAACCACTTCATCAAGATGGTGAACGCGGCGCGGCTGCTCGGCGCGTACTGCGTGGTGACGGGCATCAGCCCGCTCATCGCCCAGACGCTGGTGCAGATTGGCGTGGACCTGCGCGAGGTGCGGACGCTCAGCAGCCTCAAGGAAGGCCTGCGCGACTGCTTCCGCCACTTGAGCGAGCGCGCCTCCGCACCGACCGCGTCGCGCCGCTGAGCCTCCAAGCCACGGCCTCTTCGAGCCACCACCACACGGGAGCACGACATCTTGGGAGCAGAGTGGACCTACGGCGCGCACACGCTGTCCTTCGAGGAGCCCGACATCGTGCGGCTCACCCTGGTGGGTGAGCTGTCCGAGAAAGACATGCGGGAGATGATTGTCGGGGTGCGGGCCTTCCACGAGGGCAAGCCCGCCATCTACCTGCTGGCGGACGTGCGCCACGGCACGGGCTTCTCCGCCGAGGCGCGCAAGGCCGTCAGCGACGACCCGAGCCTGGCGCCCTACGCGGCCACCGTGTTCTGCGGCGCCAGCTTCGCCATGAAGACCATCGCCAACATGATGATGCGCGCCATGGCCCTCCTGGGCCGCGCGGCCACGGGCGAGATGGTGTTCCTCGACACCGAGGACGCGGGCCGAGCGTGGCTCGCGAATCACCGCGCCCGCGCCGAGGCGGCGCGCAAGGCCACCTGAGCCCCGAGGTGCCCGCGCGCCAGCGGCTGGCTGGCGCGCTCGGCCCGTGTCTCAGATGTCCAGGTTCTGCACATCCAGCGCGTTGCGCTCGATGAACTCGCGGCGCGGCTCCACCGCCTCGCCCATCAGCAGCGAGAAGATTTCGTCGCTCTCCACCGCGTCCTCCACCCGCACCTGGAGCAGCGTGCGCGTGGCCGGGTTCATGGTGGTGTCCCAGAGCTGCTCCGGGTTCATCTCGCCCAGACCCTTGTAGCGCTGCAGGCCCAGGCCCTTCTGCGCGTCCTTGCGCACCGCCGCCAGCACCTCCTGGACGGAGTAGGCCGTCACCACGCCGGCCTCCACCTTCACCTGGTAGGGCGCCTTGCCCAGCGCCGCAAAGACGCCGCGCAGGTTCACCAGCTCCAGGTACTCGGGCGAGGACAGGTACGCGTGGTCGAACACGGACTCGCGCATGGCGCCGTTGACGTCCGTGGTCACCACCAGCTTCTTCTTCTGGTTCTCGGGGTCCACGTCCAGCCGGTGCGACAGGCGGGCCAGCACGTCCGGCATGCGGCGCTGGAAGTAGTCTCGCATCACGGTCATCTCGGCCTCGACCGCGGCCTCGTCCCCGAGCAGCTCCGCGCTCAGCCGGGTGGCCTGCGCCAGCGCATCCACCACGCGCGCGTCGCGGCGCTTGGCCTGCTTCTCCAGGCGCTCCTCGTAGGTGATGACCTTCTCCAGGAGCGCCTTGAACTCCGCGCCCCCCAGCTCGCCCGTGGGAGTCGTCACGCGCGCGTGCTCGGACGCGGCCTTGAGCAGGTACTCGTTCAGCCCGCGCTCGTCCTTGACGTACAGGTCCTTCTTGTTGCGCGTCACTTTGTAGAGCGGCGGCTGCGCGATGTAGATGTAGCCCTTGTCGATGAGCTCGCGCATCTGCCGGTAGAAGAACGTCAGGAGCAGCGTGCGGATGTGGCTGCCGTCGACGTCGGCGTCCGTCATCAGGATGACGCGGTGGTAGCGCGCCTTCGCCGGGTCGTAGTCCTCCGCCCCGATGCCCGTGCCCAGCGCGGTGATCAGCGTCACGATTTCAGCGCTGGTGAGCATCTTCTCGAAGCGGGCCTTCTCCACGTTCAGGATTTTCCCGCGCAGCGGGAGGATGGCCTGGTTGCGCCGATCACGCCCCTGCTTCGCGGAGCCGCCTGCGGAGTCGCCCTCCACGATGTACAGCTCGCTCTCCTCCGGGTCGCGGCTCTGGCAGTCCGCCAGCTTGCCGGGGAGTCCACCGCCATCCAGCACGCCCTTGCGCCGCACCGTCTCGCGCGCCTTGCGGGCCGCGATGCGCGCGCGGCACGCGTCGCCAATCTTCGCCACGACCTTCTTGGCGAGGACCGGGTTCTCCTCGAGGAAGGTGGCGAGCTGATCATTCACCATCTGCTCGACCAGGCCCTTCACCTCGCTGTTGCCCAGCTTCGTCTTCGTCTGGCCCTCGAACTGGGGGTTGGCCAGCTTCACGGAGATGACGGCGGACAGGCCTTCACGCGCGTCCTCGCCCGTGGGCGTCTCCTTGAGGTCCTTCCACTGACCGCTCTTCTCCGCGTAGCTGTTGAGCGTGCGCGTCAGCGCGGACTTGAAGCCAGACAGGTGGCTGCCACCCTCGTGGGTGTTGATGTTGTTGGCGAAGGTGAAGATGCGCTCGTCGTAGCCATCGTTCCACTGCATGGCGATCTCCAGCGACACGCCTTCGCGCTCGGACTGGATGTAGACGGGCTTGTCGTGCAGCGGGGCCTTCGCCTTGTTCAGGTACTCGACGAAGGTGGAGATGCCGCCCTCGAACTTGAAGTCGTGCTCCTTGTTCGTGCGCTCATCCCGGATGGTGATGTGCAGGCCGGCGTTGAGGAACGCCAGCTCGCGCAGGCGCTGGCTGAGCGTCTCGAAGTTGAAGTCCACCGTCTCCATCACCGTGGAGTCCGGCTTGAAGTGGATGACCGTGCCGCGCTTGTCGGTGGTGCCGACCTCGGCGGGCGGAGCCGTGGCCACGCCCCGCGCGTAGCCCTGCTCGAACACCTTGCCGTTGCGCTGGACGCGGACCTTGAACCACTCGGACAGGAAGTTCACGCACGTGACGCCCACGCCGTGCAGACCGCCGGAGACCTTGTACGCGCCGTTGCCGAACTTGCTGCCGGCGTGCAGCTCCGTGAGCACGACCTCCAGCGTGTCCTTGCCCTTGAACTTGGGGTCGGGGTGGGGGCCCACCGGAATGCCACGGCCGTTGTCCTGGACGCTCAGCGACCCATCTACGTGGATGACGACGTCGATGTCCGTGCAGAAGCCCGCGAGCGCCTCGTCCACGGAGTTGTCCACGACCTCGTAGACGAGCTTGTGCAGCCCGTAGGTCATGGTGTCGCCGATGTACATGCCCGGGCGCTTGCGTACCGCCTCCAGCCCCTCGAGCTTGGTGATGCTGTCCGTCCCATACTCGACGGGCGGCGGCGTCACGGACGCGCCGGTAGCGGGGGTCTTTTCCATGTGAAGCGAGTCCTCGGAAATGCGCCGTTGAGACAGGGCCGTGCCTACCACCTCGAGGCACACCGAACAAGGCTGACGAGCCCGCGCAAGGCGGCGGAAACATTCGTGAAAGTGGCTCGGCCGCCGGCCTGCGCGACCGCCCCGGAACCCGGGGGTTTCAAGCGTCGAAACGCGACGGCGGGAGGCGATCCTCCAGCGCGGCGATCAACTCTTCATAAACAGCTTTGCGGGCGAACAGATGCCGGGTGACGAGCACCCTTCCCTCCTCTTTCAAGAACAGCCCCAGCACGCCTCCCCGGCGACCGAGGCGGCGCACGGATTCAATCTGGCTCCAGGACAACTCCAGCGGGCTGCCGCTGAAGGGGCGGGCCACGCGCACCCCGGAGGCATCCAGCGTGACGCCCCAGTCCGTCCGGGGGCGCAGCCGGTGGAGGGCGAAGAGGAAGGCGAGCATCAACCCCGCGCTGACGCCCGCGCGGGCCACGGACTGCAGGCCGCCGCCCGCGCGCGCGTCAGCGAGGGCCCAGGCGGACAGCACGGCCAGCACGCACGCGCCCAGGAAGAGGGCG
This sequence comes from Citreicoccus inhibens, assembly GCF_019039035.1. Classification (GTDB taxonomy): domain Bacteria; phylum Myxococcota; class Myxococcia; order Myxococcales; family Myxococcaceae; genus Citreicoccus; species Citreicoccus inhibens. The sequence continues at coordinate 15,799 of NZ_JAHNZT010000005.1, read as the reverse complement.
GCGCGGGTGGGCCGGGGGTCGAAGGAGAAGAAGCGCGGGCTCGTGCTCATGGCGGGCGGCCACGCACCCTAGCCGTCCATGCGCTCCCCTGCCTGTCCTTTCCGCGCTTCATGTTCTCCGTCCGGCGACGCGCGGCCTAGGCTCGGCCACCGCATGACGGATGCCGAACTGACCACGCGACTGCACAGCAACCTCCTCGCCTTCAAGCACCTGCAATGTGAGCGCGGCCTCCTGCGCCACCTCGCCCTCCCGGGCCTGGAGTCCTTCGCCCTGCCCTCGCATCCCCACGAGGTCCACTTCCAGCAGGTGCTCTTCGCCCACGCCGGCGCGCTGGACGCCCACCTGCCCGCGCTCACCGCGTTCTACCGGGGCCTCGGCATCCCTCGCTGGCGCATCACCGTGCTTCCAGGTGAGCCCGAGGCCGTCCGGCTGCTCGAAGCCCAGGGGTACCGTCCGTCGGAGTCCCTGTGCGCCATGGGGCGTGGACTGGAGGACGTGCCCGCCGTGTCCTCGGACATCCCCGTGGTGGACGTGGACGCGCTCGGGGCCGTGGTGGGGCTCAACGCCGAGGCCTACGGCGAGCACTGGCGCGACATGCTGGCGTCCTGGGAGCGGGCGCCCCGGCCTCCCGTGCACGCCGTGGTGGCGCGCGAGGCGGGGCGGGGGCTGGCGTGCGGCGTGGCGCTCGACACCGAGGACCTCGCGGGCATCTACCTGGTCGCCACCGCGCCCGCCGCGCGCAAGCGGGGACTGGCCTCGGCGGTGATGCAGGCGCTGCTCGCGGGCGCGCGGGCCCGGGGGCGCGTGGCGTCCGCGCTGCACTCCACGCCCTCGGGGCACAGCGTGTATCTGCGCCTGGGCTACCGCGACCTCGGCCCCTGGTGGCACTGGGTGCCGGGCGGCTGAGCGCGGGCGTCAGCGCAGCGCTTCAAGCTCCGCCAACCGCTCGATGACCTCCGCGGGCTGGCGCGCGTCCATCAGCCAGTCCGCCATGCCGCGCCCCGCCAGCCGCGCCACGTGCGCCAGCCGCACCAAGCGCGCGCGGCCGTGCAGTCCATCCAGCAGCGCCACCACCAACCGCAGCGGCTGCCCATCCGGCGTGTCCCGCGACAGGGGCTGGGCCAGCGTCACCAGCACCGCGGCAGGGGCCGCGCCCGCCGAGTAACCATGGGGCGTGGCCACGCCGTTGCCCACCGCGCTCGCGGACTCCTCCTCGCGCTGCCGCAGGTGCGCGGCCAGCCGCGCCGAGTCCACGCCCGGGCACGCCGCCGCGAGCCGCCCCGCGACGACGTCCAGCGCGTCCTCCCAGCTCTCGCAACCCAGTTGCAGGACGACGCGCTCGGGCGACAGGAGCGAGGAGAGGGCCGGCACGGGCTCGTCGCCGCGCGCCTCGCGGACCGGGAACTCGGCGTCCAGGAAGGTCCGCACCCGGGCGAGCTGGGCGGCGGTGAGCCGGCGCCGCGCGATGTCCAACAGGAGCGTCCCCGCCGCGGGCACCTCCTCCAGGTAGCCCGTCACGTAGGGGCTCACCTTGTTGGCCACGTCCATCAGCAAGGCCGCGGGCACATCCAGCTCGCGGGCGATGGCGGACAGACGCTCCTGCGTGGGCGGAGCGTCGAGCCCGTTCTCCACGCGGCTCAGGTACGCGCTGGAGACGCCGATGCGGCGCGCCAGGTCACGCAGGGACAGTCCCGCGTCGACGCGCAGCAGGCGCAGCGTGGCTCCCATGTGCATGCCTTGGGGGACCTTTCCCATGATGGAGGACGGCGGGGCTCAGCCTCCCGCCGAGACGATGTCCGCGGTTCGGGTGCTGGCCACGGGGCTCGCGGCGGGCTCGACCTCGCGAACAGGCTCCGGCTCGCGGACCATGATCAGCGAGCCCGGGGCGTCCCGCACGATGCGCTCGCGCTGCAGGCCGAACAGGCGCCCTTGCAGGCCCCACTCGGCGCCCACGCCCACCACCACGAGGTCATAACCGGTGCGCGCCTCCTCCAGCGCCGCGTCCTCCGGCGACTCGTGGCGGACGACCTTGAACCGCACGCGGGAGCCCTCGTCGCCCGGGAAGAACTCCTCCACCACGGCCCGCGCCTGCCCCTCGCGCTCCGCCGAGGTCACGTGCAGCACGGTGACCTCCGCGCCCGAGTGCCGCATCAACCGCCGCGCCAGCCCGAGCGCCGCCTTGTCGTGCCGGCCTCCCGCGAAGGGCACCAGCACGCGCTTCACCTCGGACAGGCCGCGGTCCACCAGCACCGCCACCGTGCCCGTGGCGCCCTGCATCACCTCGTGCACCGTGCCGCCCAGCACCGTCTGGCTGAAGAGGGGCTTGTGCATTCCGAGCAGCAGCAGGTCCGCGTGCTTGGCTTCGGCGGTGCGGCAGATGTCCACCGCGGGCTCGGTCGACACGAACGACAGCGGACGCACCGACAGGCCCAGCGCCTGCGCGCGGCCCAAGAGCGGGGCGAGCGCGCCGTCTCCCGCGGGCTCCTGCCGCGTGCGCAGCGGGCGCTCCGGCGACAGCAGGTGCAGGGCGTAGAGCCCGTCCTGCGGCGAGGCCAGGGCCTTGGCCAGCGCGGCCATGCCCGCGCCCACCTGCTCGTGCGACACGCACATGAGGACCGTGAAGCCCGGCGCCTCCGTGGCCGCCGGGGGCGCCAGGGACACGCGGTCGCGCGCCAGCTCCTCGGGCGAGTACATCCAGCGCAACAGCGGCGTGGTGATGAACGTCGTCACCAGCGCCATCAGCACCATCATGGTGAAGAGCGTGGGGGAGATGACGCCCAGGTCCAGGCCCAGGTTGAGCACGATGAGCTCCATCAGGCCCCGCGTGTTCATCAGGATGCCCACCGCGCCCGCCTCGCGCCAGCGCAGGCCCGTGAGCCGCGCCGCCACCGCGCTGCCGCCGAACTTGCCCAGACACGCCAGGACGATGATGGCGCCGCAGGTGACCCAGGCCTCGGTGCTGTCGAGCAACCCCACCTGGGTGCGCAGGCCGCTGAAGGCGAAGAACACGGGCAACAGCAGGACGACCGCCACGTCCTCCAGCTTCTCCAGCAGCGCCGCCGCGAGCCCGCCCTCCTTGGGGATGACCGCGCCGAAGAGGAACGCGCCGAACAGCGCGTGGATGCCAATGAGCTCCGTCACGAACGCGGAGCCGAGCAGCAAGAGGAGCGTGCCCGCGACGATGTTCTGCGTGAGCCCCTCGCGGCTGGCCACCCGGGCGCCCAGGCGCGCCAGGAACGGGCGCACCAGCATCAGCATGAAGGCGATGTAGAGCAGCGCGAACACCGTGGTGAGCGCCGCGTGCGTCAGGTCCGACGCGCGCACCAGCGAGACGACGAAGGCCAGGAGGCACCACGCCGTCACGTCATCCACGGCCGCGCAGGCAATGGCGATGGTGCCGACCTTGGACTGCATGAGCCCGCGCTCGGTGAGGATGCGCGCCAGCACCGGGAACGCGGTGATGCTCATGGCCACGCCCGTGAAGAGCAGGAAGGACGAGAACGGCACCGTCGGGCTCGACCAGTCCTTGTACAGCCACAGCGCCGCCGCCCCCGCGCCCAGCGCGAACGGCACGATGATGCTCGAGTGGCTGATGGCCACCGACGCGTGCCCCCGGCCCTTCAACAGCTTCGGGTCCAGCTCCAGCCCGATGAGGAACATGAAGAGCACCAGCCCCACCTGGCTGAGCATCTTCAGGACCGGCAGCGAGTCCGTGGGGAACAGCCAGTTCATCGCGTCCGGCGAGACCCAGCCGAGCAACGACGGCCCCAACACGATGCCCGCCACCACCTCGGCGATGACCAGCGGCTGCCCCAACCACCGCGCCCCTCGCCCGATGAGCCGGGAGAGACCGATGATGACGATGAGCTGCACAATCAGCAGCGCGAGTGCATTGGAGTGCATCGGTCTTCCCCTCGTCGGAATGGGTGTTAAGTGAGCGCTTATCAGCCGTTCGCGCGCAGCGTCAACGCGCGCGAACTCGCTCGCCTGCTTCACCCGCGACCGGGGGCCACGCTGGGTCTGCTCAGCTCCAGGACAGGTCGTACTCGCTGTCGAGCAGCGCGAGCTGCCGGCCATGCACGGACACGTCTCGCGCGCCCACGGCCTCCAGGACGCCCTGGAGCACCCCCTCGTGGTAGGCGGCGGGCATGAAGTCGCGGCGCATCACGAAGCGCGCGCTGCGATCTCCCGTCCACTCCACGTGGCGCTCGCCGTAGCTCACCGCCGCGCGGTAGCCCTCGATGAGGTGCGGCAAGAGCCGGCGCGGGTTGCCCGCCGCCGCCTGCATCAGCTCGCGGCCGAACATGGACGCCAGGTAGTCCACCGTGGCCTGCGTCCCCATCCGCCGGAGCACGCCCTCCCACCCGTCCAACTGCGGCCACAACAGCCGCGCCGCGGTGGAGGTCATCTTCAGGAAGCGCGCCACCGGGTACATGTGGAAGGGGTCCAGTTCGCGCGTGCCGCACTCCTCCATGCACCGCTCGGCCACCGCGTCTCCGCCCACGAAGCCCACCACGTCCAGAACGCCCAGGAAGAACATGCCCCGCGCGGTGTCCTGCTCACTGGCCGCAAGTCGCCGCAGCTCCATCTCCCAGCCCGACCCGCCTCCCACCGCCCGCTCCAACGGCCCGACGTGCATGGTGACCTCCTTCTTGTCGTTGTCGTCGCGACGCGCCGCCCCGCCGCTCCCGGTGGGTCCGCTCGCGCCTCCTCCCCCTCACGCTCGCCGGCGCTCACGCCGACCCGGCGCCCTCACGCCCTTCCGGATAATTACGACTTTGTCGAATAATTCAGTAGAGCCCGGAAGTCATGTATTCCGTTTGAAGAGTGGACGGAGGGGACGTCCGTCTCCGTGGGCGCGGGTGGTCAGCGCGGCCACGGAGTCGCGGGTGAGGCAGGGCTAGGCGGCGCCGAGCGCGGCCTGAGCGGCGGCGACGGCACTGCCCGGGGCGGCGTGGCGATGACCCGCCTCCACCAACGCGCGCTCGATGGCGCCCACCGTGGTGAGCACATCCGAGGCGTTCACGCGGTTCATGTGACCCACGCGGAAGTAGCGCGCCTTGAGCTCGGGGTGGAGTCCACCGGCCACGGTCACCCCCTGTCCGCGCACGCGGGCCACCAGCCCCGCGTCCACGCCCTCGGGGTAGTAGACGGCGCTCAAGGTGTGCGCGGCGACGGCCTCCGAGGTGGGCAGCATGCGCAGCCCCAGGGCGCTCCACGCGGCGCGGAAGGCGAGCGCCATGCGGCGGTGCCGAGCGAAGCGCGCGGCCATGCCCTCGGCCAGGATGAGGCCCAGGCTGACATCGAGCGCGCAGATCAACGAGGTCGGCGGCGTGGCGAAGTAGGCGTTGCGACCCGCCTCGTAGGCGTCCATGACCGGGAGCCACTCCGCCCAATCCGCGTACACGCTGGCCACGGGCGCCTTGCGCGCGCGCCAGACCTCCAACGCGCGGGGGCTCGCCGTGAGCAGCGCCAGCCCCGGCGGCACGCCGAGCGCCTTCTGGCTGGCGGTGAAGTACACGTCCGCGCCCCAGGCGTCCTGGTGGAAGGCCTCGCCCGCGGTGGCGCACACGCCATCCACCACGGACAGCGCGCCGTGCTGGCGGGCCGCGCGCAGCAGCGGCTCCATGGGCGCGAGCACCGCGGTGGACGTGTCCACGTGGGTCACCGACATCAGCTTGAAGCCGCCGCGGGCCAGCTCGGCCTCCACGCGCGCCACGTCCGGCGCCTCCCCCGGCGGCGCACGCACGTGCGTGACGCGGGCGCCATGGCGCTCCAGGATGTGCGCCATCCGGTCGCTGAAGTAGCCGGTGTTCACCACCAACACGGCGTCCCCGGGCTCGACCAGGTTGGCCGCCGCCAGCTCCATGGCCAACGTGCCGCTTCCCGCCACCACGAAGGGCTGCGCGCCGGGCGCCAGACACACCTCGCGGAGTCGGCGCAGCACGCGGCCAAAGGTGGCCACGAAGGTTGGATCCAGGTGTCCGGGCACCGGCGCGCTCAGCGCCTGCAGCACCTCCGGCTCCACTTCCACGGGGCCGGGAATCATCAGCAGGTCTCTCACCCCGCCACTGTCGCCAACCCGGGGCGCGGCTGTCCACGTCCACGCGCGACGGTGTGCTGGAAACGACGACGCCGGAGCGACCTGGTGGTCACTCCGGCGCCGACTTCACTTCAGGCTGCGTGAACGCTGATTAGCGGTACGTCGCCATCAGGCTGTCCGCCCGCGTGACCTGGCCCGCGGTGAACGAGTTCATGCAGTTGTCGTCGGTGTAGTCCATGAAGTTGTAGATGGGGTCCACGCCGCCGCCGGAGCAGGTGTCGCGACCGGCCGGGCAACCGAAGGCCGCGGAGGCCTCGGGCGGGGTGTCGCTCACGCTGTCACCCGTGCCGGTGCAGCCGCCCTGGAACGTGTGGTACAGGCCGACCCAGTGACCAACCTCGTGGGTGATGGTGTCGCCCTCGTTGTACGGCGCCGCGGTGCCGCCCGGCACGCTGGTGTACAGGAACGCCACGCCGTCCATGCTCGGCTGCGACGCGTAGCTGGAGGGGAAGGTCGCCCAGCCCAGCAGGCCGCCGCCCAGGTTCGCGGAGTAGAGGTTCAGCGACTCCTTGCCACCCTTGCGCAGCGCCGCCTTCATCTTCTTCTCGGCGCTGCCGCCCTGGCTCAGGTTGAACCAGGTGGCGTTGGTGGTGCGGTCGGTGCCCTGGAGCACGAACTTGAACGGGGTGCCGCTGTACGCCGCGTTCAGCACGTTCATCTGCGCGGTGATCTGCGAGTCGGGGATGTCGCCGTTGGCCAGGCCCGCGCCCTTGTTGATGACGTGGAAGTAGACCGGCACCGTCACCGAGCCCACCGCGCGCATCTCGTGCTTCTGGGTGCGCACGAACGCGTCGATGGCCTCGCGCTCATCGGCCGACGGCTCAATGGTCGCGCAGCCGCGGTGCGGGGTCTCCTGCTGCGTCGCGGCAGGCGGCTCCGCCGGCTTCTCCTCGGAGGCCGGGGCCGCGTTGTTACAGCCAGCCAGCGCCGTCAGGGCACCGACAACCATCGCGAAACGACCACTGCGACGCGCAACGATACCAAACATTTCCCGACTCCTCGGAAAAGGGGGAGTACGGAAATACCCTTCCGTGAATTATCTGTCAACTCCACATTAGCTGGTCTTGTCGCGAATCACGTTATCGGCATTACCCGGTACGCACTGCTCACGGATTTGGCGTGACTTCGGCGGGAACCTGAGCCTCGCCCTCGGTCGCCGGGGAGGTGGGGCGCGCGCCCAGGCTGTTCGTGGGCGGGGTGGGGACAGGCTGCTCGCGGGGCTTGCCGACCTGCTCGAGGCTCTCGCGGTTGTCGAGCGAGAAGCGGACCAGCGCCCGGAGGATGCGGTTGCGCTTCACGTTGCCGAGCACCTCGCGGATGTCCTCGTAGATGGTGGGGTCGGAGATGAGACCGCCGACGGTGCCCTCGCCCTTGGCCACCGTGGCGGTCACCTTGCGCAGGTCCGCGGCGGCACCGCCCAGGTTGGCGAAGAGGTCGCGGGCGTCCCCGTAGATGAGTTGGTGGACGGCGCCGTTGGGGCTCTTCTTCGCGTCCTCGAGCAGGCCCGCGAGTTGGCCGGCCGCCTCGCCCAGCTCATGGAGCGCGGTGGTGCCCTCGTTGCCGTAGATGAGCTGATGCGCGGTGCCGTCGCCCCGGTGCACCTCGGCGAGGATGGCCTCCACGTGGCCCACCGCGCCGTCCAGCCGCTCCGCCGCGCTCGCGGTGCGAGACAGCAGGGCCCGCACCTCGCGGCCAGACGCCTTGTCGAAGATGAGCGCGTGCAGCGCGCCGTCCCCCTTCTCCACTTCCTCCAACACGGCACGCAATGACGCCACGCTGCGCGCCAGGTCCCGGCCCAGGTCGGGGTTCGAGTAGATGGCGACCGCCTCCTTCAGCGACTCGCTGATGGCCACGGAGTTCTCCATGACGCGGCTCGCGCTGCGCATGAGCGAGGACAGGTCTCCGCCCTCGGCGGTCTGGAGCACGCCGCCGGGCGGCACCTGCGGCGCATCCGCCGTGCCCATGGAGATGTCCACGGCCTTGTCCCCCAGCACGCCCATGCTGGTGAGGCGCACCACCGAGTCTCCCCGGACGCGCTCGGCGTACCGCGAGGACACATCCAGCTCCACCTCCAGCCGGGCGTCTCGGATGTCCGCCGCGAAGTTGACCCCCGTGACGTGGCCCACCTCCATGCCGCCGAGCCACACCGGCGACTTGTCGCTCAGGCCATCCACGTGGCTGAAGAAGGCGCGGTAGCGCACCTTGCTCTGGAACAGGTGCGACTCCTGGCCGATGAAGAACACCACGACCCCGGCCACCGCCAGGCCGATGGCGACGAAGAGGCCCGCGCGGAGGGCCAGCCGGCGCTCCTTCGTCGAGACGGAGGTGAACAGACTCATGGCATTCCTCGGGCGCCCAGCTCCAGGCGGCGCGCGTCCAGGAAGGCCCGGACCTCCGGCACGGTGGAGCGCCGCATCTCCTCCGGCGTCCCCACCGCCACGATGTGGCGATTGGCCAGCATGGCCATCCGGTCCCCCACCGTGAAGGCACTCACCATGTCGTGCGTGACGACGATGGAGGTGCAGCCCAAGCGGACCTTCATGGAGTTGATCATCTCGTTGATGGTCTGCGTGGTGACCGGGTCCAGCCCCGTGGTGGGTTCATCCCACAGGATGACCTCCGGGTCCGTGGCGATGGCCCGCGCCAACCCCACGCGCTTCTTCATGCCGCCAGAGAGGTCCGCCGGCATCATCGCCTCGATGCCCGGCAGGTCCACCAGCTCCAGCTTCTCCGCGACGCGGCGGCGCAACTCCTCGCGCGACAGCTCCGGGAAGTGCTCCCGCAGCGGATAGGCCACGTTCTCGCCCACGCTGAGCGAGTCGAACAGCGCCGCACCCTGGAACACCATCGCCACGTGGCGGCGCACCTGGATGAACTGCTCCTCGGAGAAGTTCGTGACGTCGTGCCCCTCGAAGAGGATGCGCCCCGAGTCCGGGCGCATGAGCCCGATGAGGCACTTGAGCAGCACGCTCTTGCCCACCCCCGAGCCGCCCATCACCACCATCGTCTCCCCGGCGCGCACGTCCAGGTTCACGTCGTCGTAGATGTGCTTGGCGCCAAACGCCTTCACCAGGTTCTCGAAGCGGATGAGCTGCTCGCCCGGCGTGGGCCGGCGGAACTCGAAGGAGGAGGGCGCGTAGCGGCGGGCAGGGGGCATGGCGCGTCAGAAGAAGAGCGTCAGCTTGGTGATGAAGAAGTCCGCCAGACACACCGTGACGGAGGTGATGGCCACCGTCTGCGTGGTGGCGCCGCCCACGCCTTCCGTTCCGCCCTGCACCGTCAGCCCCTTGAAGCACCCCACCAGTCCGATGATGAGGCCAAACACCGCGCCCTTCACGACGCCAGAGATGAAGTCGTTCATCAGCACCGCGTCCAGCGCGCCCTGGAAGAAGAGCTCCAGGGTGATGCCGTACTGCAGCCGCACCACCAGCGCGCCCGCGCACAGGCCCACCACGTCCGCGAACACCGTGAGCACGGGCATCACCAGCAGGCACGCCTGCACGCGCGGCACCACCAGCTTGCGCAATGGATCCGCGCCCAGCGCGCGGATGGCGTCCACCTGCTCCGTCACGGACATGGCGCCCAGCTCCGCCGCCATGCCTGAGCCGATGCGCGCGCCCACCGTGAGCGCGGTCAACACCGGCGCCAGCTCGCGGAACAAGGTGAGCACGACCACGCGCCCCACCGTGTACTGCACGCCGAAGCGCGCCAGGAAGTAACCAAACTGCAGCGAGATGACGAGGCCCGCGAACGTCGCGGTGAGCAACGCGATGGGCAGCGAGCGAACGCCGAGCGACTCCGTATGATAGATGAGCGCGCTCCAGCCGTACGGCGGACGCACGGCGCGGCTGAACACCTGCCCCGTCATGCGGGTCAGCTCGCCCAGCGACTCCAGGCTCGCCCTGGCGCGCATGCCCAGCGGCAACCGCGACGCGAGCGAGCTGGCGCCGGCCTCGACCTCCGAGTTCATCGCTGTGGCTCCGCGTGGAAGCCCGCGAGCAGCGCGTCGAAGTCCGGCATGCGCGCCTCGGCCATTCCGGGGGGCGCCACGTAGGTGAAGTCGAAGACGCAGCCGTCCTTCTTCAGCACCACCAACTCCAGCTCCACGGGAACGCCGTCCAGCTTCGCCACGTAGCGGCTGCGCAGCGCCTCGCGCCCGTCCAGGGGAATGGTGCGCTGAGCGAGCTCCTGTCGCTCGGTGAAGCCCATCAACAGGTGGCGTGTGAGCACGGGCAAAGGCGGGTCATCGTGGCCCTTGCAGGTGGCGTTCACCGACAACACCCGACCTGTCTCCGCGCGCTCCGAAAAGGCCAGGTCGTTGTCATTGAAATAGACGCGCTGCCAATCCTTGGACACCTCGCCCACGCGATAGCGAACGTCCGACTTCTGGAACACGGAGTCCTCGAAGCTCACGTGCCGACAGCCCGTGAGCGAGGCGAGCAGCACGAGCATCCCCAACGTCCGCGACATGGCACCGTTCTTCGGCAGTCCCGAGTCTCCCGGCCCGACGCCAGAGTCATGGTGCAGCGGCAGCGCAACCGCAAGGAATTCGTGCGCACAAACGTCCACTTCCCCGCCGAGCCCGCACGGCCTGCGCTCGTCTCCTTCCTCGCCATACCTCGCGAGGGCGCGCTTCATTCCCACGCACGCGCCTCGTCGCTCTCCCGCTGCGTCCCCGGTCGGTCACGTTGCGCGGCGGCGCGCGGGGAGTCCCGCGCCTGGGATGAACACCCCATGTTCCTGCCAGGACGTGGGCTCGTGACGCGAGGTGGCGCGCGGCGTCCTGTCAGCGGCGCCTGGCAGCGACGCTCTAACTCGAAAGGAGGCACATCATGGACGGCGGACTCGCGGTGTTTGGCTTCGGGTTGTTCATCCTGTCGATCGCCAATCTGTACGCGCGCAGCGCGTTCTGGCTCGCGTGGTCGACGCTGGCGCTGTCGCTCATCGCGATGGGCATGGCCTTCAGCGAGTCGAAGCGGCTGCGCGAGTGGTCGCTGGGCATCGCCGTGGCGCTTGGTGTGCTGACGCTGGTGGCGTTGGTGACAGGGACCGCGTGGTGGCTCACCCTGGCCACCTTCTTGTTCGCGGCGGCCTTCGGCATCCTGTGGGCGGAGTACCGCTTCCCCTACTTCGAGCACGTCTCGCCCACGGAGGCGCACTCGGAGCGGCGCTTCCACGTGCACTGGCCCTGGCACCGACGGCACACGGCCTGAGCGTCAGGCCGGCACGTCTGGCAGCCCCTCTCGCACCTGCCCCGTGCTCACGGAGAGCCAGAGGGTGTCCTGGGCCGCGGCGGCATGCACCAGCGACGCATCCGTCGTGGTGAGGAACACCTGAGCGCCACTCTTCGCCAGGTAGTTCATGAGGTACGCGTTGCGCTCGGGGTCCAGCTCGCTCGACACGTCGTCGAGCAGGAGCAGGGGCAGGAAGCCCATGGCGCCCTCCAGGTTTTCGATCTCCGCGATCTTCCACCCGAGGACCAGGGCGCGCTGTTGTCCCTGGCTCGCGTAGGCGCGCGCGCTGCGGCCTCCGAGCGTCACCGTCACATCGTCCGCGTGCGGTCCCACCGACGTGAAGCCACGGTCCAGGTCGCGCCGCAGGCGCGCGGTCAGGGCCTCGCGCAGCGCCCCCGCGAGCGCGGCTTCGTCCGCTTGGGAGAAGTCTCCGCTCAGGTGCGCCGGGTGATAGCCATACACGGCGGGGTCTACGGTGCGGCCAATGGACGCGAACGTGGCCTGCGCGCGCGGCGCCAGCTCGGCCATCAGGGCGCGGCGCCTCGCGTAGAGGCGCGCGCCGGCCTTCGCCAGCGTCTCGTCGTAGGCCTCCAGGTAGGCGGGCTCCACGGCCGCCCCCTCGCGCAGGAGGCGGTTGCGATTCTTGAGCGCGCGCGCGTACTCGCGGCTCTCGCGCAGGAAGGCGGGGAAGCGGTTGAACACCGCGCGGTCCAAGAAGGAGCGACGCGCATCGGGCCCGCCCTTGATGACCTCCAGGTCATCCGGCGTGAAGGCCACCACGGACACGCCGCCGAAGTAGTCCTCCAGGCTCGCGGCCTTCTTTCCGTCCACGAAGGCCTGCCGCGTGCCGCCGCCGACCTCCACGGAGATTTCCCGCTCGGCGCCCTTGAGGAGGAAGCGGCCTGTCACTCGCGCATTCGAGGCGCCCCACTTCACCAACTCCGACAGCCGGCCCGCGCGCAGGGGCTTGAGGGTGGCGAGGAAATAGAGGGCCTCGAGCAGGTTCGTCTTCCCCTGCCCGTTCTGGCCCACGGCGATGGTCGCGTGGGGACTGGGGAGGAGCTGCACCTGAGAGAGGTTGCGGAAGTCTTGAAGCTGAAGCCCGAGGAGACGCAAGCCGGCACACCCTACTGTGATTCGATGCGACAGATGCGCTCGCGTGACAACCCCCGAGCGCGGACCCAGTCCTCCAGCGCGGCGTCCTGGCGCGCGGCCGCCGCCGCGTCGAGCCGTGTAATGTCCTCCAGTCGCCAACCCCGAGGCATGTTCCCCGAGTACCCGTTCACGGTGGGAACGCCCGTCTCCATCGCGGCCCAGATGGCGTCCACCTGGTACTTCCAGGAAGGCCACTCATCGGACGTGGGGCTGTAGAAGAAGCTGTCGCAGCCGGAGGGGATGCGCGCGGAGAGCGCTCGAATCGCCGCACGGGACGCGAAGCGATCGAAGGTCGGGCCCGTCAGTCCCTGCTCCAACAGACAGAGCGCCCCGAGCCCCACCGCCAGCACGACCCGCCCCGCGTCCCACTGGCGCTGAAGGAACAGCGCCAGCCCCACCGAGGCGGGCAAGAGCAGCCAGATGCCCATGCGGGCCACCGCGCGGATGGCCGAGGCGCCGGGCACGACATGGAAGATGAGCTCCCACGGCATGATGCCGCCCGCGTAGCGCGTGGAGAGCAGCACGGTCACGACGGTGACGAGCAGCAACAGGCGAATCCCCGGACGGCTCCGCGCCTTCCACAGCCCCACCGCTGCCACGCCCGTGGTGACGAGCCCCAAGCCCAGACGTTGCTCCCAGGGAATGGGGAGCCGCTGAAAGCGCACGAAGGGATTCGTCCAGCCATACAGCCAGCTGTCCTGGCCCAGATAGAACCAGCTCCAGAAGCGGGGAATCATCGACTGGGCTTCGGAGAAGTCGCGCAGGCCGACCTCTCGAATGACCTGCCGCGCGTGGAGGACCAGCGGCGCGAGCACCGCGAGGCCCACGATGCCGAAGAGCACGAGCGCGGGCGCATGCGTGCGCAGCGCGGACACCAAGCGGGGGCGCAGGTCGCGAAGACAGAGCGCGATGACCGTGGCGAGGAGCAGGAAGAAGAACAGGAACCAGCCCCAGTAGAAGCCCCCGTAGAGCTGCGCCACACCCGAGGCGACCAGCAAGGCCGCCCACGGAGCGCCCTGACGGCGCGTCATCTCCGGACGCAGCAGCGCGAGCACGGCGGCGATGGCCAGGAGGGGATAGAACTGGGCGAGGAGCTGAGGATGGTTGGCCTGGTTGATGCGTGACGCGCCGACGGTGAAGAGGATGGCGCCCATCACCGCAGGCCCCAGACGCAGCCCCAACGGCCGAGCGAGGAACCACGCCGCGACCAGGAAATTGAGGGACCCCATGGTCAGACACCACGCCTGCCAGGCGAGGTCTTCCTCCAGGCCCAGGGCGCGCCAGACCCAGTACGCAGGAGCCACGCCGAGCATCACTTCCGAGTACGCCGCGGTGTTGAGGGCCGGGTGGAACATGTTCGGGTCCCAGAAGCTCGCATTGGCGGGGACGCCCGTGATGTTCCGCCAACCGTGTTCCAGGACGTAGTGGACGAAGCGAGCGTCTCCCTCGTCGCCTTGCATGAGCCGCAGCCCGGAGAAGATGACCGGATGCTGGGAGATCAAGAGCGCCACGGCCCAACCAGCGACGACGAGCAGGGCGCGACGGGTGTGGGACGAGGAGGACGGACTCATGACAGCCGGACCGTTAACACAAGGCGGCACCGGCGCGTACCCTTCCGCCCCACCGTCCCCAGCGACGACAAGCGCTCAGGGACTGCCGGCGTCCGCGCTTCGACGCGGGTTCGGCGCGACGACCGGGGCCAGGCTCTGGCCCGGGACAAGCCCCTCGGTACCGCCATCGGACATCCACACCCTCTGCGGTGAAGAGCCCGCATCGGCCTCGCTGGGGCTGCCCCCATCTCCAGGGGTCACCGCGAACCAATTCGCATCATCCTCATCGAGGCCATCCACGACTCGGCGGAGGATGCGGCCATCGGCCCCGATGGCGTACTTCGCACCCGAATCCATGGCCGGGAACCGGCGCCCACAGGCAGCCAGGTTCTCCTCGATGAAGACGAAGATGACGTCTCCCTTGCGAACAACCCGGTACGTCTGAGCCTCCATCCGCTTCGGGCACGAGGCAGCGCGAGTGCCCGGAGGGAACAGATCGTTCGCGACAATGACCAAGGCGCGCAGAACATCGCCATCGAGCGAATATGACACACCGGGCTGTCCCACGGTGATGGCCTCCGCCTCTGATTCCCCGGGAAAAACCACGGACCTGTCATTCACCACGGCAGCGGACAGCGGCTCCGGACGCCGAGCGCACGCGCTCACCATGAGCATGAGGAATACGCCTCCCAGAGAGCACAGCCCCGGTCTATTGCGGCTCAAGGCGATAGGTCCTCTCGTTGATCCACGTCACGATCCCGTGCACATCCAACTTCCATTGCCCATTCTGCCGTGTCCACAGCATCATCTCGCGGGTAGCGGGAACATATTGGTAGAACCCATCACACGTTGGCGCCGCAGGGTCTTGCGACTTTGAGAAGAACGCGATGATGGAGAGGCGAACCTTTCCATTTCGCGTCATCACCTCCCAATCATGAACTTCTGCCATCGACTCGATGAACCGAAGGTCGTTCGCCGAGAGCCGTGTGCCAAACGGATGATTGTGCAACGCAAAGATATGCTTGAGCTGTTCAGCTGAGTAGCGCGGGTCATCAACAAATGGAGGGAGCGAGCAACTGCGCATTCCGCTCACGAAGTCCCCCGGACCTGACTGATCCGCCAACATGCTCATCTCATAGAGTTCGCTGGGTGTGTAATACAACCAAGCGCAATACTCTGTCGCCGCGCGCCGAGCGACGTCAGGCGAGGAGTCCTGCAGATGAACAACGGTCGCGTTCGGCTTCGATAAGATAAGCGGACACGCCGCGTTGAGCGCATCCGCATAAGAATTGAACGGCCCGAAATTCTTCATGGGCCCCGGAATATGTGCTCCATCTGAATTGGGGCCTGGGCGCCAAACGCCCTCAATGGCGGTAGGAGATGAGCATCCAAACCCTACAGCCACCATTGCACTCAGGAGGAGCAGTCGCGCGACGCTGCGGAATCTCGGACTCAGGCCGATGCCAGTATCACACGCCTTAACTGAAAACCAATCCATCCCTGCGTTGCCAGAACTGGGCACACTTGCCCGACAAGCCCTTGCCCCCCGCAAGGAACAAGGGTCGTCCGCCTCCGTGTGACGACGATGTCCCAGGCTAGGGGCTGTCCCTGATTAATGCAGCCACAGAGTCATGGCCGCGACGTGGAGGACGGCGAGGTAGCAGGTCGCCGTCTTGTCGTAGCGGGTGGCGACGGCGCGGCATCGCTTGAGGTCGTGGAAGCAGCACTCCACCCGGTATCGCAATCGGTAGAGCGCT
>NZ_JAHNZT010000059.1 GCF_019039035.1 Citreicoccus inhibens | reverse complement strand
TGTCGGAGGGGTCACACCCGTTCCCATCCCGAACACGGAAGTTAAGCCCTCCAGAGCCGATGGTACTCCGCGGGAAACCGCGTGGGAGAGTAGGTCGCTGCCGGATTCTTTTTGAGAAGCCCTCGTCACCTTCGTGGTGCCGGGGGCTTTTCCTTTTTCTACCCCTGGCTTCTCCTCCGGGGCTTCGTGATCCCATCGATGCTGTGCGCTCCCCAGCTCGCCGGTGATTCTTGCGCTGTCTCAACTGGATTCGCGGTGGAGTCCGGGCTCGGGACGCCAAGTGAATAATTGTCGGACTTCACGCGTGGCTTGTTATCTGATTGCGAGATGGCTCACGCAACTGGATCAGCCTCAATGCCAGACATCTCTGTAGGTGTTTGAGCTGCGCCTGGCTATTCGGACCACGGCGCACGTCGCCATGTGGCTGGGCTCGTGCGCGTCTGTGTCGGTCCGTCCCACCTGGTGTGGCGCTGTCCCTCACGCTCCTTCCGGTCCGAAGTGCCCACTAGTGGCCGCTTGAGCGAGGAATCGCTCTCAAGCCCCGTGGGAGGCCATCGTGTCCGCTCCTCAAGTCGGCGAGGCTGGGGTAGCACGAGGGCTCCACCCCATGATTCCTCCTCCGCTGCCGCCGGATGAGTCGCGTCGCCTCCAGGAACTGCGCAGCCTCTGCCTGCTGGATTCGCCCGCGGAGGAGCGCTTCGATCGCATCGTCCGGACCGCGGCCCACCTCTTTCAGGTGCCCATTGCGCTGGTGTCCCTGGTGGATGAGGGGCGGCAGTGGTTCAAGGCACGGCAAGGTCTGGGTGCGACCGAGACCTCCCGGGATATTTCCTTCTGCGGTCACGCCATCCTTGCTCCGAGCACGTTCGTTGTTCCGAACGCCGTGCGGGATGACCGCTTCCATGACAACCCGTTGGTGGTTGGGGCTCCCTTCATTCGCTTCTATGCTGGCCACCCGCTGCGGGCACCGGACGGCAGCCGAGTGGGGACGCTTTGCATCATCGACAGCGCTCCTCGTGACTTCTCTGAGCACGACCGCGCCGCGTTGCAGAACCTCGCGGCCTGGGTGGAGCTCGAATTCTCCGCGCTGACGGTGCGCGAGGCTCGCTCGGCGCTGGAGCACCAGGAGCGCTTCTTCGCGCTCTCCGTGGACATGCTCTGCATTGCCACATTGGACGGGGCATTCCTTCGCCTGTCGGATGCCTGGCGCCGCACATTGGGCTTCAGCCAGGAGGAGCTTTTCGCCACGTCTCTTGTCGACCTGGCGCTGGACGAGGATCGGGTGACCACCGAGGCTCAACTGGAGCGTGCTCGGGCCGGCGCGCCGCTCCTCCAGTTCGAACAGCGGACCCGTTGCCAGGATGGCTCGTGGCGGTGGCTCCAGTGGAACGCTGTTCCCAATCTCTCCGAGGGGCTCTTGTATGCGGTTGCCCGTGATGTCACCGAGGCCCGCCGTCTGGCCGACGAGCGTCAGCGTGTGGAGCAGATGAAGAACGAGTTCGTCTCCACGGTCAGCCACGAGTTGAGGACGCCACTCACCTCGATTCGAGGTGCGTTGGGGCTGCTCTCGGGGGGCGTGGCGGGCCCACTCGGGCCGCAGGCCGGGCAGATGATTGGCATTGCGCACAAGAACAGCGAGCGCCTCATCCGCCTCATCAATGACATCCTGGATTTGGAGAAGATGGCCTCGGGAAAGCTCGACATCACGTTGGAGCCCGTGGCCATGGGGAACTTGATGGCCCATGCGCTGGAAGCGCATCGGGGCCATGCCGACGAGTCGGGAATTGAGCTGGAGCTGGTGTCCGAGGTGCCTGGTGCGTGGGCTCGCGTCGACTCCGATCGCATGGGGCAGGTGGTCGCCAATCTCTTGTCCAATGCCATCAAGTACTCGCATCGAGGAGGCCGCGTCACTTTGGGCCTGCGGCGCGTGGGCACCCACCTCCGCATCTGGGTCGAGGACCGTGGCTCGGGCATTCCGGATGCCTTTCGTGCCCGGATCTTCCAGAAGTTCGCTCAGGCGGATGGTTCGGACAGCCGCCGCCGAGGCGGCACGGGGTTGGGTTTGAGCATTGCCCATGGCCTCGTCGAGCGGATGGGCGGCGCGCTGCGGTTCACGACGGAGTTCGGGCGCGGGACCACCTTCTGGTTCGACCTTCCCGAGTGGCATCCTGGCGCCTGGCCGCCCTCGCGCCCTCGCGTCCTGCATGTCGATGCCCACCTGGATGACCACCGCGTGGTCGCGGACGTCCTCGACGGCTTGGCTGACGTGGTCACCGCCTCCTCGCTGGTGGAGGCCGAGCAGGCGCTCTGCACGGGCCCTTTCGAGGTGGTCCTCGTGGAACCCGTCCTGCCGGACGGAGGATGCCTGCCCCTGGCTTCCTTGCGAGCCGCAGCGCCCGTGGTCCTGTTCTCGGTGGCTGAGCCTTCGGCCGAAATGGCTCGCGATGTCGTGGCGTGCCTGGTGAAGTCTCGTGCCTCTGGCGCCGAACTCCGTGCCACGCTGGCGCATCTTCTGCCCACGAGCGGTGCGTCGCCCTCCGCTTCTTCTGCTCATTCCCCCTCGGGGAAAGGTCCAGCCCAATGACGACCCTGCGCAAGGTCCTGCTTGTCGATGATGAGGATGACATCCGTACCATTGGCCAGCTCAGCCTCAGCCGTGTGGGTGGATGGCAGACCGTGCTCGCATCCTCAGGCGCCGAGGCCCTGGAGAAGGCCGCGAGCGAATCTCCGGACCTCATCCTCCTCGACGTGATGATGCCGGGAATGGATGGCCCCACCACGTTCGGCAAGCTGCGCGCCCAGTCCTCCACCGCGACCACGCCCATCATCTTCATGACGGCGAAGATTCAGAAGCAGGAGGTGGCGCGTTACCTGGAGCTGGGGGCGCTGGGTGTGATTGGTAAGCCCTTTGACCCCATGACTCTGCCCCAGGAAATCCGCAAGCTGGTGCCGTGATGGAGCCTCGTCTGTCGAAGCGTTCGGTGGGCATGGCCGCGGGCGCGCTGCTGCTCCTGTGTGCCTTGTTCATCCTCGGGCGGCCCTGGGCCAGCTCGGAGAATGACCACTACCGCACGCAGCTCCGTCAGCTTCGTGTGGCCAGCGCCGAGCTGGAGATGGATGTGCTCCGCGTTCGCGCGGGGTTGCCAGAGTCGCACGGCTCCTCGCCTCGAGACTTCGACGCGCTCAAGGCTCGCGCGGAGGCTCTGCGCACCTTCCCCTCGTTCCTCTCCGAGGAGGGACAGCGCACCCTGGGGGCCGCGCTGGATGGCTATCTGCGGGCCTTGGAGTCGGCGCGGGGGCTGCTCGCGCGTGCCCAGGAGGCCGATGCTCGCTTCGCGGAGAAGCGCGCGGACTTCGCGCGGCTCCGTTCGCTCGCCAACGCAGCTCTGGCTCAGGGCCCGGCCCCGTCTCGCGAGCATGTCGAGGCACTGGGTGAGCGGGTGCTGCTGTCGAATCGCCCTGGGGACTCCGAGGGATTTGTCCCGCGCGTTGAGTCCGCGATCGCGACGGTGGAGGCGTCCCTCGGTGATGTTCCGGAGTCCGCGCGGGAGGTGGTGACGGCGCTCGTCCAGTCGGCGCGTGAGCTGACGGCGATGCGGCGCTCGGCGGATGCGGCCTTTCAGGCCTTGCTGGACCGCAGCGCGAGCGCCGAGGCAGACCGACTCATCAACACGTACCTCCAGCTCTATGAAGGCGTGCAGGCCCGCGCCGAGCGCACTCGCGTGGTGCTCTTCGGCGTGTCGCTCCTGTTGGTGGGCTACGTCCTCGTCGTGCTGGTCCGGTTGGCTCGGGCTTCGTCCGCGCTGTCCGAGCTGAACCGTGGCTTGGAGGATCGGGTCGCTGAGCGCACGCGGGCGCTGTCGGAGGCGAACGCGGGGGCTCGCGGCAGCGAGGCGCGCAAGGCCGCGGTGTTGGAGGCTTCGCCCGATGGCATCGTGGTGCTCGACGAGGACGGTCGCGTGGTGGAGTTCAACCCCGCCGCCGAGCGCACGTTCCAGCTCCCGTCTTCGCGTGCGGTGGGGCTCGACTTCCTGACGCTCGCGCTCCCGGCGTCCCTCCCCGGGGAGCAACGCGAGGCGGTGGCGTCGGCGCTTCGCGCGGAGGGGGGGCCTTCGCCACGGCTGGAGTCTCCGTGTCTGCGCTCGGATGGCAGGGTGTTCCCCGCGGAGCTGACGTTTGCTCGCGTGCGGGGCGACGGCCCCCCGCGCTTCACCGCCTTCGTGCGCGACATCACCGAGCGCCGTGAAGTGGAGCGGATGAAGAACGAGTTCATCTCCACCGTGAGTCACGAGCTGCGCACGCCGCTCACCTCCATTCGCGGTTCGCTGGGTCTGCTCGAGGGCGGCATCATGGGCGAGCTGCCCACTCAGGCGCTCGACATGGTGCGCATCGCGCGGACCAACACCGAGCGCCTCATCCGCCTCATCAATGACATCCTCGATCTGGAGAAGATGGAGGCCGGCAAGCTGGAGCTGAAGCTTCAAGTGCTGGAGGGCTCGGAGTTGGTGGAGTCCACCCTCGCGGGCTTGCAGGGTATGGCGGACACGGCGCGGGTCACCCTGCGAGCCGAGGTCGAAGGCTCGCCGCAGGTTCAAGGCGACCGCGACAGGCTCATCCAGGTGCTCACCAACCTCGTCTCCAACGCGGTGAAGTTCTCCCCGGCCGAGGCCTCCGTCGAGGTTCGGGTCGTCTCCGAGCCGGGGGGGCGGATTCGCTTCAGTGTGACGGACCACGGCCCGGGAATTCCTCCCGAGCAGCGCGGGCGACTCTTCGGGCGGTTCCAACAGCTCGATGGTTCGGACACTCGCTCCAAGGGTGGGACGGGGTTGGGCCTCGCCATCTCCCAGGCCATTGTTGAACAGCACCGTGGGCGCATCGAGGTTCACAGCGAAGTTGGCCAAGGCTCCACGTTCACCTTCTCGATGGAGGCCTTCCAGCCCTCCGCCACGGCGGCGACGGTGGCGCCGCCTCCTCGCGATGAGTCACGCCACAGCGTCCTCATCGTCTCGGCGGATGGCGACCTGTCCACGTTGCTGCGTGGCCTGCTCGCGAACGAGGGCTATCGCGTGATGCGTGCCGCTACGCTCGCCGAGGCGACTCGCACCGTGGACGAAGGCGTCCCCGATGCGCTGCTGGTGGACACGCAGATGCCCGACGGACAGGTGTTGGATTGGGCTCGCCGGCTGCGCGAGGCCCCGCGCACGCGGACCCTTCCTGTGCTTGTGCTCTCCGGTCGCTCAGCGGAAGGGGAGGGTGTGGGGACGCCGATGCTCGTGGATTGGATGGCGCTGCCGGTGGATGAGACCCGGCTGCTTCATTCGCTTCGTCATGCCATGCGCCAGCCGGGACAGGCGCGTGTGCTCGTGGTCGAGGATGACGCGACCACTCGGCGCGTGCTGTGTGCCCAGCTGGAGAAGCTGGGAGCGCAGTGCGTGGAAGCCGCGGATGGTGAGAGCGCCGTCGTGCTGGCTCGAGCCACGCCGCCGGACCTCATCGTGCTCGACGTCGGGTTGCCGCGCCTCGATGGCTTCGAGGTGGTGGACATCCTTCGCCAAGGCAAGGGGCGCACCACGCCGCTCATCGTTTTCACTGGACGCGAGCTCACTCGCGTCGATCAACGACAACTGACCCTGGGAATGACTCGGCATCTGACGAAGGCTCGCTCTTCGGAGGACGAACTGGTTGCGTCCGTGCGAGAACTCCTCAACGGCCTGCTGCCTCGTCGGGAGGCATCCCCGGTTGCCAGAAAGGCATTGCCATGAGCCTCGCGAAGACCCTCCTCTTCCTGGAGGACGACAAGGACCTCCAGCTGCTCGTGGGCGCCTTCCTGCGAGAGCGCGGCTATCGCGTGGAGCATGCGCGCTCCGCGAGCGAGGCCCGGGCCATCCTCGAGAAGATGCCGGTGGACGCGGCCATCGTGGATGGCCTGCTCCCAGGCATGACGGGCGCGGACTTCATCCGCGAGCTTCGCCAGGCCCAGCCGACCCTCCCCATCCTCTTCGCCTCCGCGTTCTGGAAGGACCTCAAGAGCCACGAGATGCTCACGCGCCAGCTCGGCGTGGCGCGCATCGTTCACAAGCCCTATCGGCCCGAGGAGCTGGCTGTCTGGGTCGATCAGCTCTTCATCAAGACGCTGCCCGCGCTGCCTCCCCCTCCACCTCCCGAGGCGCTGGAGTCGCCGAGCAAGGAGGCCGACCCCGGGGCCTTGGATCCGCTCGCCGCGAAGATGGCGGCCCTCAACGCGGAGTACGGCGCGAAGCTGCGCGAGAAGATGTCGCATCTTGGTGAGCTGCTGGGCCGCGCACGTGATGAGCGGGAGGCGTTGGAGGGCGCCTACAGCGCGACGCACAAGCTTCACGGCACCGCGGGCAGCTATGGCTTCGCGGCCGTGAGCACCGCCGCGGGACGTCTGGAAGACGCGCTTCGCCCCGCGAAGGACGGTGGCAGTGCGGACTGGGGACAGGTGACCGTGCGCTTCCAGGAGCTGGCGGCGGTGGCCTCCACGCCAGGGAAGAACTCGGTGCGTACCGATACGCCCGTGAACGCGACGCTGACGGGCGAGGGCACGCTGCTCGTGGTGGACGAGGACCCGTCGGTGCTCGCGGAAGTGGAGCTGCTCGGGCGGGCGCACGTGGTGCGGGTGGTGACGGCGCGCACGGCCGATGAGGCGCGGGCGGTATTGCGACGCCAGTGGGTGGACGGTGCCCTGATCCACATGAACCTGGGCGCCCCCATGGGAGGAATCACCGCCGCGCACGCGTTGCGCGCGGAGGAGGGGCACGCCTCGTTGCCGCTGGCCTTCACCAGCTCGGAGCGTGGTTTGGAGGGGCGCGTGGCGGCGGTGCACGCGGGCGCTTCGCTCTTCCTGGCTCGGCCGTTCTCCGCGCAGGACTTCGTCTCCGCGGCGGAGCGGATGGTGGCGGCTCGGCGGCAGGAGCGTGTTCGCATCCTCGTCGTGGATGACGACCCCGAGGCGGTCACCGCGCTCACCCACGCCCTGGCCAGTGAGAGCATGGAGGTGGTGGGGCTCCCCAGCGCGTATGGATTGCTGGATGCGCTCACGCGGCATCGGCCGGACTTGTTGTTGCTCGATGTGCGGATGCCGGGGCCGAATGGTTTCGATTTGTGCCGCATCCTGCGCTCGATGCCCGAGTGGCAGGAGCTGCCCATCCTGCTCATCACCGCGCAGATCGGCACGGAGTTCCGGCTCGCCGCCTTCCAGGCGGGCGCGGACGACTACATCCCGAAGCCCGTGCTTCGCGAGGAGCTGCGCGCCCGTGTCCATGCTCGGGTGGAGCGAGCGAGGATGGCGCGCGACCGGGCCGAGCGCGACGCGGCGACGGGCCTGCTGCTACGCCGGCCGTTCATCGAGGCGATGCGTACGCGCTTGTCCGAGGCGCAGCGACAGCAGAAGCCCCTGGCCCTGTGCTTCCTGGATGTGGACCACTTCAAGCGCGTGAATGATCAGCACGGCCACATGGCCGGCGATCGCGTGCTCATGCACCTGGGGCGGCTGCTGGCGGCGCGCTTCCGCCGCGAGGATGTCCGGGCCCGGTGGGGCGGTGAGGAGTTCGTCGTCGCGCTGCTGGGGGAGAACGCGCAGAGCGCGCGGGACATCCTGGAGCGCACGGCCGCCGAGCTGTCGCAGATGCGCTTCGAGGGCGACGGCGGTGAGTCCTTCCACATCACCTTCAGCGCGGGCATCGCCGTGGCGCCTCGGGATGGCACGACCGTGGAGGAGCTGCTGCGCGTGGCGGATTCTCGGCTCTATCGAGCCAAGGCCAACGGCCGCGACCGGATTGAAACCTAGTCGCGGCCGAGTGGCCCCTGGTTACGGCTCGTCGAAGATGAGCAGCCCTCGCGCGGTGTCCACGACGTACACGTGGCCATCGCCGGGGACTCGGATGCCAATGGCGCCGTCGAAGAGGCCCTCGCCGCGGAAGGCGTCTGTCTCGTTGTACGTGTTGAAATAGGCAATCTCGCGCGGCTGCGTGGGGCTGGACACGTCCAGCACGCGCAGGTGCGCGCCGCTCTGCTCGCCTCCCTCGAAGGCGATGGTGCGGCCCGCGAAGGTGCCCACCGCGTTGGCGTGGCTGTACTGGAGGTCGAAGGCGTAGCGCCCCACCACCTGCACGTTGTCGACGTTCGCGACGTCCAGGATGAAGTAGCCCGAGTCTGTGTGATTGACGTAGAGGCGGCCCTGGTAGGCGAACGCGTCGTCGGGATATCCGTAGCGCTCTGGCACCACCACGCGATTGAGTAGCACGGGAGACTGCGGCGCGGACACGTCGAAGATGAGCACCTCCGCGTTGGGCGAGGGCGACATGGCGTAGAGCCGGTCACCCTCGACGAACACGGTGTGCACGTTGATGGGCGGCCCGCCCGGCAGATTGCGAATGAGGACGGGGTTCGCGGGGGTGGAGATGTCGAAGACGAGGACGCCCGTGGCGCCACTGGCGACGTAGAGCGCGTCACCCTTGGCCCAGACTCCGTTCCAGTAATTGTCATTGGGCAGGGTGAAGGTCTTCGTCAGGACAGGGTGACGCGGGTTTCGCACGTCGTAGACGGAGAGCCCTCCCGCGGGCCGCTGCCGCTCCGTGATGGACACGACGTAGGCATGGTCCCTCGACGTACACGTCCACCGGCACACCCTGCGCGACGAAGGTCTCGGAGCGCCACGGCACGTTGCCGCTCGACTCGGATTCGCCACGAACTCGAATGAGGCGCTCGATGTCGAACGTGCCCTTGGACGTGACGCGACCGTTGAGGCACTGGCCATAGCACCCGACGATGCGGCCCTCCGTGGGCAAGGTCTTGCAGCCCGCGAGCACGTACTGCCGCACCACTCCATCCGCCAGGTTGCGGTTGTTGGTGAGGAAGAAGCCGTGGCCGGTGATGTCCTGCCGCACCAGCGGCATGCCCGCCATGCGACCCATGCCGCCGTCATTGGGCAGCGCCAGCATTCCGCTGAGCGAGACCTGATCCATGCGAGGGCGCAGCTCGAACACGGAGTAGCCGTGTGCGTCCACCATGCCGAAGTCGTCGGGAGTGCACTGAGACAGGTCGAACAGCGAGGCGTCGTCGCACGTCGCGGGCTGGGTGCCCGGCAGTGGCGTGAACGTGCAGGGCGAATAGTCGCCCTGGTCCACGCGATTCGGACCGGTGGCCCGCTTGGATGGGCACCACAGACTATGTTGAAAATCATGAAATCCTAGAAGGGCTCACCGGCGGCCATCCGGCGCTGGGGCGGACTTCTGGCGCGGGGCGACGCGAGTTGAGGCCCCGAGAGGGGCGAGCGCCGACTAGGGTCAGGCCGCCCAGGTCGCTCGGAGGCGACGGGGCGCGAGCCATCCATGAACCCCGGCATCTATCTGGTGAACAAGCCCGTGGGGCCGACGAGCTTCTCAGTGGTGCGCGAGTTCCTCGACGAGGTGCGCACCGCTTCGCCGTCGAAGCGCGTGCCCGTGTGCCACGGCGGCACGCTGGACCCGTTCGCGGAAGGATTGCTGCTGCTGCTCGTCGGGCAGGCCACGCGCTTGTTCGAGCTGCTGCACGCGGTGCCGAAGACGTACGTGGCTCGCGTCGAGTGGGGCGTGGAGAAGGACACCGGCGACCTGCATGGTCGCGAGGTCTTCCGAGGGGACACGTCCAGCCTCACGCCCACGCGGCTCGATGAGGCGCTGACTCCGTTCCTGGGCTGGCGCGAGCAGGTGCCGCCCGCCACGAGCGCGAAGAAGCTGGGCGGCGAGCCCGCGTATCGCAAGGCACATCGCGGCGAGGAGGTGGTGCTGCCTCCTTCGCGCGTCTATCTGCACTCCGCGCGTTGGCTGTCGCATGCGCTCCCGCGCTCGAGCCTCCTCGAGCTGACGTGTCGCGGGGGCTACTACGTGCGCTCGTTGGCGCAGGAGCTGGGCCGAGTACTTGGGAGTGGGGCGCACTTGTCCGCGCTGCGGCGCACCGTCATCGGACCGTGGACGGTGCCCGCCGAGGGACAGCGTGTCGGTGTGCATGGCGCGGGATTGTTGCCCTGGTGCTCCTCGCGAGACCTCACGGACCAGGAGGTGGGGGAGCTGCGGCGCGAGCGTCCCATCCCCTCCGCGCGGCTCCGTGCTCCCGAGTGGCGACTGCCCGAGGGCTTTCCGGATCCGCAGGCCCCCGTGCGTGCCTTTCATCAGGGCCGCCTCTCGTTCCTGCTGCGTGAGCGCGAGGGTGGCTGGTCCAGTGAGACCGAGCTGCGCGGGGGCTTGTAGCGCGGCGATGCGCGCACCGCGTGGTTACCTTTCGAGTTCATGCCTTCGATGTCAATCCACACGAGAGAGCTGACCCCGGAGCTGTGGCCCGCGCTGGAGCACCTGTTCGGGAAGAACGGCGCGTGTCAGGGCTGCTGGTGCATGTTCTGGCGCCTGGAGAAGGGAGAGCACTTCTCCGACGTGAAGGGTGCACCCGCGCGCGAACGGCTGAAGTCCCTGGTGGAGCGAGGCGAGGCGCGAGGTGTGCTCGCGTTCGCGGGCGAGGTGCCCGTGGGGTGGGTGACGCTGGGCGCGCGTCGAGACTTCCCTCGGCTGGACCGCGCGCCGAGCCTGCGCTGCGATGACGCGGACTCGGTGTCCTCGGTGCCGTGCTTCTTCGTGCACAAGGATTGGCGAGGGCAGGGCGTGGCCACGCTCCTGCTGCGAGCCGCCGAGAACGTGCTTCGCCGCGAGGGCGCGCGCATCCTCGAGGCCTATCCCGTGAAGCCACCCGCGCAAGGCCGAGCGTCGTCGAGCTCCGTCTACACGGGCACGCTGCCGCTGTTCCTCCGGCAGGGCTACACGCTTGTCGCCGAGAAGCCCGTGGGCAAGCAGCGTGTCCGCAAGCGGCTGAAGGCCACCGCGCGCCCGGCTCGGAAGAAGTCGGGCGGCGACTGACACGCGCGGGCCCGCTTCCAACTCGAGGTCGGAAGCAGGCCCTGGTGAGGCTCAGCCCCGCGCCTTCACCTTGGCGAGGGTGTCCTTGGCCGTCTTCACCACGTTCTCCACGGTGAAGCCGAACTTCTTCTGCAGGTCCTTGATGGGCGCGGACGCTCCGAAGCTGCGCATGCCCACCACGCTGCCGGAGATTCCCACCCAGCGCTCCCAGCCGAACGTGGAGGCCTTCTCCACCGCGACGCGGGCGCGCACGGACGGAGGCAGCACGCTGTCCTGGTACTCCTGGGACTGGTGCTCGAAGACCTCCCACGAGGGCAGGCTCACGACGCGGGCCTTCACGCCCTCGGCCTTGAGCTTCTCGTAGGCGTCCACGCACAACGACACCTCGCTGCCGGTGCCGATGAGGATGACCTCGGGTGCGCCACCCTCGGCGTCCGCGAGCACGTAGCCGCCCTTGGACACGCCGCTGGCCGCGCCGTACTTCGTGCGGTCGAGCGTGGGCACCGCCTGCCGCGTCAGCACCAGCACCACCGGGTGCTTGGTCTGCTGCGCGATGAAGCGCCACGCCTCGGCCACCTCGTTGGCGTCCGCGGGCCGCATGACGATGTTGCCCGGGATGGCGCGCAGCGACGCGAGCTGCTCCACTGGCTGGTGCGTGGGGCCGTCCTCGCCCACTCCGATGGAGTCGTGGGTGAAGATGTGGACGGCGGGGATCTCCATCAGCGCGGACAGGCGGATGGCGGGGCGCTCGTAGTCACTGAAGATGAGGAACGTGGCGCCGTAGCCGCGCAGCTTGCTCAGGCACAGCCCGTTGACGATGGAGCCCATCGCGTGCTCGCGCACGCCGAAGTGGATGTTGCGGCCGGAGTAGTCGCCCGGCTTCATCGCGCTGGACGCGGTGAGGTACGTCTTCGTGGACGGGTTCAGGTCCGCGGAGCCACCCACCAGCCACGGGTAGTTCTTGGCGAGCGCGTTGAGCACCTTGCCGCTGGAGTCGCGCGTGGCCAGGCCCTTCGCGTCGGCGGGGAAGGAGGGCAGGTCCTTGTCCCAGCCCTGGGGCGCCTCGCGGCGCTGCATGCGCTCCAATTGGTCGGCCAGCTCGGGGAACTGCTGGCGGTACGCGGCGAAGCTCTTCTCCCACGCGTCGCGCTGCTGCTTGCCGCGCGCGCCCATGCGCTGCTGGAAGCGCTCACGCACGCCGTCGGGGACCAGGAACTTCGCGTCCTCGGGCCAGCCGTAGGCGCGCTTGGCGCCCTTCAGCTCCTCGGCGCCCAGCGGCTCGCCGTGCGCGCTCGCCGTGTCCTGCTTCTTGGGCGCGCCGTAGCCAATGTGGCTGGTGACGATGATGAGCGTGGGCTTGCCGCGCTGCTCCTTGAACGTGCGGTAGGCCTGGCTCAGCGCGTTCAGGTCGTTGGCGTCGGCCACGCGCAGCACGCGCCAGCCGTAGGCCTCGAAGCGGCGGCCCACGTCCTCGGTGAAGGCCAGCTCGGTGTTGCCGTCGATGGAGATGTGGTTGCTGTCGTAGATCCAGCAGAGGTTGGGGAGCTGGAGGTGGCCGGCGATGGAGGCCGCCTCGGAGGCCACGCCCTCCATCATGTCGCCGTCGCCGCAGATGGCGTAGACGTCGTACGTGAACAGGTCGAAGCCGGGCTTGTTGAAGTAGCTCGCGAGCCAGCGACTCGCGATGGCCATGCCCACGCTGTTGGCCACGCCCTGGCCCAGCGGACCGGTGGTCGTCTCCACGCCGCTGGTCCAGCGGTACTCCGGGTGCCCTGGCGTGGCCGAGTCGAGCTGGCGGAACTTCTGGATGTCCTCCAGCGACACGGTGGGCACGTCCTCCACGCGGTAGTCGCGCGTGACGCGCTTGACGCCCGACAGGTGCAAGAGCCCGTAGAGCAGCATGGAGGCGTGGCCGTTGGAGAGGATGAAGCGGTCACGGTCCGGCCAGATGGGATGGGACGGGTCGTACCGCAGCTCCTGCTGCCAGAGCTGATAGGCGACGGGGGCCAGCGCCATGGGCGCGCCCGGGTGTCCCGAGTGGGCCTGCTCCACCGCATCCATGGCCAGGGTGCGCAGGGTGTTGATTGCCTGGGTGTCCAGCGTATCGGTCGTCATGGGTTTCCTCGCGACAGGCGCGCGTCGGGGGCGCACCATGCCGCAAGTGCCGCCGTTGCGCCGCACGAAACGCGAGGGGTCGTCGGGCAGTCCACGACCTCCTGCCCTGAGGTCCATCCGCCCGTGGGCGCGCGTCAGCGCCGGGCGCTCGCCCCGCGTGGGGTGCGGCCCCGGGTCAGGTGGTTCACCGCCTCGCCCAGCCCCTCCACGGTGAGGGCGAACATGGGGAACACCCGGCCAATCATCGCCATCGTGCCCGCGCGCCAGGACGCGGGCGGCTCGGGGTTCAACCACACGTTGCGCTCGAAGTGTTGGGCCAACTGCATGAGCCACGCGAGCCCCTCGATGCCCTCCGCGCGGTACTGGCCGTTGGCGTCCGTGCGGATGCCCAGCTCGTACGGCGCCATGGAGGCATCGCCCACCATGACCAGCTTGTGGTGACGGCCCACCTGCGCCACCAGCTCGGGCACGGTGATGCCACCCGTGAGCTGGGGCGTGGCGTACAGCTTCCCGTAGACGCAGTTGTGGAAGTAGTAGGTCCGCAGCTCCTTGAAGTGCGTGGCCTGGCTCGCCACGCTGAACAGCCGGCTCACCAGGTGCGCGTATGGATCCATGGAGCCGCCCACGTCCATGCACAGCACCACGCGCGTGTTGGGCCGGCGCGGCGCGCGCGTCACCACCTCCAGCTCGCCCGCGTTCTTCGCGGTGGCCGAGATGGTCTCGTCGATGTCCAGCTCCTCCGC
Organism: Citreicoccus inhibens; assembly: GCF_019039035.1. GTDB lineage: Bacteria > Myxococcota > Myxococcia > Myxococcales > Myxococcaceae > Citreicoccus > Citreicoccus inhibens. The sequence goes on along the minus strand of NZ_JAHNZT010000059.1, from coordinate 11,510 downwards.
CACGCCCTCGCGCGCGAAGGCCCGCAGCTTGCGCAGCGCCACCGCGAGCTGACGGGTGTCCAGCACCAGGTCATCGCGATAGCCCGCGTACTGGCGCGCGCCGGCCTGCCACAGCGCCTGTCCCTGCCGGCCTCCGCGACCGCCCACGCGCACGCCCTGCCGAGGCAGCCCGTTGTTACCGAACGGTGACGCGCCGCCCGTGCCCACCCAGCGCGTGCCGCCGTCGTGACGCTCGGTCTGCTCGCGCAGGCGCTGCTCCAACTGGCGGCGCAGCTCCTCGGGGTCCCACTGCTCCAGCATCGCCACTTCCTCGGGCGTGAGGTCCGTGCGCTCGCGCGCCTCCTCCAGCCACGACAGCAGCTCCTGGGTCAGCTCGATGCCCGCGGACTCCACGCCCTGGAAGTGGGCGAGGAAGGCCTGATCGAACACGTCGAGCTGCGTCTCCGAGTGGACCAGCAGCGCGCGGGCCACGTGGTAGAAGCCATCCAGGCTGCTGTCGTGCAGCCCGGCCTTGAGCGCACCGGCGAGCGCGAGCGCTTCCTGCGCGCCCACCTTCACGCCCCGGCGTCTCAGCTCGTAGAAGAAGGGCAGGAACATGGCCGCGTCTCCCGCTCAGGCCCGCGTGCGCCGGCCGCGTCCGAAGGCCTCCGCCACCGCCACCAGGTCCTGTTCCTTCTTCAGCAGCGCGCCCATGAAGGGCAGGCCCTCGTCGAGCTTGAGGCTCGACACGCCGTTGGCCTTGAGCACGGCGATCCAGTCGATGAGTTCGCTGGTGGACGGGCGCTTGCGCAGCCGCGTGAGGGTGCGCAGCTCGTAGAAGACCTTGAGCGCCTGCTCCGACAGCGACTCGTCCAGCCCCGGGTGGTGCACGCCGACGATGCGCTTCATCAGCTCGGTGTCCGGGAAGTCGATGAAGTGGAACACGCACCGGCGCAGGAACGCGTCCGGCAGCTCCTTCTCGTTGTTGCTGGTGATGACGACCACGGGGCGGTGCTTCGCGGCCACGTCGTCATTCGTCTCGGACACGCGGAAGCGCATCCGGTCCAGCTCGTGGAGCAGGTCGTTGGGGAACTCGAGGTCCGCCTTGTCCACCTCGTCGATGAGCAGCACCACGCGCTCGGGCGAGGAGAAGGCCTCGCCCAGGGGGCCCATGCGGATGTATCGGCGGATGTCTCGCACGTCCCCGTCCCCGAAGCGCGAGTCATACAGGCGCTGGACGGTGTCATAGACATACAGGCCGTCCTGGGCGCGCGTGGTGCTCTTCACGTGCCAGGTCAGCAGCCGGTGCCCCAGGCTCTCCGCGATGGCCTCGGCCAAGAGGGTCTTCCCCGTGCCGGGCTCACCCTTCACCAACAGGGGGCGCTGGAGCGTGAGCGCGCAGTTGACCGCGGCCTGGAGGCTCTCGTTGGTGAGGTAGGTATCAGTGCCTTTGAAGCGGATGGGAGCGGGGGCCTGAGTCATGAGGGGACTCCTTTAACACCCTCGCCCGCGCCCTGGCCGGTGTGTTCCGTTCCCCACGGGAGGGGTGGGTTGGTTGCTTGCCTCGAACGTTTCCGCCCTCTCAGGTATTGGGACGTGTATCCTGGGGGCTCATGGCCATCTCTCTTGAGAGTGAACTCCGTGAAGTGGTGCGGCGCGAAGTCGCCGCGCAGCTGGCTCCGCTGAATCAAGCGGTGGGTCGCATGGCGCGCAACCTGGACGCCCTGGACCTGCTCCGCGTGGTGACGCGCCGGCTGGGCTCGCTGTCGAGCCGGCTCGGTTCCATCGCGGGCGTGCGGACGGCCGCGGTGGCCCTCCCCGCCACGCCCACGCGGGGCCGGGGACGGCCGCCCGCGACCGCGAAGGCCGCGAAGCCCGAGCCGGTGGCTTCCAAGCCCGCCGCGCGGGGACGTGCGGTCACCGAGCACGGCTCGCGGGCCTGCGCGGTGATTGGATGCAAGCGCCCCAGCCGTTCCAAGGGTTACTGCTCCGCGCACTACCAGAAGCTCCGGCTGCTCATCCGCACGGGCCGCCGCCCGAACGACTGGGTGGACGACGCCAAGGCGCAGTCGGTCCGCGAGGTCACGCTGCCCCGCGGTCGCGCCGGCAGCCAGGCCCTGAAGGAAGTCGTGGCGAAGCCCGCCGCGCCGGCCACGCCGCCCAAGCCCAAGGCCTGGGTTCGCAAGAAGGGCGCGGGCGGCATGGTGTCGCTGAACTGACCCCTCGCCCGGTTCGCGAGCGAGGCGGGCGTCTTCGCGCCGCATCCTGGGCGTGCCAACCGCCCGCGCCGGACACGTGTGCGCGCTAGTCGTTGACAGCGACCAAGCGGGATGGGAATTCGGGCCGCATGAGCGAGCAAGGCTATCCGGTCACCGTGGCGGTGCGGCGCCCCGATGGGCGAGTGGAACAGGTGCGCGTGGGCACGGCGTACAGGAACGCCGAAGGCTTCACGCTGGAGATGGGTGAGCTGTCGATTGGAGGATCGCCCGTGGCGTCCGCGCCGGCGCCTCGGCGTGCGGCCCCGTCGGGTGGCGGAGCGCCGGCGGGCGGCGGTGGTGGGGATGGGATGATGTTGCCCAACTACGGCCGCAGCAAGGGCGCGCCGGTCGTGGGCGCCAGCCTGCAGGACCTGGAGTTCTACGCCAACGGCGCGCGGCGCTCGCTGGCGGATCCGAGCAAGTCCCGCTGGCACGACAAGGAGCGCGCGCTCCTGTCCGCCATCGAGGCGGAGATGGCCCGTCAGCGTGGCGGCGAGGGTGGCGGCGGTGGTGGCGGTGGTGGCGGTGGTGGGTATCGCGGCGGTGGGGGCTTCGGTCCTCCGCCGGATGACTCGGACATCCCGCCCCCGGGCGATGACGACAACATCCCGTTCTGAGTGAGCGAGGGCGTGGGGCGCCAGCCGCCTCACGCCACCGCGTCGAGCGCCGGACCCAGGTAGGGCAACCAGAGCGTGAACGTGGTGCCCTGCCCGGGCTGGCTGTGGACGGCGACAGCGCCGTGGTGGCTGTCCACGATGCGGCGCACGATGGCCAGGCCCAGGCCGGTGCCCGTGGCGCGGGTGGTGAAGAAGGGCTCGAAGATGCGCGCCTGCAGCTCCGGGGAGATGCCGTGCCCCGTGTCTGAGATGCTGAGCCGGGCGTGAGGCGTCTCCGCGCGCAGGTCCGAGGTGAGTCGCACCGTCAGGGTGCCTCCCGCGACCATGGCCTGAAGCGCATTGTGAAAGAGATTGGTGAGCGCCACGTGGAGCAGCTGGGCGTCCACCGCGGCGGGGGGCAGGGCCGCATCCAGCTCGCGCACCACCTGCAGGCCGGGCGGCCCCGTGCGCAGGGCCGAGGTGAGCGCGCCTTCCACCAGGGGCTCCAGTGATTGGGCTCGCAGCCGGGGCTCCATGGGGCGGGTGAAGTCGAGCATGTCGTTGACGATGTGGTCCAGGCGGTGGACCTCCTCGTCCATGACGGCGAGCAGCGTGTCCGCGGTGCTGCCCGGTGGTGGCGTGTGCATGCGGCGGAAGGCCGCCAGGGCATTGGCGATGGCGCCCAGGGGATTGCGCACCTCATGCGCCACCGTGGCGCTCAATTCGCCCAGCGCGGCCATGCGCTCGCGCCGCACCAGCGCGGCCTGGGTCGCGGCCAGCGTGTCGAGCGACTGCCGCAGCTCCGTGTTGAGGTGACTCACCTCATCTTGCGCGCGCCGTCGCTCGCCCAGCGCGCCCGCGAGCATCAGCCCGGACACGCTCGCGGCGGCGAGGAAGGATTGGAGGAAGGAGAGGTTGAGGTTCGGCTGCGGCCCCGCGAACGGGCCACTGCCCAGCGCCGTATGCCAGAGCGACACCGCGGAGAGGACGGCGGTAGCGGTGGCGGCGCCCCGCGCCTCGAAGCGGAGCGCGGCCCAGAGAAGGAAGGGGAAGGCCAGGTAGCTGAGCGGGTGGAACGACGTGGTGGTGGAGGGCGCCGCGCGAAACACCGCGTGCGTGGCCGCGCCCAAGGTCACGAGCAACAGGGCCAGCTCCCAGGGCCGCTGCTGGCTGGTGGCGGCCCCGCTCCGGGCGTTCCAGGTGAAGAGGAGCGGCGCCACGACCAGGACGCCCATGGCATCGCCCACCCAGAAGACCCGCCAGACGGTGGCGACATTCGCCCCGGCGAGTCGGCCCGCGACCCACAGTGTCACGACACCCACGGACGCGCTGAGCGCGGGGCTCGCCATCGCCGTCGCGCACAGGCCCAGCGCGTCGCGCACCCGATTCATGGCGGGATGCAGGCGCACCCCGCGGCGCAGCAGCAGGGCGCCCACCCCGGCCTCCAGCATGTTGCCGCAGGCGATGGCGACGTGGGCGGGCCCGATGGGCCAGTGGGCCTGCGCCGTCACCACGGGCTCCACGGCGATGGCGGCGAGCATCAACCCCGGCCACTCCCGCATGGGGCTCAGCGTGAGCACCGCGAGCGCCACCCCGCTGGGGGGCCACATGGCGGACACATGCTCCGGCGCGAAGGACAGCAGGCTGCCCATCCGCGCCGCCACCGCGTACAGCGCCATGAACAACCCCAGCCGCACGAGCGGCATGAGGCGAGGCGGGATGGCGGAGGACGCGGACACGCGGGCCTTGGAGGACGCTCAGCGTGACACGGGGGCGGACGCTACGTGAAGGGCCAGGTGCGCCCCACGGCGCGAGCGGAGGCCCAATCCCCACCCATTCCCTCCGTGCAATTTGTTGTCACGGGCAGTGGCTCTGAGCCGCGCTCCTGGTGTACATGGACGTGCGGCTTGGGGACGACCCCTCGCGCGAGGTCGGGGCGAGCCAAATCGGGCCCCCATGTCTAACTTGCCCTCGCGTGGCGTGGAGGTGGGGGTGAGTCGCCGCGCCGCACCGGGAAGCGCCGAGTGATTGATGACACCTGCGGTGTTTTCCAGACTCACCGAATAGTTTAATAGTCCCCGAATTGGCTTCGCTTTTGATTCTCTTTGCTTCACTTCTGAAGCGAGCCGTTCACTGGAAGAAGTCCAGGGACTTGCAGGCCCCCGGAGTGCTCGATACTTCACCCGTGAATCGACGGGCTTCGGTAGATACCTGTCATTCCAAGGGTTTGAGAAATGGCCTGGATCCTGCTCATTCCGTGGGATGCCAGGGAATCATCCCTGTCCGGCGTGGCTGTGAAATGACGAGGCCATGATATGGCGAACAGGGTCTGTCTTGTGGGAGCGGGTGCGTTTGTTCCGACGCGCACCATCAGCAATGCGCGGATTGCCCGGGCCATCCCGGGGTGGTCGGCGGAGCGCATCGAGGAGAAGATAGGCATTCGCGAGCGTCGCTTCCTCTGGGACTTTGACGACGAGCGAGGTCGGGCGATTCCTCCCCCGGACGACGTGGCCGGGCGCTTCTATCCCGCGACGAACACAGACATGTGTGAGGTCGCGCTGCGTCAGGCGCTCTCTCGCTCGGGGGTGGAGCCCGCCGGACTGGATGCCTTGTTTGTCGTGACGTGCACGCCGGACGCGCCTCATTTCAACCATGACGCCATGGCGCTCCATCAGCGCCTGGGCCTGCGTGAGGACGCGTTCGCGCTGGTGGTGGATGACGGGTGTGGTGGCACGCCGTATGTGTTGGACTTGGTGAAGAAGATGATGGAGGGAGGCCGCTTCCGTACGGTCGCGGTCGTGGCGTCCGCCTTCACCTCGCCGCTGCTCAACCGCGAGGTCTACACGGACGAGCTCCCGCCGGGCCCGGGGCGCCCCAAGGCGCTCAACGCGTACCTGTCCATGTATGTCTTTGGGGATGGCGCGGGGGCCGTGGTGCTCAGCGCGCGGCCGGGGGATGCGGAAGGGCCGGGCATCCTGAAGTCCTTCTCCGGCAACGCGCACGGCGAGCTGGTGACCCGCCGCGGCGGTGGCCTCCTGAAGCTGCCGTATCAGCCCGGGTGGACCCGTCCCTCGGATATGGCCTTCGTGGTGGATGGCTTCAAGGTGGCGCGCAGCTATCCTGAGTACATGCAGAAGTGCTTGGATACGGTGCTGGGGTCGGACCCCGCGGGCCGTCGGCATGTGCTCCGCTACTATTTTCACCAGCCGAACAAGCGGGTGATGGACGCCTTCATCCATCGCGCGGGGCTGCCCCCGGAGGCGGTGGCGTGCAACGTGGACCGCTATGGCAACACCTCGGCCGCCGGAATGCTGATTCTGCTCGCGGAGGACCTCGAGCAGGGGCGTGTCAGCCTGGGCGGTGGTGACCTGGTGGTCGTGGCCGCGGTGGGCGCGAACATCCACTACGGCGCCCAGCTCATTCGCCTCTAGCTGAATCATTGCAGTGAGAAGTGCACCGGGAGCCTCCAACATGGGTGAGCAGTCTCAAGGAAACGTCAGTGGCCTGGACGCGTCGTGGGCGAAGGACTTGTCGATGCGGCTGTCATTGGCGCTGAAGGAAGACACCGCGCGCGGATTGTTCTTCAACGGCGCGGTGGGTGCGGTGCGCGCGTTGGGTGGGGACACCGCCGTGGAGCAGTGTCTGGGGGCGGCGGGTGAGAAGAAGTTCGTCGATTTCTTCAACTACCCGGTGGCCGCGTTCCTGCGGCTGGCGTACACGGCCGCGCAGCTCATGGGGCCGCAGCTCGGTGGTTTTGACGCGACATTGCGGCGCATGGGGACTCAGGCGACCGCGGATTTCCTGTCATCAACGGCGGGAAAGACCTTGCTGCTCCTGGCGGGAGACAGTCCCAAGCGATTGGTGAGCAACCTGCCGTCGGGGTATCGCGCCGCCGTGAGCTATGGCGAGCGCTCCGTGGAGTGGACCGGGGAGCGCAGCGGGCGCTTCGTGATGAAGCGAGACTTCATGCCGCCCTCCTATCATGAAGGTGTCTTGCAGGCAGTCATTGAAGCGCAGGGAGGTCGTGCGGTTCAGGTCCGAGGAAGACAGACAGGAGCCTTGGATACGGAGTACGAGTTGTCTTGGCAGTAGGCCAGGTCCGGGCGTGGTTTCGCGGTTCACATGAAGCTCTGGAGGGGTGTTCATGACGCGCAAACAGAGGAGTGCGAGGGTCGTGCTGTCGCTGCTGGCTCTGTCGTCGGTAGCCCGGGCCGAGGCGGCTCCAGATGAGGGGGTGTATCAGTTTCGCACCGAGGAAGACCCCGCGACGCCTCCAGACCCGAGCGTCTGCGCCGCGGCGCCCTTCGTGGCGAACGTGAAGCTGGGCGCCAGCGTGTACATTCCCTTGCATCAAGTCTGGGATGGCAAGGTGGTGTTCGCGGGGCGCATGCGGGCCGGCACCGCGACGGCCTGTGTGCGATTGACGGACTTCACGTTCCCGCCCGGGCAACAGGTGCCGTTCTATGCACGGTTCAATCTGCCCGAGGGGCCCTTCACGGCCTCGGGCACGTGCACGCTGGTGAGCAATGACGTCCCTCAATCGGGGCTGGTGTTGGCGGGCTGCGCGCTGAAGCTGGTGGAGGCGCCTCCGGGGTACGTGGGGGGCACCATCTCCAGCACCAGCGTCTTCAATCCCTTCCATCTCCCGGGCTTCGCCACGGGCTCGTACTACACGCTCTATGCCTATCGGCAGGGGCATGCCCTCGCCTGGTCAGGGGGCAACCACCCCTCCGTCGACGACGAGCAGGAGTAGCCCGCCCCGCGTCTCGCGCCGGCGGACGCTTCCCGTGTGTCGGCCCCTCCTGGAAAGATGCTCGCCCCGACGGAGCCTGCGTGCACCGTCGGGGCCTGTGGGGAGGGGCCGGATCGCTCGACCGGAAAGGACGGAGGCATGGACGACAAGCGGAGGGAACTCCTCGAGGCACTCGGCTACCGCGAACCCGTGAAGCCCGCCGCGCCGGACGTCGCGCCTCCCGAGGTGGGCCGGCTGGCGATGTCCACGCGGCTGGACGCCCCGCCTCCCGAACCGCCGGCGCCGGACGGCGACGCGGAACTCCCCCTCCTCAGCGCCGAGGAACTGGACGCGCTCCGGGCGGCCTTCATGGAGGAGCCCGAGGACGTGCTCCGCGAGGCCGCGGCGGGCCTGGGCACGCGCGTGACGGTGTCCGCGTTCGTGGATGCGCTGCAGGAGGTGGACCTCTGGCTGCGCGCCCCCGAGCAGGGACTGCAGCGATTACGAGCCGAGGGCCTGCGGGTGAAGACCGCGGCGACGCTCCCTCCGGACTTCACCTTTCCGCAGCGGACCGAGGAGATTCCCATCGATCCTGGAAGCACGCGCTTTGAGCCCCTGGCGGACCTTCGGCGCTGGCTGATGTTCTCGGGTTCGGCGTGGTTGAAGCGGGGGACGGTGGTGCGCGCGCCGTTCCGCTGGCACTTCGCGGCGAGGAGCCGCTACCGCTACGCCCTGCGCGAGCCCTCGCCGGACCATCCGGTGGAGCTTGCGCTGTTCTCGGACTTCGGCACGGGGGAGTACCCGTCGCGGTACATCGCGAGGCAGCTCAAGCTCCGAGGGGAGCGGCTCGAGCACGCCATCCACCTGGGCGGCGTCTTCTACGCGGGCCGCCAGGGTGAGTTCGACGCGCACATCGCGCAGCCCCTGTCCCCGCTTTATGAGACGACGTCCCTGCTGACGCTGAACGCGGGACCGGAGATGCGCTCCGGGGGCGGCTCGTATTTCCGGTCCTTGGATGAGCGCCGTGGCCTCGGGGCGAAGCAGGTCCAGGAGGGCAGCTATTTCTGTCTGGCCTCGGAGCGCTTCCAGCTCATCGGTCTCGACACGGCCTACTTCGAGCCCGGGAGATACCAGGAGCCCGCGCTGTGCCAGTGGTTGGAGCAGGTGCTGTCCGAGGGCCGCCGGCGCGGCGCGGTGAACATCCTGCTGAGCCAGGGGGCGCCCTACCGACATGACGAAGCCCGCCTGTCCCCTCTGCTGACGGAGGACTTGCGGGAGGTGATGGCGCGCGGCTGGGTAGACATGTGGTGCTGGGGTGGGACGCACTATGGCGCGCTGTTCGACCGCACGCCGGAGCTGCCGTTCATCGGCCTCAGCCTGGGGCACGGCGGCTTCCCGTACGCTCGGCAGTTCCCGGAATCATCGTCGCGCCTGCCCATCCGGTTCTTCGAGTCCCGGGCACGCTTCCCCGAGTGGACCGGGGTGCGGCAAGACCGAGGCAACCACGGGTACTGCACCCTCTTGTTGAACGAGGATGGCTCGATGGGGCTGCGCTTCGTGGATTGGATGGGAGGGCTCCGGTGCACCGCCCGGCTCGTGCGCGAGGGCGGCAAGGGGCCTTTGGGGCTCCATCGGGTGGAGTCCGAGGACTGAACGGCGTGCCCCGACGCAGGAAGCCGAGCCCAAGGGGGCACTCCATCGCCCAAGTGCGGAAGCGCCGGCTACGATGCACGGGCATGGAGCCGCAGCAGTGGACGGATGCCGCCTTTGTCGCGGCCGTGGAATCCGCGACGTATCCAGGCGCTGCCTTTCGCCACCGAGAGCATGTGCGGCTCGCGTGGCTCTGCCTCCGCGCGGAGGGCTTCGTGGCCGGGCTGGAGCGCCTGCGAGTCCTCATTCGCGGCTTTGCGACGGCGAATGGGGCCCCGGGCAAGTTCCATGAAACCCAGACCCGCGCCTGGGCCGAGCTCGTCCAGGCCGCCTTGGACCGAGCGCCGCGCGTCGACTCCTTCGATGACTTCCTGGCGCTGCACACGGAGCTGGCGGACTCACGGAGGCTGGTGAGGCACTACCGGCCGGAGACGCTGGGCTCGGAGCGCGCGAGAGACACGTGGTGCCCGCCGGACCTGGAGCCCTTGCCGCGTCGTATTGGCTGAGCAAGACAGCAGCGCTCGGGGGCTGTCCTGCGGGTGACGCTTGTCCACGTCGGACGGGACGGGCGGAAGCGCGCTGGAAGTGCTGATCGAAGCGAAGCGCGCATGGCAGAGTAGGGCCATGGTTCGCGATATCGTCATCTGGCCCCACAAGGTTCTCACCTCGCCCACCCAGCCCGTGAAGGACTTCGGTCCGGCGCTCGACAAGCTGCTCCAGGACATGGCCGAGTCCATGAAGCACGCCGAGGGCATTGGCATCGCAGCCAATCAGGTGGGTGAGCCGCTGCGCATGGCGCTGGTGGGGCGCGAGGACGGCACCTTCTTCGAAATCATCAATCCGCAGGTCGTGGAGAAGTCCGAGCCCATCTCCATCGAGGAGGGCTGCCTCTCCGTCCCGGACGAGTGGGAGAAGTGCCCACGCTTCAAGCGGGTGAAGGTGAAGTTCCAGGACAAGTCGGGCGCCTGGCAGGAGATGGAGGCGGAGGGACGGCTGGCCCACGTGCTCCAGCACGAGATTGACCACCTGGACGGCCACGTCTTCGTGGACCACCTGTCGAGCCTCAAGCGCACGCTCATCCTGGATCGGATGAAGAAGCTCCAGAAGACGTTGGCCCGGCGGAAGAACACGAAGGCCGAGGAGACCTAGGCCCGCGGGGAAGGAGGGGCGCGCTAGGCTGTCCGGATGGGCGAGCCCCACATCCCCAAGCGAGTCGCGGAGTTTCGCGAGGCCTACCGTCGCCAGTCGGTGAGCCCGCGTTACTCGGGCTGGGGACACCTGGCCTTCACCTCGCTGAGCTGCCTGGGAGGCCTGTCGCTCGCCCTCTCCTGGTTGGAGCGCCCCCGGCCCCTCGAACTGCTGACCGTCCCCGGAGTCATCCTCCTGGCGAACGGGGTGGAGTTCCTCGGTCACCGAGGCCCGATGCACCGCCGCCGCCGGGGCCTGGGCGCCGTCTTCGAGCGCCACACGGGCCAGCACCATCGGTTCTTCACGCACCAGTCGATGCAGACCGAGTCGAGCCGCGACTTCAAGCTGGTGCTGTTCCCGCCGGTCTTGCTCGCGTTCTTCTTGGGGGCCATCGCCCTGCCACTCGGGGCGCTAGGCTTCGTGCTCGCGTCAGCGAATGTGGGCCTCCTCTTCGTGGCGACGGCGCTGGGCTACTACCTCGCCTATGAGTGGCTCCACCTCAGCTATCACCTGCCGGCGGGGCATCCGATTCTCCGGTGGCCGGGGCTCACCTGGCTCCGGGCGCACCATCAAGTGCACCACGATCCAAGCCGCATGACCCGCGTGCACTTCAACCTCACCTTCCCCCTGGCGGACTTCCTCTTCGGGACGATGTGGAGACCAACGCGGCGAGGAAGCGCGGGCCCAGAGGCGCCCCGGGCACGAGTCGCGAGGCGCCCTCGCCCGTCCGCCTGAGGACATTGGGACGCTTCTCTCCAGGGGTCGGCACGGGGGAGGGGCTTGCCTGCGGCGTTCCGGGTGCGCATATCGCGAGGTGATCCGCTCATTCTGTTCGATGGATCACCTGGGAATTGACGCATCGGGAACGAAGGGGTACAGAGTCGAACCCCCCGCCAACGAGCGAGGCGCCTCAGGCGCCCTGATCCACGGTGGGGAAGAAAAGGATCAACGAAGATTGTTGACCCTGAACGCGGAAGAGGTACAAGCCGCGCCCCTCGCCAAGAGGTCCCGACGCTGGTTGGGACGGAAGGACTTGGAGGAGGGGAAAAAGGAAATACGGCAGTCAACGGAGCGAGTTGACAGCGGAAGGGGCGGAGGAATAGAAGC
>NZ_JAHNZT010000058.1 GCF_019039035.1 Citreicoccus inhibens | reverse complement strand
GGGCCTTCTCGCTCTCAGGTCTTCTGCGCACACAGAGCCGAACGAGAGGTGCCCCTGCTCTTTCTTCCCGCTCGTCTCGCGCTTGCCCGCCCCTCAACCTGATCGCGAATCACGACCCTCGGTTTAGTCTGTTGGTGGGGCCGGCTTCTCAACCCCGTGGAACAGCCGCCGTTCGAGATGCGTGAGCGGTCGTTTGGACACTCAGATCGCGCGAACTGTCAGCGAGATTGCGCAATTGTCGCCATCGCCGCCGTTGCGGTCAATCGCGAATTGTGATGGTGCCTCATTATCGAAGTGGTTCTGTCCGGCGAATGGATTTGAGTAATGAAAAACCAAGTCGCCACCACCACCGTCAATGCGATAAACAACGCTCCCGATCGCACCAGTCATCATGCCGTTTGACTCAATCCGGAATGACTCTTGAGTGTTTGGACCGATCGTCGACGGTGGATCCCGGGTGTACTTTCCGCTCTCTGTCGTTATTGCCGTTCGGATGAGATTCATTCCCGTCGAGTTGACAATAATGCCATCGATGCTTCGCGCAGCCATTGATGGACTCCTTGGTGTGGGCCAAGCGGGGCTTGTTTGCCCCGATGACACTGTATCGCGATTCGCGTTTGGTGTCAGTGATTGGGCGTGAATTGTTGGATGTCGGATGGTTGAGGCGGCCGCTGTTTTGGAGCCATGCAGTGTTTGCCACCTGAAGTCATGCATTGTCATGGTGTGCATTGTTGCAATGTTGCGAAGTCCGCTCCGACCCATACTCATGTTGCGCCAGTCGTGGTGTCGGCCTAGCGGTCCGGCCGCTTTGTCGGCTTGTGCGGATGCTTCGCCACCGACGCCGCAAGCAAGTCGAGGCTGCCTGGCTTCGATCCTCCTTAGCCACCAACTTGCGACGAAGGTCCGTCTCCCTCGATTACCTGGACCCTTCGTTGGAGATCCTCCGCAAGGAGTAGTGACAGCCAGGACCTGCTCGCTCCGCCAGTTCTATGCGCCACCGCTCACCAGTAAGAGCAAGGGGCGCCAGCACCGCGCCGCCCCCCAGCCGTCAGTTCGCAAACCGGGCAGCCCAATGCCCCGCGTCGCCGCAGATCATGCTGTCCTCGGTGGTGCCTTCGAGTGCGCCCGAGCGAGGTCCGGTGCCGGTCTGGATTCGTCCGGCCAGCGGCACAAGCAATGAAGGCTGGCACGGAGGTCCACGCTCCATCATCACGGTTGCAGGGCTATGCAGAGACGCATGCCTCACTCTCAGAGGGGACACCAATCGAAACTCGTCTACCCTCTGCGCCGCTAGAGTTCGCAGACCTTGCAGGTCGTGGCCAAGTCCTTACATGGACGCTAACCTCAAATGAGCCTGCCGGTCAGCGGTGGCGTTGCATTGGTTGAGGGAGGGAATGCAATGATTGAGAGTCCCAGCATGCAAGGTCAGGTTTTGCTATGGGTCATCACTCTTGGGGTGGTTGTGATTGCCTTCGTGCCGGCAAGCGCACATGCCCAGTTCGCATTCAGCAGCAACGGCCCCATACCCGGCATGAGATGCATTTCAGTGAATGAGGGGTCCGACCCCGATTCATGGGCCGACAACTACTTCTGCTCTCTTAATGATGAGCGGATGGTATGGTCAATGTGGAGTCCCCGCCCCGGCATGCAGTGCACTCAGATAGTAGAACTCGCTGAGCCAGCGGAACACACATGGCAGGACAACTACCTGTGTTTGCCGACCGACTCGCGCTGGAGCTTCCGGTGGAGCATGAGTTGGCCGGCGCCGGGCCCCAACGAAACCTGCGTCCAGTGGCTGGAGCCGAAGGACCCGCACACATGGAGCGACAATTTTCTGTGCTTTGCTCCTAAGTCAGGCAGTCATTCGGATCCCGTCAAGTCCAATCGCCAAGACTGTATTGAGAAGGTCAATGCGACAGCCGAGGCGTGCCGGGAGAAATGTGACAATAATGGGATGGAGGGACATGATTTGTGCCTCAAGAGGTGCAGTGATGCGAGGCAGAGGGGAGTAAATGGGTGTAACAAAGCATATCCCTAACAGCCCTAACGAAAGTCAGGGCTGACCTGGTCGCTGGCAAGGGCCATGCCCAGGTTGATGGGTATGGTCCGCGACCTTGTCCCTGGGGCCTTCTGGCAGCGCGTGGCTCCCCTGCTGCCTCCGCCTCTCCCCAAGAAGAAGCTGGGGCGACCACGGGCGGATGATAGATCGGCCCTGGAGGCAATCGTCTTCGTGCTCCGATCTTCGCGGGTGAACGTCTGGCTCATCGCGCACCGCCCTTGCAGGCCTGCCGGCTGCCGTCGCACTCGGCAAGGCGCCGGCCGCAGGCGCAGAACCGCTCCTCGTCAGGCCACCAGCGCGGGGAGGGCACGGCCAAGGCCGGCGGCCCGTCCGCTGCCGATGTTGCCCGTGATGCCCACGAGGGCCAGCGCCGCTCGCTCTCGCATGTCTGCGGCGCCGAGGCGTGTGGACTCCTTTGCGACGTGCACGAGAGCGGCAGAGGCGCTCTCACGCTCCGACTCGGCATCGAGGAGTGCTCCGGCCAATGCACGCGCCAGAAGAGCCACCACGGTCTCCAGGCATGTCGCCAAGTTGCTGCGAAACATTGCCAGGCGAGCCCATGTCTCGCTACCGTCTGGAATTACCTTCCACATGTTGCGCAAGACGTTCGTCACGCACCTGATTCGTGACACCGGCGGCGACATCAGCACGGCCCAGCATATGGCCGGCCACTCCACGCCAGCCGTCACCATGACGTACTACGTCGGACGCGACGCTGCCCACCACGCGAGCCAGATTTCGGCTCTGCAGGTGGCCTCGGCCTCTGCAACTGGTCACACCCCTGTCACACGGAAGAGGAGATCCATGGCTGTCACGCAACCTGCACCAGTGAAATCCGGAGGTTACGCGTCAGAGTTGCCCCGCCGCATGCCCAGCGACTTCATCTTTTTATAGAAGTGCCCGCGTTCCAGATCGAGGATCCGCGCGGCCTCGGTGACGTTGTCGTGGGTGTGCGCGAGCACGTGCTGGATGATCTCCCGCTCGGCGTCGTCCACCTGCTCCCGGAACGTGCGATCCGCTCGCGGACGGAAGCCCGTCATGGGGGCGGCAGGGGACGTCGCGGGGCTTGGCACCACGGGCGCTGACACGACCGCTGGCGCCAGCGCGACCGATTCAAGGCTCGGCTCAGGGGCAACAGCCGCGGGCGTGGTGAGCATGCCTTTCCCTCGCGGCAACAGCTCCAGTGCATCCGTCCGGCTGACGACCGGGCCCTCGCAGAGGATGGCCAGCCGCTCGACCAGGTTGCGCAGCTCGCGCACGTTACCGGGGTAGTCGTACGCGCTCATCACCGCGACCGCGTCGGGCGATAAGGTCAGCGCGCGGCGCCCGTTCTTCGCACAGGCCTCGCGCAAGAACGTGTCGATGAGATCCGGCAGGTCCTCGCGCCGTTCACGCAGCGGGGGCGAGTGAATCTGCACCACGTTGATGCGGTAGTAGAGGTCCTCGCGGAATCGCCCGGCGGCGATCTCCTGCTCCAGGTTCTTGTTCGTCGCCGCGATGACCCGGACATCCACCTTGAGCGTCTCCGCGCCGCCCACGCGCTCCAGCTCTCCCTCCTGCAACACGCGCAGCAGCTTGGACTGCATCGCCGCCGGCATGTCCCCGATTTCATCCAGGAAGAGGGTGCCGTCGTGGGCCAGCTCGAACTTGCCTCGGCGCACGCTCACCGCGCCGGTGAACGCGCCCTTCTCGTGACCGAACAGCTCGCTCTCGATGAGGTCGTGCGGCACGGCCGCGCAGTTGAGCTTCACGAACGGACCGCTCTTGCGCCGCGAGTTCTGGTGCAGCGCGCGGGCGATCAGCTCCTTGCCCGTGCCGTTCTCGCCGGTAATCAGCACGCGCCCCTCGCTGGGAGCCGTGCGCTGGATGAGCGAGAAGATGCGCTGCATCGCGCGCCCGCTGCCCACCATGTCGTAGCGGCCGAGCTGCGCCTTCAGCTCCTGCAACTCCTCGATGACCGCCTGGTGCTTCAGCGCGTTGCGCAGCGCCACCAGGAGTCGGTCTCTCGCGATGGGCTTTTCGAGGAAGTCGCGCGCTCCCAGTTGGGTGGCCTTCACGGCGGTGTCGATGGTGCCGTGGCCCGACATCATGATGACGGGCAAGTCGGGCTTCAGCTCGGTGAGCCGGGCGAGCACCGTGAGGCCGTCCATGTCCGGCATCTTCACGTCCATCAGCACCGCGTCCACCGGACGGGCGCTCACCACGTCCAGTGCGACCTGCCCGCTGCCCGCCAGCTCCGTGCGATAGCCGGCGAGCTGGAGCGACTGGCTCAGGGTGAGAAGGATGTTCTTCTCGTCATCGACGATGAGGACGGCGGGAGCCATGGTCGGGCCAAAGGACACAGTCTCACGGAAATAATCGGGGCATCAAGCGCTTTGGGACCAGGCGAGCATTCGGAACGGGACAAATGCTTTGACTCATCGGGCCATGTGAGACTAGACGCGACGATTCGTACCGCGTCCCGCGCGGACAAACTTTAGCGAGACAGAGATTCAGATGTTGGGAGGAACGATGCGTCGCATTTCGCTCTGGGCCGGCTTGGCCCTCGCCGTGGGTGTTCTCACCGGGTGCCCCCCCACCTATCCGAAGTGCAACACCGACGAGAACTGCAAGGAGAAGGGCGAGGTTTGCGTCCAGGGCAGCTGCCAGGAGTGCGCGACCGACGCGAACTGCAAGGACGGCTTCACCTGCCAGGGCAACAAGTGCGCCCCGAAGCCGCCTGAGTGCACGACGGACACCCAGTGTGGTGGCGGTCGCATCTGCGAGGCCGGCAAGTGCGCGGCGGCCCAGTGCAAGGATGACACGCAGTGCACCGGCGGCGCGACGTGCCAGGGCGGCCGTTGCCAGGCCCCGAAGGACACCTGCTCGGCCAGCTCCGACTGCGGTGAGGGCCAGGAGTGCAAGGCCGGCAAGTGCGTGACGGCGGATGCCTCCAGCAAGTGCGACTGGTCCCCGGTTCGCTTCGGCTTCAACGAGTCGAGCATCTCCGGTGACGCGCAGCAGCGCCTGAGCGCCCTGGCCGCCTGCATCAAGGCGTCCCCGGCGAAGGTCACCCTCGGCGGCCACGCCGACGAGCGCGGCACGGAGGAGTACAACCTCCAGCTGTCCAACCGCCGCGCCGCGGCCGTCAAGCGCTACCTGGTGGACCTGGGCGTGCCGGCCAAGCAGCTCACGACGGTGGGCTACGGCGAGACCCGCCCGGCCAACAACTCCTCGTCGGAAGAGGCCTGGGCCGAGAACCGCCGCGTGGAGTTCCAGCGCTAGTTCTGAGGTAGGCTGCGCGCTCCATGGCCTTGCCTGAGCCGGAATCGCGTCAGTCCTACCTCGTCTTCGCCTGCGGTAGCAGTTGGTACGCGGTACCCGCGGAGAGCGCGGCGGAGGTCGTCACCTTCCCAGAGCTCACGCGGGTGCCGGGTGCCCCCGCCCATTTGTTGGGCGTGTTCGCGCACCGGAGTGAGGTCATCCCGGTCGTGGACATGAGCCTGCTGGTCGGGGGCGTTTCCGCGGGTTCCCGGCGCGCCGTGCTCGTGCGCTTGTCGCGCGGCACGCTGGCGCTGACCGCCAGCACCGTGGCCGGCGTGTCCTCCGTGGCAGGCGTCCTGGAGCCCTTGGGGCCCAGTGGCGTGCATGTCCACCTGCGAGGTCCTGGCAAGAGCGGCGCTCGCGACGTCGCCGTCATCGACATCGAGGGGCTGTTCGATCACCTCAGCCAGGGCGGCTAGCCATGGGGCCGGCCAGCCGGGTCGAGGGAACGCTCCTGTGTCGTGCGGGTGCGCATCGCATCGCCTTCGCCGCGCATGAGGTGGCGTTCATCGCCTCGGCGGAGCGTGAGTCCACGGCGCGCACCTGGAGTGCCCGGCGGGCCTTTCGTGAGGCTGCGTCGGAGTCCAGGGGCCGCGTGCTCGTCGCGCCCTCGGGCGAGTCGGTGGGCGTGGACGCGCTGGAGCTCGACGCGGACACGCATTCCGTGCTGCCGCCGCCCCACGTGACGGCGACGCTGTCCGGTGGGAGCCTTCGCGGCTTCATCCTGGTGCGAGGCGCGCTGTGGCCGCTGCTGGGGTTGGCGGACTTCGAGCACTACCTGCGCGGTCTGGACGCGGAGGCGACATGAGCGGCGCTCCCTCGCTGAAGGGACTGGCTTCGTGGACGGTGCGCCCGTCGTGGCTGGGCAGCAGCGTGGGGCTCGGGCTGGCGCTCCTCCATGGCCGATTGTCCGGCGCGGTGCCCGAGGGCACCTGGAGTCTGTTCCTCGGCCTGGTGGCGGCCTCGCTGATGCTGTCGCTGGGGCTGACGCATCTGCAGGCGCGTCAGGCGCTGCGCGTGCTGCATGGCGTGGGCGAGGGGCGTCTGTCCGCGACGCCGGAGCATCTGCGCGGCGCGCTCCAAGAGGCTCGCGCCGTTCCGGGCAAGTGCTTCGCGTTCACCTTGCAGGGGTGGCTGGGGGGCTCGCTGCTCGTGGCGTTCGCGTTCACCCAGATGGCGGAGGCCCATGCCTCGGTCGGGCTGCGGGTGTTGCTGGTGGGGTTGGCGCTCGGGCCGCTGAGCGCGCTGCTCGTGTATCTGCTGGTGGTGCGCCGTAGCCGGGTCGCGGTGGAGCGCATCGCGGCGCGGGGACTGACGCCGTTGGAGGTCATCGCCGCGGCGCCGCCTCGGAAGATGCACATCCGGCGGAAGCTGGTGCTCTTCACGGCCATCGCGGTGCTGAGCCCGTCGTTGTTCATCCTGGACGTGGCCGTCACGCAGACGGTGGAGACCGTGGACACCTGGGCCGCCGCGCGCACGCCCGAGGCTCGCGCGGCGGTGGTGGCTCGCGCCCGCGCGGACCGGGGCGCCACGCTGGGGTTGATGGCCGCGCTCGTGACGCTGCTCGTGTTGGGCACGGCCTACGCGGGGGGCACGGCGCTGGCCGAGCCCCTGCGCTCCATCACCGAGGACGCGACGCGCATCGCGCAGGGAGACCTGCGGCCACCTCGGGTCGTCGCCGCGGAGGACGAGCTGTGGGCCGCCTCGGCCGCGTTCACGCAGATGCAGGCGCAGCTCGGTCAGGCGCTCACGCAGCTCCGGCGCGCGGGCCTCCAGATTTCGAGCACCACCGAGCAGCTCGTGGCCACCAGCGCCGAGCAGGAGTCGGGCGCCGACGAGCAGGCCAGCTCGCTCAACATGACGAGCGCGACCACGGAGGAGCTGGCGCGCTCGGCCCAGCAGATCGCCGGGGACGCCGAGTCCGTGGCCGCCATCGCCGAGACGACCTTCGCCGCGGCCCAGACGGGGCAGCGCGGCGCCACGGCCTTCCTCGGTGCGATGCAGCGCATGCGGGAGGGGAACCAGGCCATCGCGGACGCGGTGGTGCGGCTCAACAAGCGCGTGCAGCAGATTGGCAAGGTGGTCGAGTTCATCAATGAGATCGCCGACAAGTCGGACCTGCTGGCGCTGAACGCGGAGCTGGAGGGGACGAAGGCAGGCGAGGTGGGGCGTGGCTTCTCGCTGGTGGCGGCCGAGATGCGCCGACTGGCCGAGAACGTCATCCGCTCGACCAAGGAGATTGAAGGGCTCATCGAGGAGATTCGCGACGCGACCAACGGGGCGGTGATGGCCACCGAGGCGGGGCTCAAGGCGACGGAGTCCGGCGCCGAGCTGGCGGCCCAGGTGGACGAGGGGCTGGGGCTCATCCTGGAGCTGGCGCGGCAGACGTCCCACGCGGTGCGGAGCATCTCGCTGGCGACGCAGCAACAGCAGACGGGGACGGATCAGCTCGCGGCGGCGATGGGGGACATCCTCCGAGTCACCGAGCAGAACGCCGCGGCCACCAAGCAGATGGTGGCCGCCAACGCGGACCTCTCCACGCTGTCACGCGACCTCAAGCACGTGGTGGATCGCTTCAGTCTGGGCGCGGGGGAGGGCTGAGTCATGGCGACGCGTGCGGGTGTCCGCCGGGCTTCCTTCAGCCGGCACCTGATGCTCCCTGTCGCGATGGCCAACCTGGTGGGCGCGGCGCTCAGTGCGCACTACGCCACGCTCGTGTTGGGGGACGCGCTGGGGCCGCATCTCACCGGGCTCCTGGTGACGGGCGGCGTGCTGAGCATGCTGCTCATGGTGCTGGGCGGCGGCACGTCGCTGCGTCGGATGGGCACCCTGCGGGGAATCGAGCGCGGGGATGTGGCCGCCACCGCGCCTCGGCTGGCGGATGCGGTGCGAGAGGTGACTCGCGCTCCGGACGAGGCCTTCATCCTGTCGCTGGGGTTGTGGGGGCTCACCGCCACCGTGCTCGGCGGGCTCATGTGGGCCCTGGATGGCATGCCGCTCGACGTGGCGTTGCGGGTCGCGGGCTTGGGGTTGCTGTTCGGTCCGCTGTCGGCGCTGCTCGTGCACTGCATGGTGATGTTGCGCGCGCGGCAGGTGGTGCTCTGGCTCGCGGCGCTGGGGCTCACGCAGGCGCAGGTCATCGAGGCCATGCCTCGGCGGGCGTGGATCCGTGCGCGGCTGGTGGCGTTCACCGCCATCTCCGTGGTGACGCCCGCGGTGTTGTCCGCGAACCTCGCGGGCGCGCTGTCCGAGCGCGTGCTCGCGCGGCTGGCGGCGGTGGGAGACTCGGATGTGGAGGGCATGCTCGCCGGGGCGCTTCGCGCCGAGGCGCTCACCTCGGGGGGCTTCTTGTGCCTCCTGGTGTTCGGGCTCGCGCTGACCACCGCGTACCTGGGGGGCACGTTGCTGGGGCGGCCCATGCGGGCGCTGTCCAGCGAGGCTCGGAGAATCGCGGAGGGGGACCTCGCCAGCCCTCGGCTCGTGCCCGCGGAGGACGAGGTGTGGGACGTGTCCGCGGCCTTCACCACCATGCGCGCGCACCTGGCGGACGTCCTGGCGCAGCTCCAGCGCGCGGGCGCGCAGATCTCCGCCACCACCGAGGAGATTCTCGCCACCTCCAACCGCCATGAGCTGGGCGCGACCGAACAGGCCAGCAGCCTGGATCAGACGAGCGCCACCACGGAGGAGCTGGCCCGTTCGGCGCGGCAGATCGCCGAGAACGCGAGCTCGGTGGCGGAGATCGCCCAGCGGACGCTGACGGCCGCGGAGGCGGGGCATGGCGGCGCGGCCTCGTTCCTTGGCTCCATGGACCGCATGCGCCAGGACAACCAGGCCATCGCGCTGGCGGTGGTGCGGCTCAACAAGCGCGTGCAGCAGATTGGAAAGATCGTCGAGTTCATCAACGGCGTGGCGGACAAGTCGGACCTGCTGGCGCTGAACGCGGAGCTGGAGGGGACGAAGGCGGGTGAGGTGGGGCGTGGCTTCTCGCTGGTGGCGGCCGAGATGCGCCGACTGGCCGAGAACGTCCTCGAGTCCACGAAGGAGATTGAAGGACTCATCGAGGAAGTGCGCGAGGCGAGCGCGGCGGCCGTCTCCGCGACGGAGGGCGGAGTGCGCGCGGTGGAGACGGGCACGTCGCTGGCGCGACAGGTGTCGGAGTCGCTGCTTCAGATTGTCGACCTCGCGGGGCGCACCTCGGACGCCGTGCGCAGCATCTCGCTGGCGACCCAGCAGCAGCAGACGGGGACGGATCAGCTCGCCGACTCGATGGCGGACATCCTTCGCATCACCCAGCAGAGCCTCAATGCCTCGCGACAGGTGGGCAACGCGAACGGGGACCTGCTGGTGCTCGCGCGCGATCTGCGCGAGGTCGTCGAGCGCTTCCAGATTGCGCGGCCTCCGATTCGGGAGGAGGGCGGGTGAATCCCAGCGAGCGCCTGCTCAAGCAGTTCCGCGAGTTGGTGACGGTGCGCTTGGAGCGCATCAATCGGTCGCTCGTGGAGTTGGAAGGTGGGGCGAACCTCGACGCGGGTCGCCGGGTGCTGCGCGAGCTGCACGGGCTCAAGGGCGAGGCTCGGATGATGGGCTTCGACGACATCAACGCGCTCGTCCACCAGATGGAGGAGTTGGTCCGCCGCACCGAGCCCAGTCGTTACCTGCTGACCGCGGACTCCACGGACGCGCTGCTCACCGCCGCGGACGCGGTGCTCGCGCTATCCGCCGCGGCGCCCGCGTCCGCTCCCTCCACGGAGACGTCCGCGCTCATCCAGGCGCTGGAGACGCGCCTGCGCGAAGAGGCGGAGCGATTGCCTCCACCCGGAGACGCGCGCGTCGGTGCTCCCGCGCTCGAGTCGTCGAGGCCGCTGCCCGCGCGGGCTGACGCATCACTGACGTCGGGAGGTCGTCCAGCCCCCAGTCCACCCTCGGGTCCCGCGCATCTGCTCACGACCGCCGCGGCGCCGGGCGCTGGGCGGACAGGGGAGTCGCCCCACGCCTCGGGCGGGAGCCTCATGGGGGGCTTCGCGGCGCCGGGCGCTGGGCGGACGGGGGAGTCGCCCCACGCCTCGGGCGGGAGCCTCATGGGGGGCTTCGGGCCGCGGGGCGCAGAGCCGGCGCGGGCGCCTCATTCTGGGGCCGCGGATGTCTCCGGTTCCCCGAGCGCCACGCGTTCCGCTGACCCGCCCCGCGGCGTGAGTGGCGTCGTGCCCGCCGCTGCCGCCGCGCTGACCCGCTTGCCCGCGGCACCTGGCACGGGGGCGACTCGGACTCCCGAGCCTCGGGTGGACCCCACGTCGGTGCGCATCGACGTGGCCAGCCTGGACCTGCTCACGAACTCGGTGACGAACCTGACGCAGGTGGCTCGCCGGCGCGACCTCGCCAACGCGCGGCGGTTGGAGCTGGCGCAAGAGTTGGGGCAGCTCGCGCGCGAAGCCGAGGACCTGGGACCCGCCGCGGCGGCCCTGGTGGCGCGCTTGGGCAAGGCGAAGGCGCTGGCGGCCACGCTTCATCGCGAGGCCAAGCTGCTCTCCAACGCGGAGCTGCGCGACCTGGGGCAGGTGGCCGAGGAGGTGCAGACGCTGCGGATGCTCCCGCTCTCGGTCCTCTTCGAGCCGTATCCGCGCAGGGTCCGCGACCTCGCGCGCGAGCTGGGCAAGGAGGTGGAGCTCGTCGTCGACGGCGAGGACACGCGCGCGGACCGAGCGGTGGTGGAGGCGCTGAGAGACCCGCTGATGCACCTGGTGCGCAACGCGCTCGACCACGGCCTGGAGACGCGGGTGGACCGGGTGACGGGCGGCAAGAAGCCGCGGGGCTGCCTCACCCTGCGCGCGGCCCGCGAGGGCAATCGCATCGTGCTTCGCGTGGAGGATGACGGCGTGGGGCTGGAGCCCGCCGAGCTGCGCCGCGTGGCGGTGCGCAAGGGCTTCCTCGACGAGGCCGCGGCCCATGCCCTGTCCGATGCCGCCGCGCGCGACCTCATCTTCCTGGCCGGCTTCACCTCGCGAGACGTGGTGACCGACCTGTCGGGCCGGGGCGTGGGCCTGGACGCGGTGCGCACCGCCATCCAGGGGCTGGGCGGCGATGCCGGCGTCGAGTCCGCGCCCGGCTGGGGCACCATCTTCACGTTGCGGGTGCCCGTGTCCCTCACCGTGGCCCCGCTCCTGTTCATCCAGGTGGCGGACGAGGTGCTGGCCTTGAGCGCCACGCACGTCTCCCGCGCGCTGCGCGTGGAGGCGGACGACGTGGGAGAGCTGGCGGGCCGGCCTACCCTCAAGGTCGCCGGCGGGGTGCTCCCCTTCGCGCCCATCTCCGCGCTGCTCGGCCTGGCGCCGGAGCGCCCCGCGCGCGAGGGCGAGCGAGTGCTCGTGGTGCGGAGCCAGGGCGTCCAGGCCGCACTCGGAGTGGACAAGGTCCTGGAGGAACGGGTCCAGGCCATCCTCCCCTTGAAGGGGCTGCTGGCGCGCTTTGCCCACCTGAGCGGCGCGACGACGCTCGCGGACGGGCGGCTCTCCATGGTGCTGTCGGCCGCGTTCCTCACCGCCGTCGCGCACGGCACCTCGCCGCACCGGGTGGCCCGCGCGGCGCCTCGGGCCCCCTCGCCCCGCAGGCGCCGCATCCTCGTGGTGGACGACTCCCCCCTGACGCGGGAGCTGCTGTCCAACCTCCTGGAGGCGGTGGGGTATGACACCCGCGTGGCCGCCGACGGCGCCGAGGCGCTCGCCCTGCTGGGCCAGGAGTCCGTGGACCTGGTCCTCACCGACCTGGAGATGCCGGGCGTGGACGGGCTGGAGCTCACGCGGCAGCTCAAGGGGCACTTCCTCCATGCCCGACTGCCTGTCGTGATTCTCACCACCCGAGGAGGCGAGGAAGACCGGATGCGCGGGCTTGCCGCCGGAGCGGACGGCTACATTACCAAGGGAGACCTCGTCCGGCAGGACCTGGTGGACGTGGTGGGGCGGTTGTTGAGCTGACGGGCCCGGGTGACGAAGCCCTCTGAGTTGGCACCGCGCATTGGCTATACTCCCGGCGGCACGCACGGGGTATGCACGAGACATGGGGAAGAAAGTGTCGGTGCTGGTGGTGGATGACTCGCTCATCTGCCGGCAGCTCATCAGCCAAGCGTTGAGCCAGGACCCTGACATCGAGGTGGTTGGGAGCTGCGCCGACGGCAAGCAGGCCATCGCCCTCACGAAGGAGTTGCGCCCCCACGTCGTGACCATGGATGTGGACATGCCCGTCATGGACGGGCTCACGGCCGTGGAGCACATCATGGCCGAGTGCCCCACGCCCATCCTGGTGCTGACGGCTGATCCGCGCTCGCAGGCGCCGGAGCTGACGTGCCGCGCGCTGGAGCTGGGCGCGCTGGCGCTGCAAATCAAGCCCGCCATCGACGCGGGGCCGGACGCGTGGAACCTCGTGCGCGAGGTGAAGCTCCTGTCGTCCGTTCGGGTCATCCGTCACCTGCGCGGCCCCAAGCGGGCGCAGCTGATGCCTCGGCCCGTCACCGCCATGCCGCCGGTGTCCATGGGCATCGTGGCGGTGGCCGCGAGCACGGGGGGGCCCCAGGTGCTCTACCGGATGTTGTCGGAGCTGCCGGCGGACTTCCCGGCGCCCATCGTCATCGTCCAGCACATCAACGCGGCCTTCTCCGAGTCGCTGGCGGGCTGGCTCGCCAACGCGAGCAAGCTGAAGGTCCGACTCGCGCAGGACGGCGAGCCGCTCATGCCGGGCCACGTGCTCATCGCGCCGCCGGGGCTGCACACCATCACGCCGTTCCGCGGGCGCGTGGCGCTCAAGCCGGGCACGGAGCGGGATGGCCACATGCCCAGCGGCACGGTGCTGCTGGAGAGCGCGGCCAAGGCGTACGGCCGGCGCGCGGTGGGGCTCGTGCTGACGGGAATGGGGGCGGACGGCGCGGAGGGGCTCCTGGCCATCAAGCAGGGCGGTGGCCTGACGCTGGCGCAGAACGAGGAGTCCTGCGTGGTGTTCGGCATGCCCGGCGAGGCCGTGGAGCGCAAGGCGGTGGACCACCTCATCCACGGGGACGACGTGGCCGCCACGCTCGTGAGGCTGGCGCGCGGCGAGTCCCTGGCCGCGGGGCGCTGAGCGCCGGTGGGGGCTTTGGCTCCGCACCGCGGGCCCGTGCACGCGTTCATCGCGGAGCGCACGGGCATGGCCCTCTCGCCCGCGCAGGCGAGGCGGCTGGACGAGCGGCTCGCGGTGCTCCAGGGCCACGCCTTGGCGCCGCAGTACGTGCTGCACCTCAATTCCGCGGCGGGCGCGGCGGACCTGGAGCAGTTGGTGCGCGCCGTCGTCGTGCACAAGACAGACCTGTTCCGTGACGAGGTGCAGCTCGCGGCGTTCCGTTCGCGGGTGCTGGCGCCTCGGGTGGCGAGCGCCCGAGGGCCGCTGCGCGTGTGGAGCGCGGGCTGTGCCACGGGCGAGGAGGTGGCGACGCTGCTGGCCTTGCTGGAAGAGGCCGGCGCGGACCCCGCCAGCACCGTGCTGGGGACGGACATCAGCGAGTCGGTGTTGGCGCAGGCGCGCACGCTGAGCTTCCCCGCGGAGGCGCTGCGGCGAGTCCCCCCCGGCCTGCGTGAGCGCTGCTTCGTCTGGGACGGCCGCCGCGTGGCGCTGGCCCCTGCCTTGCGGGCCCGCGCGAGCTTCCGGCTCCACAACCTGATGGACACGCCGTACCCTCGGCCCGAGGGCGGCGGCTTCGACGTCATCTTCTGCCGCAACGTCCTCATCTACTTCACGGCGGAGGCCTTTCAACGCACCGTCGTCGAGCTGGCCGGGCGGCTCGCGCCGGGTGGAACCCTGGTGCTGTCTTCCGCGGAGCCGCTGCTTCAGGTCCCTCCTCCCCTGAAGCTGCTCCGGGCGGAGCAGGCCTTCTTCTACGTTCGAGCCGACGCGTCCGGAGCGGCGCTGCCCATCGCCGCGCCGCGGATGGAGACGCTGCGGACGCCCGTGCCGCAGGTTCGCAGGGACACGGAGCCCGTGGGCGGCCAGGGTGCCCGACGCGAGTCGGGGAAGTTCGCGACCGTGCCCTCAACCCCAGCGCCGCCCGGAGGCGTTCACCCCGAGGCCGCGCGCCTCTTCGCGCGAGTGCTGGAGGGCTCCACCTCTGATGCGGCGCCGCTCTCCAGCGACGAGGAGGCGAGGCGCGCCGTCGAGTCGAATGGGGCGCGCGAGGCCGCGCGGTTCGTGGCCGATTCGGACGTGGGCCCTCGGGCAACACCGCCCTCCGCCGAAGTGGCTCTGCGGCGCTGCCTGGAGCTGGCGCCGGACCTCGCCGCGGCTCGGTATCTGCTCGGCCTGTTGTTGGAGCAGGGGGGGCGCCCCGACGAAGCCGTGGGAGAGTACAGGCGGGCGCTCGGCGCGGTGGACACCGGCCGGGCAGTCTCGGTTCCCTTCCTCCTCAACCCGGCACGGCTGCGCGTCGCCTGCGCACACGCCATCGAGCGGCTGGAGTCCGCCTCCGCGCGCCGTTGATTCCAGGGCGTCTCGGCCTCAAGAAATCGAGGCCGACGCGCGAGTCATTTGGCCGTAGGATGCCGACCCCATGCGAAGGCTCGTGTTGGTCGCCCTGTTGGCTTCCCTGCCCGGATGTTTCTACCCCGCGGATCGAGGCCGTGCGCTCGAAGCGAAGGTGGACAAGCTGAGCGCTGACAACGTTCGGATGGAGGCGGAGCTGAAGGAGGCGCGCGACCAGCTCGCCGCCACGCTCCCCAAGATCGACGAGAAGGTCACCGAGGTGACCCAAGCGCTCCAGAGCCTGGACACCGCCGCGCGGCGCAAGGACGCGGACATCGGCATCCAGCTCCAGAAGACGATGGAGGACCTGGCGCAGCTGCGCGGCATGGTGGAGACGTACCTCTACAAGATTGGCGAGCTGGAGACGGCGCTCAACAAGTCCTCGGAGGACACCAATCAGAAGCTGCTCGCGCTCCAGGGCACGGACGCGGTGAAGGAAGCCGAGGCCAAGAAGAAGGCCGAGGAGCTCAAGCGCCCCGCCGACAAGAAGGAGTTCCTCGCGCTCGCCCAGGAGAAGGCGAAGGCCGGCGAGGGGCTGGTGGCGCGGCAGCTCTACAGCGAGTTCATCAAGAAGTGGCCGAATGATCCGCTCGCCGGCGAGGCGCACTTCGGCCTGGGCGAGACGTACTTCGCCGAGTCCAAGTGCCGCGAGGCCCTCTTCGAGTACGGCAAGGTGGTGCAGGACCACGCCAAGACGGCCTCCGCGCCCGAGGCGTACCTGCGCTCATCCGACTGCTTCCAGAAGCTGAAGATGAAGGAAGAGTCCCGGCTCGCGCTGGAGGAGCTGGTGAAGAGCTATCCGAAGTCCGAGGCGGCCAAGACGGCGCGCACGCGCCTGACGGAGCTGGACAAGAAGCCGGCGCCGCCGCCTCCGCCCGCGAAGAAGGGGAAGAAGTGAGCCCTCGCCTCAGGGGATTCGTCGCGCTCGCGCTGCTGCTCGTGCCCGTGTGGGCGAGCGCCGCGCCCAAGAAGCTCGTGCTCGTCTTCACGGGAGACAACGGGGGCGAAATCGCCCCCTGTGGTTGACGCCACAACCCGTCTGGCGGTCTGGCCAGACGCGCGACGGTCCTCGAGCAGGAGCGCGCGAAGGGCGCGCCGGTGCTCGTGTTGGATGCAGGCAACGCCCTCTTCAAGAGCACGGATATCCGGGAGGAGCCCACCGCGCGAGCGCGCGCGGAGCTGCTGCTCCAGCAGATGGAGGCGCAGGGCTACGCGGCCATGGCCGTGGGCGCGCGCGACCTCATGCTGGGCGTGGACTTCCTCAAGGCGCGGACGAAGGGGACGAAGTTCAAGCTGCTCTCGGCAAACCTCACGGATGCGAAGGGCCAGCTCCTCTTCCCCGCCTCCCAGGTGGTGACCGCCGGGGGACTGAAAGTGGGCGTGGTGGGCGTGTCTCCGCCCACGGGCCCCGCCTTGCCCCAGGCGCCGCCCGTGCGCGGCCTGCCCGTGCTGCCAGCCGTGTCCGCCGAGGCCAGGCGGCTGCGCAAGGAGGAGCACGTGGACCTGGTGGTCGTCCTGGCCGCGGTGCCCTACGACGCGACCGTGCGGCTGGCCCAGGACGTCGAGGGCGTGGACTTCGTCGTGCAGTCTCACGAAGGGCGCGGCGAAGGCATGGCCCAGCGCCAGGGGCTCGCGACGCTGATTCCCCCGGGTGAGCGAGGCCGGCAGGTCGCGAAGCTGGATCTGTCCATCGACGGCCCAGGGCCCTTCGTGGACCTCTCCGAGTCCACCCGCGCGCGGGAGAGCCAGCGGATGGTGGAGAACAACATCGCCCGCGTGAAGGAGCGGCTCGGCACGGAGAAGGATGCCGCGCAGCGGGAGATGCTCACGCAGACGCTCACGTCCTTCGAGGAGCGCCGCGAGTCGCTGCGCAAGCTCGCCGACGCGGCCTCCGCGGGCAAGAGCCGCACGCACCTGCTCTCCTACGTTCAGCTCACCGAGTCGGTGGCGGCGGACCCCGCCGTGCAGCAACGGGTGGATCGCATCGAGCCCCCGGGCTCCGCGGCCCACTGAGGCGCGGCCCGCGTCCCAACTCCGGACACGTCCCCCAGCCCTGAAACACAGGCAGGGCGGGGGACACGTGTTCCGGAGCCGCTGTTTCGTCTACGCTCCACGGGAAATCCGGGCCCACCGATGTTTCATCGACCCACACCCTGGGCTCGGAGTGCTTCCTGGGAGAAGGCGGCCGTGCCCTCCCGGGCCGGAAAGATACGAATATGAGCACCCAGACGAGCAGTGCCCCGGTTCAGGGCTCCCCGTGGCCCAACCGCATCATCCTGGCGATTTACTTCGTGTGCTTCTCCGTCGGGACGTACGCCCATCTCAGTGGCGTCATCGCTCACGGCTTCCTGTACCAAGACCCGTCGGACCCGCACATCCCAGTGGTCATTCTGGCGATGATCGATGCTCTCACGTTCCTCAACCCGCTGACGCTTCTGCTGCTCATCGTCAATCGGCGAGCGGGCATCATCTCGGCGGTGGCCGTCGTGGCTCTCGTTTTCGCTAGGTGCCTCTTCCTGATGCCGTACCTCTGGTTCACGGCTCATTTCCTCTACATCTCGTGGCTACTGGCGAACGGCACCATGGGCCTGTTCATGTTGGCCACCGCGCGTCGGCTGTGGCGCGCCGCGGGCCCCGCCGCTCCTGCCTTGCAGGCGACCGCCGCGCCCAGCGTGGGGTGAGCAACCCCTCGGCCCCCCGCCCGTTGGCTGTCCCACACGCGGCCTTGAGAAAGGGCGGGCCGGCCGTTATAAGCCCTGACCCACCTCAATCGCCGGACCTCCCACCCAATGGCGGGTGGGGGCAAGGCGCACTGGAGCGTTGCCATGAAGCCCGACCTGCATCCGGTCTATCCGCCGTCCCGCGTCACCTGTGCGTGCGGCAACATCATCGAGACCCGGTCCACGCGCGGCTCGTTCGGCGTGGAAGTCTGCTCGAACTGCCACCCCTTCTTCACCGGTAAGTACAAGCTGCTCGACACGGCTGGCCGTATCGACCGCTTCAAGAAGAAGTACGCCGCCACGGACGCCGCGAAGAAGCAGGCCGCCGAGGCCGCCGACGCGAAGGCCAAGAAGGCCTAGTCGTCAGCCGGCCCCCAGGGCCTCAGCAGTCCCCACGAGCAGGGCAGTGGAGGGCCTCTTCCAGAGGTGCTCCCGCCCTGCTCGCGGCATTTCTGGCCTCCGCTCTCCGTCAAGTTTTCGAGTGCTACAGGCCAGAAATTCGACGTAGCACTCAGGTGACTGCACAGTCCGCCGCGTCCCACCCACGACGACGAGTCCGACGGAGGCGAGATGTTCGCGGAAGCTGCTGCCCCTGCCCTGAAGATTGTCCGGCGCACCCTCAATGACAGCGTGTACGCCAAGCGGGGCGAGGCCTATACCCTGCTCCAGGGCGACAGCCTGGAGATGATGGCCCAGTTGCCCGAGCAGTCCTTCGACCTCATCTTCGCGGACCCCCCGTACTTCCTCTCCAACGGCGGCACCACCTGCAAGGGTGGCAAGCGCGTGTCGGTGGCCAAGGGCCAGTGGGACGTGTCGCGCGGCGTGGAGGAGGACCACCGCTTCACCACCGAGTGGCTGGCGGCCTGCCAGCGCCTCTTGCGCCCCTCGGGCACGCTGTGGGTGAGCGGCACCCAGCACGTCATCTTCAACGTCGGCTTCGCCATGCAGAAGCTCGGCTACAAGCTGCTCAACACCGTCACCTGGTACAAGCCCAACGCCAGCCCGAACCTGGCGTGCCGCTACTTCACGCACTCCACCGAGCTGCTCATCTGGGCCTCGCCCAAGTCCGGCGGCAAGCTCCAGCACACGTTCAACTACGCGCGCATGAAGGCGGAGAACGGCGGCAAGCAGATGCGCGACGTCTGGGCCCTGCCGCGCAACGGGGACGAGGAGTTGACCGCGGACGGCGCCGGCCGGATGTGGACGCAGACCGCGCCCCGCGGCGAGGAGAAGGCCTTCGGCAGCCACCCCACCCAGAAGCCGGTGGCCTTGCTGGAGCGGATCATCGAGGCGAGCTGCCCCGAGAACTCCCTCATCCTGGACCCGTTCAACGGCAGCGGCACCACGGGCGTGGCCGCGCTGAAGGCCGGCCACCGCTACATCGGCATGGACATGAACCCGGAGTACCTGGCGCTGTCCAAGAAGCGCCTGGACGCGGTGGCGAAGTAGCCACCGCGCCCGCGCGGGCGTTGCTCAGCTCCTCGAGAGGATGAGCTCCACGCCCTGCCGCGCGATGGGGTGATAGCGCTCCGAATACTGCTGGAACAGCGAGCGCGCCCGTGCCCGGTGCTCGCGCGACGCGCCCAGCACGCCGTACAGGGGCTTGAGGTACTTCATCCGGCCCACCTCGCCCAGGAACGCCTCGGCCCGCGCCAGCGCCGGCTCCCAGCCCGCGCGCACCGCCGCCACCAGCCACGTCACCAGCACTTCCGAGTTGCGGCTGTCCGTCAGGTGGAAGCGCTCGTCGAGCTGCCGGAACACGTCGCGCGACGTGCCCTGAGGCATCCCTTCCAGGAAGAGCTGCCACTCGGTGGGGGTCCAGTCCTTCACGACCTCGGCCGTGGGCACCTTGCCCTTCAGGGCCTCCAGCGCCTCCAGCCGCTTCGAGCGCGGGCTCGGCGCGTGCGCGGGCACTCCCGGTTGGTCCAGGTATGCCTCCGCGTTCACCTTGGCCAGGACGCCGGGCAGCTCCTTCTCCGTGAAGGTGATGAACTCCTCGGTGGTGAGCGCCCGGAAGCGGTAGGTGTCCAGGTAGCGCCGCAGGAAGCCGTCGAACGCCTCGCGCCCGGCCGCGTCCTCCATGGCCCGGAGCAAGAGGTAGCCCTTCTCGTAGGGGACCTGGGAGAACGCCTCGTCGGGGTCCACGCCGTCCAGGTGCGTGCGCAGCGCGGTGAGCTGCGGGTGCGCGCGGAAGTGGTTCATCGCCTCGTCCAGCGAGCGCCGGCCCAGGGCCGCGTGCAGCGCGGCGACCTCGGGGCCCGCCAGCGCCTCCAGGATGCGGCGCTCGGCGAACACGGTGAAGCCCTCGTTGAGCCAGAAGTGCTCCGCCGACGCGTTCGTCACCAGATTGCCCGTCCATGAGTGCGCCAGCTCATGGGCCACCACGTTCACCAGGCTCTTGTCCCCCGCGATGAGCGTGGGCGTGAGGAAGGTGAGGCGCGGGTTCTCCATTCCGCCATATGGGAACGACGGCGGCATGGTGAGCAGGTCGAACCGCTCCCAGTCGTACGGCCCGAAGAGCGACTCCGCCGCCCGCAGCATCTCGTCCACGCCCGAGAACTCCTCCGTGGCGTCCTCCAAGAGCTCCGGCTCCGCCCATACCCGCGAGCGGGGCCCCAGCGTCCGCATGGCCAGACTGCCCACCGCGAACGCCAGGAGGTACGGAGGCACCGGCTGCGGCATCTCGTAGTGCTCCTCGGCCTCCACCCCGTGCTCCTCCCGCCGCACGAAGCTGGCCGCCATCACCGCCTTGAGCGCCTTGGGCACCTGGAGCGTCGCCCGGTACCGGATGCGCAGGCGCGGGGTGTCCTGGAGCGGCACCACACTGCGCGCGTGGATGGCCTGGCACTGGCTGTAGAGGAACGGGTGCTGGCCCCCGGCCGTCTGGGAGGGCGTCAGCCACTGGAGCGCGCTCGCCTCGGGCGAGGTGCGGTAGCGCACCGTGAGCTGCTTCACCCCAGAGGGAAGCTGGATGCGCAGCCGGCTGCCCAGGATGGGCTCGGGAGGCGACACCTGGAAGGGTAGGGGATGACCCTGGCCATCCACCACGGAGCGGATGTCGAGGTCTCTCGTGTCCAGGTCCAGAGGTCCCGCGGACGCTTCCTTCAGCGTCAGGGTGGCCTCCGCGTGCAGGCGGCGCGTCCGGAAATCGACGCGGGCCTTCCAGTCCAGCGTTTCCGTCTCCGGCTGCGTGTCGTCGTTGTACGAGTGCGGGTCGAGGCGAGCCATGGAAGGCCCGCTTGTAGTCGGTGTGACGACCTCCTGGCGAGCACCCGCGACATGGATGCCGGTTGACTTCCGGGTCAATCGCCTACATTTGTGCAATCCCCTCTTCCATTTAGGGAGCCATTTCCGATGACGACGCGGATCCGAAAAGTGGCGGTGCTGGGCGCTGGCGTGATGGGCAGCGGCATTGCCGCCCACCTGGCCAACTCCGGCGTGCGCGCGCTGCTGCTGGACATCGTCCCCCCGAAGGCCGCACCGGGTGAGGACACTTCGTCCAAGGCGTTTCGCAACAAGTTCGCGCAGGGCGCGCTGGCGAACATGCGCAAGCAGAAGCCCAGCCCCATCGTGTCCGAGCAGGTCTTCACGGCCATCGAGGTGGGCAACTTCGACGACGACATGCACCGGCTGGCCGAGTGCGATTGGGTCATCGAGGTGGTGAAGGAGGACCTCACCGTCAAGCAGGCCCTGTTCGCGAAGGTCGAGCAGCACGCCCGCAAGGACGCCATCGTCAGCAGCAACACCTCGGGCCTCTCCATCGTCGGGATGACCCAGGGCCGCGGCGCCGAGTTCAAGAAGCGCTTCCTGGTGACGCACTTCTTCAACCCCGTGCGCTACATGAAGCTCCTGGAGCTGGTGTCCGGCCCGGAGACCGACCCCGCCGTGGTGAACCTCGTTCACCGCTTTGGCGAAGAGGTGCTCGGCAAGGGCATCGTCTACGGCAAGGACACCACGAACTTCATCGCCAACCGCATTGGCGTGTACGGGATGATGCGGACCATCGCCGACATGGCGAAGGCGGAGATGTCCATCGAGGAGGTGGACAAGATTTTCGGACCGGCCATGGGCCGTCCCAAGTCCGCCGTCTTCCGCACCGCGGACATCGTCGGTCTGGACACGTTCATCCACGTGGCCAAGAACTGTTACGACACGCTCACCCAGGATGAGGAGCGCAACGTCTTCGCCATCCCCGAGTTCCTCCAGAAGATGGTGGAGAAGGGGATGCTGGGCGACAAGAGCGGCGGCGGCTTCTACAAGAAGAACAAGGGCGGCGAAGGCGAGAAGGAGATCCTCGCGCTCGACCTGAAGACGCTCGAGTACAAGCCGCAGCAGAAGGTGCGCTACCCGTCGCTGGGCGCCGCCAAGGACATCGAGGACGTGCGCGAGCGCGTGGCCTCGGTGCTCAACGGCGATGACAAGGCCGCCAAGTTCGCCGAGCACGTCACCCTGGACGTGCTGGCCTACACGAGCCGCCGCATCCCGGAGATCGCCGACGACGTCGTCAACGTGGACCGCGGCGTGCGCTGGGGCTTCGGCTGGGACCTGGGGCCCTTCGAGGTCTGGGACGCCTACGGTGTGAAGAAGGGCGTGGAGCGCATGAAGGCGCTCGGCCTGCAGCCCGCCAAGTGGGTGGAGGAGATGCTGGCCAAGGGCCGCACGTCCTTCTACGGCGTGGAGAACGGCCGCGACACGTACTGGGACATCCCCACCCAGTCCGTGAAGGTGGTGCCGGAGAACGCGCGCACGCTGCGCGTGGAGTACCTCAAGCGCGGCAACAAGAAGATCTCCGGCAACGACAGCGCCACGCTCTGGGACATGGGCGACGGCGCCACGCTCTTGGAGTTCCACTCCAAGATGAACTCCATCGACGATGACATCATCGCGATGATGAACACCGCGCTGGACGAGACGGAGAAGAACTTCCGCGGTCTCGTCATCGGCAACGACGGCTCCAACTTCTCCGCCGGCGCCAACATCATGGCGATGCTGATGGCGGCCAAGAGCGAGGAGTTCGACGCCATCCGCAAGATGGCGGCGGCGTTCCAGGCGGCCAACCAGCGCATGCGCTACAGCCCGGTGCCGGTGGTGACGGCGCCCTTCAACCTGACCCTGGGCGGCGGCGCCGAGGCGGCCATGGGCGGCAACGCCATCCAGGCCAGCGCCGAGACGTACATGGGCCTGGTGGAAGTGGGCGTGGGCCTGATTCCGGGCGGCGGCGGCACCATGATGCTGCTGCGCAACGTGTTCGGCGCCTACGCGGCGGACAAGGACTTCGACGCGCTGCCCTTCCTCAAGAAGGTCTTTCTGGCCATCGGCATGGCCAAGGTCGCCACCAGCGCCGAGGAGGCCCGCGAGATTGGCTTCCTGTCCGCGCAGGACGGCATCACGGCCAACCGCGACTTCCTCCTGTCGGACGCGAAGGCCCGGGTGCTCGGCATGGCGGACGCGGGCTTCCGTCCGCCGCGTCCCACCCGGTTCCGGCTGCCGGGGCCCAGCGGCGCGGCCACCATCGACATGATGCTGTACGACATGCAGCTCAATAATCAGATCAGCGCCCACGACCGGAAGATCGCCCAGAAGCTGGCGCGCGTGCTGTCCGGTGGTGACACCAGCCCGCAGGCGCTCGTCACCGAGGAGCGGCTGCTGGAGCTGGAGCTGGAGGCCTTCTTGAGCCTCATCGCCGAGCCGAAGACGCAGGACCGCCTGATGTTCATGCTGGAGAAGGGCAAGCCGCTGCGGAACTAGCGCGCGGCCTGTACTCATTGGTTTCCATGAAACGCCATCTGAAATCAGCCCGGTGGCTCACCGGGCAAGGAGACACCTGAGATGCCCGGTCGAGTCGTGATTGCCAGCGCGGTCCGCACGCCGTTCACCCGCGCGCACAAGGGAGAGTTCAAGGATACGCGGCCGGATACGCTCGCCGCGCTCGCCATCAAGGAGGCGGTCGCTCGCGTCCCTGGCCTCAAGCCGGCGGAAGTCGAGGACGTCATCCTCGGCTGTGCCATGCCGGAAGCCGAGCAGGGCATGAACGTGGCGCGCAACGCCAGCCTGCTGGCCGGTCTGCCGGACACCGTTCCGGGCATGACCATCAACCGCTTCTGTTCCTCCGGAACGCAGGCGATTGCCCAGGCGGCCCAGGCCATCCAGGCCGGGATGATCCAGGTGGCCATCGCCGGTGGCACCGAGTCCATGACCATGGTGCCCATGGGCGGCAACAAGGTCAGCGCCAACCCTGAAATCATGCAGCAGCACCCGGAGGTCTACACCTCCATGGGCGTGACGGCGGAGAACATCGCGGCGCGCTTCGGTGTCTCGCGCGTGGACGCGGACGCGTTCGCCGCGGAGAGCCAGCGCCGCGCCGCCACCGCGCGCGAGCAGGGCAAGTTCAACGAGGAGATCTTCCCCGTCACCACGACGATGTACGACGAGGACGGCGCCCCCAAGCAGGTGACTGTCTCCGTGGACACCATCCTCCGTCCCGAGACGACGGCGGACGGTCTGGCGAAGCTCCGCCCCGCGTTCAACCCCAAGGGCATCGTGACGGCCGGTAACGCGTCCCCGCTGACCGACGGGGCCGCCGCCGCGGTGGTGATGAGCGAGGAGAAGGCGAAGGAGCTGGGCGTCAAGGCGCTGGGCTACTTCCTCGACTACACCGTGGCCGGCGTGCCGCCGGAGATCATGGGCATTGGCCCGGTCCCCGCGATCCGCAAGCTGCTGGAGCGCAACAAGCTGAAGGTCGAGGACATCGACGTCTTCGAGCTGAACGAGGCCTTCGCGGCGCAGGCGCTCTACTGCATCCGTGAGCTGGGCATCCCCCAGGACAAGGTGAACCCGAACGGCGGCGCCATCGCCCTGGGCCACCCGCTGGGCGTGTCCGGTGCGCGCATGGTGGCCACCATCCTGCGCGAGCTGAAGCGCCGCAACGGCCGCTACGGCGTCGTCAGCATGTGCATCGGCGGTGGCATGGGCGCCGCCGCGCTCGTCGAGCTGGCGAAGTAATCCAGCCGCTCGCGCATTGAAACTTCGGGCGGACGGGGCTTCAGGCTCCGTCCGCCCGTTTCATTTCGTCGCCACGAATCAGGGCGACTCGGGCAGGAAGAAGTGGGGCTGCGCGCCGCTCGCGAGCTTCCCCACGCGGCCGGTGGCCACCTGCACCACCCAGGTGGTGCCCGAGAAGCCGAACAGCACGTGGTCGCAGCTCGGGGTGAACAGGCGCACGGACACGGAGGGTTCGTAGTCGTGGAACCCGCGCTTGCGCCCCTCGATGGTGACGAGTGTCTTTCGCTCGCCGCTGGCGGAGACGAGGGTGATGCCCTGGTCATCCGACTCCAGGGTCTGTGAGCGCGCGGGACACGAGTCCAGGTGGCCCGCTTGAGGCGGCAGTCGCGAAGGCGGCACCTCCTCTCCCACGGCGCGGCGCGAGCCATCCGAGACGCGAACCCACTGCGCGCCGCCGCTCTCGTGCGCCAGGTAGACCTCGGTGCCCTCCGCGTTCCAGTTGGGATTCAGCGCCCAGGAGTCGTTCTGGGCCGGCAGGCGCGTGACCTCCAGCGTGGTGGTGTCCACCAGATAGACCGCGTCATCGTCCTTCCAATCCCGCTGAGGAAGGCTGAAGTCGGCGTGCCGCACGGCCGCCACGCGGGTGCCATCCGGAGACAGCCGCGCCTGGCTGACGCGTCGCGCGAGCGAGGGCACCGAGCGCTCCCGCGTGCCGCCCTGATCCGCCACGTAGAGGTTCGTGTCGGGGTCCGAGAGGATCCACAGCTGGCCATCCGCCGTGTAGTCCAACACCGAGCGATTCGTCGGGAACACCCGCGCGCGCTCCGAGCCATCCAGGCGCACGCGCACGAGCCCTTCCTTCGCGCCCAGGTGAATCATGGGGCGCTCGGTGACGAAGGCCGTGTTCGCCTCCGCGCCGACAATCCGCCCCTCCGAGCCACCGCACCCGCTGACGAACGGAGCGAGCCCCAGGAGCATCGACAGCCAGACCCGTTGCTTCATGTGCCGAATCCCCCTGCCATGAGAAGCCGTCATAGCCTCGCATGAATGGGAGTAGCTTTGGGGCTCAGGCGGGCCGGCGCCGCATGCGTGGACCCATCGTGCCCGCTCGCGAGAATCGGAGCGGGCAGGGAACTCAGGCTGGGGGCTCGGTGTCGTCGACGGGGATTCCCGCCGAGCGCAGCACGCGCAAGGCATTGGTGGTGTCCACCACGCCCTGGCGGAGCTGATAGTCGAACACCATCTTCCCGTCCTCGAGGTGGTCGCGGAAGTGGACGTTGCGCACGTGCGAGCCGGGCAGGTCCGCCAGCGTGGCCAGGGACAGGTCATGCGTCGTCACCGCGCCGCACGCGCCCGTGGCGAGCAGCAGCCGGAGCACCTCGCGCGAGGCAATCTGTCGCTCGCGCGTGTTGGTGCCCAGGAGGATTTCATCGAGCAGGAACAGGGCCTGGCCGCGCGCGGCCTCCGCGGCATCCAACACGGCCTTGATCCGCTGCACCTCGGCGTAGAAATACGAGACGCCGCGCTCCAGCGAGTCCTTGACCCGCATGCTCGTGAGCACCTGCATGGGGGACAGCGCGAGCGACCGCGCGCAGACGGGCGCACCGGCCAGCGCGAGGACCACGTTGGCGCCCACCGCGCGCATCAGCGTCGTCTTGCCGCTCATGTTGGAGCCGGTGATGAGCAGCGCATGGCTCGGGCCGGGCAGGGACACGTCATTGGGGACGGGCGCGTCGAGCAGGGGATGGCCCAGCGCCGTGGCGACCACGCGCGGGCCATCCGACTCCAACTGGGGCCATGCGAAGCCGGGACGGTCGAACGCGAGCCCGGCCACGCACGAGAGCGCCTCCAGCTCCGCGAGCGCCGAGAACCACTGGCGGATGTGCTTGCCGTGGGCCGCGCGCCAACGCTCCAGCGCGAACAGCGCGTGGATGTCCCAGAGCGTGAGCCAGTGCACCAGGGGATGGAACTGGTGCCGCTTGAACTCGATGAGCGAGTAGAGCCGGCTGAAGCGTCGGAAGTGCGCGGACACGGGCTGCTCGCCCGGGGGCTGGAGTCCGGACTGGAGCTGGCGCAGCAGCGGGTGCTCGAAGGTCTGCTGTTCGACGCGCTCGAAGAGGGGGGCGTACTTCGCGAAGCCGCGCTCTCCGGCCTCCACGCCCTCGTCCATGTGGCGCAGCGTGCGCCGCGTGAGCACCGCTACCCCGAGCTGGGCCATGAGGCCCACCCAGACCGTCCACCCGGGAATCACGCCGAACTCACCGAGCAGATAGAGCGCCAGCGTGATGGGCGGCAGCGCCACCGCGAGAGGGCGGGCCCAACGAATGGCGTTCAGGGACGGGCCTGCTTCGGCCCATTGGATGAAGAGGCCGGGGTCCGCCTTGTCCTTGGCCACCACGCGCGCGTCCACGCACAGGTCCTGGCGGAAGCCCACGCGAGGCGCCAGCTCCTGTGCCGCGCCTTGCCGCGCGAGGATGACGTCCGCGGTGACGGGGGCGGAGAGCCACGCGGCCAATCGCTCCTCGCCCGCGCGGGTTGCGGTCTCGTTGAGGAGTTGGAAGAGGCTGCCCTGGCCAAAGACATCCAGGTCGGGCGTGTACAGGTGGGCAGGTGAGAGGAATCGCTCGCCGCGCTCGATGAACTCCCGCCAGCCTCCGCTCAGGCGGGCGAGTCCGCGCTCATTGAGGAGCACGTACAGCCGGGCGCGCGCCTCGCGCAGGAACACCTGGTGGTGCACTACGGCGAGCACGCCGTAGCCGACGACCGCGAGGGCCACGACCCACCAGGCGGGACGTGGCAGCCGACCCATGAGGATGAGCACGGCGACGATGGCGGCGACGAGGAAGGCCACCGTGCGCAGGTTGGCGTAGCGCGCGCTGACGGTATCCAGGGCGGCGAGGTCCGCCTGCGCGGAGGCTCGGCGGGCGGTGTAGGTGGGGTGCGGATTCGACGGTTCGGCGGTGGGGGACACGATGGCCGGGCATGCTGTGCGTGCGCCCCGCCAAGAGCAAGGACGGAGGCGGTTTCCTGGGGCCAAAGGATTCGAAGCCGGACGGGAAACCCCCAGATTCCGTGTCAGACCCTCCAGGTACTGTTCTTCCCATCGCAGCCAACAGCAGCGACGGGGGAGCAATCATGAGCACGTCTGTGATTGATAATCGGGTCGAGGTCGTCTTCAGCTTTGACACCACGGGCAGCATGTATCCGTGCCTCGCGCAGGTGCGCAAGAAGCTGGGGAGTGCGGTGGCCCGCCTGACGAAGGAGATTCCGGGCATCCGCATCGGCATCATCGCCCACGGCGACTACTGTGACGAGCGCTCCACGTACGTGACGAAGGCGCTGGACCTCACGGACGACGCGAAGGCCATCGCTCGCTTCGTGGAGAAGGTGGAGCAGACGGGGGGCGGAGACGCGCCGGAGTGCTACGAATTGGTGCTGCACCAGGCGCAGTCCTTGTCGGTCAAGTCCCGAATCGTGTGTAGTCGGTTCGGAGGGGGTACGGGGGAGGAAAGCTCCTTGGCGGCATCATTCAGCGGTGCCTGGGTTTGAAGTCAGCAAGGCCATGTCGAGGTAGCGACGGTCATC
>NZ_JAHNZT010000057.1 GCF_019039035.1 Citreicoccus inhibens | reverse complement strand
CTCATGGCCGAGGTGGATGCCTACCTGGAAGCGCGCAACGCGCAACAGACGTCAAGTCCGCTGCTGCGCGTCGCTCCCACTCGACGCGCAGCATGAG
The DNA here is from genome assembly GCF_019039035.1 of Citreicoccus inhibens. GTDB lineage: Bacteria > Myxococcota > Myxococcia > Myxococcales > Myxococcaceae > Citreicoccus > Citreicoccus inhibens. The sequence goes on along the minus strand of NZ_JAHNZT010000057.1, from coordinate 29,355 downwards.
ACCATTCGAGAATCACGGTTCGTCGTTTAGCAGGCATTCTTGCGGGACTGGGCGCGCCGGGGGAGTCGGGTTGAGCGCTGTGGAGCCTTCCGCGCCCCTCGGGCCTGCGAGTACTCCTCCTCCTGTTTCAGAGGAGGAGGTGCAGGAGGGAGGGGCACTGCTCGCGCAATGCCTTCGAGGGCAGACCAGGTGAGGTGGCCAAATGGTGTGGCCCCTGAAGAGTCGGACAGGCTCGTTCGGATAGAAAGCGAGTCTGGTGATGGAGAAGAAGGCGAAAGAGGGGGCCGCCGGAGGCGGGGCATGGTGAGCTGGGGACGGCCGGCAGTGCTACTCGGCAGAGGGGTAGCTGAGGATGCTTACGGAGGCAGAGGGGCCCGCGGAGGTGCCCCCGTCAAGTCGGACACTTTTAGTTGGGTGAAGTTGTTATTCGGTAGTCGATGGGGAGCGCATCTTCAATCCCTTGTGGGGATGCATGTGATTGTAGTCATCGAACCGCGCGGATAGATCTCGAAGGACGGCCTCCGCACTGTCCAGGCGACTTAGGTTGATGTCGTCGTACTTGAAGAACTTCACGAGGGCCTCCGCCATCCCGTTGTTCTCATGCGAGTACGCGGGGGGCGTTCGGGCGTCAGGGAACTGGCCTGCCAACCGAAAGCCAACCTCCTGCGACCTGACAGGCATGGACGACGGCCTCGACTGCGTCCGACCAGGGGATCCGTTCTTGCTCAAGCCTTGCGTTGCGCCCCCATGCGTTGGCCCGCAGGCGATCGAACATGTGCCGCTCCGCCTCGGTAAGCTCGGGAAGGGGGGCCTCGCCGTGCTGAACCGGCTCTTCGCTCCAAAGTCTTCGGTGTGCCAGCATTGTGACCTCGTCCATGAGCACAGAAGTCACGTCACCCAAAGCCGCTCGTGCTCGTTCGAGAATCGCCAGCCCATGCGTGTCGATATCACCCCAATAGATCGCGCGCACGCCGCTCAACCATGGAATCGCCGCGAGTGATTTGACGGAGGCCCCGAGCTTCATGAACGCCACGCAACCAGGGATATCTGGCAGGGCCAGACCACACTCGAGGTTCTCCACCACGAGCACACACGAGGCGGAGATCGGAAGCCCGGCGAGCTCTTCGACAGGCGCCTCGAGGTCGCGCAATCCGCCGATGGTTGACCGTAGAGCACGACACAGGACGCGCATGCGGATGCGGTGCGGCGGGCGGCGAATCCCGCACACTTCATAGAAATCCCCGCCGACGTCGTCGCCGCGGATTGTGCGGAGCAGGTCAGCTACGAGCGCGCGGCGACCCGCATCGATCCATTTGGTGTCCAAGCCCTCCACCGGAAGCTGCCGGAGGAATAATGCTGACCGTGGATTGTCGACGAGCCAAGACACAAGCCCCACGAGACGACTGAACTCCACGTCGGTGTAGTCGGCGAGCACGTCGAAGTATCGGGCGAGCACGTCGGCGCCACTGAGCTGGCTCCACCGCCGGGCAATGTCGTCCCGTCTCTCAGCCGCGCGCATGAAGCGGATGCCCTCATCGACGATGCGTGCGGCCTCGACAGGCGACGCAATATCGAGCCGAGATGGAAGGCGTTGCCTCCCGAGCTTTGGCCATTGCATCTCGACCCACGTGAGTGCGCCGCTGCCTGTCCACCGGTTCCATGCTTCGGCCCAGGATCGCACCGAGGCTGGATTCGCGGCGACGTCGCGCTCCATTGGCGTACCGAGGACCACCGACAGGGGCCACACGCCCCGTCCAACGAGCCAGTGCTGATGGTGGCTCGCGTAGCGCTTGCGAAGCTGCGCGACGACGTCTTCAGGAAGCAGTAGCTTTTTCGCCATCTCGGACTTGCTCCGGCAGCTTGAGACGCTTCTCGCCAGCGTCATAGTCGATCCGCTTGCAGAAGGAGTTCTTTCGGTCCTTGATGTGAACGAAGCACGCGCCACCGATGAACGGCTCAAGTGTCATCACGGACCTCATTGGCGTCGCGACCACCATCTGGAAGCCGATGCTCACGAAGATGTTCATCGCCATCGACGTAAACTCGGGGTCCGCCTTGTCGAAGGCCTCGTCAAGGACGACTGTCGCGAACGAGGGAAGAGAGCGGTCTCGTCCGCCGAGCTGATACCGAAGTGCAGCTGCGAGGCAGGTAGCTGCGAGCTTCTGGCGCTGTCCCCCAGACTTGCCGGCCCCGCTTCGATAGACCTCTACCTCTATGCCGTTCTCATCGAACTCGCGCGCAACGAACTCTACGTGGAGTCGGACGTCGAGCACGAGGGTGCGCCAACTTCGGTCCGTCGTCTCCTGACTTCCGAGTCGCTTCACGAGGGTGCTCAGCGCGAGAAATCGCTTCTCGGCCACGTCCGGGTCGTCGCTGAACGAATGCGAGAGTGCGCCCTTCAGCGCCTGTTTGAACTGCCGGACTTCGTCGAGAGTACGGTCGTGCGCCTCAATGATAAGATGCGTTCCTGGATTGAATGCCGTCGTTTCAAGACTCTCATTAACCAGCTCAAGTCGTTCGCGAATGGCTGTCCGCTCTTGGTCGAGACGAGTCGAGAGGAGTGTGAGGTTCTGATCGCTCTGCTCTCTCAGGAGCTGCATGAACCGTCCCTCGAAGCGAGGTAGCCCGTCCTTCTCGAGCCGCATCAATTTTCCAAAGTAGTCCTCGGCGCTATCCAACGTCGCGTCGATGCCTCCGCTCTCGGCAGGCCACCTTCGGTTGAATTCAGAGAACTGCATTTCAATGTCACGGCGAAGCTCGCCCACGCGCAGCTCGCGCTGCTTGATTTCGGCCTGGATGCCGCGGTCGACCTCCGCCGTCACCGCGTCCAACGTTTCGAGGCTCATCCTTCGGCTTGAGCTCGCACATCGTTCTCCAAGTCCCGCGACCTGGGTAGTCGTGAGGGTGACTTGGAGCAACTCGCGTGCAATCCCTGCCTGTGCTCGTTCAATCTTTGCGCGCTCGTTCTGAGCGTGGAGCTTTCGCGCCTCGACGGTTTGGTGCCTCTTCGAGACCGCCGCGTGGCGCTTTTCCTGTGCCTCGACTTGCATCTCAAGCTCTGCCAGCTCCGGAGTCGCGGCCCTCACTCTGGTGATTTGCCCTTCCAGATTTGCAATCCGTCCGACGAGCGATTCCATATCGACTTCGGCCCAACTGAGATTTGCGAGTGTTTGGCAGTGAAGCTGTGCTTGCCGATGGTCTTCTCCCTGGCGCTGTGTCTCCACTAGTTGCCGCCCAAGCTCCACTAGCTCTATGCCGAGAGTGCCGGCACGCTCCTTGAAAAGCTTCAGTTTGTCACGGTTATCGAAGCCGAGCACCCAGCGACTGCGGTCGTCGACGCGATGGCGGTCGTCCTTCTCGTGGCGCGAATGACTGTGTTTTATCTGCCCCTGCCGCGTGACGGCCCGGACGGAACTCCGAAACGCGCTCAGGGTTTCGGCGCACTCGTAGTCGAATCGGTCGGCGAGCTCCTGTCGGAGCCACTGCGTCTGGGGGGCCTGCGCGATCGCGAGCTTCCGGACGAGCGAGTGGGCGCCGACGCTCGAGTTCCGATCGTCGCGGTGAAACAGTCGAAGGTAGACTAGGCGCTGTCGGAATTCGTTTTCGTTCACGAACGAAGACACTGTGGCATAGTGGCGATCGTCGACGAGGATCGAGAGAGCGAACCCGTGAAGCACGCGCTCGATCGAGCCGCGCCATTCCGATGCGTCCGTTTGGACCTCGAGCAGCTCGCCAGCGAACGGGAGGTTTTCTTCTACAAGCCCGACTCCCTGCGCAATACGGTCGCGCATTGCGAGCATCTGTGCAGGAATGTTTGAGCGATGGCGCTCCATCGCCTCGACCTCAGCGCGGACCTCTTGAAACTCCTCGCTCTTCTGCCGCCGCTGTTCCTTCAGTGTGTCTGCGCGCTTCTCGATATCGGTGCTTACTTCACTGGCCTGTTCGAGCCGCGCCTTCGCTTCGGCGACGGTCTGCACGAATGTCGCCGCGCTTTCGGGCCAAGTGAGATTTATCGCCGAGCATGCAGCAATGGCGCGGCTTCGGCGCTGTAGCCGAATCGGGTGCTCCTTCTTGGCGGTGTCGAGCTGCTCGGAGAGTCGCGCGAGGTCGCTTCCCAGCCCGTCCCGCTTCGAGCGGAGAATCGTCAAGATGCGGAACTCATCGTCGACACTGGTCGCGAGGTGCAGCGATTCCTGGCGCAGTCCTTCCGTTTCGGTGGAGAGCTCATTGGCGCGCTGTATTAATAGCTCGTTACGCTTCTGCTCGCGGAAGGCGTCAAAGCCGACAGTGAGTTCGTCGAGCGCCAACTTCTCGCATCGTGTCTGGATCAGAGCGGCATGACTTGTTCGCGCGGGTATGAGTGTTTCGATCTGGTGCCGGGCGGCTACCACTGCCTGGTGCGCGGCGTGAAGTTCGGCGAATTCTCCAACGAGACGATCTGCCGTCGCAAACGTCTCAGGTGGGTCGAGCATGAAGTCGCGCAAGAATGCATTCAGGTCGCCCAAGTTCTTGGCGGACTGGGTCTTGTGCAGCAGACGAAGCGCGCGCTCGCTATCGATACCGAGCAGACTTCGGAAGCGTTCCTGATAGGCACTGAACTCTTCCCTAACGAACGCGTCCGGTATGTCGTGTTTGAGGCGTCGGACATCGAAGTCGCTCTTGGGGAAGAATTCGAGTGACCGAATGTCGAACTGACGCTCCATGACCAAGTGAAGCTTCTTCACATCGGTCGGGGAACACGAATTGCCGCGAACCCACAGCACCTGTGCGAGAACGACGACGCGGCCTCGAGTATTGCGGTAGGTCTCGGCCACGGCTGACCAGGTTGTCCCGGAGCGAAGGTACTGCACGCTGGCCTCTCCGTTGTCGCCGGTTTGCTGGGCCCAGGCTCCACGGACATAGCTGATGAGGCTTCGATCCTTGCCCATGCGCTCCGCTTCTCGCGCTGCGACGTTGAAGTCGACCCACTTCGGTGGAGTGAGCAGTGCGGTATGTGCATCGAGGAGCGTCGACTTTCCCGAACCGGACGGCCCCACGAAGAGGTAGCCTACCTCGGAGATGGGGATGTCGCAGAGGTCGCGGAACGTTCCCCAATTCAAGGTCTGCAGGCGTGTGAGCCGAAACTGCTCGTCGCGGCCATCTGGAATAAGTGTCAGTTGTAGGTTGTGCGATGAGTGCTTCATTCCTCTCTCTCCTCGTCCGAACCTGGGACCTCGTCGTCAACCATCGACACCTGACCCGCGCTCATTTCGCGCAGCCGCTCGTAGGTCTGCGTGAGCTCACGAATTTCCTCGGCCGGGAACAGGAGCTTGAGCGTGGGTGAAACCTCGAATCGGTCTTCCCCGCCTCGAAGCTTACGGAGAAGGCTCAGTTCCTTGGCGCGTTCCACGGCGCCAGCCGACTGCTTCTCGAACTTTGCGTGGTCGCGAGTACCGCCGGGCTCGAATAATGCGAGGCGTTCGAGCATCTCGTCGCGCGCGACCACGGCGCGCTCTCCGCGTGCCTCTGCCTGAAGCAGCTGTTCGCGGAGGTACAACAGCAACGCCGATTGGAGAAATGTAAGCGACGCCTTACGCAGGAGGATAGGTACATCGATTTCGTTTGAGACGACTTGGCGCGTGAAGGCGACTTGCTGCTCGTGATCCACCACCAACTCGAGAAAGAGTTCGTGGAGACGCGACCTCAGGATCCTTTCATCCCGCAGGAGGACCGGCCAGAGCTTGGTTTGTCGCTGTGCGTCAATCGCAGGGCCGAGCAGTAACGTCACGAGCACGCGGCGCGTTTCAATCCGTAGCTCACCAAGATCTCCTGTGAATGCGCCGGTCGTCCGGTCGTCGTCAGAGAGCCTGCCGACCGCGCCGGGTCCATCAGTCCACGAACTCATGGATGCACTCCCTCGAAAAGTAGATGGCCGGGATTCTCGCTCGGCGCCTCAGTTCATCGATGCCCCGCCAGGTCACTGTCTCGACTTGGTCCGTGCACTCCCCGTGCTTCGCTCCGAGGGCGACGTAGCCGACGATGCTGCCGAGCCCCTGTTCGGCGGGGAATTGGTCGAGAACCTGCGCGATGGTCACTTGCGGATGCTGTTCGAGCAGCACTCGCAGGTTGTGGCGCAGCGTGCGGAAGTCAATCTCGGACTCCCGAACCAGAGCGCTTACCGTCGCGAGATCGAGCTCAGAGGACTCAGCGTCGCGGATTGCAGAGTCGACGACGCGCTCTGTGGGATTGTAGAGAGCGAATTGCGACACGGAGCGTACGCGGCTGCTCGTGAGGGAAAGCTCGTACTCGAGATCCCGAGTCGGACGGACCACGTCGTGAATGGCGAGCGCTGCTTGCGTCGCGTGCCTTAGCAAAATGTGTAGACGGCGTTGTTCGAGAAACTCGCGACTCTGCACGAAACTCTTCAGGCTTCGCGCGAAATGTTGCAGTACCTCGTGGACGCGACTTCCTTCGTCGACCAGGAGGGATGTAAGTTGGACGAGGAATTTGCGCTCGCGCGGCTGGAGGTTGCGTGCGAATGGTCGGTTGCTTAGTGCATCAATCGCCTCGCGCAGTGCCTCGGACTCCTCTGGAGCGGTGAGAAGCCTCCAGAATCCGCTAAAGGTCCTGCCGGCCTCGCTCTCCCCGATAATATCGATGCCGGCAAAGAGTGATTCGAGCACGTCGCCTCGACTGCCTTCATTCTCGACTAGCATGTGTCGCAGCCTGCGATTGAGTTGGTCGAAGTCGTCGCGAACGCGCCGGAAGTCGGCTGCGAGCTCGTCGGCAAGAGCGATGATCTCTCGCGCTCGCTCGAGCGCGCGCTCGTTGCCGAGGAGTGTGACTCCTCGCTTGCGCACATTCTCAATTTCCCGATCGATGCGTTCGCGCTCGGCAAGCAAGGAGCCAACGCGAGTCTCCGGATTAGAGTCTGTCTCCTCGGCAAGCTTAAGCAGTTGCTGCATTACCGTGGATAGGCGGCTCTCCGTCGCCAGCACCCGCCGCTCGCGCAAGCTCGACACAAAGCGGATAGCATGAGCAGCGTCACTGCTAAGTTCATACTGCTCCTCGCTCGCTCCTGCTGGTAGGCGCCGGATAAGGAAGCCCTGTTCAAGCCAGTCCGCAATGTAGGCTTGCGCTGTTTGCGGCAAGTCTTCGCCAGCTGCGCGCAGTTCCACCAGTGCTCGAGCAAGACGCTCTACCAGCACTGATGACGCCATGATCTTTTCTCCTTCGAGGAGCAACTCCTGAAGCAGGGCGATTACGACGGGCGCGTTAAGGCCTGCCAGCAGGCGCCACAAGGGCTGATTACGGAGGCCGCGTAGAGCTTCAATTCCGCGGGGCCCCCTCGTGACACTTCCATTGCTGAGCATTAGGTGACCCTCCAGCATCGGGCACTACATACCGAACGGGTCTGACATAGCTACGGAACGACAGAGGTAGGGTAGGGGCAGACTGCGCCAGCGGCAGCATTTTCAAGGCAGAAAGAATATTGAAGCGGCGCGAACTCTCGAGCTTCCAATGTCATGAAAGTGCGGGGTTCCATCCGCCCCAGGGGCTCCTGAGACACCTCTGGGAGATGCCTCTCCGGTCCCGACGCGAGTGGGGCGCTACTGCCGGAGCAGGCTCCGCTGTCCCAAGAGAGGGAGTCGGTCTACCTCAGGGCCGCCCGGCCGACGCGCTGGTTCACGTCGTCTAGAAGGGCTCGCTTGTCCTCGGGCGTAGGCTTCCACTTGTACCGCTGGGCCAGGAACTGCGAGGTAGCATCCACAGTGGGCTGCGGTTCGGCTGGAGCTTCATTGTCCAACCTCGAGTCGCCTATCTCCGCTCAGGCACTCTCGATGGTGCCTGCATCTCCACCAGTCGTAGCTCCGCGCTGTTGAGACGAACTTCCAAGAACGCGGGCTTTCGATTCGAAGGTAGCTGGAGTTGCCCCCGTCAAATCGGACAGGGTCAGCGGGGTGAATTCGCGCGCCGGAACTCGCGTGGGGAGCGCATCTTCAGGGACTAGCGCGGGCGCACGGAGTCGTAGTCGTTGAACCAGTGGGGCAGCTGCTGGAGAACCACCTCGGCGCTGTCCAGGCGGGCCAGGTATCGGTAAGCCATTCAATGGGGTGTGGCACCTGGCGGCAGCCCGCGCCGAACCGGGCCTCGAGCGTCTCGGCCATCAAGTCGCGCACCAACTCGCCGGTGAGGCCGCTGGTGGTGACCACGAACCTCATACCTTGCGGTGCCCCTCGCCCAGGAAGCGTGAGACAGCCAGGACGCAGGCGATGGCCTCCGTAGCGCTTCGCCCGCGAGCGCGGTCCGGGGCCACGCTTGTCTGCCCGAGGGCCCCGGCCCGACGACGAGCGCGGTGGCGGTTCACCGTGGCACGCGGTACGCGCCAGGTGGCCATCACTGTGTCAGCCTATGGGGCTTGCTGCAGGAAGGCGAGAGCTGGGCGCTCATCCTCTCGACTTCCTCCAGGGAAACCCGGTGCGTTGCCCTCCAGCGGCCGTGCCCTCTCCACGAGCAACTCGTTCTTCATCATCAACTCGCCCGCCATCGCCTTCAGCCGCAGTACTTCGTTATCCGCCGGCTTCGGTTCTCGGCTCTTCAATCCCGACTCACCCGCGGCCAGGAGCTTCTCCCGCCACTCGCTCAGCACGGCCGCCGGGACACACAGCTTCCGAGAGAGGGCGTCGAGTTCCTCGCCCTTCAGCAGTCGGAGCACGGCCTTCTTTTTCCGCTTCGCCGAGAACCGACCGCGCTCTGCCGTCTTGTCCTGCTTCTGCTGCGTCTTCACGTCCAACTCGCGAAGGGGCGTTTATCCCCCAGCGAGGTGTCTCAAGAAATCGTGGGGCGGAGGACCCCTCAATTCGAGGGGAGCGACTGGGCGAGCTGTCGTCGGTGCCGTGGCGTTCTTCCCCCCCCCGGTCAGAGGGGATGTACGCGCGGCATAGGCATTATTTGCCGGCGTAGCTAAAAGTCTTTGGGCCATTGCTCACGAGTTGGCCAGACCAGGGCGACGTTTTCTCGAAGTGACTGGCCAATGCACACGGTGCAGCTAGTGTCGTAGGGATTCTGGGCAGTGGTGTTGGAGGCTGCGACGGGGCGTAGGAATTGGAATCGGTAGAGGTTGTCACGCGAATTGAGGGCGCGCACAATCGTCTCCTCACGTATCGCCAGTTTCAGGTATTCGGCTGCGAGAAGTACTCCGGCGAGAACAGAGACGAAGCCTACCGACCATTCCTTGTCCTCAAGGGCTCCAGTGAACTTGCGCAGCGCCTCTCCCGAGAGGACGCCGCAATTCTTCTGCGGCTCTGCAATGAATCGCTCGATGTCCTCCGCGTGAAAGCCCGCTTGGGCTGCCCTCGCTCTTCGCTCGCTCTCAGGCAGTGCTCGCAGACGCTCCAACATCTCTTTGTCAGCCGGCTCCCTCTCGGCCGGAGCGAAGCAACCCAGACACGGCCCGCCGTCGAGCACGTCGTACAGGTTGACCTGTGCGCGCATTCCGTCCGTAGAGGCGCCCAGGACGAGGCGTGGCAGAGACGTTTGGATGGCGTGGCGGTGGACATTCTTGTCGACGGCCGAGAGGACGAGTCGCGGAGGAGGCGCCTCACGCGGCTGCCTCTGCATCCATTGCTGCCATGAGGTGTCGAAGCTTTCTAGGCACCAGGAGTGGCTGGGCGAAAAGAGGTGCTGGGCCGTGCTGGCCTTGGGTCGCCCGAGATGCTCCAATGCGAAGAGGACATAGCGATTGAGATTCGTCACGTCCACGCCCGCAGCGTCGTTGTCGAGGAGGGTGAGTCGGGAGCTCACACTCTCGATGCCATAGAGGGTGTGCAGGAATGCGCTGCCCACGGCACCCACGCCCACGAGAATGGCGGCGGGCGCCTCACCCACTGGCAGGCACGGCCCCTCGTCAGGAGCGGTGCGCAGCGTGGCGGCACTCAGCCACAGTCGCTCGGCCATATGTCCTGCATCGTCGGCCATACCTCGCACGTATTTGAAGACTTCACCGGCGCAAAGACATGCGGCCACATAGGCACCCACGGGATTATTGCCCGCTGGAGCCCTGTCGGTGGGAGCTGTGGCGACGGAGCCCGCCCACCCGGCCGCCGTGGTGGACAGCCGCCAGTCGCCCTCGGGAATGGGGCCGGGCCCAACGCGCACCCCCACCGTGCACCGGGCGCCGTCCTTAGGTGCGAGAAGGCCAGGGGCAATGCGAGCGATGCCCGCCCCGAGGGACTCATCGAGGGTGCCTACCTCGGGCAGCAAAGGGGAGAGGCGCGGATGAACGGGTACATTAGGCGGTATCCGCAGCACCATTTCCTGCACCTCGTCTGACTGGCGCGCTAACAGGTTCACAAGCATCCAGGTGAGATGCTGGCCAGCTCCGCTACATGCCGCCTCCTCAGAGACGGAGATGACGATGCGTGCGGGCGCACGAAGGTGGAGTAGCTTGCCGGCCAAGTCTCCGCGATGACGGGAAGACATGTCACTCTTCATCCGCGATTCCTCCTGCGTTTGGGGCCCAGCGAAAGTCGGCCACAGAGTCCACGAGGGAAATGCGCTGCGCAGCTTCTTGCGAGTTCAGACGGACCCAGGCCCCATTGCGCAGCTCGTGTATGCCTACACTTGACAGCTCAACATCCAGAGTGCGGCCGTAGTGGGGCCAGACGAGGGAGAGGGCTCCTTCCTGGGTGCTGTAAGCGTGCGCGTCGTCGTACAAGGAATGTCCTACCCAGCCGCTCGGGTGGGTGTGCACCTGTGCGAGGTTGGTTAAGCCCTGGGCGCGTAGGGCGCGCGCAACGTCTCCTAACGTGTCGGGCACCACGGAGTAGTTGCCCGACGTTTGGTACAGCCGAGGCAACACCAGCGTGGTGGCAGTGTGTCGACCCTCCGAACCTCGCACGCCGAACCAGAAGCACGCGGTTTCCACACGCGCTCGCCAGTAAGGGAGGAATGCGTCAAAGGTGGCGTGCACAAGATATCGCGGGACAACTAGCACCGCAGTGTGCATGCAGGGAGGCGACGGGGGACTGGAGGTGACGGCAGGAGCAGCCGCCCGCATGGGCGCTGGAGAGGCCAACTTGGTGGCCTTCTCCCCTCGGTGGCCATTGCGTCGCTTGCGGCCCCCCCACCAAGAGGAGGCGCTCATCCCATCCTCCCCTGGTAGTACTCGGAGTGCAGCGCCTGATGGACGACCTGGATGCTGGAGAAGATGGTGTCGCGACTTGGGCGCCAACGCTCGGCTTCGGTGGGACTGTGGTTGCTTGCGTAGTAGCCGAGGGTCAGGGACGAGCAGACGAGCTGCGGGCAATATGGATAGTCTACCCAGTCGCCGCCGCCTTGGTACCTTGCGTGCACGTAGCAGTATGGGGCAACGAGGTGCGCAAGATGCCGCACGTCCTGTTCTGCATTGTACTGCAAGGTGGTGGGGTTAACGAAGCGCACGTCAGGTGGGTACGCTGGGTAGTAGTCACACGTGACGCGCAGGGTGTACTTCTCGGCCGCTGCGCCCCCTTTGGCCGGGGCGCAGAGGCCGACAATCAGCGTGAGCTCATCGAGCATCGAGAGCTCCCATCCGTAGCGCTCCATCGCTATGTGCCAAGGGGCGGTGGTGAAGAATCGCTGCACTGCAGCCTTGGCGAGCGCGGCGGGAGGCGCGATAAGCGCCATCACGCACCACCCGGCTTGGTGTCGATGTCCAGGTATAGGGTCGACTTGTTATGTCCCTCCCGTTGCACGCCCAGCCCTTCATCGCGCAGTCGAGCCAGGGTGTAGTCGATGTAGGGGGCGAGGGCTAAGCGTGGCGCATTGGGCAGGACGGCGAAGTAGGTGTCGCCCGGGCGCGCGGTCTCCTTGAGGCGCTCGTACGCGTGGGTAATGGCATCGCGCAGCGTCACATCCGCGTCCACCACCAGATGCGCGTCGGCGCCCGTGGAGGTGTAGATGGCGGTGACGTGCACCTTGTGGTTGCCGTTGTCGTGCGGGGGCTGCGGATCTTTCGGATTCTCCCGGCTCATAGGCTAGGCTCTCTTGGCTGTTGGGCAGGGGAAAGTCCCCGCCCTCAACCGGAAGGTGCTGGGCAGGCCCGTGTTTTCCGCACGGCGCTGAAAAAAAAGTACTGGCCAGCACTGGTCAGAGAGGATGCGGGGGACGAGAGCGCATGAAGCCGGCGCTGCAGGAGCAGTTCGACCGTGATTTCGCGGACGCAGTAGGAAAAGTGATGGGGTACGCGCTGGGGTTAGCGAAGTTGCTCTACGGTGGAATGGGCCCAGAGGCAGCCGCGTACGCCGAGGAACTTGTGCATGAGGCCATCGCGCAGACACTCGGGGACCAGCGGGCCTGGAATCCGGCGAAGGTGTCGCTCACAGGCCACCTGTGTGGCGCGGTGCGCAGCCTCTTCTCCAACGAAGCTGCCAGCGCTCAGGCGCGCTCGCGTGATGGCAGTGCGTGGGAGAGTGTGGCGGAGACGTCCGTTGACCCTGTGGTTCCCCGGCCCCTTACTCCCGAGGCATACCTGCTCACTCAGGAGGCGTGCGAACGTATCGAGGCAGACGCCTACGAGGTAGCCGGGCAGGATCCGACGCTCGAAGCGGTGGTGCTGGCCGTGTCGGACGGTGCCTATACGATCGATGACATCGCTGCTGCGACGGGGATGACCCCAAAGGAAGTCTACGCAGCAAAGGAAAAGCTCAAGAGGCGCCGTGAAGCGCCGCCAAAGAAGAAGAGGAAGTCATGAAGAGGCCACTTACTCCCTCTCAGTCATTTGTCCAGCGACTCGGGCTGCTCGATGTTGATGACATAGAAGTGCCCCAGAGCGCAGCCGAGGCTGAGCGCATCATGAAGGAAGCGGGGATAGACCCCAAAACGTTTTTGGAGAGTACCCGGGCGCATGTGCAAGCAGTTCGAGGGAGGATGGCTGGAGCGCAGCTCGCACGCGCAGCCGAGGCACGTGCGAAGGCCCAAGAACGACTCAATGCTAGTCGAGGCTTATTGGCTGGCCTTAGCATGGAAGAGCTTCGGGCTCGCGTCCGGGCATTGTTGAGTACGGCCGAAGGTTCGACTCTTGCCGTAGCACACAAGGGGCTTGTTGCACCTGCTTCTCGAGAGGAACTCGAATCCCTTCTCGTCGAAGCCGAGCACCTGAAGGACGACCTGGATGGTGGCACAGACTGACGCAGATGTCGCTCGTGGCGAGAGACGTGCCCGTGTCGTTCTCGCGCAGCTGGGAATGCCGCACCTCGCAGGGGCAAGCCTGGAGGACGTGGCGTTCATTCGAGGTGCGCTCGTGCGCAATTTTCCACTGGTGGGTTGCGAGGGACGTCTGACTCATCGAGGGGAGCGAGCGGTCATCTCGGTGAGTACTCTCATTGATTACGCACCGCGCCGCCGCTTTGTCATCGCGCATGAGTTGGGGCACCTCGAACTGCATCGCGACGTTAGCCAGCTCGAGCTTTCGCTCTGCAGTGAGCGTGAAATCGATGAGCTGTACGACCAAGGCCTTGAGAAAGAGGCGAATGCGTTTGCCTCCGAGCTATTGATGCCCACCGAGGTATGGCGGAAGCGCTGCGACGTCGCGGCGCCCTCCCTCGAAGTGGTGTCGTGCCTCGCCCAGGAGTTTGATGTGAGCTTCACTGCCGCAGCAGTTCGATTCGCGAAGCTCGCACCCGAGCGCTGCTGTGTTGTCTTCTCACATGGGGGCAAGGTGCAGTGGGCTGTGGCAGGGCAAGAGTTTGGTCATTGGGTGGAGCGTGGGCAGCGTCTTCATCCCGCTACTCTCGCCATCAACTATTTCAAGGGCGCGCGAGTGCCTGACGAGCCTCAGGAAGTGCGTGCGGACGCGTGGCTTGAAAGCGCAAGAGCGAGAGGCGAAGAACTATGGGAGCACAGTCGTCCGATGCCATCGAGGCAGGCAGTCCTCACACTCCTGTGGATTCCCTATGGAGCTGAGTATTGAGTGAGCTGGGCCTCACTGCGCCTGGGAAATTGTCGCCCATGCCGGGCGCTTCGCTCACTTGTACTGCCAGAAGGCCGAATGTGGGTGGGCCATAGCGGACCCATCGCGCGGTGGCCGAATTTTGGAGAGGTATGCGTGCACGTGCTCCGAAAAGGCATTCCCTGGGAGATGCTGCCCCGCAGGCAGTTCTGCCTGTTATGAGTGACGGCGTGGTTGCGGTTGGAGGTTTGGACCCGAGCAGAGGGTAGGAGCGGCTGCTCGACGACGAGTTGGGCCTGCGTCGCAAAATGACTCTCCCGAGCCTCCATCGACTCCTCGTCCGTCCAGGCGTCAAAAGGGGGCCCTCGCGGGCCCGAGCCCGACGGTTAGCGCGAAGGCGGGTAGCAAGCATCACCTTCTCGTAGACGCCCACTGCTTGCCGCTCACCCACTTCGTGACGGCTGCCAACGTGCACGACCGCACGAACTCTTCCTGCTTCTGGACTCCGTGCCCGCGGTGAGGTTGCCCTTGGCCGAGCGCCGACTCCACAGCGGGAAACTGCATCGCGACAATTCTTGCGCGCCTCCAGGACCTGCACAGTACGCAGACCCTTTGACGCATCCCCAAGGTGACGTGTCTGCTCAGTGTTGATGATGCTCGCCGCGCATCCGTCGGTGGTGACGGACGATGGCTCACCTCGCTCGTCCACGGAGATTCGGATGCGGTGTGCCCCGCCGATGAAATCGGCAAGCTGCAGCACAGAGCCTCGTGGAGGGAAATTCCGAGGCCGCGCGGGTGGCTCGGCGGCAACCGGCAGTCCCTTGCGGTGAGGTTCCATCGTCAGTCCGGCGTTCGCGTGGATGGCTTCGGGCGCGCATGCGGCGGCCAGCTCTGGCTTGAGTCCCAGGATGAAGGATGCATGCGCCTCGGCTATATCCAGATGGCCTGCACCTGAGCTCGGCGTGGGGAGGACAGAGCCGAGGCGGCTGCGGCGAGGGTTCGCCAGGCCCCGTGTCGCTGCTCGTCTTGGGGATTGAGGGGACGCGGTGTGAGTCCCCCGCCGGAGGAACCTCTCTACCTTCTCGGCTTTACCCAGCGTCCGCACGCATGACGTGCGTATGAATCTCGTCTTCCGTCATCGTCCGTGGCAGGCCGCTTCAGGCCGCTGGACAAGCGGTGCTCGAGGGCAACTGCGACGTCTTGGACTATGGCGTCAGGACGCCGTGAAGGGTGTCGGTAGCGCCGACGCCCTTGTCACCGTCTCCCAACTGGCCCATGGGGCAGGTTGTTGGCGATGCAGATGGCCGCGCCGACGTCGGCGGCGACAAGCCGGTGCTCGTCCATGTCGACGCGGACGTGGTGTGACTCGAAGTCGAAGGGAAGGGGCGAGTTCACAGAGGCTCCTTCCTGGACAGGCTTGGGACAAGGCCATGGCCGCGCGTGGCCCCGGCGAAGATTCAATGGGCTACGTGGTTGGGACTTGTCTTGTTGGGACGGCAGAGCGTGCATGGCCGCGTCCTCTTCACGACGGAGTTGCCATGTCTGCCTATGCCGCTGTCACCCGCGCACCCCGCACCCTCACGGAGAAGGAGGTGGCGCTGCTTTTGCGCACTACGGGGTTGCACCGGGATGGATTCCGCGACCACTGCCTGTACAGCCTCGCGCTCGCCACGGGCCTGAGAGAGCACGAACTGGTGGCGCTCAACGTCGGCGATGTTTTTGACGAGCGCGGGCGCGCGCACCTGTACGTGAAGCTGACCGTCTTCAAGGGGAGCACTCGACACCCGGAGCCGCAGGAGGTTCTCCTCTCGGACACGGTGCGGCGAAAGTTGGAGAAGCTGCTGCGCCTGAAGCGCTCGCAAGGGCACGACGTGGGGCCCCAGGCGCCGCTCTTCCTGAGCCGCAAGGGCCTTCGCCTGTCCACGCGGCAGGTGCGCCACGGCTTCTCGGTGTGGCAGCAGCGGGCGGGCTTGGAGCGGCACTTGAACTTCCACAGCGTCCGTCACACTGCGTGCACCGGGGTGTACCGGAGGACGAAGGACATCCGCCTCACCCAGCGCTTCGCCCGCCAACGCTCCATCGACTCCACCGTCATCTACACGCACCCCTCGGATGAGGAACTGGTGCGGGTGACGCAGGACTTGCCCTGCTGATGCGGCGTGCCGCCCGCCTCCGTGCCGGGCGCTCGCGACACCCTGGTTGGGCCAGGGGGGCGCGCGGAGGCGGTGAGGGGCGGCGGTTTCTGGGGCCCTCTTGGGCCCTCGCCGGCGCCTCCGGCGAAAGTGAACAGGGCGAGCTGTTCACTTACCGAGTGAAAATGAACAAGGGTGGACTGTTCACTTTTTTGGAGCCGACTCTCTCGAAAAGGGCCCCAGGTACATTTCCCGGCGGAGAGGCCCGCACGAAAAAACGCACTACCCCCCACCCTGGCGTCAAGGGTAGGCGAGGTAGGCGTGCCGATGTCATCGGTGGGCAGGGTTGCTCCCAACTTGAGCGGGGGCGCCCTGCCGGCGCGCGGGCGGAGCCGGAGCCCGCGCCAGGCGGCTCACCTCGCGCACAAGGCGCGGTCCACGTGCTTGGGCGTGCTGGGGTTGGTTGCGCTGCCCTAAGTGGCTCTGCGCCCTCGCCCGGCCCTTGTGCGGGCGGACGCGGGGCAGCCGGCCCAAGTGGCCAGGCCTACTTGAGCAAGACTCGCGCTGGGGTTTGCCGACCCGCTCGCAGGCAATGGCGCCGCTCCCAGGCACTGGGGCGGGCAGACAGTGCTGGCGGTGGCTGGGCGGAACTGCGGCGAGTGAGGGGCGGCAGGCCGGGCCACCTGGGGAAAGCGGCCATGGGCCTCGGCGCTTCAGCGCCTCACGAGGCCACGTAAGTCCGCGAAACTACGTCAGGCGGTGACTACGAATGGCCGCGTTTACCTGTTTCCGGCCATTCGTTTCGGCCTGGGTAGGGGGCAGCAGGGTGGGCCGGGAAAGTGAACGGCGCGCACGTCCGGCTCGTTGGGCAAAGTGTGTTTTCGGGCGCGATTTCAGGGGCGGGACTCGTCCCTTGCTACGCGAGAACCAGGCCGTTGGCGGCGCTAACCCTGCGACATTTCGGGCTCTCCTGCCCCAAGCGTATCCGCCCGCGCGCCAGGTGGCGCTCCGCGGGGAAAGTGAACGGGCTCGGAGAAAGTGAACAGGCTCGGCAAAAGTGAACGGGGAAAGTGAAAAGGCTCGGCAAAAGTGAACGCGAAATGCCCGTGTTCACTTACTGAAGGGGGCGCGCAGTCGGGCTCGGTGGGGGGGCATGGCGCTTGGCGGAGGGGCGTTGCTGCGAGAGGGAGTGTCGCTGTCCAAGGGCCAACCGGGACGAAGAGCGTCGGGCTTTGCGCCGCAGCCGAGACAGCCGCGCCTTCGAGCAGTCCTGGGCCGTCCTCCCCCCATGGGCACCTGCGCGAATCGAAGGTCCGCGCATTTCAGCCAGGCCGCGTGCTCAGGCACGCCAAGGAGCAGCTTCACCGGAACCTGCGCGCCTCTCGTCCTCGCCTGCCTTCCGCTCGCAGGTGACGGGCAACTGGGCGCAAGCGGCCAGTCCTGAGGGTTTGAGTGTCACGAGCCGGTTGGCCGCAGCCGGATGCGATCGCAACACCCACGACAGGGACTGAGGCGATGTCCGAGCCTCACCCGAGGGCCACAACCACCTCGAGCCGAAGCAGGGAGCCGGTTCGGTTCCCCGGCTTCACCTGCCGGACTTCTCCAAAGTCCGGCAGAAGTCCGGCAGCAATTTCCGTAACAACTTCATGGGGTTGAGTCACTCTGCCGGACTTGCCGGACTTCAAAGGCCCCTTTACGTACGCGAAGAGAAATATTTTCGGAGGGAAGCTCACAGAAAATATTTCCCCGTAGAGGGGCGGGAGGGGGGAGGAAGTCCGGCAAGTCCGGCAGTAGGGCCTAACCCTTCGGAGTTACAGTGATTTTTGGTGCCGGACTTCTGCGCGGGAAGTCCGGCATGAAGTCCGGCAGTCCGGCGGAATGCGAGAGGCTGCGGGGGGAAGGGGTGTGGCAGGGCTGCTTTCGGCCCGCGCTCGTCCACCCTTGCCTTGTCGCCCTCGTTGCGGGTGCCGGTGGGCACGGCGACGGCGGACTCGGAGCCAGCCGCGGAGCTAACCGGGAGAGTGTGCGGAGTGGGCCTGGGACTCAAGCTGCGCAGGCAGCGCTCGCGCTGGCGTGCTGCGACGCCTGCGCGGTGACTTGCGATGGGGCTCCAGCGCGCTGAATGGGGCAGCTTCGGCGCAAGGAGGTAGGAGCGCGACAGGAACTCGAAGCAGCGCTCGCCGCCGAGGTGGTGCCTCTTTGCCGGGAGTCAGTGCAAGTCACTCTCGGCGCCATGGGCGTCCCCGAGGGGGATAGGCCGAAGCCCCACCAGTCCGAGGAGGGGGCTGGTGGGGCGCCGGGTGCTTCAAGTGGGCGCCCGCGGAGGCGCGACCGACCGCGGCCACCCCACTGCGCCCGGGTTTCCGGGGCCCTGGGCACGAAGGCAGCGTAGCGAACGCGCCCGGCTTGTGGTGGGGACGGGCCCGCCAGCGAGTCTGGCACGCAACACGACGCCTGCGAGTGTCAGGCCGCGCACGTTGTCCGAGGGGCCGCTGCGCGAGCGTGGCGAGCAGGCTCGCGGCCGTCACGCACGGGCCCGCCATGGGCGACGGTGCCTGGTGGACGTGCCGCTCACGAATGACGGGGCTTCGGTTGGGCCTGGGCCCTGCGGCCCTCAGCCGCTTGCAGCGGGCTGGGCCACCTCACCCACGGCCTGGGTGCGCAGGCGAAGCATGAGCCGCGAGCGCTGGCGCTTCAGGCGCTGGTACGTCCGCTCCGTCTCCGCGGCGTCACCGTCAACGAGGCGGCTGACGTAGACGCGCAGCTTCTCCCGCCGGACGACGGTGGCCATGAGGACGTCCACGTCACGGGGCGGCAGGGTGGCCTTCGCCAGGTGCGTCAGCACCGCGTCCCGCTTCACGAAGCTGCGCCGGAGCCTGGGGCGCCTGGGGTTGTCCTCTGGGGCGGTGGGACGTGCATAGGACACCCACGCTGAGAGCTGCTGGGGCGTGTACGTGTCGTGCCGCTCCGCGCGCTCCTTGCGCAGGAAGCGGAATACCTCTCTCGCCGTCTGCTGGCGCAGGCGGACTGCCGTCCAGTGCTGCCAGCGAGGGAGGGGGAAGTCGCGCGCGACACAGAGGAGGGTGGCGAGGACGAGTTGGTCCAAGTCCTCCTTGGGCACGCCGTTGCCGTGGAGGCGGTGGCGCAGGCGGCGCAACATGGGGGCGTAGGCGGAGGCGAGGGCCGCCGTCCACGCAGGGCTGGGGGCGGCCTGACACTCAGCCACCAGCGCCCGGGTGAGGGCTTCGCGCTCCGGGTAGGTTTCCTCACGCACGTCGGCCAGCGCCCTCAGCACCGATTCGAGGCTGTCATGGCGAGCGAAGGCCGGGCGCTGTGCGCGGGCCGCGGCGAAGGCGGGCTGATGGCGCGGGGAGAGGGCCTCGGCGCGCAGCAGGCGGATGAGGTGGGCGAAGAAGTCACTCACCGGGGAAGGGCCTCCCGCCCGTCGCGAGCTAGAGTGAGCTCCTTCCGGCCCTGGGTGGCGTAGGCCGGGGCGAGCCGTGCCTCACCGCAGGTTTCGGAGGCGAAGCCCACCTCGGCACCGAGGGCCTTGAAGCTGGCGACAGCCTCGTCGGTGAGGCCGCGCAAGAAGGCTGACGGGGCCTCCGCAACTGGCGCGCCCGGCTCCTTCACAGCGACGAGACGCGCAGCTGGCTGCGAGGGCATGGCGAAGGGGGCCGGGGCGAGCTTCTTCCCGCCAGCACCGAGCAGTGGATGGCCGAAGAGCACCACTCGGGCCTGGGAGGACTCAACCGGGGACAACGCAGGCACTGGAGCAAGCTCCGCCGACGCACTGGGGCGCAGCGGTGCGTGTCGACTCACCCTCGGCCAGTCGGTGCAGACGCTGCCGCTCGCCAGCACACAGACGCCGCGAGGCAGGTACTGCAGGCCGCGGGTGTCCTCGCTGCGGACGTAGTCTTCACACGTCACGCCGGGCGGGCGCTGGGGGGCGGGAGCGGGCTGGAGGTGGCGGAGAAGGTCCATGCGCGGGAGTCGGCAGCGCGTTGAGTTGCCGTTACCCGCTACATGCACCCCCAGGGCCGAAAAGCGGACAGAAAATCATTTCGGCGGAATTGATTTTCGATTTTCCCGGACGGGCATTGCCCAGGCCGAAAGAAGCACAAAGGCATGTGGCGAAGATTCGGGGACATCCCCTTGCCGGGTGGCGGAAGGGTGGCAGTCGGTGGCAGGCGCTTTCTGAAAAACTGCCACGGAATTCCCCAGTGAAATCAACGGAGTGGCAGTGGTGGCAATGGTGGCAGCCTTTTTGGGGGTAGGGCTACCTAGGGAGAGTGAAGACTTCGAACCCCTATTGAATAGTGCCATTCAAATATGCGCGTGCCCGCTACGTAGGGGTACCTCAAAAAAGACTGCCACCACTGCCACTTAGAGATAAGTTATTGAAATAAAAGAAGAAAAAGGTGGCAGACACTACTGCCACCCACCTGCCACCTCTGCCACCCTCAAAACTTTGAGTGAAATTGCTGTGGCGGGTTGTGAAGGTGCACGCCGGTGGAGCATGCGGCGTGGGTGGCCATGTTCATGCCCCGCCCTGTGAATGACCATGAAACGGCCGGAAACGGCCCTCTGGCACGAGAAAGAGGCTGGAGGGTGGAGTCCTATGGGGCAGGCCGCTTTGTCGCTTCTGAGGGCCGCTACGGCCGTCTCGCCGCGGACCGCCGGCTGTGTTTCAATCTCAGGCCTTGATTCTGCTGTTGCCCTGACACGAAGAGAGGAATGTATTTCACATCCCGCGCGTCTCAGGGTTTGGACGGTTCACAGCGCACCCGTGTGAGGGACTCTGCGCGGCATGTCCAAGTCGGAGCCTGCTTGGCATGGAAGTCGCAACCCGCGCCGACCATTCCCCGGCTCCATGTGACATCGATGCAAGGCAGGCGCCAGGGAGTATGGGCTGAAGTGGCGTTGGCCCTCCCGTCACGGCAGCGAGGCTATTCTCTCTCAGTGCGTGTCTTGTCTGGGTGGACAGGCAGTGGACACGGTTTGGACAGCTCTCTGTCCACCCTTTTTCCCAGAAAATACATGCAGATAGGCCATGGTGGACAAGGTGGACAGCTTTTGAAGGGTACCCCTACGTGATGCGTGCACGCGCGTAGCGCGCACAGGCACGCCTGCCTGCCCGCGCACGCGTAGCTACCCTTTAAAAGCTGTCCACCCTGTCCACCTTGTTGTTTTCAATAATAATATCAACGAGATAGGGGTGGACAGAGAGCTGTCCACCTGCTGTCCACTCTGTCCACGCTCACTCGGCTTGTGAGGTTTTTGTAACTGAGTGTGGATTTTATGCGAGTTGGCGCAAACCGTGGCCAGGTGAGTCCATGCCCCGTCCTGCGAATGGCCATGAAACGGCCGGAAACAGCCCTCTGGCGTGAGGAAGAGCCCGGGTGGCGGGGTTTGTATAGGGCAAGGCGCTTCGTCGCTTCTGGGGGCCGTTACGGCTGTCGCCCAGTTGGCCGAAGGGCGTGTCACATTCTCAGGCCTCGAGGCTGTCGTTGCGCTGGCACTGTGAGGGGAATGTGTTTCACAGTCCGCGCAGCTCAGCGTTTGATTAGTCCACCGTCGCCTCGCCCCTGTGACGAATGCTGGGCGGTACGCCCCTCCCCCGTCGGGCCCTGCTTGGCCTGACGCGCAATCACAGGATGCTGCGGGTGGGAGAAGGAGGCACCGAAGTAATCTGGGACGGGAGATAATTTCGTCCGATTTTATTCTCGACTTTCGCGCGAAGGGCCAGGGCGTCGCTTTGTGGCCGTCCGGGTACGTGCCCACGCTTCCCGCACTGCCGGTGTCCTGTGGACACCCTGGGGACAGCCCGTGGACAGGTGTCTGTCCACGGTTTTCGTGAGTGGTTGCGAGGGGATAGGCCACTGTGGACAGTGTGGACAGGTTTTGAAGAGTACTCATACGTATACGTGTGCGTACGCGTACGCGTACGCGTACGCGTATTAAATATGGGCGCGCACGCATACGTGTGTCTCCCCATAGAAGCTGTCCACCTTGTCCACAGTGAGGTTTTCGTTAGGAAAATCATGAGGATAAGTGTGGACAGAGAGCTGTCCACAGTTGTCCACGCTGTCCACACCCATTCAGCTTGTGAGGTTTGTGCGACTGGGTGTGGATTTCCATGCGGGTTGGCGCAAGCTGGTGCGAGGTGAGCCCATGCCCCGTCCTGTGAATGGCCCTGGAATGGCCGGGAACGGCCCTCGGGCGCGAGAAAGGGCCTGGGGGGCGGGGTTTGTATGGGGAAGGGCGCTTCGTCGCTTCTGAGGGCGGCCACGGCTGTCGCTCAGTTGGCCGAAGGGTGTATCACATTCTCATGCTTTGAGAATGCGGTGGCTCGCGTTGGGCGGAACCCAGTGTAAAGCGCCGCTGGGCGGGGGAAAGCCGGCCCCAACCCTACGGACAGAACGAAGCGGGGCATCAAGAGGAGCTCGCTGGCAGGCTCTCGCGGCGTCCCCTTCGACCTTGTGGTCGCTGGCTCCAGCGCGAACGACTTCAAGCTGGCGCGCTCCTCGCTTGAGTTGATTTCGGTCGAAATGCCAAACCAGGTCGGAGGCGTCGTCAGGCGGTGGTCTTAAGGTACGCCTTCAGGCCAGTGCACAAGCTGGCTCGGGAGAACGGCTTCATTCTCCGGGCTCCAAACGGGAGGAGCAGGGCCGCATGCGGTTAGCCGCTCTTCTTTGGGGGCATATTCGTATGACCACAATGGAAATCAGGTGGCCGCGCCCGGCCGGACGGTAGAGTTTACAACATTCAATCTTCCATCGAAGATCTCTGCCGGTAATCGTACGGTGACCTTCCGCTACGACGCGGCCCGGATGCGTACGGTGAAGCGCTTCTCGGATGGGCAGTCCTCGACCTATGTCGGTGGATTGTATGAAGTGCGTCGCTCTGCAGTTGGTTCGGCACTGCATGTTTTCAAGATCATTGGTGCGGAGCGTGAGGTTGCCGAGGTTTCGTGGGCAACGGATACTTCGGGACAGGTTGCCGCACAGAAGACGCTCTACACTCACGTAGACAATCTCGGCTCAGTAGAGACACTGTCTGATGACTCAGGTGCTTCCTATGAGCGCCTGAAATATGAGCCGTTTGGCGGCCGCCGGTATCCGCAGGATCTCGGGGTTGCTCAGATGCGTGACTCGGCAAGGGTCCGCACGGGATTCACGGGACATGAGCACGACGAAGAGTTCGGCCTTATCAATATGGGTGGGCGAATGTACGACTCTTCATTGGGACGGTTCCTGAGTCCCGATGCGTTCATTCCTCTTCCACTGAACAGCCAGTCGCTCAATCGCTATAGCTATGTTTTCAATAATCCCTTGCGATTTACGGATCCGACGGGATTCTTGCCAACAACGCTTCCGGTGATTGTTTATGATAGTTGGTATGGGGGCTCGGTCCAGGCGGGAGGAAGTTCGGCTCGCTTCACGCCCCCGCTTATCAACGGTTGCAATAGTGATAGGTCTGTCTGTTGGGAGGGCGTCCCAGACTCCGCCGAGATGGAGGAGTCAACCAAGATTCCCTCTGGTTTTGCAGAGTTCCTGCTTCGGAGTTTCTTTCAGGACCAGGTGGAAGGGCGCCGAAAGCTCGACTATGGTAAGGGCGGATTCATGGGGTTCTTGGCGGGAGTAGCGCCGTTTGGCTCGCTCCTGCCACCCCCGAGTGGAAATTCCAAGCAGTTCTACCAGGGGTATGCGGTAGCGCTTGGTTTGGTGGGGGTTGGGGAAGTTATTGCCGGTGTCCTCGAAGTCGTGGGTGGAGCTGCCGGCGCAGGGGCGACGGCGACTGGAGTTGGCGCTCCGGTGGGTGTGGCGGCAATGTCTGGTGCTGGGGTCTTGGTCGCCGCTGGAGTGGCCACTGTGGTCGAGGGCGTGGCCGATGTAGCAGGTGCGGCCAATGTAGTTCAGATGGCCAATGGTGCTGGCGATGCGGGGGGCGGCGCGAAGCCTCAGGCGGCATTGCCTAAATCAGGGCCACCTAAGTCCACTGAGGCCGCGGCTAACATTAAGCTCACTAAGGAAATGCTTTCCCGGTCGAGGGAGATTGCGAGTGGGAGTGATATTGATAAGGTTGAAGTGCTGAAATCTATATTTGGAGGAAGGACGACTGACTGGGTGAAAATGAAGACTTGGACTCCGGGAGGACAGGAAGTTCATTTTTATCAAGAGTCAAACGGATTGAAGGCTGGCATTAAGCTAGCGGGCGAGCTGGATCCATTTTGATTATGCTTGTGAGATCACTTCCGAATATCCATGAGCCCTTGCCGGATGGGCGTACGAATCCGTCGATTGAGGCTGGTTGGTTGTATATTGTTGTTGGGATTGAGGGAAAGTCGTATCGGGTGGTTGATTCTGATGGTGAGCCCATTTTGATTCCTATTTTTCTGTTTGAGGTGATTGATGATTGGGTGCCGGATGATTGGGTGCAGAAGGTCTGGTTGGCTGATGATTGGACTTCGTTTGGGGCCCCCGAGTTGATGGTTCGTCGTTTTTTTGAGGATTGGCATGATGGTGATGTTCATGTGAGACGGGTCTTCGCTCGCGTGTATGAGAGGTTGTGGAACCATTATGCGGAGATGTTGGTTGGTCAGCCTTACGTCTTGAAGGACGGAACGTGAGCTGACCAGGTGCCGCTCTGCGCGTCCGTCGTCGTGGAGCGGCACCGAAGTGCTGACTGGCATGCTCTGGGATTTTCAGACCAGATGAAGCTTGAGAAGATGCCGCTACGGGTACGCCGGAGGCCGGTGATGGGGCAATGGCTCCGCAACGAAGAGGCGCCGGCGGGTACCGGAGTGTCGGCGGTGCGGGCCGCGTAGCCGGCGGCCGTGGGACACGGGAGCCGCGTGCGAATGTCCCCAAGTGCGGGCAGCTGGCCTTTGTGGCGGTGATGAGCTTGAGCTTGTCGAGACAGGAATGTGCCGTCGCGGACGCGCGGCCGAATGCTCCGCGCCAGCGTCGCGAGGACGCAGTGCAGTGGGGATTCTCGTCGAGGCCCTCTGGGAACTCTGGTTGCGTCGCCAATCACCGATTGGGCCACTCGCAATAAAGTCGCACCAAGCGGAGCGCGCGACTGGCTGAGCCGCAGACTCTCGACTTGTCTTCTTCCGGGGACAGAGCGTCCATGGATTCCGCCCGAGGGCGTGCAGCCCGGGGCGAAGGAGACAACACCACCATGGCGAAGAGAGGAATTGCGAGGGCCGCGCGCAAGGAGTTGGCGGACCTGCCGCAGCAACTGGCTGCCCTGGCCAGCATGTCGGTGCCGGAGCTGGCGGAGAAGTACCAGGAGCTGTACGGCGAGCCCACGCGCAGCCGCAACCGGGACTACCTGAAGAAGCGCCTGGCCTTCCGGATTCAGGAGCTGACCGAGGGCGGACTCTCCACGCGGGCTGTCGCACGCATTGCGGAGCTGGGGGACAAGCTGCCCGAGCGATGGAGGATGCGGCAGGTGGAGGATGCGAAGCCCTCCGCGCTGCCTCCGCCAGCCGCAGTGGGCGGGCGCGCACCTGCTGCGGACGGGCGCGACGCGCGACTGCCTCCGCAGGGGACGGTGCTGACGCGCGTCTTCAAGGGCACACAGCACCGGGTGACGGTGCGCGAGGGCGGGATTGAGTACGAGGGGCAGCTCCACCGCAGCCTCTCCAGCGTGGCCAAGCTGATTACGGGCACGGCCTGGAATGGCTTCACCTTCTTCAATCTCAAGGACGGCGGCTCGAAGGCGGTGGCGCGATGAGCGGCCCTTCCTTCTTCCAGACGCACATGGGGCAGCGCTTCTACGAGACGACGATGCCAAGCCTCGTCCGAGAGCTGCGGCGCCTCAACGACAGCGTGGAGCGACTGGTGGCCGTGGCGGAGCGCCTCGCTGGGCCGCCGCCAGCCTCAAGCAACGAGTCCGCGTGGCCGGCGAAGCCAGGAAAGAATCCGGAGGGGGAATGAGGAAGGGCAAGCCGACGCCGACGGACGCGAAACGCTGCGCCGTCTACACCCGCAAGTCCACCGCAGCGGGGCTGGAGATGGAGTTCAACAGCCTTGATGCGCAGCGCGAGGCCTGCCTCGCGTACGTGCAGCGCCAGGCCGGCTGGACGCTGGTGGATGAGCGGTACGACGACGGTGGATTCACCGGCGCGAACATGGAGCGGCCCGCCTTCCAGCGACTGCTCCATGACGTGGACGCGAAGCGGGTGGACGTCGTCGTGGTCTACAAGGTCGACCGCCTCTCGCGCTCCCTCCTCGACTTCGCGAAAGTGATGGAGCGCTTCAACGCTTCTGGCGCGTCCTTCGTCTCCGTCACGCAAAACTTCTCCACCGCCGATGCGATGGGGCGCCTGACGCTGAACATGCTGATGTCGTTCGCGGAGTTCGAGCGGGAGATGATTTCCGAGCGGACGCGGGACAAGGTGGCCGCCGCGCGACGCAAGGGGAAGTGGACGGGGGGCCGCGCGCCGCTGGGCTACGACGTGGTGGACAAGCGCCTAGTGGTAAATGAATACGAGGCGGTGGTGGTGAGGGAGGCCTTCGAGTTGTACGTCCAGCACCAGCAGGCCTCGGCCGTGGCACGCCTCCTCAACGAGACGGGGCGCAAGACGAAGCGGTACGAGGCCCCGAGTGGTGCCACGCGCGCGGCGCGAAAGTGGACGACGCAGGACGTGCTGCGCGTCTTGAGGAGTCCGCTATACGCGGGCTTTGTGCCATATGGCGACGAGACGCACCCGGGCGAGCACTCGGCGATTGTGGACAGGGCCACCTTCCACCGGGTGCAGGACTTGCTGGAGGGCCCTGGCATTCAGTACCACGGGCGCAACCCCGACTACGTGCTGCGAGGCCTCCTGCGCTGCGGCCTGTGCGGCGAGGCGATGACGCCCGGCTCCACACGCAAGGGTGAGCGCGAGTACCGCTACTACCGCTGTGTCACCCGGGACAAGCAGGGCAAGGATGGGTGCCGGGCCGCGCCCCTTCCGGCAGCCTCCCTGGAGGACTTCGTCGTCGCGCGGCTGCGGGAGGTTTCGGTAGGTGACGCCTTCGCTGCCCAGGTGCATGCCCGCCTCTTGGCGCGCATGGAGGCGAAGCACCAGGCCCTGCGCACCGAGCGCATGCAACTGTCGAAGGAGCTGGCCCGGGCCGCCAAGGAGTCTGAGAAGTGGGTGGATTCGCTTTCCAAGTTGGAGGACCCTGCCCGTCGTGTTGTCGAGACAAAGCTGACAGCAGCGGAGGAGGAGGCTGTCCGCTTGAAGCAGCGCCTGGCGCAAGTGGAGCGCGCGCTGGATGCGGTGAAGGGGGAAGAGATGGAGGTGGCGTGGGTGGCTCAATCCCTGGCGGACTTCAGTGTGGTGTGGGACGCGCTCACGACTGTCAACCGGGGACGACTGCTGCGCGCCCTCGTGGGCCGCGTGGTGGTGAATGAGGCGACGGGCCAGGTGGACGTGCACTTGGCCCACACCGGTGACGGTGCCCCGCCCGAGCGTGGTGAGGCCGCGGCATGAGCACAAGCCTTGAGCCGACGCAGGGGCACATAGTTAGCGCGCGCTTTCATCGCGTGCACCGCAGGGCGGGCGTGAAGTTTCGCGAGGGGCAACCCCGTCCGCCGCTGGCGGAGTCCAGGCGTCCATCCCACGTGGCCCGCATGCTGGCGCTTGCCCACCATGTCGAAGCCGCCATTTGCCGCAGACAGGTGCAGAGTGCCGCGGACATGGCCTGTCAGCTGGAGTTCACCCGGGCGCGCGTCACGCAGCTGCTCGACTTGGTGCTGCTGGCCCCCGACATCCAGGAGGCGGTGTTGTTTCTGGACGCGGTGGACGGAGTGGAACCCCTAAGTGAGCGGCGCCTTCGGGCCATTGCGCATGCGGGCAACTGGGAGGCGCAGAGAGCACGGTGGCACGCTTTGGTTGATTCGTGCCGAATCAAACCAAGCGGGGACGCTGAAGCGGGTGCTGCCTCAGAATTCTAAGGTCTCGTGTATTGTCGATGCAGTGGCCAATTGTTTCTCAATACGGCGGGCGTGAGGCCCGCAGAGAGTGCGCGACGTGACGATTCAGAATGACATGATGGGCGCCATTCGGGCCGTGGTGGCAGACGAGGTGGCGAAGACGCTGGGCCGCCAGGTGGAGCTCCTGGAGCAGATTGCCCGCTACCTGGGCGTCGCCCCCAGCCGTGCACCGGCCGCTGCGGCTGCAAAGCGTGCCTCGCCTCCTGTTGCCTCGAAGCGTGAGGGGGCCAAGGTGCTGGCTGCGAAGACGAAGTCGCCGGCCCCCAAGCGGCGTGGACGTCCGCGGAAGGTGATCGCCGAGGCCGCCAGCCAGGAGTCGGCCGCGTCTCCTTTCAAGGCGGGGCAGGAGGTCCGCTACAAGCAGGGGCGAGGGTCCTTCACTGCGCACGTGACGTCCATTGACGAGAAGGCAGGGACGGTGACGCTGGCTCGAGACAGCGACGGCAAGCAGGTAGCGCGGCCCTTTGCGAAGGTAGAGGCGGCCTGACGACTGGTGGTGCGGCGCTGCCTGCGGATAGGGGCGCCGATTCGCCTTGGGCAGCGAAAGGCGGAGGGCAAGGCTGCCAGCGCCCCGCCTGTGTCACGACGTCTTGCCGGCCATGTCTTCGAGCTGGCCTGCGGCGATGGCTCGGTAGTGGGGGACGACTTCGACGGCAAGCACCTCTTGCATTTCTTTGCGTGCGCCTTCGAAGTCCCCTACATGCTGGCGCTCGTACATTCGGTGCAGCGCACTCGTGAGGCGGCGGGCGCCTTCGTGGATTCGCTGCGACGAGTCGCGCAAGAGACTCAACGCGCCCTCCTCGGAGGCAAGGGCTGTCTGGGCGTCGGCCTCGCTGAGGCCCACCTCTGAGGCTGTCCGTCGCAGCAGCGCCTTCGTTTCCTCTGTGAGGGCCAGTGGCTCTCCCTGGGAGAAGATGCGACGCGCCAGGGTGCGGATGGGGCTCCAGTCGATTTCATTGTCCATAGGGCTCGTTCCTTCCTCGTGCCGCGTCCATGGCCTGCCCCCCAGCTCGTTCTCGGTTATGCCCACAGCCAATTGCCCTCTTGGGCATTCCGAGAGGGCTGAGGCCCTCTCTACCCAGGCGAGGGCTATGCCATTCCAGGCGGAGCGTGGAGGCTGTGAGTCCTCTGGGAGTCCTTCAAGGGCTTCACACGCGTCCCCTTGGCATGTTACTTGGGAGGTGCTCCAATGGACCTGGAAGGTGCCTAGTGGCGCACCCCGCATTCTTGCGTGGTTGCCCGTGGCCCAGTCGGTGTGGAGGCATTCCCATGACGAAGAGCCCAGTAGAGCGGACGACAGAGGACTTACCGCCCAGGAAG
>NZ_JAHNZT010000056.1 GCF_019039035.1 Citreicoccus inhibens | reverse complement strand
GGTGGGCTGGGCGGCGCGGGCAGCTCCACCCGCGGCGCGGGGGGCGCGACTGGCGCGGGCTGGGCGGGCGACGGGGCGGGGCCCGTCGCCACCGCGACGGGGGCCTCGGGCGCGGGGGGCGGAGCGGGCGGGGCCTCTTGGGGCAGGCCCGCGCGCAGCCGCGCGATGGCGTCCGTCAGCGAGCCGAACGCGGGGGATTGCTCCGCGAAGCGCTGACGAGACACCTCGGCCAGCTTGCGCGCGGACTGCGCGAGGGCGTCCAGGCCCTGGGCGTCCACCTGCGCGGGCGGCAGCGCCGGGAGCATCCGCGAGAGGCGGTCCACCAACCACGTCACCGCGTTGGCCCGGCCCTTGAGCCGCTTCAGCTCGGGGAAGAGGTCCGCCCAGTAGCGCTCGGTCAGCTCGCCCAGCAGGGTCAGGCCCACGGTGGCGCCGGACAGGCCCTGGGTGGAGAAGAGGCCGTAGCCCAGGTACGCCGCGAGCCACAGGTCCTTGGTGGTGTGCTGGAGCAGGCCGCTGGCGCCCACCACCACATCGTCCCAGCGCACGGGCTCGCCCGCGGGAGACTCCAGTCGCGCCACCTCGGCCGCCACCGCCTCGTAGGCGGGGTCGTGCTTGGCCGCCACGCCCGCGGGCGCGCCACCCTGGATGGGCTCGACCCAGGGGCGGACTCGCGCGCGCAGTTCTTCGGGGGTGACGGCGGTGGACATGGAGCGGTTCTCAGCGCGCGAGCGCGCGCAGGAGGTGTTCGAGCGAGGTGGTGGGTGAGTCGATGACCTGCCGCTGCGTGGCGCTGAACGCGGCGCGGGCCTGGGCGAGCGCGGCGGGGCGCTCCGTGCGCAGCGGCCAGACCTGCGCGCCGGGGCGCGATGGCTGGGCCAGGTGAAGGAAGTAGGACGGCGTGGCCGCGCCCAGGCACAGCAACAGGCGAGGCGCGGCGCCCTCGGACCAGAAGAAGGTGGGGGGCAGCGCGTTCCACTTCAGCAGGCGCGTGGCCAGCTCCAGCCACGGCACGGGCCCCACCTTCGTGGACAACGGGCAATCCAACCCCACCGTGGCGGCGGACTGCTCGCGGCCCCGCTCCCCGGCGCACGCGGTGAGGAAGGTGCGCAGCGCGTAGTAGCGACCGCCATCGGGCGTGCCCTCGACGATGGGGCCGAGCAGCTCCGCGGGGCCATGGCCCGTCAGCGCGCCCTGGCGCAGCCGCTCCGCCGTCCCCAGGTCTCCGGGACCGGGCAGGGGCAGCGCGGTGGCGTGCTCCAGCAGTGGCGCCACCTCCAACTCGGCCGCGCGCTCGACCAACGCGGTGGCTGCCTGGAAGAACGGCCGGAAGCCCTCCGGAACGAGCGCGCTGCGGCCCGCGACGAGCGAGCTGGGCACCTCGGCGAACACGGCGAGCGGGAAGTCGCGGCCCACGCTGTCGCGGCTGGGCGCCATCAGGCCCACGAGCACCTGCTTCGCGCCGGGCAGCGTGAAGACGAAGCGCACGGGCTGAGAGGGCAAGGCCACCCGCGCCCGCCGCGCACGCTCCACGCCTTCCTCCAGCCACCCATGCAGGCGCAGCGCGAGGGGCGTGGCCGCGTGCAGGCGGATGAACTCCGCCTGACGGGGCGTCTTGCCCAACAGCCCGATGCGCGACGAGGACTCCGCCATCAGGGTGTCCCGTCAGCCGACAGCAGCTCGCCGCCACAGCCGGACTTGTTGCGCGAGATTCCGCGCGGCGGCTGGAGGCCGGGGTCGCGGAAGATGGCCAACAGCTTGGACGTGTTGCCGGCCAGGCCGAAGAACGGGTTGGCGGTGCGCTCCGGCCGGAAGTCGATGGCGAGCAGCGCGCCGTTCATCTCCTCCACCTCCCACGTGGCGGTGAAGTAGCGGCCGTCCGCGCTCGGCTCGATTCGCTTCACGCGCTCCAGCAGGCGGAAGAGCCCCCACTCACCGGGCTCGTCGATGTCCGCGGTGGCGCCTCCCGCGTTCTCCACGTGGATGTGCGCGCCCAGCTTCCCCGCCTGCCCGGGCCAGATCATCTGCTTCCACTGCGTATCCGGACCGTTGCGGTACATCTCGTCGGTGCCGTCCAGCGTGAGGGTGATGGAGGAGATCTCCGACGCGGAGGTGTCCGCGGACGTGCCCGCGCGCACGCGCACCTGGAAGCGCACGAGCGGATCCACCGTGTCCCCGCCGGGGAACAGCGTGGTGGCCAGCGCGCCGCTCTTCTCCAGGAAGTTGAGCAGGTCCGGCCGGTACATGTTCGTGCCTGAGGTGGTGAACTCCCACTTGCGGCCCGTCTGGACCACGTCCTCCAGGAGCTGCTCCTTGACGAACTTGCGCACCGTGCCGCCCTCGGGGCGCAGGTACTCGGCCACCTCGGGAAGCGGCGCGTCCTTCTGCGAGCTCTTCACGAAGGGGTAGCGGTTGAGGAACGACTGCGCGAAGGGCGCGACGATCTGCTCGCACCACAGCTTGCTC
Source organism: Citreicoccus inhibens (assembly GCF_019039035.1). Taxonomy (GTDB): domain Bacteria; phylum Myxococcota; class Myxococcia; order Myxococcales; family Myxococcaceae; genus Citreicoccus; species Citreicoccus inhibens. The sequence continues at coordinate 26,994 of NZ_JAHNZT010000056.1, read as the reverse complement.
TTGCCCTCGGCCACGCCGCGGAAGACCACGCTGCGCATCTCCTGGAAGGGCGGCAAGAGGAGCCGCTCGAAGATGGCGGTGTTGCCCTCCTGCTTGCGCACGAGCAGCTCCACCGTGTCGCGCGTGGACTTGATCTTGTCGAGCAGCTTGCCGGCCTCGGAGGGCTTGTCCTTCACCTCCAGGAGCGTGAGCTGCACGAGCGCGAGCTGGTCCTGATAGAAGTCCAGCGGGGTCAGCTTCTCCTGCTGGTCCTCGGTGGGCGACGCCTCGGTGGTGAAGCGCACGATGGACGCGAACTCTCGCTCCACGTCGCGCGCCGTCTTCTCCTTCTCCCCGGAAGGCGAGTCCGGATCGACGAGCTCGCGCCGCGCCTCCACCTTCTCCTCGCCCTTCTTGAACAGGCCCGCCAGCGCCTTGCCCACGCTGCTGCCGCCCGCCGCCGCGGGCAGCTCGCGCTTCTCCAACTGCGCGTTGTAGGTGACGGAGCGGAACAGGCGGCCGTACGGCGGCGGCTTGCCGCGCGTGAGGTTGGCCAGGAGCTCCTCGGTCTGCGACAGGTCCTCGGGGGACTGCACGCGGATGGCGTTGAGGAAGTCGGTCCACTCCTGGATGTACGCCTCGAAGTAGCGCGTGCGCAGCTCGCGCCGCGACTGCTCCTCGTTCACCTTGTCGTCGCGATCCAACACCCAGGCCTGGCGGTCGCGGAACGCGCTGTCCAGCCGCTGCCGCACCACCTGCTCGTAGGCGTTGCGCGTGAAGGCGCCTCGCACGCGCTTGTCCGCGTGCATCTGCGGCATCGCGCCCACCAACTGCTCCAGCGTCACGTCCGGGTACTCGTTGCTCACGTTGGCCACGAGCTGCGCCAGCTCCAGCCGCACCAGGGGCACGTTGTTGAGCGAGCGCCGCGCCCCGCGCACCACGTTGGTGTTGCGCCGGAACGCCATGGCCGTGTCGCCCGCGAGCATCTGGATGTACGTGGCCGCGTGCTTGGTGACGGCCTCCAGGTTCGCGTCGCCGCGCACGTTCTTCCAGTGGCTGACGATCTGCCGCACCAGCCACTCCTGCTGCTGCTCATCCAGCTCGGGCTCGCGCTGGTCGCGCGGCTGGGTGACGAGCAGGTACAGCTTCAGGTCCTCGAAGTACTGGCGGTACTCCTCGAAGTGCTGGCGGTAGTCCGCCTCGCTCTTGATCTCCAGCAGGTTGGGGTTCTTGCCGAACAGGTCCAACCCCTGCTCGATTCGCTCGAACTGCTGGCCCAGCAGCACGCGCCGCAGCGCCGTGTTGTAGAAGGACTGCGCGGGCGCCAGCAGCCGCTCGCCCTGATACATGCCGAAGCGCATGTAGAAGGCCGCGCCGTGGTCCCGGTCCTCGGTGAGCCGTTGCAGCTCTTGTCGCAGCGGCGTGAGGTCCTCCACGCGCTGGATGTCGTCGCGCGGATCCAACGTCACGCGGGTGATGGCGTCCTTGACGTCGTTGGCCAGGGACAGGTTCTGGAAGTACGCGAGCGTGGGCAAGAGCAGGAAGAAGACGGTGGCCGCGAAGGCCGCGCTCGCCAGGACGAGCCGCCGCCGTCGCACGCGCGCCTCCTCCAGCGAGCTGCGCACGGCCATCTTCTGGTCCAGGAACATCACCTTGGTGAAGACGTCCCAGAGGAAGTAGCTGCGGCCCTCCGTGGCGCCCTCCACCTGGGGCTTGCCGTTGGTGGTCCCGAACAGGTCCGCCGCCGTGGGGGACACCTTCTCCACCGCGCGCAGGTCCTGCGTGCCGCTCGTGAAGTACAGGCCGCGGAACACCGGCGTGTCCTGGAACACGTTCTCCAGGAACAGCGGCTGGAGCATCTCCGTGAGGTTCTTGCGGAGCGAGTCGAAGCGCTGCGGGAACTGGTAGATGCGCTCGCGCGTCTCCAGCCGGCGCTCCTGGCCCAGCCGGCGCAGGGCGCGCTGCTCCACCACGTTGAGCATCTCGTCGAAGCGCTCGCGGAACAGGTCCGTGCTCGCCTCGGCGCGCTGCTCCATGGGGACGGTGAAGCCCCAAATCTGTCCGCGCTCCACGCGCGACAGGTCCGAGAACATCTCCACGAAGCCGGGCAACAGGTCGCACTTGGTGACGACCACGTACACGGGCACCAGCATCTTCAGCCGCGTGGTGATTTCATCCAGGCGCTCGCGGATGGTCTGCCCCATCTCGCCCACCGCCTGAGGATCCGCGCCTATCAGCTCGCTGACGCTGATGGCCACGATGAGGCCGTTGATGGGGCGGCTGGGGCGGTGGTTGGACACCGTGTCCAGGAAGGCGAGCCACTCGGGGCGGTCCTCCTCGCCCGAGGTGTAGCGGCCCGCCGTGTCGAGGATGACGGCCTCGTTGGTGAGCCACCAGTCGCAGTTGCGCGTGCCGCCCACGCCGCGGATGCCGCCGCCGCGCGCGGACAGGTAGGGGAACTTCAGGCCCGAGTTGCGCAAGGCCGTCGTCTTGCCCGCGCCCGGTGGTCCGATGATGAGGTACCAGGGCAGCACCGCGAGCGCGTCCTTGCCTCCGCGCGCCAGCTTGGAGGCCTTGAGCGCCTCCACCGCCTTGGTGAACTCGCCCTGCATCGCCTTGATTTCGGGCTGGAGGTCCGGCCGCACCGTCTTGGCCTGCTCCTCGGCCTGCTCGGCGAGCGCGTCCTCCAGCTTGGCGGCGGCGCGCCGCGAGCGGATGCGCTTGACGAGCAACACCCCCCCGCCCACCAGCGCCGTGAGCAGCGCGGCGGCGATCGCCACCACCTGCCAGGGGATGCCCAGGTGGGTGACGGCCGCCCACGACACGCCGGCCAGTCCCATCAGGTACAAGAGGAAGGGCATCACTTGCCGCCCCCCGTGTTCCGGGCCATGTGGACCTCGATGTCCTTGAGCAGGGTGGACACCTTGTTGTTCAGCGTCAGGACGAGCCCGCCGTACAGCAGCAGCGCCAGGGCCAGCGCGCCCGCCGACAGCGTCATCACCGAGGCCTTCTTCTTCTGGGACAGCAGCGTCTCGGTGGGCCGGTCACCGTGCGGTGACAGCACGTCGAAGTCGAAGGGCTTGGCGCGCTCCAGGTCCTTCTGCACCGTGTCGATGAGCGTCATCAGCTCCAGCTCGCCGCCGCGGATGCGGTAGCGGCCCTGGAATCCGAAGAGCATGCACAGGTAGTAGACCTGGAGGACCTCGGCGCGGTGCGGGTCCTTCCGGATGCTGTTGAGCCGGTTGAAGAAGCCGTCACCCGCGATGTTCTCGTTGAAGTAGTGGAGCTGCAGCGGGTTGGTCATCCAGAACTGGCGGTACTCCTCGGGCCGGTTGAGGACGACCTCGTCGATGAGCGCCACCACGCCGTAGGCCATGTCCTGCGCGTCCTGGTGACTGAAGCCCAGGACGGCGGCACGCCGGAGCATCTCGTCCACCACGCCTCGCAGCCGGTGATGCAGCGTCTCCGGTGGCGGGACGGCGGTCGCGTCCGAGTTGCGCAGCTGGATGGCGGCGTCGAGGCAATCCTTGGTCGCTTCGGTCACTCGATCCATGGTCGAAGGCCCTGCGCTAGCGGTTGGCGGTGGGGACCGCGAGCAGCTCCACGGTCGTGCGGTTCGCGTCGAACGGGTGGGGCAGGTAGAGCGCGAGGTTCCGGTCGCGCATCACGTTCTTCCAGTACGTGTCCTGCAGGGAGAGGCTGAAGTAGACGACCCCCGGCTGCACCGGCACCTCGGGCGGCGGGCGGTACGTCACCGCCAGCGGCACGCCGGGCGCGGCGGCGCGCACCAGGTTGCGGATGTCGTCCCAGCTGGCGACCTTGGACAGCTTGGGGAGCTGTTCGGCGACCAGCTTCTCGGACAGCTCGCTGCGCACGGACAGGATGAACTGGCCACAGCGCTCCAGCCGCTCGTCCTCCAGCTTCCCGCGGAACATGCCGTCCGAGCCGGCCTCCATCCCCACCGTCAGGCACTGCTCCAGGGCCACCGAGCGCATCAGGTCCGCGATGCGCCGGAACAGGTCCTCGAACGTGGTGCGCAGGTTGGTGAACTGGAAGGCGGGCAGGGTGCTGGGGTCCGCCACCGACGAGAACGTGCAGAGCTGGCCGGCGCACTGCGACAGGGACAGGTACAAGTCCCGGGGGCGCAGGTTGCCCGCGTCCAGCGTGTGCTGCAGCAGCGGGATGGCGCCGTTGAGCGCGTTGAGCTCCAGGAACAGCGTCACGTCCGAGGGCGTGAACTCCAGCGCGGAGGCGTCGCGGTGGCGCCGGCGCGACGAGAGCTGCCGCTGCTTGGAGACCATCAGCCGCAGGAGCGTGCGCACCTCGTTCATGATGAACGGCGAGGCATCCACCCGCAGGCACGGAGGGATGTACGCGTCCACCAGCACCAGCGTGCCGGACTTGTCGCGCGTGAGCTCGGCGACCTTGATGGTGTCGAAGTCATCGCGCGACTCGGTGCCGAACAGGAGCCGCACGTTGCGCTGGCCGAACGACACCTGCGCGATGGACGTGGACGCGGTCAGGTCGCTGATGGGGCGCGCGCTCGGCGTGTAGCGCGGGCTGCCGCCAATCTTGTCGCCCGCGCCGTAGCTCTCCACGCCGCTGCGCTCGCGCGGCACGCCCAGGTAGACCTCCAGCGTGCGCTGCGCCGGCGGGAAGTAGCCGTCCGCGGGCCGGGCCGGGGGCGCCTCGGCGTCTCCGGACTCGAAGGCCACGGGCAGGCCATCCGGCAGCACGCCCACGAAGCGCGCGAGCTGGAACGTCCCCGCGCGCAGCGCCTCCATGTCCACCTCCATTCCCACCACACCCCAGGGGTACGGCTCCAGCGCCGCGAGCCGCATCTCCAGAAGCAGCTCGTGGTAGAGATCCTGCTGCTGGAGGTGGTGAGGGCTCATGAACATGCCCTCGGACCACACGACGCGCTGCACGGACTTCATGCACCTCTCCGGGGCGACGGCTCGTCGCCAGCTTGGGGGTTGTGTCGCGGTTCCGGGCCCTGCGAGATGGGCCGGAGCATCAGGTCGATCTGGTAGCCCTGCAGCCGGTAGCGGAACACCTCGTCACCGCTCTTGGGCTCGGACTGCTGTCCGGCGGGGCGCTCCACGCACTGGTCGGCTTCCACCGGAGGCAGCACCGCCACCGTGCGCCACGCGTAGCCGAGCGGCTGCCGGAACTGCGCCATGGCCAGCACGAAGTGCGCCTTGGGATCTCGCTGCACCCAGCGCTTCATCTGCTTGCCGGGCGCGACGACGAGCTCCGCCACCTGGAGCAGGTCATCCCTGAGGAACTCCTCGGGCCGGCCCCACAAATCCTTGAAGCCCGCGCGCTCCAGCCGGACGCTGTCCTTGAGCTGGACAATCTGCACCACGGTGGGCATCGAGCGCCCGCGCTGATCGGGATTGAGCTGCTCGGAGGGATCCACCACCACCTGGAAGGGCGGCGGTGTCTCGCACGGTCCGGCCACGCGCTTGAAACATCCCGTGGCACAGGTGAAGACAATCACGGCGACCGTGAGCAGGGGGCGGGTCCAGGAATGTCTCACGCCGGCCCCGAGGCTGGAGTGCTCCTGCGCCAACTTCCGCGTCCATTGCACGTGCGCTGATCCCCCCCGCGGGAATGTCCCGCATGCTTTTGCGCGGGACGTAAACTGCCAGACACAATGAAATGATTCAACCCACCCCAGGGTGTCTGCTTTTACCCGCCCTCAGTTCTCGGCGATCTTCGAGCCCTTGATGATGACATCGCCGTCGGCGGTGAACTCGAACTTGGCGCCCGTGATGACGACGTCACCGTTCTTCTTGACCTGGATGGTGGCCTTGCCGACCTTGAGGGTGAATTGCTCCTCGGCCACCAGGGCGATCTCCTTGGCGGACACCGCGTACGCGTCCGTGACGGCGTGATTGACCTTGCCGCCCACGCTCAAAAGCAAGTCCTTCTCCACCTTGAGTGTGCGTGTCTTCGCGACCTCTTCGGAGAGGTCGCCGCCGACCTGGAGGGTCCGGGAGCCCTTGACGATCTCCGACTTCTTGGCGCCCACCATCTCCACCTTGGCGCCGCCGACCTGCTCGGACTTGAGGCCGCCCACCAACTCGTTGAAGGCCGCGCCCACCGTCACGGCCAGCGCGCCGCCCACGTTGAGCATCTTCCCCAGGCCCACGTTCTCCGCGGACGCGAGCGCCACGGAGACGGCCTGGTTGCTGCTCACGCTGATGGACTGATCGCCGGTGACCGACTCCGTGTGGTTGCCCATCACGGTGGTGGTGCGGTTGCGGGTGACCTCCAGGGACTGGTTGCCGGAGATGGTGGAGTCGTCGTTCTTCTTCACCACCAGGGACTGGTTGCCCTCGATGACGCGGCTGCGGTCCTTCTTCACGACGAGCGACTCGTTGCCGCCGACGAGCTGGTCCTTGTCGTTCTCGACGACGATGTTGAAGTCCTTCTGCGCGTGCAGATAGACGAGCTCCGAGCCCGCCGCGTCCTCGAAGCGCAGCTCGTTGGAGCCGTCTCCGCCGGGGCTGGAGCTGGAGCGCAGCGTGCTCTGCGTCTTCTCTCCAGGCAGGTCCACCGGGGTGGGGTTCTGGCCGTTGTAGACGCTGCCCGTGACGATGGGGCGGTCCGGATCTCCCTCCAGGAACTCCACCACCACTTCATGCCCGATGCGCGGCAGGTACAGCGCGCCCCAGCTGGGGCCCGCCCAGGACTGGCTCACGCGAATCCAGCAGGAGCTCTTGTCATCCTGGGTGCCCTCGCGGTCCCAGTGGAACTGGACCTTGATCCGGCCGTACTCGTCGGTGTGGATCTCCTCGCCCGCGGGGCCCACGACGATGGCCGTCTGCGCGCCCGGGATGACGGGGCGGGGCGTGACGCGCGGGGGACGAAAGGGCACGCTGGCGGGCTGGAAGACGAACTCGTTGCGATACGCCTCGTGGTGCCGAGACGCGGACTGCTCGAACAGCAGGCCCTCGGATTGGTGGCCCACGTGTCGCACGGTCACCGGCAGGTACTGGATGTTGAGGCGGCTGTCGGGATGGTCGGTGACCTCCAGGAGGTGGCCGGCGCAGATGCGGCGCGAGTAGCTGGCGCCCGTCATGGTCTCCACGCGGGCGCGCAGCTCCTCCATGCGCACCTTGGCCAGTGACTTGCCCGCGCCCGTCGCGTCGTAGCGGCCCGGGTAGTCGTAGATCTCCAGCGCGGCCTCGCCGCCCTCGGCGCTCTGGGTGACGGCCAGGCTCTGGGTGGGCTTGGTGAAGTTGAAGTCGCGCAGCATGACGGCGCCGGGCTGGACCTCGGTGCGCGCGACCAGCTCGTGGATGTACTCCTGCGCCGCGACCATCTTCGTGCGCTCGCGGAAGAGGACCTTGGGCTCGCCCTGCATGTCCGGGTTGGCGGAGACGCCATCGCCGAGGACCATCTTGTGAGCGTCCTCGGTGTGCGTGAAGAAGTAGTAGATGCCTTCTTCCTCGAGGAGCCGCGACACGAAGTCGAGATCCGACTCGCGGTACTGCACGCAGTACTCCCGCTTCACGTAGGTGCCCGTGAGCGACAGCTCGTGCTCCACCTTCCCCTCGTCCAGGACCTTGTGGACGATCTGCGGGACGGTGAGGTTCTGGAAGATGCGGCTCTTGCGCGTGTGCTTGAGCGTCCAGAGCTTGGGCACCACGGTGGCGCGGTAGCGGCGGCGCTCGGGCCCGCTGCCCTCATCCCAGCGCGTGACGCGGGCGATGATGCCCTGGAAGTATCGCGCGCCCTCTCCGAGTAGGACGGTGAGTAGGGCGTCCTTGCCGAGCAAGGCCTTCTCATCCACTTCCACCTCTGGCTTCACGGCCAGCGCGACCTCGACCGAGTAGGGCTGAGAGAGGGTTTCCTCCGCCTCGAAGCCCAGTACGGCCAGTTCGGCGGCCGAGAGGGGACCCGCTTGAAACTCGAACTCGGCCTGATTGGCGCGCAACATGGCTTCGGCGAGCATGCGAGATCCCCCAGGACGTGAGCACCAGGTCCGAGATGGACCGCAGGCTCGACACGCCTTCAAAGCATGCCGTGAAAGAGTGTCGCAAGGGGGGCTGACAACAATTGACGCGCGCTCCCGTGGCCGCCATCTCAAACGCCGGGTCCGTGACATCCGAAGGGCGGGTCGCGCTAGAGTCTGCCTCGTTGGGGGGCGGCCTGAGGCATTCGGGCGTGTCCAGAGCACCCAAGGCCAATGTTCCATCTGGGAGAACCATGAGACTCCGCACGTCCCTGCGCCGCGCCGCCGCGTTGGCGCTTGCGCTGACCTCGACGGCCGCGCTGGCTCAGATTTCGTCGACCCTGCGCACCTTCGAGCTGGAGCGACTGGACTTGAATCCGGGCGCGGAAGGCTCGCTGTTGCTGGGATTGGGTGAGCTGATGCCACCCGGCACGTTCCGCGGCTCGGTGGCCCTGCACTACGCGCATTCGCCGCTGCAGCTGGAGCAGGATGGGCAGACGTTTCAGATCGTCAGCGGACGCGCCACGTTGCATGTCGCGGCTGCATACGCCCCCACGCGTTGGCTCCAGGTGGGGTTGCAGCTGCCGCTGGTGGCCTTCCAGATGACGGGAAGCCAGGCGGACTCCGGGTTCGAGCAGCCTTCACACGTGGGGCTGGGGACGCCGGGTGTGTCGCTGCGCGTGGGATTGCTCACGCAGGACGACGCGGGCGGGGTGGACATGGCGGCGGAGCTGGGCGCGGGCCTGCCCGTGGGCAGCGAGGCGGTGCTCGCGCGGGATCCGGGCGGCTGGCGCTTGTCGCCGCGGCTGATGGTGGGGCGGCACTTCGGCTTCATCCGCGCGGGGCTGGAGGTGGGGTTCCTCCAGCGGCCGAGCATCGCCATCACCCGGCAGCTCGGCGCCTCGGCGGATCAGATTGGCAACGAGCTGCGGGTGGGGGCCGCGCTGGCGACGACCGGGCGGCGCCTGCGCTGGGAGCTGAACGTGCGCGGCATGGTTCCGCTGACGAACCAGCCGGGCGCGGCGGAGCTGCTCCCGGGCTTCCGCTACCTCGTGAATCCCTCGTTCGAGCTGTTCGGGTTGGTGGGCATGGGGGTGGGCTCGGCGCCGGGCACGCCGCTGTTCCGGATGATGATGGGCGGCGCGTTCGGTGGCGTGACGCCGCGGCGGGGGCCGGGCGAGTCCTCGGTGAACTGTGAGCCGGGGCTCGTGCACACGCTGGAGGAGTGCCCCGAGATGGACGAGGACGGGGACGGCGTGCGCAACGGCGTGGACCGCTGCCCCACCGAGCCCGGCAGCGTGGAGCGCAAGGGCTGCTCGGCCAAGGATACGGACGGCGACGGCATCGAGGACATGTTGGATGCGTGTCCGGTGGAGCCAGGGCCCGCGGCGCGGCAGGGCTGCCCGGTGCAGGACCAGGACAAGGACGACGTGCCCGACGAGGTGGACAGCTGCCCGACGGCGCCAGGGCCCGCGGACAACCGAGGCTGTCCGGTGCGCGACAACGACAAGGACGGCATCGACAACGACAAGGACGCGTGCCCCAACGAGGCCGGCCCGCCCGAGCGGGATGGCTGCCCGGAGACGGACACGGACAAGGACGGCGTGCCGAACCGGGCGGACAGCTGCGCCAACGAGGCGGGCACGGTGGAGAACCTCGGGTGTCCGCAGCACGTGCAGCCGCTGGTGGAGTTGAAGCGGGACCGGCTCGTGTTGCAGGGCAAGGTCTTCTTCGACGCGGCCGGGGTGCGCATCCAGCCGCGCTCGTTCGAGCTGTTGGACTGGGTGGCGCGCGTCATCCTGGAGCACCCGGAGATGCCGCTCATCGTGGTGGGCGGACACACCGACGACCGAGGCTTCCCGGACGCGAACCGCCGGATGTCTCAAGGTCGCGCGGAGGCGGTGCGGCAGTACCTCATCCAGAAGAAGGTCCCGGCCGAGCGATTGCAATCGCAGGGCTACGGGCAGGACCGCCCCATTGACAGCAACGCCACGTCCATTGGCCGGGAGAACAACCGCCGCGTGGACTTCGTCATCGTGGATCCGGAACTCGAGAAGGCGGGGGCCCCTCGGCGCTGAGCCGAGTCGGGTGCCAGGAGAGCAGAGACCATGAAAGTGTCGCTCATGAAGGCGCTGGTGCTGGGGCTCGTCGTGCTCGCCCCCCTCGCGGCGCGGTCCGAGCTGGATACGTTCTTCTTGGGACGCCAGACGACGACGGACCACTCGTACACGAACGCCGAAGTCGTCAATCGCTACGCGTGGCTGACCGCGGGTGCCAGCAGCGGGGCTTCGTCGCTGGCCGTGACCTTCCGCACGGGCGATGAGTCATCCATCGCAGTGGGCGATCTGGTGATGGTGATCCAGACGGCGCAGTCGGGGCTCACGCCTGTGTCAGGCTCGCCCTTTGATCTCGATGCCTCGACTTCGTCCGTGGGGAAGTGGGAGTTCGCGGTCGTGGCGTCGGTGTCCAGTTCGAGCATCGGCCTGACCAAGCCGCTGGTGAACTCCTATGTGTCGCCCGGGGCGCAGGTCGTTCGCGTGCCCGAGTGGCACGACGTGATGGTCCAGGCCTCCGCCACGATCTCTCCGCCTGCCTGGGATGGTCGCACGGGCGGCATCCTGGTCTTCCTGGCGACTGGCACCGTGACGCTGGGGGATGGCGCGGCCATCGACGCCAGTGGAAGGGGCTTTCGCGGGGGGACGTTCGTGTATCGCGGGGGGACCTCGCCGACGAATGATACGAACACCGGCAATGGATCGAACTCATGCATCCGGCAGCCTGACGACTCCGCGACTTGGGGGGCGCTCAAAGGAGAGGGATTCATCTACGACCGGTTCGGTGTGTTCTCCAACTCGGCCATCACCGGGGGAACGAACCCATTGGGCTCCGCCAGCGTTATCAACGCAGGGGGGGCAGGCAGCTGTATCAGCGCTGGAGGCGGAGGCGGAGGGAATGGGAACGTGGGCGGAAGTGGCGGCACCGCCAGTAATCCATCGGGTTCGGTGGGGGGCAGTGGCGGCGCTCAGGTTCTCTACACGGTGACGCAGCGGTTGGTTTTCGGTGGCGGTGGCGGCGCGGGGCATGTCTCGAACACGACCGCGACCACGCAGGGCGGTGCGGGCGGTGGCCTCATCTATCTTCGCGCCAATGCCATCGTGAAGTCGGGCACGGGCACGCATGAGATTCGCGCCAACGGTGGGAACGGCCTGGCGGGAGGCGCGAACTCTGGCGGTGCAGGTGGCGGCGCCGGCGGTACCGTCTCGGTGCGTGCCGTGACGGGGCTGACCTGTGGCGAGATTGCGTTCAAGGCCAATGGCGGGAAGGGCGGTGACAACAGCAATAGCCTGCCCAGCGGCGGCGGCGGCGGCGGCGGTCGTGTCCATGTCCAAGCGCTCGCGGCTTGCGCTTCAGATATTCAGGTCGCTGCGGGGCCGAAAGGCTCCGCCAGTTCGGGCCTGGATGGGACAGCGGGGCAGCTCGGGGCGATGAACCTCGACACCACCGCGCTGGTGTCCGCTCCGACGGTGACCTTCAGTTTCCCCGTGGCGCTGGCTGTTCTCAACGATGTGACAGCCACGCAGCCCATCACAGGGCTCTTGTCCGACGCCTCATCGGGCGTGTCCTTGGACCTGTATCTTGATGGAACGCTGCTCTCGGCCCCGACGATCAACTCGGCAGCCAATACCTTCTCCCTGTCCCTGTTGCCTGCCGGCATCTTGGACCTCGGGGCCAGTCGCACCCTTCATGGCGTCTCCAAGCTGAAGGGGCTCAGCTACGTGAGTCCGCCCATCTCCTTCACGGTGGATCGATTGGCTCCCACGGTGACGAGCCTGGTGGCGACGGCGAACAGTTCGCCCATCTTGACCGGTGCGACGACACGTTTCGCCACGCTCCGATTCCTGGCCACGGCGGACGACGGGGCTGCGTCATTCTTGTGCAGACTGGGCAGTGCCGCGGTGGCGCCCTGCGCCATGCCCTACGATGAGACGGTGTCGCCTGACGGCTCGTATCACTTCGAAGTGTTCGCGAAGGATGTCGCTGGCAATGTCTCCGCGACGCCAAGGACCTTTGACTGGACGTTGGACACAGTGCCTCCGACGGCACCCGTCATCTCCCTGCCCACGCATCAGCAGGTCGTTGGTGGTTCGGTGCCGGTGAGTGGCACGGTGGACGGACCGGGCCAGTCTGTTGACGTCTATGTGGATGGCAGCGCGTCCGCGCAGGCTGCGACGGTGACGGGGACGACCTGGTCGGTCACCTTGACTCCGGTGTTCACCTCGAGCGGCGGACATTACATCCAGGCGGTGGCGCAGGACGCCGCTGGCAACCTCAGCCCCCCCTCCATTCGAGTGTTCACGGTGGATGTCACGCCCCCTGCCGCGCCCGTCATCCTCACTCCCGCGATGAACGCGCGCGTGGCGGCACTGAAGCCGATGGTGCAGGTCTCCGCGGAGGTGGGCAGTACGGTGACCGCGGCCATTCAATCGAGCGCCATCTCGGTGAACGTGTCCGCTGGAGCCGGGCCTGGGCTCTGGACCTTGCAGCCCGCCGCGGCCCTCATGGACGGCACGCAATACACGATGGTGGTGACCGCGAAGGATGACTACAACAACGCGAGCACCTCCAGCGTGACCTTCACGGTGGATGTCTCGCCTCCTGCCGCGCCGACCGTGTTGCAGCCCGCGAACAACGGTCCTCCGCTCACCTCCAACGTCGTCCACGTCACGGGGACCGCCGAGAGCGGCAGCACCGTTTCCTTCACGCTGGGGGCCTCGCCACTGGGGACCGCCGTTGCCACGGCGGGGAGCTTCTCGTTCGACATTCCGGTGTCGCTCGCGGATGGGGCGTACGTGTTGAAGGTCCAGGCGACGGACGTGGCCGGGAACTCGAGCGCCATCACGACCGTGAACTTCTCGGTGGACACCCAGACACCCGTGCCTCCCGTGATTGCGCTGCCCGCGCAGGGCAGCGCCGTGCCGAGCAAGACGCCGACGTTCTCGGGGTCGTCCGAGGGCAACAGCATCGTGTCGCTCTCGGTGATCGCGACGGGGGCCACCACGGGTGGGCCGTACACCGGCTCCACGACCGCGAACGCCGGGGGAGCGTGGACACTGTCGTCGCTCACGCCCTCGACACCGTTGAGTGAGGGGGGCACGTATCAAGTGACGGCGACCGCCACGGATGCGGCGGGCCACGTGAGTGCCGCCTCCTCTCCGGTGTTGTTCCGAGTGGATACGCTGCCACCGGCGGCACCGGTCATCATCGAGCCCGCCAGCAACGCGTTCGTGAAGACCACGACGCCGCTGCTGCGCGGGACCGCGGAGCCGGGCGCCACGATCAAGGCGACCTTCCCGGGAGCCCTCGTCATCACGGCGATGGTGAACAGCACGGGGGACTGGGCGCTGACGGCTCCCGCCTTGAGTCAGGGCGCGCTGACCGTGACGGTGATCGCCACGGATGCCGCCGCCCATGACAGTCCGCCGGCGCAGGTCTTGTTCACGGTGGATACCCAGTCGCCCCCAGCTCCGGTGGTCACCAGCCCGACGAGCGGGGCGCTGCTCAATACGGGCAGCCCCACGTTCAGTGGCACCGCCGAGGCCGACGCCACCGTGGTGATCATGAAGGGCGGCACGGGGATCGGCACGGCGACGGTGAGTTCGGGGGGCACGTGGACGTTCATCGCGCCCCTGTCTTTCGGCGAGGGCACGCAGACCCTCACGTTCCGCACGAGGGACCGAGCTGGGAACGAGAGCACGGACAGCTCGCTGAGCTTCCAGGTGGACACGGTGGCACCGCCCCAGCCCATCGTCCTCGCACCGTCGGGGTATGTGACGGTCACCACGCCGGAGATTCAGGGGACCGCGGAGGCGAACAGCACCGTGACGGTCCGGCTGCGACGCGTCAGCAATTCAACCGTGGTGGACAAGACGGGGACGGTGACTGCCTCGGCGAACGGAACGTGGTCGGTCTCGTTGCTGACCCCCGCGGGCCCCCTGGATCAGGTCAGCTATACCGTTGAGGCCATTGCTCAGGACGGCGCCGGAAACACGAGCCTGTTGTCGAGCTTGTTGATGTTCACGGTGGACTCGATTCCTCCTGCGACGCCCGTCATCACATACCCGGCGCTGAACGACACCGTGGGCACGGCGACGCCGACGCTTACGGGCACCGCGGATCCGAACATGGACGTGGTGCTGAAGTTGTTCGGGCCGGCGCCGTCCACGGCCCTGGCTCGCGAGTGGACGCTGCGGTCGAGCAACTCGGGGACGTGGAAGGTGGATGTGACGCAGGCCGAGGAACTCGCCACGGGGAAGTACACGGCCCAGGTTCACGCGGTTGATATCGCGACGAACTCGAGCCCGGTATCCGCCGACCACATGTTCTCGGTCGACATCGCGGTCCCGGACACGTTCTTCACGGACAAGCCCCTGGCGCTCACCAACCTCGCGCTGGCGACGTTTGCCTATGACTCCTCGAAGTCGGGAGTCTCCTTCGAGTGCAGCTTGGATGGTGCCGCCTATGCGCCGTGCAATCCCTCGTACCCGGTGAATGACGGGCTGCATTCATTGCAGGCACGCGCGCGAGACACGCTGACGGGGCTGGTCGACCTCTCGCCCGCCGTGTGGTCCTGGACGGTGGACACGCATCCGCCCGTCACCACGTTTGGCCTCACGCCTCCACCGGTGACCAACGAGCTGGGGGCGCACTTCACGTTCGCGGCGAACGAGTCGGGCGTCACGTACTCGTGCGAGTTGGATGGTGTCGCGGTATCGGACTGTGATGGCGATGTCTCGCTCACCATCGTGCAGGCGAGCCCCGTGGTGACCCATACGTTCACGGTCCACACGACGGACGCGGCGGGGAACGTCGAGGTGCCCGCGGCGTCGCTGTCTTGGACGGTGAACCGTGCGCTGCCGGACACGGACATCCAGACGCAGCCACCGAACCCCTCCAACTCCTCCAGCGCCTCGTTCAGCTTCGCGGCCGTGCCGCAAGACTCGGGGACGACCTTCGAGTGCAACCTGGACAACGCGGGGTTCACGCGCTGCGACCCCACGGTGACCTTCTTCGGCCTGGCCCATGGCACGCACACGTTGGGCGTCCGCGCGCGGGACGGACTCAACAACGCGGATCCCCAGCCGGCCATCTTCACGTGGGTGGTGGACCTGGTGGCGCCAGAGACGAGCTTCGCGACGAAGCCGGCCGCGCTGTCCGCTCAATCGCTGTCTCGCTTCGAGTTCAGCTCGGAGCCGGGCGCGACCTTCGAGTGCCAGTGGTCGGCCGCGGCCTCGCTCGTGGCCCCGCTCGCCACGCCCGCGTTCGTGGCCTGCACCACGCCGCTGGAGGAGACGCTCGCGGATGGCACGTACACGTTGTCCGTCCGCGCGAAGGATCTCGCTGGCAACGTGGATCCGACCCCGGCCACGTTCACCTGGACGGTGGATACGAAGGCGCCGGCGGCGCCGAGTGTGGCGGCGGAAGTGCGCGACCGAATCTTCCGGACCCTGACGCCCGAGCTGAAGGGAACAGCGGAGGATGGCGCCACGGTCTTCGTGTCGGTGGATGACGGTCCGGCCCTGGCCGCGATGGTGCTGGGCGGCGTCTGGAGCTACACGCCGACCTCGGCGTTGGCGCAGGGGGCGCACGCGATGACGGTGCGGGCGGTGGATGCCGCGGGGAACGCGAGTCCGACGTCGGACCGGGTGTCCTTCGCGGTGGACACGGTGGCGCCGACGACGCTGATTGTCTCGGGCCCCGAGGGGCGCATCCGGACCTCGTCGGTGGTCTTCGAGTTCGGCTCGAACGAGGAGGGCTCCACGTTCCAGTGCAGCTTCGATGGCGCGGACTTCGAGCCGTGCGCGGGGTTCGCGAAGGCGGACCTCACCGAGGGGACCTACACGCTGAAGGTGCGGGCGGTGGATCGCGCGGGGAACGAGGGGACGGTCGTGAGCCGTTCCTTCAAGGTGTACCTGGGCGGGGACATCCGGACGAAGGGGGGCGGCTTGAGCTGTGCGTCGGGAGGGGCGGGGGATGCATCCCTGCTCGGGGTGGCGCTGGGCGGGCTCGTGTTCCTGGCGGCGCGGCGGAGGCGGGGGGAGGGGACTTCCTGAGGGGGCACCGAGGTGGGGATGTCGGCCGTTCGCCGTTCGCGGAAAGCGTGCTTGATTCGGCGGGGGACTTCGGTTACTTGTGCCCCCGTTACATCGGCCTGCGGGATTAGCTCAGCTGGATAGAGCGTTGGCCTCCGGAGCCAAAGGCCAGAGGTTCGAATCCTCTATCCCGCGCTCCTCTAACCGCCCGGTCTTCCAAGCAACACAGTTCGGAAGGCCGGGCGGACAGAGTGAGCCCGATGAAACTGTCCGGAGAGGTTCAGGGCGCTCCAGTCACTTCCTACCGCGAGTCCTTGCGTCGGGGGCCGTGGTGTCCTCGCTGCGAGAGGGCGAGCTGTCTTCGTTGTCCGCGCCCTCGGGCCGTACACGGTGGCGGGGAAGGCGGCCTTGTCTCGGACGTGACGGGGTTCACCTGCTCCCTCAACGGGGCCACGTGCACCCTGCGCTGGGGTGAGATTCCGGACTTGGACAAAGACGCCTACGCGCTGCGCTACGGCGCCTCATGGGGGCGGGCACTCCTACCACCAAGGTCCGCGCCTTCTCCTCGGAGTGGACGTTGCCCTCCCGCGGCGTCAGCCAGACGGTGTGGCTGAAGGACTGCGACACCACGGGCAACCCGTCGGCAAACGCCGTCGGCGTCCTCGTGGGGGCGACGCCGACGGTCACTCTGGCCGTGTCCGCGACGCCACCCGCGTGAAGCGCGCGTCACTCCTGCCCCGCTTGCCTCCCTGGGTGACCGAGGCAGGGGTGTTTCCGCGCTGGTGGGGCAGAGTCGGCGCTGCTGGCGGTTAGCACTCCCAACGTTTGGTCGTCGCGCTGCAAGTGCACTCCGACTGGTCGCTTGCTCCGATGCAGCAAGGCCGACTCACGCCTGGGGTGGTGCACGTCTTGTTCATGTACTCCACCACGCACCACGGAAGGAATCCGCAGTCGTCGCCCGACGACTTCTGGGAGACCTCCTCCACCGAGGTCTCGCCCACGCCAGGGCTCGCCTCGTTGTCGCTCACCGCGCCACCGCAGCCGACGCCGAGGGCTGCCATGCACACCAGCGTCCACGTCTTCAGTTGATTCACGCGCTGCTCCTCTGTCGTTGAAGAAGCTGTTCGAGCGCAGGACCCCACGGCTGCTGCCATCTTCGGCAAGCCGTGCGAAGTGGGCAACCATCGGGGGCCTTTGGCGAAGTGCGTTACCGTGCCGCTGGGGTGTACCTGCCCCGGCCGACAGTGAGCGCAAACAAACCAGGCGACGCATCGTGCCCAGCACACGGCTGATGTGCGGTGCACTGGGCACGTGACTCATTGCCTCAGTAATCGCAGCTCCACCGAGGGTTGAGCCGCGTACAGCCGCAAGTGTTCACGATTCCATCTGTGTCGCAGCAGAGCTTGGTAGTTCCGAAGTCGCTGCAGAAGTTGCCCTGGATTCGCGAACAGAGTGGGTATCCGCATGCAGTCGCTGCATCCAATGGGGACTGCTGCTCTGAGAGGCCATTGCCATCTTCATAGACGGGTCCGCCACAGCCGATGCCCAAGATTGCCACACCCATCAGGAACCACCGCTTCGATCGAATCACGTAAATGCTCCTCGGTGAGAGGGTGTGCGAGCGGAGGACTCCCAATCTTCTGGCATCTTCGGCAATGCGCGCGAATCGGGCAACCCCGTGCCCCTGGCGGACGCTGTCCACTCCCGCGCGTACTCCCTTTGTCATGGGCTCGCGCTCTCAGGAGGAGATGATCGGCGTCTATTATTCCATGTTGAGGCGCTCGTCGCGAAAGCGTCCGTTGAAGCGCTCATCGGTGCCGTTCTGCCAGGGCTTGCCCGGTGCGATGTGTGCCAGCTCGATTCGCGTTTCCGCAGCCCACCGCAGGATGGCTGCTGCCCGTTGGCGCAGCCGTCGATGACGAAGTCGTAGGCCCAGTCAGGACGCGTTGTCCCCGGGCATGGCCCTCGATGGCATGGGGCGCCTATTGGACGTCACGCCCGTGTGTCAGGACAGCACCGAAGGCAGGAATTGGCGCTGCGCAACGGCGTCGGCGCGCTCGGTCAGCGCGCCGAGAAGCAGGGCTCGTTGTAGCGCACTTGCTCGCAATCAGGGCGGGGGCGTTGTGCCGCGTTCCTCTTCGAGCGGTGGCACTGGGACCGGGAAACCAGGGCGAATAAGATATGCGATCAGCGTGGTTGTCTTCGCGGACGAGTCCCTCGTTGTCTGGACGATGCTTGGTCCATTCCACCACCGCTTGGTGGGGCCGAGCTCTGTCAGCGCGCCGTGTGACATTGCTTCGTCGGAATAGGCAATCTCCAGTCGACAGAGGGAGGAATGGCATTCCAGCCCGCGTACCTCCGTGGAGTTCGGCAGATCCACGGACAGGCGTGTGCGCACCAACCGCGTGGATTCCGCTGCCCAGTCGCGGTCTGTGGCCTGGGCGCTGAAAACGGACTCCAGATGAGCTCGCATCGCGGCAGAGTCGAAGTCGGACGGCGCTGCCCGCGCAGAGGCAGGGGGCTCGATTCCTCCATGGCGAGGGGCGGTATTGGCGGTGCTTTCCAATCGCTCGACTGCTTTGGAGACCCTGACGAGGTCCTCGCGCAGCAACGATAGCTCTTTCTGCTGCGCTCTGGCTTGAGCGAGTTGAATGCCCAGCCCGCAGGCGACGGTGCCGACAAGCGCGATGCCGACGGTTGTTCTCATGGATGGGGACTCCACGGCGGAAGCGGAGAGCCCCACTCGGGGCTCTCCGCGTCAGGTGCTACTGCAGGGCCCAGGTGGTCCCCTTGATCCACGAGCCGGGGCCGACTTCACAATGAATATAGAGCTGGCCTCCTGCAGGCACATACGCGCCCTTGGTGCTGATCTGCTGGTCGCTCCCGAAGCTCTGGACGTACAGCATTGGCTCGAACCAGTGCCAGTTGGCAGCTGCGTTGACGCCTTCGACCATGCAGCCGACCGTGGCACTGGTGTTCAGGGCATACACCGTGGTGGTCGCGACGTACCATCCCGGCGCATCAATGACCGCAGGCATGACCCACACCTTCGTCGAGGGACATCCATTGCGGACAGCGCCCAGCGTGTTGTTCGAACCCTCCCAGCAGTATCCCTCGGTGGGGTACTGCGGCTTGCCGGCGATGGCGGATACGCCGCGTGCCGCGGCAAGACCCGGTGCCGCCATCATTGCGATTGTGGCCAGAGCGGACAGCAGACGAAGTTCTCTCACATGGCTCTCCGATGCGTTGGTTGGGTGGGCCCGGTGGCACCACCGGAGAGTGAACGAGGCTTGCTGGTTTCCTTCGTTTTGCTGCTTTGTTCGTGGATTAACCTACTGCGTCGCAGCGCGGACGGTCAGCTCCGAGCAGAGTGACGGATGGGGGCGCGCTGTCCTTGTGCTGGGCAATGACTCCATGCGGCCTGCTGGCTCCGTGTCCCGTGGGAGTCCGTGCAGCTTCACTCCCGCGGCGCGAGCTGTCGCTGGATAGGGTCAACGCGGCAGTTGGCGGCTAGCACTCCAACGTTTGGCCATCGCGCTGCAGCTGCACTCCGACTGGTCGCTTGCTCCGATGCAGCAAGGGCGACTCACGCCTGAAGGTGGTGCACGTCCTGTTCATGTTCTCCACCACACATCACGGAGGGAATCCCCAGTCGTCGGGCGACGACGTCTGGGATGCTTGCTCCATCGAGGACTTGTCCACACAGCTGCTCGCCTCACTGGCGTTCACCGGGCCACCGCAACCTGCCAGCAGCCCGAAAGCCAGCAGCCCAACCACAGCTCTCGATCGCATGTTCCACTCTTCAGGAGGGCTACACCAGCGGCCACGGTGCACGCCTCCAGCACCCGCAACCTCGGTGCGAGACGATGCCAGCGCTCATGGCTGAGGTGAATGCTCGCAACGCTCAGCAGACCGCGAACCCGCTGCTGCGCGCCGGCCCGCTCGACGCGCAGCCTGAGCCCGTTCGAGAATTGCGAACGGTCGGTTAGGAAGACTGACCACCTTGGCTGTTGCCCGGGTAGTACGTCAAGGTGTAGTTCTTGTATTGGTCTTTGTACCCCATCTTATTGGCATGTTCGGTGGCCAGATTGGCCAGGCTGAGGATGTCATTGGTGTGAAATTCGCCTGTATTTGGGTCCATGAACCTGTGTCCTCTTTGATGGTCGACCTGGATTCCAACGACATGCCCGGGGCCGTCGTCCGGCGAGAAGCTCAGGCGATAGAAACCGTCGTTGGTGACGGGCGTTCTGGTGCTATCTGCGAGGCTTTCTGGGTCCGCGAAGTGGCAGGCGAGCTCAATGACGAAGTCGTTGGTGATTGGTTGGTTGTTTTCGGTCAGAATCCTGAACTCTCGATCGCCGCCGAGTGTTTTATGGAGTTGCTCAAGGTTGTTGATTGCGTTTTTGTAGTCGGCTTTTGCTCGATTGATTTCGTTGGTGTGCTTGTTTACGAAGTCGTTGTAGGCCGCCACTGCTTCAGGGGGTGCGTTGTGGGGAGGGTTGTTGAGGAGGTTCTGGGTGATTGGAGGGGCATGTATTTCGATGAACTCGCGGGCGTTGTCGCGTGTTGTCGTTTTCTCGACTGTGTGGCGTTCGATTTGCCGTTGGTTGTCGATTAATGTTGCAAGGTCTGTGTTGAGTCTCTTCCCGAATCGCTCGCTGGAGGCGTTATGCGTGGTGTCGGTGGGGTTTGATGCGCGAATCCATGCTTCAGTAATCGCTGAGCATGCTCCCAAGTTGGCTGCAGCCATCGTTGGTTCTGAGCCCTGGGCAACGTGCTGGATGAGGGTGGCTGGCTCTCCTTTGGAATTTACAGCAGTTAGGATCCTGTCGATCTGGGCTTTGGTTTCAGGCTTGATTGGCCATGGGCGCGTCGTTCTGGATGCGGCTGTCGAGGAGTTACTTGATCCAGATGGTGATGTCGGTCTGGATGAAGACGTATTGAAGACGGAGCC
Organism: Citreicoccus inhibens; assembly: GCF_019039035.1. Lineage (GTDB taxonomy): Bacteria > Myxococcota > Myxococcia > Myxococcales > Myxococcaceae > Citreicoccus > Citreicoccus inhibens. The sequence continues at coordinate 6,005 of NZ_JAHNZT010000056.1, read as the reverse complement.
TCGACGCGAGTTGAGCGCGTTCTGCTGCTCTGGCGTGGGAGTTGATGTCTGCTGATGCTGTGAGTGCGCTGGCGCGTTCGTTTCGAAGTGCGAGGAGGGCGGATGGGCGCTCGTCGTCGTCGGCGGCGCATGAGGCCCTGCGACTGGTGGTGTCGGACTCGACTCGGTTGTTGCGTTGGTGTTGCGCGAGGGGGCGGTAGGGGGCGAGGACGAGGTGCGGTTGATTGGTGGCACTGGCTACTCCGGGAGGCAATCTGTTGCGGGCCTGGAGTATGTGCCAGCGATTCCCGGTTGTCTTGGTGGGTGTCCTGGGGATGACGCTGAGTGAAGTTGGTGCCTCTCATGTTGTTGGCCGACGTGGCGAATGCGCAACGGAAGGCAGCAATGCCACGCTACTCGGCCGGGCTATTGGGCTGCCCTGGACGCAGTAGACCGTGCGGCTCGTGGCCTTCTGCGGGAACTGTGACGTGAGGCCGCTCTGAATGGGGTGACTGCTCGGAGGTACTCCCTCCTGGACGTCGTTTCACCAGTCCTACTCGTCTTGCGCGCCACCCATGATGCACGAGCACATGGGGGATGCGACGTCAGCCTCGTCCTCTCCCTCGCCCTGCACGCTCGACTTGTCGGGCTCTCGGCCATCTCGACAGAAAGCGGTATCACCCATCTGGCATTGAGCCTCGCATCGCTCCCCCTTCGTGCCCTGCGCGGTGCACGAGGGGCCGACGTTGCCCGTGGCCTCTGCCTCCTTCTGTGGCTTGCCCAGCCTCTCTCGGGCCGCGAGTGGCCGTTCGTGCGGCGACGCGGCGGGCTTCTTCGTCGCTTCGGGAGACTGCGCGACAGCAGTGGCTGCGAACAGCACGAATGCGGTGGCGAGCAGGATTCTCATCCCGCGCAGCATACTGACGCTCCAGGTGAGCTGTCATTCTGCTCGCGTCAGTCCCTCGGGTCCGCTTTGCGACTGTTCGGCGGCAAGCGCCACGACTCTGAGGTTGATCCGCCTCAATGAAGACCCAGGGGGCAGGTCGGGTGTCCAAGAGGACGGGAGTGAGGGGGGGGCTACGGGAGGAACTGGCCCGAGGTGATGAGCGCGGGAGCAGTGCCCACCATCTTCTTGAATTGGACCGTGTAGCTCTCTCCGGACCAGAAGAGCTGTTGGTAGCGAATTCCGTCGAGCTTCCCCTGATCTCGTAACCGGTCCCAGTCCGACTGGTTGACGCGGACCCATGCGCTCGGGCCACAGCAATTGAGATGGTATGCGCAGAAGGCGGCGTCGCAGTCATTTCGCGACTCGAAGGTACATTCATCCGTGTACATCAGCGTGAGCAGCGTTTCCTTCTTCCTCGGTTGCGACTCCCCGATCCTACACGTGAGCGGAGACCCCCCGAGCCGATGCGCCGGACTGCTTGCGGCGGTTTGAGCTGGATGCGATCCTGAAGGCACCGATTCTGGGGCTGTCTGTGTCGAACTCGGAGCGAGCGTCTCCGAGAAGTTCTGGGGCTGAGCGGGTGCGCTCGCTGATGCAGGCTTCGCCTGGGGAACAGGCCCCTTCTCGGCTGGCCCTGCCGAGAGCGTATAACCAACCATCATCCAGAAGAGCGCGCGTGTCATTGCATCCTCCGTCGAGTGCGTCGTGAGGCAGGAGAAGCGTGCGGGCCGCAGCCCGTGCCGTCAAAGGCGCGCAGACGCGGCGTCAGGTTCTGGCCATTCCCCCAAGCCCTGGGGGCGCTTTTCACGCGCTGTCATCGGTCGTGATTCGAATGGCTCTTGTGCGGAGTGGCGGCTGAGCTGTCGAACTCCAAGCTGCCCACTCAACGGGTAGGGGTGGTGGCGTGTGCGAGTGAATGCATCCAACGGCGCATGAACCGCACCGGGCACTCGAAATGAGATTGTCCGGGGCTGCGAATGAAGCGTGGCTGCCCCTCGAGGAGGCCGGTGCCAGGCCCTGCTCCGTCTCAGAGGAACGCATGGCGTCGCAACGGCCGGGCTTCGGGTGGCGAAGTGGCATTCTGCGCGATGCTCGCGCAGGGGGGGCTGCCATCCATTCAGGAGCCCTTCCTCGTCGTGCGCCCCGCGACTCATCAACGCATGGGCAACTCTCGGCGTGGGCCGCACCCTCGCAGGTGGTAACTCCAGTGACTCTTGCTTGGCCTTCAGTTCGTGGTGGGTCGCTGATGCCGGGCGAATGTCGGCGAATCGCAGGGAGCGTTCTCTGCGGATAGGTATGTCCGTAGTGCTACTTCGGGTTGCAGACTGGCGTGACGAATAGTGTCTTTGGGCGTCTGATGTTGGTCTCAGCCAGGGCTTGAACAACGGGCATGCGATGTGGCGAAGACGTCCGCTTGTGGGGAGGACAGGGAGAGGAACCGTTGCAGAAGGCCTTTGACCAAGGAGGTCTACATCCAGCACGTCGTTGGCTCGGGCGAACGTGAGGAGCGCTTCGTGAGCTACTGCGCCCACCTCGATTCATACACGGTGGTGTCCGGGCAGCGGGTCGTGAAGGGACAGGTCATTGAGCATTCAGGCCGCACGGGATGCGTGGCGGACCCTCATGTTCATCTGACCGTGACGCGGCTGACAAACACCGGATCCGCGTATCGCCGTGCCTGTGTCATCCCGAGCAAGGCCCCTCCGCCCATGACCCGCAACAGCGAACCATATGGGTGGGCTGCTCCTCGGGGCTTCGACCCCTGAGTCTGGCGGAGTTACCCGAGCGGTGCCCTGCGCGTCAATTGGTCGAACCCGGGGCCGGCTCCCAGGCGATAGCGGCTCCCCGAGCTGTCCGTCCGATTCCACTCTTGGGGAACGACCGGAGCGGCGAGCGCGCACGTCAAGAGGCTGGGAAGGCCGCGCTATGCACGTCCATCGCTCGCCTCGCCCAGACAGGTGGCTGTCGCCGCTTCCATGTGCATGCGAATGGCACGGCGCTTCAATACAATGAAGCCCATTGCCGCGACGACTCTGGCGGTCTTTCTGATGCGGCGCTCAGCCTGGAAGGACTCCTGCCGTTCGAGCTTCAGCCGGCAGCGTTCGAGGCGTGCTCGAACCAGGCCACTGTCAGTGACAGGGCAAGAAGTAGGCGACGATGCTGTATGCTGTGAGTTTTCCGCCGTGTTGGGGCAGGGCGCCGCACGTATAGCAACTGGACCAGCCGACCGCCGTGGTGTAGGTCGCGTCGCTATCGAACGCGGTCTCATAGAGGTTCGCGCAGGCCAGGGTGAGGTCGTCCTCGGATGTTCCGACCTTGGTGCCTTCCGCCGGCTCCGCGTCAACGACAGCGCCGCCACAGGCAACGAACAGCCCAATCACCATCAGTCCGATGAGCGATTTCACGGTGTCCTCCTGATAGGTGCCGGCCTTGGCGCGTCGTTCGTGAATGGCTTGGATTTCTTGTATTCTCAATGGTGGGCCAGGGAGCGTGACGCCCGACGTCTCGGTCCTCGGCCCATTGGGCTGCTCGTTGAAGAGCCTCTTCTGGTCGGCACGCCTCAGTCGTGATGTCCTGCCGACCGCGTCCTCACCGGCGCAGCGCAGGTGAATGTCACAACAACAAGACAGGGGTCGCATGCGTAAGTCCGTCGTCGTTTTCTGTCTCAGTATCGCGGCAGTCGGCTGTTCCAAGAGTGAGGGCGAGAGAGGCCCTCCCGGAAGCGCTGGTGAGCCTGGAGTCCAGGGGGCTGTCGGTCCGATGGGACCTGCTGGACCACAAGGGCTTGCCGGCCCAATGGGATCTGCCGGTCCAACAGGGCCGCAGGGGCCTGTCGGGCCTGCAGGTCCGAGCGGCGACAACATGGTGCTGGTCGATGCCGACGGACGCGTCGTGTCCCACTGGAGCGGGCAGATTATTGATTCCTCGGGGCGAGTCTGGGGTGTTAACGCCAATTTCTCGGACGGTGGCGTCGCGATTCCAGACTACTCGTCCTACGAGGTGACTCGTGCCGCTGATTGCTCGGGTCCAAGACGCCTAATCGCTGTCTTGGCGCCACGGGTTGTGTTCACCGCGGGGGATGGAGGGCTGCGCGTTCGCCCAGACACCGCTGCCTCGGAGGTAGGGCTGATGCAGGGCCAGCCACTGGCGGATGGCGGATGTGCGACCATGCACCCCTTGTACAGCGAAACGTATGGATCGATTCCGCTTCCTCCGCCGGAGAGCATCCCCCTTCCGCCCATTCACTTTCGCCCGCCGCTGCATCTCGAGAAGCGCTGAGGACGGGGGGCTCGCTCGAGCGTCCTGATGTATCCCGTTCCAGTGCCTTGGATGCGAGGGCAGGCCCTGTTTGGCGTATTTCCGCGAGCGCATCGTCGGTGACGCCTCAGCGTCGCGCTTGAGCTGGGGCCTCCACGTGGCTCAGGCGCGACGCTTCCCCGCGGTGGGTGGGCAATGGTGCTTCATCTCCTCGATGAAGGATGCTGCCAGGGGCGAGCCGCCGGCTTCGACTGTTGCCGCTGACCAATGGAGCCACAGTCCTCGTTCGATGCTCAGGTCTACGAGATCTCCTCTCGCGAGTTCAGACTCGGCGAACCAGCGGGGGCATACCGTGACGCCCTGGTTGGCTCGCACCATCTCGACGGGGGCTCCTGATGCGAAGGGCAGCGGTGTGACTCGGGGGAGGTTGAGTCCCTCGCGGGCCAGTGCTCGGCCCAGGGGAGTCTGAGGTGCGAAACTGTCGCGCGAACCCCAGTACATCTCCTCCGTGAGCGCACGCACGGTGATGCGCCGACGGCGGGCGAGGGGATGCTTGGCGCTGACGAGCGCGACCAGTTCGTCGCGGAACAGGGGCGTGAAGCGCAGGCGCGCCTGCGTGCTGTGAGTCTCGACGACGACCGCGAGATCGATGGTGCCTTGTTGAAGGGCGACGAGCGGAGCATGGCCCGCCTCCGGGATGACGGTCACCTCTGCGTTGGGATGCGCTTGCGTCCAGCCCTGTAGAACCGAGGGCAGCCAGCGGTAGGACTGCATGCACTCGGTCGTGATCCGGAGCACGCCCGTGCGGCCCGCGAGGAGTTCACGTGTCTCCGCTTCGGTGCGAGCCAGTTCCGAGAGGATCACTCGGGCGGAGTGCGTCAGGCGTTCGCCGGCTGGGGTGACGTGGAGTCGCCGCCATCGGCGCTCGAACAGGCGTCCTCCCAGGTGGTTCTCGAGGTCGCGCAACTGAAGGCTGAGCGCTGAGGCGGAGAGATGGAGGTGCGAGGCCGCGGCGTGGAGCGAGCCGTGCTCGTCGAGTGCAACGAGCAGTTGCAGGTGTCTGACGTCGAGCGACATGCATCAAGTCTGGCTCAACATCATGGCGCATACAACGCGCTGGACTCACCCATTGGACAATGCGAACGCTCGGGCATGCGAACCCCAGCCCTTTGGATGGTGCTGATAGCCGGCTGCGTGAAGGAGCCCCTGATGACGAGCGACACGCTTCTCGTGCGAGAGACCATTGAGCGATTCCACGACGCGGTGAACCGGCGAGACGCAGCCCGCTGCGCCGAGCTCTTCGGTGCGCAAGGTGTCTGGGAGGTCGCGCCGCCCTTCGAGCATCGCTTCGAGGGCCGAGCGGCGATCGAGAAGGGGATCACCGGGACCCTCGGTGCCACGGTCTTCCTGGTCCAATCGACGGGGCCCATCGTTGTGGACCTCGTCAGTGAGAAGCGGGCGAAGGCTCGAACCTCCTTGCAGGAGTTCGGGCGCTTCGTCGACGGAGCTTCGATGCGCGCCACGGGTACCTATTACGACGAACTCGAAAGGCAGGATGATGGGACGTGGCGGTTCCTTCATCGCCGCTTCGAGGTGAGCTACCACGAGGATTCGCCGCTCCCCGGAGTGGTGCTCCATCCTGCGGAGCGTTCGAGTCGATAGGCGTGCTCAGTTCGCGTGCAACAGCACGTGCAGCGGTCGTGTCCCTATAAGTGTGTAGTCGGCGAACAGAGGTGAGCGGGAAAGAGGGAAGCTCCTCGGAGAAACCAACCGAGACGGTCTCCCCCTGGCAGGGGAGCCGAGGAGTTCCCGTCGTGGACGA
>NZ_JAHNZT010000055.1 GCF_019039035.1 Citreicoccus inhibens | reverse complement strand
GCGCATAGGCCTGTGCTGAGCACCCAGGGCCCCTACCAGCAACCGCGCGCGATTGGGAGTTGACCGAACTGAACGTTCGGCCAACCTCGAGTTGTTTTCCGAACGCGAGACCAGGGACAGCCCCTAGCCCGCGGGCTCCGGCTCGGCGCTGGCTACTCCACCCGCGCCAGGACCAGCGGACGCGGCGCGGGCGCATCGGGGCCCACGCGGTACGCGGCCAGCAGGCGCGCCTTCACATCCTCCACGGGGGCCGCGTCGTTGTAGTGCACGCGCACCATCGGCTCGCCGCGCGTCACCGCGTCCCCCACCTTCTTCAGCAGGGTGAAGCCCACCGCCGGGTCGATGCGGCTGTCCACGCGCTGGCGGCCCGCGCCGAGCGCCACCGCGGCCAATCCCACGCCCTCGGTGTGGATGCTCGTCACGAAGCCGTCCGCCGGCGCCACCACGTCCACGGTGGAGCGCGCCGTGGGCAACCGCGAGTAGTCGTCGATGGCGCGGGGGTCACCGCCCTGCGACTGGACAATCTCCTTGAGCTTGCGCACCGCGCTGCCGTCCGCCACCGACTTGCGCAGCTTCTCGCGGGCCTCGGCCACCGAGGCAGCCTTCTTGCCCAGCACGAGCATCTCGGCCGTGAGCGCGTAGGTGATTTCGGTGTAGTCCTCGGGCGCCTCGCCGCGGAGCATGTCCACCGCCTCGCGGACCTCCAGCGCGTTGCCAATCTGCCGGCCCAGCGGCTGGTCCATGTCCGTCAGCAGCGCCACGACCTTGCGGTTCATCTCGGCGCCCAGGCCAATCATGGTGCGCGCCAGCGTGCGGGCGTCATCCACGGTCTTCATGAACGCGCCGCTGCCCACCTTCACGTCCAGCACGAGGGCGTCGATTCCCTCCGCCAGCTTCTTGCTCATGATGGACGACGCAATCAGCGGGATGCAGTCCACCGTCGCCGTCACGTCGCGCAGGGCGTAGAGCTTCTTGTCGGCGGGCGCCACCTGCGCCGTCTGGCCGATGAGGCAGCAGCCGACCTCGCGCACCAACCGGCGGTACTCGCTGGTGGGCAGGTCCACCCGGAAGCCAGGGATGGACTCCAGCTTGTCCAGCGTCCCGCCCGTGTGGCCCAGGCCTCGGCCGGAAATCATGGGCACTGGCACGCCACAGGCCGCCGCCAGCGGCGCCAGGCTCAGGGAGACCTTGTCCCCCACGCCTCCCGTGGAGTGCTTGTCCACCTTCACCGCGGGCGTGTCCGAGAGGTCCAGCACCTCGCCGGACTCCAGCATCGCCCGGGCCCACGCGCCCAGCTCCCGCGCGTCCAGCCCCTTGAAGAAGATGGCCATGCACATGGCGGACATCTGGTAGTCCGCTACCGTGCCCGCGGTGTATGCCTCGATGAATGCCCGGATGTCCGACGGGTCCAGCTTCTGGCCGTCGCGCTTGGCCTTGATGAGCTCGTAGGGTTGCACAAGGTCAGGCCATACCAGGAACAGTGCCCCCCATGCACTCCGGGAAAGGCGCCTGAGCATCTGGTAGATACCCGGAAATGATGCAACGCCGATTCCTGGTCCTCGCCCTGGCCGCGCTCGCGTGCGCGTGCTCCAAGAAGAAGGAAGAGCCGTCTTCGGGCCCCGCCCCGACCCCGGCCGCCACCGCCCAGGCGGCCGAGAAGGCCCCCAACGCCGTGGGGCTCGTCATCGACGTGGGCGGGCGCGGCGACCACTCCTTCAACGACGCGGCCCTCCGGGGCCTGGAGCTGTGGGCATCCGGCAAGCGCTACGAGGGCGGTCGCTACGTGGACGCCTCGGCCCAGGAGCTGCGCGAGTCCATCTCCTCGGACCTGGCCTCCATCGCCCCGAGCCTCAAGCCGCTGGCGGTCAAGCCGCTGGTCCTCCAGAGCAAGGCCCAGGAGGACTACGCCCCCAACCTCCAGCTCCTCGTCGAGCAGGGCGCGCAGCTCACCATCGGCAACGGCTACATGCTGGCCAACGCCGTGCGCGACGTGGCCACGGAGAACCCGAAGTCCCTCTTCCTGCTCATCGACAGCCAGGTGCTGGATGCCCAGGGCAAGGCGCGGCAGCTCCCCAACGTGCGCACCATCCTGTTCAAGGAGCAGGAGGGCAGCTTCCTCGTGGGCGCGCTCGCGGGGCTGGTGACGAAGACGGGCAAGGTGGGCTTCGTGGGAGGCATCGAGGTGCCGCTCATCAAGCGCTTCGAGACGGGCTACCGCGCGGGCGTCATGACGACGAACCCGAAGGCCGCGGCGACCCTGATGGGCGTCTACACGGGCAGCTTCAACAGCGTGGCGGCCGGCAAGCAGGTGGCGCAGGACCTCATCGCCAAGGGCGCGGACGTCGTCTTCCACGCGGCGGGCGCGGATGGGCTGGGCGTCATCCAGGCGGTGAAGGAGGCGAGAGCGGCCGGAAAGAGCGTGTACGCCATCGGCGTGGACTCGGACCAGTCGCACCTGGCGCCGGAGGCCATCCTGACGTCCATGGTGAAGCACACCGACCTCGCGGTGTACCAGGCGTCGCGAGACCTGCTGGACGGCAAGCTCGTCGCGGGTGAGCAGGTGCTGGGGCTGAAGGAGAGCGGCGTGGGCATGGCCGACGTGCGCGTGGACTTCCCGGGCAAGGCCGAGGCGCTCCAGAAGGTGGAGGCGCTGCGCCAGCGCATCGTGGCGGGCCAGCTCTCGGTGCCGGGCACGCAGGCGGAACTCGCCTCCTTCCAGGCTGCCACGCCCTGATTTCCCTCCGGCATATCTCCAAGAGTTTCGGAGCGGTCAGCGCGCTGGATGACGTGTCGCTCGACATCCGCGAGGGGGAGCTGCTCGCGGTGGTGGGCGAGAACGGCGCGGGCAAGTCCAGCCTGATGAACGTGCTGTACGGGCTGTACCAACCGGACGCGGGCGAAGTGGTCCTCGACGGCCAGCCCGTGCGACTCAAAAGTCCGCGTGACGCCATCGCGCGCGGCATCGGCATGGTGCACCAGCACTTCATGCTCGTGCCCACGTTGAGCGTGGCGGAGAACGTGGTGCTCGGCCGCGAGCCCACCCGCCGCGGCGTGTTCGACGTCGAGCGCGCCTGCGAGGAAGTGGCCGCCACCTGCCAGCGCTTCGGGTTCCAGTTGGAGCCGCGCGCTCGGGTGGACACCCTCACGGTGGGCTCGCAGCAGAAGGTGGAGATCGTCAAGGCGCTGCACCGAGGCGCCCAGGTGCTCATCCTCGATGAGCCCACCGCCGTGCTCACGCCCCAGGAAGCCGACGAGTTGGCGCGCGTCATGCGCGGACTCGTCGCCCAGGGGCGCACCGTGGTGCTCATCAGCCACAAGCTCGATGAAGTGCTCGGCGTCTCCAGCCGCGTGGCGGTGATGCGCCGAGGCCGCCTCGTGACGGAAGTGCGCGCGCAAGACACCACCGCCGCCGCGCTGTCCTCCCTCATGGTGGGCGACAGCCACCCCGCCGCGGCGCAGGTGTCGACGCAGGCGCACGCGCCCGGGGCCGTGGTGCTCGACGCGAAGGACTTGAAGGCCGTGGGCGACAACGGCCGCCCGGCCCTGCGCGGGGTGAGCCTGACCGTGCACGCGGGAGAAATCGTCGGCATCGCGGGCGTGGACGGCAACGGTCAGCGCGAGCTGGCCGAGGTCCTCACCGGACTGCGCGCGCTCGAGAGTGGCGAGGGCACGCTGCTCGGCGGTGGCCTGGGACGCCTGACGCCCGCCGAGGCGCGACGCCGGGGCGTAGGCCACGTGCCCGAGGACCGCCTGCGCCGCGCGGTGGTGAAGGACATGACGGTGGAGGAGAACGTGGCCCTGGGCCGGCACGCCCAGCCGCCCTTCGCCAAGGGCCCGTGGGTGGACTTCGCCGGGCGCCGCGAGCGAGCGAACGCGCTGCTGCGGGACTACGACGTGCGTCCGCCGGATCCCGAGCTGCCCCTGCGCGCACTGTCTGGCGGCAACCAGCAGAAGGTCGTGGTGGCGCGCGAACTGGACGCCAACCCGAAGCTGCTCGTGGTGGTCCAGCCCACGCGAGGGTTGGACATCGGCGCGGTGGCGCAGGTGCACGCCCGGCTGCGCGAGGCGCGGGCCCGAGGCGCGGGAGTGTTGATGGTGTCACTGGACCTGGAGGAAGTGCTGGCGCTGTCCGACCGCGTCTATGTGTTCTTCGAGGGCCGGGTGACGGGCACCTTCACGCGCGACGCGTTCGACGAGCGCGAGCTGGGTCGCCGCATGACAGGAGCGGAGGCGGCCCATGGGTGAGCGTGCGCGACAGGCTCTCCCCTCGGTGCTGTCGGTGCTGCTGGCGTTGGTGCTGTGTTGGATCGCCATCGCGATGACGCGCGACGTGGACACCGCCACCCGCGCCTATCTCCAGATGTTCTGGGGCGGCGTGGGCAACTGGCCCGCGTTCCTCGACGGCGGCCCCGTGAGCGCCCTCACGCGTCCGTTGGGCGAGGCCGCGATGAAGGCGGCGCTGCTGACGCTCACGGGCTTGTCCGTGGCGGTGGCCTTCAAGGTCGGCCTGTTCAACATCGGCGCGCAGGGGCAGATGATTCTCGGTGCGCTCGCCGCGGCGGTGGTGGGCGCGCAATTGAACGTGCCCGCGGTGCTTCACATCCCGGCCGCGCTAGCAGCCGCCGCGCTCGCCGGCGGAACGTGGTCAGGCATCGCCGCCGCGCTGCGCATCCGACGCGGCGTGCACGAGGTCATCTCCACCATCATGCTCAACTGGGTGGCGGTGAGCCTGGTGGACAACTGGCTCGTCATTGGACCGCTCAAGGCCGTGGCCCAGGGGCAGCAGTCCTCCATCACCGGCACCGCGGAGATCCTCTCCAGCGCGCAGCTGCCGCGCCTGCTGGGCGACCTGTCTCGCCTCAACCTGGGCTTCCCCCTGGCGCTCGCCGCGGCGGTGGGCGTGGACCTGTGGCTCAAGCGCCTGCGCGTGGGCTTCGAGACGCGCGCGGTGGGCCTGGGGCCAGAGGCGGCGCGCACGGCGGGCGTCCCCGTGGCGTGGCGCACGGGACAAGCCATGGTGCTGGCCGGAGCCATGGCCGGGCTGGCGGGCGCGGTGCTGGTGCTCGGCACGGAGGGGCGTTACCCCGGCACGCTCGGCGCGCCCTACGGCTTCGACGGCATCGCCATCGCGCTCATCGGAAACAACAACCCGCTGGGTCTCACCGTGGCGGCGCTCGTCTTCGGCGTGCTGCGCGCGGGTGGCACGCGCATGCAGTTGTTGGGCGTGCACAAGAGCTTCCCGGAATTGATTCAAGGGCTGGCGCTGCTGTTCGTCGCGGGCCGGCTCATCTGGCTCGCCGTCCTGCGCCGTCGGACGCGCCCCTCGGTCGCGCCCGCCGCGCCGGTGGTGGAGGTTCCCCGTGCTTGAGGTGCTCCACTCGCTGCTGTTCTCCACCCTGGACGCGGCACCGGCCCTGGTGTTCGCGGCCCTGGGCGCGGTGCTGTCCGAGCGCGCGGGCGTGGTGGACGTGGGCGTCGAGGGAATGATGCGCGCGGGCGCCTTCTGCGCGGCCGTGGCGGCCCTGGCCATGCCCACGCCCCTCGCGGTGGTGGTGGGCATGGGCGCGGGCGCCGGCATGGCGGCCATTCACGGCTGGCTGTGCATCCGCTGGCGCTCGGACCAGGTGGTGTCCGGCATGGCGCTCAACCTGGTGGCGCTCGCGGGCGGCACGTTCCTCCTGGAGTCCCTCTTCGGGCCCAACGGCACGCCGCCCATCACCCAGCTGTCGCGCTGGGACATCCCGGGCCTCGCCTCGGTGCCGGTGCTGGGCGCGCTGTCGGGGCACGCGGCGCCCACGTACCTGGCGCTCCTGGTGCCCTTCGTCTTCCAGGGGCTGCTGACGCGCACCCCGCTGGGGCTCCGGCTGCGCGCCGTGGGCGACAAGCCACACGCGGTGGCCACGCTCGGCCTGTCCGTGCCCGCGCTGCGCTGGGGCGCGGTGGTGGGCGGCGGGCTGCTCGCGGGACTCGGGGGCGCCGTGCTCTCCACCGCGGTATTGGACCGCTTCGAGCAGCACACCCCCGCGGGGCTTGGCTTCATGGCCCTGGCCGCCATGGTCTTCGGTCGTTGGACGCCCGTGGGCGCCTTCCTCGCCGCGCTCTTCTTCGCGTTCGGAAACGCGCTGCGAATCGGGCTGGCCTCCAGCGCACCCCACTTGATGGACCTCGTACCGCAGGGCGTCTTGCTCGCCCTCCCCTATCTGATGACATTGGTCCTGCTGGGCCTGCAGGGACAGCGCAGCAGTGCCCCCGCCGCCCTCGGTGTCCCCTTCGAGCAGGAGTCCCGTTGAGTCGGGTGCGGCACCGGGTCTACTAAAACCCGGGTCAGCTCTGATTCTTGGTCTCCATTGACTCACTCGCGTTCGCGAGTGGGGCTCGGCCTGACGCGTCTGATCGCGATGCGGGGAGTTCAAGCCCGCGCCACGACTGGGCTTGTCGGGAACGCATCAATCAAGACGCGCGTGTCAGCGTGGGCGGACCCACGGCATGCGGCTGGCATGTGCCCCTGGCCATGACGGACCGCGTGCCGGAGTCGGCCTGGACGCCGGGGGGAGTCTGAGCCTGCCCGGCACGCGGTTCGCGAAACACAGGACGACACCCGGGTGCATCGGGCCCGGTCACGACGGCGGGGTGGCGTGATGCGGGAGACGATGGGAACGACCGCGGCGAACCGACCGCGAGTCCTGGCGGTGGACGTGGAGTCGGGAGGCGCGGAGCGAGTCCGGTCCATCCTGGCGCCAGCGGGCTATGACGTCCTGCCCGCGCGGGGAACCACGGCGGCCCTGGAGGCGGCGTCACAGCAGGCCGCGGACCTGGTGCTGCTGGATGTGGAGCGCGCCGGCACGGTGGGGCTCGAGGCCTTCCGGCGGCTGCGCGAGGAGTTGCGGCGGCCCTCGCTGCCCATCCTCATGCTCACGCCGTCCGCGGATCGCCAGACGCGCCGCGAGGTGCTGGAGGCCGGCGTGGATGACTTGCTCATCACCGAGCCGCTGGATGCACAGGAGCTGAAGGTGCGAGTCCACACGCTGCTCGAGCTGAAGTCGCACCGCGAGGACAGCGGGCCGCGCGAGGCGCTCCAGGACCCTCGCCAGCGCTGGGTCCGCATGGAGCGGCTGGCTCGCGTGGGGACGTTGGCGGCGGACGTGGCGCAGCAGCTCGGCCAGTTGGGCGAGGGACTCCAGCGGGCGCTGGAGCACGTGCGCTCGCGAGCGGCCCAGGGCCTGGCTCCGGACCCCGAGGAGTTGCACCGGCTGGGGCACGCGGGCGAGCAGATGCGGCTGCACGGGCAGCACCTGCTGTCGCTCGGCCCGACGGGCCCGGCGGACATCCAGCGCTTCGACCTGCGCGCCCTGGTGCCCGAGGTCCTCAAGCGCATGCGCGCGGAGGGACGCCTGGGCCCGGCGGACGTGCGGATGGTGCTGCCGGAGGACCCCATCGGGGGCGTGTTCAACCGGCGCCAGTTGGAGCAGGTGTTGGTGGAGCTGGTGAGCAACGCCGTGGACGCGCTCGAGGACGTCACGGACCGGCCGCGCGTCGTGCACGTGGGCGTGGAGCTGCCCGACATGTTCGGAGACTTCGGGCCGCGCTTCTTCGTGAAGGACAACGGCATCGGCATCTTCGAGGACGAGCTGCAGGCGGTCTTCGCGCCGTACTACACGACGAAGGCGCCCGACCGGAACGTGGGGCTGGGCCTCACCGTGGCGCGCACCCTCGTGGAGTCCATGGGTGGCAAGCTCATGGCGAGGAGCCTCGTCAACGTGGGCAGCACCTTCACGGTGGAGCTGCCTGAGCAGACGGCCTCCTGGTAGGCCGCGCGGGCCGCCCTCCCTCGGGCCCGCGCGCGCCTGGGAGGCTCAGAAGCGGTAGGCGATGCCCGCCAGCGCTTCCATGGTGAAGTAGCTGTTGTCGAGCCGCGTGTAGACGGACGGGCCCATCTTCAGGCTGAAGTTCACGTTCATCTGGCTGTTGAGGAAGTACTCCACGCCGCCGCCGAAGAGGATGGGCACCACCGCGCCAATGTCCTCGCCGAAGTAGACGTGGAACGGGATGTCGATGCCCGCGTTCAGCATCAGCGCGCTGCCCACCGGGAAGCCCGCCGTCAGGCTGACGGGGAGCGCCATGCCGAAGTCCGCGCCGCCGCCATAGCGACGGTAGAAGTCCTCGAAGTAGATGATGGGCCCGGGCTGGAAGGTGAGGGCCAGGGAGACCTTGTTGGTCTTCGCCAGCATGACGCGCAGCCAGAGCTGCAGCTTGACGCCGGGGTCCACGAAGTCGACCGCACCCTCGCGGCCCCAGTTGAAGGTGAACTTGCCGCCGACGTCCACGTTGGACGAGCCGCCATGCAGCAAGCCCAGCGTGAGGCCGGGCCAGCCCACCTGACCCGAGAAGACGGTGTTGCCCGTCCCCAGCGAATCAGCGCCGAGGATGGACCAACCCTGGCCGCGCTGGGCGAGCGCCGTGCCGGGGAGGGACAGCAGGCAGGCGAGGAGAAAACCTGGGACGAGACGCTTCACACAGTGCCTTTCTGCGAGGGGCCGAGCGGGGGGCCACGGCCAGTGGGAGAGGGTTGGGATTCAGGACTCAGGCCGGCTGGCCTCGCTCACGCGCGAGCACCAGAAAAGCGTCAATGAACGCAGACAGCCTGGCCTCGGCGCGCTCGCGGGCCGTGGCGAGGGACTCGCTGGGTGACAGCGCTTCCTTGCGCTCGAAGTAGTACTTGATCTTCGGCTCGGTGCCGGAGGGCCGCAGGGTGACGCGCGCGCCGCCTTCCAGTTCGTACGCCAGCACGTTGGACGGAGGCAGCCCGCCGTCGCCGCGCTGGTAGTCGCGCACGGCGCGCACGGCCTCGCCACCGATGCGCGCGGGCGGAGAAGCCCGGAAGCCATCCATGATGCCGCGGATGGCCTGCGCTCCCGAGGCGCCCGGCAACGTCACGTTGCGCTGCGCGCCCACGTGCAGCCCGAAGCGCCGCTGAATCTCCTCCAGGTAGCCGAGCACCGTGGCGCCACGCGACTCGCACCACGCCGCCAGGTCCGCGAACACCAGCGCCGCGCCCACGCCGTCCTTGTCACGAGTCACCGTACCCACGGTGTAGCCAAGCGCCTCTTCGTACCCGAAGACGAACTGCGTGCCCTCGGCGCGCTCGCGCTCCAGGGCGCGGTTGGCGATCCACTTGAAGCCGGTGAGCACCTCGTCATAGGCGGCGTCCAACGCGCGCGCCATCTCGCCCAGCTGCGTGGACGACACAATGGTCGTCACCACGTGCGGGCGCGCGCGCTTCGTTCCCTGCGTGAGGACATAGTGCCCGAGCAGCACGCCCACCTCGTTGCCGGTGAGCATGCGCAGCGCGCCGTTCTTCTCGCGCGCCATCACCGCGAGCCGGTCCGCGTCCGGATCATTGGCGAGCACCAGGTCCGCCTTCACGCGCTCCGCGGTGGCGAGCGACAGGTCCATCGCGCCCGGCTCCTCGGGGTTGGGGAAGCGCACCGTGGGGAAGCGTCCGTCGGGCGCGTGCTGCTCCGCCACCGGGGTGACTCGCGCGAAGCCCGCGTCCCGCAGGGCCCGCTCGGCCCACACGCCGCCCACGCCGTGCATCGCGGTGTACACGATGGACAGCGACGCGGAGCCGCGCCCATGCAGGCGCAGGCCCTGGATGGCGCTCAAGTACGCCTCGCCCACCGCGGCCGGCAGGTCGCGCCACAGGCCCTTCGCCCGAGCCTCGGCCGCGGGGCGCAGCGGCACCTGATTGGCGGGCTCCACGCGCGCGATGGTGGCGGCGATGCCCTTGTCGTGCGGGGGGATGATCTGCGCGCCGTTGCCCCAGTAGACCTTGTAGCCGTTGTACTCAGGCGGGTTGTGGCTGGCCGTCACCATCACCGCGGCGGCGGCGCCCAGGTGCAGCACGGCGAAGGCGGTGACAGGAGTCGGCACCGGCTCGGGGAAGAAGAGCGCGGGGATGCCCTCGGCGGCGAGGACGGCGGCGGTGTCCTCGGCCAGCTCCTGGCTGAGGCGCCGAGCGTCGCGGCCCACCACCACGCCCCGCGTCGTCACATCGGGAACATGGGCCTTGAGATAGCGCGCCAGCCCCGCGGTCGTCCGGCGCACCACGGCGCGGTTCATCCGATTGGGCCCCGCGCCGAGCACGCCGCGCAGACCCGCGGTGCCGAACTCCAGGTCGCCCGCGAAACGGTCCGCCAGGTCGGCCAGGTCCCCGCCCGCGAGCACCTGCGCCAGCTCCGCGGCGGTCTCGGGATCCGGATCCGACTGACGCCACGCCTCCGCCCGCTCTCTCAGTCCGGTGGTGTCCATGTGTTGTCGCCTCGTGTGGCCGGGTGGGGTGCGTCGGGCTCGGTCCCGCCGCGGTTCAGGTGTAGTCGGTGAGCTTGCGCCGGGTGGCCCGAGCCTTGGGGCCATCCTTCCCGCCCTGGCACGCCACGCAGAACTCCGCGTAGGGCATCGCCTGGAGGCGGCCGGTGGGGATGTCGTCTCCGCACTCCTCGCACTCGCCAAAGGAGTCCGGGTCCTCGCGCAGCTTGCCCAGGGCCTTCACCACGCGGGCCAGCACGCCATCCGTGTTGCGGTTCCGGCTGGAGGCAATGGCCTGCATCATCTCGTTGAGCGGCTGCTCGTCCTCATCGCCGCCCACGCGCGCGTCGTCCGTGCGATTGGGCTCGATGCGCTGCGGAGCCTTGCCCGACAGCTCCGCGTGGAGCGCCAGGAGCTGCTGCAGGTAGGCCTCGCGCTGTTTCGGCGTCACGGTGGCGGAGGTCAGTACTGCGCGGTGGAGATCTGCCCGGTGACGATGGCGACGGACGACGACGCGCCAATGCGGTTGGCACCCGCGCGGATCATCTTCACCGCGTCCTCGGCGGAGCGCACACCGCCGGAGGCCTTCACGCCCACGTCGTCACCCACGGTCTGGCGCATCAGCTCGATGTCCTTCACCGTCGCGCCGCCGGGCCCGAAGCCCGTGGACGTCTTCACGAAGGCCGCGCCCGCCGCCTTGGACAGCGCGCACGCGACGACCTTCTCCTCGTCCGTCAAGAGTCCCGTCTCCAGGATGACCTTCACGGGCAGCGGGTGGCTGGCCTCGACGACCGCGGCGATGTCCTGGTGCACCAGCCGGTAGTCCCGGGCCTTGAGCGCCCCCACGTTGATCACCATGTCGATTTCACGCGCGCCCGCGCGGATGGACTCGCGCGCCTCGAAGGCCTTGGCGGCGGGCAACGACGCGCCCAGCGGGAAGCCCACCACGGCGATGGGCACGGCATGGGCGCCGGCCAGCACGCGCGCGGCCGTGGCCACGTGGACGCTGTTCACACACACGGTGGCGAAGCCGTACTGGCGCGCCTCCTCGGCCACGCGGACCACGTCCTCGGCCCTCGCATCGGGCTTGAGCAGCGTGTGGTCGATGTAGGGCGCCAGGTCCGCCGCGCCGCGGATGGACTCGGAAGGAACGCGCGCCGTGGCCGTCTTCACGCCAGGCTCGCGCCGCGCTGGCTCCACGACCACCTCCGCGCTCGTGGCCTCGGCGGCCGTCTCCGCCTCGGCGGTCGCGCCGGGCGGCACGGCGCCCCGGGCCTCAGCCCAGGCGAGCATGCGGCGGCGGGCGTGGTCAGCAAGCTCCTCAACGGCTTTGAAGAAGTCCTCGGAGTCGGACATGTCGCGCCCCATAGCCCACTTCGTTGCCCTCGGGAAGCGCTCGGATGGGGGCTCCTGAACAGGTCGCACCCAGGTGCCGAGGGTGGGAGCAGAGCGGTAGAGTGCGAATCGTGACGTTCTTCGCGCGGCTCCTCGGATTCCTCTTCCTTCTGCTCGCTCCACTCGGAGGGCATGCCGCCGCACCCACCGTGCCACCGAGCGGCGTGGGCCGGCAGCTCTCGGTGTACTTCCTGGACGTGGGCCAGGGCGACTCGATCCTCATCGTCTCGCCCGAGGGCAAGACGGTGCTCATCGATGGGGGCCCGCCAGAGGCGGCGCCCCGGCTGGCGGCGCGGCTGCGCGAGTTGGTGAAGGGCCCGTTGGATCTCGTCATCCTGACGCACCCGCATCTGGACCATCTGGGGGGACTCGCCGCGGCGATCCGCGCGGTGGGCGCGCGACGATTCATGGATCCCGGCTTCAATCACCCGAGCGAGGCCTACCGTGACCTGCTGAACTTCGTGGGCAAGGAGGTGGGCCAGGTGATGACGCCTCAGCCCAACCCACGAGCGCCCCAGTCACTGCTCACCATCGGGTTGGGCGAGGGCGTGGCGCTGACGGTGCTGTGGCCGCGCGTGCCGCAGGAGTCGTTCCTCGACGACACGCGCTCGGACCCCAACTCCAACTCCATCGTGACGAAGCTCACGTTCGGCGCCACGGCCTTCCTGCTGACGGGAGACTCCGAGCCGGACACCGAGGAAGTGCTGCTCCAGAAGCCGCTCGACCTGACGGCCACGGTCCTGAAGGTGGCCCACCATGGGGGCCGTCACTCCACGACCGCCGCGTTCCTCCGCCGGGTGAAGCCTCGCGCCGCGGTCATCTCCTGCGGCAAGGGCAACGACTACGGCCATCCCAGCCCGGAGGTCCTCGAGCGCCTGGACAGCGCGGGCGTCCGGCCCTTCCGCACCGACCAGGACGGCGAGGTGGTCGCGGTGAGTGACGGCACCAACGTCACCCTGAGCTCGGCCCGAGGCATCACGGCGCCCCTGGTCGTCCAGGGAGAACAGGGCACGGGGCCGGTGGCGCTGGGCCCCATCGAGCCCAGCGTCCACCGGCGCTCGGGGGGCTCCAAGGAACGAGAGAAAGAGCCCGGGGGTCGTGGGCCCTCGAGTTCGAGCCGGCCCTCTACGCCACCCGTGGAGCGCGCGCCCGCGAGCGCCGAGGGACCGCGCTACGTGTCGCTGAAGGGCAGCAAGGTGTTCCATCGTGAGGACTGCCCGACCTTGAAGCGCTCGCACAATGAGCGCACCGTCTACCCCAGCCGCGAGGCCGCCGCCCGCGAGCGCCGTCCCGCGGAGGACTGCCACCCATGAGCCCGCGCCTGCCTCTCCTGCTGGGCCTGCTGCTCGTTGCGCCCCTGGCCTGCAAGCAACCGCCGCCCGCCTCCACGCCGCCGCCCGAGGCGAGCGAGCCCACCACGCCCTCGCGCTACTTCGGGCCGCCCCCCGACGGGAAGCTGCACGTCTACTTCTTCGACGTGGGCCAGGGCGACGCCGCGCTCATCGTGTCGCCCGAGGGGAACACGGTGCTGGTGGACGCAGGGCCCGCCTCCGCCGCCGGCCACCTGGTGAACCGTCTGCCCGAGCTGCTGCGGCGAGAGCTGGACCTCGTCATCCTCACGCATCCGCACGCGGACCATCGCGGCGCGTTGGATCCGCTGCTGCGCCGAGTGGGCGCACGACGCCTGCTGGAGCCGCAACTCCCGGGTGCGCCCGAGGACTACGACGCCCTGCTCGGGCGAGTGGGAGCGCGAGGCGTGCAGGTCTTCTCCCCCGCGCCTTCGTCCTCCACGCCCAATGCGCCCTTGAAGCTGCCCGTGGGCGCGGGCGTGGAGCTGACGGTGCTCTGGCCCCGCGCACCGGCCGAGGCGCTGTTGCCGGGCGATGGCGCGGTCGGCCTGGAGTCCAACTCCATCGTCCTGCGGCTCACCTACGGGGACACGTCCGTGCTGTTCATGGGGGATGCGCGCGCGCAGACCGAAGCGCATCTCGTCGCGCGGGGAGCGGTCTCTCGTTCCACGCTGCTCAAGGTGGGCGCGCACGGAATCTCGGATGCATCCACCTCCGCGTTCCTCTCGGCGGTGCGCCCTCAAGCGGCCATCGTATCGGTGGGCGCGAGCGGCGGTCCCGGCATGCCCGCACGCGCCACGCTGGAGCGACTCGGCGCGAGCAGCGCGCGTCTGTTCCGCACGGACATCGCGGGCGAGGTGCAAGCGGTGAGCGATGGTCGGCAGTTCGTGGTCACGCCGCAGCGACTGCCCGCGGGAGTACCCATCGATACGCGCTACACCTTCTCCGGCGCGGACCTGCTGCCTCCGACAGCAACGCCCGCTGTCGCGAAGGTCGCCGATACGAAGCCCGCGACAGACACACCTCGCCAGGGAGCGAGCACCACCAACGTGGATGACCTGCCCGCCGCGCGGAAACCGCCCACGCCCGAGGCGCAGCAGGCCATGCCCACCCAGGGTTATGTGGCAAGCCGCATCCGCGAGTCCTTCCACGTGCCCTCGTGCCCCGCCGCGAAGAAGATCCTTCCGCGCAACCTCATCCACTTCGCCACGCGCGAGGAAGCCGCACGGAAGTTCCGGCCGGCACGGGACTGCAACCCATGAGCCGCTCTCGGAGCCCCATGTCGACGGCCACCTTGGATCGCATCGAGGACGACCTCGCCGTCCTCGTGGTGGACGGCCACGAGGTGACGCGCCCCCTGCGTGAACTGCCTGCCGGCGTGCGAGAGGGCGACGTCATCGACCTGAAGACCCTCACCGTGGACGCGAAGGCCACGGCGGCACTGCGCGAAGAGGTACGCGAGGCACGCGAGCGAGCACAGCAAGGCAAACCCCCTCCCCCCTCGGGCGACTTCGACCTGTGACGCAGGCTCACGGGCCCTGAACCTCCCCGTGTGGAGCGCAGCAACGAAAGACACCTGCGAGCGCGACAGGACCAGGTGGCCACCACACACGAGCCACTGCTCGCGATGCCGCGAGCACACCGCGCTGCTCGCTGCCACGAAAGCAGCGGACGAGCGACAGGCAAACGTCTGCACCGGAAGCGAGGGTGGCTAACGCGCACGAACCACGGCTCGCGATGACGCGAGCACGCCGCCCTGCGCGTCCTCGCCAACAGCGGAGTCACGACAGGCAAGCGCCTGCGGCAGGAGTTCAGGTGGATATCGCGCACGAGTCGCTTCGCGCGATGACGTGAGCATGCGGTGCGCAGCCCCACGATGAGCGAAGTGACGTCCAGCCCTCATGAACCGGGAGCGGCCAGTCATCCTCCGTGCATCGGCGGCTTCAAGCGAAGACCTGAAGCCGCTGGACCGCGAGCCGCCTCGCCCTGGCCGCAGGGAATCCCGGCTCGCTCGAACACAGAGACGCCGGCCTCCACCGCGCAGCAGCGGCTTCGCGCCGTGACGGAGACACGCCGGGCCCCGTGCGCTCCTCGCGAGGAGCGCAGCGGATCCCGGCGCGCGACTACATCGTTCCGGAGAGGACGAGCGGAACCTGGAGGTCCACGTCGTCGCCGGAGAAGCTCGAGAAGACCATGCGCTTCGCACGGTCCTTCAGGCACTCCCCCACTCCCGAACCATTGATGTCGGCGCGATCGAACGAGGCGGCCTTCACCGTCCCCGAAGCCCCCACCGTCGCGGTCAGCGTGACCTTGCCGCCGCGGAACTTCGGATTCTTGCGCAGCTCCTGCTCGATGCAGTTGCGGAAGCCGGGCTGCGTCTGCGCCACCACGCGCTGCACTTCCTCGGGAGCGGGCCCGCCCGCGGAGGCACTGTCCTTGGCCGCGACCTCCGCGTCCTTGCGCACCTCCGGGCCGACCTCCGCCTTCTGCGTATCGGAGTAGACGGCCGCGAGCTCCCCCTGGGGCTTCCCGTTCGCGGGCGCGGCGCTGCCCTGCTGCGCACCCGACTCGGCGGCCTTCGGCGTCGCAGGACGCTTGTCGGACTCGACAGGGCGCGACGGCGGAGGCGCGGCCGTGCGACCGAGCAGTTTGTCGCGCAGCGCTCCCACGCCCTCCACGGAGAACACGGGCTGCTCCACCATGCGGCCCTCGGCGTCCACCCGCTTGACGGTGAGCGGAACCACCTTGGTGGCGGACAGCGCGTACAGGATGCCCACGGGCACCACGATGATGAGCACCACGAAGAGCGCGATCTTCCACGCCGGATTGCGGCGCGTGACGCCCGACTTCTTCATGAAGTAGCGCGTGTCCTCCACCGGCGCGGACTCGTCGTTGGGGTCTCCGCCCAGCGGCGCGCCCTGCTCGTCGGAATCAGGCGCGCCCTCGTCCTCGCCCTCGCCCTCACCTCGGTTGCCGGGCAGATCCAGGTCGGAGAACAGCTCGTTGAGCGGCGCGGCGCTCGCGGCGGGAGCCTCCGCGCGCGCGGCCTGCCCTCGCCGTCCGGACGAGACGTGCGCGGCCTTCGCGGCGGGCTCGGAGAAGAACGTCCGCTCGGGCTCGTCCTCCTCGTTCGGGGGCGGCTCCTCGGACTCCGGCTCGGGCATGAACGCCTGGGGCTCCGGCTCGCGGCGGGGCGCGGCCCGCGCGGGAGCAGGAGGAGGCGGCGGCGCCGCGACGGGCGGAGGCGGCGCGACGGGCTCGGGGGGCGGCGCGAAGAACGCGGCCAGCTCCGGGATGTCCGAGCCGCGCTTCCAATCCGGCATGCCCTGGCGCCAGAAGAAGCTGCGCGCGCTGATGCTGCCCGACGACACCCAATCCGCCAGGGCGGCCTCATCCAGAGGACCTTCCTGCTTGTTGCGCACCATGACGAACCAGGGCGCTCCGGCGGCCTGACGCACGGGAGCCGCGCGCGTCGGCTCATCATCCCAGGGCGTCTGGGGCGCGGAGACAGGCGCTCTCGCGACGGGTGCGGCGGCAGGAACTGGAGCGGGCGCGGGGGCCGGGGCACTCGCCGTCTCGCTCAGCGAGCGCTCCTGGGCGCGGATGCGCTCCACGTCGGCCAGAGAGACCACGCGGGTGCTCTCCTCCTCGGCGGGGCCCTGCACCGTGATGACGCTCTGACAATTCTTGCAGCGGACCTTGACCGTCTTGCCGCGGACTTTTTCGTCCGCAATGGAGTACCGCTTCTGGCAATTGTCGCAGGTGAAGTTCAAGGGGGGTGTCCGACTCGCGGGGAAACGGGCCCGGATGCTACCGCCAGAAATCGCCCGCGCAAACCCACCGTTGACTCTGTCCGTCCGCCCATCTATTCAGCCGCCTCCCTGTCTTCTCTAGCCTTTTAGAAGGTGGCGAATGTCGGCGAAGGACCTCGGGACGAAGTTCGTCTGCTTCAAGTGCAGCACGAAGTTCTACGACATGAAGAAGCCGGATCCGGTGTGCCCCAAGTGCGGCGCCGACCAGCGTGAGAGCCCTGCCCTGAAGCCCGCGCCCGAGGGACGCCGCAGCCGGCTGTCCGCCGCGCCCAAGGTCATCGAGCCTGTCGAGCCCGAAGAGCCCGCCGCCTCCGAGGACGAGGAGGAGGACCTGGAGAGCTTCGACGACGACGAGGCGGGCGCCGGCGAGGCCGAGGAAGACGAGATCTAGTCGGCGGCAGCGGGTGTCCTGCCCAACGAGGCTCCGTGGCCATCCGGCCCGGGGCCTCTTCGTCGTTCTGAAGGGCCCCGCGAACGCCGACTACGGATTCGACGAGGCTGGTGACAGCTCCGTCAGGGCGCGGCGAATCTGCTCATAGAGCCCAGGCCCCATCTCCTGCATCCCCACGGGGCGAACCGCCCGGCCCGAAGGCTCGGCGGGACGCGGCTCCGGTGGCATCACTCGCTTCTTTGGCTGGTGCATGACGTGCCCCCCTTTTGTGTGGCGCAAGCACACTCATAACAATTTTGCCATTTAGACGGAAACCGAAACGGCTCGCCTCGGTTCCCAGAGCCTTAGACGCGGAGCGGGCCAATCCTTCCACGTCTCGCCCTGGAGTCGGGGGTGTCGGGGTCAGCGCAGGTCGGCGGAGCCCCACTCCTGGTCCACCGTGACGGTCTCTCCCGCGTGGATCTCCACGGCGCGGGAGGTCTCTGGGAGCCGCTCGTGCCAGAAGACGAGGGTGTGCTTTCCGGCCGGAACCTTGAGGCGGAAGTGCCCGTCGGCGCCCGAGGTCGTGAAGTAGGGATGGTCGAAGGTGCGCACGACGGCGCGCATCCAGGGGTGGACGTCGCAGCGGATGGCCACGGTGCCGGGCTCGGTGGGCAGCGGCCGGTGCAGGGTCATCCCCTCCAGCGGCATGGCCACGTTGAAGACTGAACGATTGGCCCCGGACGCGGCGCGCACGTTGTGCACCAGCGGGTCCGAGTTGCGCAGGGCCAGGGAGCTGCCCGCGCGAGCCGCCAGGGCGGGCGGCTCGTAGGAGCACTTGCGCTGGTCCAGCACGGGCTCCGCGGTGGGCTCGGGAGGCGCGGCGAAGTCAGCGCCGTCCCTCAGCGCCACCACGGCGTAGGCGAGCGCGCCCCCTTGTCCCACCACGAGTGAGCGATCCTCGGACTGCGCCCCACAGACGCCCGCGGCGGTGGCGCTGGTGTCGCGGAGCACGGGGGCCGGCGGAGGGCCGGACAGGCGCACCCTGCCCTCCAGCGTCCCCCACTCCGTCACGGGAGCCACCGGCCGGGCGGCGGGGGGAGGAGCGCCCGATGAGGGGGGCGCGGGGGAGGGAGGGGTCTCGCGACAGGCGGGGGCCAGGGCGAGCAGGAGGCAGGCGCGAAGGAAGGAGGGCCGGAACACGTGTCCCCGTCTAACGGGTGCGTGAAGCGGATTCAAACGCCGGATGGCCGCACGGACAGCGTGGGATGACGACTGGCCCATTTGGGCGTTGGACCCCCATCATCCTTGTTGGTACAAGAGCCGCGCCGCGCGTCGGTGCGGCACTGTGGGAGGCAGCAAACTTGCGGGAGAAACTGAAGGCCCTGGCGGAGCTGCAGAAGGTAGACCTGGAGGTCGCCTCGCTCCGGAAGGCTGCGGACGTGCATCCCCGTCAGATCTCCGAGTTGGAGCGGGACCTGGGGGTGGCGCGGAGTGCCATCGAGGCGGAGCGCGCACGCGTGACCGACCTCGAGCGGCAGAAGGCCCTGCTCGAGCAGAACATCGCGGACGAGAAGGACAAGGTGAAGAAGTGGGAAGGCCGCCTGTCCGATCAGCGCTCGACGCGTGAGTACTCGGCGCTCGCGAGGGAGATCGACATCGCGAAGAAGGGCATCCTCACCCAGTCCGAGGAGCTGACGGACAAGGTGAAGGAGCTGGCCACGGCACGCGAGGCCATCAAGTCCAAGGAGTCGGACTTCGCGACCCGTCAGCAGAGCCTCTCGGGGCGCATGACGGAGCTGCGCGGCAAGCTGGGCGAGGCCGAGGGCCAGGTGAAGTCGCTGGAGGGCCGTCGCTCGGAGGTGGCCGCCGCGGTGGACGCCACGCTGCTGCGCCGCTACGAGGTCATCCGCAAGAAGAAGCTCCCCGCCATCGTCGGCGTGGCAGCGGGCACTTGCCAGGGCTGCAACATGAACGTGCCGCCCCAGCTCTACAACATGCTGCGCACCACGCTGGGCACCGACGTGTGCCCCTCGTGCAACCGCATCATCTACGCAGTCGAGGCGCTTCAGGAGAAGCAGCCGGCCGCCGACGAGTAGTCGCGGTCGTCTTGTTTCCTCCCATGGCCCGGCCCTCCCTCGTCGACCTCCTCCGCTTCATCGCGCGCGAGGAGCCCCTGACGAGCACGGTCCGGGCCTTCCGGGGCCTCACCCGAGAGCACCTGGGACAGTTGCTGGAGGAGGTCGCCGACCGGCTCGGTCCTGGCGCCTCGTCCGCGCCAGTGCCCTCGTCCCCTGCCCCGGTTGTTCCTCCCACGGAGGTCGCGCGAGGCGCGGGCCCGGTGCCCCGGCTGCGCGTCTATTCCGACGGCGCGGCGCGCGGCAACCCGGGCCCTGCGGGCGCGGGCGCCGTGGTGAAGGACGCCGAGGGCCGGGTGGTGGCGCGGCTCGGGCGATTCCTCGGCGTCCAGACGAACAACTTCGCCGAGTACAGCGCGCTCCTGCTGGGCCTCCAGCACGCCCGCGGCCTGGGCGCCTCCGAGGTGGAGGTCTTCGCGGACAGCGAGCTGCTCATCCGCCAGCTCGGGGGCCGGTACCAGGTGAAGAGCCCCACCCTGAAGCCGCTGTTCGATGAGGCCAAGCGACTGCTCGCGGGCTTCTCCTCCGTGAAGCTCACCCATGTCCCCCGCGCGCAGAACGCCGAGGCGGACGAGATGAGCAACCGGGCCATCGACGAGCGCATGTAGCGCGCACCGCCTCGGGCGTGTTCAACGCGCGCGGCGCCGCCCCGAGCAGAGTGGACCTGTACGCCACCGCTGTTGTATCCCCTGGGGCGCCAGAGCGGCCCGGATGAACGCCGGCCATCGCAGTCATGGGTGGCGGGAGGAAAGTCCGAGCTCCACAGGGCAGGGTGCTGGCTAACGGCCAGTCGAGGCGACTCGCAGGACAGTGCCACAGAAAACAGACCGCCCGTTCCGCAAGGGGCGGGTAAGGGTGAAACGGTGCGGTAAGAGCGCACCGCGTCCGGGGTGACTCGGACGGCACGGTAAACCCCACCTGGAGCAAGAGCCAATAGGAGCGCGTCCCCGCGAGGGGACAAGGATGGCCCGTCCCAAGCGCTCGGGTTGCTCGCTGATGAGGCCCCTGGGCAACCAGGGCCCTAGATGAATGTTCATCGCCCACCTCGAAAGGGGTGGGGACAAAACTCGGCTTACAGGGCCGCTCTGGCGCTTCTTCCCTGTCGCAGCCGCTTCCGCGCGGACGCTCGCGTGCACGCGGCGGTCTGCGCACGAGCTTCGGCCGCTTGAGCGCGCGCATGAACGTCGCGCCCCACGCGCCCCGTTGCTCCTGTGGCTGTCGCTTCCCAGCATGGCCCGAGCAGAGAATCCCCAACCCCTGGGTTCGTCGCGCAAGTCAGCCCCGGCCACGACTATGTCCTGGGCCGCGATGGGCTCGTCTCACGCTGGAACTTCGACAAGCCCGAAGCCGTGAATGCGAGACACCCCGAGCTGTTCGAGGTTTTTGGACGGCATCCGGTTCAACGCGGGGGCACGCGACGAGGACTTCGTCGCCGGCGGCGACGAGCGCGTGAAGGGAGACCTCCATGCCCTCATGCTGCTCGGCTCGACCCCGTCGGACGACGACGCGAGTCCTCCCTCCGCGCAACCCGACTCGAATTAAGCCGCGACACGGGGCGGCGGCTCGGACTCAAACTGCGCGCGCTTCAGGGGCCGTGTGACGGCGCTCAGCGACCGACCGGGACCTGGGCCAGGAGCAGCCGGTCGTTGCCATCGTTGCGCACCACGTCCGGGTTGGTGAGCTTCAGCCGCGTGTCCGTGCGCGGCTCCCACAGGCCCATCCACAGGTTCAGCGCGCGCACGGGCGAGCCGGGCGGCACCGAGACGATGAACTCGTCCTTCACCGTCTCGCCCGGCTTCCACTGCGTTGTCGGGTAGAGGCCATTCGCGGGCTTGTGGTCCACGTTGGTGCGCTCCACGCGGCCGTCGGCGTCCTCCACGTGCACGAAGACGATGTAGTCGTCGTCCAGCGGCTGGAGCACCTTGAAGAACAGCGTCACCCGCGCCTGGTCCCCCGGGGCGACGCGGCCAGGCTGGACGGTGGCGCCCACCAACTCCACCTTGCCTCCCAGATTGGCGCCGTTGCGCACGGAGAGCGGCGGCACTTGGGTCACCGTGGCCGCGCGCCGCTCCTCGGGGCTGGCGCCTCCGGGAGCCTCGACGATGCAGGCACTGCCCAACAGCAGGGATGCGGACACCCAAAGGGTCGAGGGAAGGAGGCGCATGTCGATGCGCGGTTCTACTCGGCCGGGGGCGCTGCATCCAACTGCGGGTTGGTGTATGCGAGGCCGCGCATGAACACCCCACCCCTCCTCGCCGCCCTGGCCACCCAGGTCCCGCCCTCTCCCTCCCCCGCTCCCACGCCGGGCGGAGGCACGACGCAGCCGGGGACAGGCACGCCGCCCGAGCATGGCCTGCCCGTGGGCGAGGTGGTGGGGATGGGCGTCGCCGCCCTCTTCGTCCTCCTCGTGGTGCTCGCCGCGCGCAAGCTCTTCACCCGAGGCCGCCAGGCCGAGGCCAAGAAGCCCGCGCTCCCCAAGGCGGAGGAGACGCCCGCCCTCCCCGAGCCGCGCCCCGAGCTGCGCGTGGACCTGCCGCCCTCCGAGCTGGAGCTGGCGCGCCTCCGCGAGTTGGATGAGGCCCATGCGCGCTCCGATGCCCTCACCCGCCAGCGAGAGGAGGCCGCCCGCGCCGCGCGCACCGCCACCGACGCCACCGAGCGTACACGCCTGGAGGCGGAGGCCCGCGAACTCAAGGAGCGCGAGGAGGAGCAAAAGCGCGCCGAGTACCGCGCGAAGAAGGCCGCGGATGACGAGGCCCGCGAGCGTCGTCGTCGCGAGGTCGCCGAGGCCCAGCGCCTCCAAGAGGAGCAGCGCGCCCGAGAGGCCGCCACCGCCGAGGAGGCCCGGCGCGCCGAGGAGGCCACCGCCCGCGCCAAGGTCCAGGCCGAGGCCGGCCGCACCCTGGCCCAGGGCCTGGACAAGACCCGCAGCCAGGGCTTCATGGCCCGCCTCAACGGGCTCTTCGGCCAGCAGCGCGTGGTGGACGAGTCCGTGCTCGCGGACCTGGAGGAGATCCTCTTCACCGCCGACATCGGCGTGCGCACCGCGAACCGACTCGTCGAGGAGGCGCGCGAGAAGCTCAAGCGCAAGGAGCTGAGCGACCCGGAGAAGATCAAGCGCGTCATCCGCGACGAGGTGGAGCGCATCGTGGCGCTGCCCGTGCCGCGCTCGCTGGAGGGGGGCGGCCCACCGCACGTCGTCATGGTCGTGGGCGTCAACGGCGCCGGCAAGACGACCACCATTGGCAAGCTGGCCGCGCAGCTCACGGGCCAGGGCAAGAAGGTGATTGTCGCCGCGGGCGACACGTTCCGCGCCGCCGCCACCGAGCAGCTCGACGTGTGGGCCGAGCGCGCCGGCGCGCAGTTCGTGAAGGGCGCTGACGGCGGAGACCCGGGCTCCGTGGTGTTCGATGCCGTGAAGCGCGCCCGCGCGGAGAACGCGGACGTCGTCATCGCGGACACCGCGGGCCGCCTGCACACCCAGGCGCCGCTCATGGAGGAGCTGAAGAAGGTGAAGCGCGTCATGGACAAGGCGCTGCCCGGCGCGCCGCATGAGGTGCTGCTGGTGCTCGACTCCACCAACGGGCAGAACGCCATCCAGCAGGCCAAGCAGTTCCACGAGGCGGTGGGCGTCACGGCCATCGCGCTCACCAAGCTGGACGGCACCGCCAAGGGCGGCGTCATCATCGGCATCTGCGATGAGCTGAAGCTGCCCGTGGTCTGGGTGGGCGTGGGCGAGAAGATCGCCGACCTGCGCCGCTTCGATCCGCGCGAGTTCGTCCAGGCCCTGTTCGACTGAGGGTTACTGCCCGGTGAGCTGGGGGAGGATCTCCTCCAGCAGCTTGCGCGACTCGGCGTCCAGCTTCATGTCGCCCAGGCCGCCCATCATCGACCCGAGGTCCGGCGCGCCCAGGTCCGCGTCGCCGTGCGCCTCCTCCCACCAGCGCACGCGCAGGGCACCGAGCGCACGCGCCTGCGCGGGGCTCGCCTTCGCCAGCTCCTTCACCAGGCACTCCTTGCACGTCCACTTGAAGCGGTACGTGTCCACGTAGGAGCGCAGCGCCTGGAAGTACGGCCCGTCCCCCACGAGCTGGCGCGCGGCGTGGTGGAACATGGGCGCCTTGCCGTACACGAGCGCGCCGTACTGCATCTCGTCATCGAAGTCGCCCGTGGCGCGGTCCGCCCGGCCGTCCTCACCGCCCGACAAGCGATAGAAGTGGTACGGCGTCACCAGCCCCTCGCGACGCATGCGCTCCGCGGCGGCCTTGCCGTGCGCCCACTCGAAGTAGAGCACCGCGGCGTACTGGGCCAGGGACTCGTCCACCACGGGCGCGTTGATGGGGTCCGAGCCCACCAGCGCGGCGAAGTACTGGTGCGCCACCTCATGCGCCACGGTGAACTCCAGCGTGCGCTCCAGCGTGGCCCCCATCTGAGCCATCGCCCCGCCGCCTGCCTCGCCGAGCAGGGCCTGCAGGTCCTCCATGCCCGCCATGCCGGAGAGCACCGCGCTTGGATCCACCGAGGCCCGGTAGAGCGACGTCGCCACCGTGACGAGCCCCGGGAACTCCATGCCCCCAGCGCCCCCCGACAGCGGCGCCTCCACCACGCGGAAGTGCGTGTAGGGCAGCGGGCCCAGGCGGCGCTCGAACTCGGACAGCGCCTGGGTCGCGTACTTCAGCACCCGCTGGGCACTGGCCTCGTCGCGGGGCAGGAAGTGGCTCTCCACCGTGACGCCGTTCACCGTGGTCGTCTCGGACCGATAGCCGCGCGACACGAACACGGGGAAGTCCCGCACGGCCGCCGCGGCGAAGCCGAAGCGAACGCGCCCATCCGGCTCGGGCACCTCGCCCATGGGCGCGCCCGTGGCATGCGCCGTCCAGCCCGGCGGCACGGTGACGGTGGCCAGCACGTGCGCCGGCTCGTACAGCGCGAGGTCCCCGATGCCCTGCGGCCCCGACCAGGGCTTCCCTTGCTCATCCAGCGGTGGCACCTGCGGCACCACGCCCACCAGGCTGAGGAAATCCGACGTCGCGGAGAAAGCCCCGTGGTCTCCCCCGCTCGCCGCGCCCCCTCCGCCCAACAGGGAGCCACTCTGCGCCGGAGCGCGCGGCACGGTCGCCTTCACCGACATCTCCAGCGTGGCGCTCGCCCCCGGCGCGAGCGGCGGCGTCAGCGCCACCCGTGACAGCGTGGACTCGGGGCCCGGCTCCAGCGTGACGGGCTGGCCATTGAGCTTCACCTGCGACAGCGTCACCCGGCGGGACCGCGTGTTGGGCGTCAGCCGCAGGTACAGCTCCGAGAGCGGACGCCCGTTGCGAGCCGTCACCTCCACCTGCACCTTGCCCCAGACGAGGCGCTCCTTCGGATCGACCTCCAACTGGACCCGGTAGCGAGGCAGCGCCTCCAGGGGCCCCAGTGCCCGCGCCGCCCGCTCCCGCTCGGAGGGCTTGAGGTGCTGGAGGCAGAGCTGCACTTCAGGGGGCACATCGGCCTGGGCCCGAGCGCCGACGAACAGGGCCAGGAGACTCCACCGGAGGAGCGCGCGCATGGGGGGGCATGCTAATTGACCCGTTGCGCAGCCGCTCGCTACAAGCCCGGAAATGCCCTCCAGAACGTTCACCCTGGCCCTGGCCGCTGCTTGCGTTCTCCCTGCCTGCGCCGCACGGCAAGCTCCGGCGCCCCATCCCGTCGCCCCCCCAGCGGAGCCTCGAGCCGTCCTGCTGCTCAAGGACACCCCCGAGCGCGAGACCGCGATGCTCAAGGAGCTGCGCCGGGACGTGGAGGTCGACACACGCGACGCGGACCGCACGCCTCATGTGGTGGCCACCGGACAGACCGAGCCGCTGAAGCTGGAGGGCGCCCGAGCGCGCCTCTACGGCGACGCGAAGGGGACGCAGGGCTTCTCGGTGGACAACTTCCTGCTGCTGGAAGTGGTGGATGGACGCGGCGCCGTGCTGCGCCGGGCGGCCGTGGGCTACACCGACAGCGTCCTCATCGGCAACCAGCAAGTGGACAACGTGGGCCGCCGAGCCTTCGCCTTCGAGCCCGGCGAGGTCGACGTCACCGAGCTGCTGCCCGAGTCCGGCGAGTTCCGCGTGCGCACCACCGCGCTCGACTACTGGGGCGTGGGCCGGGTGAGCAACGTGTACCTGGTGCTGTCACCCGAAGCCCGCAGGGGCGAAGACGACCTGCGGGGCCAGTAACCCCCGCGTTGGTCAGAAGCGCAGCCCGCCTCCGGAGGGCAGTGCCGCCGGGCGGGCCGCCGCGGGAATGACGCCGTCGCAGTTGACGCCGCACACCTCGTTGGGCGCCAGCGGCTTGGCGTTGTTCTGGGTGGCCATGACCGCGCCCACGGACGCGGCGGCGACGAGCCCCACGCCCGCCCAGACGTACCAACGCTGGTACCAGGACTTGCTCGTGGAGACGACCGGCTCCGGCTCCTGGCTCTGCGGATTGAGCGCGAGGCCCGGCTGATCCACCCGCGTCCGCTCAGGAATGAGTACGGGGTTGCGAGGCTGGTCGCTCGCGTCCGCCACGGACACCGGGCGCAGCTTGCCCTCCACGACGTACTGCTGGCCGGCGCGCACCGTGATGTGCTGCACGTCCTTCAGGTCCTTGGCGCGGAACTCGAACTCGCGCGTGCCCGGCTTGAGCTGCATGTTGGAAATGGGGGTGGTGCCCATCTCCACGCCATCCAGCAACACCGTGGCCCGGCTCACGTCCGCCGTCACGGTGGCGAAGCCCACCACCGCATCCAGCGCCACCACCAACTCAGAAGACTTGCCCTCCTCCACCACGACTCGCTCGCTGTACTCCGCGTAGCCGGAGCGCCGCGCGACGACGGTGTGCGTCTCGCCGGGCGTCACGGCCAGCGGCCCCGAGCCCGCCGTCACTTCCTTGCCGTCGAGGAACAGCTTCGCCCCGCGCGCGTTGGTCCCCAGCTTCAGGACCAGCTCCGTCTTCACCGGCACCAGCGGTGCGATGAGGTCATCCTCCCCCTGAGTCGGCGCGGTGGACGGCTTGACGGACTGCCCCTTGCGCGTGGCGGTGCGCTCCTTCTTCGGCGCGCGCGTCTTGGGCGGCTTGGGGGTGCGGACGGCCTTGCTCTTCTTCGTGCGCGACGTCTTCGACGGTTGGGGCCCCAGCGGCTCGATGAGGTCGTCATCCTGCGCGAACGCGGACGACGGCACGGCCAGTGCGGCAACCAGCAGGGAGAGCACGACGCGACGAAGGATCATGACGGCCCGAAGGTTAGAGAGTCATCCGAGGGGAAGCAAACAGAGTCCCACCGACCCTCGCGTTGGAGGAATATCGCGAGCCATGCACCGCGTCTTGCCTCCCGTGGCCCTCGCAGTCTGTGCCCTCAGTCTCACGGCGTGCCCGGCCAAGGCACCGCCGCGCGTGGAGGCCATGGCTTCCGCTCCACCGGTGAAGGTGCCGCCAGGCTGTGAGCGCAACCAGGCAGGCGAGTACCGCCACGCGCAGAACGCGGCGTTCCGCTACCTGGGCGAGGATGACGGTGGAACGCTGTCGCTCGCGGTGGTGCGCGCCTGGGCCGATGGTGGCGTCGAGACGCCCGACGCGGGCTCCGTCTCCATCGTCCTGAACCGGACATCCGAGGGCTTCATCGGCGAGACGCGCGCGCAGGGATTCAGCGGCGCCGGAGCCCCCTGCCCCGTGGCCTTCCCCACCGAGGCCATCGCCTGCACCGACGCGGGGCTCACGCTGCGCTCCGTCTCCAGCACCGCCATCGACGAGGGCTGCCGAGCCGCCAGCTCGGGGCCCCCGCCCGTGCGCCTGGAGCAGCAGTTGCTGCGGGTGCCGCCCGACGCGGGCACCTGAGCCCCCGAAGCGACTCCGCCGCCGGCCCCGCGCTCACCCGAGCGAGGACACGGCGGCGGTGGAAGCGGGCCGGACCCGAGCAGCGCTCACGCAGCGCGGCGGGTGTGCTCCTCGGCGGGCTTCACGACAGCGGCGTCGGACAGCTTCACGCGGCCCGCCAGCCCCTGCAGCAAGCTGGACACGCCCACGTACATGAAGCCGGCCTGGAACAGCACGATGAAGGGAACGGACGTGTAGATGCGCGCGTCGATGGCGAACCACAGCGCGCCCGTGAAGTAGAAGGCGAACAACAGCTCCACCACCGGCATGAGCGTCTTGCTGCCGCGGTAGCTCTTCTTCACCACCTTGACGTTCTTGCCCTCGGCGCCCGTCTTCGGCGTGCGCGCGAAACCGGACTGCTGGTTGAGCAGCGCCTCGAGCACCGCCTTGGCGTTGTTGATGGCCAGGCCGATGCCCAGGCTCATCAGGAAGGGCAGGTACTTCACCCGCTCCCAGCCCGTCACGCCGCGCTCGCGCTGGGCGGCGACGTAGAACACGCACACGCTCGCGGTGGCGGTGATGAAGAACGGCAGGTCCAGGAACAGCGTGCCGTAGAGGCCGTGCTGGAAGCGCACCACCATGCTGATGGGCATCAGCACGGACAGGAGCACCATCAACAGGTAGGCCATGTTGTTGGTGAGGTGGAAGAAGGCCTCGCGCTTCACCACGAGCGGCAGGTCGCTCTTGAGGATGGCGGGCAAGAGCTTCTTCGCCGTCTGGATGGAGCCCTTGGCCCAGCGGTGTTGCTGGCTCTTGAAGGCGTTCATGTCCACCGGCACCTCGGCCGGGGAGATGACCTCGGGGAGGAACACGAACTGCCAGCCCTTGAGCTGAGCGCGGTAGCTCAGGTCCAGGTCCTCGGTGAGCGTGTCGTGCTGCCACCCGCCGGCGTCCGAGATGGTGTCGCGGCGCCAGATGCCCGCCGTCCCATTGAAGTTGAAGAAGCAGCCGGAGCGGTTGCGAGCGGTGTGCTCGATGATGAAGTGGCCGTCCAGGAAGATGCTCTGGGCCTGCGTGAGGATGGAGAACTCACGGTTGAGGTGGCCCCAGCGCACCTGCACCATGCCCACCTTCGCGTCCGCGAAGAACGGCACCGTGCGCATCAGGAAGTCAGGACTCGGGACGAAGTCGGCGTCGAACACCGCCACGTACTCGCCCCGGGCCAGCGTCAGCCCGTTCTCCAGCGCACCCGCCTTGAAGCCCTGGCGGTTGGTGCGGTGGATGTAGACGATGTCATGGCCCTTCTGCCGATGACGCTCCACGCAGGCCCGAGCGATGCCACACGTCTCGTCCGTCGAGTCGTCCAGGACCTGAATCTCCAGCAGGTCCCGCGGATAGTCGATGCGGCACACCGACTCCACCAGCCGCTCCACGACGTACATCTCGTTGAAGATGGGCAGTTGGATGGTGACGCGCGGCAACGCCTTCAGTGTTCCCTTGGGCGTGGGCAACTTGAACTTGTGCCGGTAGTACAGGAACGCCATGCGATACCGATGCGATCCGTAGACCGCCAGCACGCACAGGACGCTGAAGTACACGCCCAGGAAGATGATCTCTACGGTGGTCATCGGTGACGCTCAGCCCCTCCCGCGGCACTGTCGCCTGCGGTCCTTCCCTGCGCGGCGGCCCGAACACCCATCCTCACGCTGACCGCCGCCTGCTGGGTCCGGTGAGCCCCCGCCCCGTATGTGCCCGAAAAGACAAGGATTTAATCTTCCGGGAATTGATCGGCGCCGGACAATAGGGACGCGTCAAGGTCGTGTCAAACTATTCCCCGGAATTGAGACCCACGGAGACGTTTGTTTGACGGCCCGCGTCATCACCTCTCCGGAAGTGGAGCAGCGAGTCGCCGGGGCTGAAGCGGCGACAAGGCTCCCCTATCCAGGGGGTTGCAGGCTCTCGAGCCTCGCGAGGAGGTAGTCCGCGCGCGCCCCTGGCGTGGCGCGGCACGCCGCGGGTTGGGTGGGTGAGACGCTCGGCGACAGGGGGCTACTCCGGGCTACTCCGGGCTACATCGCGGCGCGGAGCGGGACGAGCGGCGCGGCCACGGTGGGGGGCTCGGAGACCTGGGCTTCGTCACGGGTGGCGGCGGCGAGGACCTGAGCGACGAGCTGCGCGAAGGACAGGCCCGCGTGCTCGGCAATCCGGGGCAGGAGGCTGGTGGGCGTGAGGCCGGGCAGCGAGTTCACCTCCAGCACCACGTCGTTCTGCGTGTCGGAGCAGAGCAGGTCCACGCGGGCATACCCACGGCAGCCCAGCGCGCGGTACGCGGCGAGGGCCTGCGCCTCCACGTTGGCGATGCGCGTCGGGGACAGGCGGGGCGGATGGAAGCAGCGGGTGCCCCCCTTGTACTTGGCGTCGAAGTCGAACGCGTCCCCGTGGAAGTCCATCTCGCAGCTGCCCAGCACGGCGTCGCCGAGGATGGCCACGGTGACCTCCCGGCCCTCGACGAACTGCTCCACCAGCGCCTCTCCGCCGTAGCGGCACGCGCGCGCCACCGCCAGGAGGAGCGCCTCCGCGTCACGCACCACGGCGCAGCCCACCGAGGAACCGCCGCACGAGGGCTTCACGATGCAGGGGAAGCCCCAGTCCGCGTGCAGTTCGGTCAGCCGCGCCAGGTCCGCGCGCGCCACCCGGTAGCCCCGTGGCGTGGGCAGGTTGTGGAGCCGGAAGAGCTTCTTGGCCATGGGCTTGTTCATGGCCAGCGCGGAGGCCAGCACGCCCGAGCCGGTATAGGGCAGCTCGAGCAGCTCCAGGAGGCCCTGCACCCGGCCGTCCTCGCCCATGCGGCCATGCAGCGCGACGAACGCGACGTCCAGTTCCGCGGCCCGGAGCGCGCGGTCCAACCCGGGGCCGGCGAAGACGCGGGTGACGTGGTGACCGAGCGACTCCAGCGCCGCCACCACGGCCTCCCCTGTCTTCAGTGAAATCTCCCGCTCCTCGCCCCACCCGCCCATCAGCACTCCGACGCGCTTGCCCATGTCGATGACGCCTCCTGGGCCCGCCCTACAGCATGCGGAGTGCCACGCGCGGGGCGTCCGGATTCCCCGGGACGCGCCGCGAAAACCCGCGATACGACACGGTCGCGCCGTGCCCACGCGGCCAACGACCGTGTTCTCGCGACCACGGCGCGGCCTGAAGGACACACCGCGGCAAGCGGGGCGCTGGCCTCCGTTCTACCCCGCGTCGGAGCCGCCATCCCGGCCGGCGTCCGTCCCCGCATCCTTGCCCGCATCGAGGGCGGGCGGGAGGCCGGAGTCCGAGCCACCATCGGACTCGCCCGGGACACAGACGTCGTTCTGGCAGACGTAGCCGGGCAGGCACTGCCCCTTGTCACAGGGCTGCCCCTCCGGGTCGAAGTCCACGAGCAGGCTGCACGCAGAGAGGCAGAGGGCCACGAAGGGCCCGAGGAAACGCAAGGGACGGCGCATGGCTAGTAGTTCCGGAGATCGTCTTCGTCGATGGCGGGCTTCTTCTTCGGTTCCTCGCGCTTGCGCTTCTCCTCTTCCTCGCGCTTGCGCTTCTCCTCTTCCTCGCGCTTGCGCTTCTCTTCGTCCTCGCGCTTGCGCTTCTCCTCTTCCTCGCGCTTGAGGCGGGCTTCATCCTCCACCTTGCGCTGCGTGTCGGCATGCTTGCGCTGCGCCTCGTCCTGCTTCTGCTGCGCGGCCTCCTCACGCTTGAGCCGGGCTTCGTCCTTCTTGCGCTGCGCCTCGTCCT
Source organism: Citreicoccus inhibens (assembly GCF_019039035.1). Classification (GTDB taxonomy): domain Bacteria; phylum Myxococcota; class Myxococcia; order Myxococcales; family Myxococcaceae; genus Citreicoccus; species Citreicoccus inhibens. Next base: position 210 of record NZ_JAHNZT010000055.1, on the reverse strand, counting down.
TCTTGCGCTGCGCGGCCTCCTCGCGCTTGAGGCGGGCCTCCTCGAGGCGCCGCTTCCGCTCCTGAATGGCCTTCTCACGGCGCGTCAGCGGACGCTCCGGAGGAGGCGCGGGGGCGGGGGCGGGCTGTGGCGCCGCGGGCGTCTCGGCGGGCGCCACCGGCTCGAAGTCGGGCGCGGCGGCGGGCGCCACGGACTCGGCGGCGGGGCGCG
>NZ_JAHNZT010000054.1 GCF_019039035.1 Citreicoccus inhibens | reverse complement strand
GACGCGCGGCCTGTGAAACACATTCTTCCCGCCGTATCAACGCGACAACAGCCTCAAAGCCGGAGGTTGCGACACACCCTTCGGCCAACTAAGCGGCAGCCGTGGTTGCCCTCAGAAGCGACGAAGCGCCCTGCCCTATACCTACCCCGCAACCCAGGCACTTCCTCGCCCCAGAGGGCCGTTTCCGGCCGTTCCATGGCCATTCACAGAATAGGGCATGGACTCCCCCGACTACGGCCTGAGCTACCCTGCACGGAAATCCACACTCAGTCGCACAAGCCTCACAGACTGAATGGGTGTGGACAGCGTGGACAGCTGTGGACAGCCTTCTGTCCACACTTATCTTCATGATTTTCCTAACGAAAACCTCACTGTGGACAAGGTGGACAGATTCTATGGGGAGACACACGTATGCGTGCGCGCCCATATTTAATATTCAATACGCGTACGCACACGTATACGTATGAGTACCCTTCAAAAGTTGTCCACGCTGTCCACAGTGGCCTATCCCCTCGCAACCACTCACGAAAACCGTGGACAGACACCTGTCCATTGGCTGTCCCCGGGGTGTCCACAGGACACTGGCAGTGAGGAGGGCGTGGGCATGTGCCCGGCCGACTACCCAGCGCAGTCCTGCGCCCTCTCACGCGAGAATCGAAAATAAAATCGGCCGAAATTATTTCCTGTCCCAAACCGAAGGGCTGGGGTGCTTTTAGAGTGTATCGGCAAACACGCGCTGCCGACTTCCGCGCATGGCCCTTACACGCTACCTCCAGCCCACCCCTGCCCCACAACGCCCGCCTGGCGTGACGTGTGAAGACTACGTCCGCGGCGAGGACACGCGATGCCTGCACTACCGGCCTCGCGGCGTCTGCGTGCTGGCCAGCAGCTCCATGTGCACCGAGTGGATGAAGGTGAATCGACAGGCACCGTTGCGCCCCAATGTGCCGGCGGAGCTTGCTCCAGCACCTGCGTTGTCCCGTATTGAGCCCATGCAGGCCCGTGTCGATCTCTTCGGCCATCCGCTGGCTGAGACTGGGTCGAAGAAGCTCGCCCAGGCCCAGGCCGCCAAGCTTGCGCCGCCAGTTGCGACTCTCGTCGACGTGAAGGAGCCGGACGCGCCAGTTGCAGAGGCCGAGCCATCCATCTTGCGCAGCCTCACCGACGAGGCCATCGCCAGCTTCAGAGCCCTCCGCGCCGAGGTGTGCTTCGCCTCGGAAACCTACGGCGAAGTGTGGCTCGTCCCGGCCTACACCGGCCAGTCCCGGAAGGAGCTCACTCCGGAGCATGCCGCCACGCTGGTGCGCGTCCTCTCCGCCTTCCCCGGTTCGCGTGTCACGTCTTTCGAACGGGCCGCCCCTCCTCGTGACGGAGTGGTGCCGTGAGACAGGCATGCGACTGTGAAACACACGCAAGGGCCTGCCCTGGCGCCCAGCTTCGACTTGATGTGTCTCTCGAAAAGAGCGTGATGACTGTCTCGCGACACGCCACCGCATCGGCCCCAAGGAGGCCCACGCCATGAGCGGACTGCGAAACACTCACCTGTCATACAGCCGGCTGAGCCGCTTCGAGTCGTGCCCGCTGTCCTACCAGCTCCACTACCTCGACAAGCGCACCGCCGAGCCCGGTGTGCCATTGAGTTTCGGGAAAACTCTCCACGCCGTCCTTGAGCGACTCCTTCGGGACGTCCTCGACACCGAGTATGCAGGCCCACTCGCCGAGGAGCGAGCCCTCCAGCTCTACCGTGAAGCGTGGACGACCGAGGGCCTCTCGGGCCTGGACCTCTTCCAGCAGGGACTCGGCATCCTCCAGGACTTCGTGCGACAGCAGGGACGTGTCGACGCCCGCGACATCCTCGCATTGGAGAAGGAGTTCCGCCTGCCGGTAGGGCCCTTCACCGTCCTAGGCTTCATCGACCGCGTCGACTGGGTGGACGACGAGACAGTCCACGTCATCGACTACAAATCCAACTACCAACTCTTCTCTCGTGACGAGTTGGACGCAAGCCTCCAGCTCAGCCTCTACGCGCTTGCCGCACGCAGACTCTGGCCCTGGGCCAAGAAGGTGCGCCTGTCCATGTGGATGCTCCGCCACGGCGTGCTGCAGGAGACGACGCGCACCGAAGAGCAGTTGGAGGCGGCCCTCGCCTACGTCGAGACACTGGGCCAGCAGATGGAGTCCTCGGAGGCCTTCCCTGCCCGGCTCAACCCCAACTGCGTGCACTGCGACCACCGGCGCCACTGCCCCGCCTACGCCCGTGCGCTGACGGGCCAGCGCAGCGTCGTCTGCGAGGACACCTCTGACTTGGAGTCCGTCGCTCGTGAGCGCGAAGAAGTCAGCCACCTCGCGAAGATTCTCACCGCGCGCAAGGCGGAGCTGGAGGAGGTCCTCCGCGCCCACCTCACCGCGAAGGAGGAGCTCGTCCTCGCTGGCACGCGCTACCGCATGTTCAACACCACCAGCCTCGACTACCCACTGGAGCCCACCGTCGAGGTGCTGGCCCGGGCCACCGGCCTCTCCCGTGACGAGTTGGTGCAGCACCTCGCCAGCGTCGACAAGAAGTCCCTCGACGCGCTCCTGAAGGACGCGGGCAAACGCCTGGGCAGCGCTCGCGTCGCGTTGCTGAAGGCTGAGTTGGGCTCCCTGGCCACCAAACACCACTCCCCCCGCTTCTGGGCGAAGGAGGTCGCATAGTGCTGCTCGCATCCCCTGCTTCCGAGACGACTCCCACCCCCGTCATCCACCGTCCACAACGCCCCAGCCTCCCACCGCACCTTCGGACGCTCGCCTTCATCGACTTGGAGACGACGGGCTTGGACTCCTCTCGGCATGAGGTGCTGGAGGTAGCCATTCTCCGTGTCGACGCCCGCAGCCTTGAGGTGCTGGCGGAGTACGAGGCGCGCGTGCAGCCCACTCGGCTGGCCGACGCACAGCCCGAGGCCCTGGCCGTGTGCGGCTACTCCGACGAGGAGTGGCGGGACGCGATTTCCCTGCAGGAAGTCTTGGCCACGGTGACGCCGCTGCTCGCCGGCACCCTCGTCGCCGGCCACAACACCAGCTTCGACTGGGGCTTCCTCACCACGAGCTACGCCCGCTCCGGGCTGGCCCTGCCCAGCGTCGACTACCACCGCCTCGACACCGCCAGCCTCGCGTGGCCGCTGCTTGCCTCGGGTGAGGTGGAGTCCCTCTCCCTCAACGCCCTGGCCAAGCGCTTCGGCCTCCACCGCCCCTCGCCCCACCGCGCCATGGCGGACGCTCGCTGCACGCTGGAGGTGGCCCGTTGCCTCGCCGTCCGCATGTCCCGAGGAGGGCACATGGAGCGGCTCCTCGAAGAGACGGGAGGCCTCTCGTGACTGGCGCGTCTTCTCGTCGCAAGGGTGCGGACTTCGAGCGAGCCCTCGTCCACCGCTTCCGCGAGGCCATGCCGGACGCCCTCGTGCGCCGCGGACTCCAGTACCGCAGTGGCGAAGAAGTGCCAGACGTCGAGGTGCCGTGTTTCTGGCTCGAAGCCAAGGCCCACCAGCGCACCAACGTCCGGGAGGCCATGCGGCAGGCCGTGGAGACGTGCCCGCCGGGCCGGTGGCCGCTCGCCGTGTGCAAGGACGACGGACAGCCGCCCCTCGTCGCCATGCAGTTGGAGGACTTCCTCGAACTGCTTCGCGAGTGGTGGGAGGCACGTCCTCGGTGAGTGACTTCTTCGCCCACCTCCTGGGCCTGCTGCGCGTGGAGGCGCTCGCCCCTCGGCACCAGCCCGTCTTCGCAGCTGCGCGCCTGGGGCAGCCGGCCTTCGCTCGCCACGACGGCCTCGAGTCGGTGTTGGCTGCGCTGGAGGACGTGCGTGAAGCGACATACCCGGAGCGGGAGTCCCTCACCCGGGCGCTGGTAGCTGAGTGCCAGGCCGCGTCCAGCTCCGCGTGGACAGCAGCCCTCGCCTCTGCCTACTCGCCCATGTTGCGCCGCCTGCGCCACCGCCTCCGCAGCACCGCTGTGCCGAAAGAGGACCTGGACCAGCTCGTCCTCGCCACCTTCCTCTCCGTCGCGCGTGCCTTCCCCCTCCCCCGCTGGCACAACTGGACGGCGGTCCGCCTGCGCCAGCAGACGGCGCGCGAGGTGTTCCGCTACCTGCGCAAGGAGCACGCGGAGCACCACGACACGTACTCGCCGGAGCAGCTTGCCGCGTGGGTGCCCGACGCCCGCGCTGGCACACCTGTGGAGAGTCCCAGGCGGCCCAGCATCCGCCGCAGCTTCGTGCGGAGGGACGCCGTGCTCATCCACATGGCGAAGGCCACCCTGCCGCCCAGTGACGTGGACGTCCTCATGGCCACCGTCGTCAGGAGGGAGAAGCTGCGCGCCTACGTCAGCCGGCTCGTCGACGGTGACGCCGGAAAGGCGGAAAGGACATACCAGCGCCTGAAGCGCCAGCGCTCGCGGCTCATGCAGCGCCTGCGCACCCAGGCCGTGGGTGACGTGGCCCAGCCCTCTGTTGGCTGCTGAGGGACGCATGGCCCAGACAAAGTCCCGCAAGAAGCTCGGGCGCCCGACGAAGACGGAAGGCCCCCGGTTTCCTCCTGAGGAAGTGGACCGACTCCTCGTCGAAGGGGAGGAGGTGTCCACCACACGTGGCCGTACGAGGCGGCGATACCCCTCACTGCGCGAGTTGGCCGAGCGCTACGGCGTCGCGCACAGCGCTGTCGCGCGGTACGCCCAGCAGCACGACTGCCTCGGCCGCCGCAAACACAAGCTCGCGGGGCAACCGCCACCCGAGAGGCCGGAGCTTCCCGAGGAGCCACCGGCTCCACCGCCCGCGAAGCGCAAGACAGGCCGCCCCCGCAAGTCCGAGGAGCCCGCCCTCCCGCGCCTGGAGTTGGATAAGGCCCTCGTCTTCGGCGACGTGAAGTCGCTCCCCGACGGCTCCACCATGACGAGCTACGCCTCGTACCGCGAGCTGGCCGAGCGCTTCGGCGTCGCAACCTCGCTCGTCGCCACCTACGCGAAGGAGCACAACTGCCTGCGCCGCCGCGACGAGGCCAAGACGCGGATCGCCACCAAGGCGGACCAGAAGCTCATTGAGCTGCGTGCCACTGCCATCGCCGTCTCCAAGGACGACGCCCTGAAGATGATTGACGGCTACCTCCTCGGATTTGAAGAGGCACTGTCCGAGGGGCGCGTGCGCGTCGACAATCCCACCGACTTCAATACCCTCGTGCGGCTGAAGGAGTACCTCATGGGCGGTGCTGACTCCCGCCAGGAGCTGCACGCCACCTACTCGCTGGAGGGCTTGCAGGCGCGACACGCGCAGGCACTTCGTGCCGCGCGCGAGACGACTCCGGCTGAGCGCGGCGAGGTGGACGCAGAAACTGACAAGACTGATTGGATTGCCCCCCCGACAGACGGAACAACCCCAGATCCCGTCATGCCAATCAGCGGAGAGAACGTCGCCCAGTAAACATCTCTCCGGGCGGCGCAGCACATCCATGAATTCCAGGGATGGGAATGTTCTGCAAGCACGCATACGGTTTGCCAGCACCTTCAAACCATCCCCGGAGCTTTCCATGTTCACGAGGGCAACACTCTTCGCGTCATTCGTCGGCATTTGCCTGTTCAGCTGTACTCCTCCAGAGAACCCAGACGAAATCGCGGAAATCACCAGCAATCTCATAGAGGCAGGCTACCCATCGAACGACATCGCAGTATTCGATGGTGCCGTCTATGTGGGAGGTGACGCATTCGTGAGCCTCACAGCATCGAGGGAGATGCTCCAAGCAAGCGGCGACAGTAGGGAACAGTATCGCAGCTCCAACTTGGTGGCTCCCAGCGTCAAAACAATCACGCTCAGAATACCGAGTTCCACCCCCTCAAGAATCCAGTCAGGCATCCTTGAGGCCATCGCAAACTACAATGCGCTATCGCTCAGCTTTTCACTCGCCACCGATCCATGCTGGAACAATCCTGACTGCCCGCACCCACCGGGCCCTCCATTCATCGACGTTGTGATCAACCCAGTCAGTGATCCAGGTGGCCCTCCCACTGGTAGCGGATTCCCGTCAGGCGGCCTCCCGTTCTCGAGAATTCAGCTGAGCGCCAGGCTTGCAGAATACTCTGTCGACACTATCGAGCACGTAGTAACCCACGAAATCGGTCACACGCTTGGCCTGCGCCATTCTGACTATTACAACCGAAGTATCAGCTGCGGCACTGGCGGCAACGAAGGCACGAGCGGCGTGGGTGCCATCCTAATCCCCGGGACGCCAAGTACTGCCACGGTGGGTGGCTCGGTCATGAACTCCTGCGTCCGGACAGTGGAAACCGGAGAGTTCACCGCGAGCGACATCACCGCCCTAACCTATCTGTACGGCCAATAGTGACGGTACGACTCTAGCGACTCCTTTCCCTTCGCGGAGGCGACTCGCGGCTGGCATCACGGTGCCCTCGAAGACTATCTCCTCGGCGTCAATGAGGCGGTGGCCGAAGGCCGCCTGCGCGGCGACAGCCCTACCGACTTCAACACCACGGTGCGACTGAAGGAGTTCGTCCAGGGCGGCGCCGAATCCCGCCAGGAGCTACACGCCACATTCTCGCTGGAGGGGGCTTGAAGGCACGGCATGCGCAGCAGGCCCTTCGTGCGGCTCGCGAGACGACTCCCGCCGAGCGCGGCGAGGTGGACGCCGAAGTAGTAGAGAGCGACGACGCCTTCCTGCCGTCTGCCTCGGACGTCTCGCCCCCCGCCGACCCCGCCTGAGTGCGCCCTCCGGTAAGTGAACGGAGCTTTTTCACGTTCATTTTCGCCGTTCACTTTCGCCGTGCCAGGCCGCGCTCGTTCACTTTCCCCCGGGGGCTCTCTACCTGGCGCCCGGATGCACACGCCTGGCGCCGCAGCCTTTGTAGTTTCGCGGCGTTAGGGCGTCGAGCCGACTGGTGCTCGAGCGCCGCGGTATGAGTTCGGGCCTGAAATCGGCCTCGGAAACACACTCCGTCCAGCGGCCCGGACCCCAGCACGCCGTTCACTTTCCCAGCCCATCGGCCCCTCACCGCTGAACGCCGCTGGCCGCCCTCTGTGACCTCCAGGCGCGGAGCCCGGCCTCGCCCCCCGCGCACCGCACCTTTCACCGCGTGGTGCCCCGATTGTGCGCGCGTGTCCCCGAGCGTTTCGGACCGAAGGCCTTTGCCTTCCGCATGAGCCCCACGCCCCCGCGCTCCGCCCTCGATGCTCCGGCCCGCCGGCTCAAGCGAACCCTGGCGCGCGTCCCGTTACCCGGGCCGAGCCGAATGGCCGGAAATGCGTAAAGCCGGCCATTCGGCGTCACTGCCCCCACGCTGTTTCGCGTGCTTACGCGCCCTCTTGAGGGGCCGAAGCGCCGGGGCCGATTGCCGCTTTCCGCAGGTTGGGGCCACCTGCCGCCCGCCCTCTCGGCCCCGGCTCCTCCCCGTCGCCTTCGCCGCCTGCCCTGGCCGGCCTCAACCATGCCCACCGATGACGCCAGCACGCCTACCCCGCCTACCCATGACGCCAGGGTGGGGGGTGGTGCGATCTTTCGTGCGGGCCTCGCCACGGGAGCGTGTACCTGGGGCCCTTTTCGAGAGGGGCGACTCCGAAAAAGTGAACAGTCCACCCCTGTTCATTTTCACTCGGTAAGTGAACAGCTCGCCCTGTTCACTTTCGCCAGCGGCGCCTGCGAGAGCCCGAGAGGGCCCCAGAAACCGCCGCCCCTCACCGCCTCCGCGCGCCTCCCCCTGGCTCAACCAGGGTGTCGCGGGCGCCGGGCACGGAGGCGGCACGCCCCATCAGCAGGGCAGATCCTGAGTCACCCGCACCAGTTCGTCATCCGAGGGGTGCGTGTAGATGACGGTGGAGTCGATGGAGCGTTGGCGCGCGAAGCGCTGGGTGAGACGGATGTCCTTCGTCCGCCGGTACACCCCGGTGCACGCAGTGTGGCGCACGGCGTGGAAGTTGAGGTGCCGCTCCAACCCCGCTCGCTCCTGCCACACCGCGAAGCCGTGGCGCACCTGCCGCGTGGACAAGCGCAGGCCCTTTCGGCTCAGGAAGAGCGGCGCGTGGGGCTCCACGTCGTGCCCCTGCGTGCGCTTGAGGCGCAGCAGCTTCTCCAGCTTCGCGCGCACCGTGTCCGAGAGGACCACCTCCTGGGGGCGAGGGTGCCGGCGGCTGCCCTTGAAGACGTGCAGCAGCACGTGCCGGCGTGCTCGCCCGCGCTCGTCGAAGATGTCCCCGACGTTGAGCGCCACCAGCTCATGCTCACGCAGGCCCGTGGCGAGCGCGAGGCTGTACAGACAGTGGTCCCGGTAGCCATCCCGGTGGAACCCCGTGGTGCGCAAGAGCAGCACCACCTCCTTCTCCGTGAGGGTTCGGGGTGCACGGGCAGCATAGGCAGACATGGCAACTCCATCGTGAAGGGGACTCGGCCATGCACGCTCTGCCACCCCAACAAGACAAGTCATTTGCCACGCTGCGCATTGCATCTTGAGCCGGGCCACATGCGGCCTCGGCGTTCCCCAGAAAGGAGTGGAGTCGCTGTGCATCCGCTCGCCGAGTTCACCATCGAGGCATACCGCAGCCGAATCTCCCTCGATGAGAACAGGGTGAGCCCTGGTTCGTCGCCAGCGACGCCTGCCCGGTGCTCACCATCAACGCCGAGCAGGCACGTCGCCTCGGGGACAACGAAAAGGGTCTGCGCACTGTGCAGCCCCTGGAGGTCAGCATGAGTCATAGTCAATTTCGTCGCAGTGGTTGTCGAGCACCGCATCTCCAGCGGCCTTCCGCGGACGATGGCGGAGGACGAGGTTCATACGCACGACGTGCGTATGAAAGCAGAAATTGGAGGTGTCAATCAGCAGAGCCAACCATGAAGACGAAAGCGGGTTGGCGCAATTGAATACAGCGAAGGCGCTGGGTGAATGGGCTACCGCAGAGGAATCGAACATGAATGGACTCCAGCCGGGAGGGAACGAACCTGTGGCCGCGGTTCGCAGACAGGACGAGACGAACCCTGAAGACACAGGCTGCGTGCGATGGAGCCCCGCCCCCTACCCAGAGGCGTGCATCGACTGCCGCGAGACTTCGCGCCGGCATATGGCCCTTGGTCTATGCACGCGTTGCTATAAGCGCCGCTGGCACCGAGGAACTCTCCCTGAGCGAGAACGCAGGTGGTCCGAGAAGGCTCCCTGCTGCGTGCGGTGCAACACCACCGAGAGGGAACACCGTGCGCATGGGCTGTGCAGACGGTGCTACGAAACTGACAAGCGCGCATGCCCCGAGAAGCGTCACGCCATGGCCGCCGCGATGAAGCGCTATTCGGCGTCTCCGAAGGGAAAGCGAACCAAAAGAGCAGTGAACAGGCGCTGGTATCGCATGAATGCCGAGGCGGGACGGACCGCTTCCCGCCGCACCCGCGAGCTCCGCTACGGCATCGACGAGCCGCTCCCCGCGGGCTACGAGGCATTCATCTTCAATGCTTTTGGCAACACCTGCGCACGCTGCAACTCAGCAGGCCCCTTGGAGCTGGACCATCACCGTCCGATGCAAAAGGGCTACCCGCTCCTGCACAATGCAGTGCCCCTATGCCGCAACTGCAACGCCCAGAAGCACGCCATGGACCCATGGAAATTCTACGGCGCTTGGCGTGGGATGGAACTCGACATCCTTCTCGACGAGCTCCAAGTCCTCTTTGAGAGGAAATTCCAGCCGTGCTCATAACGACCAGACGCACCGAGGATGACCTGTCTGGCTGGCTTTCTACTGAAGCCGGTTTCATTTCGGGCCTCTGCCAGTACGAAGGCGAGCCCATTGTCCTGGAACCATACCAACTCGCATTGCTGAACAATCGCTCGCGCTTCCGTTGGGTGGCGAAGAGCCGCCAGGTGGGCTTCTCCTTCATCTTTGCCCTCGAAGCCCTCTCGCGCTGTCATCTGCGCGACGGACACACAACTGTGTTCGTGAGTTACAACCTTTCAGATGCAGTCGAGAAGATTCTCCTCGCCCGGCAGGTGTTCGAGGAGATGCCGCTCGCCTACAAGAAGAAGCTCGTCACTGACGCGAAGACAGAGCTGGCCTTCGAGTCGAACTCTCGAGGCCGGCGACTCTCGCGCATCATCAGCGTGCCGTCCAAGCCGCCGCGTGGAAAGCGGGGTGACTGCGTGATGGATGAACTGGCGCACTATATTGGAGACAGGGAGGTCTACACTGGCTCCACGGCGCTCATCCTCCGCTCCCATGGTCAGCTCACAGGCTGCAGCACCCCGCTCGGCCGGCGCGGCATCTTCTGGGAGATTGCAACCCAGGAGCTTCGCAAGTACCCGCACCACACACGCCAGCAAGTGCCCTGGTGGCTGTGCCGCTTCTTCTCTCTCGACGTGCGGCGCGCCGCCGTGGAGGCTCCCCTCATGCCCACCGAGGAGCGCGTCGCTCGCTTCGGGCGCCCCGTCCTCACCGAGCAGTACGACTCCCTGCCGCTGGAGGACTTCCAGCAGGAGTTTGAGTGCCTTTTACGTGGACGAATCGTACTCCTTCCTCCCGTACGAACTCATCCTCCCGTGCACCACCGACGAGTTGCCGCTAGCTCAGGACGCCTCCGATGTGCCTGTGCCCCAGGGGCGCCTGGTGGCGGGCTTCGACGTCGGCCGCACGAGAGACCGCTCGGAGCTGGCAGTCTTCGAAGAGGTGGCGGGCCGATTCACGTGCCGCATGCTACGCAGTTTCGAAGGAGTCCCCTTCTCCGAGCAGGAGGCACACCTCCGCAGACTCCTCTCGGTGCTGCCCGTCGCGCGCCTCTCCGTCGACCGCAGCGGGATCGGAATGAACCTCGCTGAGAATCTGGCGAGGGACTTCCCACAGGTCGTGGCGGAGAACTTCACCAACGAGGCGAAGGAGCGCTGGGCCACCGACTTCAAGATTCTGCTCCAGCGCCGCGACGTCACCTTGCCGCGTGAGCGCGAACTCGTCGGGCAGATTCACTCCATCAAGCGCAGGGTGCTTCCTTCAGGGAAGGTGTCCTTCGATGGCGAGCGCACCAACCGCGGGCACGCGGACAAGTTCTGGGCCGTCGTCCTTGCCTGCCAGCGCGAGCGGGGGCCGGAGCGACGAGGGCATGGGGAGATCGGCGTGCGGGTGATTGGCTAACCCAGCACTGCCAAATCTCTCAAAGCCCAATTACGCTCCTCGCCCTCCCCATCTAGAATTCGACCAACTCAGGTCTCAGTCGCTGCAGCCGTGAACGAATTGCCCCAGTCTGGCGGCCAAGCAGCATACACAGTCCCCTCACACCTAGCCCTGAGTCAAAATGCGAAAGCAGCACTTCATCCTCAACTGGCGTCCATGGCGCATATGCCCTTGGACAGCCTGCAACGCGAATCGCGCCAGGGGATGGAATGGGCAGCTCCGGAAGTTCACCTAGCGTGGCTCGGCGGTGAGGAGAATGACTCTCCTCCCTCCCGGGGCGCAGCTCGCTTGGTGCCTTCGCCGACGAAGCGCTCGTCTTCCCCTGCGCCAACACGCCCATCGCAAGCACGTTGAGTTCAATCACCTGAATCATCGATGGAACTGCTGCGCGGAATCGTGGCGCCTTGAAGTCCCACCGAACCCAAAGTGGTTCGGCCCCATGGCCGGCCATCCACAGCAGCTTCTCGACAGACTTCCGTCGGTCAGCGCTATCCAGCTCAACAGCGAGAGCTTGGCCTCCGGGTGGCCCCAAAAGGACATCAATCCTCCGAGCCCTTTCCTCCTCCGCGCAGTACGCGGGAACGCGATACTCAAGCTGAACGTTCCATCCCTGCGCCCGGCCCCAACGCACAATTGATTCCGTCAGCTCTCGAGTAACCGACGTGCGGTCGTCTCCGCAGCGAAGGCGCTGGGCCATCAAGAACTCTCCCAACGCGCGGCTCCTTTCTGTTGTAACTCTATTCTGCATTGTGGGCCCCTCCCCCAATCACTCTATACTGGCTCCGGAGTTCGACGACCGATTCGAAGGGATGCTTGCGTTAGGCTAGAACCGCACCCCTCACCACAGCTCAGAGCCCCGCTGCCGTGCGCGCGCTGACCTCCAGTCAGGCATGCCTCCGAAAGGGGTACGTCGAGCAGATGCGGCGCCGCGTTCAGACCTCGCTCCAAGGCCACCAGTCCGCAGACTGCTGGAGGCCGACGTCTCGCAGGTTGCCGAGGCCGCGGTCGCCAACGCCGTCGAGGTAGGTAGCATTGGACCCTCGCATCAGCGCCTTGTCCGCCGCCTCGTGGAAATCCACTACGAGGAAGGCGTGCTCCGAGCCCGACGGGTTGCGCCAACAGCGAACGGAGGCACAAAATTACACAGGCCGACAGAAATTAATTTCTAGATAATCAAGCAACCGAAGGAAAAAACTCCATGCCGTACAGCCATGGCAACACCCTTCCCCTCACTAGGAGTTCATGCAATGAAGCATTCGCGCTCGATTGCCGCCATTGTGGGCCTTTCGATTCTGTTGACGTCAAGCCTCGCAATGGCGCGAAGCATCCCTGGCTTCAGTGGCTACACTCCGAATCCGGCTGACGCAAGCTGCTGGGTTTTCGGCCGCAACTCGCTGGGTGCCGTCAAGAACAACTGCGCAACGACCAAGACTTGGCTCATCCCCCTCGCCGTGGACGGAGCGGGCAATTACTCAGTCACTGTGTATGGATTCGCAGCGACTGCCGCTACGAACATCTCGTGTACCGCAGTGGGCGCCAACATCTCATCCGACTACCAGTGGTGGTCCCAGACGGCGGTGCTGCCAGCCACTGGCAGCAACCAGTACATGGTCCTGACTGGGGCATACGTTCCGTCCGGGGGCAAGCTGTACCTGTCGTGTGACGTGGGCGCCTATGGCTTCATCCACGGCGTCGTCTGGGCCCAAATCTGAGGTTGAAGAATAGGGCCTCGTCTGGATTCGCCAGCGCCGCGTCTCTACGCGGCGCTGGACCACACCAGCGTGCTGCGCCGGTAGCGGTCGCCGTACTGCGGTACTGACAGAAGGAAGCACGGCAGGGCTCAACGCCTCGTCGCCGTTCACGCAGTGACCTTCAGCCAGGCCTGCCGCCGGAGGGGGTACGTCGAGCAGATGCGGCGCCACGTCCACACCTCGCTCCGCGTCCACCAGTCCGCAGGCGGCCGGAGGCCGGCGTCGCGCAGGTTGCCGAGGCCACGGTAGCCGACGCCGTCGAGCCGGAAGGGGGTTGGCCTCCAACACCAGCACCTTGTCAGCCTCCGGGTGGTGCCCCAGAACGAGGAAGGTGTGCCCCGAACCCCACTGGCTGCGCCGCCCCTGGGTACGCGTCCAGGGGCGGGATGGCGCGCCTACCGACAGGACAAGCAGCGCTAGCGGCGACTGCCTTCATCAGCTACCGCAATCCATGTCCCATGAGACGAGTTGGCCTGCACCGAATTGCGCATTCGACACCACACATCTCTCACCAAGCAAGCACCGGCTCCAGATTACTTCCCTGGCAGCCGAGCAACATTCCCATCCAACACATCAGCAGAGACAGACGGAGCAGTTTTCGCAGACACTCGCGCCCCATCGAATGACGGCACTAGATGTTCACCACTCACACCACGCCCCCCGCCTGAGCTATCACGCTCCTCGCTCTTCTTCTTCTCGCGGCGCGCCTCCACAAATGCCCATTCATTGACCGCGAGGCTGCTCTCCCGAATCTGAGATTGCTCCTAAATCAACGCCTGAAGAATCTCCGCACGACGCTGATCGCTCTCCTCCTCGAGAATCAACACATACCTACAGCGATACTTGAGCGCCGAGTAGCGCTTGCCGGTACTCTCATGCGACTCGGCCTTCTTGCCAGGCTGCTGAGATGTATTGAGCGCAGCCAATGCCGAGGAGACGAGAGCAGCACCAACTGCCACCCAGGCGAATGGCGACCCAGAAGAGGGGGCACTCAACGCAAACGCGCTAGTCCCACCTGCCGTCCCTGCCGCAAAAATCGCAAGAGGGATTGATATCCCCAAATCAACGCGGCGCCACCTCCGGGCCATCGCATAATGACTGCGCGACGCTATATTTACTGCATCCTCAATCGCCCCAACAAGGAGCCCAAACCCCTCCTTGCCGACACAGTCTTTTGAGCGACCATCTTCGTTCTCAGCAGGAGCAGGGACCACTTCTGGCATAATCCCCCCAGAAACAAATCCAACATTCAAACTCCAACCAACACGCGACGACTCAAACCTCCGACGACAATCCGCCCCACACCGCCTCGGATTTTCATACCCCAGACAGGGTGCGCTCCTTGACCTTCAACCAAGCCTGTCGCCGGAACAAATAAGTGGAGCAGATTCGACGCCATGTCCACACATCGCTTCTCGTCCACCAGTCACCGGGCGGCTTGAGGCCAACTTCATGCAAACTACCAACACCTCTGTATCCAACACCTCTGAGGCCGTAGTAGTAGTTTGACTCCAGAATCAGCACCTTGTCCGTTGCCGCATGATGTTCAACGATGAGAAACGTGTGACCATTACGCCACTGATTACGCCATCCCTGGATGAGCGTCCAGGGATGCGGCGGACAGTCCGCATCCGGGGGAGAGATAGCCATACCGGATTCTATGGCAGCAGTAACTGGCGAGAAGTAGTCTTCTGCAGAAGAGACCATCATCTGCCGGTGGCGACGGGCATCCCAAGCAAAGGCAGCGCCATGGACATCCGAGAAGGCCTTCACCACTAGTGCCTCTACAAAAGTACAACAGTTATTGCTCCGAGGCGGAGCAAGCGGCACGCGGACACCAGGCAGCTCCCAGGGATAGCGCGCTTCATCCAGGTCGTAGCTATACTCTTGAAACTCCGCCAACCGTGTCGTGAGCGCACTTTCAGGCACCGCCAACGGGTCGTCGTCAAATGCCAGTCGAGTTGTGGCTGGCGGCTTCTCCATATTGACAAGCAAGGCATAGCGCTGGGTGCGCCAACGCACACAAATCCACGTGTCGAGCGCGCCCAGCGTCGGTACCTCCAGGCGGACATAGTCAGTGTCCGCCGTCGGGTAACCTTGCTTCTCCTCAAGCACGACATAGTCGCCGGCCTCTACGTAACCCTCGAACTGTCCGGCTGAGTCCGGCTGGACGTAGCCGCGCAACCGAATAGCCAGCCTCGCAACACGGTACGTATCTGACATGCCCCCTCCCCGGCGCGTGCAATTGACCATGAAGGATAGCATCAGCTCAGCATCACAGGTCAAATCGCCGCATAGACCGACGCTGGCGCCCCTGTAGAGACTGGGCCCCACAGAAACCACCAGGACTACTCCGCTTGCTTTGCGGCCAGATGAGCGCGAACAGCCCACTGGGCCCGACAATGGGGAGTTGCGCGCTCCAGCAAGCAGTCGGACACCGCACGGGTAGGCCCTCAGCTGGCATCGGATGTCCCCGATTTAGGGTCCAAGACCTTTGTTCCCACTGAAGGTGAGGCACGCGCCCAACCGCCCTCTCACGTGAGAGGCACCCCTCCCACCGCGCGCATTGCCTCCACCTGACACCGGAGGACCGTGTGCAGCGCGACGTCAAAGTCTTCGTCCTCTCCTCTTCCTCTGCCTCGGGCGCGGCGCGCCCAGGGACTGGATTCACCGTCGAGTCCTCGACTTCGGACGGACTCCTGGATGCCGTTCGCGCGGAGGTGGCAGCCCGCGGCCAGCGCGTGCGTGCCGTCTCTCACACCCCCACGGGCCTCGTGGCCTACGTGGAAGACCGCTCGTGACAGGGCCGGCCGATGTCCACCAAGCCGAGGAGCGCCTCCAGGCCATCCTCAAGGCAGTGGTGGTGGGCGCGCGTGTGGACGAGCCCGCCAGTCGCCCCGGTGGCGAGGAGTCCTCTGCCTTCTCCGACGCGGGTGCCCTCACACCTCCCTATGAGCCAGAGGCCCTCTGTCTCCTCGTCGAGCACTCCAACTCACTGCGACAGAACGTCGACGCCTACGCGACGAACATCGACGGCTTCGGGTACCGCTTCGAAGCGTCCATCGACTTCGAGGCCGATGGCGCCCGCGAGAAGGTGGCCGATGCCATGGCCCTGGAGCGCCTGGCCGCGCGTGACGCGGGCACTCTGCCTCCGGGGACGCCCCTGCGCCCGACGGAGGAGGAAGTCGCTACGCATGCCGAAGAAGTGCGCCAGCAGGCTCGAGTGGAGAAAGCCCGCTTGGAGTCCTTCTTTGATTTTGCGTGCTTCGACTCCAGCTTCGTCGAACTGCGTCGCCGCACACGCCACGACCTCGAGGTAACGGGCAATGCGTACTGGGAGGTGCTGCGCGACGGGAAGGGAGACATCGCCCGCTTCGTGTACGTCCCCTCCTTCACCGTGCGCCTCCTCCCCTTGGACAAGGAGGCCGTCGAGGTGCGCGAGCGCGTGAGAGTCTCCGCCGTCAGCTTCGACACCGTCACCACCCGCCGACGCATGCGCCGTTACATCCAGGTGCAGGGCAACGAGCGCGTGTACTTCAAGGCCTTCTCCGACTCGCGCGCCATCTCCCGCCTCACCGGCCGCACCTTCCGGGACGTCGCCGCACTCAAGGCCTCGGACACCTCGGACGGCCCCGCCACGGAGCTCATCCACTTCGCGATTCATTCGCCACGCTCGCCCTACGGCATTCCTCGTTGGGTGGGCACCCTCTTGTCTGTCCTTGGATCCAGAGAGATGGAAGAGGTCAACTACCTCTACTTTTCGAACAAGTCCGTCCCACCTCTCGCCCTGCTCGTCTCCGGAGGAAGGCTGTCTGACGCCTCAGTCCCGCGAATCGAGCGATTCATTGAGGAGAATCTGAAGGGCAAAGCCAACTTTCACAAAATCCTCATTTTGGAGGCCGATGGCTCCGGCACCGGCGATGGGGGCCGCGCGAAGATTGAGCTGCGCCCCTTGACAGACGCACAGCAGCAGGACGCGCTCTTCCAGGAGTACGACCAACGCAACATCGACAAGGTCGGCGGCGCGTTTCGCCTGCCACCGCTGCTGCGCGGCGATGGCCGAGACTTCAACCGCTCCGTGGCCGAGGCTCAGCTCCGCTTCGCCGAGGATCAGGTGTTTCAGCCCGAGAGAGATGAGTTTGACTTCCTCCTCAACCGCAAGGTGCTCGCCGACATGGGCGTGCGCTTCTGGCGATTCCGCAGCCAGACGACGGCCACGAGAGACCCTGAGCGCATGACGGAGATGGTGGAGCGCCTGGTGCGCGTGGGCGTGCTGACTCCCGAGGAGGGCCGCCAGTTGGCGGGCGACATCTTCCATCGCGAGTTTCGCAAGATTGGGGACGACTGGGTGAAGCGCCCGCTCACGCTCACGCTCGCGGGTATTCAGACGGGCGTCGAGGACTTGCGGCCCCAGAAGGACAAGGGCGCGCTCTTGGGCGAGGCCAAGCGCCTGCTCGGACTGCGCGAAGAGCTTCGTGCCGAGGAGGAGCGTCTGGCCCAAGGACGCCTGGCGCTCGCACGCCGCCACATGGACGCCGAGCACATCCCCGTGCCGCAGGAGGAGTTCGACAGGTGGTTCTCGGCGAGGAAGTCATGACGCCCGAGCAACTCCAGCGCGCGTGGGTTCTCCAGGCCCAGGCGGACGCCGAGCGCGGTGTCCTCGAGTGCCGCATGTGCCGCATGCGCGGCCTCCTGGAGGAAACGACGACGCTGTGGCGCAACGGCCTACTCGTCTTCGCACTGTGTGACAGGTGTGCGGGCAGCCACGACGTTGTCTTCTCCCCCACTCCGGCTGGCGTCGAGGTGCGCGCCAGGCGCCGGCGCCCGACGGAGCTCGTGACGCAGGAGGCCCTCCATGTGCGTAGCCACCCCTGACAGCCTGCTCCTCCTGCATGAGGCGCGGGCGGTGGCGGACACGCTCCTGGGCGACGTCCTGCGGCTACCGGTGGCCAAGGCCCTGGACGTCGGCACCGCCGCGGGCATGGACCGCGCCGTGGCTCTGCTTGCCGCGCGCCTGCGCAGTGCAGTCGGGCAGGCGGAGGTGGACGCCATGCGGGAAGCAGTGTCCGTCCTCGACGTGGACTGGAGGACGACGACAGCCGCCCAGCGCAGGCGCCTCGTCGCCCAAGCCCTGGAGGCAGCCGGCCGGCAGACAGCCTTCATTCCCTCTCGCATCCAGGCCCCCCTCGGTGACGCAGCCGATGAGGTAGTCGCTTCTACCCGCAGCCACGCCCGAAGAGAGCAGGGACTCGCCCTCGCCGCCCGCTTCAACGCGATGGACAGGCGCGTGGCCCACCACATCGTCCGGACCCAGGGCAACTACGTGCGGGACGAGTACGGGCGCAGGCTGGACGCCTTCGGCAAGGAGGCCCGGCGCCTCGTGGCCGAAGGGCTTGAGGCCGGCATGGGGCGAAGCGACATCGCCGAGTCCTTGGAGACGGCAGCGCGCGGTGCCCTCATCGAGCGGGCCCGCTTCTACTGGGAAGTCGTGGCGGGCAGCTTCATCGGCACGGGGCGTTCCTTCAGTCAGATGAGTAGCTACGCCGAGGCCGGAATCCGCCGCTACCGCATCGAGGCGGTTCTCGACGCGGCCACCACCCAGGCGTGCCGCTACCTCCATGGGCGAACCTTCTCAGTGAGCGACGCCCTCCAACGCTTCGAGCGCGTCGAGGCGCGCGAGCGCCCGGAGGATGTGAAGCAGGAGTTGCCCTGGGTGCGCGAGCGTCTCGACGCGGACACCGGACGCGCCCTCCTCTACGTCAACCGAGGTGGCCAGGAAACGCGCCTGGCCGAGGTGCTTCGCTCCGCTGCCGGCAACCATGACGACGTCGGCGAGTTCCGCTCGCTCGTGTCAGACAGACAGCTCGCGGAGGCGGGCGTCGGCTTCCCGCCGTACCACGGCCTCTGTCGCACCACGACACTCGCCGTCGTGTGAAGGCCAGGCGTGCCGCTGGGTTTGGGCCTACACTCGCCGCCGCTATGGACTTCATTGCATTCGACATTGTTGACGATGACGTCCCTCATCGCCTCGGCCTCCGCATCCGCATCAACGAGCGTCAGCTGATTGACTTGGTGCGCGCGTTCGAACACCCCATGGCCATGCGGGAGGGGCGCCCAAACATCGCGGGCGCCTACACGTGGCTGGCCTGCAGCGAGGACAGGAGACATCCGGCGCTGGACTTCTACGCCCCCCCTGCCGCGAAAGACGACGCTCACGCCGACCGCATCTCCGTGCTGACCTGCGGCGATTGTGGCGAGCCGGGCTGCTGGCCTCTCGTATGTCGAATCGAAGTGCGACGGGACCAAGTGGTTTGGCGCGACTTCGCCAACCCCCACCGCGGGCCCAACAGTGCCGCGGGTGAGTGGAGCTATGAAGGCTTCGGCCCCTTCGTGTTTGAGCGCCAAGCCTACGAGAAGGCCCTTCAGCCACTCATCGCGGAGAGATGAAGAACCCAGGACTCTCCGCCCGGTGATTCAGTGAGCCTTCGCGACACGCATCCAGTCGCTGGCCACGGTGACGACGTTGGTGAGTTCCGTTCGATTTGGCCAGGCGGCTCTCGGACAATCCATGGCCTCTGCCGCACCACGATGCTCGCCGTCACGTCAGTACAGTAGCGATGTCCCCGATTTCGCGCCGCAGGCCTTTGTCTCTTCCGGAGACGAAACGCCATGCCGGCCACCTCGACACCACCCCCCACCTCTCCTCCGACGCCGGAGGGCAACGCAACGCCGCAGGAGCCGACCTCCACCGCCAAAGCTGAGGCGACACCCATCGTCTGGCCCCGCGACCTGAACCTCCCCACCTCGGGCGAGCTGACGTGGGGGTTCGACCCGGAGGGCTTGCGCGATGGGTAGCACTCTCTCCAAAGCCCTCGCTCGGGCTCGACATGTCCTGACATCTCTCCAGGCGGGTGTGCCAGTAGAGAAGACTGTCTGGGGCTCTCCAGCGGGAAAGAAGCGTCTGGCGAAGCGCCTGGTGGCCATGCTGCCCGCGCACAAGACGTACGTGGAGCCCTTCGCTGGCAGCGCCGCCGTGCTCTTCGAAAAGGAGGCCGTGGACGTCGAGGCCATCAACGACGCGGACACCGAAATCGCCAACGCGTACCGGCTCATCCAGAAGCTGACTCCTGCGGGCTTCTCCAAGCTGAAGAAGCTGCCGTGGGTGGGCGACGAGAAGACCTTCAAGAGCCTCTACGACGCCACACCCAAGGGCGACGTGGAGCGCCTGCACCGCTTCTTGTATTTGACGCACTTCAGTTACGGAAAACTGCGCGGCCGCAGCTTCAGTCCCAACGGCGCGGGCGTCGAGGCGAAGACGCTCGCGCGGATTGAGCAGTTCGCCCCACGCCTCAAGCGCGTGAAGGTGTACTCCGGGGACTATGAGAAGGTGGTCCGCCAGTACGACGGGAAGGACACCGTCTTCTTCTTGGACCCGCCCTACCCTGGCTACAACGTCGACGTCGGCGAGGGCGACTTCGACGAGGAGCGCTTCTACGGCGTCCTCAAGTCGCTCAAGGGCCGCTGGCTCATGACGTATGGAATCCGAGGCAAGCTGCCCGGACTGCTGAAGGGCTCCGGCTTCGTGGTGAAGCGCATCCGGACGCCGCGCACCATCGCCGCCATGCGCGGCGTGGGCGGCCCTTCCGTGCTGACGCAGTTGCTCGTCTCCAACTACCAGCCCGCCGCGAAGGCGCTGGAGGGTAGCGACGACTTCGCCGTGGACGACTGGCAGCCGGAGGAGTCGCCCGACACCGCTCCCTTCGTCACCACGACGGCCCTCCTCAAGGGCGTCTCTCCCGACGACGAGCGGTACGTCCTGGGTGTCGTCCTGGAGCCGGAGGCGGTGGACGCCCAGGGCGACATCTACTCTGCCGCAGAGATTCGCCAGGCGGCCCACCGCTTCATGCAGGACTTCGGCGGCCTGGGCCTCATGCACCAGATGCGCGTCAACGGGCACGTCAAGGTGCTGGAGAGCTACCTCACCCCCGTCGACTTCGCCTTGGGCGAGGTGCAGGTGCGCAAGGGCACCTGGCTCATCGCCGTGCGCGTCCTCTCGGACGAACTCTGGGGCCGAGTGAAGGACGGCCAGCTGACGGGCTTCAGCATTGGGGGCACCGCACGCCGGCTCCCCGAGGCCTCTACCGAGACGCCCCCTTCCGACACACCCGCCGCTGACTCCCAGCCGGAGGCCGCATGACGAGCAGCACCCAAGGCGCCGCGCCCGTCCACCGCCTCGTCGACATGGTGGTGGAGGAGGTGTCCCTCGTGGACCGAGCCGCCAACAAGCACCGCTTCCTCCTCGTGAAGCGCGACGGAGACACCATGGACGACGCTCCCCAGGACACGCCCCAAACAGAAGGCGCGAGCAGCACCACCTCGGACACCGCCAAGGCCGACGGAGAACTCCTCACCACAGCCCAGCAAGCCCTCGAAGCGGTGACAGCCCTCGTCGAGGCACTCGCCTCTACGGAAGGCGCCGACGACGTGCGCGTGGTGGAGGTAGCCCAGCACCTGCGCGCGCTCGCGGACGTGTTGGACGCTGACGAAGACGACTCCGAGGAGGACGTCGAGGCGCGCGAGAAGTCGGCCACCGCGCCTTCGGCGCCAGCTCAGTCCACTTCACCCGCGCCCGCATCTGTCCCAGCCACTGTGGCCCCCGCCGTCATGGAGAGCCTCACCAAGCTCACCGACGCCATCCGCGCGCTGGAGGGCTCCTTGAAGGAGCAGAGCCAGCGGTTGGGGCGCGTGGAGAAGCAGCATGGCCTGCCCAACAGCAGCGCCTCCTCGGAGCGCCCACCGAAGCCTCCCGTCGAGGACGTCGGCTGGCCGCTGGACCTCAACAAGCCCCTCAACCGGGAGAGCGTCGACAAGGCCCTCTCCTTCCACGACGTCTGACGTCCCCCCGCCCCAGGAAGCCTCTCAAGCCGAAGGAATCCCCATGAGCCGTCTCGACAACAGCACCCTCTTGGCCAAGGCGGACCTGGCCCTCGCCGACCTAACGGCCGGCGGTGGCATCCTCCAGCCCGTGCAGGCGCAGAAGTTCATGCGCCTCCTCATCAAGCAGTCCGTCCTGCTGCAGCAATGCACCGTCGTCCCCATGGCCGCCCCCAAGCAGCAGTTCAGCAAGCTGAAGTTCGGCAGCCGCATCCTCCGCCCGGGCCAGGAGGCCACCGCTGTCCCCACCGCGCAGCGTGTGAAGCCGGACCTCTCCCAAGTGGAGTTGGACGCGAAGCTCTTCAAGGGCGAGGTGCGCCTCAGCGACGAGGTGTTGGAGGACTCGATTGAGCGCGGCGAACTGCGCCAGACGCTCATGGAGATGATGGCGGACGCCATCTCCCGCGACATGGAGGAAATCCTCGTCAACGGAGACACGGCCTCGGCGGACCCATTCTTGTCGACATTGGACGGCGTGCTGAAGCAGGCCACGAGCAACGTCGTGGACGCGGCCGGCGCCCCCATCTCCAAGGACGTCCTCGGAGACTTGCTCAAGTCGCTGCCCTCGGAGCACCTGCGCGACAAGAGCAGCATGGGGTTCCTCTTACCAGCGTAGACGCGGACCTGGACTACCGCAGCACGCTGGCAGAGAGGGCCACGGCTGTCGGCGACAAGTTCCTCGAGGGTGACACGCCAGTCCTCTACTCGGGCGTCCCAGTGCGGCCGATTCCCCTGTGGCCCGAGAACCTCGGCGCGACGAATGACCGCACGGCAATCCTCCTGACGAACCCCAAGAACATCCACGTCGGCATCTGGCGGCAGATTCGGCTCGAGTCCGCGCGCGACATCTCCGAGGGGACGCTGAAGGTGGTGGCCACGCTGCGCTTCGACGCGAAGTTCGCCGAAGAGTCCGGCACCGCCAAGGCCATCAACGTGCAGCTGTGAGGCCCACCATGGACAACACCAACACCCTTTTCGTCCGACTGAAGGCCTACGACGCGCGCCGGGGCCATGTGCTGCGGCGCTACACGTATGCCGGCATCAAGTTTCAAGAGGAGCGCGGCTGGTACCGGGTGGCGAAGCCGGTGGCGGACTACCTGCGCACCGTCCACCAACTGCCCAGCGACAACTACTCGCCGCTGGCCTTCGACGTGTGCACGGAGGCCGAAGCGAAGGCCCTCGACGCCACCGAGTCCGATGAGGCCAAGACGAAGCGCAGCGCCAGCGACGAGCTGAAGCTGAGCCCTGCGCGGCCCGCCGGCACGCTGACGACGGAGGACCTCCCGAAGGCCAGCGAGGAGAAGGACGCGCGCCGCGCCAAGCGGGAGAAGGACTGACGTGTACGCCACGGTGGCCGACATGCGCGCCGAGGGCGTCACCCCGGCCATGGCGGGCGACACCCGCCTGGCCGTCCTCCTCGAGGAGGCGACACGCACCATCGACAAGGTGACGGGGTGGCACTTCGAAGCGCGCTCGGCCACGTTGCAGTTGGACGGGCGAGGCACCCCCTCTCTCTGGCTTCCGGTGCCGCCCATTCGCCTCTACCGCCTCGCGCTGCATGGCGAGGACGTGCCCTTCTCCCGGGCGCACCTGGTGGTGGTGGGTGCTCCGGTGGGCCCAGGCTTCGACGGCCCGCGCCTTACCTTGCGCCACGGGCGCGTCTTCCCGCGTGGCCAGGGCAACGTCACCGTGGGCGCGCGCTGGGGCTACACCGAGGCGGACGGGACGCCCGAGGGGCGCACGCCGCCCGCCATCCGCCGCGCCTGCATGCTTCTCGTCCTGCGCAGCCTCTCGCCGTTGGCGGACGAGGACTCGCTGGAGGAGCGCACGCGCTGGCGCGTGGTGGAGGAACGCACGCGCGAACAGAGCTACCGCCTCGACAGCGTGCGCCCCTCGGCGCGGCCTCTCACCGGCGAGCCGGAGGTGGACGCGCTGCTGTCGCCCTACGTGAGGCCCTCACTGCCCGGAGCGGCCTGATGCGAGGCAGGCTCATCTTCCCCTTCTTGGCGGAGGTGTACCGCCTGGACACGGCCGCCATGGCAGGGCCCGGCCCAGGGCCTCACGCCAGTGGCTACGACGCGGACTTCCGCGAGCCCGTGTTGGCCGACATGGACGACGACGGCCTGGCCGAAGTCTTCCGCCGCGAATTTTCACCCGTGCGTGTCCCCTGCCAGGTGGAGCCGGAGGCCTTTGAGTCCTTGCGCATGGCCCCTTCCGGCAACAGCCCGCGGACGAGTCTCGAGCTCGTCTTCCACTTCCGAGACTTGGAGCGCCTCGGCCTCGTCGACGCGGCCACGGGTGACGCCCTCATCCGCCCCAGCGACAGGCTGAGCAGCCTCTACGACGTCACGGGCACCCTCGTGCAAGCCGTGAGGACGCCGCCCGGACTGTACGTCACCGAGGCGCGCCCCACGGGCTTCGGGCTCCACCGGCGAAGGCCACGCCGCAACCTCCTGCTCGTCACCTTCAACGACAGGCCACAGGCCCGAGGTGTCTCGTGAAACTGCTTCTCGCTGCGCCACTGCTCGCCACCGCCCTCTTGGCCCGCTGCAAAGCCCCGGACGGCTGTACGTCCATGGCCACCCGCTGCGCGGGCAACGTCGCCCAAATCTGCAACGCGGACGGCAGCTGGCAGGTGCTCGTCGACTGCGACGCCGTCAGCAATAACAGCGGCGCCGCCTTCACCTGTGCCTACGTGAATGAGGAGGACGCCGCGGGCTACACCTGCGTGCCGGCCGACTCGGACGCGAGCCGTGCGCAAGGCGGTGTCCTGTGAAGGGTTACCTCCAGTCGCTGCCGGGCTTCGGCCCCCTCTTCCAGCGCGACATTCAGCCCTCGGAGGTGGTGGCCTTCTGGCAGTCCATGCAGGAGCGCTTCCGCACGAAGACAGCCAGCAAGGCCGACTCGCTCGAAATGCGGCTCGCCGCCGAGGCCCTCCAGCGCATGGGCATCCTCGACAAGCAGCGCTTCCTCGAGCGCTTCACCACCACGGTGGGCCGCACCCTCTACCTGCCGTTTGAGGTGGGTGTGCCTCAGGGGGGATGGGACTTGTGGGGCCAAGTCGTGGTGTGCGTCCACGAGCACCAGCACGTCGTCCAGCATGACGAGGAGGGCCCCAGCTACGAGCTGAACTACCTCACCAGCCCCGCCTCTCGGGCACAGTACGAGGCCGAGGCCTACACCTGCAACCTCGAGCTGCACTACTGGCGATACGGCTCCACGCCCTCGCCTCGCGCGCTGGCGGAGAAGCTCCGCGGGTATGGCTGCCGGCCCGAGGACATCAAGGTAGCCGCCCACACGCTGGCCCTCACCTCAGCGTCCGTGCGCCGAGGCGCCGTGGTGCGCGAGGCCACCCACGCAGCCCTCGAGTGGCTCAACTCGCACGTGCCCCACCTGCGGGCAAAGCAGGACTGAGGCAGGCATGGCCGTCTTGCGCACTGGAGACTGGGCTCGGGCCCGCCAACTGCTGGAGGCGGGCGCCTCGCGCCTGGAGGGGGCGTTGCAGATGGCCCTTCGCCAGGAGGCGCACGCCCTGCGCAACGAGGTGGTGCAGGGCCTCACCCAACAGGCGCCGGGTGGCGAGCCGCTTCGCCCACCCTCGCCTCTCACGCTCGCGGCGCGCCAGTTGGCCGGCTTCAACGGGACGAAGGCGCTCCTCGTCTCCGGTGCGCTGC
This sequence comes from Citreicoccus inhibens, assembly GCF_019039035.1. Taxonomy (GTDB): domain Bacteria; phylum Myxococcota; class Myxococcia; order Myxococcales; family Myxococcaceae; genus Citreicoccus; species Citreicoccus inhibens. The sequence goes on along the minus strand of NZ_JAHNZT010000054.1, from coordinate 8,121 downwards.
GCAACTCCATCAGTGTCGTCGTGGAGGGAGACGAGGCCTTCATCGGTATTTCGCGCACCGCGAAGAGTCCAGACGGCGAGTCCCTCGTCGACGTGGCTCAGCTCCAGGAGTACGGCGGGCCTCCCGTCGTCATCCTCATGACGCCGCGCATGCGCCGCTACGTCTTCGCCCTCATGCGCAAGGCGGGCCAGGTGCCCACCGGCGGCAGCGGGCGCGGCGTCGTGGTGACGCAAACGGCTGCGCGCCCCTTCCTGCGGCCTGCCTTCGCGCGGTTCCGCCAGGGCGCCAGCCGTCGCTTCCTTCTGCGCGTCGCCAAGGAGTTGGACCTCGGAGGGCCAGGGTAATGGCCGTCCCCTCCCTCACGTCCGTGACGCCCCCTTCGGGGCCCACCAGCGGCGGAGACATTCTCCGCCTCGCTGGCGTGGGCTTCGCCGCGCGGGTGGCCGTCCGCCTGGGCGCACTGCGCGCGGAGGTGCTCTCCGTCCGTGAAGAGGCGGGCACCTCGTATGCGGACGTGCGGACACCGGCCCACGAAGCGGGCCGTGTGGACGTGGAGGTCCTCAACCTCGCCGCGGACGGTCGCCCCATTCCGGGACAAGCCGTCGTCCTGCCGGGGGCATACCGCTACCTGCGCCCGCGCATCGCCAAGGAGGCGGACCTCACGCGCCTCGTGCGCACGCTGCTGCGCGCGCTGAAGAAGCAGGTGGTGGCCAACGTCAGCGCCAGCGTCTCCGTCGACTACGACGACTCGGTGGCGGACGGCCTCAACGTCATCGCCATGGCCTCGCTGCCCTCGGTGGTGTTGTCGGGCCCCACGCTGCGCGAGAGTCGCCGCTACTCCACCAACGTGCTGCACGAGGACGTCGCAGAGGGCCCCTCCGGCGTGGAGCTGGTGCGCAGGCGCCCCGCGTACACGGTGGACTTGGCCTTCACCCTCACGGTGGCCTCCGAGCGTACCGCCGAGCTCTTCAACCTCCTGGCCGCCGTGGCCACCTTCCTCAACCGCAACCGGTGGCTCGTCATGCCACGCAACGCGGACGACGCCTCGCGCGGCACCGTCCGCTGGGAAATGGACGCGGACGGCGAAGCGCGCACGCAGCTCGGCAGCCGCGACGACGTGCGCGCCTTCACTTGGGGATTCCTCGTGCGCGGCTTTGACGTGGACGAGGGCCTACCCCTCGACATCGGCAAGGCCGTCGCCGAGGCGCATCTCGACACGGACTCTCTCTCTGGAGGCACCTCATGAGTGTCACCCTCACCAATGCCCTGGGCAGGCTCCTCACATTCCTTTTGTCCCACGAGGCGTACTGCCTGGCCTGTGGCGAGTGCGCCTGCAGCCTGCAACCAGGCCGTGGAGGCCGCCGACTGCCCGCCTCTCTCACCCTCGCGGCCGGAGTCTCGCTGGCAGGCCTGCCGGAGGCCGTCCTGCAAGTGGCGTCCGTGGCCGCGGCTGTCCGCCGAGGCGACGTCGCGGTGAAACGCCAGGTGGCGCAGGAGGCTCGAGCGCCTGTGTCGAGCCCCGCGCTGCCAGCCCCGTCCCACTCCATGCCGGAGGCCGCTGCGCGTGCGCCCCGGAAGAAGCGAGGTGCGCCGTGAGCCGTGAGTTGCTGTCGTCCAAGGTTGTCGTGGTGGAGGAGGAGCCCCGCGTCCGCGGCATCCCCTCCGCGCCTACGTCCGTGGCGGGGGCCGTAGGCCTGGCGGAGCGTGGCCCCATCGGCAAGCCCGTGCTGTGCACCACCATGGAGGACTACCAGGCCACCTTCGGCGGCTTCACGCCGGACTCGGACTTGGCCCTCGCGGCCATGGGGTTCTTCGAGAATGGCGGCAGCCACCTGTGGGTGGTGCGCACCGTCCATTACGAGGACGCCGCCAACCCCGAGTCGCACACGGCCACGCGGGCGACGGCAGCGCTCACCACGGGCGGCGGGCCCACGCCCGCTGTCGCCTGGGGCACCCTCCGCCCTCCCTTCACTCTGGCGAACGGTCAGCACCTGGAGGTGGCCGTCAACGGCGGCGCGGCGGTGGACGTGGCTTTCGCTGGGACGGCGGCCTCCGTCGTAGCGAGCCGCCCGGGCCCCTATGCGCTTACCGCCGGCCAGGCGCTCCGCGTGCGTGTCGACGGCGCGCGGGACGTCTTCGTCTCATTCAGCGCGGGGGACTTCGCCGACGCGACGCAGGCCACGCCGGAGGAGGTGGCTGCTGTCCTCAACGCAGGCCTCGTCGGGGGACGCGCCACCGTCGAGGCCGGCGCGCTGAGAATCTCCAGCGACACCCTCGGGGCGGCCAGTCGCCTGGAGGTGGGCGACGAGGTGGCCAACGCTGTCTTCGGCTTCCCGCTTGGGCCCCAGGTGGGCACGGGCAACGTCCAGAGTCTGCGCGCCGTTGAGCTCAACGAGGTGCGCTCCCTTGTTGAGGCCTCGGTGGCGGGCGTGCGTGTGGAGGCGTCTTCCCTGGGGACGCTGCAGCTGCGCACTCTGGCCACGGGGCCTGGCGCTTCCCTGCGTGTGCAAGGGGACGCGAGCCTCGGGCTGGGGCTCGACTCGCTGCTGCATCAGGGCGCGGCGTCCGGAGACATGGACGTCCTGCGCCTGGCTGCCACGGACGCGGGCGCCTACGCCAACCGGCTGGAGGTGGAGGTGCGCGCCGCCACCAACGGCTCGCCCGACTCCTTCGACGTCCTCATCCTCGAGGACGGCACCTACCGCGAGTCCTTCCCCAACCTCACAAGCATCGAGGGCGACGCGCGGTACGTCGAGCGCGCCCTCAACGACGCGCGCACCGGCTCTCGCTACGTCGAGGCTTTCCTGGTGGAGCCGGGCGCCGTCCCGGACGTGCAGACGGTAGCCCTCTCGGGTGGCTCCGACGGACTTGTTGGCCTTGGCGACTCCGACTTTATCGGCTCCGAGGCGACGAAGACGGGCCTCTACGCGCTGGACTCCGTGCAGGAGCTGTCGCTCCTCCTGGTACCCGGCCGGGCCACGCCTGCCGTCCACAACGCCATGGTGCGCTACTGCGAGGTGGCGCGCGACGGCCTGGCCTTCGCTGTCTTGGACTCGCCCGCGGGCTACGGCGCCACGGACATCGTCTCCTATGTCTCCGAAGAGGCCGCCCTCGAAGGCCTGTCCGAGCACGCCGCGCTGTACTGGCCCCGCGTCAAGGTGCTCAACCCCGCGCGCGGCGTCTTCGGCAACGTGGAGCAAGTCGTCGTCCCGCCCTCCGGCATCATCGCGGGCGTCTTCGCGCGCAACGACTCCGCGCGCCCGGGCGGTGTGTATGACTCGCCCGCGGGCATCGAAGCGGGGCGCATGCTGGGTGTCCTCGGCTTCGAGTCCAACGAGGTGCTGGAGGAGAAGAAGCGCGACGTCGTCTATCCCCACCGCGTCAACCCGCTCACCACCGGGCCCGGCTTGCCGCGCTTCATCGACGGCAGCCGCACGCTGAAGGCCGGCGGCAACTTCCCCTACGTCGGCGAGCGGCGCGGGGTGTCCTTCATTGAGAAAAGCCTCAAGGCCGGACTCGAGTTCGCGAGGCACCGCAACAACACCGAGGGACTGCGCGCCCAAGTGCGGCGATTCGTCAGCGCCTTCCTACTCGTGCAAATGCGCAACGGAGCCTTCCGCAGCATGGAGCCTGAGAAGGCCTTCTTCGTTGACGCGTCCGAGTCCCTCAACCCTCCGTCCGTCGTCTTCGCAGGCCAACTGGTGGCGCGCGTGGGGCTCGCTACCAACAAGCCCGCGGAGTTCATCGTCCTGCGCATCGCCCAGGACACCCGTGCTCTCGAAGCCGAGCTGGCCTCGGCGGGCGCGTAAGGAGTCTCTCCATGGCCGTCATCGGGCAGCCACGCAGCTTCCATAAGCGGTTCAAGTTCCTGGTCGAGATTGATTCAGTCTCGTCAGCTGGTTTCCAGAAGTGCTCCGAGTTGTCCGTCGAGGTCGCCAACGTCCAGTACTTCGAGGGCGGCTCGCTGATTCCGAACAAGTCCCCGGGGCGCCTCACCGTCTCGGATGTCACCCTTGAGCGAGGCGCCACGCAGGACCACGAGCTCTTCGACTGGTTCCAGGACGTCGTCCATACTGCCAGCGGCTTGGGCCTGCCGGACATCCTCTACAAGCGCAACCTCGACATCGTCCAGCAGGACAGGGACGGCACCACGCTGCGCCGGTGGAGCCTCTCTCGCGCTTGGCCGGTGAAGTTCGTCGCAGGCGAATGGGACAATGAGAGTGATGAAGTCGTCATCGAAAGCGTTGTCCTCACCTACGACTTCTTCGCACTGGCTCCCATGTAATCAACCGCCCTTCTTCTTTGGCTTCGGCAGCTTGAAGAAGGTTGGGAACTCCTCGGACATGAACTCGTGGAGGCGGTAATCCACATCCTCCAGGTCAATCTGAACGTCGCCGTCCCGGACTTTCTTCGGACGAAGTGTCAGAGCCACTCGCGGGTCGACTTCGACCAACTCGTGTGGTTCGCAGTCGGCAATCCATTCGTCGAGGGTAATGACTGCTTCCGTTCTGCTGCGTGCGTAGACGAAGCTGACCGTGCGGTCAGGCCACTGGACGGCGAATAGCCGAGGCGAGGCTGCAGGCTCGGACTCTGCTTTCCGCGCTTCCGGATTCGGATGAAGGTTGCCGTAGACGGCGCTGACGCCCATCTCAAGCAACTTGTCCTCCTTCTCTTGACTGAGCCGCTTCGGGAGTGCTGCGCCGAGGTCAGCGAACACGCTACGCAACGCATCGAGGGCGTCCTCCCGAGTCTTCCTCTTCAACTCGGGCGTCACCGGGCTGTCGGAGCGGTACCCCTCCTCAACAGCCCAATCCATCATGTCGCTCAGCGTCGTCATCATCCCCCAGGCCTCAAGACAGACGACGAGGCGACGGGCCTTCTCCGGGTGGTCGCGAAGCCAACGAGCAAACTCCAACGGAATGACATCAGCGGGCATGGGAAGAACTCTACCCTGCCCTCCTAGCCATCCATTGCCCTTTGATGTCCCCGATTTGCCGCCCAAAGCCTTTGTCCTTCCCGGAGGAAGGCCATGGCGGAGATCACTTGCCCCTCGGGGCTGACGGGCCGCATCCGCGGCATGAAGGTGCGCGAAGAGCGCGTCCTCGCTGACCGCAAGCTGGCGAAGAGCGGCGGCCAGGTGGACGAGCTGCTCGCCGCATGTTGGGAAGAGATGCTGGACGCAGACCCCTATTCCTTCGCCGACGGAAAGGTGAACTGGGGCCAGGTGCTCCAGGGGGACCGCTTCTTCGCCCTGCTCCAGATTCGCATCCTCACCTACGGGCCCGAGTACGTCTTCGCCGTCCACTGCCAGAGCGCTTCGTGCCGAGCCCGCATCGACTGGGAGCTGGACTTGACGCAGCTGCCGGTGCGCTCCCTCACGGAGGCCAGCCGCGCGGCCGTCGTCGCTGGTAACCGCTTCGAGACAACGCTACCTGATGCCGGCAAGCGCGTGCGATTCCGGCTGATGACTGGCGAGGACGAGCGACGGCTGCCGCAGCTCCAGCGTGCCGCGCCGGAGAAGCTGCTCTCCTCCGTCCTCGCCTACCGGGTACTGGACGTCGACGGCGTGGACGCGCGCGACAAGCGGCGCTTCATCGAGGACCTCACCCTGCGCGACGCCGACTTCCTCGTCGACGAGTTCGACCGTGTGGACTGCGGCGTGGACACGACTCTCGAGGTCGAGTGCCCCGAGTGTTTCCTACGCCAGGAGGTGGAACTCCCTTTCGACCGAGGCTTCTTCCTTCCGGGGACGCAGCGGACAGCGAGACGCCGGGAGCGCTCCACCTCTTCCCCGGCGTGACGCTAGAGACGTGGCGCGAGGGCCTCTTCAACCTGTGCTGGCAGCAGCACGGGGGAAGCGGCCTCACAGCCTCTCTGGGTGACGCCCTGGAGCTGCCCACCTCGGACAGGGACTGGCTCCTCGAGCGCATCGGCCAACAACGCAGTCGCGAGGCGAAGGCCTTGGGGCAGTCCTCGAAGCGAAGGTAGCGATTGCTCAACAACTTTGGCATGGGTTTCGTTTTCACCGCTCGGGACTTGGCCTCGGACACGTTCCAAGGCGTCGAGCGCAACTTCACATCCCTCGACAGGCGCGTGGGGTTGGGCACGGCTCGCATTGAGGGGGCCTTCCAGCGGCTCGGCGTCGGCATGGCCCTCGTCTCGGCTGGGGCCGTCACCATCGGCGCGTCGCTGTCCCTGGCCAACGCCGCCGGTGAGTTCGGGCAGGCCGTGGCGGGCGTGGCCGCCGTCTCCGGAGCCTCGGCCGAGGAGTTGCGGCAACTTCGTGACGCGGCCCTTCAGGCAAGCCTCGCCACGCAATTCACGCCCACCGAGTCCGTGCTCGGCCTGCGAGAGCTCACCCAGGCCGGCTACACCGCCGCGGAGGCAATGAAGCTGCTGCAGCCCGTCCTGGATTTGGCCGGAGGCTCGCTGGGGGAGCTGACGCCCCAAGGCGCCGCGGGCCTCGCGTCGCAGGCGATGAAGGCCTTCGGCCTCTCAATCGACAAGGCCTCCCTCTCCGTCGACCAGATGCTCCAGGCCGTCAACGTCTTCGCACTCAACGCGAATGAGCTGCCCCTGGCCCTGGGCACGGCAGCCCGAGGCGCACAGGCACTCAACCAGAAGCTGCCCGAGGCGCTCATCGCCTTGGGGTTGGTCAAGAATGTCGTCCCGGGCGTGGAGCGCGCCTCCACCGCCGTGGCCGTCTCCATGGAGCGCATGGCGGACCCGGAGGTGCAGCAACAGTTGCGCGGCGTCGGTGTCGCCGTCACGGACGCGGGTGGCAACTTCCGCAGCTTCCTCGGCATCCTCGATGAATTGTCCCCCGCTCTCGAGCGCATGACGGCGGCTCAGCGCAGCGCCTTCCTGCTGAAGACGTTCGGCCGAGAGGCTCTCGGAGGTGTGAATGCCATCCTCACGCAGCTCACTGGCGGCGTGCGCAAGCAAACCGGCGAAGTCGTCCGAGGCGGCGCGGCCCTCGAGTACCTGCGCGACGAGTTCAAGCATGCAGGGGGCACGGCCGAGCAGTTTCGCCAGCAGATGCTCGACACCTACGAGGGCCAGAAGAAGCTGCTGGCCGGGCGCATGGAGGCGCTGGCCGTCGTCCTGGGCGAGCCCTTCGATGCGGGGTTGAAGCCTCTCGTCACCCTCGTCGCCGACGCAGTGAAAGGGGTGCTGGGCGTCTTCGAGGCGTTGCCCAGCCCGGTGAAGCGCGCGCTCGCGGCCTTCACCCTGGCAGCTGGCAGTGTCATCGCCCTCGTCGGTGCTGTCGTCTCAGGCCAGGTGGGCCTGGCACTGCTGGTGGTGGGCCTCAAGGTGCTGGGCCTCACCGTGGGCGGGTTCCTCGCCACCGTACTTCCGGCCGTGGGGGCAGTCGTCCTCCTGGGCGTCGCGGTGGCGGGCCTCGCCTACGCCGTCCGCAACAACCTCGGGGGCCTGGGCGACTTCGTCGAGCGTGTCCAGGAGCGGGTGACACTCGCCTTCCGCGGCCTCGTCCAGCTCTTCACCGACGGCGGCTTCTCCGGTGCGGTGCGGGCGGAGCTGGCCCTCGCGGAGAATGGAGGGCTGAAGGACTTCCTCATCAACGTCTACCTGTGGGCCCACCGCATCCACAGCTTCTTCTCAGGCATCGCCGACGGCTTCTCCTCTGGGCTCGAAGCCGCGCGCCCTACCCTCGACGCCTTCCAAGCGACGCTGCAGCGGGTGGGCGAGGCGATGGGCTTCCTCTCCGAGAGGGACGACGCGGCCACGGCTGCGGCGAAGTTCGCCGCTTTCGGCGACGCGGGAGCGACGGTGGGACGCGCTCTCGCTCGCGTCTTCGACTTCGTCGTCCTGGGCATGACGGCCACAGCGGAAGTGGTGGAGGGCCTGGCGAGCCAGTGGGGCTACATGAAGGGCGGCGTTGACGTCCTCTTCGCCAGCCTCCAGCAGTTGGGGCGAGCTTTGGGCAGTGCGCTCTCGGGCCTCTTGGGCACCACCAATGCTGCGCGCGAGGACGGCAGCTTGTGGACTCTCATGGGGCAAGCCATCGGGTTTGCCATCGGCAACATCGCCGCTGTCGTGGGCGTGCTGGTGTCCGTCGTCTCCGCTGTCGTGTCCGTGGTGGGGGGCGTCCTCAATGCG
>NZ_JAHNZT010000053.1 GCF_019039035.1 Citreicoccus inhibens | reverse complement strand
GGCCCTGGGCGGGGCCGAGCACGGGGGGCGCGGTGCGCGCGGGCGCTCGGGGCTCGAGGGGGAGACCGGCCGCGGTGGGGGGCGGCGTCCGAGCGGACGGCCTCATGCCCGGCGGCACGGCGCTCGGGGGCGGCGGGGGAGTGGGGGGCGCGGTGGGCTCGCCCGCTCGGGGGAAGGTGGCCACGGCGACCGGCCGCCCTGCGGGGGCGGGCGGGGGGGCGGGGGGGCGGGGCGGGGTCCCGGCTGGCGCCACGGGCCTGGCGGGAGGGGCCGAGACGAGTGCCTGGCTGCACAGGGCGCAGGCCGCCGAGCGAGGCGGATTGAGGCCGTCACAGTTCGGGCACACCACGGGAAGTGCGGACAGCAGGAGCTGTGACATGGGCGGGGCGAATCTATTGGCGCGTAAAACGTCGGGTCAATGAAAGCAAATGCGCCGGCACTGGGCTGGCCGCATGCGGTCCGGTCACTCGGGGCCGCGATTCGACCCCGGGGCAACATTGCCCCTCATGATTTCGGCAGTTACGATTGCCAACGCCTCGATGATTCGCCTGAACGACATTCTCCAGCGGGTTGCCTCGTACCACCCTGACCCTGATCTGGACATCATCAAGAAGGCATACGTCTACTCCGCCAAGGTCCATCAGGGACAGCTTCGCAAGTCCGGGGAGCCCTACCTGGTTCATCCGCTGGAGGTTGCCGGCATCCTCGCGGAGCTGAAGCTAGACGAAGCCTCCATTGTCACGGGTCTCCTCCACGACACCATCGAGGACACGCTCGCCACCGCCGAGGAGCTGACCGAGCTGTTCGGTCCCGAGGTGGCGCAGTTGGTGGACGGCGTCACCAAGCTGTCCAAGTTCTCCGCGTCCGCGACGCTCTCCCAAGAGGAGAAGCAGGCGGAGAACTTCCGGAAGATGATCATCGCGATGGCGCAGGACATCCGCGTCATCCTCGTGAAGCTGGCGGACCGCACGCACAACATGCGGACGCTGGATCACATGTCCGAGGAGAAGCAGGCGCGCATCGCCCAGGAGACCCTGGACATCTACGCGCCGCTGGCCAACCGACTCGGCATTTCGTGGATCAAGACCGAGCTGGAGGACCTGTCCTTCCGCTACGTGAAGCCGCAGGAGTTCTTCGCGCTCCAGGAGCAGCTCAACAAGCGCAAGAAGGAGCGCGAGAAGTACATCGAGGACACCGTCGCGCTGGTGCGCTCGAAGCTGGAGGAGCGCAACCTCAAGGGCGAGGTCAGCGGTCGCTTCAAGCACGTCTACAGCATCTACAAGAAGATCAAGGCGCAGGGGATCGACTTCGATCAGATCCACGACATCATCGCGTTCCGCATCGTCACGCCCTCGGTGCCCTCCTGCTACGAGGCGCTCGGGATGGTGCACCAGATGTGGAAGCCGGTGCCGGGGCGCTTCAAGGACTTCATCGCCATCCCCAAGCCCAACATGTACCAGTCCCTGCACACCACGGTGATTGGTCCGTTGAGCGAGCGCGTGGAAGTGCAGATCCGCACGCCGGACATGCACAAGATCGCCGAGGAAGGCATCGCCGCGCACTGGGCCTACAAGGAAGGGCGCGCGTCCATCTCCAAGGACGATGAGAAGTTCGCGTGGTTGCGCCAGCTCATGGAGTGGCAGCAGGACCTCAAGGATCCGAAGGAGTTCCTCGAGACGGTGAAGGTGGACCTCTTCACCGATGAGGTCTTCGTCTTCACACCCAAGGGCGATGTGCGCAGCCTGCCGCGCGGGGCCACGCCGGTGGACTTCGCGTTCGCCATCCACTCGGACGTGGGCAGCCGGTGCGTGGGCGCGAAGGTGAACGGGAAGATCGTCCCGCTGCGCTACAAGCTGAAGAACGGCGACACCGTGGAGGTGCTCACCAGCCCCCAGGCGCACCCCTCGAAGGACTGGCTCACCTTCGTCAAGACGAGCCGGGCCCAGCAGCGCATCCGCGGCTTCATCAAGCAGCAGCAGCGCGACAAGAGCCTGCAACTCGGACGCGAGCTGGCGGAGCGCGAGTTCCGCCGCTTCCAGCTCAACTTCAACAAGCAGATGAAGTCCGGCGAGATGAAGAAGGTCGCCGAGGAGTTCGGCTTCCGCGTCGAGGACGACCTGCTCGTGGCCATTGGCTACGGCAAGGTGACGCCGCAGCAGCTCGTCCAGCGCTTCGTTCCCCAGGAGAAGCTGAGCGCCGCGGAGGTGAATGCTCGGCCGAGCGACGCTTCGGGTGCGCCGACCGGGACCTCGGGTTCCTCCTCCTCCATGTTGCCGGGCCTGTCTCGCATGACCGACCTGGCCAAGCGCCTGGTGGGCCGCAGCAGCCGCAGCGGCGTGCAGATTGGCGGCGTGGATGACGTGCTCGTGCGCTTCGGGCGCTGTTGCAACCCCGTTCCGGGTGACCCCATCGCTGGCTTCATCACCCGAGGGCGGGGCGTGACGGTGCACACGGTGGGGTGCGAGAAGGCCCTGGCCACGGACCCCGAGCGGCGCGTGGACGTGATGTGGGACGTGCGAGGCGACTTCAAGCGGCCCGTCACCCTGCGTGTGCTCACGGCGGACCGGCCGGGCCTGCTCGCGGACATGACGAACATCTTCTCCAAGAAGGGCGTCAACATCTCCCAGGCCAACTGCCGGGCCACGGGAGATGACCGCGCGGTGAACACCTTCGAGGTCACCATCTCCGACCTCAAGCAGCTCACGGACTTGATGCGCACCATCGAGCGTCTCAACGGCGTCTACTCCGTCGAGCGAATCTAACCGCGCGCGGTTGTGCTACAGGGCCCCGGAAACCCGCGGCCCCCCACTTGGGGCGCCGCATCACTCCGAGGTGCGCCCCATGGCTCGCAAAGTCATCCATTCCGACCAGGCCCCCAAGGCCATTGGTCCGTACTCGCAGGCCATCCAGGTGGAGGCGGGGAAGATGACGTTCCTCTCCGGCCAGATCCCCCTGGACCCTGCCTCCATGGAGATGGTCCCGGGCGACGTCGTCGCGCAGGCCGAGCGGGTGATGGAGAACCTGAAGGCGGTGCTCGCCGCCGCGGGCTGTGACTTCTCCCACGTGGTGCGCTGCACCATCTTCCTCACGGACCTGGGGGACTTCGCCCGGGTGAACGAGGTCTATGGTCGCTACTTCACCGGCGCTCCTCCGGCGCGCGCGACGGTGCAGGTGGCCGCGCTGCCGCGTGGCGCGAAGGTGGAGATCGACGCCATCGCCGTCTCCTGAGTCCGCCACTCCCACGAAACACAAAGGCCGTCGGCTCCGAAGGGAGTCCGACGGCCTCGTGCTTTCAACGGAAGCGAGGGGGCGGGACGACTACTTCGCTTCCGCCGCCACCGCGCCGCCCGCCTTCTTCAGCTCCTCGTCGATGACGCGCTTGAAGGACTCGAGCGGCTGCGCGCCCACGAGCGGACGGCCGTTGATGAAGAAGCTGGGCGTGGCGCTCGCGCCCACCGCGGCGCCCGCGGTCATGTCGGCCTCGATCTGCTTGTCGAACTTGTTGCTGTCCATGGCCGCCTTGAACTTGGCCATGTTGAGGCCAATCTCCTGGGCGTACTTGTCCAGCGAGGCGCGGTCGAGCGCGCGCTGGTTGGCGAACAGCTTGTCGTGCATCTCCCAGAACTTGCCCTGCTCGTGGGCCGCCATGGACGCCTGCGCGGCGGCCTTCGCGTTCGGGTGCATGGGCAGCGGCTGGTGCTTGAAGGCGAACTTCACCTTGCCCTTGTAGTCCTGCTCCAACTGGTGGAGCGTCGGGACGACGCGGCCACAGAACGGGCACTCGAAGTCGGACCAGGCGACGAGGGTGACAGGGGCGCCCTTGGGGCCCTTCACCGGGGCCTCACCCAGCTCGATCTTCTGCACGGCCCCTTCAGGCGCCGCGCCCGCGGAGGGCGCCGACGGAGCGGCCGGGGCCGCCGCGACGTTGTCCGCGTTCAGCTTCGTGTAGAGGTCCTCCGGCTTGGTGCCGGCGGCGAGCGCCTTGTCGGCCTTGGCGATCTCCTCGTCGATCATCGTCTTGAAGGCCTCGAAGGGCTGCGCACCGACGAGCTGGCGGCCGTTGACGAAGAAGGTCGGGGTGCCGTTGGCGCCCACCACGTTGCCCGCGGCGATGTCCGACTCGATCTTCGTGTTGAACTTGTTGGTGGCGATGGCGGCCTTGAACTTCGCCATGTCCAGCTTCAGCTCCTGGGCGTACTTCTCCAGGGAGGCGCCGTCGAGCGCGCGCTGGTTGGCGAACAGCTTGTCGTGCATCTCCCAGAACTTGCCCTGCTCGTGCGCGGCCATGGCGGCCATGGCGGCCGGCTTGGCGCTCGCGTGGAAGGAGAGCGGCTGGTTGCGCCACACGATGCGCACGTCCTTCGGGTAGGTCTCCTTGATCTTCTGCACCGTGGGGACCACGCGGCCACAGAACGGGCACTCGAAGTCAGACCACTCGACGATGGTCACCTTGGCGTTGCTCGGGCCGAACACGGGCGAGTCCGACGGCACGTCCACCTTGAACACGGTGGGGCCGGCCGGCTGACCCTGCTGCGGACGGGACGGAGCGCGCTCCAGGCCCTTCTCGACGGCCTTCGCGTACACCTGCGAGGCGGGCACGCCGCTCTTCACGAGCGCCTCGGCCTTGGCCATCTCCTCGTCGATGAGCGCCTTGAAGTTCTCGATGGGCTGCGCGCCGGACAGGAAGCGGCCGTTGATGAAGAAGGCCGGGGTGCCGTTGGCGCCGAACTGCGAGGACGCGGTGGAGTCCTTGGAGATGATGTCGGCCAGCTTCGGGCTGGCCATGTCGCTCTTCCACTTCTCGAGGTTCAGGCCCAGCTGGGTCGCGTACTTCTCCAGGTCCGCGTCCTCGATGCTCTTCTGGTTCGCGAAGAGCATGTCGTGCATCTCCCAGTACTTGCCCTGCTCACCGGCGGCGAGCGCGGCGAGCGCGGCAGGACGGGCGCGCGGGTGGAAGGAGAGCGGGTTCTGCCGCATGACGACGCGCAGCTTGCTGCCGTAGTCGTCCTCGAGCTTCTTCACCGTCACGTGCGCGCGGCTGCAGAACGGGCACTGATAGTCGGAGAACTCGACGATGGTGACGAGCGCGTTCTCGCCGCCCCTCACCGGCGAGCCCTCGATGGGGACCTTGAACACCGTCGGATCCACGGGGCGCGCGTTGGGCCGGGCAGGGGCGGCAGCGGTGGGCGTGGTGCTCGTGCTCTTCGAGGCGTTGGTGGCGCGGCCGCCAACGAACCCGAGCACCAGGCCCACCAGCAGGGCCACGATGACATGGGGCTTCATGGGTTGGATTTGCTCCTTCGCCATCGGTCCGACTGCGGACGCCAAGCGGGTGTCAGTGTGTGTGGTGTGGAGGAAGGCGGGGGTACTTAACAGAGGGATTTCGAGAACCGCAAGCCATGCGGGAGCGCTCGCGGCTGCCGCGTCCAGGCCCCCAAGGGGCCGGAAACTGACCGCTTTTCCGAAATATTCCACCTCGGCGGCGAAGGGGGGCGCATGCCAGACTCACCCCCATGGAAGCAGCCGTGCGTGTGGATACCTCTGGCGCGTTCTGCCCGGTGCCCATCCTGGAGATCGCCAAGGCCATGCGGCGCGTGGCGCCCGGAACGCTGGTGGAGCTCATCTCCACGGACGTGGGCCTGGAGGCGGATCTGCCCGCGTGGTGCGAGGCGACCGGCCACCTGCTCGTTCGCCTGGAGCGCCGAGGCACCCACCACTACGTCGGGTGGGTGCGCAAGGCGGGGTGAGCCCGCGACTTCAGACGAGCTGAAGGACGCGATCCTCCAGCCGCTGGCCCCGGCTGACGCCGAGGATGAGCACGCCGTGCTGCAGCAGGTGGCCCACGACGCGGCTGATGATCTGCTCGGGCGGATGCGCCTGTCCCTCGAAGCGCACGAGCAATACGCCAGGGGACTCCATGCGCGCGGCCGTGACGCCGGGCATGGCCGTCAGCTCCGGGATGATGACGTCGCCCTGGGCGATCTGCACCCGGAACTCGGCGCCCTGGCCGGTCAGCTCCGTCATGCTGCCGGCCTTGGCCAGCGCGCCCTTGTCGAGGATGGCGGCCGCGTCGCACAGCTCCTCCAACTCCTGGAGGTTGTGGCTGGAGACGACCACCGTCTGCTGCTGGCCGCGCATGTCCTTGATGACCTGACGCACCTGGGCGGCGATGCGCGGATCCAATCCCGCGGTGGGCTCGTCCAGGAGAACCAGCGGCGGACGGCCCATCAGCGCCTGCGCCATGGACGCGCGCTTGGCCATGCCGTGGCTGAGCGCCTGGGTCTGCACCGACCACGCTTCGGTGAGTCCGACCTTCTCCAACGCGCCGCGCGCCTCGCTGTCGGGCTGTTCAAGACCGGACAGTTTGGCCCAGTACGTGAGCAGGGCGCCGACCTCCCAGCCGGGCGGAAGCACGGCGTCCTGGGGCAAGGCGCCCAGGCGGCGCTTGAGGGCACCCGGCGTTGACGGGTCCACGCCCATCACCTGGAGCGTGCCCTCCGACGGATAGAGGTAGCCGCACATCATGGAGAAGGTCGTCGTCTTGCCGGCGCCGTTGGGGCCGATGAGTCCGTAGACCTCTCCGCGGCGAACCTGGAGGCTCACCGACTTGACGGCGACCTTGGGTCCGAAGCGCTTGGTGACGTTGAACAGCTCGATGGCCAACTCGCTCACAGGTCCCTCGCGCGCAGGACGCCGTGGGCGCCCAGGAGGAAGACGAGCGCGAACGCGGCATAGGCCGCGCCACTCGCGCCGAACTCGGAGAGTTGCGGGTGCAGGAGATTGCCCGCGTAGTACGACGGCGACAGGTAACGCACGAAGCGCACCGGGTTGGTGTCCGCCACGCCGCGCCCGATGGTGTCCATCAGCCAGAAGACGAAGAGCAGGACGAAGTTGAAGACGAGGCTCACGGCCGGCAGGCGGAACAGGCTGGAGCACAGCGCGGTGAGCGCCACGTACGCCAGCGAGAACACCACCGCCGCCAGCCAGAACTTCACCAGGTTGAGCACCAGCATCGCGGCGCTGAAGTCCGGGTTCGTCATCCGCGCGTAGATGAAGATGGCCAGGTCCACGACGAGCACGAGCCCCACGAGCAGCGTGGCCTGCGCCAGGAACTTGCCCGTCAGCACCGACGAGCGGCGCGCGCGCACCGTGAGGAAGCGGATGGAGCGCGGGCCCACTTCGCCGCTGAGCTGATCGAACCCCATCAGAGCCACGTAGGCCGGCAAGAAGAACAGGGTGACCTTGAAGACGATGAGCACCACCAGCGGCACCTGCGACAGCGCCTCCATCATCGCGGCGTCATTGCTGGTGAGGACGCCCAGCATCCCCTTGTGGATCTCCTCCGCGGCGCGCGCCGAGGCCTCCGCGTCCGCGCCTACCTCCGCGAGCTTCGCGTTCACCTGGGCCTGCATCTCCCGCGTGGCGTAGCCCACGACGAGCAACACCAGGGCCGAGAACATGCTGTAGAGCCCGAGCAGGACCACGACGCGGCCGCTTCTCACGGCTCGGCGCAGCTCGGCGCTCCAAATCACGACTGTCTCTTTGAATCCGTCCAAGATGGGCGCGGACCCTAGCAGACGGGGAAGCGGACGTGGACAGCGGGCCGGGAGCGACTAGGATCGCCCCGCCCCCCCCGCCCCCCGAGCACGATGCACCGTCGCCTCTTCGCCGTCCCCGCGCTCCTGGTCCCCTTCGCGTTCCTTCTCGGCGCCACGGAGCCCGCTCCGCCTCCGAGTGCGCCCCGCGTCGAGGCCCTGGCGTCAAGTGATGCGGGCGCGGTGACAGCGCAGTCCGGGGACTCGGGTGTGTCTCTGGAATCCTCCGCGGCCTCGGCGGTGATGACCGCGGATGCGGGGCTGCCCGTTGGCGGCACCCTGGTTGCTGGGGGAGCTGGCTTGGATGGAGGGACGCTCGCGATGGTGGGGCTCGTGCCTCCGTCGCCAGTGCCGTCGCGTGAGAAGGCGCCTCCATTGCTCAAGGTCCAGGGGTTGCCCCATGCCGTGGATCTCCTCGCCCGCGCGAAGCTGGAGGGGGAGCAGCTCGTGGTGAAGGACGGCAAGGGGGCGAAGGCGCGCGCGCTGACCATCGATCCGGTGCTCCAGGCTTCGCTCACCCAGATTCTTCGGACCTATGAAGTGCCGTTTGGCGCGGCCGTGGTGCTGGAGCCCGCCACGGGCCGCGTGCTGGCCATGGCCGAGCACTCGCAAGCGCGGCCGGACCTGCGCGGGTTGGCGGTGCGCGCGGCGTTCCCCGCGGCGAGCATCTTCAAGATCGTCACCGGCAGCGCGCTGCTGGAGGCGGGGGTGACGCCCGAGACCGAGGAGTGCTTCCACGGGGGCAAGCGGCGCCTGTCCGAGAAGCACCTGGAGGACAGCGACCGCGACGGCGCGTGTCTGTCCTTGGCGTTGGCCATGGGCAAGAGCGCCAACGTCATCTTCGCGAAGATGACCCACAAGCACCTGAGCGTGGAGACCCTGCGGCGCATGGCCGCGCGCTTCCACTTCAACCGCGAGATTCCCTTCGCGGTCCCCACCGACGTGTCGCTGGCCGCGATCCCCGAGGATGAGTTCGGGCTGGCCAACACCGGCGCGGGCTTTGGGGACGTGTTCCTGTCGCCGCTGCACGGGGCGCTGCTGGCCGCCGTGGCCGCGAATGGGGGCCGCTGGGTGGATCCCGTTCTCTTCGAGCCGGACCTGACCGCGCCTCCGCCCGAGGGCGAGGCGGTGCTCACGCCCACCACCGCGCGCGCCCTCACCGCGATGCTGGAGGAGACCGTCACGCACGGCACCGCGCGCCACATCTTCCGGGAGCGCGGCTTCCGCGTGGACGGCGCGGTGGGCAAGACGGGCACGCTGGCGGATCGCGAGCCATTCCACGACTACTCGTGGTTCGTGGGCTTCGCGCCCAAGGAGCACCCGCGCGTGGCCGTGGCGGCGCTCGTGGTGAATGATCCGAAGTGGCGGATCCGCGGCTCGTACCTGGGCCGCGAGGCCCTCCGCCTGGGCTTGGAGCGGGTGCCCGCGCCGATGGAGCTCACCGCGCCGGCCTCGGCGGCGGGCAAGCACTGAGGCTTCAGCGCGGGGCGAGCTGCAAGAGCCCCGCGTCCACGAACCCCTGGAAGAACTTCAGCGCCTCCAGCTCCTGGAGCGGCGACACGTGGACGATGGCGGCGACGTCGCGTCGGCCATCCACGCGCGACAAGAGGTAGCGCTCGGGGGCGGACAGCGGCGTGGTCTTGAGCTGCGCGGGAGTCACCAACAGGCCGGGCACGCGCCCGGGCTCCATGAGTTCCTTGCGCAGCAGCGTCAGCAGCTTCGCCTCGGCGGATTTGAGCAGTGCGCTCGAGGCGGGGGAGGGCGACATCTCGTGCGCGCGGCGCGCCAGCGCCTCGCCGTCGCGCAGGTTGCCCGCGTCCAGGAACATCTGGGCGGCCTGGAGCACCTCGTCGGAGGACGACTCCGAGCCGATGACTCCGTCGGGCGGCGCGTCCTCGTCCTCCATGACGACGACCGGCCCCGAGGCTCGCATGGGCGCGGTCTCGGGGGGCTCGTCCGAGACCTTCACCGCGTCCAATCGATAGAGCGCGTAGAGACGCTGGTAGAGGAAGAAGTCCGTCGCGTGCATCGCCATGGCGATGCCGTCGATGGAGAGCCCCTCCTTGATGTGCTGGACGATGCGCTCGTCGACGCCGCCGGGCTTGCGCTCCGGCAGCTTGCGCTCGTCCACCGTCAGGCGCACGCCGCCCAGGGGGAACACGGCGCGGATGGCCTCCCAGGCCGTTTCCCGGAACTCTCCCTCGCGGTGCACGTCGAGGAGGTCCACGCGGATGTCGAGGCCCTCGATGTCCGGCGCGTCGTCCACGGCCTCGAAGGCGAAGTCACCGTCCTGCCAGGGGAACGCGTCCAGCAGCATCTCGCGGAACTTGTGGCTCAGCGTGTTGCGCACGGTGGACTCGGGGACGAGGCCCGTCATCACCAGGATCTTCCCGAGGAAGATGCGCGTCTCGGCCTGGGTGGCGAAGGCCTTCTCCAACTGGTCCTCCGTCAGGTGCCCCATGTTGATGAGGAACTGACCGAAGAACTCGCGCGCCTGGTTGGAGCTGGCGCTGGTGACGTGGCCCTCGCTCAGCGCGAACTGCTTGCGCACGTCCCCCCGCTCCAGCCTCAGGGTGCCCGTGACGCGGCGATTCCCGAGATGGACGACGAGGTCCTTGAGGGGCATCGTCGAGAAGTCACCAGACAGGCCACGCATCGAACGCCCATCCTGCAACGCATGAGAGTCGATATCTACTCGAAACCCAATTGCTCCCTCTGCGAGAAGGCGAGGGTCGTGGTCGAGGAGGTGCGCGCTCGCATCCCCTTCGAGCTGCGGATCCTCAGCATCCTGGAGGACCCTGAGCTGTTGACCCGCTGGCGTTACGAAATCCCCGTGGTGGTCATCGACGGGGTGCCTGCCTTCACGCTCCACGTGGATGCCGTGGCGTTGGAAGCCCGGGTGCGTGAGGCACTGGGTGGCACACCCGTTGCTAAAACGCTCGCCCGGGATGGGTAGGGCCGCGCCCTTCTCCTGGAAATCCAGGGGGATGCACGCCGTGGAGGAGGGGGAGGGGCTGTAATTCCGGGCGGCGGGCGGAGGGCATCGTGGGTCAAAAAGTGCTGTCGGGGAGGGCGCGACGGTGGGTGTGAGACACAAGCGCGTGGGACGGGCGGGACAGCCTCCCACGGTGCTGCTGGTCGAGCCCCGGGCTGACGCCCTGGAGCGGACCCGGACCCTGCTGGGGGAGGCGGGGTTCCGCGTGGTTCCAGTGACGCGTTTCGACGCGGCGGCGCCGCTGTTCGAGGTGGTGCGGCCGGACGCCGCGCTGTTGGCCGCGCAGGCGCCGGACTTCGCGGCGGTGCAGGTGGCGAGGCGGCTGCGGCAGATCAGCCGAGGCACGGTGCCGTTGATGTACCTGGTGGATCCGCACGACCCTGAGGCGTGGCGGCACTGCCTGCAGAAAGGGCAGTGCGTGGACGTGGCGCCGCGCTCGGGGAGTGGGGACGAGCTGCCCATGAAGCTGCATGCGCAGCTGCGCTTGAAGCACGCGGTGGAGCGCGCGGCGGTGGGTGAGGAGTCGAGCACCGCGCTGGCGCTGCATGACGCGGTGACGGGGCTCTACAACCGACCGTTCGTGCTCGCGTTGATTGGCTTGGAGACGCGGCGCGCGGAGCGCTACGGCGGCAGCTTCAGCGTGCTGGCGGCGCGGGTGGATGGCTGGGCGTCGTTCCGCAAGGAGTACGGGCGGGGGATGGCGGAGCGGCTGTTGGTGTACTGCGCGGTGGTGTTGGGGCAGACGGTGCGGGAGGCGGACGCGGTGGCGCGCGTGGGCGACTGCGAGTTCGCCGTGCTGCTGCCGGGGACGCCCGCTGAAGCGGTGCAGGACGTGGTGGCCCGGGTGGGGGCTCGATTCGACGCGGCGCGCTTCCAGGTGGAGGGGCGCGTGGTGCAGACGGCGCTGGGGTTGGGGGCGGTGAGCTTCCCAGACGCGGTGGGCACGCCCGTGCAGTTGCTGAGCGCGGCCCTCCAGACGCTGCGCCGCACGCGCGAGATTCGGCGGGCCGCCGGGGCACCGACCCGGCTGTCCGTGTGAGGAAGGCGGGAGGGTTCGATGCAGAGGGCGAGCGGAGGCGAGGGGATGGATCGGATCGCAGTACTGGTGGTCGATGACGAGGAGTCGGTGCGCACCTTCCTGTCCGAGCTGCTGGGCAGCGCGGGGTATCAGGTGCGCTGTGCCGCCAGCGGGGCCCAGGCCTTGGAGATGCTCTCGGGCGGCTCCTTTGACGCCGTGCTCCTGGACGTGGTGATGCCGGAGTTGAGCGGGCTGGACGTGCTGCGGCGCTATCGCAGCTCGGGAGGTGGTGCGCCGGTCATCGTGCTCAGTGCGCTCGCGGGCGCGGACGACGCGGTGCGCGCGATGAAGATGGGGGCCAGCGACTACTTGTCGAAGCCGTTTGGCAATGACGAACTCCAGGACGTGCTGTCGCGAGCCCTGGGGCCTCGGGTCCCCGAGCGCGCCGGAGGGGGCGGTGGACGGGGGTTGGCGGCGAACTCGGATTCGGGCGTAGATGCGCGCGCGCTCATCTCCAACTCGCCTTCCATGCGACGGGCGCGGGCGCTCGTGGAGCGGATCGCGGACACCGACGTGCCCGTGTTGCTCCTGGGCGAGTCCGGCACGGGCAAGGAGGTCATCGCCCGAGAGATCCACGCGAGAAGCCAGCGACGTGGCCGGCCGTTCATCAAGGTCAACTGCGCCGCCCTGCCGGGTGAGCTGCTGGAGAGTGAGCTGTTCGGCCATGAGCGAGGGGCCTTCACGGGCGCCACCGCGGAGAAGCCGGGCAAGTTCGAGCTGGCGGATCAGGGCACCATCTTCCTGGACGAGATTGGCGAGATGGCCATTCGGCTCCAGGCCAAGCTGCTCCAGGTGCTCCAGGACGAGGAGTTCTTCCGCGTCGGCGGCAAGAAGAGTGTCCGGGTGGACAGCCGTGTCGTGGTGGCCACGAACCGCGATCTGGAGAAGGAGATCGCGCTCGGGAACTTCCGCGAGGACCTGTACTACCGCCTCAACGTCGTGGCCATCCGACTGCCTCCGTTGCGCGAGCGCAAGGAGGACGTGCTTCCGCTCACGGATCACTTCCTGAAGAAGTACGGCCGCAACTTCATCCACGCCGCGTCGGAGCTGCCCTCGGAGGTGCTCCATGCGTTCGCTGACTATGACTGGCCCGGCAACGTGCGCGAGCTGGAGAACATGGTTCGCCGGCTGTGCGTGCTGAAGGACCCGACCTTGGTGCTCGATGAGCTGCACGCGGCGAGTCGCAGCCCCGCGAGCGCGCCCTCGCTGCCCACCGCGTATGGCGGCGACGAGGGCACGCCGCTGCCGCGCGCCGAGGAGCCTGCTCGCACGCCCGCGAGTCCGGGCGTGCAGGTGCTGGAGATGCCCGCACGGGGTGGGGCCTCCGGGGGTGGGGCTCCCGAGCCCGTGGTGAACGCGGTCGTCCCTGCCCCTCGCTACGCGAATCCGTTCGATGCGCCCCAGCCACCGCCACCGCCGCCGCCCGCGGGGGAGATGTCGCTGAAGGACATTGGCAAGCGCGCGGCGATGCTGGCCGAGCGTGAGGCCATCCTCGTGATGTTGCAGCGCACGGCCTGGAACAAGCGGCGCGCCGCGACGAAGCTGCGGATCAGCTACAAGGCGCTGCTCTACAAAATCAAGGAGTGCGGCATCGTCGATCCGCGCGCCAGCGCTGAGTTCTGACTTCGACTTGCGCGTGACGCCCGGGCCCGCTATCGCGCGGGCATGTCGCCTCCACTGGTGTTGCTGGGCTCGGGGTACACGCTGACGCGCCTTGCCGTGGCGGCGGCCGCGGCGGGCCGTGAGGTCCACGCCGCGACGCGCGACCCGGACCGGCGCGGACGACTCGCGCATGCCGGGGCGTGTGTGGGCTCGCTCGAGGAGGCGCTCTCGCGGGCGCCCGGGGCGCACGTCGTCGTGTCGCTGCCTCCCGAGGCGGGGCTGGATGAGCGGGTCGCCGGGGGGCTCGCGGCGGCGCCTCCCGTGCGCCTCGTCTACCTGTCCTCCACGGGCGTGTATGGCGCAGCGCGAGGCCATGTGGATGAGGACACCGCGGTGGACTCCTCCTCGCCCACGGCTGGGGGCCGGCTGGAGGCCGAGGCGCGCTATCTCGCGGTGGGCGCGGTGGTGTTGCGCATCGCGGGCATCTACGGCCCGGGACGGGGCGCGCATCTGCGACTGCGCACGGGGGCGTTGCGGCTCCCCGAGTCGGGTGGGGGGCGGCTCAGTCGCATCCATGTGGATGACCTGGGGCGGGCCATTCAGGTCGCGCTGGAGCGTGGGGTGTCGCGCTCCGTCTACTGCGTGGCCGATGATCGGCCCGCCACGCTCGCACAGACAGTGGGCTGGCTCTGCGAACGCTTGGGCTTGCCGCTCCCCCCGACCTTGCCGCTGGCGCAGCTGCATGAGTCGCTGCGCGGCGACCGCGCCATCTGCGCTGCGCGCTTGAAGGGGCTCGGTTGGGCGCCCCAGCATCCCGACTTCGAGGCCGGCTTCACGGCGGTGCTGGAGGAGGAGTCCCGGTGAGCGCGACGGCGCACGTGATTGTGCGGAGGCTTCGTCCCGAAGAGGCCGAGCGGGTGCGCGCGTTGCGCCAGCTCGCGCTGCGTGAGAGCGCCCGCTCGTTCGGAGCGCTTGCGGAAGAGGATGCCGCCTTGCCCATCGAGGAGATGCGCGTGCGGCTCGGAGCAGAGGCTCCGGAGGAGCGGGTCGCGGTGGGCGCGTTCCTCGGTGACTCGCTGGTGGGCGTGGTCGGCCTGCGACGCGAGGCGCGCCACAAGACTCGGCACAAGGCGACCGTGTGGGGCATGTACGTGGCGCCGGAGGCTCGGGGGACGGGCGTGGGCCGGCGCCTGTTGCAAGCGCTGATCGAGGAGGGGCGGCGGATGCCGGGTGTGGAGCGGCTGCTGCTCGCGGTGGTGGCCGACAACGCGGCGGCCCGCTCGCTCTACCTGTCGCTGGGCTTCGAGCCGTATGGCCTGGAGCGCCGGGCGCTGCGCATGGGGGACACCTACCTCGACGAGGAGTTCATGGCGCTGTCTCTGGGAGAGGGGCGTGGACGGGGCCGGTGACACTCCTGGCCCGCCTCGGTGTTCGGTTGGACGTGAGAGGGCGCTGATCCCCCGCGTGAGACGAGGAGAACACCGTGGATTCCACACATGAGCAGGGGGAGACGCAGGTGGGCGAGGGGGCCGAGGCCGGCCGCCAGGTCTCGGGGGCGCGCTGTCTGGGCTGGGAGGTCGCCTGAGTCATGGTCGCCCACACGCCGGACTGGTTACTGGAGCGCATCGCCCTGAACGAGCTGCCCGCCTCTCACGTCGCTGCGCGCACCCGCCTGCTGGCCGAATCCGATGGCCCCGCCCGATTGGCCCGACTGGAAGAGGACTCCCGCCGCACCCTGGAGCGCTTCGCCCCCGCGCAGGTGGCCGCCGAGGTGGAGCGCCGTCGCCGGCTCCAGGCCCTCGCCGCCGAGCACGCGACGGTGGCCCATCCCTGGTTCGGCTCGCTCACCCTGGGCTTTCCCGTGGCGGCCTGCCTGATTCTCCTGGTGCTGAGCGCCTCGCGCGACCTGACTCCCGAGACGCGCACCCTGGGAGTCTCCCCCCTGGAGTGGGAGACGGTGCGCATCAAGGGCGCGGCCCGGCTGCTCGTCCACCGCCAGGGCGCGCGCGAGCCCGAGTCGCTGCCCAACCACTCCCAGGCGCACCGGGGCGACCTGTTGCAACTCAGCTACCTGTCCGGGGGCCGCCGCCATGGCGCCGTGGTCTCCCTGGACGGACGCGGCGCGGTGACGCTGCACTTCCCGGAGCGCCTCACGGGCTCGACCGCGCTCAAGGCGGGAGAGGCCGTGTCCCTGCCGCACGCGTATGAGCTGGATGACGCCCCCTCGTTCGAGCGCTTCATCTTCGTGACGAGTGATTCGCCGGTCGACGTCGCGGCCGTGCTAGAGGCGGCACGCCGGGTGGCGCGACAGCCGCAGACCGCGCGTGAATTGCGCCTCCCTCTGCCAGAATCGCTGGCCCAGACGTCTTTCACATTGGAAAAGGTGCCGTGATGCGCTGGCTCCCCTGGACCTTCCTGTTGCTTCCCTGGCTCGCCTCGGCGGCCCCCAATGAGCCCTCGGGCGTGACGGTGCGTCGCTTCGCGCTGTTGGTGGGCGTCAACGATGGCGGCACGAACCGCCTGCCGCTTCGGTATGCGGCGTCGGACGCGCGCGCCTTCGGGGATGTGCTGGTGGAGTTGGGCGGCGTGCAGCCCGCGGATCGCATCCTCCTGGTGGACAGCGACCGCGCGGGGCTGGTGGAGGCGCTGAAGCGCTTCTCCGACCGGGTGAAGGGGGCCCGGGGCGCGGGGCGGACCGAGGCGCTCATCTACTACTCGGGCCACTCGGACGAGGAGGGGCTGCTGCTGAAGAATGATCGCTTCGGCTACTCGGAGCTGCGCAAGGCGCTGGAGTCGCTGCCGGCCGACGTGCGCATCGCCATCCTCGACTCCTGCGCCTCCGGCACCCTGGCGCGGCAGAAGGGGGGCGTGCTGCGTCCCGCGTTCCTCGTGGACGCGTCGTCGGCCGTGCGGGGGCACGCCATCCTCACGTCTTCCTCCGAGGACGAGGTGTCGCAGGAGTCGGATCGCATCGGCGGCTCGTTCTTCACCCACAACCTGGTGTCGGGCCTGCGCGGCGCGGCGGACTCCACCGGCGACGGCCGGGTGACGCTGCACGAGGCCTATCAGTTCGCCTTCCACGAGACGCTCGCGCGCACGGAGAAGACGCGCGCGGGCGCGCAGCACCCGGCCTATGACATCGAACTGGCGGGCACGGGCGACCTGGTGATGACGGACCTGCGCGCCACGTCCGCCGCGCTCGTGCTGGCCGATGGGCTCGAGGGGCGCATGTTCGTGCGCGACGAGCCCGGCCGGCTCGTGGTGGAGCTGAACAAGCTGGCGGGGCGCTCCACCGAGCTCGGCCTCCAGCCGGGGCGCTACGTCATCACGCGCGAGCGCCGGGGCGAGGGCTCCGAGGCGGCCATCGTCGTTCGGGAGGGCGCGCGCGCGGCGCTGGCGGAGGCGGACTTCCACGCCGTCACGGGTGAGCTGACGGCCCTGCGCGGCGGCCCCGCGGTGGGCGGGCCCGTTGCCACGGGCTCGGTGGGAGGGGCTGTCGCTCAGGGCGCGGGGGAGGCTGCGCCGCCGGACGCGCCGCATCGGCAGACGTTCCTCAACCTGGGCGTGGCCCCTGGGGTCCAGACGAACGACCTGCTGGGCGGAGGCGAGCGGGACAACGCGCTGTCGCTCTCGCTGGGCGTGGCGCGCATGGCCCGGGTGGATGGCGTGGCGATGGCGCTGGGCGGCAACTGGACCACGGAGTCGATGCGCGGAGTGATGATGGGCGTGGGCGGCAACTACTCGGAGGGGGATGCCTCGGGTGTGCTGCTGGGCGTGGGCGCCAACTGGGTGCGCGGCCGGGTGGACGGTGTCCAGGCCGCCTCGGGCGTGAACCTGGCGGGCAAGGGCGGGTCGGTGTACCAGCTCTCCTCGGGCGTCAACCTCTCCGGCGCGGAGCTGCGGGGCGCGCAGCTCGGCGCGGCGGCCAACTGGGCCGAGGGAGACCTCTCCGGTGTGCAGCTCTCCGCGGGCATCAACATGGTGCGCGGCCGGATGAAGGGCATCCAGGGGGCCGCGGGGCTGAGCTGGGCGGACACCGCCGAGGGCATGCAGCTGTCCATCGTCAATGTGGGCACGGACGTGTCAGGCGCGCAGCTCGGCCTCATCAACATCGCCGGGAAGATGCGAGGGCTGCAGCTCGGCGTCGTGAACGTGGCCAACGACATGGAGGGCGTGCCGCTGGGGCTGCTGAGCATCGCGCGCAACGGGCAGTTCCATGTGGAGGTGTTCGGCAGCGACATCAACCCCGGCAACGTGGCCCTCAAGGCGGGCAGCCGGACCTTCTACTCGACGCTCGTCGCCGGCATGGGAGACATGCCGGGCCAGAAGCGGCACTGGACCATCGGTCTGGGGCTCGGCGCGCACCTGTCGCTGTCCGAGCGTCTGTTCGCGGACGTGGATGTGATCTCCCACAACGTCTTCGGTCTGGAAGAGGGGTGGGACTCCAACCGCCTCTTGCACCAGGCGCGGCTGATGGGCGGTTGGCAGATCACCCCGCATCTGGCGCTCATCGGCGGCCCTACGTTCAACGTCCTTCACTCCACGAGCGGCCAGACGGTCGGGCACATCAGTCGCCTGGCGAGCGACGCAGGCACGCGGAAGGTCGTGCTGTGGCCGGGCGCGCAGCTCGGCCTGCGCATCTGAATAGGTGCCATCAGTCCGAGTCGGGGGGGCGCCTTTCCATCGGGGCTTCTCCGGTGTCAGGCTCGCGAACCCGGTCGCGCTCCTGCGCGGCCATCGCCACCCTGTCCCGAGGGGTCACGATGTCGTCCAAGTCGTTGTTCGCGGCCTACAGCGAGGGCGTTCACCGCTCCATGGCCGGCAGCCATGAGGCCGCGATCCAGGCGTTCGACAAGGTCCTGGCCGAGGACCCCAGTCACTTTCCGGCGCTGACCGCGAAGGCGTCCTCGCTGAAGCAGCTCGGTCGGACCCCGGAGGCGCTGCGCTGCTTTCAGCGCGCCATCGAGTTGGAGCCGAACCTGGCGGATCCGCACCGCGACGCCGCCCTCTGTCAGCTGGAGCTGGGAGAGCCCGAGGCGGGCTCGGCCCTCATGGAGCGCGCCGTCCACCTCAACAGCGCTCCGGGCTACCGCGAGGCCGCCGCCGTCGAGGTCTACACGGTGGGCAACGCCTTGCTGACCCAGGGGCCTCGGCGTCCGGACAAGGCGCGCTATCGCCTGGCTCGACAGGTCTTCGAGCTGGCGCTGGAGCTGTCTCCCGCCTACGTGGAAGCCGCCAGGGCGCTGTCGGACGTGTGGGAGCACCTGGGCGATATGGCCCAGCGCGACCACTACGCGCAGCTGGCCAGTCGGCTGCGCCCGGCGGGAGCCTGAGCCGCCGGGAATCCTCCCGCCTGCTCCGCGTGTTGCCCCATCCTGCCCGGCCATTCCGGTGACTCTCGCG
Organism: Citreicoccus inhibens; assembly: GCF_019039035.1. Lineage (GTDB taxonomy): Bacteria > Myxococcota > Myxococcia > Myxococcales > Myxococcaceae > Citreicoccus > Citreicoccus inhibens. The sequence continues at coordinate 16,972 of NZ_JAHNZT010000053.1, read as the reverse complement.
TGCCCGCGCGGGGCCGGAGGGCGGGGCGTTGCCCGGGTGTTACAGCGCACTCGACCCTCAATTTCTGGCCGGCCCGTCGAGGCCGCCCCACAGGAGAGAAGCCCGTATGATCGTGATGCTCGAGCCGGATTCCCCCGAATCCGTCGTGTCCGGAGTCCTTCAGGTCGTCTCGCAGTACAAGGGGGTGACGCCTCGGACGCATGTCATCTCGGGGGCCGAGTCCACCATCACGGAGATCTACCTGCTGGGCTCCACGTCCCAGGTGCCCGTGGAGGCGTTCCAGCAGCTCGCGGGCGTGCGGCAGGTGGTCCGCGTGTCGCAGAAGTACCGGATGATTGGCCGGCACAGTGGCCAGCGCGTCACGACGGGCTTCGAGTACAACGGCGTCACCTTCGATGACCGCTCGGTGAACATCTTCGCGGGCCTGTGCGCGGTGGACACGCCGCAGAGCGTGGACGCGATGATGGCGGCGCTCGCTCGCTGCGGCATCCAGACGACGCGCATGGGCGCGTACAAGCCGCGCACGAACCCGTACGAGTTCCAGGGCCTGGGCGCCTCCTGCCTTCCGTGGGTGTTCGAGTCCGCGGGGCGGCACGGCGTGAAGGTCGTCGCGATGGAGGTGACGCACCCGCGCCACATCGATGAGATCCGCGACGCGCTGGAGAAGGCCGGCAACCCCACGGGCGTGATGCTCCAGGTGGGCACGCGCAACGCGCAGAACTTCGAGCTGCTCAAGAGCATTGGCCAGCAGCGTGAGTTCCCCGTGCTCTTCAAGCGCGGCATGGGCATCACGCTGGAGGAGTCCCTCAACGCCTGCGAGTACGTGGCGAGCGAGGGCAACGCGAAGATTGTCTTCTGCCTCCGCGGCGTGAAGACGCACCTGGGCGATCCGCACCGCAACATGGTGGACTTCGCGCACGTGCCCGTGGTGCGCCGCCTCACGCGCCTGCCGGTGTGCGTGGATCCATCGCACGCCATCGGTCGCGCCGAGGCGCCGCCGGACGGGCTGCCGGACATCTTCCACGCGATTGGCCAGGGCATCATCGCGGGCGCCTCCATGGTGTTGGTGGACTTCCACCCGCAGCCCGAGGCCGCGCTGTGCGATGGACCGCAGGCCCTGCGGCTGGAGCAGCTCAAGGCGCTCCAGCGCTACGTGCAGATCGTCCGGGGCGCCTATGACGAGGTCGTCGCGAACGGCGACGGCATGGGCAGCGAGTCGCGTGCCCCGGCCCTCGCGGTCGCGCGCTGAGCGTCACCCCGTCGCGTAGCCGCCGAGCACCCGCAGCGTGGTGCTCGCGGCGCGCGCGTCCTCCAATGCGGCGAGGAGTCGCGGTGAGTCCTCCGCGGCCTCCACGTCCATCAGCCACACGGGGCGCCAGGCTCCGCCTCCGGGGCGTGGGAAGAGTCCCGTGACGGTGAGGTTCCGCGAGGCGAAGGCGGCCAGCACCTCGCTCAGGCCCCGTGCGGTGTCCGCCACGCTCACGCACACCGTCGTCTTGCGCCGCGTGCCCACGTTGGGAGGGCGCGCGCGGCCCAACGCGAGGAACCGGGTGGCGTTGTCCGCCGAATCCTCGATGCCCTCGTCCAACACCGTCAGGCCGTAGCGCCGTGCGGCGGCCAGACTGGCGATGGCGGCGGTGCGCGGTGGGAGCTCTTCCGCGACGCGCTTCGCTGCCGCCGCGGTGTTGGACTCAGGCACCGGATGCAGGCCCTTTCCTCGAAGGTAGCCCGCGCACTGCGCCAGTGCCTGCGGATGGGAGAGGACTCGCTCGATGTCCGCGAGCGCGCGGCCGGGCGGCGCGAGCAGGCAGTGCCGCACGCGCAGCACCCACTCCCCCGAGAGCGGGGGCTGGAACTCGATGAGCAGATCCAGGTTGTCCACCACGGGGCCGGCGATGGCGTTCTCCACTGGCACCACGCCTCCATCCACGCGCCCTTGCGTCACGGCCTCGAAGACCGCGCGAAAGGTGGGGTGGGGCAGGGCGTCCACGTCCGCACCGAAGAGGGCGCGCGTGGCCTCCTCGCTGAAGGCGCCGGGTTCCCCTTGAAACGCGATGCGTGGAGGCGCGTCAGCCATCGCGCTGCTCCGCGCGCGGGTAGGTGCCCAGCACGCGCAGCGACGACGTCAGCGGGCGCAGGTCCTCCAGCACCGCGGTGAGCGCGGCCGACGCGGCGTGGCCCTCCACGTCCAGATAGAAGCGGTACTTCCACGGCGCGCCAGGGATGGGGCGAGACTCCAGCTTGGTGAGGTTGACGCCGCGCTCGGTGATTCGCTGGAGCACCTGTCCGAGCGCGCCCGGCTTGTGCTCCAGCACCGCGAGCAGCGACGTCTTGCACGGGACATCGGGCGCGAGTGGCGTGGCCTCGCGGCCCACCTCGACGAACCGGGTGTAGTCGAGCGCGGGCTGCAGAACGGTGGCGAGCAGCTCCAGGCCGAAGCGCTGCGCGGCGGATTCGCTGGCGATGGCCGCCGCGCTCCGGTCGTGTTTCTCCGCCACGCGCCTCGCCGCCCCCGCCGTGTCCGTCTCCGGCACGAGCTTCGCGTGGGGCAGGTGGGTTCGCAGGAAGGACTCGCACTGCTCCAGCGCCTGGGGATGGGAGTGCACCTCGCGCACGTCCTCGATGCGCGTCCCAGGCATCACGAGCAGGCGGTGATCCACCTGGCTCACCAGCTCCGCGGTGATGACCACGCCACCCTCGGCCAGCACGTCGTAGGTCTCGTTCATGCTGCCCGCGGTCGTGTTCTCGATGGGCAGCAGCACGAAGTCCTGCTCACCGCTGCGCAGGGCCTGGACGGCCTCGCGGGCGAGGTTGAAGCCGGTGAGGAGCACGCCCCCCGGCCGGCCCGTGTAGCGCTGGCGCGCGGCCAGGTGGCTGTACGAGCCCTCGACACCCAGGTAGCCCACGCGCAGCGGGGTGGTGTCCAGTCGCGCGACGAGCCCCTGCTGCCGCGCCACGGACATGTCCAGCAGCAGGCGGTAGATGCGCTCCACCTCGTGCGGATCCAAGCCATGGCCCGCGGCGCGTGCGCGCACCTTGCGCAGCAGCAGGTCCTCGCGGTGCGGGTCTCGAAAGGGCCACGCCGCCGCGAGCTTCGTCCGGGCGACATCCTCGGCCACCGCCATGCGACGGCGAAAGGCATCGAGGATCTCCTCGTCGATCCGCTCGATGGCCGCGCGCAGTGCTTCCAGGTTGGGATTGTCCTTCATCATCGCACGATAGGGACCGCGTCAGGAGGTCAGGGAGGTGGAGGCCCGGGGGCTCGAACGAGGCCCCCCTCGCACCGATGCCGGGGCTGCGGGCGGCTGCGCCGGAAACACCGCGAGTCGCCGTGGGGCGCGCGTCCGCGAGGCAGGGATGCGTCGAACGGTGGGGACCATCGGGCCCGGAGTATGCCGAGTTTCCGAGGGACTGTTCAGCAGTGAGTAGCGCTTCGCCTCGTTCGGCCCCGTCGCGCGCGGGCCGGACCATGCTGGCGCCATGGCCCCCTCCGAGCGTCAGCTCCAGGACGACGCCGATCAGCTCCAGCGCCTTGGCTACGCGCAGCAGTTGCTGCGGAGCATGGGCGGGTTCTCCAACTTCGCGGTGTCCTTCTCCATCATCTCCATCCTCACCGGCGCGGTGACGCTGTACGGCCACGGCTTGCGCTTCGGTGGGCCCTTCGTCATGGGCGTGGGCTGGCCCTTGGTGGCGGTGATGACGCTGTCGGTGGCGGCGAGCCTGGCGCAGCTCGCTTCGTCGTTCCCCACCGCGGGGGCCCTATACCACTGGGCCGCGATGCTGGGCGGGCCGCGCGTGGGCTTCTTCACCGCGTGGCTCAACACCTTGGGCCAGTTCGCCATCACCGCGGGCATCGACTACGGCCTGGCCGAGTTCGTGGCGGACATGCTCCTGGGCACGCGCGACCGGTGGCACGTGCTGCCGCTGTACACCGTCATCCTCGTGTCCCACGCGGTGCTCAACCACGTGGGCGTGCGCGTGGTCGCGTGGCTCAATGATGTGTCCGCCTGGTATCACCTCGTCGGGGTGGGCGTGCTCATCGGCGCGCTGGTGCTCCTGGCCCCGCGTCAGCCGCTGGACTTCCTCTTCACGCGTGTGAGCGCCGAGACGCCGCTCTACGCGTACGGCTTCCTCATCGGGCTCCTGCAGGCGCAGTGGACCTTCACGGGCTACGACGCCAGCGCGCACATCTCCGAGGAGACGGTGGACCCCACGCGCAATGCCCCGTGGGGCATCTTCCTGTCCGTCGCGGTCAGCGCGGTGGTGGGGCAGGTGCTCCTGGCCGTCGTCACGCTCGCCATCCATGACCTGCCGTCGACGGTCGCCGCGCCCAACCCCTTCCTCTTCGTGCTGACCCATGCGCTGGGGCCCACGCTGGGCAACGCGCTCGTGTGGCTGGCCATCGGGGCCATGTGGTTCTGCGGCCTGTCGTCGGTGACGTCGAACTCGCGCATGCTGTTCGCGTTCGCGCGAGACGGTGGCCTGCCCATGTCGGGCCCGCTGGCCAGCGTGTCGCCGCGCTTCCGCAGCCCGGCCGTGGCGGTGTGGGTGTCCGTGGCCATGGCCTTCGTCGTGGCGCTCTGGAGCGAGGCCTACGCGGCGATGGTGGCGCTCAGCACGCTGGCGCTCTACGCGTCCTACGCGCTGCCGGTGTGGATGGGGTGGCGCGCGCGCCGCGCGGGGACGTGGACGCACCGCGGTCCCTGGGACCTGGGGCGCGCGTCGTCGTTCGTGAATGGCGTGGCGCTGGGGTGGAGTGGCGCGGTGATGGTGCTCTTCATGCTGCCGCCCAACCAGCTCGCCGGGTACACCTTCGCCGGCGCGCTGGCGGTGCTGGGCCTCTACTGGTGGCGTGTGCAGCGCCACCGCTTCACGGGGCCCAAGGTCAGCCTGGTCACCCCGCCGAGCGAGCGGGCGTCTTCGGAAGTGCCGTCTTCCCCAGCTTGAGGATGAGCTTGAAGTGCTCGGTGGGGACGGGCGTCACGCTCAGGCGGCTGCGCGTGACGAGCGGGAAGTCCTTGAGCGCGGCGGTGGCCTTCACCGTGGCGAGCGTCACCGGGCTGCCGAGCGCGACCACGGGCCCCACGTCCACCGAGGCCCAGTCTTCTCCGGGCGCGGTGGCGTCCGGGCCGGGCTCGGAGAGCACCGTCGCCACGCCCACCACGGCCTTGTCCTCATTCGAGTGGTAGTAGAGGCACAGGTCTCCGGGCTTCATCGCCCGCAGGTTGTTGCGCGCCTCGAAGCTGCGCACCCCGGTCCAGGCCGTGCGGCCCTCCCGCTGGAGCTGCGCGAACGGATAGACCGAGGGTTCGCTCTTGATGAGCCAGTACTGGGGTTTCGCCATGGCGGCGCAACATAGAGCAGGCTCTGGCCCGCTTCGCCAGCGCCACCGCGCGGCCCCGGAGCTTGGGACTCCGGGGCCGCGAGCGGCTCAGGCCTGCTTGGCCATGCCACTGGAGGGCGCCGCCGCCTTCCCGTGGAACAGCGCGCTGACGCCGTAGAGCGTCAGTCCCACGCCGCCCACCACTGCCGCCTCGATGTGGGCTCCGAGCGCGGCGCCCATCATCGCCATCACGCCCGCGCCCAACGTGAAGACCACACCCATCGCTCCCGCTGCCTTCCCCATCCCCGGCCTCCTCCGCTCGGTGTCCGAGAGCCCTTGCCCCCTTGCGTTCGTTGCGGGGTGTTTCAAGGCGCGTGCCTCGCGTTTCCCCCCGGAAGTGGGAACGCGAGGGGAATGGCGTGGGAACTGCGGTGCCGTGACAGGGGTGCGGCGCGGATGAACGCGGTGGGTGAAGGACGGCGTCGCAGGTCGGAAATTTTTTCCCGACGCCGTGGACGTCGCCTGGAGAGGCACACCGTAACCCATGGCGATCCATGGCCTTTCCCTTTCGACGCGAGGTGGCACACGCGCTGCTAAGGCCAGCCGCCGGAAGCGTGGCGCCCGGCGGGGGTGGCCCCGGAGGTGCGGCGCGCGCGCGACGGCTGGGGACGCAAGAGGGAGAGCGGACGATGGGCAAGAAGAGCGCGGGGTTCTGGGTGATGGTCGGGGTGCTCCTCCTGTCAGGGTGCGCGCATGACCGCGGGCTGAAGGTGGACAACTCGGATCAGCCGTTCCGCATTGGCCGCGAGGACGTGCTGGACGTGGCGGTATGGCGGGACCCGGAGCTGTCGCGCACGGTGCCCGTGCGGCCGGATGGCTACATCTCCATGCCCATGGTGGGCGAGGTCGTCGCGGCGGGGAAGACGCCCACGGAGCTGGCCGAGGCCCTCAAGGATGGCCTGAAGCCCTACGTCCAGGAGCCGCGCGTGACGGTCATCGTCCGTGAGGTCAACAGCAGCCGCGTCTTCGTCACCGGGGAGGTGACGCACCCGGGGGCGTATCCGCTGCGGGGTCGCGTGTCACTCTTGCAGGCCATCGCGCTGGCGGGGGGCTTCACTGACTTCGCGAACTCGGATGGCATCACGGTCATCCGCACCGACGGCAAGGGCGGGCAGATTCCGGTGCGCTACAGCGACCTGCTGTCCCCGGACGGGGGGCAGGACGTGGTGCTGCGGCCGGGGGACACCATCGTCGTTCCCTGAGTGGAGGGAGCGAGGCGGAGGGGTCGGGTGAAGGCGGGCGTGAGGGGACGGAGGGCGACGGTGAGCGGCGACTGGAAGAGGGCGGTGGTGGCGTGCGTGCTGCTCGGCGCGCCGGCCGTGCACGCGTCGAGCGTGGTGCAGCCTCGGCTCCGGCTGATGGCCGAGGAGCGCTTCGACGACGACCTGCAGGTTGGCCCCGCGGCGACAGGCGGTCAGATGATGACCAAGTTCTCGCCGCAACTCGGCGTGAACGTGAAGGACGAGCGCTCCGAGGTCGATGCGTTCTACGCCGGGGATGTGCTCGCGCGACATGGCTCGGGCAAGGTGTCGTTGGACCACCGGGTGGGCCTGGAGGGACAGCACTGGCTGTCGCGCCGGTTCAAGGTGGATGGCGCCGCGCGGGTGTTCCGGGTGACGGACCCCACGTCGCTGCCGCGCGCGGGGCTGGCGTGGCTGGACGCTCCGACGTTCTACGCGCAGGCCCGCCTGGGCCTGATGGCGCGGCTGTCGCAACGGATGGACCTGCACGGGGCCTATGCGTTCGAGACGACGCGCGTGCTCGAGCCGGGTCGCCTGGGCGGCTCCTCGCACTCGCCGAACCTGGAGCTCTGGTACCACGCCACGCGGCGGCTGAGCCTGGGCGCGCAGTACCGCTACCAGGGCTTCCTCTATGCGGGCCGCGACAGCCAGTCGCACGGCGCGTTCGCCATGCTGCGCTATCGCCTGTCGCGCCCCATGACGCTCACGCTGCAGGGCGGGCCCGTGGACTACGTGGCGCCGGCGGGGCAGCAGGGCGGTTGGTTGCCTCGGGTGCAGTTGGAGCTGGCGCGCCACGGCGAGCGCTTCGACGTGGGCGCCACGGTGGGGCATGACCTGGTGGGCGCGACGGGCTTCGTCGGCGCGGTGTGGGCGGACTACGCGTCCATGGTGGTGAACCACCGGTTCTCCGCGCCGCTGTCTGCCTTTGTGATGGGCAGCTACTTCCGCAACGGACGGGCGCCGGACCAGTTCTACGGCGAGTGGAAGAACACGGTCCACGTGGCCCAGGGCTACGCGGTGGGCGCTGGCGTCGAGTACCGGCTGCGTCACGGCCTGTCGATGCAGGGCGCGTTCAATCGCATCGAGCAAGTGGGCGTGGCCAACGCGGTGGAGGCAGGAGACCTCACGCGCAACGTGCTGGCGGCCCGGCTCGTTTACACGGCTTGGTAGCAGTCAGCGAGGACGGGAGGAGGAGCGGAACATGGAGCGTGGGATGACGGCGGACCAACTGCTGGCGGCTCTCTGGCGCCGGAAGGCCCTGGTGGGAGCGATCGCGGCGGCGGTCTTCATGGTGGGCGCGGCCATCGTATGGACTCGTCCGAGCATGTACGAGGCGACGGTGGTGGTGCGCGTGGAGCCGCAGCGGCCCGGCGAGGAGATGGTGCAGCACACGGTGAGCGAGCTCATCGAGCAGCGCCTGCTCACGGTCCGCCAGGAGTTGCTGGCCCGGCCGGTGCTCCAGGAGGCCATCGAGGAGATGAACCTCTATCCAGACATCGTCTCGGAGAAGGGGATGGAGCCCGCGGTGGAGCAGATGCGCAAGGACCTCACCGTGCACGTGGAGGGGGAGACGTCCTTCGAGCTGACGTATGCCAGCCGGGATCCGCAGGTGGCCGCGCAGGTGGCCAACCGGCTTCCGGCCATCTTCTCCGAGGCGACCCTGAAGATTCGTCAGGCGCAGGCCTCACGCGCCACGCAGCTGTTCCGGGACGAGCTGGGCTCCATGGGCAAGGCGGTGTCGGCGTGGGAGACGAAGATTGCCCGCTTCAAGGTGGACCACCTGGGCGAGCTGCCGGAGCAGATGGAGATGAACATGCGCGGCCTGGAGCGCATCAGCGCGCTCATGCAGACGCGCTCCGAGGAGCTGCGCGTGGCGGAGGCCCGGCGCTCGGACCTGGCGCGTGCGCACAACGCGGTGGACAGCGAGGCGGGCCGGCTGGAGGTCGCGCAGGACGGGCTGTCTCGGCAGTTGGTCAACGCGCGCACCCAGTGGACGGAGGACCACCCGGAGATCAAGCGCATGCAGAAGGAGCTCGAGGACCTGACCACGCGCCGCAAGGACGCGGAGGGCCGCATGTGGGCCGAGCGGCAGGAGCGCACGCGGGTGGGGTCGCTCATCACCACGGTGCAGAAAGAGATCGAGGACCTTCAGCGGCAGGCCGAGGCGTACCAGAAGCGGCTCGACAATACGCCGCGCTGGGCACAGGAGCTGGCGGTGATGAACCGGGACTACGAGATTGCCCGGACGAAGTACCAGAGCGTGGTGAGCCGCAAGGTGGAGGCGGAGATCGCCGAGGAGCTGGAGGCGAAGAGCGCGCGCAGCCTCTTCAACGTCATCTCTCCCGCGGGCGCGCCGGTGACGCCCGCGCGGCCGGATCGCCTGAGCGGCATGCTCATCGCGCTGGTCGCGGCGCTGGGCGTGGGCCTGCTCACGGGCTCGGTGCTGGAGATGCGCGACGACAGCCTTCGCGACGGGCTCGAGGTGCGGCAGCGCCTGACGCTTCCGGTGCTGGCGGTGGTCCCTAACATGCAAGGCAAGACGGAGAAGCGGGTGTTGTTGCCCGCGTCGTCCGGTGGTCGCAACAACGTGTCGGCCCCCACCTCGTTGAACTGACGCGCTGGGAAAAGGACGGAGGACGGAAGATGGATCAGACCATGGAGCGGGCGGGGAACTTCCTGCCCCGCGTGGACGACAGCTCGGCGTCGCCGAACTCGGTGGACCGTCGGGTGGTGACGTTGACGGCGCCCGCGTCCGCGGCGGCGGAGCAGTACCGGAGTTTGTACTACCGGCTGGAGCGGATGCGGGAGCTGCGGCCGATGAAGGTCATCGCGCTGACCTCGGCCATGCCGGGCGAGGGCAAGACGGTGACGAGCGTCAACCTGGCGCTCGCGGCGGCGCGGGCCAATCCGGAGCGGCGCATCCTGCTGGTGGATGCGGACCTGCGGCGCGGCGGGGTGGCGGGCACGCTGGGCATGCGCAACAAGGGCGGGCTCGCGGAGCTGTTGGCGGGCGAGTGCGAGGTGCGGGACGTGGTGCGGCGCTTCAGCTCCACGCGGCTGGCGGTCATCTCCGCGGGCACGACACCGGAGGAGCCCACGCAGGTGTTGGCCAGCGCCCGCATGAAGCAGTTCCTCAAGGGCGTGCGGGACGGCTTCGATGAAGTGTACGTGGACCTGCCGCCCACGCTGCCGTTCGCGGATGCGGGCATCCTCGGCCATCAGGCGGACGGGCTGCTGATGGTCATCCGAGCGAACGTCACGCCCACCAAGGCGGTGAACCAGGCGGTGGAGCAGCTCGGTGGCGCGCCGCTCTTGGGGTGCGTGCTGAACGGGGCCGAGGCGACCAGCACCCCGTACCTGAAGAACTACGTGAAGCGGTAGCACTCGGACTCCCGCCCTCCCGAAAGGGGAGGCGGGAGTGGCGGGAACAGCGGCGGACGGCGGGCGGGTCGGGGGAGCAAGTGCTTCGGGTCTTCCATCACTATTTCTCAGCCAAGAAACTCACGTTCTTCCTCGCCGAGAGCTCGGCGATCGCCCTGGCGTGCGTGGCGGGGGCGGCGGTGTGCGCGGCGCTCCTCGCGCCGGCTGGGACGCGCGCCCCCTTCTCGGTGATGTGGCCCACGCTCGTGGGGCTGGGCGCCGCGTTCGTCGTCACCTTCCAGTTCACGCTGTACCTGTTGGATTTGTATGACCTGCGCATCGCCGCGGAGGACCGCGTGCGCGGCTACCGCTTCCTCAAGGCGGCGGGCGTGACGGCGATGCTGGCGGGGCTGGCCATGTTGGTGCTGCCGCTCGTGTTGCCGGTGCGGTTGCCTCCCGGGACGCTGTTGGGCGGCGCCATGGGCGCGCTCGCGGGGACGCTGGTGGTGCGCGTGTCCATCCGCGCGCTGGTGGGCGCGCCGGACGCGGTGCTGCTCGTCGGGGATGGCTTGAAGGCCCGGGCGGTGGTGGGCGCCATCGAGGCGGGCGGCGAGGATGGCTTTCGCGTGGTGGGGATGGTGGACCCGCGGCAGACGTCCGAGCCGCTGGAGGCCGTGGCTCGCCGGCTGGACGCGGCCTACGTGGTGCAAGCCGCGGACGACATGCGCGGCGCCAACTGGGTGGAGGCGCTGCTGAGGTGTCGACTGGAGGGCCGGCGCGTGTACGACGCCGCGGGCTTCTGCGAGCGCGTGCTGCGGCGCATCCCGGTGCTGTTCCTGCGCGCCAGCGACTTCGCCTTCGCGGACGAGCTCACCATGTCGTCGATGCGGCGGGGCTTCAAGCGCGCGTTCGACATCGCGGTGTCGGCGGTGCTGTTGCTCGCGGCCGCGCCCTTCTTGTTGTTCGTGTCGCTGGCCATCAAGCTGGACTCGCGCGGGCCCGTCTTCTACCGGCAGGAGCGCGTGGGCCTGGCGGGCTGCACGTATCGGCTGTGGAAGTTCCGCAGCATGCGCACGGACGCGGAGAAGGATGGCGCGGTCTGGGCTCGGGCCAATGATGATCGGGTGACACGCGTGGGCCGCTTCATCCGCCGCACGCGCGTGGACGAGATTCCCCAGGTGTTCAACGTACTCCTGGGCGACATGAGCTTCGTGGGGCCCAGGCCGGAGCGGCCGGTCTTCGTGGCACAGCTCAAGCAACAGATTCCGTTCTACGGGCTGCGCGAGGCCGTCAAGCCGGGCATCACCGGCTGGGCGCAGATTCGCTATCCCTATGGCGCATCCGTTGAAGACGCGCGCAACAAGCTGGAGTTCGACCTCTACTACGTGAAGAACGGCTCGTTGTTCCTCGACATGGGAATCATCTTCCACACGGTGAGGCACGTGTTGCTCGGTCGCGGCGCGAGGTAGTCAGGATGAGTGTCCGTCCCCCGCGGGGGCCGGACTGAGGTGGGTGGGGAGGGGGGAAGAAGCATGGTGGGAATGGACGTGGACGCGCCGCTCCCGGACGCTTGGAGTGACGAAGACACCCGGCGGCGGCACCACTCACATGAGCGCAACGAGCTGCTGCAAGCGCCAACGGACCGCCCGACGCGCATCGTGGCCATGGGGGGCGGCACGGGCCTGCCCATGGTCCTGCGCGGGTTGGCGCGGCGCGCGCTGCCGAAGTCGGATGACCCCGGGGTGGACATCACCGCGGTGGTGACCATGAGCGATGACGGCGGCAGCTCCGGTCGGCTGCGGCGCCTGCACGGCGCGTTGCCTCCGGGTGACATCCGCAACTGCCTGGTGGCGCTGGCGGGCGGCAAGAGCGCGCTCAAAGAGGTGTTCCAGTACCGCTTTGGTGGGGCGCGCGGGCTGGCCGGACACGCGGTGGGCAACCTGCTCATCGCCGCGCTGGCGGAGCTCAAGGGGGACTTCCTGGAGGCGGTGCGCGTGTCGGCGCAGATGCTGGGGGCGAGAGGACAGGTGCTGCCGTGCACGCTGGCCTCGGTGCAGTTGGTGGCGCAGATGCATGACCGCACGGAGGTGGTGGGGGAGCGCAACATCTGCCGGGCGCAGGGGCGGGTGCTGCGGGTCAGCCTGAGTCCCCGCTCGCCGCCGCCCGCGGATGGGCTGCTGGAGGCCATCCACGCGGCGGACCTCGTCGCCATTGGTCCGGGCTCGCTCTACTCGAGCGTGCTGCCGAACTTGCTGGTGGACGGGGTGGCGCAGGCGCTGCGCGAGTCGCGGGCCCTCAAGGTGCTGGTGTCCAACCTGATGACCCAGCCGGGCGAGACGGACGGGATGACGTGCAGGGACCACGTGCAGTCGGTGTTGGAGCACGTGGGGCCGGTCCTGGATGCGGTGCTCATCAACGCGCGCCTGCCCGCCGAGGACGCGACGAAGCGCTATGGCCTGCGGGGCTCGTACGTCGTGGAGTCCAGCCATCGCGACCTGCTCGCGCTCGGTGTGGTGCCCGTGCAGGCAGACCTCCTGCGCGAGGGGTCCAAGATCCGACACGACAGTCGCAAGGTCGCGTCCTGTCTCCTGAAGATGGCTCGCAGCGGGTTGTAGCGATGCCGGCCCGTCACCACCTTGGGGGCGCCATGACGACTGACGCCAGATCGCTGAGCCCTGCCCATTCCGTTGTCGAGGTTGTCGACCGGGCCGCGTTCATGGCCCTGGAGTCGGAGTGGAACGCCTTGGTCGAGGCGACCGCGCACGAGCTGTTCTACCGGCACGAATTCGTGCGCATCTGGCTGGATAACTTCGCGGCGGGCGGGCGGCTGCGCGTGTTGATTCAGCGGGACCCGAACGGGGTCCTGTCCGCGGTGCTGCCCTTGAGGGAAGAGCGCGCCACGCTTCATGGCGTGCCCGTTCGTCAGCTCTCCAGCACGGCGAATGCCCACTCGTGCCGGTTCGATCTGGTGGCGCGCGCGCCCGCGCAGGCCGCGGCCGATTTCATCGCGCACCTGCGGGGGCTGCGAGGCTGGGATGTGCTTCGGCTGACGGACGTCCCGGACGGAGGGGGTGGCTTCCGCTTGCTGGACGCCGGGCGGCGCGCGGGGCTGCACGTGGGGGAGTGGGCGTCGCTCCACTCGCCCTACATCCCGTTGCCCGCGAAACGCGAGGCGTACTTCGACGGGCTGCCCGCGAAGTTCAAGGCCAACTGCCGCCGGCGGCGCCGCAAGCTGGAGGAGAAGGGCCACGTCAGCTTTGAAGTGGTGACGGGCGGGCTCGAACTGGACGGCGCCCTGGAGCAGGGCTTCGCGCTGGAGCAGAGCGGGTGGAAGGGGACGCGCGGCACGGCCATGGCCCAGGACACGCGCACGCGGGGCTTCTACACGGAGCTGGCGCGCGACGCGTCCTTTCGCGGGCAACTGCGGCTGTACTTCCTGAAGCTGGACGGGCGTCCTGTCGCCTTCCACTACGGCCTGCAGCACGACGGTCGCTACTTCCTGCTCAAGCCCGGCTACGACGAGCGACTGGGGGATTGCAGTCCCGGACAGCTCCTCATGGAGGACGTGGTCGGCGCGTGCATGGACCAGGGCCTGCGCGAGTTCGACTTCCTGGGGCCGGACATGACCTGGAAGCGCGACTGGACGGACAAGGTGCGGCGGCACAGCTGGCTGTACCTCTTCAACGACACCCCCTTCTGCCGGGCGCTGTGGGCGGCGAAGTTCCGGTGGATCCCCGCGGCGAAGGAGGTCGTGTCGCGATGGAAGCGCTGAATCACTCCGGCAGGCTCTACGTTCCGTCTCTGCCCACGCTGTGGCCGCGCATGCTGATGGCGCGCGTGCGCCCGGGCGCGCATCCGCCCTTTGCCTCGCCCAACGTTCGCTACTTCTATTTCGCGCGCAACGCCGTCTGGCTCACGGTGAAGATGCTGGGCCTGGACGCGGGGGAGGTGCTCATGCCCGCCTACCACCACGGGGTGGAGGTGGAGGCGCTGGTGGACGCCGGCGCCACGCCGCGCTTCTACCGCGTGGGCAAGCACTGGGACGTGGATGTGGAGGACGTGGCTCGGCGCGTGGGCCCGAAGACGAAGGCGCTCTACCTCATCCACTACGCGGGCTTCCCGGGCCCGGTCGCGGCGATGCGGCGCCTGGCGGATCAGCACGGCATCCCACTCATCGAGGACTGCGCGCTGTCGCTCCTGTCCTCGGACGGCGCGGTGCCCCTGGGCACCACGGGCGACGTGGGCATCTTCTGTCTGTACAAGACGCTGCCTGTGCCCAACGGCGGGGCGCTCGTGGTGAATGGGCCGCGGCAGTACAGCCTGCCGGAGCCTCCCGCGCCCCCGTTGGCCTCGACCTTCAGCCACACCGCGTCGGCGTTGCTCCAGAACCTGGAGCTGCGCGGCGGCGCCGTGGGCCGGGGGCTGCGGCGCCTGGTGCGCGCGCTGGGGCGAGGCACCGTGCGCGCCGCGAGCATCGAGCGGGTGGCCACGGGCACGCAGCACTTCGACCGCCGCCATGTGGACCTGGGGATGAGCCCGCTGACGAGGCGCATCGCGCTGGCGCAGGACCTGGATGGCATCGTCGAGGCGCGGCGCCGCAACTACTTCTTCCTGCTGGGGCGCCTGCGGGACGTGTCCCCGCCGCTGTTCAATCAGCTCCCGCCTGGGGCGTGCCCGCTCTTCTATCCGCTCGTCGTGCACGACAAGGCGGAGATGATGGCGCGGCTGCACGCGCGCGGCATTGACGCCATCGACTTCTGGCGGCGCTTCCATCCCGCGTGCGACCCCGCCGAGTTCCCCGAGGTGGCGCAGCTTCGCCGCGACATCATCGAGGTGCCCTGCCATCAGGACCTGTCTCCGGAGGTGATGGCGGACGTGGCCCAGGCCGTGCGGGAGGCAGTGACCGCGGACCATCGCACGCGCAAGCGCGCGGGCTGAGCGGGCGGGGCGAGGGTGAGTGGGGAGAGGCTCTCTCCCCGGGTCGGGTGGAGTGGAGGCAAGACGGTGATCCGCGAAGACGAAGTGAGGTCGGGCCCGCAGTCCGCGCCATGGTTGGACGTGGCGGCGCTCAGCAACCTGTCGGAGCTGGCGGGGATGCGCGCCGCGTGGGACGAGTTGCTGGATGCCAGCAACGCGGGGCCCTTCAGCGCGTGGGAGTGGCTCTATCCGTGGTGCCGGCGCATCGACCCGGACGTGCGCCCGCTGGTGCTGACCGCGAAGGACCGGACCGGGCGCTTGATGGGGCTCTTGCCCCTGAGGCTGGAGCAGCGCTGGGTGGCGGGCCTGCGCGTGCGCCGGCTGGGGTTCCTCGGCGAGACGCACGTGGGCAGCGACTACCTGGACGTGGTGGCGCGCCGGGGCCACGAGGCCGAGGTGGCCCGCGCCTTCTTCCAGGTGCTCCACGGGTTGCGCGAGGAGTGGGACGTGCTGGACCTGACGGACCTGCGCGAGGACTCCGCGACCCCGGGTGTCCTGCGGGAGTTGTTCGGTCCGCTCGAGGTCCTCCAGCGCGAGCGCTACATCTGTCCTTACGAGACGCTCACCCCGCAGGAGCCCTTTGACGCCTTCCTCAAGCGCGGCAGCCGTCGGGACAACTATCTCCGGCGGCGCAAGTGGCTGGAGAAGCAGGAGGGCTACCGCATCGAGCGCTCGGAGGAGCCCGGTCAGCTCGCGGGCCCCATGACGGACTTCTTCCGCCTGCACGCGGCGCGGTGGCGCGCGGACGGGGGCTCGCAGGGCATCAAGGGGGCGGGCGTGGAGGCGTTCCACCGGGATGCCACGCAGTTGCTCGCGGAGCGCGGCCGGCTGCGGCTGTACACGATGAAGGTGGGCGGGCGCGCGGTGGCCTCGGTGTACGGGCTCGTGCACGCGGGGACGTTCGTCTACTTCCAGTCCGGGTACGATCCGCGCTGGCACAACCGCAGCGTGGGCCTGGTGCTGGTGGGCGAGACGTTCAAGGACTCCCTGGCGGCGGGTCTCACCGCGTACGACTTCCTGCGCGGCACCGAGCCGTACAAGTCCGAGTGGGTGAGTCAGCGCCGGCGCACCATCGCGGTGCGCGTGCACGGGGCCCAGCGGGTGGGGCGTTGGTTCACGCGCACGGAAGGTTGGGCACGCCGCTTCCGCGACGGCATGAAGCAGGTGCTGCCCGCGGAGATGGTCGAGCGCATCCGCCGCGAGCGTCGGCGGCGCGCGGCGGTGCACTGACGCACGCAGTGGGCGCTGGCGAGCGCCCACGTCGTTGCGAAGGCAGCGCTACCAAGCGCGCCGTTGCGCAGGTGGGGCTATCGAGTGCCTACTTCGCCGCGAAGCTGGCTGATGGCCGCGCCGAGCTGGGGCGGCTGCATGTTGCGGGGCACTTCGACGGAGAATCGCTCGAAGTGCTCCAGCGCCAGGGCCTTGTCACCTCGGCGCAGCGCGAGGCTGCCCAGGAAGATGAGGGCCTCCTGGGAGTCCGGCCAGGTGTTGACCAACTGGGTCAGCTCCTTCTCGGCGCCCTCCAGGTCTCCGTGCGCGGCGGCGCGCAGGACGCCTCGGTGCACGCGCAGCTCCACGCTGAAGGGGTCCGCCGCGAGGCCCTTCTCCGTCACCTTCATGGCCTCCTCGAACTGCTGCGCGCGGATGAGCTCGTGGCTCAGGAGGGACGCGGCCTCCACGTCGCCGGGGTTGGACGCCAGGCGCTCGCGGGCCTCGTTGACGGCCGGGTCCTCGCGCGGGGCCATGGGAGCCTCGGCCTGGGCCGCGTTGCCCATGGCGCCCGGCATCTTCCCGGTGGCCATCTGTCCATCCGTGCGCGGCTGCTGCTCGGAGACGAGCAGGTAGCCCAAGCCTCCGAAGAACGTCACCACGCCCGCGCCCCACAGCGCGCCCACGAGCTGCGGATTGCGCGCGGCCCAGCCCGTGGGGGCAGGCCGGGGGGCGGCGGGGCGCTCGGCGGCGGCGGGCTCCTGGGCGCGGCGCGCGTGCTCGTCGCGGGCGCGCAGGGCGG
>NZ_JAHNZT010000052.1 GCF_019039035.1 Citreicoccus inhibens | reverse complement strand
ATGCGTCGCCACAGCTCGTCTGGCACTCGCCAGCCATCGTCCTTCTTGACTACCCCATGGCTGCGTCCTCCTGCCTCTTCAACCCGGCAGGAGGCCGACCTTCTTCCCTACCGAAATAGGTTCTAAGTGCGGCGCCACCGCCCCGCTTGTATGATTCTGCACATGGAGAGCCACTTGCTCTTGGGCGGCGGAAGGGCGTTGTACGTCGGCCGCTTCGATGTGCTGCCCAGGCATCGCTTCGCGGCCAACGCCGTGCTCGTGGGGCTCGATGACGCGTTCGCGCTCGAGGACGACGACGGCCACGTCGAGTACCACGCCGCCGCGTTCGTGCGCGGGTGGCAGTGGCACGCGCTCGATTTCCAGGGCGGACGCGCCGCCGTGCTGTTCCTGGAGCCGGGCGCGGGGATCCGTCGTCGCATCGGCGCGGGCGTGTTGCGCGAAGCCGTCGAGGCCGCCCTGTCCGCGCGAAAGCCCGAAACGTGGACCGAGCTCCTCCAAGATGCCCTGGGGCTCGGGCCGTGTCCGCTGACGGTTGACGCCCGCATCGCCCGGGTCGCCGCGTTTCTCTCGACACCCGACGACGCGCCCGCTGACGCGATGTCGCTGGCGCAGCGCGTGGGGGCTTCGCTGTCACTGGTCGAGCACCGATTCCGAGCGCAATTCGGTGTCCCCATGGGGGCGTTTCGCGCGTGGCACCGGATGCAATGGGCCGCGGCGCTCGCGCTTCGTGGCCAAAGCCTGACGGAGGTCGCGCACGCCGCGGGCTTCTATGACTCGGCTCATTTCTCGCGGCTGTTTCGAGGGATGTTTGGGTTGTCTCCCTCGAAGGTCTTCACCCAGGGGCTCACGGGTGCCGTCTTCGAGCCGCGAGACGCCGAAGTGAGTCGCTGACGCCAGGAGGCCACGCCGCCCGGTGCATCTGCTGCGCTGGGATTCGAGGCGGCGCCGGTATTCCCAGTCCGCCACATGCGGACGCTGCTGCTCTGAGTCACGTCGCGTGGGCCGTGACGCGGGGCTCGTCGGGATGGGGCTCGGAGATGGCTGGCCCGGGCACGACTTCATGGCGCTTCCACAGGAAGTAGACCGCCGGGTAGACGAGCAGCTCCAGCAGGAAGCTGGTCAGCAATCCTCCGACCATCGGTGCCGCGATGCGCTTCATCACGTCCGCGCCCGTGCCGGTGGACCACATGATGGGGAGCAGGCCGAGCATCGCCGCGAGGACCGTCATGGCCTTGGGGCGCACGCGCTTCACGGCCCCGTGGACGATGGCTTCCACCAGGTCCCCCTCGGTGCGCAGCACCCCGCGCTTCTTCGCCTCATCATGCGACAGGTCGAGGAAGAGCAGCATGAAGGCGCCGGTCTCCGCGTCCAGGCCCATGAGCGCAATCATGCCCACCCACACCGCGATGGAGACGTTGTAGTCGAGCGCCCAGAGGAGCCACACCGCGCCGATGGCGGAGAAGGGAACCGCGAGCATCACCAGGCCTGCCTTGAAGGCGGACTTCGTATTCAGGTACAGCAGCCCGAAGATGAGCACGAGCGTGAGCGGGATGACGACCTGGAGCCGCTCGCGGACGCGCAGCATGTTCTCGTACTGCCCACTCCATGCCATGGAGTAGCCCGTGGGCACCTTCACGCTCGCGGCCACCGCCACCTTGGCGCGCTCCACGAAGCCGCCCACGTCGTACTTCGACGTGTCGAAGTCCACATAGACGTACCCCGTGAGCATGCCGTTCTCATTGCGAATCATGGACGGGCCATGGGCGAGCACCACGTCCGCGATGGCCTCCATGGGAATCTGCCCCTGTCCGCCGGGCAGGGACAGCAGGACGCGCTTCAAGGCCTGGAGGTCCTCGCGATAGTCGCGGGCATAGCGCACGTTGATGCCATAGCGCTCACGGCCCTCCACGGTGGTGGATTGGTTGTCGCCGCCCACCGCCGTCATCACCATCATGTTCGCGTCGTCCACGCTCAGGCCGTAGCGGGCCAGCTCGTCGCGCTTGAGGACGAAGTCGAGGAAGTAGCCGCCCGCGACGCGCTCGGCGAACGCGCTGCGGGTGCCCTCCACCTTGGCCACCGCGGCTTCCGTCTCCCGGGCAATCCGCTCCACGGTGGTCAGGTCCGCGCCCATGATCTTGATGCCCACGGGCGTGCGGATGCCGGTGCTCAGCATGTCCAGCCGGCCCTTGATGGGCATGGTCCACGCGTTGGAGAGGCCCGGCAGTTGGAGCGCGGCGTTCATCTCGGATTCGAGCTGCGCCTGGGTGATGCGGTCCCGCCAGAAGGGGCGCAGCAGACCCTTCAGCCAGGAGGGCGCCCAGCCGCTGTACCAGCGGGGGACCTCGCGCCACGCGGACTCGGGGCGCAGCAGCACCGTGGTCTCCATCATGGTGAACGGCGCGGGGTCGGTGGAGGTGTTCGCGCGGCCCGCCTTGCCGAAGACGCGCTCCACCTCGGGGAACTTCATGAGCAGCTTGTCCTGGACCTGGAGCACTCGCTGCGCCTCGGTGACGGACATGCCGGGCTCCACCGCCGAGGGCATGTAGAGGAGGGTGCCCTCGTTGAGCGGGGGCATGAACTCGCTGCCCAGGCGCAGGTACACGGGGAGGGTGGTGGCCACCAGCAGCGCGCTCACCGCGAGCGTGGCCTTGGCGTGGCGCACCACGAAGCGGCAGGGCCCGTCATAGAGTCGGTGCATCAGGCGGCTGATGGGGTGCCGCTCCTCCGCGTAGTACTTTCCCACCAGCGCCTGGGTGGCGGCCCACGCGAGGAACTTCGGGCGGAAGCGGAAGGGCTCCACACGGGCGAAGAGCATCCGCAGGGCGGGGTCGAGGGTAATCGCCAGCACCGCGGCGATGGCCATGGCCAGGTTCTTCGAATACGCCAGTGGACGGAAGAGCCGGCCCTCCTGGTCCACCAGCGTGAAGATGGGCATGAAGGCCACGGCGATGACGAGCAGGCTGAAGAAGACGCCCGGCCCCACCTCCATCAGCGCTTCCAGGCGCACGTGATGGAAGTCGCCCTTCTTCCCGTCCTTCATCCAGTGGTGGATCTTGTTGTACGCGTTCTCCACCTCGACGATGGCGCCGTCCACGAGCACGCCAATGGAGATGGCGATGCCGGCCAGCGACATGAGGTTGGCGTTCAGCCCCATCAAGTACATGGGGATGAATGCCAGGGCCACCGACACCGGGATGGTGACGATGGGCACGATGGCGGAGGGGATGTGCCACAGGAAGAGGAGGATGATGAGGGAGACGATGATGATCTCCTCCACCAGCTTGAAGGACACCGTGTCGACCGCGCGCTCGATGAGGTCCGAGCGGTCGTAGGTGGTGATGACCTCCACGCCTTCCGGCAGCGAAGGGTGGAGTTCGGCGAGCTTGGCTTTGACGCGGTCGATGACGTTGAGGGCGTTCTCCCCCTGGCGCATCACCACGATGCCGCCCACCGCGTCTCCTTCTCCGTCCAGGTCGGCCACGCCCCGGCGCAGCTCAGGTCCCAGCGTCACGCTGGCCACGTCCTTGATGGAGACCGTGGTTCCGCCCGAGGACTTGAGGACGAGCCGCTCCAGGTCCTCGACCTTCTTCACGTAGCCACGCCCTCGGACCATGTACTCGCGCCCGGCCAACTCCACGAGCCGCCCGCCCACGTCGTTGTTGCCTTGGCGGACCGCGCGCACCACCGCGTCCAATGAAAGCCCATAGCTGGCGAGTGCGTTGGGGTTGACCATCACCTGGTACTGGCGCACCTGGCCACCCACGGTGGCCACCTCGGAGACCCCGGGCACGCTCTGGAGTTGGTAGCGCAGGAACCAGTCTTGATAGGAGCGCAGCTCGTCCAGCCGGTGCTTGCCGCTCTTGTCCACCAGCGCGTACTGGAACACCCAGCCCACGCTGCTGGCATCCGGCCCCAGCTCGACCTTCACGTCGGATGGAAGCTGCGGCGTTATCTTCGAGAGGTATTCGAGCACCCGCGTGCGGGCCCAGTACAGGTCCGTGCCGTCCTCGAAGATGACGTACACGTAGCTGAAGCCGAAGTCGCTGAAGCCGCGCACCGCCTTCACCTTGGGCGCGCCCAAGAGCGCGGTGGTGATGGGGTAGGTGACCTGGTCCTCGATGATGTCGGGGCTGCGGTCCCACCGGCCGTACACGATGACCTGCGTGTCGGACAGGTCCGGCAGCGCGTCCAACGGCATGTTCCGCAGGGTCCACCACGCGCCGAAGAGCGCCACCACGGTGGCCGCGATGACCAGGTACTTGTTCTCTGCGGAGAAGCGGATGATGGCTCGAATCATGGCTCAGAGGTCTCCGTGGCTGGAGGCCGTGCGGGGCGCGGGCGGTGGTGTCGCCGCGGGGGGCGCGGAAGAGGCGGTCAGCGCGGTCAGGGACGCGCGCAGGCGCGACTCGGAGTCGATGAGGAAGTTGGCGCCAGTGACGACTGAATCACCTGCCTTCAAGCCCGAGGTGACCTCGACGTTCGTGCCATCGGATTCACCCAGCCGGACCTCGCGTGGCTGGAAGCGTCCGTCGCCGAGCGCCACGAAGACGACCTGGGTGGTGCCCGTGGGGACCACGGCGTCCGAGGGAACCTTCAGCGCCTCGCGTGGGGTGCCGCGGAGCACGACCTCGCCGAACATCTCGGGGCGCAGGTCGCCATCGGGGTTGGGGAACTCCAGGCGGACCTTGACGGTGCGCGTGGCCGGGTCGAGCACCGGGGCCAAGAAGGCCACCTTCCCCGCGAACACCCGATTGGGGAAGGCCTTGAGCTGCAGCGTGGCGGGCATGCCCACTTTGACGTGGCGCAGCTCATTCTCATACACATCCGCCAGAACCCAGACGCGTGACAGATCGACGACCTCGTAGGGCGTGGCACCCAGCTCCAGCCTCGCGCCCTCCACGATGTCCTTCCGGGTGATGACTCCGGAGATGGGTGACACGAGGGTGAGCGTGCGGCTGGCCTCTCCCGCGCGCGCGAGCCGTTCCAGCGCGGCCTGGGGCACGTCCCAGAGCTGAAGCTTGCGCAGGGCCGCATGGACCAGGGCCTCGCCGTCGGTCGTCATGCCCCCGGCCTGGCTCAATGCCTCGCGGGTGCGCAGCGCCAGGAGATACTCCTCTTGGGCCGCGAGCAGCTCCGGGCTGAACACGGAGAACAGCGGCTCGCCCTGTCGCACGGCCTTGCCCGTGAAGTCCGCATACACGCGCTCGACGAAGGCAGGCACCTTCATGTTGACGCGGCGCACGCGCGTCTCGTCCTGGGCCACGCGTCCGTTGGTCCGCCACGTTCCCCCCACCTTGCCCTCCGTCACCGGGGCGGTGCGCAGTCCAATGAGCTGCTGGCGCGAAGGATCGATGGTGACGGAGGAGAGGCCGTCCACCGTGGAGCCACTCGAATCGCCCGGCGAAGCGGGCGCGGTCGTCACGGCCACCAGGTCCATGCCGCAGATGGGGCACTTGCCTGAGTGGTCCTGCACGATGCTCGGGTGCATCGGGCACGTGTACTGGCGTGGCGCTGGCGTGGCGTCGGTGGGCGTGGCGCCAGCGGGCGCGACCGCTGTGGGGGCATGCGCCGCATCTCCATGGGACAGCAGGTGCACGGCACCTCCGCCAAGCACCGCGCTGACCAGCGCCGTCGAGGCGAGCGCGATCGCTCCGAAGCGGCGGCGCGAAGCGACCGGAGAGGGAGGAGTGGGAGTCACGGGAGACATGCGGACCTCGGAGCTACATTCCGGACATGGAGGAAGAGGAGGGCGGCGCGGCGCCGGGCGCACTGCTCGAGGACACCGTGCCGCCAGCCGCCGACGAAGGCGCGCTTCCCGCGCCGGGCACGCCGACCGACCCCACCGCGCCCCCGGCGATGGATGGCACGGGCTCCAGGCTCACCTCCGCCAGGGCGATGGCGATGCGCTGCGCTTCGACGAGCGTGCGCAGGAAGTCTTCTTCGTCGCGGAGGATGCCGCCGTTGGCCTCCAGCACCGACGCGAAAGAGGCACGCCCGACGCGATACTGCGTCAGGGTGCTCTCGGCGGTCGCGGCCGACTGCATCAAGAGGCCATTGCGATAGAGCGTCACCGTTTCGCGCAACGCGGTCAGCGCGGTGAGGCGCTCCCGCACGCGCAGCCGAAGCACTTGCTCCACGGTCTCCGTCGCACGGGCGGTTGCTTCGGCCTGCGCCTGGCTCTCGGCCACCGCGCGGTTCTGCTTGCTCCCGGAGAAGACGGGCAGGGTGATGCCGACATTGGCCTGCCACATGGGAGGGAAGTCTCCGCCGCGAGGCATGACGCCGGCGCTCACCGTGAAGTCGGGCAGCCGCTCCCGGCGAGCGAGCGCCACCTGCTTGTTCGCCTGGGCCATGGAGGTGCGCCCCCCGGCCAGTTCCGGGCTGCGCGCGAGCGCGTCCGCCTCGGCGGATGCGACGTCGCCGGGCTCCGGCACCCCGAGGTCTCGCACGCGCGTGGTGGTGGGCAGGGCGTCATCGAGCGGTCGGCCACTCAACCGGTTCAGGGTCTCCACGCGGGTGCGCTCTTCGGCGGTCAGCGCCACGCGGCGCTGACGGATCCGATTGAGTTCAAGCTGTGCGCGAAGGAGGTCGGACTGGGCCCCGTCGCCGGTCTCGTATCGGATGCGCGCCAGGTCGGCGGATTGTCTCCAGAGCGCATCGAGTCGGTTGAGCAGCCCGAGCCGCTCGCGCGTCAGCAGCAGGTCCAGGTAGGTGCGTCGCACCTCGGCTTCGATGGTGAGCCGCGCGCGGGCGATCTGCGCCGACGCGACTTCGGCCCCGAGGCGTGCGACCTCGGTCCGCAGCGCCCGCTTGCCAGGGAAGGGCACGCCCTGGGAGGCCATGATACTGTAGTAGCTGCCCTCCATCTTGCCAATCATCAGCGCGCCAAACCCGTCGTTCTGGATGCCCAGTTGCAGCACTGGATCCGGCAGCGCTCCCGCCTGGGGAATGCGCTCGTGGGCGGCCTGGGCTTGGGCCTCGACCTGCCGCAGCTCCGGGCGCGCTTCGAGCGCCTCCGTGAGAAGTCGCGCGAGCGTCGCGTCCGTCGACACCGCCGTCGTCTGCGTCGCGGGTGTGGCAACGTCGCCCTGGGCCAGCGCCGCCATCGACGAGACGAGCGCCAGCAAGAGGGCCCCGCGCATCATGGCGGCGCGCCTCCGCGCGGGGAAGGGAACGGGCTGGGGCATGGAGGACACGTCAGGGAGAGACTGCGGAGCCTGGAGGGGAATCAGCGCGATGGAGAGCGTAGCGCGACGCCATCGCCACCATGGCGTGGGCCTCACGTGAGGCCCACGCCACCGCGCGGCGGAATCACTGGATGGTGACGAGCCCGCTGATGTGGTCCATCGCGCAGGCGTAGCGCAGCGTGCCCGACTCGCTCGGGGTGAACTCCACCGTCACGGGCGTGTCCAAGGGGAGCGGCTGGTTGATGCCCAGGTCGGCCACGACAATCTCCGTGGCGCATGTCTTGTCTGTCTTGCGCGTGACGACGAGGCGCACCGGCTGCCCCGCCTTCACCTTCACGTTCGCGGGCTCGAAGCCCTTGGGCGTCACCGTGAGCTCCACGGTGTGCATGCCATTCTTGCTGGCCGGGGCCGCGGCGGGCTTCTGCGTCGGGGCCGCGGTGCCGTGCGCTGAATGCGCGCCGTGCTCGCCCTTGCTCGGGGCGGCGCTCGGCGCGGCGTGCTCCTCACAGGCGCGCGCGGGGGCCGCGACAAGCAGGGGCAGGGCGGCAAGGACTCCCATCAGGTGTGTCTTCATCGGCGGGTGCTCCCAGGTGGGGATGCCCTGGCGACGGCCGGCATCCAGTGCGTCCCGGTCGCTAGAGCACGGCGCGTGCCGAGGCCCGAACGTCCCTGTTCCCGCGAGGTTGCGGGCGCGAGGCCCGCGCCCGGAGTGCCCGAACCGGTTTCGGTGTAACCGGCGCAATCACAGGCGGACCGTGTGGTCGGCCTCGACTCCAGATGCCGCGCGAGCCTGCCCCTGGGCCCGTGGGTCAGACGGGAGCCCCGGAGCGCTCATCGGGATGCCGCTCCGGAGGCGCCATGAACTCGGGGCCCACCGGGTCCCGCACGGACTCGCTCACCACGGAGTCCGTGTAGGCCAATGCCTCGCTGTCGAGGCTCCAGCCCGTCACCTCCCGCAGGGGCGCCAGCTCGCCGGGATGGCGTGCGCCCCACAGCGCCACCGTGACGCCGGGTTGATCCAACACCCAGCGGATCGCGAACGGGAGCATGCCCTTGCTGTAGCGCTCGCTCGCGAACTGCGCGAGCCGTTGGACCGCCTGGAGGTATTGCGCGTAGCGCGGGGGGAGGAACTTCGGGTCGGTCTTTCGGAGGTCGTCCCCCTCGAACCGGGTGTCCTCCTTCATCGTCCCGGTCAGCAGTCCTCGACAGAGCGCTCCGTAGGTGAGGGTGGAGACGCCATGCGCTCGGCACCACGGGATGATCTCCTCCAGGGCCTCTCGCTCGAAGAGGTTGAGCGGAGGCTGGGCCGAGGAGAGCGGCGCGATCCGCCGGAATCGCTCCATCGCCTCGATGGCGTAATTGGAAACGCCGATCGCGCGAATCTTTCCGGCGCGCTGGAGCTCGAACAGCGCCTGCGCGGTCTCTTCGTAGGGCGTGGCGAAGTCGGGCCAGTGGACCTGGTACAGGTCGATGTAATCGGTGCGCAGGCGCCGCAGCGAGACCTCGACCTCTCGATTGAGTTGCTGCCGCGACGAATTGCGGATGACGCCATCGCCGCGCTGCTCCAATCCCACCTTGGTCGCCACGACGATGCGCTCACGCCCGCCTCGCTCGGCGATCGCCCGGCCCACGACTTCCTCCGAGTGCCCGAAGCCGTAGGCCGGCGCGGTGTCGATGAGCGTGATGCCCAGGTCGAGCGCCGCATGGATGGTGCGCACGGACTCGTCGTCGTCGGTGCCGCCCCACTGCGTCCCGCCCATGGCCCAGGTGCCCAGGCCCACCCGACTGGCAGGGGTCGAAATGCCCAGAATGGATGCGTACTCCATGGCTCTCCTCCGTGTGCGTGGTGCCGGCTTCGTGTGGGGGCTTCATTCCGCGGGCGGCGCGGCCTCGGGCCGGGGCCCGAGGTGATTGACCGGGGAGCGAGGAGGAAGCCCGCTCAGCACTCGCACGGCCTCCTCGGCGGCGATGCGGCGCACCGCCGTGATGGACTCCTCCGAGTAGTAGGCGGCGTGGGGGGTGATGATGACGTTGGGCAGGCGGAACAGCGGATTCGTCGGGCGCCAGTCGCGCTGCTTGGCGGGCTCCTCCTCGATGTCGTCCAGCGCCGCCCCGGCGATCCACCCCTCGGTGAGCGCCTGGTAGAGCGCCGCGTCCTCCACGATGGGACCGCGCGCGGTGTTGATGAGCAGCGCGGTGCGCTTCATCCGTCGCAGCGTCTCGCGGTTGAACAGGTGACGCGTGTCCGGTGTGAGGGGCGACTGGATGATGAGGGAGTCGGAGCCCTCGAGCAGCGCGTCGAACGACACGGGGCGCACCTGATGTTTTCGGACCTCGGCGGCGTCGAGGAACGGGTCATGGGCCCAGAGCTCGACACCAAAGGGGCGCACGCGCTCCGCGATGAGGCGCGCGATGGCGCCAAAGGACAACAGGCCGACCACCCGTCCCCGCAGGCGCCAGATGGGCTGCCCGGTCTGCCAGGCCCACTCTCCCCGGCG
Organism: Citreicoccus inhibens; assembly: GCF_019039035.1. Lineage (GTDB taxonomy): Bacteria > Myxococcota > Myxococcia > Myxococcales > Myxococcaceae > Citreicoccus > Citreicoccus inhibens. The sequence goes on along the minus strand of NZ_JAHNZT010000052.1, from coordinate 31,750 downwards.
GGTCGCATGGTCGTACTCGCAGACCTTGCGCGCGGCCGCGAGCCAGAGCGCCACGGCGTGGTCGGCGACCTCCTCGGCGCACCACGCGTTGGGGGCGTTGGTGACCTGGATGCCTTTGCGCGTGGCGGCGTCCACGTCCACGATGTCCACACCCGTGCCATAGCGAGCGATGACGCGGCAGCGGGTGAAGGCCTGGATTGCCCGAGCCCCCACGCGCGCGTACTGCGTGAGGACTCCCTCCGCGTCGCGGCCGTTCGCGATGACCTCGTCCTCGCTCTTGCACTGCGCCGCGGCGAGCCGGAATCCCGCCCCCTCGATGATGGCGCGCTCGATGTCCGCATCGCCGAAGTCGGAATCCGCGATGAGGATGGTGCCCTTTGCTCGTTCGCTCATTGCGCCCCCTCCGTCATGGTGCGCGCGGGCTCTCGCGGCTCAGTGGGAGTCACGGGGGATGCCCATGGTGTGCGCGATGTCTTGGTACTTCAGGGCCAGCTCCAGGCAGCCTCCGCTGTCGAGCTGACCGACCGAGTCTCGGTACATCTCCTGCCAGGGCGTCTGGTTCTTGAGGGTGAGCGGAGGGAGTGCTCGCCGGCGCGCGGCAATCTCCTCGTCGGTGAGCAGCACGTCGACGCGCGCATGGCCCAGGTCCACGCGGATCCGATCGCCCGTCTTCAAGATGGCGAGATTGCCGCCCGCCGCGGCCTCGGGGCTGGCATTCAGGATGGAGGGCGCATCCGCGGTGCCGCTCTGTCGCCCGTCACCGAGCGTTGGCAGGGCCTTGATTCCCCGCGCGATGAGCGCGGTGGGCGGCTGCATGTTGACGACCTCGGCACTCCCCGGATAGCCGAGCGGCCCGGTGTAGCGGATGACCAGGATGCAGCCCTCGTCAATCTCCAGCCCAGGGTCGTCGATGCGCGCGTGGTAGTCCTCGGGGCCCTCGAACACGATGGCGCGCGCCACGAACGCATCCGGATCCTCGTGATTCGAAAGGTACTGTTTGCGGAACGCCTCGCCAATGACAGAGGTCTTCATGACCGCCGAGTCGAAGAGGTTCCCGCTCATGACGAGGAACCCGCCGTGCTCGACCAGGGGGGCGTCGTACGTGCGGATGACCGCCCGGTCGTGGGTGCGGGCCTTCTCCGTGTTCTCGGCCACCGTGTGGCCCGACACGGTGAGGACATCCCCATGGAGCTGTCGCGCGACCAGCAGCTCATGCATGACGGCGGGGACACCTCCGGCGCGATAGAAGTCCTCGCCCAGGAACTCCCCCGCGGGGGCCACGTTCGTGAGGACGGGGATGTCTCCGGCGATCGTCTGCCAGTCGCGAATCGAGAGCTCCACGCCCACGTGTCGGGCGATGGCGTTGATGTGGATGGGGCAATTGCTCGACGCGGCGATGGCGGCCGCGACGGCGATGGCGTTCTCGAAGGCCCGCCGGGTCATCACCTTTCGGGGCGTCAGGTCCTCGTGTACCAGGGCGACGGCGCGGCGCCCTGTTTCGTAGGCCATCTGCGCCCGCTCCCGGTACGGGGCCGGAATGGCCGCGCAGCCGGGCAAGGTCATCCCGAGCGCCTCCGCCAAGGCGTTCATCGAGAGCGCGGTGCCCATCGTGTTGCAGTGGCCCACGCTCGGCGCCGAGGCGGCCACGCGCTCCATGAACTCGTCGTAGTCAATCTTCCCGCCTGCGAGGAGTCGCCAGCACTGCCAGAGAATGAGCCCAGAGCCCGCGCGCTTCCCCTCGTAGTACCCGTTCAGCATGGGGCCGCCGGAGAGGACGATGGCGGGGAGGTTCACCGTCGCGGCCGCGGTCAGACATGCGGGCGTCGTCTTGTCACACCCGGTCGTGAGCACGACCCCGTCGAGCGGGTAGCCATAGAGCACCTGGACGATTCCGAGATACGCCAGGTTGCGATCCAACGCCGCGGTCGGTCGTATTCCTGTCTCTTGAAGGGGATGGACGGGGAACTCGAAGGGGATGCCGCCCGCATCGCGGATGCCCGCCTTGACGCGCTCGGCGAGGACGAGGTGGTGCCGGTTGCAGGGGACGAGGTCGCTGCCGGTCTGCGCGATCCCGATGATGGGCCGCCCGCCTTGCAGCTCCTCGCGCGTGAGGCCGTAGTTGAGGAAGCGCTCCAGATACAGGGCGGTCAGCTCCGGGTTCGCCGCGTTGTTCCACCATGCCTCACTGCGAAGCCCCCGCCGCGTGTCCCTCGTCGCCATGGCACTTCGGTGGGCACCGCGTGCCCGCGAGTCAAGCTGTCGCCCGTCCGGGCCGGGGGGCCTCCTCGCGCTGTCTGGCCCACGAGGGAGCGACTCGGCCGCCCGGTGCGGTCGCCCAGCTCCTGCTCTCCGCCGTGGGGACATGCCTATCTGTGCGACAGGCTGTCATTGCGCGAGGTGCGGCATGCGAGCGGTCGCGGTGTTTCCCAAGGTGCGCGAGGTCCGTGTCATCAACCTGCCGGAGCCCCCACCCGTGACGGGCTCGCATGTGCTCCTGAAGGTCCTCGAGGTCGGCATCTGCGGCACGGATCGCGAGATTGGCGCGTTCGAGTATGGGGCTCCGCCTCCAGGCTCCGACCACCTCATTCTGGGGCACGAGGCGCTCGCCGAGGTGGTGGCGACGGGCCCGGATGTCACCTGGGTCCGCAAGGGAGACCTCGTGGTCCCCACGGTCCGCCGCCCCTGTCCGCAGGCGCGCTGCCGCCCGTGCCGCGCGGAGCGTCAGGACTTCTGCGTCACGGGGGAGTTCTGGGAGCGGGGCATCAAGGAGGCGCACGGCTTCCTCCAGGAGTGGACGGTGGAGGAAGAGGCGCACCTGGTCGCGGTGCCTCGCAAGCTCGCGGATGTCGCGGTGTTGACCGAACCGCTCTCGGTGGCCGCCAAGGCCGCGGAGCAGGCGCAAGCACTTCAGGGGCGGCTGCCTTGGGAACGCGCTCACGTGCGCGCGTTGGCGCTCGGCGCCGGACCCGTGGGGCTCCTGGGCGCCATGAGCATGGTGGTGAATCACTTCGACACCTTCGTCTACTCCCTGGAGCCCGCGGCCAGCGAGCGCGCGGAGCTCGTCCGCTCCTTCGGCGCCACCTACCTCTCCGGGCAGGACGTGCCCCTGGGAGAGCTCCGACAAAAGGTGGGAACCTTCGACATCATCTATGAGGCGGTGGGCGTGTCGAAGGTCGCGTTCGCGGCCGTAGATGCCCTGGGGGCGAACGGGCTCTTCATCTTCACCGGCATTCCCGCGCACGGCAGCCCGAGCCCCGTGGATACGGACACCCTGATGCGCAACATCGTGCTGCGGAATCAATTGCTGCTCGGGACGGTGAACGCGAGCCGGAGCGCCTACGAGCTGGCGCTTCGTGAACTCGAGCAGGCGATGTTCCTGTTCCCGCGGAGCGTGCGCGCGCTCATCACGCACCGCGTCCCCATCGAAGCCGCACCCGCGCTCATCACGGGGCACGGTGGAGTCAAACAGGTCATCGCGCTGTCGTCGGCAGGGACTCCCTGAGTGGGGGCGCTGGGGGTGACGCGGTTGCGCGGGCCCGCTCCACATCCCAACTTCCTGCCATGTCATCCCCCCTCGAGCACTACGGCCTCATCGGCGACCTGACGACCGTTGCCTTGGTCTCCCGGAGCGGCTCCATCGATTGGATGTGCTTGCCACGCATCGACTCCGGGGCTTGCTTCGCCAGGTTGCTTGGCACCAACGCGCACGGCTACTGGAGCGTCCGGCCCGCGGCGGAGGTCCGGGCCGTCCAGCAGCGCTACCGACCCGAGACGCTGGTGTTGGAGACGGAGGTCACCTGCGACGGCGGTCGGGCGCGCATCATCGACTTCATGCCGCCGGGGGAGGGGGAGCACGACATCATCCGCATCGTGGAGGGGCTCGAAGGCGAGGTCCCGATTCACACCGAGCTGCGCGTCCGCTTCGCCTACGGCAAGCTGACGCCGTGGATCCGCTGCAATGGCCACCGCGCCACCCTGACCTCGGGGCCGGATGCCCTCGCCTACCTCAGCCCGGTGCCGCTCCAACCGGACTGGGACGCAGCCTGTCTGGAGGCGGACTTCGTCGTTCGCGCGGGCGATCGGCTCCCCTGCTCTTTGACGTACTTCGAGTCGCACAAGCCCGCGCCGGAGCAGGATGTGGATGCGGAGCGGGACCTGGCGCGGACCGAGCAGTACTGGCGCGACTGGGCGAGCCGGTGTCGATATGCGGGCCCGCATCGCGACGCGGTGGTGCGCTCGCTCATCACCCTGAAGGCGCTCACCTTTGAGCCGACCGGCGGCATCGTCGCGGCCCCCACGACGTCGCTCCCCGAGGAACTCGGCGGGGAGCGGAACTGGGACTATCGCTACTGCTGGCTTCGCGATGCGTCCCTCACGCTCGAGGCGCTGATGCGTGGCGGGTACCTTGAAGAAGCGAGGGCCTGGCGCGAATGGCTGCTGCGCGCCGTGGCCGGCGCCCCCGCCGAAGCGCAAATCATGTATGGCGTTGCGGGTGAGCATCGCCTCACCGAGGTCAAGCTGCCATGGCTGCCCGGCTACGAGGAGTCTCGGCCGGTGCGCATCGGGAATGCCGCGTACGATCAATTCCAGCTCGACGTCTATGGCGAGACGCTGAACGCCATGTATGAGGCGCGCATCTACGGCATGCCGGAGGAGGGCTCGCTCCCCTGGGACACGCTGAAGGTGATTGTCGACTTCGTGGAGAAGAGCTGGCAGCGCCCGGACGAGGGCATCTGGGAGATTCGCAGCAAGAGCCACCTGCACTTCACGCATTCGAAGCTGATGGCGTGGGTGGCGGTGGATCGCGGCGTCCGGTTCGTCGAGCAGTTCGGCGCCAACGCGCCGGAGCAGGTGAAGAAGCGCCTGTATCGCTGGCGCGCGCTGCGAGAGGAGATTCGCGCCGACATCCTGGCGCGCGGCTACAGCGCGCGGGTGAGCGCCTTCACGCAGTCCTATGGTTCGGATGCGCTCGACGCGAGCGTGCTCTTGATTCCGCACATGGGCTTTCTGCCAGCGGATGACCCGCGCATGTTGGGCACTGTCACCGCCATCGAGAAGGGCCTCACCAAGGATGGATTCGTGGAGCGCTACTCGACCGAGACGGGAGTGGATGGGCTGGCAGGCGACGAGGCCACGTTCCTCATCTGCAGCTTCTGGCTCGTCGACAACTACATCATGTCGGGTCGCCTCGATGAGGCAGAGGCTCTGTTCGAGCGCCTGGTCTCCATCCGGAACGACCTCGGGTTGCTCGCGGAGGAGTACCACCCCGGGCTGCGGCGCCAGTTGGGCAACTTTCCGCAGGCGTTCTCGCACGTCGGGCTCATCAACAGCGCGGTGCTGCTCGAAGCCAAGCGCGCGGGCCGCGACGTGTCGTTCTCGGCGGTGGCCGCGGCGAGCCTGCACTGAGCGGGAGGCCAGGCAGACAGTTCACCGGGAGTGGAGTTAGAGTCCGATGAATGCGCCACGCGCCTCGAGGACTTCGCTCATGCATCGCGTCTGTTTGTGCCAGGGCATGGGTTCGACTGGGGCTGGTGTGTTTGTGCATGGCGGTCTCCTCCGCGCGCGCGGATGAGCCCCAGTCCATGGGGGTTCAGCTCGACCTGGAGCCCATCACCGCTGTGCCTCCGGGAACCGAGAGCACCTGGGCCACCGAGGTTCATCTGCACCTTGAGCCTTCCGCCGGTGGCTTCCTCGGCGCGGAAGGCCCGGGCCCACGGATCGGATGGGGCCTGTCGCTGAAGGCAGACTTCCCCTGGGTCACCGCGCGAATGCTGACGGTGGCCAGGATGGTGATGTGGGTCCTGAGCCTCGGCGCCCTGGGCTCGGACGCGTGGCTGGAGCGCACGCCTGTCTCCATCCAGGTGGAGGTCTTCGGAACCCGGTTCTCGGACACCACGCTGCTGAACAACGGCTGGGCCTGGGGCGGGGGACTGGGGGCACGTGCCCACCTCTATGAGCGCCCGCCGGAGGAAAGCGTGGTGCGGAATGTCTGGTGCGACCTCAATGCCCAGCTCAGCTCTCGCGGCTTCGGGATGGACAGCGCCCTGGGGCTTCAATTGTCCTGGGGCGGTCTCGTGTCGATGGGGCCCTTCATCAAGTTCGCACGCGTGGCGGGCGTGAATGCGCTCTTCGGGGGCCTCTCGCTGGACCTGGGCGCACCTCCTGGTGGCCCCGCGGCCCCTCCGGCGAAGGAGTGACGTTGTCGAGGGGCGAGCGCACGCGGTGTCTGAACCGCATCGCATGGGGCCGCTGATGCATGGTGTGCAGCCAGCGGCGTTGGGCTTCGAGCGGCCCGTCACCCGTCACTGCGCCTCAAGCGATTCTCGCAGCCGCCAGACCTATCGGGGGTGGACGGGCGCGACATCTCCGGCGCGCTCCGCGAATGGACGGGCGTCACGGACGAGGGAGAGCAGCACCTTGCCTGGCTCCTCGGCCATCACCTCGTGCGCGGACTGCTCGAACCAGATGAGCTTCTTCGATGGGGCCTTGACGCCCGCGAACCATTCGGCGGCGACCGTCGCCGAGACGTTGCGGTCGTGCCGCCCCAACAACAGGAGCAGCGGGGTCTTCAACCGCTTCACGTGTGACAGGTCCGCCGTCAGGATGGCGGGAAGCAGCTTCTCGACCGAGAGCTCCTCCGCCTTCCACATCTGGCGGATGTCCTCGTCGGTGTACTCGGGCGACAGGTTCGACGCGGCGCCCTCGAAGCTCGCATCGAGACGCCGATACGCGGCACCTCCGAAGAAGTTGAGCCAGCGCCGCTGGAGCCCGATGTCCTTCAGCGCGATGGGCTCCTTGCCCACGCCGTAAGGCGCGAGCGAGTCGAGGTCGCGGATCGCCTCTTCGTTCTTCGCCGCGCGCGCCTGCTCCATTGCCCAGGCCCACCCGCGCCGCTCACTCTCGCGTGCGTCAACCGCCTGCCCGACGCCGATATAGGCGTGGAACCATTCGGGGTGCTTGTTCGCGAGGGTGAGGCCCAGCAGGCTCCCCCAGCTGTGGCCCAGGATGAAGATCTTCTCCTTGCCGAAGGTCGCGCGAGCCCACTGGACGACCTCCTCGGCGTCGGCGTTCAGCCGCTCGACCGTGAGCGTGGGAGTGACCGTGGCGGGATTGTTCGCCACGTAGGTCTTGCCCGCGCCGCGCTGGTCCCACTGGACGACCGTGAAGAACTCGTCCCAACCATGCGTGACGTACCAACTCGTCGGCATCGCGACCCAGCCGGGGCCGCCATGAAGCACCAGGAGCACGGGGTTGCGTAGGTCTCTGCTGCGGACCGAGACCCATTGGTCGATGCCTCCAATGCGAATCTTCTCGGTGCGCTCCGTTCCCTCGGGCGCCACGACCCTGCGCAGGTCCGCGATGATCTTGGTGGCTTCCGCCCGGCCATGCGGTCCGGGCGCCTCCTCGGCCTGGGCGTGCAAGCCCACGAACAGCAGCGCCGCCACTGGTAACCACGATTCTCGTCGCACCCGATCCCCCTCCAGCCACTCCATCCTGATTCAACGTATCCGGTTCAGCGCGAAACGCGCGCTGGCTATAGTCCCTACGATTGGAGCGATTCAGTGATTGCCGTCACCCGGAGGTCCGCTTCACCTCCGGGATGTGCGACGCGGGGAGGACGGGATGCGAAGGTCTGTGCTGATGCTAGGGCTCCTGGGGTGCGTCGGGTGCGCCTCCGCCACACGAGGACTCTCCACCCGGCTCAACCCAGAGACCGGCCTGTACGAGACGCCCACGCACGAGGTCATCTATTCGGTGCCTGTCGAGGACGCGCTGCTGACGGTCCGGTACATCCTGGAGAAGAACCACTACTCCGTGATGGAGAAGGAGGGGGGCCTGGAGATGTTCAGCTCCTTCATTCCGGAGGTCGTCCCGCCCGAGCGCTATTTCATCCAGGGCGAGCGGCTCGGAGCGCGACAGTCCCTCGTTCGAGTCTTTCGGATCCGATACACCATGCTGGGGGGCTATGGCGCTCAGGCCTCCGACAGTGGCATGCAGCAGGTCTCCATTCCGGCCGCCTTCTCCAATATCCCAGGCCTCGAAGGCTACAGCCCCGCGCATGGCTACCGGGACCTGGTCATCGAGCAGAAGCTCCTGGAGCGACTGGAGATGGCGCCCTCGCTGGAGGTGGTGGCCGGCAATCCACCGTTCGCCGTGCGCTCCGTGATGATGGAGAGCGGGGGAGAGGAGCAGAAGACGGGCGCCTTGACTCCCGAGTGTGGCGCGCCCTTGGAGGGCGCCTCGTCCCTGTTCTCCGCGGGAGGCGTCCTGCTCATGGCGGATCCGCTGGGGACGCAGGAGGTCCCGTCCGCGGTGCTGCGGATGGTGTGTGAGGCCTCGGCCCAGAACCTGCCGGTGACGCTCGCGCTGTCCATTCCCGCCTCCGAGCAGCCCATCCTGGAGCGGTACCTCGCGAGCAACGGCGACGCCGCGGCCGTGCAGGAGCTCCTCTCGTGGAGCGCCTTCTGGCGTCGGACCTACCAGGATGGGCGCAGCAGCCGCGCCATGCTGTGGCTCGTCGAGCAGGCCCGGCGCTTGCGCGCCTCAGGCAAAGACATCGCCTTGGCCGCCATCGACACCGAAGCGGCCAAGGGCAATGCGCGTGAGGAGCTGCTGGCCCAGCACCTGTTGGATGCCCAGTCGAAGCGCCCCCAGTCGTGGACGCTGGCCCTCACGGGCAGCGTCCACGCGCGCACCACGGAGGTGAACTGGAATGGCGACCTGGAGACGATGGGCGCTCGCGTGGCCAAGGCCCTGCCCTCGGTGCGAGTCCTGGACGTGGGCTTCCAACGCGGCACCCAGTTCACCTGTCGCTACAACGACTGGACGGAGGAGGTGGAGTGCAACGTCTTCGGCCTCAGCCCGGCGCTCGAGTCCCGGCAGTCTTCCCATCAGGCGTTCGGCTTGAAGCTCTTCACGCCCAAGGAAGCCCACGGCTTTGATGGTCGGCTGTATCTCGGCGCGCTGACCGCCTCACCTCCGGCGCTCCAGGCACCCAGTCAGGCGAGTGCGGTCAGGCCCGTTCCCGCCGCGGAGTGACTCCGCCCCCCTCTGCCTCGATGACCGCGTCATCCATCGCGGCCAGGAGAGCTGGCACCTGGTGAACACGGGCAACGGCTGGAAGATTGTCTCGGTCATCGGGTCCAGCAGCTAGGAACACACGCTGCGCTGCACAGGGCTTGTCCAAGTCCGAAGGCGTCCCCAGCCTATGCGGCATGGTTTGCAGGCTCGTATCCATGCCAGCGTTTCGCGGGGCCCGTGCCGTTCAGGGGATGAGCAGTCGGTTCGTGTTCTCCCCCAAGCACTCTCTTGCCCGGCGTGACGAACCCGCGGCGGTCCCACGGCATGCCGGGGACTCTCTGCCGCGGGTCGTCCCCTAAACGCCGGCCAGGGTCCTGCGCGCCCCACGCGAGGCGCGCGGACGAGTCGGAGGGGCGCTCTGGCCCCTCGCCGAGAGCAGGCTCACGAACGCACGTAAAGGATTGCCTTCATGTTCCAGATTCCTCTCTCCGAGGCGGGCTTCAGCGCAGGTCATGTTCACGAATGGCGGCTCGGCCCTCCGCTGAACACCCTCGACATTCTTTCGGCCGGCGACAGGCCGGCCTCCTACAACCAGGAGAAGCACTTCTCGGCCGCGGTGGCGGCACGCAAGGAGCACGTCTCGGAGGACTACTGGATTGGTTTGTCGTTCAGGATTCCGGGGCCGCTCAACCTGCCCGCCCTGGAGGCCGCGCTCCTGCGGTTCGTGAAACGGCACGAGGTGCTGCGCTGCGGGTTCGAGCAGCTCATCGCTGGCGATCTGCGCTGCGACGTGATGACGCCCGAGGAGGTCCGGCTGGTGCACAAGGACGTGGGGGCCTTCGAGTCGAGTGAGGCGGTGACCGACCACATTCGGACCACCTTCAATCGAGACATCGACACGCTGTCCTGGCCCCTGTTCGTGATGGGCGTGGTGGTCGAGGCGTCGCAGTCCACGGTCTACATGGGGTTCGACCACATCCTGTGTGACGGTCTCTCGTTGGTCATCGCGGTCGACGAGGTGGAGCGGGACTATGCGGCCCTGTCGATGGGCCAGCGCCCCGAGTTCGAGGTGGCGGGCAGCTACTTGGACTTCGGTGATGCCCAGCGGCGTCGCTATTCCAAGCTCACCGCGGACAGCCCCGAGTTGGACTACTGGCGCTCCTTCATCGCGGACGCGGGGAACCTGTTTCCGCGCATCCCGTTGGACCTGGGCCTGGACTCCGGCCGCATGTATCCGGCGCGCAATGTGACGGTCCGATTGCTCGATGATACGAGCGCCCTGGCCCTCGAGCGCATCTGCAGACAGCACGACACGAAGCTGTTCATGGGCTTGCTGGCGGTCGTCGGCCTCGCGCTTCGAGACATCTCGGGCTGTCAGACGTACCACGGGTTCCTTCCGGTCAGCGAGCGTCAGGACCCCCGTTGGCACAAGTCGTTCGGCTGGTTCGTCAACACCCTGGCGATCACCTTTCCCATCGCGGACGGGATGACGTTCCCAGAGGTGGCCGCGGGCGTGAAGGCTGGCTTCAAGCAGCTCATCCGCAATGTCGACGTGCCGTTCGTGAAGGTCTGGGAGCTGCTGGCGCCGCAGTACTACCACCTGCGGACCTGGCCATTCCCGGTCAACTTCTTCTCGTTCCTCGACTACCGCAAGTTGCCGGGAGCGGAGCACTTCGACGTCTGGCAATCGAAGACCATCCCGGCGTCATCCCATTCCAACACCGGCAATATGTGGTTCTTGCGCAACGCGCACGGTCTCTACCTGAACTCCATCTTCTGCGACGTGCCCAAGAGCATCGAAGCCTTCGCCCGGTACCGCGCGGCCATCTCCGCCACGCTCGAAGGCCTCATTCAGGGCTCCACTCGGGATGGTGCCGTGCCCAGGGAGAGCCCTCAGCCGACCGCGGCGCTCTAGCGAGGAGTCATTCGCGAGGCCATCTTCTGCCTCGACTGAATCCCCGGGTACGCGCCTGGGGAATCCCTGCGGGAAACGCCTTGGCGCGTAAGCGCCAGGGATCTTGCTCAATCGTCCGGACGGTCAGGCGAAGCTCGGCTCACGGAGAAGTCGGCCCTGAGCCGAACGCGGTCGAGCGATGTCCCAAGTCCTCCGGTCATACGCATTCATCTGTTCGTTGCGCGAACGCGCGATGGGAGCGGCTCGGCACCGAGTCCTGGTGCGACCTCCCCGCGCGAGCGCTGCATTGACCTCTGAAGTCCATCACGAGGTCCCCAACCTGTGCTGGGAAGTAGGTCTGCACAAAGCCGATTGGGTTTGCCGCGCTGACGTGAAATCGCGTCGCACGAATTGAGAATCCATTCTTGTCAAGAGCGGGTTGATACGCACCCTGCTACACCGTGTGTGCGTTGTTTGTACTCGGCGTCTTGACAAAAGAATCAGATAGTTGCGAAGTTTCATATTTGTCACCTTCTTTGGGGAAATCGCGTTGATCGCCTTGGAGGCGGTGACGTTGTTGCTGCACCCACCCCGTACACCCAAGGAGGAAGCAATATGAGCAGCAATCTCTCGACGCTCGCGGACCGTCTCCAGGCGAAGCTCAACGGCGCCACCGAGAAGAACCTGGTCGTTGCGGACCAGGACCTGGTGGAGCTCATGGACGTGCACCTGGATGCCGTCAGCGGCGCCGCGATCCACGGCTCTGCCCACGGCTCCGGCCACCTCTCGGGTCACGGCTCGATTGGCCGTCAGGCCGAGTAGTCACTCGCTGTAGGCGGCCAGACGCCGCTGGCTCAAACCCGCGGCGTCTGGCCACTTCTTGCACTGCAACCCAGAGGATGAGTGAGGCGAGGATGAGCGGAGAACCTCGAGAGGCCGTCAACTGTCTGGACGTGGTCCTCAAGATCGCGGAGCGGTGCAACCTGGCGTGTCCGTATTGCTATTACTTCTACCAGGAGAACGACCTCTACAAGAGCAGTCCCGCGCTCATCTCCGAGGACACGGTTCGCGAGGTCGCCAGGTTCCTGCGCCGGGGCGCGCAGGAGCTGAACATCCAGCACCTCTTCATCGGCTTGCACGGCGGTGAGCCCCTGCTGATGCCCAAGAAGCGCTTCGAGTCGCTCTGCCGTGTCTTTCGCGAAGAGCTGTCGGATGTGACGAACGTCCGACTGGCGATGCAGACCAATGGGACGCGCGTCGACAAGGAATGGGTCTCCATCCTCGCCGAGCATCAGGTGTCCGCGGGCGTGAGCCTGGATGGCCCGCCGCACATCCACAACGCGGCCCGCCCCGACCACAAGGGCAAGGGCAGCTACGACGCCACGGTGCGGGGCCTCCGCCTGCTCCAGGAAGGGGTCCGCGCCGGCACCAACCGCGCCACCGGTATCCTCTGCGTGGCCAATCCCAACTACAGCGGCGAAGAGGTCGTGAAGCACTTCGTCGAGGACCTCGGCATCGACAACTTCAACATCCTCCTGCCTCGCGAGGGCTACGACAGCGATATCTGGAAGCCCCAGAGCAAATGGATCGACTACTTCACCGAGATCCTCAAGTACTGGCAGTCGACGCCCAAGACGTTCGGCCGGCTCGTCACCATCCAGCTCATCTCCGACATCATGCGGGGAATGGCCTCGGAGCCCAACGCCCGGCAGATGGACATGCGGCGCTCCGCCCGCCACCACATCATCACCATCTCCGGGGACGGCAAGCTCGGGATGGATGACAACATCATGGCGCTCGACAAGGCGCTCTTCGACGCGAACATCAACGTTCGCAACACCACCCTCGCGCAGTTCATGGCCAGCCCCCGTTGGCAGCAGTTGGTGCAGGCCATCGACAAGGCCCCCGAGAAGTGTGCGAGCTGTGAGTGGTACCGCTCTTGCCGCTCCGGTGAGCTCTTCAATCGCTACAAGAAGGGCGCCGGCTTCGACCAGCCCTCGGTCTTCTGCGAGACGCTCGACACCCTCCACACCGCGGTCGCCGCCATCGTGGCCCGCTGGGAGAACGGCGTGGAGCGCCTGACGGGGGTGCTCTCACAGCAACCCGCGTTCTGGGCTCGGGACTTCATGCACCCGGTGCCCCTGGGGCAGGCTCCCAGGTCCGCGTCCGAGGCCAACTCCATCCAACTGCCCGTCGTGGAGTGAGACCATGGAAATCTTCAACACCCTGTCCAATCCCTTCGAGGGGGATTACGCCGCCGTGACCGCCGAGCTGGCCACCAACCAGTTCCGGGTGTTCGTGCGCCGAGCGGCCCGCCTCGCGGAGCAGCACGGCTTCACCGCGGACCCGCGCCTCGCGGACATCGGCCAGCGGCTCGCCAGGCGGGGGGCGCTCAACGCCTATTGGATCTCCGAGGTCTCGGTCCTCTTCAAGGGGCTCACCAAGGCGACCTTCACGGAGGGCGATTGGAACTGGCTCCGGGCCCAGGTCTCCATCGCCGCGCACGTGACGGGGGTGACCCCCGAGATCGACCTCGACGTCGAGACGAATACGCCCCTCGTGGTGGCCGGCCAGATCATCCCCGCCGGGCGTCTGTCCATCCGGGGCGACGTGGACCGGATGACGCTCCAGGCCGAGGGCTCCGCTCCCCGGTCGTTCCGGGTCATCGCCCAGCGCGACGGCAGCCCCGTCTGGGCCGAGGACGGAAAGCAGTCCACGTTCGTTCGGGTCGATGGGCAGCCCTGTATCCGCGTGGTGAACGCGGACTGGCACCTGTCCTTCCAGGATGAGCTCAGCCACCCCACCGGGGGGGTGACGCCCGAGGCGATCTCCCAGTTCGAGGAGGCCCTGGCGTTGATGGGCCGAGTCATGCCGGAGTATCGCGCGTGGGTGCTTTGCCTGCTCAAGGAGATTTCGCCCATCATCCGCCCGCAGCCGAACATGATCGCCAGCGGCTCGTCGCCGCACCGCTTCGGCGGAATCGACCTGTGCGTTCCGGCCACACCCACGGAGACCGCGGAGATGATGGTGCACGAGTGCACGCACCAGTACTTCCACATGGCGAGCTGGCTCGGCTCGTTCATGACGGCGGATGCCAAGCCGCACTACTCGCCGCTGAAGAAGTGCGAGCGGCCGCTGGATCGAATCCTCATCGGCTATCACGCCTTCGGCAACGCGCTCATCGCCTTCGAGAAGTTCCGTGAGGTGGGGCTCCAGCAGGAGACGGCCATCCGCCGAAGCACCATTGCCGGATACATGGAGCAGCTGCGCGTGCCCATCGAGGCGGAGGTGGGGCTGAGCGAGCTGGGCCTCGCGTTCTCGCGGCCCCTGCGGGACCGACTGAAGACGATTGGTGCCTGAGCCGTGCCTCCCGAGCCCATCCAAGGTCGGCCCCTCTTCCGGCCCGAGGCGATCCAGCACCGACTGGTGCGCCACTTCGGGGAGATCAGCCTGCTGCGGCCGTTGCCGTTGCGGCTGGTGACCTTGTGTCCGCTGCTGCTCGTGGCGCTCCTCGGCCTCGGGCTGTCGCGCATCGACCTCCAGTCGATGTTCGTCGCCCTGGTGGAAGCCGCGCCGCCAGCGGGGCAGGGGCTCGTGTTGTCGCTGGAGCCGTCGGCCGCCGAGCAGCTGCGTCCTGGCGATACGCTCGAGTTTCGCTTCGCGGGCTCCGCGGAGCGCTCGCGGGGCATCGTCTCGACGCTCATCACCCGCCCGTGCAGCCGCGAGTCACGTGCCTTCTTGGAGGCCGCATCGCGCCAGGCGGAGGGGGGATGTCTCCACGTGGAGCTTGCCCCCGACCCGGCCCTCCCGTTCCCTCCAGCGCCGTTGCCCCTGAAGGTGCAGGTGTGGACGCCGCCCCAGAAGTACCTGGATCATCTTCTTCGCGGGTAGACCTCGCCGCATGTGCCCTCCATGAAGCCCTTCGCGAGAAAACACCTGCCGATGCTCTACCAGTCGGAGAGCAGCGAGTGCTCTCTGGCCTGTCTCGCGATGGTCGCGGGCTACTACGGCCTGGAGACCACCCTGCTCGAGCTGCGCGAGCGCTACGCCATCTCGATGAAGGGAGCGACGCTGCGCGACGTGGTGGAACTCGCCAATCACATCCAGCTCAGCTCCCGCCCGGTGCGCTGCGAGCTGGCGGGGTTGGGCAACCTCACGCTCCCGGCCCTGTTGCACTGGGACTTCGATCATTTCGTCGTCCTGAGCCGGATTCGCAACGGGCGTTACACCGTGCACGACCCCGCGCTCGGTATCATGGAGTACTCCGAGAAGGAGCTGTCGAACCACTTCACCGGCATCGCGGTGATGATGTCGCCCGCTCAAGACTTCACGGGCGGGAAGTCCGGGGAGCGGCTGTCGCTCGGGGCCCTGTTCCGGAGCACGCGCGGCCTGGTGCCGTTCGTCACCCAGGTGATGTGGCTGACGGCCTTCCTGGAGCTGTTCGCCCTGTGCAGCCCGTTCGTATTGAAGACGGTCATCGACACCGGACTGGCGCAGGGCAGCTTCGCGTTCATCACCGCCCTCAGCCTGGGCATCGTCAGCATCGCGGTGTGCCAGGGCGTCCTGACGCTCCTGCGCGACTACGTCATCCTGTACTTCGGGGTGGCCTTCAATCAGCAGATGATGAGCAACCTGTTCGCCCATCTGCTGCGCCTGCCGATGCAGTTCTTCGAGAAGCGCCTGACAGGCGATTTGATCGACCGCTACCAGTCCACCAACCAGCTCCGGTTCCTCTTCACGAGCAATCTGCCCTCCATGCTGTTGGACGGGCTGGTGACGGTGATCGCGCTCGTCATCGTGTGCTTCATCTCCCCCGTGCTGGCGGTGCTCATGCTCGGGGGCTTCCTGCTCTACCTCATCACGCGCGCGTGGCTCTATGACAAGCAGCGGATGCTCGTGGAGAAGGCGCTCAAGGCGCGCTCGGAAGAGAACGAGCACGTCATCGACACGCTGCGAGGCATGCAGCCCATCAAGATCTTCGCGAAGGAGACCGAGCGGCTCAACCTCTGGAGCAACTACTACGCGCGGTTGATCAACGCCGAGAAGCGGGTGGGGATGCTGGTGTCGGTGCAGGCCGCCATCAAGGCGCTCATCCTCGGCGCGGATACCGCGGCCAGCGTCTACTTCGGGGCCATGCTGGTCGCGCGCGGGGAGATCACCCTGGGCGTGCTGTTGGCCTTCTTCTTCTACAAGGCGCACTTCACGCAAAAGTCGGTGCTGTTCGCCGAGCGGCTCATGGAACTGCGACTGGTGGGCGTGCACCTGGACCGGATGGCGGAGATCGCCCTGTCCGAACCCGAGCCGAGCAGCCTGCACAAGAAGCCGGTCCTCGAAGCGGACTTCCAGGACTGCCGCATCACCTTCAAGGACGTGTCCTACAAGTACGGCGCGATTGATCCGCTCGTCCTCACCGGGGCTTCGTTCGAGGTGCGCGCGGGGGACTTCGTCGCGATCATCGGTCCCTCGGGCGGAGGAAAGACGACCCTCTTCAAGCTGATGCTCGGGATGTTGCCGCCCACCTCGGGACAGATTGAGTTCAATGGCACTCCGCTCGAACATCTCGACGTGCAGCGCTACCGCCGGCACTTCGGGGTGGTGATGCAGCAGGACCTGCTCCTCACCGGCTCCATCTACGACAACATCGCGTTCTTCGAGGCGAACCCGGTGGAGGCCAAGGCGCGCGAGTGCGCGCGCACGGCGCTCATCCTGGATGAGATTGACGCGATGCCGATGAAGCTCAACAGCCGCATCGGGGACCTGGGCTCGGCCCTGTCGGGTGGACAGAAGCAGCGCATCCTGCTCGCGCGCGCGCTGTACCACGACCCCAAGGTCATGCTGCTCGACGAGGGCACCGCGAACCTGGACCCCGCGGTCGAGAAGCAGCTGCTCGACAACCTCAAGGCGCTGGGCATCACCTGCGTGTCCATTGCCCATCGCCCCGAGACCATCTACCGCGCCAACAAGGTGCTGCGCCTGCAAGACGGGCGGCTCACCGACGTGACCCAGGAGTTCAAGGGCTCCGAGCGACGCGTCGGCTGAGCCTCATCTGTCCATTCCAAGGTTCCTCGAATTGCTGAATGATTGGGCTTCAGTTCCCTGCCAGAAGAGATGCGTGGAATGACGAGCTGGGTGGATGATCTGAGCCGTGATGTCCGCTTCGCGTTGCGCAGACTGGGCAAGAGCCCGGCCTTCACGACGGTGGCGGTGTTGTGCCTGGCGCTGGGGATTGGCGCCAACGCGGCCATCTTCAGCGTGGTGGATGCCACGCTCCTTCGCCCGCTGCCCTATGCGCAGCCGGAGCGGCTCGTGCGCCTCTACGAGACGACGCCGCAGCGAGATCCCACCCTGCGCGAGTCCGCCTCGTGGCCGAACGCGCGCGACTGGGCGGAGCAACTCAAGAGCCTCGAGGGCCTCGCGACCTACACGCTCCGGGCCCGCAACCTGGGGGGAGGCGAGGGCACCGAGCGACTGCGTGTCGCGGAGGTCTCCGCCAACTTCTTCCAGGTCCTGGGCGTATCGCTACAGCCGGGGCGGGGCTTCTCCCAGGGCGAGGACACCCCTGGCGCCGGGCCCGTGGTGGTGATGGGCGAGGGGCTGTGGAAGCGGCGCTTCGGTGCGAGCCCCACGCTGCTGGGCCAGAGCGTGACGTTGGACGGCCAGCCCTACACGGTCATCGGCGTGTTGCCGGCGTCGGTCCAGTTCCCCGCGGGCAGCACGCCCGCGGAGATGTTCATCCCGCTGTCCATCACGGGTCCTCGCGCCGAGGCCCGCGGCTCGCGCTTCCTGAGCGTCCTGGGCCGGCTCAAGGCCGGGGTGGGCGTCGAGGCCGCCAACACCGAGCTGCGCGAACTCGTGGCGCGCTTGCAGGAGGCGTATCCGAACGACCTGACCGGACGCAGCGCCTCGGCGGTGCCGCTCACGGAGACGGTGATGGGGAAGGTGCGGCCGGTGCTGCTCATTCTCCAGTGCACGGTGGTGCTCGTGTTGCTCATCGCCTGCGCGAACGTGGCCAACCTGCTGCTCGCGCAGGGCGCCTCGCGCCGACCGGAGATCGCCATCCGGCTTGCGCTCGGTGCGAGCCGGGCTCGCCTCATCCGCCAGATGCTCGTGGAGAGCCTGGTGCTGGCGCTGGCGGGCTCGGTGCTGGGGGCGGTCCTGGCGGCCTGGGGGCTGAGCGCGCTGGAGGACCTGGTGAAGCGCTCGCTGCCGCTGCTCGGTGACATCTCTCTGCGGGCGAGTGTCTTTGGTGAACTCTTGCTGGTGGCAGTGCTCAGCTCGGTGCTCTTCGGGCTCATCCCGGCGCTGCAGGCCACGAGCACCGAGCTGCGAGCCAGCCTCAATGATTCAGGAACGAAGGCCTCGCCGTCACGGGCGCACCATCGCTTCCGCAATGGGTTCGTGGTGGTCGAGCTGGCCCTGTCGCTCATCCTGCTCGTGGGCGCGGGGCTGCTGCTGCGCGGCTTCGCGACCCTGCTCGGCGAGGAGGCGGGGTTCGACACGCGCGGGGTGCTCACCGCCCGCATGGCGGTGCCCGTCTACAAGTATCCTCTTGAGGAGGCCCCGCAGCGCATCTTGCAGCCCCTGCTGGAGCAACTGCGCGCTCAGCCCGGCATGCAGTCCGCGGGGCTCACCTCGCTGCTGCCCATCGAGCAGGGGTCCATCACCACCAGCTACACCATCGAAGGCGAGCCGGAGCCCGAGCCGGGCAAGGAGTCGATGGCGGAGTTCCGCGCGCTGAGCCCGGGCTTCTACAAGGCGCTGGGGATTCCCTTGCTGGCCGGACGCGACTTCACCGAGCAGGATGGCCAGGGCGAACTGGTGGTCGTCATCAACCAGTCGTTGGCCCAACGGCACTTCGGCCAAGGCGAGGCCGTGGGCCGGCGCATGACGTTCATGCGACAGGCGGCCACCGTCATCGGCGTGGTGGGCGACGTGCGCCAGGGAGGGTTGGACCGCAAGCCTGTCCCCGAGATCGACCTGCCGTACAACCACCCCGGCGCCAACCCGTTCGGCCTCCAGGACGTCTTCCTGGTGATGAAGACCTCGGTGGATCCAACGGCTGGCGCCACCGCGCTGCGAGCGGTGCTGAAGTCGGTGGACTCGGAGTTGGCCGTCGCCGAGGTGTACCCGATGGAGGAGGTCATCGCGCGCTCCATGGCGGCGCGGCGAATGAACCTGGTGTTGTTGGGGGCCTTCTCCGTCATCGCGTTGGTGCTCGCGACCGCGGGCCTCTACGGCGTCATCTCCTACACGGTCTCCCTGCGCACGCGAGAGCTGGGCATCCGCATGGCCTTGGGGGCACAGGCCGGGGACGTCGTGAACCTGGTGATGCGCCAGGGCGCGCTGCTGGTCGCGCTGGGGCTGGGCGCTGGGCTCGCCGGGGCCTTCGCGCTGTCGCGCTTCCTGGAGGGCCTCCTCTACGGCGTGAGTACGAAGGATCCGCTCACCTTCGGCGCGCTCGCGCTGCTGCTGGGCCTCATCGCCCTGCTGGCCACGTGGATGCCCGCGCGTCGGGCCTCGCGCGTGGATCCCATCATCGCCATCCGGAGCGAATGAGCCGAGGAACGAGGCCCACGCGCTCACGGCGCGCTGGGCCGCTCCCCTCACCGGGACACACCCCGGGTACGAAGCATCCAGGCAGGTCAGGCGGACTCGGCCGGCCTATAGTCGCGCGCCCCAGTGGTTCGCTTCGACGCTCCTACCCAGGTCCACGCCTTGCGCATCTGCCTCGTCTCCAAAGAACTCTCGCCATTCTTCGGGGGTGGCATCGGCACCTATGTCACCCTCATGAGTCGGGCCTTCGCGGACGCGGGGCATGAGGTCCACGTCCTCACGGCCGCGCTCCCCGGGATCGAACGTGCGCCCGAGCTGCTCCCCGGTGTGCACGTTCACTCCGTCGCGGAGCTGGAGCCGGGGTACGCGGGGGCCTTTCCCTTTCCGCCCTTGCGACACGCCATGGCGGCGTACACCTTGTTGCAGACGCTGCACGCGCGGCACCCCTTCGACCTCATCGAGTTCCCCGAGTACGAAGGCGAGGGCTACTTCGCCTTGCGCGCCCGGAGGACGTTGGGACAGTTCTCCACCGCGGTGCTCGCGGTGCGCCTCCACACGCCCACGCACGAGGTTCAGCACTTCAATCGAGTCACCACGCTGGACATGGACGCGGCCCAGCAGGAGTTCATGGAGGACTGCTCCATTCGGGATGCGGACCTCCTGCTGTCGCCCACCCAGTCGCTCCTCGACCTGGTGCGAGCGCGGCTGGGGCTGGGGGACAAAGGCGTGGTGGTGCCGCATCCGTTCTCCACGAGTTCCTTCGCCCGGTCAGTCCCACGTCCACGGGCCGAGCCGCCTCGCGTGCTGTACTTCGGGCGACTCGAGTATCGGAAGGGCGTGCAGCACCTCATCGAGGCGATGCAGACACTCTTCGCCCGAGGGCTGGATGCGGATGTCCAGCTCGTGGGCGGCGACACGCGGACAGGGCCCTTCGGTCGCTCCATGCGCGAGTGGTTGGAGCGCCGCATCGCGCCCGAGTGGAAGCACCGCTTTCACTTCGAAGCGCCGCGCCCGCGCGCCGAGCTCGCCTCCGCCATCGCGGAGGCGACGGTGTGCTGCTTCCCGTCGCTCTGGGAGAACTTCCCCAACGTGTGCTTGGAGGCCATGAGCGCTGGATGCTTGGTGGTGGGCAGCGACGCAGGTGGCATGGCGGAGGTCATCGAGGATGGCCGCAGCGGCCTCCTGTTCAGGTCCGGAGATTCGACGCATCTGGCGGAGGTATTGGAGCGGGCGCTGACCACGCCCTCGTTGCAACAGGCCGTGCGAGAGACCGCGCCCGCGCGAATCGCCGACACCTGTCAGCCCGCGCGCATCGTGCAGCAGGTGGAGGCCGCCGTCGCGGCGCATCCCCCGGTTCTCCCTACGCTTCGCTCGACGCCCACGCACAAGGAGGCCGCGCCGCGAGTCTCCTTCCTGGTGCCCTACTTCAACATGGGGCAGTACCTGCCGGAGACGTTGCGCTCCATCCGCGCGCAGACCTTCACGGACTACGAAATCATCCTCGTGGATGATGGCTCCACGGATCCACACAGCCGCGCGCTGCTGGAGACCTTGGACGCACCCGACCTGCGCATCATCTCGAAGCGGAATGGAGGGCTCAGCTCCGCTCGGAACGCGGGGCTGCGCGAGGCGCGGGGGCACTACGTCCTGCCCTTGGATCCGGACGACCTCATCCACCCCACGTTCCTGGAGAAGGCCGTGGCGGTCCTGGACGGCTCGCGAGACTTCGCGTTCGTGACGTCGCTGGTGTCCTACTTCATCGACGACCCGGCTCGAATCGTGGGCGGCTGGGTGCCCTGGGGCGTCGAGCGCGATGCCCTCTGGGTGTTCAACGTGGCCTCCACCTGCACCGCGCTGATGGAGCGCCGGCACGTGGAGGAGGTCGGTGGCTATGACGAGTGGCTCACGGCGTATGAAGACTGGGATGTCTTCTGCGCGCTCGCCGAGCGCGGTCTCTCGGGGACGGTCATTCCGGAGCCGCTGTTTCAGTACCGGTTGCGCCCGGACTCGATGACCCGCACCACGCTGGTGCATGACCGCTACGCCGTGATGGCGTACCTGTACCAGAAGCATCCCTCGCTGGCCCTGCATCCCGAGCGCTCCCTGCGCATCCTCCAGGGCGAGGCGCACAAGCAGCAGCAGTTGGCTGCCCTCGCGCCCACGCCCGCCAGGCCGCTGCTGCATCAGGTCGCGGACCGGATGAATGAGGCCCTGAAGCAGCAACTCGAGCCCATTCACCCCGCGCTGCGGCGGACCGCGAAGTGGCTCTTGCAGTCGGCGCCCGAGGACTCACGCCCCCTGCGCTACCAGCTCATGGAGTGGGTCAAGCGCCTCAAGCCGCCCCGTCGGTAGGGCAGGGCGCGCATCCTCCCCGTCGCGCTGGAGGACGGCGGGAGTCAGCCCCGTCACCCGCCGGAAGACGGGGTGGAGTGGCGCTGCGAGCCGAAGCCGACCTCGAGCGCGATATCGCCCAGCGAGCGCGAGGTGCGGCTCAGCGGCTCGCGTGCGCGCTCCACCCGCAGTCGTTTGCAGCCACGGCGCTCATCCCGGATGGGCCGTGTCTGTCCATCCGGTTTGAGGTGAACATCGGCCGGACTCAGGCGGGCGCTGTCGAGGCCTTGATGAAGTCAACGAACGCCCGGAGTGGCGCCGGAACGAAGCGACGTCCGGGGTAATAGAGAAACGGTCCTGAGAAGGACTGCCACCAGGGCTCAAGGACGGGTTCGAGCGCGCCACGGTCCAGGTGGGGCCGCAGCCAGTCCTCGAAGAGATACACAATGCCGCAACCGGAGAGCGCCGCGTCGACGGCGAGATCGGTCGCCCCTCCAACGCGCACGATGAGCGGCCCCGTCGGCTCGATCTTGACGACCTCGCGACCCCGCTCGAACTCCCATTCGGGCATCGCCCCGCTCGCGAAACGGCCGCGCAGACAGACATGCTTGAGCAAGTCGCGAGGGTGCTTCGGCCGACCATGCCGTTCGAGATAGGCCGGGGAGGCCGCGGCGGCAAAGCGCTGGATGCGTGGCCCGATGGGCACCGCGATCATGTCCGGCTCCAGCCGCTCGTCGTAGCGGATGCCAGCATCGCACCCGGCCGCGAGCACGTCGACGAAGCTCTCGTCCGTCATCACCTCCAGCCGAACCTCTGGATAGGCTGCGAGGAAGCCTGGGACGATGCTCGGCAGAATCAGCCTCGCCGCGCTGACGGGAACATTGAGTCGCAAGGCCCCCGCTGGTCGCTCACGGAAGCCGTTCACCACATCGAGGGCCGCCTCGACCTCCGTCAAGGCGGGACCAAGCCGCGCGAGCAATCCCTCGCCAGCTTCCGTGAGGGCCACGCTGCGCGTCGTCCTGTTGAGGAGCCTGACGCCGAGTTGGTCTTCCAGTCGGCGCACGGCCTCGCTGAGTCCAGACGCGCTGCTGCCGCTGACGCGCGCACCATCGCGAAAGCCACCGGCGCGGGCCACTGCCAGGAAGGCGTTCAAATCACCGAGGTCGACCTTCATTGTTCGCCACTCCGCACAGCCTGTGCGAATTGTACCTGATTCGCTCCAACTGGCTCTGGCTTACCTTTGCCCCGTCTTCAAAGGAGAGCGCATGTCCAGCATCGATCAGGTCGGAACGTTCAGCCTTGGCGACCGCCGCGTGAAGCGGCTCGGCTACGGCGCCATGCAGTTGGCAGGCCCTGGGGTGTTCGGTCCGCCGAGGGACCGTGATGCGGCCCTCGCCGTACTGCGGGAGGCCGTCGCGCGCGGGGTCGACCACATCGACACCAGTGACTTCTATGGCCCGCACATCACCAATCAGTTGATCCGAGAAGCGTTGCACCCTTATCGCAAGGACCTCACCCTCGTGACGAAAGTCGGCGCGCGGCGAGGCGCGGATGGGTCTTGGATCCCTGCCTTCTCACGCGAGGAGCTGACCCAAGCGGTCCACGACAACCTCCGCAACCTGGGGCTCGAGGCCCTCGACGTCGTCAATCTGCGCAGCATGCTCAGCGTGCATCATCCCGCGGAAGGCTCACTGGAGGCGCCACTCCGTGTGCTCGCCGACCTTCAGAAACAAGGGTTGATTCGTCACATCGGACTGAGCAACGTCACCCGCACGCAGGTCGCGGCAGGACGCCAGCTTTGCAACATTGTCTGCGTGCAGAACCAGTACAATCTGGCGCATCGAGAGGACGATGCGCTGATCGACGAACTCGCCCGGGATGGCATTGCGTACGTGCCGTTCTTCCCGCTCGGCGGCTTCACCCCACTGCAATCGTCCACCTTGTCCGACGTCGCAGCGCGCCTCCAGGTGACGCCCATGCAGGTCGCGCTCGCTTGGCTCCTTCGCCGCTCGCCCAACATCCTCTTGATCCCTGGCACTTCCTCCCTGACCCATCTGAGGGAGAACCTCGCCGCTGCCGAACTCACCCTTCCAGGAGATGTGATGACCGCGCTCGACACCGTGGCGGACATCGGCCCTGCCTGAGCATCACGGACTCCGTACCTCGACTGCGCCGCGCTCCGTGAGGTCGCCACGTCAGGGAACACGGATGCCATGGCGCAGGAGCGGCGCCCGCACCTGCGTCTCCGCGGTCTCCTGGCTCACCGTGACGTAGTCACGCGACTCCATCCACCCCAGCTCCGTTACGTGCTCCAGGAGGAATCCCTCGCTGGTGACGCCGTCCTTCGTGGTGCTGCGCAGTTTCTCCCAGAACGGTGTCTGGGCATCCAGTGCCTCCCGCGCGACGCGTCCCAGCCGCTCCTTCTCCGCGGCGTCCAACTCGGAGGAGATCCAATCCAAGTACAGGAAGCCCAATCGCCCGTGCAGGGCTTCTTCCTGGACGAGCGTCGTAAGCACGGCACGCGTCAGTGGGTGGGACGTGGCACGAAGACAGCCGGACAACAGCGCGAAGGACAACGTCTCGCCTACGCAGCACACCCGCACGATGAGCTCGTTGGCGCGCTGGAGGAAGGTGAGCGATGGGTCAAAGGGCACGGCGAACGCCCCGGGTGCATAGGACATCCGGGTGCCTCCTCCCAACCGCATCGCCATTCGCGCACAGAGCTCCACATGGTGGATCTCCTCCGCTGGGAAGCGCGCCGCCAGGCTCCACAAGTCCAAGGGAACGCGCGCCTCGCCCATGACCTGCACCAACTGCCCCATCACCGTCGCGCTGCCGAACTCGTTGAGCGCTCGCAGCGTCCACGAGTACCGGGCCCGCTCCACCAACGCGGGCGGGTAGCGTGACGCCGCCATCGAGTCCCAGGGATAGCGCTCGGCCAGGTGCCCCGACGCCCGTTCATGCAGCGTCAGCGCGGGGCCGTCCGTCAGGTCCAATTCGAAGAGTTCGGTGGCCACGGCGGACCCTCCTTCAAGGCACCGATGGCGGGCCCGCGTCTGTTCCGGCGTCGGCCCCTGCGTCCGGTGTCTGTGGGTTCCCGCTCGGGTCGCAATCAACCAAGCCGGCGTCGTAGACGCACGGAGCGGGATTGGTCGTCATGAACGGCTCGCACGCGGCCAGCGTGATGGCCGCGCTCGCCGCGGTGGCCGCGAGCAGCACCCTGCCTCGGCGGCGGTGCTCTGGTGTGGTGGACTCCGCGGGGCTGGGAAGAGGGGCGGGCGCATCGGGCTTCAGGGAGAAATCGCTCATGGGTTCCTCGCGAGCCGCCGGCCCACCAGCTCGACTGCGAACCCTACTCCAACTGGCCCGGGGCGAGGACTCATGGGAGTCTTGAGGTAGCCCCAGGGTGATGCGTGCACGAATATGACTTGATTGCGGACTGGTATGCCTCCCACCGCACAGCTCATCTGGGTGTCCCGGAAGTGGCCGCGCTCGCGGCCTCGCTCCCGGCTGGCGCCTCGGTGCTGGACGTCGGCTGCGGCACGGGATTGCCACTGACGCGGGTGTTGGTGGAGCACGGCTGTGTCGTGATGGGCGTGGACAGCTCTCGCGAACTGCTGGCGCGATTCCAAGCGAACTTCCCCCACGTTCCGGTGCGCTGCGCGCCCATTCAATCGTGTGACCTTCAGCCGCGCGCCTTCGATGCCGCGATTGCCTGGGGCGTGCTGTTCCACCTGCGCCACGAAGCGCAGGCGCAAGCGATCGCCAATATCGCGAGGGCCTTGAAGCCTGGCGCCGCGTTTCTCTTTACGGCGGGTGACGTGCACGGCTCCATGGACGGAACCCCGATGCATGGCGTGCCGTTCCGCTATCATTCGTACAGCATCGACGGATATCGCGAACTGCTGCGCACGCACGGGCTCACGTTGGACGCGACGTACAAGGACTCAGGCGGCAACGTTTGTTTCCAGTCCCGCAAGACGGGATGACTCACGAGCGTGCATGGAAGGCGCCTTCGCCAATTCCACTGCGGTGCCAGCCTTGCGTGACAATGTTCGATTTGCGCTCGGCTGGAATTCAAGCGCCTGGATGAGACGTCAATCGCGCGAGCCGTGTCTGGCGTAAGGAGTTGTTGACGCTGAGGTCTGGGGCGCTCAATCATTTTCCAACTCCAGGGGGCCCGAATGGGACGACCACCGGTTTTGCGGAAGTGTCTTCATGTTCTTCTGGGCAGTCTCTTCGCCGTGGGCGCGGCATGTGGGCCGCCCGCGAGCGACGAGGATGCCCTGCCCGCGAGCGCCGTCCTCACGGACGCCAGCGCTCCGAGCACGGTTCAGATGCAACTCCTGCCTGCGTTGGATAGCGCCTATCAGACCGTTCTGTATGACGACGCCGTCGCGTCCGGCTGGAGCACGGACTACAGCTGGGGCAGCATCACTCAGGGGGCGACGACGAGCACGAAGGTCTACGGTGCTTCGTCACTGCAGGTCTCCTCTGCCGCCGATAGTGCGTTGGCCCTGGGCGCGAATGGGCAAGCGCTCTCGACGAGCACCTACGCGGCCGTGAGCTTCGCCATCCACCCGGGGACCGCGAGTCTTGCGGCGATCAAGAGCCTCAAGCTCATAGTCAGCCAGGAAGGGGTCGATGGAAACGCGGGCGTCGCGATTGGCTCCTACGCCAGCCCGAGCTTCGACTCCTTGGGGGCGGATGACTGGACTCGCGTCACCATCCCGATGAGCGCGCTCAAAGGGTCGCTGACCACCTTCAACAAGCTCACGCTCATGGCGGTGACGGCGGTCAGCTACGGCATGGATGGCATGGCCCTCGAGCTTCCGCGACTGCCCGCGCTCGACCCGTCCTCGATGACGGTCCTGTATGATGATGCGGTCGTGTCCGGCTGGAGCACCGCCTACAGCTGGGGCGGGACCACGCTGGTCTCCGATACGGCAAGCAAGGCCTACGGAACTGCATCGCTGAAGGTCACGGCTCCAGCCAACAGCGCCATGGCCTTGGGGGCGTTCGGTTCCAGCATCGCGGTCGCCAATACGACCGCGGTGAGCTTCGCCATCAACCCGAGCACGTCAAACCTCACCGCAATCCAGGCCCTCAAGGTCATCGTGAGCCAGGAGGGGACCGACGGGAACGCGGGTGTCGCCATTGGCGCCTATGCGAATCCGAGTCTGGGTTCACTGGCGCCGGGCCAATGGACGCGCATCAAGATCCCGATGAGCGCGCTGAAAGGCGGGCTGACGACGTTCAACAAGATCTCGGTCCAGAGCGCCTCCGCGGTGGCCTATGGCATCGACGGAATCGCGTTGGAGAATGGCTCCACCCCTCCACCGACGGGTGTCGGGAAGACCTATCCCACGGGCGTGGCGTATCGCGGTATCAACCGCGCTGGAATGGAGTACGGCAGCGACTGGGGGGGCTGGACAGGCCAGACCTACTACGAGGTGCCGTCGTCCACGCAGATCACCTCCGAGCTTGCGTACTACAAGGGAAAGGGCTTCAACCTGATTCGCTTGCCCATCGCGTGGGAGCGCCTCCAGCACACCCTCAATGGGCCGCTGGATATGGCCTATTCGAACGGCATGATGAATTACATCAACCTGGCGACGGCGCAGGGGTTCTCCATCGTGCTGGACCTGCATAACTACAATCGCTATGCGACGGGCGCGTTTGACGACGCTGGAAACCAGACCGGGGGCTATGCCCAGCACGTCATTGGCGATGGCACCCTGACGGTGAACCATCTCGCGGATGTCTGGACGAAGCTCGCGAATCTGGTGAAGACGAACCCCAAGGTGATCCTGAACCTCATGAACGAGCCGCATGACCTCCCGATGACCTCGACCTCTTGGTTCTCTGGGATTCAGACGGTCATGAACGCCGTGCGTGCGACAGGGTCAACTCAGTTGATCCTTGTCCCCAACTCGCGGGCATCGGACGTGGGGCACTGGAACACCTGGGCTCCGGGCGGAGGTCCAGTCGACTCGGTCGCGGCCCTGTCCATCACGGACAGCGCCAATAACTACGCCTTCGACATGCACTCGTATTATCCAGAAGGCTATGGCAGCAATGATGAGTCCTCCTACGGAGCCCAGCTCACGGTGGTGACCAACTGGGCGAGAGCCAACGGCAAGAAACTGTTCTTGTCCGAGATGGGAATCCGGACCCAGGAGTCTTATGCCCAGGGCCAGATCACGAACGCGCTCACGTTCATGAACAATAATCGTGATGTCTGGATCGGCTGGTCTCCCTGGGATTTGACCTATTGGCAGCTCACCACCAACAACCATACGGCGGACTACACGTCCAACGGCAGCACGCCCGTCAACTGGTACGCCGCATACCTCACCGCGAACTTCCTCGCGTTGTGAGCGAGTGACGTGGAGCCGGCGAGGCCTGCGAGAGGCCTCGCTTGCCCCTCGCCTCGTTCTCGATGTTGCACAGTTTCTTGGAAACGTGGAGTCGCGGCGTCAGGGGCGAGGGGCGATTGTATGTCTCACGAAGGAATTGTCGTGCTCTCTGGGTTCGTTTCCTGCTGATAGTCTCGGTCTCCAGCCGGAGTTCTCGAGCATGACGCTGCGCCTTGCAATCTGGTCAGTATGGGTTGTTGCCCTCGTGGGATGCGCGGTCTCGCCGGAGGCGCCCCGGGTGGAAGAGCCTCCCGTGGAGCAGTCGCCAGCTTCCTCTTGCTCGGCGTCCGAGGCGCTGTCGGGTCCCAATGCTGCCTGGATCGTCCGCCATGGCCTCACCGACGCCCAATATCAGGCGGAGCTTCAGTCCCGGGTGGCGCAAGGCTATCGCCTCTCCTATGTCAGCGGCTACGAGGCTGGGGGTAGCGCCTGTTACGCGGTCATCTGGGAGAAGTCGGGTGACCTGGCCTGGAGGGCCTTCCTGGGGCTGTCCGCAGATACCTATCAGGCCATCATCACGGAGCAGCAGGCTCAGGGTTACCGTCCGGTGGTTCTCAATGGCTACACCGTTGGGGACGCGACCTACTTCGCGGTCATCTTCCACTTGGACAGTGGGGCTGCGTGGGTGGCCCGCCATGACCTGAGTGCGGCCGAGTATCAGTCGGAGTTCAACACCCGGGTGGAGCAGGGGTACCGGCTCGTGCACGTCAGTGGTTACACGTCTGGAGGCGCGGAGCGCTACGCGGTCATCTGGGAGCAGACGCGCGGTCCGGATTGGAAGGCCCGGAACGGACTGACCGCATCCGAGTTCCAGGCCGCGGTCGACACCAATGCGGCACAGGGCTATCAGCTCGCGCAGGTCAGCGGCTACAGCGTGGGCGGCACGGAGCGGTTTGCAGCCATCTTCCAGGTCTCCTCGGGGATTCCAATCGCCGCTCGACAGGGGCTGACCTCCACCGAGTACCAACAGGCCGTGATGGACCTCAAGTACCAAGGCTACCGTCCCCTCCAGGTGGCGGCCCATCGGAAGGGGGGCCAGTCGGTCTTCGCGCTGCTCTGGCAGAACCTGGCGTTCAGCGCGGATGACCTGCGGCACATTGACGACACGGTCCAGCAGGCGATGTCCCACGCGAACACTGTCGGCCTGTCGTTGGCCATCACTCGGCGAGGGCGCCTCGTGTTTGCCAAGGGGTACGGCTTGGCTCAGAACTCCAGCAGCACGCCAGTCAGCACAGCCCATCGCTTCCGTATCGGCAGTGTGTCCAAGACGCTGACTGCCATCGGCATCATGCAGTTGATGGAGCACGGCCAGATTCACCTGACGGACCGCGTTTTCGGCCGGGGAGGATTGCTCGGTGAAACGTATGGTGCGCAAAGCTCCTACCGAGACAGCCGTGTTCTGGATATCACCGTCCAACATCTGCTCGAGCACACCGCAGGCGGCTGGGACAGCGACAGTTCGGATGGCACGGGCGAGCCCATGCTCATGAACAATAGCTTTACGCACGACCAACTCATCCAGCATGTGCTGCAGGACGTGTCGCTCGAGTTCGCACCTGGGACGACGTACCAGTATTCAAACTTTGGTTATAGCGTGCTCGGCCGCATCATCGAGCAGGTCACGGGGATGCCCTATGAAGACTACATGCGCGAGCACGTGTTCTCCCCCAGTGGAGCCACCAGCTTCGCCATGGCGGGTGACACGCTGAACGAGCGACTGACAAACGAGGTCGTCTACGCTCAGCTTGGCACGGGCTCGTACAGTCCATACAGCGCACCGCTGCGTCGCACGGGGGCCGCTGGTGGCTGGGTCGTCACGCCCATCGACCTGCTGCGCGTCGCAGTGCGAGCGGATGGGTTCTCTACCGTCCCGGACCTGCTGAGCCCAAGCTCCCTCGCCACGATGACCACCCGTACGGCGGCGCTCGACACTTCAGGCAAGCCGGTTACGTACGCCAAGGGCTGGGTCGTGACGAACTCAGGCAACTGGTGGCACAACGGCTACCTCCAGGGCACCCAGTCCCTGCTGGTGCGGACCCATGACGGCTATGGGCCCAGCCGCTCCGAGGAGTTCGTCTGGTCCGCCATGACCAACTCCAACAACAGCCCCAGTTCGAGAGTGCCCGACATCGACTTGGACAGCCTCATGTGGACCGTCGTGAACGGCGTCAGCGCCTGGCCCGAGCACGACCTCTTCTAAGAGGGGCAGTCGCATGCGGCCCCACAGGGGCGTGCGTCGAAACTGCTCATCCGTCTCTCCCGTGCACTTCTCCCAAAGAGGCCCGGCGCATCCCTGAGAAACGCGCCGCACCTGCTGGACCGGACGTGGGGTCAAGCAGGCGAGGCGTACGGGATAACACCCGTGAATCCACCCGGCGGATGCCGATTCCCTGCGTGGCCACCGAATGGTGGGGGGAGGGCGCGGCTGCTCGCGGAGCATGTGCGCTCCATGCTTCGCGCGGCGCCTGAGCTATCCGTCCACGATGTACCGCACATGGCGCGGGCAACACTGCAAGAGGGTGGCAGCCTGCCTTGCGCACATCCAGGACGCGCGCCGCGGCCCAGCCACAACTCCACGCCGCCCTCGGGACGCAGGCTCGCCGGTACATCGAGAAGAACTTGATGGCCCCTGACCTCTCAGTGGAGCGGCTCGCAGTGGTCCTGGGACTGTCACTGCCAGTGCTGGACCCGTCGTTCGAGACCTCCCACGAGTGGTGCGGCACATCCAAGGGCGCCGGCTCGAACGGACTCGCATGGTGTTCTGCGAGCCAGCGGAGCACTGCCGCATCGCGGACGTCGTCGAGGAGCACGGCTCCCCCAATGAAGCGCTCTTCAGCCACTCCTTCCGCAGGCGATTCGGATGCTCCGCCAAGGACGAACGTGGCGCGAGGGTCGGCCGGCAGCAAAAGGGAAGCGCTCGAATCCCGACCGCCGTCATGGACGCGGAGCACCTGCCTGCGCCCAATGGGTGAAGGACCTGGGCGCATAGGAGGAGCGGCCTCTGGCGAGTGCCGAGGTTCGCGCGAACAGGATGCGCTCCGATGCAGAGAATCAGAATTCAGCCCGCAGGTTCATTGACATCGGAAGCGGCGGTGGTACAAGCCGCCCCCTCGACGGACAGCCCGCGCACTGGCGCGGAACGAGCTATCCGGAAGTGGGCTGAACAGCGAAATACGGCGGTCAACGAAGTAGGTTGACGCGGGAGGCGGCGAAGCGGTAGAAGCCGCGCCCCCGACGAAGAAGACAGCGGAAGCCACTGGGCGGCGCTGGAGACTTCGAAGGACGCCGAAGAGGAAGCGAAAGCAGCGGTTGACAGCGGACGCGGCCTCAAATAGAAAGCGCGGCTCTCTGACGGAAGAAAAGTCGGAGTGCTGACGAGAAGAGACGGTAGCACAAGGTCGCGGGGCAGGACAAGCGACTCGGTCTTTGAAAACCAAATAGCAAGCCCAAGTAGATTGAAGATTGCGGAAACCGCAGTCAATTCTTTAGGGCACCTCGAATAGGCCGCGCGGAAGCGCCGCTGAAAGAGAGT
>NZ_JAHNZT010000051.1 GCF_019039035.1 Citreicoccus inhibens | reverse complement strand
GGTTTTAGTTAATTTGTTTGTGGGGGTTAGTGCCGCGGAGGCCACGCGCGCCGCCAACGAGGAGCGCCAGCGCCAGGAGCAGGCCGCCGCTGCCGCCGCCGAGTCCGCCCGGGCCGAGCGCGCGGCGCAGGACAAGGCCGCCGCCGAGGCCACCGCCCGCGCCCAGGCGGACGCCGAGGCCGAGCGCAAGCGTCAGGATGAGTCGCGCGCCGCGGCCCAGCGCCAGGAGGAGGAGACTCGCGCCGCCGCGCAGGCCGCCGCCGAGGAGCGCAAGCGCCAGGAGGCCGATGCCCGGGCGTCCGCGCAGGCCGCCGCCGAGGAGCGCAAGCGTCAGGATGCGGATGCTCGCGCCGCCGCGCAGAAGACCGCGGAGGAGGAGCGCCGCGCCGCCGCGCAGGCCGCCGCCGATGCGAAGCGTCAGAAGGCCGAGGAGGCCCGCGCCGAGGCTGACGCGCGCAAGCAAGCGCAGGCCGAGGCCCGCGAGGCCGCCGCCGATGAGAAGCGTCAGAAGGCCGAGGACGCCCGCGCCGAGCGGGAGCGCCGTCAGCAAGAGGCCGTGGCCGCCGCCGAGACGCGCTCCCGCCCCGCCGCCAGCCAGGGCAGCCGCGCCGCCGAGACGCGCCACGAGGCTTCGTCCTCGTCGGGAGGCTCGGAGGTGTCGTCGCGGCGCAAGACGATGACGCTGGTGGGCTTCCAGCAGCAGCAGGGCGCCTCGCGCGTCTTTGTCCGCACCAACGAGCCGGTGCGCTACACGGTGAGCGAGCAGGACAAGCAGGTGGTGCTGGAGTTGGAGAACACGCGCGTCGAGTTCACCAACAACACGCGTCCCCTGGACACACACTTCTTCGCCACCGCGGTGGCCAAGGTGGAGGCGGATCCGGGCGCCAACCGAACCGTGCGCGTCACCATCCAGCTCAAGGAGTCGGCGCGCTTCGAGACGCGCCAGGACGGCAACCTCATCACCCTCGACTTCCAGCGTCCCGCTCGCTGAGGGCCCGGGTGCCGCCCCGGCCCGGCGCGCACCCTGTCCAGCATGACTTCCCTCGTCCCGGTCGCGCTCGCGCTGCTCGTCTCCACGCAGCTGCCCCTGGCCACCCAGGTGCAGTTGCCGTCGGGGGAGACCGTCGAGCTGGCGGCGGACTACGTCGTCTATGACTCCGACACGCAGCACCTGACCGCGCGCGGCCACTGCGAGCTGCGCAGCGGTGACAACCTGTTGCGCGCGGACGAGGTCACGTACGACGAGGCGGCCCAGGTGGCCACGGCCTCTGGCAACGTGATGTTCGTCAGCGGCGGCATGGCCGCGGTGGCCGAGTCCGTGCGCATGGACCTCGCGGCCAACGAGGCCGTCGTGCAGGGCGGCCTCTTCATGCAGAAGAAGGGCGTCACGTTGGAGGCCCTGCTGGCGGCCAAGACGCCCGAGGAGCTGCGCTCGCTGGGGCAGACGCCCGTGCTGATGAGCGGCACGCACATCAAACGCACAGCCCCCAATGCCTTCGTGGTGGACGACCTGGCCTTCACCCCGTGCGAGTGTGGCCCGGGCGAGCCGAGCTGGCGCGTGGAGGCCAACGAGGCCAGCGTCGTCATGGGCGAGCGCGCCATCCTCACGTGGCCCGTGGTGTACGTGCGCTCCGTGCCCGTCTTCGCGCTGCCGTGGCTGTATCTGCCGCTGTCTTCGCGGCGGACGGGCTTGCTCATTCCGAAGCCCACCACGTCCAGCCTGAATGGCTTCGCGCTGGACGCGCCGTTCTTCATCACGCTCGGCGAGAGCTACGACATGACGCTCACGCCGGGCTACTTCTCCGGCGGCAAGGTCGTGAAGCGGGAGCTGCCCGCGCGCATCGTGGGCACCGAGAACCTCCTGACCGTCATCCGTCGCGAGCCTCGCGTCAACGGCGTGAAGGGACCTCGGCTGCTCACCGAGTTTCGCTATGTCCCCAGCGAGCACACGCGTGGACGCGTCACGCTGGGCTTCCTCCAGGACTCGCATCCTCGCGTGGATCCGCGGTTCGATCCGCGCCTCAGCGGGGGAGATTTCTTCCGCCTGGACGAGACGGAAGGCGGGCTCGTCGTTCCGGAGTACATCCATGAGAAGCGGGGCCTGCGCGGCGAGGCCTCGTGGCAGCACACGCAGGACCTGGGGGGCGGCTGGCATGACCGCGTGGATGCGTCGTTCGTGTCGGACGGCTTCTACACGCGCGACCTCACGGCCGACCTCATCGCGCGCGAGCAGAACTACCTGCGCAGCACCGGGGTCATCTACCAGCGCCAGGACGAGCTCTACGCGGGCCTGGACGTGTCGCTGCGCCAGGACCTGCGCTGGCCCTTCCGTTTCTTTCAGGACAATCGCCTGCCCGCGGCGTTGGACCCCGCGCGGCCCGAGATTCCCGGCCCCAGCACCTTCCAGCGCCTGCCGGGTCTGACGTTCGTCCTGCCTGAGCGGCCCATCTGGGGCGGCCTCGTGAGCGGGCTGCGCATGGAGTTCAGCCGGCTCACGCCGCTCCTGTCGCGCTACGGCGACTTCGGCGTGGATGGCCAGTACACGGCGACGGGGCGCTACCGTCCCCCGGGAGACCTGCTGACGGTGGATCCCAAGCTACTGCCCATGGATCCAGGCCAGTCCAACGGTGTGTTCGACACCCAGGACCGCGAGGCGCGCGACCGGTTGGATTTCAACCCGCGCATCACCGGCTCGTTCGACCTGGGGGGCGTGGCGCGTGTCACGCCGTCGCTGGCGCTGCGGCAGGACTTCTTCGTGGGCGAGCAGTCGGGGCGCACGCAGCAGCGCGGCTATCCCATCGCGAACCTCCGACTGGACTCACAGCTGGAGCGCACGTTCGCGGGGCTCACGCCCACGTCGACATATCGCCATACCGTGTCTCCCTCCGTGGAGCTGCGCTACGTGCCCGTCGGCTGGGGACGCGTGCCCGCGGCGGGCGCGTCCGCCGCCGGTTCACCGCAGCGCTACGACGAGATCGACGCGGCGGTGCCGCTTCAGTCGGATGGGCACGTGCGCGGCTTCCTGCAGGCCGTGGTGGCAGTGGATCAGGCGTTGAGCGTGAAGACGGGCAACTTCATCCGCGAGCCGCTGCGGCTGCGGCTGGGGCAGGGCTTCGACTTGTCTCGCCACGCGCCCGTCGCGGGCCGCTCGGAGCTCACCCGCGCGATTGCCGATGGCACGATGACGGGCTCGGTGCTGCGCGACTCCTTCGCGCGGCTGAGCGCGAGCGCGGGCATCCTCACCGCGGGCGCGCTCGTGCGGCTCGATCCCACCACCGGCGACATCACGCAGCTCGCCGCCGACTTCTCCATCGACAACGGCAAGGGCGATGGCCTCTACGCGCGTTACGATGACCTGCTCGCGGTGCGCCCGCTCGCGATTGAACGCGGGCTCGACCCGCTGGCCGTCGGTCCAGACTCCGTTCGTCGGGGAATCGACATGCTGGTCGGGGAAGCCTCGCGTTCACTTCCCGAAGTTCCTGACTTGCCTGATCGCTCTGCGGCCGAACGGGCACAGGCACTCACTGCAGGTACGCGAATCACGCTCGGATTTGGGCTCGGGTTGCGGTACGAAGCATTGGTGCAGCCTCTCTACCGGGATCCAACAACTCAAGAATCGCAGCCCCTCGCTCAGCAGACGTTCGCCGTGTCCTACGGCCCGGCGTGCAACTGCTGGCGTGTCGAGGGGGTGATGATTCTTCGTCGAGGCCAGTCGCTGGAGTTCGCAGGCGTCAACCTGAGCATCGCCGGGTTCGGATCCTTCGGTTCAGGGGGCTAGGAATCACGGGCCGTACGCAGTGGTTTCACCAACCTCGAACATCCCCCCAGAACATCCCCCCAGGAGAAGTCTTTCGTGTCGGACCTCGGAAAAAGAATTGGCCAGCGCATCCGCGAGCTTCGCACGCAGCGGCCCGAGCGGTGGACGCAGGAGGAGCTCGCGGAGCGAGCTCAGATCAGCGTGTCCTTCCTCTCCATGATTGAGCGGGGTGAGCGCGTTCCTCACGTCGAGACGCTCGCCGCGCTCGCGAACGCGCTGGGCGTGAGCCTGGGCGAGTTGTTCACGGGCACGGAGCAGACCCTTGCCCAGACCGAGGACCTGCTGCGTCCGCTGTCGGATTTCGCCCGTGCCCGGGGCCTGACGTCTCGGGACGTGGACCGGCTGCTGGGCGTGGCCCGGGTGATGTTCAGCGGCTCGGCCGCCTGAGTGCCCCCGTCGGGAAACGCAAGGGGACGCTCGTCCCTGTTGTCGTGTCCTTGACGGGATGGCAGGCGGCCCGGGAAGATGGAGGGGAGTGCTGTGTGGCGACGGAACACAGCATTGCCCCTTCTTCGTCCTTAAGGAGTTCCCGCCGATGCGTCCGGTCCTGGCCTCGTGGGTGGCTTTCGCGAGCGTGCTGTTCGTGGCGTGCTCACCGCCGCCTCCCGCCACGCTGGAGTTCGTGGATCAATCGCCACTCCAGCCCAAGCTGGGTGAGATCACCACACTCCGCTTTCGTGCGGTGGACACCCGTGGCCAGCCTCAGGCCGGCACCAAGGTGACCTTCTCGCTCCAGCCGCAAGTCCCTGGCATGGAGTTGTCGCCCACTGAGGGCACCACCAACACCGGAGACGGCTCCGTCTCCGTTCAGCTTGTCGCTCGGGGAGGCCGCGTGGCCTCCGTGGTCGTGGTCGCCAAGGCCGAGGACAAGACGGCCCTGAGCCCGGTGGTCAGCTTCGCTGGCACCGCGTCCAGTTCGCGCCAGTTCACCTTCCAGTGCGGTTCGTTCTCCGGCGCCGGCTCCGGTGCCCACCACGCCATCGGCGCGTGGGACGAGGCGCGCAACCTCATCGCCGGCGTCAAGGTGCGCTGCATCGCCCACGTGGCGGATCGCAACGGCGACGGCATCGTCGGCGCGCAGGTGTCCTTCCTCACCGAGGCGGGGACCATCGCGCCCTCGGGCGTGTCCGCCACCAACGTCGTGGGTAACGCCGAGGTGCTCTACAAGAGCTCGCTGCCTCTGCCCGTGGACGTGGAGCCGGGCGTCTTCACCTGGAACCCCGTCAAGGACGCCACCCACACCGGCGAGTACCTTGCGCCCCTGTGGATGCACCCGTTCCTCTGGTCCGAGAACCCGCTGGCCGACTACGGCGCGGTTCCGCAGCCCCAGATTCCCCGCCCCGAGCCCCGCCGCGATGACCCCATCCGGCCCGGCAAGGTCAACAACCCCCGCGACAACCTCGTGAGCCTCATCGCCATCACCAGCGGCGAGGAGCAGTTCTACGACGACAACAACAATGGTCAGTACGACCAGGGCGAGGCCTTCGAGGACACCACCGAGCCGTTCGTGGATTCGAACGACAACGGCACGTGGGACCCGGGCGAGCGCTTCGTGGACACCGACGGCAACGGCCGCTGGGACGGGAAGAACGGCAAGTTCGACTCCAACACCACCATCTGGGTGCAGGAGCGCATCCTGTGGACCGGTTGGCCGCACGCGCTGGACCGCAGCGATCCGGTGAACCCCGTCGTCCGGCAGATTTCGCCGCCGCCGCCCGCCACGAACGTGGTCGTGAACCACTTCGCCACCGTGGGCGCCTCCTTCCTCCTGTCGGACCCCTGGTACAACCAGCTCGCGCGCAACGGCGGCGATGACGGCTGCGCCGGTGGCGCCATCGGTCCGGTCAAGGTGGATCCGCTCGAGAAGGGCATCGCCTTCACGTACCCGCCCTTCCAGGTGGAGTCGTACACCATCGCGGACGTGCACGACCCCGCGGCCGAGCCGCCCCCGGGCCCCTATGCCGACCCGGGCCTCGACTTCACCGTGAACGCGGTCTGCAAGTACACCGCGGCCCAGCTCGAGGGGCACAAGGTGTTCATCAACGCGCCGACCATCAGCGGCAAGGTCAAGTAACTCCCGAGAAGGGATTGACCGCCAGCCGCCACGTTCGTAGGGTCCTCCCCGGCTGATTCTTGAATCAACCGGCCGGTGGAGGACGCGTGGGTCAGCAGAAGACGGCGGCGGAGGGTGGGACGCGCGAGAGTGAGCGCCGCCGCACCATCCTTCGCGCCGCCATCGATGTGTTCGCTCGCAAGGGCTACCACGGCTGCCGCATCGCGGACGTGGCGCGCGAGGCGGGCGTCGCCTACGGGCTCGTCTACCACTACTTCAAGAACAAGGACGAGCTGCTGGAGACCGTCTTCGAGACGGGGTGGACCGGCTTCGTCACCCGTGTGCGCTCGGTGGCGGACGGCGAGGGCACCCTGGTCGAGAAGGTGCGGGGCATCGCGGATGTGGCCTTCGAGGCCTACCGGGTGGACCCGCGCGCGGTGAAGGTGCTCATCCTGGAGATTGCTCGCAGCCCCGCGGGCGCGCGCATCAACCGTCAGACGGCGTTCGTGGACGTCATCCGCTTGAGCTCGGAGATGTTCACCCGCGCCAAGGACGCCGGAGAGCTGCGGCCGGACGTGGATCCGTTGCTGGCCTCGGCGCTCTTGTTCGGCTCCATCGAGATGGGGCTGACGGCCTTCGTGGTGGGGCTGGCGGACGCGCGCGACACGCAGATGCTCGAGCAGGCCAAGGCGCAGATCGCCGACTCCTTCCTTCACGGCGTCCTGGCGGACGCCCCCGGCGCGGAGGTGCCTGCATGGAAGCGGGAGAAGTCCGGTACGAAGTCCAAGGCGCCCAAGCGCACCTGACCATCGATCGCCCCGGGGCGCGCAACGCCTTGTCCCCGGGCGTGGTGCAGGGACTGCTGGAGGGCCTCGGACGGGCGGACGAGGACCCGCGCGTGCGCGTGGTGGTGCTCACCGGTGCGGGCGAGAAGGTCTTCTGTGCCGGTGGCGACCTCGGGCAGCTCGCGGGCGAGGCGGGCTTCCTGGCCACCCATGAGGGGCGGCGCGCGTACGGGCGGCTGCTTGGGCGCTTCCAGGACGTGCGCAAGCCCACCGTGGCCCGCGTCAACGGGCACGCGCTGGCGGGTGGCCTGGGCCTGGTGCTCGCGTGTGACCTGGCGGTGGCCGTGGAGGGCGCGGGCTTCGGGACACCGGAGATCGACGTCGGGCTGTTCCCGATGATGATGATGGCGCTGCTCCAGCGGCACGTGGGCCGCAAGCGCGCGTTGGAGCTGGTGCTCACCGGCGAGCGGATGACGGCACGGGACGCGCTGGCGCTCGGGCTCGTCAATCGCGTGGTGCCCGCGGCGGAGCTGGATGCCCAGGTGGGCGCCCTGGCGGACAAGCTCGCGGGCAAGAGTCAGGCGGTGCTCGCGCTGGGCCGGCGTGCCTTCTTCACGGCGGAGGACATGCCGCTGCCCGCGGCGCTGGAGTTCCTCGCGTCGCAGCTGTCGCTCAACGTGCTGGCCGACGACGCGGCCGAGGGGGTCACCGCCTTCCTGGAGAAGCGCCCTCCGAAGTGGAACGACCGCTGAATTCCGCAGTGTCTCCCGCAGCACCTCCGAGGAGGAGAGCCTCATGGCCCTGGTGCAGGACAAGGTCATCGTCACGTGCGCGCTGGACGGCGTGCTGACCAAGCGCGAGCAGTGCCCGTACATCCCGTACTCGCCGGTGGAGATCGCCGAGGAGGCGCGCCGGGCCTACGAGGCGGGCGCGGCCGTGGTGCACATCCACGCGCGCGAGCCCGACACGGGCGACCAGTCGTGGAGCACGGACATCTACCGGCAGATTCGCGACGAGGTCCGCAAGCGCTGCCCCATCATCATCAACTTCTCCACCGGTGGCTTCAACATGGGGGTGGAGGGTGAGGACGAGAAGCGCGCGCGCATCGGCTACGTGAACGAGACGCGGCCCGAGATGGCGGCGCTCAACATGGGCTCGATGAACTACGCGAAGTACTCCGAGAAGCGGAAGGGCTTCGTCTTCGACTTCGTGTTCCCCAACCCGTTCTCGGACATCATCATTGCCGCCGAGGCCATGCGCGCGGGCGGCTCCAAGCCCGAGCTGGAGTGCTTCGACGTGGGGCACATCCACAACGCGCAGCCGCTCATCGCGATGGGCCTGTTGAAGCCGCCGCTCCAGTACAGCTTCGTGCTCGGCGTGCTGGGCGGCGTGGCGCCGACGATGGAGAACCTGGCGCACATGGCGCGGCAGGTGGGCCCCGAGGACACCTGGGAGGTGATTGGCATCTCCAAGGTGCAGTGGCCGCTCGTGATGGGCGCGCTGGTGCTCGGCGGCAACATCCGCGTGGGCCTGGAGGACAACTTCTACCTGGACACCGCGGGCCGGGAGATGGCGAAGGGCAACGGCCCGCTGGTGGAGAAGGCCGTGCGCCTGGCGCGCGACGCGGGCCGCGAGCCCATGACCCCCGCCGAGGCGCGCGCGGCGCTAGGGATTCCCCAGCTCGGGTGAGCCGTGCGCGAGGCTCGGTGCCGCGAGGCTGGGTGAGGCGGGGCTCGGTGCCGCGAGCGGGGCGGGGAAGAAGTCCAGCTTGAGCAGCGACTGGCCATCCACCCACAGGTCATCCACCTTCACGCCCCAGTGGAGGTGGGGGCCTGTCACGCGGCCCGTCTTGCCCACGAGGCCGAGCCGGTCTCCCTGCTTCACCTTCGCGCCGTTCTTCACGAGGATGCGCGACATGTGGAAGTAGGTCGTGAACAGGCCGCCGCCGTGATGGATGATGACGGTGTTGCCTGCGGCCTGGTTCTCGCGCGTCATCACCACCACGCCGTCATTGGCGGCGAGGATGGGCTCTCCCGTCGCGCCATCCAGGTCCGTGCCGAAGTGCTGGCTCTGGAGCTTGCCGTTGAACGAACGCCGGTCGCCGAACGGCGCGGTGATGGTGGCCGGGCGCGGCCACGCGAAGTTCTGCCCGAAGAACGGCGCTTGGAGTGGCTGCGCGAAGGCGATGGCGAACGCGCGGCGATCCGCCTCCATGCGCGCCTTCAATTCCTTCGACGGGTCCACGTACTTCGAGGCGACGCGCAGCTCGCGCTCGGGATAGCCGGGCGGGATGACCTCCAGGGTGCCGGTGAGCTCCACCGGGGCTGCTCCCCGAGACGCGGGGACGGTGACCTTCACGTCCACCCGCCCGGGGGCGAGGTCCACCGAGAGGCCCGAGATGGCCATGGCGCCGCCCTGCCACGGGACGAATCTCAGGGCCCTGCCTCCCAGGGTGCCCGTGGGCAGGCCCGTGAGCCCGCGCACCGTCACCAGCACGGGGTCGCCAGGCTTGGCCGTCCCCGGCTGGAGGATGAGGTGGGGCCGCGTCTCGGGAGCGCTCGGGAGGGTCGGCTCCGCCGGGGCCTTCTCGGCCACGGGGGCGGGTTGCGCCGCGGCGGCCTCGATGCAGGTGGCGAGCAGGGCGACGAGGACGAGGCGAGGCGCAGACATGGGCCGTTCATACACCACGTGCCTCCGGTTGCTGCCCTCCTGACTTGTGCCGTGCCGCCTGCCCGCCGGGAGTCCGCGGGCGCCTGGTTCCTCGGGCTCTTGGGGCTGAGTGCCCGGCTGAGAGGGAGGAGGGCGGACAAGGGCCCGTGGGCTCTGTCGTGCCGGGGGGAGCGGTGGCTTCCTAGGTTCTCCTCGGACCCGATTGAGTGGATGGAGAGTGCGGACATGCCTCGCTCCTACAGCTTCGATCATTTCCAGGTTCCCAAGACCCTGCCTCAGAGCCGCAGCGAGCGCCGCCAGGACAAGGCGCACCTGTCCGGCTCGCGTACG
Source organism: Citreicoccus inhibens (assembly GCF_019039035.1). Taxonomy (GTDB): domain Bacteria; phylum Myxococcota; class Myxococcia; order Myxococcales; family Myxococcaceae; genus Citreicoccus; species Citreicoccus inhibens. Next base: position 32,533 of record NZ_JAHNZT010000051.1, on the reverse strand, counting down.
CGCCCGGAGCACGAGGGCGAGGGCATCCACTATGGCCGGAGCCACGCGGAGACCGAGGAGCTCTTCCAGGAGCACCAGTTGGACGCTCGGCGGGCTGGGGCGTCTCGCCAGCGCAAGGCGCCCGTCGTGCCAGGGCGGCGTCCCACGGCGCCAATTGGCGCGCTGCCGGCGACGCGCGAGGCCGCGCCGCCCACGCGCTTCCCCGAGCTGGCGGAGGAGGCGGGGCGCAACCTGCGGTCGCTCCGCTCCAGTCTGTCCGATGCGGTCCGGGCCGCGGGTCGGCTGGTGACCCTGCCGCTGACGGGCCTCCGCCTGGCCGCGCGGCGCCTCCGTCCCGCGTGAGGGGTGGGTCGTCCGCGTGGAGCTGACGCTCGTCTCGTACAACATCCACAGCGGTATCGGCCTGGACGGCGTGTTCGACCTGGCGCGCGTGGGGCAGGTCCTGCGTGAGGTGAACGCGGACATCCTCGCGCTCCAGGAGGTGGGGGACTTCCGAGGCCAGACGCCATGCGAGGACCAGCCCGAGCACCTCGCGGAGCTGTTGGGCATGCACCTGGCGTTCGGGCCCAACGTGGTGCTCAACGGCCGGCGCTACGGCAATGCCATCCTCACGCGGCTGCCCATCTGCCGCTCCAAGAACTACGACCTGAGCGTCCCCCGGCGTGAGCCTCGCGGGGCGCTCCGGTGCGACCTGGACCTGGGCGCCGGGCAGTTGCTCCACGTGTTCAGCCTCCACATGGGCCTGTCCGTGGGCGAGCGTCGCCGGCAGGAGGCGCTGCTGCTCTCGGCGGACATCCTGCGCGACGCCGTGCGCAAGGACCCGGTCGTCGTGTGCGGGGACTTCAACTCGTGGGGCCCGGGGCCGGTGCCCGCGCTGGTGCGCCGGGCCCTCCACGACACGGCGCTGGCCCTGCGGGTGCCGGCGCGCACCTATCCCACCCGCTGGCCGCTCTTGCGGTTGGATCGCATCTACGTGGATGCCGGGGTGAAGCCGCTCGCGCTGCACCCGCATCGAACGCCCCTGAGCCGCCGGGCCTCGGACCACCTGCCGTTGGTGCTGCGCTTCCAGGCGCCCATCGTGGTCGCGACTCCGCGCTCTCCGCCCGTGCAGCTCATCGGTTAGCGTGGGGGGCGCTGGCGGTGCGTTGGGTGGCCGACGCTTGCGAACGCCAGACACATCCGTTGTGACGTAGTTGTCGTGACGGAGGCGGATGCCTAGGTTGGCCCCGCCCGAGGGCGGACGCGAGCGACGGTCGGAGAGTGCATGCACGTGGGGAGTGAACAGACGGAACGCGGCATCACCGCGCTCGTCGGGCGCATGGCGGAGGGCTTCAGTCGGCTGGTGTCGCAACACCTGCAGCTCGCCCGGCTGGAGCTGTCCGAGGATGCGCGCGCCATGGGCCTGGACGTGGCGAGGATCGCCGTGTTCGTTCCCTTCATCCTCGTGGGCTACGCCTTCGTGTGTGGTGGCCTGGCCGCGGCGATGGTCCCGTGGACGGGGTGGGCGGGCGCGCTCGCGGTGGTGGGGCTGCTCAACCTCGTGGGCGGCGGACTGGGCGTGGCCCACGCGGTGGCGCGACTGAAGGCGCGCCAGATGATGGATGATACGTCCGATGAGCTGTCGCGCAGCATGGCCGTCTTCACGCGGGCGCCGGCCCGGCCTGCTCCGGCGGAGTCGGGAGTGAACACGCTGCGCGAGTCCTCGCCGTCGCCCTTCCAGGAGCCGCCGCATGGCCGCTAGCAACGAACAGCCCAAGCCCGTGCGCCCGCGCACGAGCGCGGCCCTGCGTGAGGAAATCGAGCGGACGCGCGCCGACCTGGCCACCTCGGTCAGCGCGCTGCGCGAGGAGGTGGCGGTGGCCACCGATTGGCGGGGCTGGGTGCGCCGCCATCCGTACACGTGCGTGGGCGCCGCGTTCCTCGTGGGCTATGTGCTCGGCTCGCGGCGGGGGGGCGAGCGCTGAGCGCTCGGCTGGCCCGGAAGCTTCGACTCAACCCTGACAGGAGAAGGTTCGATGGAGATGAATCCGCAGCAACTGGCAGACCGGGCCCGACAGCTCCAGGACCAGGTGGTGCCGCAGCTCGATGAGGCTCGGCAGAACCTGGTGGACCTGAACCAGCGCGTGGTGGGCTTCATCCGCGCCAACCCGGGCACGTGCCTGCTGGGCGCGGTGGCGGTGGGCTTCCTCGTGGGGCGCCTGGCGTCCCGACGCTGAAAGCGAGAACGACGATGACGACCTATCCAGGCGATGCGAGCGGCCGAGTGTCCTCGACGGGCGACGAGGGGCGGGGCTTGGGCCAGAAGGTGGACCACCTGGGCGCCGACGCGCAGCGCCTGTTCACCGACGCGCGCGACGCGGCGTCCGAGCTGGGCCAGTCGCTGGACCTCCGGGGCCGCGTGGAGCGCAACCCCTACGGGATGATGGCGGCGGCGCTGGGCGTGGGTTACGTGCTGGGAGGCGGGCTCTTCACGCCGCTGACGGCCCGAGTCCTCCGCCTGGGCATGAAGCTGGCCGCGCTGCCCTTCGTGAAGGACGAACTCATCGGCATGGCCGAGGCGGCCGTGCAGGGCTATCAAACGGGACGGGGCGGCCAGGGCCAGCAGGCGCCCGCGCGAGCGACCCCCGCCTCGGGACCGTCGCGCCCGGAGAGCGCCTAGCGCTCACGGTTTCCACCCACCTCGCAGTTCATCGGAGACGCGCATGTTGAGCTTGAAGGACATCAAGAAGCTGGACCGGGACGATGTGCTGGAGCTGATCGGGCTGGAGTCGCGCCGGGGCCCCGTGGAGCAGCTCGCGCCCGTGCTGGGGGCGTTCGCCGCGGGCCTCCTGGTGGGCGCGGGGCTGGGCCTGCTGTTCGCGCAGAAGCCCGGTGATCAGCTCCGGGGAGACCTGCGCCAGCGTCTGCAGAGCGGCCAGGACGCGCTGTCCAACGCCATCAACAGCTCGCGGGGCGAGGCGTCCACCTCGCAGCAGGTTCCGCCCGTCTCTCGCACGGCCTGAGCGCCAACTGGCGGCGCGAAGAGGCCTCCCCAGTAGGGTGACGGGGGCCTCGGCGCGGTTCGGAACGCTGGGTGTTGGGCGCGGGCGCCCCTATCATTCCCAGGCCGGGATGGTTCGCATCCCGTTGCCTGGAGGGTGCCGTGAGCGGGGAGAAGAAGGGGACGACTGGACGCGGCCGCAGGGATGCGCTCCTGCGCCACGACACCCCGGTGGACATGCCCACGGTGACGGCGTCCCCTCCTCGTGAGTTGGACCCCGATTCAGAGCGCGAGCCCTCGGGCCCGGATGAGGCCCTGGCGCGTTTGAGGGGGCTGGAGACGCTCGAGGCCGCCTACGAGGCCTGGAATGACCTGCGGCGGCATCAGGAGGTCGCTCGGCAGCGCTTCCGTGAGGAGCGTGAGCGGCTCTCGCACCAAGGCGACTTCTTGTTGGGCGCGGTGCGTGCGGCGGGGTTGATGGTTCCAGAGGGAGCCGCCCCGGCGCTCACGCCTGCGTCGGATGCGCAGGGCTTCATGCGCGACGCCGAGGCGCGGCTTGGCAAGACGCGGGATGCGCTCGCGGAGCGCGAGGCGGACAGTGAGTCGCGGTATGTCGCGGCGATGGAGGAGATCCGCGCGACGCTGCTGGACCGCGTGCGGCGCTACGCCACGGCGAGCCAGCCGGGGCTCACGTTGGTGCTGCGCAGGGTGGGGGCGGAGCGCGCCATTCTTCATGTGTCGCGGGTGGCCACCGACGCGTCCGTGCTGCTGTGCTACCAGCTCACCGGGCGCCTCCCCACGCGTTACGGGTTCCTCGCGGATGACTCGACGGAGGATGTGTCGCTGGCGCCAGCGCCGCTGTATCCCGATGAGGATGTCCTGGCGGATGCGGTGCGGCCTGGGGCACGCGCCCTGGTGGATCGCATGCGAGCTCCGGGCGTGGCACTGCCCATCAAGGGATTCCTGCCGGTGTTCGTGCCGCGCTCGGATGGAGGCGAGGACTTCTTCCGCCTCCTTCAGCGGGGGCCGGTGCTGGAGGTGGAGCTCGCGGACGGCGATGCCTTCCGCCACGTCCTCGCCCGCGACGAAGCGGAGCGCTTCGCCGGCCATCTGCTCCGACTCAAGTTGGAGGGCCGCATCGGGCTCGACATCGAAGCGGGCTGAGCGCGCGGACCGCTCGGCGCCCCGCGCATGACACGGCTTGCGCGCAACCGCGTGCGCCGGAGCGGAAGGTCCGGAGCGGGTGGGGCAGGGCGCTGGCTCAGTTCGTTCGGAAGATGCCGACTTCCGCGGTCCCGGCGAGCAGCGCGCTTCCGAGGAACAGGTTGTCAGTCTCCGCGCCGCCCATGCGCACGGCCTGGAAGATGACCAGATAGGTCTGCGCTGCCTTGGGGAACGCCGCCGCGGGAATCGTGACCCGGGCCTCTCGGAACGTGGCGGGCACCGCGACGAGTTGGAGGAACTCGACCGGCGAGGTGGGGACGTTGGAGTACGTGGGCTCGCCCTTCTGGCCATCCGAGCTCAGCGGCACCACCGTGACGAAGCCCAGCGTGCGGTCCTTGCCCGCGGGGGCGGCGGCGCGATCGAAGCTGAACGCCGTGTTCGCCGCGAGCCGCACGAACCCCTCGGGCGGATGGAAGGCCGTGATGCTCTCCTTCGTCGGCGAGTCCTCCACGTGGCCCACGTAGCGCGTGCCGCTCTCCGTCGCGATGAACTGGTACGTCGCGCCAGACTGGTACACGAGCCCCGACTCGCCATTGCTGCTGCGGCTGTAGCTGCCCGAGCCATCCGCGGTGAGCGCCACGCCCGGCTCGCTGCCTGCCTTGAGCTCCACGTTGGCCCCCGACACGCCCGAGGGCGAGGCGTTGGCTCCGGACTTGGTGCCGAAGAAGACGAAGGCCGCGGTCTGCGCGGGCAGGGAGATGACATCGGCCCCTGCGTCCCCGCCGAAGGTGCCCGCGTCGAACCCCGCCATCGCGGACGCGGAGACGTCCACCCGTGGGGTCGCCAACAAGGTGCCGACCATGACGTGGTCGGCGGAGAGCTGATTGCCGGCCTTCTCCAGGTCGCAGGCCAGGGGCGCGAGCAAGGAGGCGACGGCTGCGGCGGAAAGGAGGAGTCGTTTCATGGGGGCAGGAGCATACCAAGGCGCTGGCCGGAGTATCCTCTGCCCGTCCGTGCAAGGTCTCCGAGCCCATTCCGCTGGTCGGCGTTTCCTCAAGCGCCTCGGCTTCTCACTCCTACAGGCGGCCCTCTTCGGCAGCTTGATGGGGCTGCTCGTGTCGCAGCGTCCGCCGCGCGTCGCCTCCGCGGACGAGGCGCCGAGTCTGTTATCGCCCACGGGCCTGTTGGAAGCGGCCTCGCGCGGGGTGGACTCCTGGGAGCGCGTCTTCTACGACTGGCGCGTGCGCAAGCTGGGCGAACGCTCGGAGCGCTCGGACCGGGTCGTGGTCGTCGCCGTCGATGACGAGACGCTCGCCGAAGCGCAGCAGAGCGTGCGCCCGGGCATCGCCGCGTACCCGTGGCCTCGCCAGGTGGTGGGCAGCATGGTGCACCGGCTGGTGGGCGAGGGCGCCTCGCTGGTCGTGCTCGATTCGCTCTACCCCGAGCTCAGTCCGCGCGCGTGCACGGTGAGCCCCAAGGCGGGGCGCTCGGCGCTGTCCGAGGACGATGACGCTTTTCGCGAGCTGCTCGACGAGGACCCTGGCCACTCGGTGCTCGCGTTCGGCTGGGGCTCGGAGGGCGCGCGGACCATGCCGCTCGCCGGGCGGCTGTGGCCCTATCGCGTTCGGTTGGGCACCTACGCCGCGTTGGCCGAGGCCCGCGCACGCGCGCAGACCGTCCTCACCTTGCGCCGGCCCGCCTTCGTCATCCCCGCGGGCAGCGCCATGGAGGTCTGGGCCGGCGTGGCGGATGAAGGCGAGGGCCGTCTCCTCGGGGCGCAGCTCGGTGAGGCACAGCCCGCGGTCCAGGAGCGCCGCGCCACGGATGACGCGTACGCCTTGTCCTCCACGGACCTGTTCGTGGCGATGACCGAGGTCGTGGTGCAGGGCTTGGATCCCGAGAAGCTCGTCGAGGTGCGCCAGCTTCAGCACCCCGTGACGCCGTTGCTGGGCGCGGCGAGCGGCTACGGCGCCGCGACGCTGTCGGCGGATCCGGATGGCGTGGTGCGCGGCGTGCCGCATCTCGTGCTCTACAGCCCGCGCGGCGGTGAGCGTCACGTGTTGCCCTCGCTCCCGCTGGCCGCCGCCATGCGACTGGCGGGCACGCGGCAGCTCCGCTACGCGCAGGGGCGGCTCTACATCGGCGAGGCGTACTCGGTCCCCATGGACGAGTCGGGCTACAGCCTCGTGCGCTTTGACTCACCCGTCGCGGGGCGCGGGACGCGGGGCTCGCTCGGGCGCTCCATTCGTGGCTGGAACGTGCTCGTCAACCTCTTCGACGCGCAGGACGAGCGACCTCCGCGCTTCGAGAACGACTTGCAGGGGCGCGCCGTCATCCTCACCAACACGACGAGCTATGCCCCGGAAGGGCGCGACACGCCCATCGGGCACGGACTGCCGGGCGGCGCCATCCTCGGCCAGTCGCTGGCCAACATCCTCCAGTCGGAGGGCATCTCGCGCGCGGGCACGGACCTGGACCTCGGGCTGACGGTGGGGCTCGCCTTCCTCGGGGCGTTCCTCGCGCTGTCCATCAGCTGGCTCCTGCGGTCGCTCGGTGGCGCGCTGTTGTACGTGGGCGGCCTGGGCGCGGCGGCGGCGGGCTACGTGGCCCTGTCTGGCTACCTCTTCGTCGAGGACCGCCTGTGGGTCGCCGTGGCCGGGCCGCTCCTGGCCATGGCCTTCGCGTTCGTCTCCACCACCGTCTACGCCTTCCGCAACGAGCAGGACGTGCGCGACTTCGTCCACAGCGCGCTCGGCCGCTACGTCAGCCCGGAGGTCGCGCGGTTGGTTGCTCGGGACGTCAGCCTCATGAGGCCCGAGCGCCGCAAGATGACGGTGTACCTCTCCGACATCGACGGCTTCACGCGCCTGTCCGAGCAGATGCCGCCCGAGCAGCTCGTGCAGTTGCTCAACGCCTACCTCACCGAGATGACGGCGGTGGTGCGCTCGACGGCGGGGCAGGTGGACAAGTACGTGGGCGACGCGGTGATGGCGTTCTGGGGCGCGCCCGTGCGCACGGACCGGCACGCGCACCTGGCCTGCGAGGCCGCGCTGAAGATGCGCGCGGTGCTCGCCGAGAAGCAGCCCCTCTGGGAGAAGAAGTTCGGCCACCGCCTCACCTTCCGCGCCGGCCTGGACACGGGCGAGGTGCTGGTGGGCGACATGGGCAGCGAGCTGAAGTCCAACTACACCGTGATGGGCGAGGCGGTGAACATGGCCAGCCGCCTGGAGGCCGCCAACAAGGCCTACGGCACCTACGTGCTGGTGGGCGAGGCCACCGCGCAGCTCGCCCGCGACAGCTACGTCTTCCGCGAGGTGGACCGCGTGCGCCTGCGCAACCGCGCGCAGCCCCTGCGCCTGCACGAGCTGCTGGGCCGGCGCGGTGACTTCACCGCGAAGATGCAGGAGGGCCTCACGCTCTACGAGAAGGCCCTCACCGCGTACCACCAGCGGCGTTTCCTGGATGCGCAGGAGCACTTCCGCCGCTGCGCCACCGAGTACGGCGACACCGTGGCGGCCGTCTATGCCGAGCGCTGCCAGGGCCTCATCCTCGCGCCCCCACCCGAGGAGTGGGACGGCGTGCATCCGCTCGGCGAGCAGTGAGCGGGCGCTACTCCTCGCCCGAGTCCGAGTCTGGCTGGCCGAACAGCTCGCGCACGGGCGCGTCCTGCTGGACGTGCTCGGCCACCACGCGGCGCATCTTCTCCGCCGTCATGGCCGAGTAGTAGACCTCGCCCTCCCAGCCCATGAGTTGGTAGTCCTCGGGCGAGAGCGGGTCCTTCTTGCGGCCCGTGTCCTCGCGCACCACCACGTTGGGCCCCATGTGGCAGAAGCCGTAGCAGCCCCCGCGGTACAGCTCGCAGCGCGGCACCAGCCCCCGGGCGGTCAGCTCCTCTCGCGCCGCGGCGTGGACGCTGTCCGCGCCACCTGCCCGACAGCTCGAACCCTTGCACACCGAGAGGCGGTAGCGCTTCATGGGGACTCCCACGCTAGGGAGGCCGCGGTCCCCACCGGAAGGCCCGGGCGCGCGCGGCTGTCGACCTGCGCGCACTCCGCTCCTTCGCGTGTCCACCCGGGCCGCTCGTCGCTAGCTGCATTGAAGAGCTTCAGCGTCACCACACGCACCCGGAAAAGGCACCGGCCCGCCGAACCGTGACTCACGGTGCGGCAGGCCGGGAGGAGACAGGAAGGGGACGGCGCGCTACTTGAGGAAGCGCGTCACCTGGATGGGGCCCTGCTGGGTGACGACCGTCTGCGAGCCGTGGCCCGCACCGTGCGCGCCCGCCTTGCCGTGACCCGCGCCGAGCTGCGGCGTCTTGAGCTGCACCAGCCCCTCGCCAATGCGCGTGTGGGCCTCCTTGTGGACGTGGTGCGGCTCCTCGGAGCCCTCGCGCTTGTTCCACGGATCCGACGGGTGGGACACCGCCGGCCCCTTGAGCAGCTTGGGGATGTCGTAGACGAAGCTCTGCCGGCTGTACTCGGAGGGCGTGTGCGTGCCGGTGTCCATGCGGATGGCGTCCTTGGGGCACGCATCCACGCAGAGGCCGCACACCACGCACCGCAGCTCGTCGATGACGAACTGGGTGGGGAACTTCTCGATGACGCGCGACTCGGAGTCGCCCGTCTCGGTCTCGTACTCGCCCGCCTCGATGTAGATGCACTGCGCCGGGCAGATGGTGGCGCACATGTAGCAAGCCACGCAGCGCGGCTTGCCGTCCTCGCGCGGGACCAGGCGGTGAAGGCCACGGTACCCCTCGGGGTAGATGGGCTTCTCCTCCGGGTACTCCACCGTCGTCATCAGGCTGAGGCCCTTGCGGTCCACCACCTGGGGGTTGGTGTCGCGCGTCCCGAACATGTTGCGGAAGAAGTGCCGGGTCGTGATGGCCAGGCCGCGCAACAGCTCGGGGATGTACGTCCGCTCGCGGAGGTCTGTCCGGGGATCCTGGGTCGCCTTGTACGCCATGTCGTGTCTCGCTTGCGGCGGCCGTGCTGCGCCGCCGCCTTGGCAGGCCTAGTGCGCGCCCGCCGCAGAGGGGTGGGGATCCGCGTGGGCGCCAGCCGGCGCCGCGTGCCCGTGGTCATGCCCGTGCGCGTCACCGTGCGCACCGGCCTCCGAGTTCTCCTTCTTCGACAGCGTCAGGGCCACGAAGACGGCAATCTCCAGGATGCCCACCACGCCGAGGGCGCGCAGCGACGGATCCCACAGCACCAGGGCCGCCGTGACGAACACGTTCACCAAACCCACCGGCAGGAGGATCTTCCAGCCGAGCGACTGGATCTGATCGTACCGGAAGCGCGGGAAGGTCCAGCGGATGACCAGCTGCACCCAGATGAGGAACAGGACCTTCAGCCAGAAGACCGTGCCCAGGATGGTGCCGTAGACCCAGCCGTGCTCCTGCATGAAGGCGTTGTTGGCCAGCGCCTCGCCGAAGATGGGCAGGTTGTGGCCGCCGAAGAACAGCGCCGTCGTCACGCCGGCCAGCACCACGACCTCCACGAACTCGGAGATCATGAACATGCCGAACTTCATGCCGGAGTACTCGACGAAGTAGCCGATGATCTCCGACTCGCCTTCCGGCACGTCGAAGGGGGCGCGCTTGGTCTCGGCGAAGGACGCGACGAAGAACCCGATGAAGCCCAGCGGCTGGATGATGAAGCCCCAGGCGGGGATGCCGATGTCCAACCCGAACACCTGCGTGCTCCACAGATACTGGCCCTGACCGGTGGCCGGCGACAGGGCGTTGGCCACGTCACCCACCAGCGCGGGCAGCTGCACGGAGGAGAAGGTCAGGAACAGGCCCACGAGCGACAGGCCCAGCGCGACCTCGTAGGAGATCATCTGCGCGGAGGCGCGCACACCACCCAGCAGCGCGAACTTGTTGTTCGAGGACCAGCCCGCGAGCGCGGTGCCGTAGACGGCCAGCGACGCGATGGCGAACAGGTAGAGGATGCCGAAGTCCGGCGTGGCCACCACCATGTCCACCTTCTGGCCGAGCACCGTCACCGTCGGGCCCGCGGGCACCACGGCGAACAGCGCGAACACCGGCGCGAAGGCGAGCAGGGGGCCCAGGTTGAACAGGAACCGGTTGGCCATGCCCGGGATGAAGTCCTCCTTCGTCAGCATCTTCAGCACGTCGGTGATGATGTGCGGGATGCCGCCGAGGGAGCGGTTCTTCAGGCCCGGGATGCCCAGGCGCGCGCGGTTGGGGCCCACGCGGTCCTGCATGAACGCGCTCCACTTGCGCTCGGCGAGCGTGAGCAGCGTGGCGATGATCATCACGAAGACGAGCATCAGGAAGACGATGTTCGTCAGCCGGCTGGCGCCCGTGAACCCGTGGGCCTCCACAAAGCCGCCCACCAGGTACGCCGTCGCGACGCCGCCCGCGAGGGCGACGACGATGGTGGCCATGGCCACCAGCATTGTCAGGATGCGACTCATCGCTAGATTCCCCTCACTCGCGGCGCGCCGAACTCACGGTACCCGGGCGGACGCCCATCGGCTCCGGACGGCAGCGGATTGATGCCCGGCTTCTCCCGGTCCGGCGGAGAGGCCTTGTCCCAGTTGAACTCGGCGAACGCGGCCACCTGGGTGGACAGCGCGCGCCACACGTCCCGCGCGGACGCCCAAGCGGCCTCGCCGCCCAGCGCGCGCGTCAGCTCCGCGGCCCACTTCCAGTGCGGCACCGCGTCCCCCTTGGAGGGGTATGCCTTGCGGAAGCGCTGGGTGATGCCGTCCTGCTGGGTGAACGTGCCCTCGTCCTCGATGTGCGCGCTGGCCGGCAGCAGCGCCGTGGCCTGCGCCGTGACGGGCGACTCGTTCTGCGCCTGGGCGACGAACACCTCGAGCTTCGCGGCGACCTGCGCGAAGGCCTCGGCGTTGCCCGGCACCTCGGTCCCGATGGCGTACACGCCGGTGACCTTGCCGGACTGGATGGCCGTCGAGAGGTCCTCGAAGCCCTTGATGGCGAGCCCCAGCGCCTGGGCGATGGTCTCCAGGCCCTTGCGGTTGGGGTTCTTGTCCGCCGTCATCAGGAAGTGGTCCGCCGCGCCCTGCGGGCGGCCGCCCACGTACACCGCGCTGACGCCCAGCACCGTCTTGGCGAAGGACAACCCGGCCAGCAGCGCCTCGTTGGAGGCGACCGGCGAGGCCAGCACCGCGAGCTTCGCGCTGCCCACCAGCGGCTTGAGCTGCCTGGCGGCGGCCTGCGCGGCCTCCTGGCGCGTCAGCTCCGGGCGCGCGCTGCCCTTGGCCTGGGCGCTCTCACGGCCCACCAGCGGGAACAGCACGCGGTCCGTGTTGAGCTCCTTGTACGAGAGCCGGCCCTGGTCGCACATCCAGCTCTTGTTGATCTCCTCGTTCTCCCGGGGGCGGTAGCGGTAGGTGTCCTGGGACATCCAGTCCGCGTACGTGTTGCAGCCGCGCGAGCAGCCGGTGCAGACCGACGGGGTGGCGGAGAGGAACCAGGCGCGCGCCTTGAAGCGGAAGTCGCGGCTGAGCAGCGCGCCCACGGGGCACACGTCCACGGTGTTCAGCGAGTAGTTGCTGGACAGGTCGTTGCCCGGGAACACGTCGATGCGCTCGTGGCTGCCGCGCCCGAAGACGCCGAGCTGGGACTCGCGCGGAATCTCGTTCATGAAGCGGACGCAGCGCGTGCACATGATGCAGCGCTCCTGGTCCAGCACGACGCGAGGCCCCAGCACCTTGCGCTTGTTCTTCAGGGCCTTGCCGCCCTCGAGACGCGAGGGGCGGTAGTCGTACTTCATGTAGTAGTCCTGCAGCTTGCACTCACCGGCCTGGTCGCAGATGGAGCAGTCGACCGGGTGGTTGAGCAGCAGGAACTCCATCACCGAGCGCTGCTGCTCCTTGACCTTCGGGGTCGTCGTCTTGACGGCGACGCCCTCGGCCAGGGCCGTCTGGCACGCCGGAACGAGCTTGGGCGCGTTGGACGCCTCAATGAGGCAGATGCGGCAGTTGGCCGCGATGGAGAGGCGCGGGTGGTAGCAGTAGTAGGGGATGTCCGAGCCGACCAGCTTGGCCGCCTCGATCATGTTCGTCCCTGGCTTCACGACGACTTCCTTGCCGTCGATGGTGCAGGTGACGAAGCCCGGGTTCTTGGGCTGCGGCTTGGGCGGCGGGCCCGCGGGAGGCGGAGCGGGGGGCTTCGGGGCCGCCACGGCCACGGCATCCCCAGTGGGCTTCTTCGTGTCGTTGTCGCTCACTGCTCGACCTCGCCGCCGATCATGTTGATGGTGTCAAAGGTGGGCACGAGATCCGGAAGCATCTTGCCCGTGATGATGTGCGGCAGGGCGGCCAGGACGGGGAAGCCGGGGGCGCGCACGTGCACCTTGTACGGACGGCCGCGGCCGTCGCTCACCAGATACCAGCCGAGCTCTCCGTTGGAGGCCTCGGTGGAGTCGTAGACCTCGCCGGGGGGCACCTGGATGCCCTCCATCACGAGCTTGAAGTGCGCCATCACGCCCTCGATGGTCCCGTAGACCTCGGGCTTGGGCGGCAGCGCGATGCGCCAGTCGTCCACGATGATGGGGCCGGCGGGGATGGTGTCCATCGCCTGCCGCAGGATGCGGATGGACTGGCGCATCTCCTCCAGGCGGACGAGGTAGCGATCGTAGTTGTCGCCGTGCTCGCCCACCGGGACGTCGAAGTCGAACCGCTCGTAGACCCAGTAGGGGCGCACCTTGCGGATGTCGTAGTCCACGCCGCAGGCGCGCAGCGCGGGGCCCGTCCACCCGTAGTCGATGGCGTCGTCGGCGGTGATGACGCCCGTGTCCTTGGTGCGGTCCACGAAGATGCGGTTGCGCGTGAGCAGCCCGTCCATCTCGACGAGCAGCTCCTCCGTGCGGGTCAGCGTCTTGTGGACCTTGGCGATCCAGCCCTCGGGCAGGTCGCGGTTGATGCCACCCACGCGGCCGAAGCTGGTGGTGAGGCGCGCGCCGGTCAGCTCGGTGACCCGGTCCTGGATGAGCTCACGGGCCTCCATGCCGTAGAGGAACGGCGCGAAGCCGCCCATCTCCAGGCCGGTGGCGCCCACGCACGTCAGGTGATCCGTCAGCCGGTGCAGCTCCGAGCCGATGACGCGGATGTACTGCGCGCGCTCCGGGATCTCCAAGCCGATGAGCTTCTCGACGGCGTTGAGGAACCCGAAGTTGTTCATCATCGCGGACAGGTAGTTGAGCCGGTCCGTGTAGGGCAGGCACTGCGTCCACGTGACGTTCTCGCAGCTCTTCTGGAAGCCGCGGTGGAGGAAGCCGATCTCCGGATCGATCTTCGTGATGGTCTCGCCATCGAGCTCCACCTTCAGCCGCACGGTGCCGTGCGTGGCCGGGTGGGAGGGGCCCATGTTGATGACCATGCTCTTGGTCTGAAGATGGGCTTCCAGCTCGGACTCGTGCGCATACGAGTCGATGTCGGGGTTGGGAGCGTGGGCTTCGGGCTTGGCGCTGTCGGCCATGGTGTCCTCGTCAGGCGATGCCGCTGGTGCCGGGGCCGCGGAAGATGTCCTTGATGGGGCGCTCGGGGATGAGCGGCTGCCGGTCGCGCAGCGCGTAGTCCTTGCGCAGCGGGTGGCCCTGGAACTCCTCGTACAGGAGGATGCGTCGCAGGTCCGGGTGCCCCGTGAAACGGATGCCGTAGAAGTCCCAGACGAAGCGCTCCCACCAGTCCGCGCCCCGGTACAGCGGCGCGAGCGAGGGCAGCTCCGCCTTGGACTCCGAGACGCGCACCTTCAGGCGCACGTGCTCATGGCGGGTGAGGGAGTAGAGGAAGTAGACGACCTCGAAGCGCGGGTCGTTCTCGGCCAGGTGCAACCGGTCCACGGCATCCGCGGAGCCGAACAGCTTGAAGTTCAGCTCGGGGTCGTTCTTGAGGAACGCGGCGACCTTCGGCAGCCAGTCGGCATGGATGACGGCCCAGGCGCCGCCGGCGCGGTCGACGTAGCGCTCCGCGACCGCCTCGGGAAATTGGGCGGTGACCCTGTCCAACGCGAAAATGCTCAAGGGGTAGCCTCGATGACGGCAGAGGAATCCGCGGCGTTATAGGGACCGTGCCCCGGGGGCGTCAACGTAAACCCTCAGGCATGTAGGCCACTTAGGCGAGCCAGAAGCGAACAGGTGGATCTGCCCCGTCCCTGGACGGCCGAGCGACCTGGCCCGGGCCGTCATGCCGCCGCGTTCGAGCCGGACGGAGGGGCTGGCGCGGGGATGAAGGTGGCCACGGGCTGGCTCTTGCCGGGGACCGCCGTCACGGGGGCCGCCGCCCACTCGAAGGCCGCGCCCGCCCGCTCCCGGGTCGCCTGGGACGCGAGCGCCACCACGCCCAACTGCTTGGTCAACCCCTCGATGCGGCTGGCCAGGTTCACCGTGTCACCAATGGCGGTGTACTCCATGCGACGGGCCGTGGAGCCGATGTTGCCCAACACCACCGGGCCGGTGTGGACGCCCACCCCCATCCGGAGTCCGGGCTCGCCTCGCCGGGCGCGCTCGGCGTTGACGGCCTCCAGCTCCTTGACCATGTCCAGGGCGCACCGCACCGCGCTCCGGGCGTGGTCCGGGTCGTCCAGCGGCGCTCCGAAGTACACCATCAGTGCATCACCGATGAACTTGTCGAGCGTGCCGTTGTGGCGGAACACCACCTCGACCATGCGCCCGTAGTACTCGTTGAGGAGCTCGACGACCTGGCCTGGGGGCAGCCGCTCGCTGAGCGCCGTGAAGTCGCGCACGTCGGCGAAGAGCACCGTGACCTCGCGCAGCTCCGGCAGGGGCGAGGCGAAGTGCTGGAGGCGCTCCGCGACGGCGGGGGAGAAGTAGCGGCCCAGCCGAGCGCGCTTGAGCTCCTCACGGCTGACCGCGGCGGAGAGCGCGCGCACGCGCTGGAGCAGGCGGCTGGCGCCCGCGGCAGCGACGGCGAGCATGACGAGCGCGGCCACCTGCGCCCCGATGCCGATGTGGGCTTCCTGCTGGAGCCGCATCTCCGCCAGGGCGCTGATGGCCGTCACCACCGCTGTCACCGCGCGCCGCAGTCCCAGCGCGGACAGCAGGACCAGCACGACGAAGATGCCCAGCGTGAAGCCGGCCACGCCGCCCGGCGAGGGCGACACGGGCAGCGCGAGATGCTGGAGCCAGAACACCGCGGGCACGTCGATGAAGGCGATGGACAGGCCCGCCCACTGCGCGGCCCGCCGAGACGTCGCCACCGCGACGCCCACCACGGCGGTGCACAGCCAGTAGACCGCGAAGGGGCCCAGGTAGACCTCCCAGTCCGCGAGCCCCCGAGTGCGTCCCAGGTAGAACACCACGCCGAACAGGAGGCTGACCGCGCCGAGCCGCACCCACGCCATGTGGCGGCCGTTGGCCCAGCGCTCGCGCCCGAGCGCGCGACCCACCGATTCGTCCATCCCCTCCATGTCGCTGGCCTGCACGCGCTTCCCCTTATCCTGCGGGGCGGTCCGGTTCCACTCTCCGGTGTCGCCCCGGGGGCCCTCGGAAGCCCCCCTCGCCGTGGCGCGCGTGTGACATTCGGTATAGACGCGGCCCATGCCTGCCTCCCCTCCGTGCGGCCTTCCGCGTCTCGTGTGCTGGCACCTGACCCTGGGTGTCCTGGGTGGGGTGGCGCTCTTCGGCGCGGAGACGGCGGGGCTGCTGCGCGCGGGCGCGGTGGGGGTGGACGTCCCCGTGGACGGTCCCTATGCGGCGCTCGCGGCCGCGGTCCGTCCGCTCCTCCCGGAGCTGCTGCTGCGCGTGGCGACCGTCTACGCGCTGGCGGGCGCGCTGCTGGCGGCGAGCGCGGGACTTCTCGCGCAAGCGTGGGGGGCTCGCGGGGTGGCGCGGGCGCTGCTCACGGTGGGGCAGGGCGTGGTGCTTCTGGGGCTGCTCGCCTGGGACCGAGCCATCGCGCGTCCGGCCTTGTTCGATGACCTGCCTTCGCTGCGTCCGGTGCTGGCGTGGCTCGTGGACCATGGCCAGCCCTGGCAGCCGCGCGGCGTCGCGTTGGCGTGGCTTCTCGCGCATGCGGCCGGGCTGGCGCCTCGGGTGCGCGCCATGCCTCGGGCGGTGTCGGTCGGGCTCGTCGCGGCGAGCGTGGCGGCCGTCGGGTTCTGGAGCTGGGCTCCCGCGCGGAAGGTGGGGGCGGAGCCGCCGCCGCTCGTGGTGCTCATCGGCATCGATGCCTTCCGTCCGGATCGCCTGGAGGCCGCGGGGCGTGGCGTGGCTCCGAACGTCGCTCGCTTCGTCGCGGACGCCACGCAGTTCACCCATGCGTACACGCCCATTGCTCAGACCGAGCCCGCGTGGCGCGCGATGCTCACTGCCCGCTGGCCCACGCGAACCGGGGTGCGCTATCCGCTCACGGCGGACACGCGGATGGTGCCCGCGGAGACCTTCGCGTCCGCCTTCACCGCGGCGGGCTGGCGCACGGTGTTCGCCACGGACTGCTCGCGCTTCCACCACGAGGGGCCCGCCTCGGGTTTCGCCACCCGGTTGCAACCGCCACACGGTGCCATCAACTTCGCGCTGGAGAAGCTGCGCTACCGCGCGCTGGGGATGTTCGCGGACAACGCGCTCGGCGCGGCGTGGGTTCCCGAGTTCATCGACAACCGCGCGCTGGCGGGCATCCACGATCCGATGGGCTATGCGTCGCGATTGTCGGCGCGGCTGGGCAACGAGGCGGCCTCGGGTCCCACGTTGTTCGCCTTCCACGCCACCGCCGCGCACTTCCCAGGCGACCCGGTGTACCCGTTCTACCGACGCTACGTCGCGGCCAGTGAGCCGCTGGAGCGCCGGCTCCGCATGCACTTCGCGCCCGTGTCTCCGGGGGCCAAGGGCGGGTGGAGTCGCGAGGGCGCGGAGGCGCTCTACGATGAGCTGCTGGCCCAGGCGGACTCACAGGTGGGGCGCCTGCTCGAAGACCTGCGTCGCAGCGGGCGCTATGACGACGCGCTCATCGTCCTGTTCTCGGACCATGGCGAGAGCTTCCACGCGGATCGCCCGGACCTGGCGGGGGCCACGTCCGTGCATGGCGCTCGACTGTCCGACGAGGAGAACCACATCCTGCTCGCCGTGAAGCCGCCGCGCCGATGGGGGCGTGGTCCGTCTGAAGTGGATGCCCTCGTTCGGCTGGTGGACGTGGGGCCCACGCTGCTGGAGCTGTCCGGGCTGGGGGGGCCGAGCGACGTGGATGGGTTGTCCTTGGCGCCGCTGCTGCGCGGTGAGGCGCGCGACGTCGCGCCGCTCTACGCCGAGACGGGCTACACGCACGTGAGCCCCGAGGTCTTCAGTCCGGGGCACTGGCCCGGCGCGCCGCGCGACTTCAACGCGTATCGGATCCGCTCGGATGGTGTGGTGGAGATGACGGACGCGGCGGGCGACGCGGTGTTGAAGGAGAAAGACCGGGGCGCCTTCGATGGGCAGCGCTGGGTGGTGGACCGGCCGCAGGAGGACGGGAGCGAGCTGCGCTCGTGCGAGGGCGAGTGTGAGGGGGCGGACGCGGATGCGCTGGCGGCGTGGCTGGATGGCGTGAGAGAGCGCGCACCCGAGCGTGGCTGGCGTAAGGTCGCGGGCCATGTCGACGACAGATTCCCCCAGCCTTCAGGAAACCTACGCCCCTCACAACGCCTGCTTCGGTTGCGGCCCGGCGAACCCCCAGGGGCTGCGCATCCGCAGCCGCGTGGAGGGTGACCTCGTCGTGGCGGAGTGGACCCCGTCCGAGCACCACCAGGCCTTCCCGGGTGTCCTCAATGGCGGGATCATCGGCGCGCTGCTGGACTGCCACTGCAACTGGACGGCCGCGTACCACCTGATGAAAGCGCAGGGGGCCTCGTCGCCTCCGTGCACCGTCACCGCGGACTACGCGATCACGCTCAAGCGCCCCACGCCCATGTCGGGCCCGGTGCGGTTGGAGGCCAGACCCGTGCAGCTCCAGGGCGACCGCGCCGTCATCGAGGGCACGCTCACCGCGGGCGGCAAGGTGACCGCGCTGTGCCGAGGCACCTTCGTCGCCGTGAAGGAAGGCCACCCCGCCTATCACCGCTGGTAGGCCCGGAAATGGCGCGGGCCCCAGCTCCTCTCCGATGGGGAGAGGGGCAGGGGCCCGGGACCTGGCGCGAACGTCGCGCGGAGCTACTTGCCGGCGCTGAGCATCCGCTCGTGGTGCGCGGCGGTGGCGTTGGGCTGGCCGCGATCCGCGATGCGGTGCACCTGCGAACCGATCTTCTCCTGGAGCATCATCAGGCCGTCGAGCACCTGCTCGGGGCGCGGCGGGCAGCCGGGGATGTAGACGTCCACCGGGATGATGCGGTCGATGCCCTGGAGCACCGCGTAGTTGTCGTAGAAGCCACCCGACGAAGCGCACACGCCGAAGGCGACGACCCACTTGGGCTCGCACATCTGCTCGTAGACGCGCTTGAGGATGGGGGCCTGCTTCAGGTTGATGGTGCCCACCACCATGAGCAGGTCCGCCTGACGCGGCGAGAACCGAGGGAACTCGGCGCCGAAGCGGGAGATGTCGTGCCGGCTGGCGGCCACGGACATGTACTCCATGCCGCAGCAGGCGGTGGCGTACGGGTACGTGAAGAGGGAGTACTTGCGGGCCCAGCCGAGCCCCTTGGAGACCATGCGCTGGAAGAAGCCCATGGCCTCTTCGTGACGGGTGGTCAGGATCGGTGCGATGTCGCTATCAGCCATGATTGCTCAGCTCTCCCAGTCGAGAGCGCCCTTCTTCCAAACGTAGATAAGGCCCACGATCAGCGTCGCCGCGAAAACCAGCATCTCGACGTAGCCGAACCAGCCGAGCGCCTGGAAGTTCACTGCCCACGGGTACAGGAA
Organism: Citreicoccus inhibens; assembly: GCF_019039035.1. Lineage (GTDB taxonomy): Bacteria > Myxococcota > Myxococcia > Myxococcales > Myxococcaceae > Citreicoccus > Citreicoccus inhibens. The sequence continues at coordinate 13,555 of NZ_JAHNZT010000051.1, read as the reverse complement.
CACCGCTTCCACGTCGAACACGATGAAGAGCAGCGCGACCACGTAGAACTTCACCGCGAAGCGCTGACGTGCAGGGCCGCTCGACTCGGAACCCGCCTCGAAGGGGGACGACTTGATGGCGCTGGGGCGCTTGGGGCCCAGCCGGGTGGTCAGCTGCGGGATGGCCATCGCCATGAGGCCGGCCAGCAGGAGCACCACCGCCAACGGCAGGTACGGTGCGAGGGGAGTAATCATCGGGCGCGGACCCTAATGACACCCTCCGCGCCGTGTCAAAGGGAAAGTCCCCGGCTGGGCGCCCCAACCCCTTGAGAAGACGATGGAAAGAGCAATCGAGGCCATCAGTCGCGCGCGCGTCGCCCGGCCGCTCGGCGCGCACCCGGTTCAGGGCGCGATTCGTGGGGGACGGGGTGCGAGTTTGACGCTGATGTCGCACAGGGCCTAGCGTCCCCGGCTCGGATCCTCCAGAGGGGAGCGGCTGCATGTGGGGTCGTCTGAGCTTGCGGGTGCAGGTGGCGATCGCGGTGCTCGTTCCCTGCCTCGCGGTGGTCCTGTTCAGCGGCGGGTACTTCCCGGCGCGGCAGCGGGCGGCGGGACTTCAAGTGTTGGAGCAGCGCGCACGCGCGGTGGCCTCGCTGGTGGCGAGTCATCCCGCGGCGGTGGGCATGGATGGCTCCGACACCGCTCGGGCGCGGCTCGATGAGGTGTTCTCCCGGACGGAGGCGGGCGGTCTCGGAGTGCGCTTCCAGGGCGTGCTTCGGCGGGACGGCTCCGTGGTCCACGCGCGCGGTCGCGTTCCGGGTGACGTGCTGGCCGCGGGCGCCCTGCCCTCGGAGGCGTGCGGAATCGAGCGGCGGGAGGACCTGGTGGTGGTGCGCTGCCCGGCCGGGGCTCAGGTCTATGTGGCGGGATTTGGCACGGACGACCTGGAGCTGGCGCTCGGGAGTGTGAGGGGCTACTCGCTGCTGGGGTACCTGTGCGCGACGCTGCTCGGCCTGGGCCTGGCCGTGGTGATCAGCCGCGCCATCTCCGCGCCGGTCTCGCGCGTGGCGGAGGTCGCACGCGAGGTGGCCCGAGGCGAGCTGGCGCGCGGCGAGCTGGAGGTGTCCGCGTCCGGCGAGGTGCGGCGCATGGCGCACTCGTTCAACGAGATGCTGGGCACGCTGCGCACGACGGTGCTGGAGTTGGTGTCGCGCACGGAGCAGCTCTCCTCCGCGTCGCGCGGGTTGTTGGGGGCCTCGGCGGATCAGGAACACGTCATCAGCCAACAGGCGGCCTACGCGCAGCAGATTGCCGCGACGTTCGAGGAGCTGAGCCGCACCGCCGAGCAGATCTCCAGCTCCACCGAGGTGGTGGAGTCCAGCGCCCGGCGCACGCACGAGGCGGTGGCCGAGGCGATGGCCGTGGTCGCGCAGGTCGTGCAGGGCATCAACGACATCCGCATCGAGTCCAAGGGCGTGGCGGACGCCATCGTCGGGCTCAACCAGGACCTGCGGCAGGTGTCGAAGATCGCGCAGGTCATCAATCAGGTGGCGGAGCGCTCGGACCTCCTCGCGCTCAACGCGGCGCTGGAGGGAACGAAGGCGGGCGAGGTGGGGCGCGGCTTCTCGCTGGTGGCCGCGGAGATGCGCAAGCTCGCGGAGAACGTGTCCGCGTCCGCGCGGGACATCGCGCGCATCGTCGAGAAGGTTCAGGACTCGGGTGAAGAGGCCGTGTCGAAGTCTCGCATGGGCATGGTGACGAGCGACCGAGGCGTGGAAGTGGCGGAGCAGGCCTCCTCGGTGTTTCAGCGCATCGTCGAACTGGCGCGCGGTACGAGCGAGGCCGCGCGGCAGATCACCATCGCCACGCGCCAGCAGCGCCAGTCCAGCGAGCAGGCCGTGCAGGGGGCTCGCAACGTGGCGGAGCTCGTGAAGCAGGGGGTCGACGCCACCGGGCGCACGACCCGTATCGCGCAGGACCTTCAGGCCGTGGCCGAGGGGCTCACGGTGGTGACGAGCCGCTTCAAGGTCCAGCCGCGCGGCTGAGCGCGCCGCGCTTCGGCCGATACCCGACAGTGCCGTGGTGGACCGGCCGTGGTCTTCGCGCGCGACGTGTTAGCGCGGGACGCGGAGGGACCACCCATGTCCAAGGTGCTGATGGGGCGGATGCTCGCCGTGATGGCCCTCGTTCCGACGGTGGCGGGAGCGGCGCGGCTCAACCTCGCGTGCGGGAGCGTGGGCCAGGAGCAGGAGCTGTGTCGACAGGGCGCGGAGGCGTGGGCGCGTCAGACGGGGAATGAGGTGTCGCTGGTGTCCGTGCCCACGGACGCGGGCCAGCAGTTGACGATGTTCCAGCAGCTCCTCGCCGCGGGGGGCCGCGACATCGACGTCTTCCGGATTGATGTCGTGTGGCCGGGCATCGTGGGCCCGTTCTTCATCGACCTGCGGCCCTACTTCCCCGAGTCGGACCGCGCGGCGTTCTTCCCCGCGCTCATGCGCAACAACACCGTGGACGGGCGGCTCGTGGCCATCCCCTGGTTCATGGACGCGGGCCTGCTCTACTACCGCAAGGACTTGCTGGAGAAGTATCACCAGCGACCTCCGGAGACGTGGCAGGCGCTCGCTGGCACCGCGAAGGTGGTGCTGGAGGGCGAGCGCCGCGCGGGACAGGCGCGGCTCACGGGCTTCGTGTTCCAGGGCAAGGCGTACGAGGGGCTGACGTGCAACGCGCTCGAGTGGGTGGACTCGTTCGGCGGCGGCACCTTCGTGGATGCGCAGGGGCAGGTGACGCTCGACAATCCGCGCGCGGTGGAGGCCGTGTCGTTCATCGCGTCGCTGATGGGCAACGTCGTTCCGCGGGGCGTGCTGAGCTACGAGGAGGAGGGGGCTCGCGGCGTCTTCCAGTCGGGCAACGCGGTGTTCATGCGCAACTGGCCGTATGCGTGGGCGCTGGCGAACTCGGCGGAGAGTCCCGTGCGCGGCAAGGTGGGGGTGATGGCGCTTCCACGAGGCGGGCCGGATGGGCGCTCGGTGGGGACGCTGGGCGGCTGGCAGCTCGGGGTGTCGCGCTTCTCGGCGCAGCCCGAGCTCGCGGTGCAGTTGGTGAAGTACCTCACCAGCGCGGAGGAGCAGAAGCGCCGGGCGCTCGTGGCGTCGTTCAATCCCACGCGCGTGGCGCTGTATCGCGACCCGGACATCCTTCGCGCCAACCCCTTCATGGGCAGCTTGGAGGAGACCTTCGCGAGCGCGGTGGCGCGGCCCACCGTCACGGGCGCGAAGTACAACCAGGTGAGCGCGGATATCCGCAACGCCGTGCACGCCACGCTCTCGGGCCGAGGCGCCGCGCAGGAGAGCTTGCAGAAGGCGCATCAAAAGCTCGTGCGACTCAGTCGAGGAGGGCGGTGGTGATGGCCCGGCCCCGAGAGACCTCGCTGCTGGCGCGTCAGCGTGCGCGCGCCGCGTGGGTGTTCATGCTTCCCACGCTGGTGGGCATGGCGCTGGTGGCGGGCTGGCCTCTGGCTCGGACGGTGGGGTTCGCGTTCACGGATGCTCGGTTGACGGACTTGAGCGCCGCACGGTTCGTGGGCCTGGGGAGCTTCGTGTCCGTTCTGGAGGACCCGGACTGGTGGACCGCTGTGGGGACGACGGTGCGCTTCGCCTTCGTGTCGGTGCTGCTGGAGTCGGTGCTGGGGATGGGCATCGCGCTCGTGCTTCATCGGCGGTTCGCGGGACGGGGGCTCGTGCGCGCGGCGGTGCTCGTGCCTTGGGCTGTCCCCACCGTCGTGTCCGCGAAGATGTGGGCCTGGATGTTTCATGACGTCTACGGCGTCATCAACGCCGTGCTGATGTGGCTGGGCCTGCTCGCCGAGCCCCTGGCGTGGACGGCCGAGCCGTCGCTCGCGTTCTGGGCCGTGGTGATGGTGGATGTGTGGAAGGCGACGCCGTTCATGGCGTTGTTGCTGCTCGCCGCGCTCCAGCTTCTTCCGGAGGATGTCTACGAAGCCGCGCGGCTCGATGGGGCTGGCCCCGTCCGCTCGTTCTTTCGGATCACGTTGCCGCTCGTGAAGGGGCCGCTCATGGTGGCCGCGCTGTTCCGCCTGCTCGATGCGCTGCGCGTGTTCGACGTGTTCTACGTGCTCACTGGCGGTGGCTCGGAGACGCAGCCGATGGCCGGCTATGCCCGCCAGTGGATGTTCGAGTTCCAGGAGCTGGGCGTGGGCAGCGCGGCGGCCACGCTGCTCGTGCTGCTCATCGCGCTGCTCACCGCCGTGTACCTGGTGTTGGGGCGCGTGCGGTTGGACGTGGGGGAGTCATGAGGCGGGTGGCATTCGCGGGGCTCGTCGGGCTGGTGCTGCTGTACACCCTGTTCCCGTTCTACTGGGCCATCGCCTCGTCGCTGACGACGGGGAGCGCGTTGTTCGCGCCACGGCCCTGGCCCGCGCATCCCGCGTGGAGCAACTACACCCAGGTGTTCGCGCAGCAGCCCTTTGCTCGCAACATCCTCAACTCCGTCCTCGTGGCGTCGGGCGTGGTGGGGCTGTCACTCGTGCTCGGGGTGACGGCGGCCCATGCGCTCGGGCGCGTGGCGTTCCGGGGCCGGCGCACGCTGCTGCTCGCGCTCCTGGGCGTGTCCATGTTCCCTCAGGTCGCGGTCCTCTCCGGCATGTTCGAGCTGGTGCGAGGGCTCGGCCTCTACAACTCACTGCCCGCGCTGGTGCTGTCCAGTCTGGTGCTGACCCTGCCCTTCACCGTGTGGCTGCTCACCACGTTCATGCGGGAGCTGCCTGTCGAACTGGAGGAGGCCGCCGTCGTGGACGGCGCCACGCCCTGGGTGGTGCTCACCCGCGTGTTCCTCCCGCTCCTGGGGCCCGCGCTGGTGACGACAGGGCTCCTGGCCTTCATCGCGGCGTGGAACGAGTTCCTCTTCGCGCTGACCTTCACGCTCACCGACGCGAAGCGCACGGTGCCGGTGGCCATCGCGCTGTTGAGCGGGGGCTCGGCCTATGAGCTGCCGTGGGGGCTCATCATGGCGGCCTCCGTCATCGTGACGGTGCCGCTCGTGCTGTTGGTGCTCGTGCTCCAGCGGCGCATCGTCGCCGGGCTCACCGCGGGCGCGCTGAAGGGGTAGCCGCTCGGGCGCGCAGTTTCTCGAACAGCTCGGGGGCCATGGAGGCCGTGCCCAGCCGTTGGTCCGGGACGACCTTCTCGCCGTGGAAGTCGCTGCCCGCGGTGGGGACCAGATCGAACTCCGCGGCGAGCCCGAGGTACTTGCGCTGCACGCTGGGGTTCGGATCCGAGTGAGACATCTCCAGGCCCGCGAGTCCGGCCTGGGCCAGCGCGCGAATCTCCCCGCGCTCCAGCTTCGAGGAGGCGGGGTGGGCCAGCGTCGCGGTGCCGCCCGCGTCGCGGATGAGCTGAATGGCGTCCGCGCCGTCCAACTTGAAGCGCTCCACCCAGGCCATGCGGCCCGTGCCGAGGAACCGGTCGAAGGCGTCCTTCACGTCGCGGCACCAGCCCTGGTCCACCATCACCCGCGCCAGATGCGGGCGCCCGAGCTGCGCGTCACCCGCCATGGCTCGCACGTGCTCCATCCGGATGGGGTACCCAAGCTCCCGCATGCGGGCCACCATGGCCTCCATGCGGCTGTCTCGCTCCGTGCGCAGCCGCTCCTCGAAGCGCGAGAGGGCCGGGTCCTCGCGGTCGACGAAGTGGCCGAGGATGTGGGCCTCCCGCCCGAGGACGAAGGCGGACAGCTCGATGCCCGGCACCAACCGCACCCCATGCGCGCGGGCGGCCTCCTCGGCCAGGGCGAGCCCCGCCACGGTGTCGTGGTCCGTCACCGCCAGCACCGTCACACCCGCCGCCCGGGCGCGGCTCATCAGCTCCTGGGGGGTGTACTGGCCGTCACTGGCCGTGGTGTGGGAGTGCAGGTCAATCAAGGAAACACCCTCCAGGGGAGACGGAGACGCTGCTCATATGCCACCCAGGCCCCTGGGGGGAACCTTCGGGGGCGTCCGGAGCGCGACAAGTCGACAGGGCAGAAAGGCGATGCTCCCCTTGACCGCCCGGCGGTGCTAGATCGCCGCGCCATGGCCAAGACCTCCTCGAGCCCGAAGAAGTCCCTGCGTCACGCCTACTCCGGCGCGCGCAAGGCGGACCCCCGCCCCATCACTGGCAAGGAAAAGCCGGCGGAGCTGCTCGCCCACGCCTTCAGCGCCTACGTGGGGCGCCAGGAGCGCACCGCTTTCGAGCTGATGTCCAAGTCGATGGAACAGGACGCCTCCATCTTCCTCACGTTGTCCGGCGCGATGACGCCCGCGGGACTGCACCAGAGCTGCATCATCCCGTTGGTCGAGAAGGGCGTTATCTCCGCGATCACCACCACGGGCGCCAACCTCTACCACGACGCGCACCGCATCATCGGCCACGCCATCCGCGAGGTGAACCCGAACGCGGGGGACCTCCAGTACCGGCTGGCGCGCATCATCCGCATCTACGACCTGGGCTTCTGGGAAGAGGCGCTGCTCGACACGGACCGCCTCTTCTCCGCCATCATCCGGGGCCCCGAGTTCCAGCGGAAGATGACCACGCCCGAGTTCCACTACCTGCTCGGCAAGGCCATCCACGGCATCGAGAAGCAGCTGGGCGTGAAGCAGCCGTCGCTCCTGTCCACCTGCTACAAGCACGCGGTGCCCATCTGGGTGGGCGCGGTGCAGGACGGCTCCATCTTCCTGAACATCGTCAAGCTCAAGCGGCTGCTCGGCGATGACTTCAAGTTCGAGTTGGACATCAACGACGACGTCTACTCGATGGCGGCGATGCAGCACTTCTGCCGCCACAACTTCTCCAAGCGGCTGGCCATCTGGATCCTCGGCGGCGGCGTGCCCAAGAACTACACGCTCCAGGGCGAGCCGCTGTTGGATCAAATCCTCAACGTGCCCACGACGGGCTTCGACATCGACGTGCAGTTCTGCGTGGACCCGGTGGACAACGGCGCCCTGTCGAGCTGCCCCGCGGGCGAGGGCCACACCTGGGGCAAGGTCTCGGTGGAGGCGGTGGAGACCGGCTCGGTGTACGTGCACTGCGACGTGACGGCGGTGTTCCCCTGGCTGACGCACGCGCTGCTCAACGAGCCGAAGAACAAGCGCAAGCCCATGCGGCTCATGGACAAGATGGGCGAGGCCCTCGCGCTCCTGGACTCGGATGTGCGCAAGCGCCACAAGTCGCTGATGAAGACGCTGGACTGGAGCATCGAGGAGGCCGAGCCCGCCACCAAGGCGGACGCCGCCAAGCACGAGGCCTACGTCCGCTGAACGCCGTTTCCTCGCAACAGGAGTCCTCGATGAGCCAACAGCCCGTGGTGCCCAGTCCCGGCGTGGTGATGACCCTGGTGAGCGCGCCGCAGTTCAAGACGCAGCTCACCCACGGTCCGTCCGGGACGGCCCTTCAGACGGAAGCGCCGCGCGACAACGGAGGCACCGGGGGCAGCTTCTCGCCCACGGACCTGTTGGCCGCGGCGCTCGCGTCTTGCGCGGTGACGACGATGCAGTTGCTGGCCGGGCGCGAGAACATCCCGCTGCACGGTGAGGTTCGCGCGCGCGTGGAGAAGCGGATGACGCCGCCGCCGCGCCGGGTGGGGGAGCTGGTGCTCGACCTCCAGATGCCGGCGGGGCTGTCTCGCGAGCATCGCGCCCGGCTGGAGCAGATTGCCCACGAATGCCCGGTGTCGCGCAGCCTCCATCCGGAGGTGAAGGTGCCGATGACCTTCACCTACCCGGACTGAGGCGCGCGGCGGTCCCGGGAGGAGCCGGAGGGCCGCGCCGCCCTCCGGCGTCCGCCCCGCCCGCGTGAAGCGGCGGGGCGGATGGGTGGGGCTCAGGTCCCCGAGGGGGACACGTCGCCGCCGTTGTTCGGTCCGCGCGTGGCGTCCGGCAGCGGCACGAGGCGCAGCTGGCTCGCGGAGGTGAACTTCGCGTCCACCTCGCGCTCCAGGTAGGTGTACCCGGAGAGGCCGTCCTCGTAGATGCGCAGCAGGTTGCGCGACTCGTCCAGGGTGATGCGGCCGTTGCGCAGCGCCGCCTCGGTGAACCGGCGCAGCTTCGCGACCAGGTCATCCTTGTTGTAGCTGACGTAGTTGAGCACCTCGGTCACGGTGTCGCCGGCCACGACGTGGTCGATGAGGTAGCCGCCGTTGGGCGCCAGCGACACCTGCACCGTGTGCGTGTCCCCGAAGAGGTTGTGCAGGTCGCCGAGGATCTCCTGGTACGCGCCCACCAGGAAGATGCCCAGGTAGTAGTCGTCGTCGTTGAGCGCGTGCAGCTCCAGCGCGTCCTTCACCTCGCGCTTGTCGATGAAGTGCTCGATCTTCCCGTCCGAGTCGCAGGTGATGTCCGCCAGCGTGGCGCGCCGGGTCGGCTTCTCCGCCAGCCGGTGGATGGGCATCATCGGGAAGAGCTGATCAATGGCCCACGAGTCCGGCAGCGACTGGAACACGGAGAAGTTGCAGAAGTACGTGTCGCTGAGCTGCTTCTCCAGCGACTCGAGCTCCTCGGGAATCTCGCCCGCCTCGCGCGCGATGCGGAGAATCTTGTGGCACGTGGCCCAGTAGATGTTCTCCGCCGCCACGCGCTGCTCCAGCGACAGGTGGCCGAGTGAGAAGAGCGTGAGGCTCTCTTCCTTGGCGTCCTGGGCGTCGTGGTAGGCCTCGATGAGGTTCTTGTTGGTGACCTCGCGGAAGGTGGACGCGAGGTTGCGCACCACGGAGGGGGCCTTCTCCTCCACCTTGTCCGGGACCTGCGCGGGGTCGAACTCGCTGGTGCCCAGCACGTCCACCACCAGCACGGCGTGGTGCGCGACGATGGCGCGGCCGGACTCGGAGACGAGCGTGGGGTGCGGGACGCCGGCGCGGTCACACGCCTCCATCACGCCGAACACCACGTCGTTGGCGTACTCCTCCGTCGTGTAGTTCATGGACGAGGAGAAGTTCGTCTGGGAGCCGTCGTAGTCCACGCCCAGGCCGCCGCCCACGTCCAGGTACTTCAGCGGCGCACCCTGGCGCGCCACCTCCACGTAGAAGCAGCCCACCTCGCGCAGCGCGTTCTTCACGTTGCGGATGTTGGAGATCTGGCTGCCCAGGTGGAAATGGAGCAGCTCGAAGGAGGGCAGCAGGCCCGTGTCCTTCATGAAGCCGATGCAGCTCATCAGCTCGGAGGAGGACAGGCCGAACTTGGAGCGATCTCCCCCGCTGGCCTCCCACTTGCCGGCGCCGCGCGTGGACAGCTTCACCCGCACGCCCAGGCGCGGGGTGATGCCGGTGCGGCGCGCCACCTCGGCGATGAGGGGCAGCTCGCTGGGCTTCTCCACCACGAGGATGACCTTGCGGCCCAGGCGCGAGTAGAAGAGCGCCGTCTCGATGTACTCCTCGTCCTTGTAGCCGTTGCAGATGACGAGCGCGTCCTCGTTGTCGAGCAGCGCCATCACCGCGAGCAGCTCGGGCTTGCTGCCGGCCTCGAGGCCGTAGTCGTAGCCCTTGCCGGCCTCGATGATGGTCTCCACCACGTAGCGGTGCTGGTTGACCTTGATGGGGAAGACGCCGCGGTACGGGCCCTTGTAGGCCTGGTCCGCGATGGCCTTGCGGAAGGCCTCGTTGAGGTGGACGACGCGGTGGCGCAGCACGTCCGTGAAGCGGATCAGCAGGGGCAGCCCGATGCCTCGGCGGCGCACCTCATCCACCAGCTCCTTGAGGTCCATGCTGGGGGCCGTGGGCCCGTCCGGGTGGACGCACACGTGGCCCTTTTCGTTGATGCCGAAGTAGGGGTTGCCCCAGTTCCGGATTCCGTAGAGCTCGTGGGCATCGGCGAGGGACCAGCGGTGCTGAGTGGCGGGTGCGGGCATCGGCGGTTCTAAGCCTCCGGAGAGGGGGTGGCTCCACGGAACAGTGGAGGGGCGCCGGAAGTATCGGAAACCCCCCCTGCATTCAAGTCTCCGCCAGCACGGGGAGTGGGCGAGCAGGCGTCGGTGACGGCTCCGTGGCATCGCCCGCACGGGCCGCCTCGCCATCGGATTCCTAAACTTCTTCCGCACAGAGGGAGGTCGCGTGGACAGAAGGGGAGGTTCCATGGAGTCGTCCGCACGCAAGGAAGACACGCTCCTGACGCCTCGGGAGCTCTACGAGCGCCTGGGCCGGTTCGTCATCGGGCAGGACGCGGCACGGCGCGCGGTGGCCATCGCGGCGCACAACCACTTGAAGCGCGTGCAGGCCCGCTCGCTGCGTCGACATTCGCTCATCCAGAAATCCAACATCCTGATGGTGGGGCCGACCGGGAGCGGAAAGACGCACATCGCGCGCAACCTGGCGGACATCCTCCGGGTGCCGTTCACGACGGTGGACGCCACCGAGTACACGGAGGCCGGGTACTACGGGAAGGACGTGGAGGTGATGGTGTCCGACCTGCTCTTCAAGGCGAACCACTCGCTGGAAGACACCGAGCGCGGGATCATCTTCATCGACGAGGTGGACAAGATTGCCCGGCGCTCTCAGGGCGCGCGCAACGGCGCGGGCAGCCGCGACATTGGCGGCGAAGGGGTGCAGCAGTCGCTCCTGAAGATGCTGGAGGGCCGCGAGCTCTTCGTCCCTATGAACGTCACGCAAGCGTGGAACAAGGGGGACTTCGTGCAGGTGGACACGCGCGACATCCTCTTCATCTGCGCGGGCACGTTCAGCGACCTGCACGAGGGGCTGGAGGAGGGCACCCGGGCCATGGGCTTCGGCTCGGACGAGGCGGCGCGGCGCGCCTCCCGGCGCGTCACCACGCGGCAGTTGGTGGACTTCGGGATGCTGGCCGAGTTCCTGGGGCGCCTGCCGGTGATGGTGCAACTGGAGCGGCTGGCGGAGCCGGAGCTGTTGCGGGTGCTCACCGAGCCGCCGGACGCGCTCACCCGTGAGTTCAAGGAGCTGCTCGCGCTGGACGACGTGGCGCTGGAGTTCCCCGAGACGGGGCTGCGCGAGGTGGTGCGCTACGCGGAGCACCGTGGCCTGGGCGCGCGCGGGCTGCGCTCCATCATGGAGCACGTGCTGGCGGACATCCTGTTCGAGGCGCCCGAGCGCAAGCACCGCCGCGTCAGCGTGGACGCGGACTACGTGCGCGAGCGGCTGCGCGGGCTGGATGCCTCGTGGCTGGACGCATGAGGTTCGGCACGGGGGCGCGGGGGCTCTCGGCTCCCGCGACCCTCGCTCGTGCGCGAGGCGGGGCTCAGTGGCGCTGCGACGCGCGGGCCGCGGCGCCGAGGCGGGCCGCGATGTCCGGGTCCTGGATGAGCTGGAGGATGAGGTCGTTGCGGAGCAGGGCGCGCGTGTCGCCGCGGGCGAGGGCGTCGCGCAGCTCCTTGTCCTGGAGGGCGCGCTGGAAGCGCGGGTCCTTGCGCAGGGCCTTGAAGGCAGGGTCGTCCTGGAGCTTCGCGGCGCGCTGCGGATCCGTCGAGGCCTGGGCGACCCGGACGAGGTCCGCGAGGGGCGCGAACTGCGTCAGCTCGAAGAGGTTGAAGCGGCGGGCGAGCTGGAAGGAGAGGGAGTCCTTCGGCGCGACGCCCAGGTGCTTGCCGGCGACGACGACGTGTTGCTCGAAGAAGGTGAGGGCGCTCAAGGCCACCCAGATGATGGCGGTGACCTTCGCGCCGCCCAGCGCGAAGCCCAGCGCGCGGTCCGCGCCGCGCTCGTCCGGGCGGTTTCCGGAGAGGAAGCGGAGAATCAGCGCGCCCAGCGCGTAGCGCACCGCCAGCCACACGCAGACGAAGACGAGCACGGTCGCGGTGAGGGTGCCCGCCAGGAGCGGCACGCCCATGGCCGTGGCCACTTTGGGGCCCAGCACGGAGGCGAGCTGGCGCGAGGTGAAGTACCCCAGCGCGAGGCCCGCTGCGTTGGCCACCTGTTTGGCGGCGCCCGATGCGGCCCCCAAGAGGCCGAAGAAGAGCACCAGTCCGAGGATGGTGAGGTCGATGCCCATGCGAATGCGGCTCCCGTCGTCGTTGGCCGTCAGCGAATCTTGAACGACTCGCCCTTGTTCTTGGCCTCGTCCGACAGTCGCTTCTGAACGTCCGCCAGTCGTTCCTTGTAGCGCGCGTTGGCGGGCTCATACGTGAGGGCCATCTTCAGGTTTCGCTCGGCGGCGGAGGGGTTGCCCGCGTCGAGGTCCTTCTGCGCCTGCTGGTAGAACTGGCGCCCCTTGGGGTGGGTGCCAATCTGCTCCTCCTGCTCCTTCTTTTGGGCCGCCTTGGATTCGGCTTCGGACGCCTCGGTGTAACGGAGCTTCTGGGCGCGCTCGGGACCGGTGATGTCCGCCGTGTACTTCTTGCGCTTCGTGTCGTCGCGCAGGACGTAGTAGGCCTCGGTGACGCGCTTGTAGAGCTCGTTGACCTGCTCCTTCAGCTCCTTCGAGTCGAGGTGGAAGAAGCGGTCCGGGTGGTAGGTGCGGCTCTCCCGGTAGAAGGCCTTCTTGATGTCCGAGGGGCTCGCCGCCTTCTCCAGCAGCAGCACCTCGTAGTAGTCGAGCTGGTCCAGCTTCGCGCAGCGCGACGCGAGGTCCGCGAGCTGGGCCGCGTCGAGTCCGGGGCCTCTGGCCTGGGACGGCGGGGGCGGGGGCGTTCCTGCCGCGGAGGGAGCGGCGGGTGCGATGGCGGGCACCACGGGCGCGACGGCGGGCACCCCAGGTGGGCGCGCGACAGGGGGCGGCGTGAGCGGGCGCGCGGCGGGCGTGGTGAGGGCCGGCAGTGAGGCGGTGGGCCGCGACGGCGGTCGCGTGGGCGTCGGGGTGGGCTGCGCGGCGGGAGGCACGCTGCCCACCGCGCCCACGGCGAGGACGGGCGGCGGCCGTGGCACGGCGGTCGCCTCGGCAGGTGGCCTCGGTGGAAGGGCCGCCGCGACTGGCGCGACGCCGGGCACCACGGGCGGAACGATGGGCGCGCGCGGCGAGGCTCCGAGCGTGGGCGCCTGTCCCGACGGAGGGCGCGCAACCGCAGGGCCCGCGGACGAGGGCACGCGCGGCGGGGCGCTCACCGTGGGGAGTCCGCTCGACGGGTCACGCGGCGGAGGCGGCGGAGCGACGGGAGGGATTCCGGACGCAGTCTCTCGCTGCGAGGCGCTGGGCGGACTGCCCGCGGGACCCACGGGCGGGATGCCGGGGACGGTCTCTCGCTGAGAGGCCGTGGGCGCGATGCCTGCGGGCCGCAGGGCATTGGGCGCGCGCGCGGGGGCCACGGTCGGGACCGGGGCGGTCGCGCGAGGCGGCGCGCTGGGGCTTCCCCCTCCAATGCTGGGCACGGAGACCGTGGCACGAGGCGGAATCGGAGGGCTCGCGGGCGCCACGCTGGGAACCGCGGCGTCCAGTGGCCGCGGCGCGGCGGGCGCCGTCATGGCCGCCACCGAGGGCACGGAGATGGTGGCGCGAGGCGGGGGCGGAGGGCTCGCGGGCGCCACGCTGGGCACCGCCGGAGGCGCGGCGGCCATGCCGGGGCCGGCCGGAGTCGCGGGGGCCACGGGGGACGGGGTGGCGCCTGCGGCCGGCACTACACAAACAACTCCC